>JBMDZZ010000005.1:0-466182 GCA_048816425.1 Oligoflexus sp. FD111
CGCCGTTATCACCGCCGTCGCCGTTATCACCGCCGTCGCCGTTATCACCGCCGTTGCTATTATCTCCGTCATCATAGTCTTGATCGGTATCCGGGGTTTCCTCTAAGTCCTCTAATTTTTCTTGAGCACAAGCCATGAATAAACCAAAATCAATCACAGCAGTTTTCTTGGCTTCTCCAGACATTTGATAGCGCGTGATATCTTCAAAGCGGAATATATCGAGGTCCGGACTTTCTTGGGTAAATACGAGGAGGCGATTATAATTGAATTCTTCGAACCCTGAGGCGCCGTAACCTGAGCGTGCATGAAGTGACAAGCTTAAACCACCCCACTCATTGCGAGACTGTTTGGTTATTAGCTCAAGAAAATACATGTCATGATCAATTTGATAGGTATTTTCAAATAAACCTTTGGCAACTTCAAGGCGTAGTGAAAGGGCATGATCGTCGTTATTGCCTTCTTCCCTTGTCAATGAAAGACGGATGCCATATTGATCTTCTTCGGCGAAATCTTCTTCTCCGACTTCATTGATAAGCTGCCAAACAATTTCTGAACGGGTGATCAGTCGATCTCCTGATTCTTCGACAACTGTTTGTCCGCGAGCACTTACACCAAGTTCCGTCAGAATTATGACCGTGACTTCATCAAGCTGACTTGGTAAGCCCGGATTCAATTTCGCCGCACTGATTGGGTCGATATTGGTTAATACCGCTGACTTTAACAAGGCGCCTAGTACATGGAAACCGTCAAAGTAAGCAAAATCTTCAACTTTGAATTCGCGGCAAAAATTATTGTCCAGTTCTTTAAAAACAGACTTGGAATAATTTTGCTTCACATCGGCATTGCGAATCAAACCGCTGCGTATTTCTCGAAGTGCATGACGAAACTCCTGGCGGAATCCTTGCTGGAGCTGTTGAGTCATGATCCCAGCGTCAACTTGTTTGACGGTGTCCATTTCCTTTAAATAGGACTCAATATCAGCTAAGCTAAGCGATTTGTCGTCATCTGCGATCTTTTGTGGATCATTGATTTGGTTAGCGTTATCAGACTTAGGCTTACTTTTTGGATCAACTTTGACTGTAAAGTTGCTGCAACCTAAGAGCAACACAGTCAGAGCTGCAAGGTAGTGAAATTTTTGTACCATAACAATTCCAGTCCATATGAAGAAGAGTTCAATTTTTTGAGGCGAGTACCAACAACCACACCGGGAACACCTGTGCAAGTCATGTGCCGTTTCCAGCTTGTGCGTCGTGTTTCATAACTTATTGAAAATAATGAGATATAATAGGAGTGTGGGAACGCAAACTGTCAAATTATTTGACAGACTTCAAAACATTTCAGCCTCTTTTTTCATATTTGTCCATTCAGCGGAATAAAGACTGGAATGGAAATGATGTCCCGATAAGCGCACATTGCCGATGGTGTCACGAACCAACATCAGTTTGGGTTGGAATACAAGCGGGAAGATTGGCAGATGCTTATATATTTCTGCCTGGATGCGATTACTTGTTTGCCACATTGCAAAGAGATCATAGGTTTTTTGATATGATCCTAAGAGTTGGTCGATCGTTTTGTTTTGCCAATTGCCAAAGTTCATCCCTTCAAAAAAGTTGCCTTCTTCAGGAATACTCTGACTGTGGAAGCGTCCAAACCAATAAGTGTGGGGCATATGAGAGATGCTTACGAGTGCGACATCGCGAAACCTTTTTGGTTTTAGTATTCTTTCAGCATATTCACGTGGCTCAAAAAAGTTTAAGCGAACATCAATCCCAATCGCCTTCCAGTCTTCCTGTATAAATTGGGCGGTTTCTTTATCATTTGCAACTTGTTTGGCAACGATTTCTATCTGTAGTGGTTGGCCATGGCGATAACGAATCCCGCTTTCAGTTTGCTCCCAGCCAAGATTGTCCAAGAGGCTACGTGCATGATCTGGGTTAAAAGGGAACATACGTAAGCTGGACTCTTTGCCAATAGTCGGTAATAAGTCATAAGCAGCTCTACCATGACCGTGGTAAACCCCTTGAAGAAGTTTGTCGCGATCAATCGCGATAAGTAAAGCTTTGCGCATGTTGATATCGGATAAATATGGATTTCTCATATTGACGATGAGTTGATCAAGATAGCTGCTTGGTGAGCTGATAATACGAAAATTTGTAGCAACAAACGAATGTTTTTCCGCCAAATTTATCGCTTGATCAGTAGAAAAGTTGCCTTCTGCGACCATGTCGATTCGCCCGACCTTCAGTTCGTTTTCAAGCAAGCTACGACTCTTCTTGTATATGATTTTAATTTCCTCATAGCCATCAGGATCATCGGAATAATGCAGGTTGCGTTGTAAGTGAATTTCTGAAGCATTCAAGTTTTTTACGAAATAAGGACCGTAATATAGACCCTCTGATTCCAATAGTTTTGAGATCTGATTTAGGTCTTTTGTGCTGTCCAGCATGTTGGTGATTTTTTCAATATCATCTTGTTTATGAGCTGGTAGCAGGGAAAGGGCCATAATTTGGAAGTAATCATATCTGGGCTCTTTGAATGAGATATAAAATTTTAGTTTGTCTTTAGGGTGAATATCTACTTTAAATAATGGAAGGTGAGGGGAATTTTCTTCTCTGGATTGACGAAACAGTAAATTCATTGTGAATTTGATATCATCAGCGGTAATGGGTTTGCCGTCCGACCATTTAAGATTCGGCTTTAACCGCCATTCGGTAATAAATGGAAACTTGGCTTTTGTATTGACCCGCACTTGACCGTTTTCGGTCGTTGGTATGTCGTCACAAATTGTGCAAGTCCAATTCCATTTTTCATTCATGATAACCATAGGAGGGGAAAGTAACTCTCTAACGAAGTGGCTTCGACCAGGCTGCTGCCGTCTGGGAAAAAAATCGAGGGTATCTTGTCCCAATACGCCGATTTTCAGGCTCTCCTGTTGATCTGCACGTACTGGCAGTGCTGATGTTACGGTTATCATGAAAAGCACAAACAAATGAGAGCGACTCATAAGTACTCCGTGGCCAGAATGGGCGCTAGTGCGTGCAATATGCTTCTTATCCTTTTTAAGACTAGAATCTTAACATTTAAAAATCAGTGAGAAAAGTGCCGAGCTGGGTGCAAAAAATCAAGTCCTGAGGATTTTTTTGCTCATGCTAGTCTAATGATCACCGATACCAATGCGGGGGGAGTAGAGCAAACATGGAAAATAAAACGCGTTGGTTACAAAAGCCAAATGTAAGCGGTCGTTGGGCGTTAAGCGCTGTAGCCGTTTGGATTCTGACCATTTTTTTAGTGCAAGGTAGCCAAATCGCAGATGATTTGGAAAATAAGGTCACGTTGCCAGCTTACTTCCGCGTTCGTGATGCCCTTGATCGTTCTCCAAAAATGAATCCCCGTATCAAAGTGTATGGAATCGACGACAGTACCGTGTCATGGTTGAAAAGCGCCAACCCAACAATGGAGCAATGGTCCGAGCTGATTCGCTGGGTTGATCAGCAGCAACCAGCCGCTATCATCATTGATGCAATGTTTTCGATCGCCAATATCCCCCCTGGGCGTGAAAAGGAGTCGGTGCGAGCCATTGAGCAGCTAGCCGAAGTGAAGTCACCCGTGATTGTTGGAGCGTTTGCTGCACCTAAGGAAGTCCCATTTAGAGAAAAAATTTCCATCCAAGATCCCAATTATGATTTAACGCGCTATATCCGCAAGCCATTGAATTATGATGTGTCTTTAGAAAGTTTAGCAAAAAGTTTAAATTTGACCCCAGCGAGAAGCCCACAAATCTATGGACCTGACCCTATTCTAAGGCCGTACTTTGCCAGGGTTGGACAAATTTTATATGGTGGCAACAGCCGGTTTATCCCCTTCTTGAGGGTCAGCGACACTCAGGCTATCCCACATTTGATGGTATATACAGATCCAGCTCCGCGATTTTATAAAGGGCAATTGTTTCTAAATCAGACGCGGGTACCCACCTATGAAGATGGTACTGCTCCGATCAATTTTAATTCCTTTCGCTATTATCTAGGCCACACAGATGCCTTACGGTTTTTAATGGATCCCAGATTTCGTGACCAAAATTTGCAGCGGATTGAATCAGGTGACTTCGTCTATATTATTCCACCTTTCTATACTGGTAACACTGATTTCAAGTTAACGCCTTTTGGACACATGCCTGCAGGGTATGCTCACTTGGCGGTTTTAAATAGTATCCTAAACCGTGATTGGTTGATGCCAGTGAACTACACGACAGCCTTTGTTATTATGGGCGCATTCCTTGGGGCTGGCGTCGCCATCAAAGTGAACTCCATTGGCTTTGCTTTGGCCTTGATTGGCGGGGCCGCCTTCTGGGTGGGCTCAGCCATGTATCTGTTTTCGTTTCACAACCTTCTCATGCCTTTGATGTTGCCGATTGCCGGATACTTGGGGCCTTTGATCGCAATTTTTATCGAAAAATCTCGCGTTGCTGAAAAGAAGTCGCAATATATCCGCCACGCTTTGGATGGGGCCATACGTCCGACGGACCTGGAAGAGCTTGCCAAATATCCTGGTAGGTTGAATTTTGAAGCGCGAGAGCGGGTTGTTACTGTCATGTTTATCGATGTCGTCGGCTTTTCTTTGCTGGCTGAAAACCAACTGCCACGTATTGCCTTTGACTCCTTGAAAGCCGTGCTCTCTGATATTACAAAGACCGTCCACGACTATGGTGGCATCGTTAACAAAAATCTTGGCGATGGTTTACTCTGCTTTTTTGGTTATTCATTGGAAACGGATCAGTCGACCTTTGACCATGCAGAAAAAGCTTTGGAATGCGCAATACAGATCCAAAAAGAAAATGTACCGAAGATGCTTGCGGCATCTGAGAAAAAAGAACCCGTCTATCCCTTGCGTATCGGCATCAATACCTCTTCGGTCTATCTAGGAAATTTGGGAACGAGCAACCGCTTAGATTTTACTGTTGTAGGCAATGGTGTCAATTTTGCGAAGCGATTGGAAGGTGGCTGTGAGGCTCATTCTGTGTTGATGGGTGGTACAACCAAGGAGTTGATCGAGCCCCTAGGGATATATTCAGTAGGCTTGAATAAACGACAAATTGAGATCAAACACCACAATGAAACCGTGGAAGCTTGGGAGTACGATCCGTTCTTTAAAAATCCAGACTTGCGTGAGCAGGCTAACTATGCACATAAGTCGTGCCGCCATCATGCTCGCTTGGAACGACGCTGGAATGTCGACCTACCAGAAAATATCCTCTTAGTTACTAGCATGGGTCATGGAACGTTAGTCAACTTTTCAAACACCGGCCTCAGCATCCGCCTGCCAAGCCAATTGATTAAGGGTTCAGTTCTTACCTTAAATTTGGACTCCAAAGATGGTAGCCTTAGAAAGAAGCTGCAGGAAAAAGGCTTGGAAACAGTGAGTGTTGAAGTTCGCTGGGGTTATGCTGATGGCCGAGCGTTTCTGCAAGGAGTTAGGTTTCGCGACCTGACGACCCCACAAACCATATATCTTGTGGATCAACTTTGTGAATACGGATTGGCAAATCAGAGCTGGCGGCGCGAGCGCGATCGTCACAATGTCCAACGGGTTTCATAGGCAAAGTCTTTTGCCAATCAAGTTTTTTTTCATGATGATTCTACTCACCTGGAACAGCGTTTTGTCTGCATGTCCGGGTTTGATTTTTATCGAGAGTTTGCCTCTTCGAGGTAAATATAAGTTTAAACGCGAGCAAGTTCGGCTCTATAGCTTGCAAAATAATGATTCCGGCTGGTATTGGCAACCGATTGCCTTGCAGTTCGATCCGTATGATAGCTCAGGACGCATGCTTTTTCCCGAGTCAAATACATGGCAAAATGAATCCCTAGCCCCCACCGATCGTATCAGCTTTTCCACAGAGAATTTTTCACAGCATACTTATACCGGTCAGTACCGACTACCTTGTGGAGCAAATGAAGGTATCGTTATTCAAGATCGCATTGATTTGCAACGGAAAGCTTATCTATTGGTTTGTGAAGAAAAAACACCAATGCCCGAGTTTTTGTCACCTGTTAGCTATAATGATGATCAAAATGAGGTGCTCTCTGACTTGTATCGTTATCGCCACGATAAGAAGAATCATCTCATGTTTCGTGAAATTGCAGTGAAATCAGGCAATGAATTCCACGTGGTTGCGACAGACAGTGATCAATTGATCCGCGGCGATATTCGGCGGTTTTTGACCCTAAACTTTGATGGGCACGATATTCATGCCGAAATTTCTGATTTGCGCTATGGTCCCTTGGGTTTGGTTGGTTTATTACGTTTCCGTTTGAACATTCTTGCTTTTCAAATTGAGTTGTCATTGACTCCCGAAGTGCAATTTTTTGCCAACGCACTCTTTATGCCGATGAGTTTGCATATACCCGTCGAAGCACAGAAATATCTTAATGCCGGCAGTGGCATCTATTACACCTGGCAAAGTCCTGGCGAAATCGTGTGGAAAGTTGAGCAAAGTCAGATCACGGAGTTTGGCAAGAGTGATCAACAGTCGGCGTTAAATTTTTGCCAAGGACAATTCTGCCGGTATGCGATTACCGGATCGAAGAATGATGTCGACTTTTCTTTGCGCTTTGTTATACCCCGGTATTTAGTGAATCTAGGCTTTTATCCGCAGTTGTTACTCGATATGGAACCGATTCAACAGCAAATAAAAAGACCAGTTAGTCGATTCTCTGATGATAAGCGGATCGGTTTTTACTTTGAAACGTCACAATTACCAAAAGGAAATCATAATTGGGATTTTTGGTTGCACTTTGGCTCTGAAGGCAAGGATTGCCCGTTGCCTGTTCGCTTAAAACCATTGCCACGGTTAAAGCTATAAGCTAGTGTGAGGCGCTTTTATTAAAATGAGGTTCTATGCAATCGATTCTTCGCATACTTTTCCATGCTATTCCTCTGATTACTCTTGCGTATGATTTGAAGTACCTCACCGTGGCTTGTGTACTAACGGTTGGCCTTTGGTACGTCAAAACAAAGAAGATCTCGGCACAGCTGCTGGATTTAGAACAAAAAGGTCTGCAAAACTCGGGGGAATATCAGGATTTGTTAAAACTTCGGAAAAGATGGGCTTATCTGACATATATAAAGCCGTGAAAGTTCACGATCGGACTTCAAAGAAGCCCGATCATGCGTCGCTAATTAGATTAGCTTAATTGTTGCTCAACAAAATCCCAGTTTACGAGATTCCAGAAGGCTTCCACGTATTTGGGGCGAGCATTGCGATAGTCGATGTAGTAGGCATGTTCCCATACATCGCAGGTTAACAATGGCTTCTGTCCTTTTGTCATAGGATTTTCAGCATTAGAAGTTTTTTCGATTGCTAGACCACCATCGCTTTTTTGCACCAGCCATGCCCAGCCAGAGCCGAACTGAGAAACTGCAGCTTCGGAAAAACCATCTTTAAAAGCTTGGAAAGAACCGAATGCTTTTTTGATTTCGTCGCCGATTTTACCTTTTGGCTCACCACCGCCATTCGGTGACATGCAGTTCCAATAAAAGGTGTGATTCCAGACTTGAGCGGCGTTGTTGAAAATTTTGCCATCTGTAGTTTTGACAAGCTCATCTAAGCTTTTTTCCGCAAGTGGTGTGCCTTTGACTAAGTCATTGAGGGTTTCCACGTACTTATTGTGATGTTTGCCATAGTGATACTCCAGAGTTTCCGCAGAGATGTGCGGACCTAGTGCATCCATAGAGTAAGGTAGTTCAGGTAGTTGAAAAGCCATGTTTAGCCTCCTAATCGTTCTCTCTGTTGCAATATTGAGGTATCTTGAATCCTACAGCAAGTCAACGCAACATGTTGACCTAAAAACCGCCAAATTCAAAGGTTGAATGTAGCGGCTCGTGAAAAGGTTTGTCGAGAGGATTTCA
The DNA here is from genome assembly GCA_048816425.1 of Oligoflexus sp. FD111. Taxonomy (GTDB): domain Bacteria; phylum Bdellovibrionota_B; class Oligoflexia; order Oligoflexales; family Oligoflexaceae; genus JBMDZZ01. The sequence continues at coordinate 7,903 of JBMDZZ010000005.1, forward strand.
TGATGACGCAACCCTCTGTTTCCAAAAATGGCTTTTTGTTGACCAATGCTCTAGTCATCCCAGGTGCTCACGCTGAGCCTCTTAGCTCTGGTGCCATCATGATTCGATCTGGTCAGATTGAAGCTATTGGCCCATCTGAAAATCTTGTCGGCCAATATCCACAGCTCTCTCAAGTAGATATGCAGGGCTATTTGATTGCGCCCGGGATGATCAATGCTCACACACACAGTTCTATGGGGTTTTTTCGTAGTCTTGGGCATGCCGCCGCCCATTCTACAGCTGAAGACATGAGCACGATGATTGAGCGTTTTTTCTATCCAGCCGAAAAAGCTCTGAGTGCTGAATTAATCGAGCCCTTAGCATATTCCTACCTGGTCGATACACTGCGTTCGGGAGTCACCTGCGTTGGTGATGCTTATTTTTATGCCTCAGGTGTTGCCAAGGCCTGTGACCGGCTTGGTATGAGAGGCTTTATTGGTGAGCATATCGCTGATCTCGGTGGCGCTGTCGATGCCGGTCTCGATTATTGGCAGAAGACTAAGTCATGGCTGGAAACTTGGAATTACAGTTCACGGGTGATGCCTATGGTGTATGCGCATGCCACTGATACGGTATCGCTACCTCTTTTGCAAAAATTAGGTGAATATGCGAGATATCATCAGCTCCCATTTCATATGCATTTATCACAAAGTGATGGTGAATATGATCGCGTGCAAAAGCGCTGCCAAATCAATCCTGTTGCCTATGCTAAGCAAGCTGGGGTTTTAGGGCCACAGAGCTTGCTTGTTCATTTAGTAAGCGCAAAAGAAGACGAGCTTGCCGTATTACGTGATTCTGGATCAACTGCTGTTATATGCCCCGTGTCAGAGATGATATATGAGCGTTTACCCGATCTGGCAACGATCGAGACACTAGGAATACCTGTTTGTTTAGGAACTGACAGTCCAGCTTCCAATGATGGGGCCGACTTATTGGCGGAATTAAGAATCTATGGTCTATTATTAAAAGACCGTGGATTAGATAGCCGGTATTATCACGCAAACCGTCTTTTACAAGCAGTCACCAGCCAAGCAGCAAAAAGCTATGGTTTGCCAAATCTCGGTGAACTTCGCCCAGGGTATCTTGCCGATTTGGTTTGCTACCAACTTGATTTGGGTTGTTTGCCGGCAACCCGCCCTTTGGAAACTCTGATCTATTCTATGGGCTCGCGGCAAGTGAGCCATGTGATGATCGATGGTGAGTGGGTATTATGGAATCGAGAGTTGGCCCGGGTGAATGAAAGGGAATTAACAGCTGAGTATCTCAGTGCTGTTAGCGAGATTAAAAAGCGCTCGTCATTGCCGTGAGGAAAATTAGAATCGGCACGCAAAGGCGTGCCGAAGTTAAACAATTAAAAAATTATATTGCTTCCATAAAACGGTCGATGATTTGAATATGCTGCTGTTGTAAAGGTATGAGGCGAGAAGAAATCAATTGCTTGTCGTCTTGTGACAGACCTTCATCCTCTAGTGCCCGCTGATAGCTTTTAAAACCATGCTCTTCACCTTCTTTTAGTGCTTTCAGCGCAGCTTTATCACCGAATACTTTGGCTGTTCCTGTTACAGCTTTGGCAAATCCACCCCACATACCGGATTCGTTTTCTGGGGAGCCACCTTCTTTGCTAATTTCCCGGCGGAGTAATTCCGCAGCTTCAGTATGGTCTTGATGGATTCTCCTTAATTCCTGCACTTGTAAGGGATCTTCATCAACCTTTTCCAAAACTTGTTGATAGGTTTCTTGAGCCGAGATCTCGCCTCTTAATAGTTCATTTAAACTTTTATTGCGTTGGTCACGATTCATAAAATTACCTCCCAAAGTGAGATAGGCTTAATAGACGGAACTTACTGTTGCAAAAACATAGCCAGACAGGAAAAACTTTGGAATATACGGATAATGTGCGTAAGATTGTATGGTTCTTGAGGCATTAAGAAGGATGCAAGCTACAGGTAAACGGTGCTCTGAATGAATCTAGTCATGCACTTTCTCAGCGGATTTATGTAAAGAGCGAAAACCATGTCCAGATTCACGATAGTTCCTGCTTATGTCGCGAGGAAGAAGTCTGTAACGATGCGTCGGGAAAGCTGCTCTGATAATTGGCGAAAGCGTGATTCCATGCCTTCCTGATACATTAAAAAGCCACTATTGATCTGGCTGACCGTACTAGCCTGGAAACTGCGAAAGCTTCCGCCAGACTGATATAGTCTGCGGTGAATGATGCGGCGTTGTCGCAGATGATGAACTGTAACCTCTACTTGGAAATTAATAGTTTCCGTTGTCGTATAACTGCCTGCGATGCGTAAATTTTTAAAATTAAAAGGGCTTAAGCTACCGCGATCGCTAACAGGAGGATCGCGGTTAATGGCTTCAGGAATCGGAGTACCGGATGGGGCAACTGATGCTTGAGTAATGTGCAAGGTCATCAATGCATCTGCTTGCTCCGGGCTGGTCAACCATACTCTGCCGTTACGAGCAAATTCCGCTTGGACAGCTTGCCAGAACCATTCATGAGGGATGACTTCCCGGCTGGTATTATAAACAGCTTCAATGGCAATCGTTCTGACGTTGGGGGGAGGGGCTAAAGCGACGTTGGTAAACCGGTATGCGCAGGCCGGCATCAGCCAGGCAAAAAACAGCAGTGTGCAGTGCGCGAATATTTTGTTGAAATGTATCATGACACCCATTTCTTCTTAAATGAGACTACGCATTATGTTTACCACGTCCTGGGAAAAGTATCCAAGCAAGCCTGTTATTAGCAGTCTCAGTGCGGCGGAGGCCGAGTTTCGCCTCTGGCTGCAGGAAAATCATTTTCAAACCCTCACCGATGCAGCGGGTTTTGTTTGGCGCTTATTGATTCGGGTGAGTGAGGGTCCTGCTCCGACAGATAGAAGCAAGCCATATTGGGATGTTGATTTCAAAATTGTTGCGAAACCCGAGATGCAAGTGCTGGTAGAAACGGGAACTTTCGATCAGCAAAGTGATGCGCGTTTGCTGCGTCTACTCGGTGATGAAAAGGTGCCAATGCGGCTTATTGAACAGAAAATTCAGGGGCATAAATTTGAGCAGGTTCGAATGGAACTTGCTGAAACAATAAGAAAATATCGTAATATCATCAATTCAAAAACCTTTCATGCAGAGAAGCGTAAGATTTGCTCCCGTTGGTTGAATCACCACCAGCTTTTTTCCTGCCACCTCACCGCAGTGGACTGACCCAATAGTATTTTTATCAGCTTGCATTCAAACAGAATATGGTATAGATAGGATGGCTTTTTATTCCACTATTGACGTTATCATTCGAAAATTTTCGTTTTTCAGGAGATTTGGCTTATGGATTTCGTCCCAGAAATCATCGATGGTGCAGTCATCTTAAATGGGGTCGATATCTGCTCTACCGGTCCTGAATGTCGGCCATGTACCGAACTTGCTGTTGGTGTTCATAACTGGTTGATCTCACATGAGATTAATTATCTGATCGTCGACTTCCAGGATGAAAAAGAAGTTTGCAGTACGGTGCTGACCGAGCTTTTGCAGCTGCGTAAACGTTTGCGTTTTCCCTTCTTATTTTGTGGCATGATGGAAAATCCACGGAAATTCTTAAAATCTTATGCTTATCAGGAGCATCCTTTTTTCTCAGTGCCTGAGGAAGCGGTGAGCTACCTTAAGGAAGTCAGCCCAGCATCGATCATGGCAGATCTAAGTCAGATCAAAGTTGGTGAGCCGATTCCTTGCACCAGATCTCGCTCTTATAAAAGCGAAGACGCAGAGCCAGATCTCGATGAGCCGGAAGCTGAGGCTGAAGCGGAGATATAAGGCTAGGATCAGTTTCCAGGAAAGTTTGTTTTGTGGGCTCGAAACGAGCCCTCAGCTGTACTGACAAATACGTGTCATGTTCAATTCAAACGCCCCATTTGCGCCAATGCTTCTTCCACCTCTTCTAACTCATGTGAACAGCTCATCCATTCATCCTCAGCCGAACTAAGTTTAGTTTGCAGCTCGTCTACTTGCGATTGAATGGTGTAAGCTTTTTGATAATCGTCCGCAGCAATCTCGCTCATTTTGACTTCCAACTGAGCTATAGCCCTACCCGTTTCTTCTTGCAATTGCTCCAATTTGATAATTTGCTTTTGCAAACTTTGCCGTCGTGATTTGAGTTGCCGCGCTTCCTGGTGTTGGGACTGGCTTGAATTTTGATTGTTGCTTGTTCCTTCACTCTGCGAATTCGCATCATAACCCTGGACCTGATCAAAAGAGAGAAGATTGGGAAAGTTCTGCAGCTTTGCCAAGCGTTCGTAGTCTTCCAATTGGCCGCTAAACAACATGGATCTTCCGTCTGCCAACATGACAAAGACATGAGTGCAGACAGCGTTGATAAAGTTACGATCGTGACTGACAAATAATACAGTACCTTCATATTGACAAAGGGCATCACTTAAAGCTTCAACAGAAGCCATATCCAAGTGGTTAGTTGGTTCGTCCATCAATAGGAAGTTCGCTTCTTGAATCAGTAATTTTGCAAGAGCAACGCGACTTTTTTCGCCACCTGAAAGGACTTCCACTTTTTTAAATACATCATCACCGTGAAATAGGAAGGCGCCGAGTAAACTACGAGCTGCAGGTGCACCGATTTTATCCGAGCACTGCAGAAGTTGGCTTAAAACATCCTGCTCCATGGTCAGGGAATCTTCGGGATTCTGGGAATAATAGGCGAGGGAAACATTGGCGCCAAGTTTAGCCTCTCCTGCCAATGCTTTTATTTGGCTGGCAAGAGTTTTTAAAAGTGTCGATTTGCCGATACCATTTGCACCAATAACTGCAATTCTCTGGCCCCGTTCAATCGTTAAATCGAGCTTGCGAAACAAAGGAGTATCATAGCCGATAGCAAGATCTTTCATCTCTGCAACCAAGCGGGCACTTTTCGGTGGGCTTGGTAGCTTGATAGCAACTTGTTCTGCGTCCTGATCAATTTGGATATTGTCTTCCAAAGCGCGAAGTTTGGCGATTAACTTGGCTTTTGACTGGGCTTGCTTGGCTTTCGTGGCCTTTGCACCAAATCGATCTACAAACTGCTGCAGGTGTTCGCGCTTTTTGCCGAGATTGTCGAGCCGTGCTTGGTCTTGCTCACGTTCCATTTCTCGGGCTTCTAAAAACTGGTCAAAAGCACAAGGATATGCCGTAAGTTTGCCGCCAAAGAGATGCAACGTTTGTGTGGATAAGCGATTAAGTAAAGCGCGATCGTGGGAGACAAATAACAAGGTTCCCCGGAATTGGTTGAGGAAGTTTTCCACCCAAACCAATGTCGGTAAGTCGAGGTGGTTCGTTGGCTCGTCAAGAATCAGAAAATCGATGGGGCTCAAAAAAAGCTTTGCGAGCTCAAGCCGCATGCGCCAACCACCTGACAGTTCAGTCGGAGCCTGAGTTAATTTCTCCTGGCTAAAGCCTAAGCCTTCGAGAATGGTGTGAGCCTTAGCCTCAATTGCATAACCACCTTGAATGCGAAACTTAGCCTCACTCTCCTCGTATTGACTGACCAGCTTAGGGTCATGATCGTTCGCCATGCGAGAGGTTAACTGTTCCAATTTCTTGCGCAGGGCAAACAATTCTTTTGCCCCAGCTAAGCATTCTTGCAGTACTGTCGGCTCTGGCTTCGGGTTTGGCTCCTGAGGTAGATAACCCAAGGAAACATTCTGCGGGATTATGATTTGCCCGGAGTCGGCTTCCTCTAGGTGGCAAATGATATTGAGCAGCGTGGTTTTACCGGCGCCGTTTGCGCCCACAAGAGCGATACGTTCACCGGTGGGAAATTGATAGTTGATGAGATCAAACAGGACTTTGTCACCAAAGCGTTTGGTGAGCTCTTGAATCTGAATCATGGGTTCCTTACCTGGAAAACTGGAACTTTTTACAAAGTTCTCGCTACTAATGCCGCGTGTTATCGCGGCAATTGCTAGCGGGCTTGTCCGGTAAGTGTGTCCAAGTCCTGAGAAATCACCGCGAGATTTTCGCGCACTGTGCCGAGGTGATCTGCTTCCGGAAACTCCTCCAGTGCTTGCACCAGATACTGCCTGGCTTGCTCCAGATACGCAACCCGGGTTTCACGGTCGTTCACTGGCAGAGCACTTTGAAAGGCTTGGGCGGCTTTTTGACGTAAATCTTGAACGGCCTGATTACTGAACGTCTTAATCTTTTCGCTGGCTGCGGGATAAAGGGGATCTTTTTTTGCGATTCTATTGGCATACTGGATGGCCTGCTTAAAGTCACCACGCTCAGCAAACCTTTGAGCCTGGCGCAGAAGGGCATCCCCGCGATTCAAATCAGCTAGACTGTATTTACCGACTTTCGGTGGCTCAACTTGCATTTGACCAATCACCGGATCAGCCGTTTCTGGTGTCTGGGATACAGCTTGGGAATCGTTTTCACTAGGTAAGAGGCTGGCCCAAGTATTGGCTCGGTGCTTGATGAGGCGAGTTAACAATTCCAGATCTCGCGGCGCCGATCCAAGCCTTTGCAGAGCTTGTTCAGCATAGCGATAGACGATGGGTAGCTGGAGGAAGGGATTTTGCGCAAGGGTATTCCAAATAGAGAAAGGTAGACCCAATTTTTTGGCTTCATCTTGCAAGCTCAGGACTGGCGTTTCAGCTTCCTCTTCTGCTTCTGTCGGAGCTGACAGGTCGCGGGCAACAAATCCAGGATCTTCTTTTTCTTGATTGGTTTCAACTCCAACGCTGCGTAAAACGACGATGACAGCAATGGCCTCTTCTAAGGGTTGTGATTGGCTATTGAGGCCCTGGACCAAAATGAGATCTTGTTCATTGACCTGGTAGTTCGGCTGAACCGTCCTGATATAGCGTTGTTCCCATGAGTCTTGAGCTTGTCCTGTACTCGTTTCGTCTTTGCTTCCCGGTTTGGCGATAACCCGAGCTGACTGACGAGTTTGTTGAAATTCTTTGGCAATTGGCTTTTTTGGTCCTGGCTGACTCGGAGTAGTAGCGCAGCCCAACATGCCCATGAGGGTTAAAATCGATAGACTGGAGATTCCCTCTCGTACGTAGCTTCTCATAACAGTCATGTTACCCCATCTGCAAAACGTCGGTTGTGATATCCAAAGTTGGAATAATCAGCAGCAACGGACTGAAGCTAAAGTAGATTTCCAACTCCCTTATCCTTATCACAAAGCCGATCTTTTGCCCAATGGAAAATGGCCAAAATGGAGGGGCTGGGACTAGAAATCAATGGAAAGACCTCCCAAAATACGCCGATCTTCAAAAGGCTTATCGTCGGTCGAGATATCGCGGCCAAAAGTGGCGAAGTCCAGTGATAGGTAAGCAAGGCGAAGTGAAACACCCATGGTGTAATAGCCTTGGCTCAGTCCGATTGAAAAGGAAAAAGGTGAGGGTAACAAGGGGTTACCAATAAAAAACTCGGCTCCGGCATGGAACAGCTTTTGTATGGGTACTTCGGTTAGCCCATAATGATTTCCACCACTTGCAACACCTAGGTGCTGCAGCTCCAAGGATATACGAGCAGCAAACTTTTGACCGAGGCGCGGTGTCATCGAAAAGCCGACGCGCATATTAGTAGGGTCGAGTATCGACAAGGCATCGGCATTATCAATGTCACCGGTAAATTTGGTGCCGCAAACAGTTTCCCGCACTTTGGAGAAGGGATTAAGATAATTTTTTTGACAACCAGTGGGAATGTTGAAAATACTCAAACCAAATGTTGGAAACCAGAAATCGGAAAAAGTATACATCATGCCGGCATCGACGGCGAAGGCCATCGTTTTATTGGAGCCACTCTTGATTCGGGTCTGAATCAAAGTTGGATGGGTAAACTCCTCGATGGGAATATTGTCTTCATACGCGTAGCGGGCGAGATATCGTAAATTAACGCCAAAATTAAATTGGTTGGAACTACTGGTAAAGGTGAAGTTGTAGAGTCCACCGACATCGGAAATGGCTTCAGTTCGCGCAATGTTACGATCATCGTTATCGATCACAGACTTCAGGGTGGTATTGGTATAAATGGACAAAGCCGAGGGCAACTCGCCTAAGTCAAACATCACCATGGGAGCCAGGCCAAAAGCTGACCAAAAGGGTTTGTCACCCAGCTCTTCCGCCTGATCAACCACCATATCGATGTTAGAGGAATTGCCGCCGCCAGCGACGCCCTGAATAAACTCCTTGCTTTTGGTATTGGCGCCGAGAACGATGTTTGGCACTTTAATAATATGTAAGGAACTCCGGGATCTTGCTTTGCGGATACGGGCAACACCAGCTGGATTTGTCCAGATAGCGTTTTCATCGTTTGCTATAGCGGTAAAGGCACCTCCCATAGCATTTGGCCTGACTGGATAAAAATGCTCCGGCAGTTCCTGTGCATAGGCGTCAGGCGATAAAGTGTAAGCTAGTAGGATGAGTGAAATCCATCGAAAGATCATGTGATGGTCAGCCTTTCCTTAGAGAAGGTCGAAGTAAATTTCAAGTGATGACATCGTTTTGGTGTTTTTCCTGGATAGCTCGATCACCTAGGGTTTTGGTAAGAATTTCCAAATCTTCAATTTGCTGCCGTAAGCTACGAATCACTTTTTCTTGTCGTTGCATTTCGGTGCTGAGGTTTTGAATTTGCTGGCGCTTTTCCTCTAGTAATTCATCCTTTGATTGAATGACCTCCTGGTTAAGCTTGCTGATGTGATCAAGGGTGGCTTGATTGAGACTTAAATAGTGCTGGAGGCTTTTTTCCAGATTCTGGGAATCAGTAGAAAATATTGTGCTTTTTGCGAGTTTCTTAACGGGCAAACCAGCCTTATTCGGTAGTAAGTTGGTGAGCTGGGTTCGATTTTCCAGGATATATATCTGATCATCAATTCGCCTTGCAAGCAAAGCTCCATCTTCAATGAGTCGCCAGACATCATCGATGTGGATGCGGTGATGCTTGGAATATTCCTCAAGTGTTGGAGGATTGCCCAAATTGTCGGGTGAAGTTTGGTATTTATGATCCATGCTTGTCAACCTCTTATGTCTTCTTCCATTTTTACTTATCCAATCGGCTGGCGCAACCGATCAAGCCATCGTAGCTAGAGCTTGGAGAATGAATATGGCGAAGAAATCGAGTGTGATTTCGCAATTTTTGCGAAAAAATCTATTGGTTATTGTGATTTGCGGCAGCATCGTTGCAGGTACTTTTAGTATTCTAGTTTCTCACTATAAGTACTTCCGCTTTGAATCATCCGTTGATCTAGTCTACCTCTTGGAAAGTAAGTTGCTCGACGTTAAGTTCAAATTGCGGGGAAAAGAAGCGCCTTCAGATAAAATCGGAGTCCTTGCGATCGATGAAAAGTCCTTGGCTAAGTTTGGTCGTTGGCCGATTTCTCGTCGCTACTATGCCCAGGCGTTTGCTAACTTAAAAAAAAATGGTGTGCGATGGATCGGGTTTGATGCGATATTTTCAGAGCCCGAGAAGACCTATCTTGAAGATGTTATGCCTGATTTAACGGCAGTTTCCCGGTCCAAACCAGCGCAGGTACCTCAGCTTTTGCAAAATTCGATGCGCAATATGAATCAATTATTGGAAAAAAGTAAACCTGATCAGGTATTTAGAGTGGGGATGGAGAGCTTTCAAAATATCATCATGGGATTTTTCTATTTTGGTTCTGAGCAAGAAGCAGCCTATAATCTTGGCGATCGTCCACGCTTCAACGGCTTGGACGATATGCTTTCTTCAGAAATTTTTTATGATGCTCCTGATGGTTTTTCTATTGAAGAAAGTAAAGTCTTAAGGAAAACATTCGGTATCGTCTCCAATACCTCTTTTCTTGCAAAATCTTCGCCACACTTTGCCTTTTTCTCAAATGATTCTGATAGTGATGCCATCAATCGCTGGATTACCCTAGTCGCAGAGGTGGACGGGCACTTAATGCCATCACTGGCGTTAAAGTCAGCAGCCGAATTTTTAAATCGCGATATCTTTGTCTTTTTCGACGATTATGGGGTTGAAAGCATTGCTGTTGTTGATCGCGATGATCCTAGTATCGCCACGGAAATTCCAATAGATCCGGTGGGAGCTGGTCGACTATTGATAAACCACCGTGGTCCTTCGCGCACATTTCACGAATACAGTCTAGCCGATGCCTATGATGATAATTTTACACCGGAACAGCGTGAGCGTTTGCAAGGGAGCCTTTTATTGTTGGGTGCGACAGCTACGGGAATCAACGATATGCGACCCAATCCCTTTGATCCAGCGATTGATGGGGTGGAAAATCACGCAGCAGCCATTGATAATATTATCCGCAAGGATTTCATGAAACGTAGTGGGCATATACACAATATAGAGATTGGCATCGTTCTGACGATTGGCTTGTTGTTCACTCTTGTTTTGCTATTTAGCAGCGCATTGGTTTCCGGCGTGTCGTTGATTGTGTTTTTAGTTGGCTATTACTATTTCGATCACTATGTCTGGTTTAATAATGGTGTCTGGGCTTATATGGCCGTACCTTCCTTACAGATTACGTTTATGTATATTGTGACAACTTTTTATAAGTATATGACTGAAGAAAAAGAAAAACGTATGGTGAAAGGAGCTTTCCAGCACTATCTAAGCCCAGAAGTGATTGATCAGGTTTTGGATGACCCAAGTGCCCTGGCCTTAGGTGGACAAAAAAAGGAATTGACGGTTTTCTTCTCTGATGTTCGCAGCTTTACCACGATTTCTGAAAGTTTGACTCCAGAAAAATTATGCGAATTGATGAATGAATATTTTACTCCTATGACAAGTATTGTTTTACGGAGCAAAGGTGTCCTCGATAAGTACATTGGTGATGCGATAATGGCTTTTTGGGGTGCGCCTCTGGAATTGGAAAATTCAGCGGATGTTGGCTGCCAGGCTTCGATTGAGATGCTTTATGCGTTGGATAAAATTCGTGTCGATTTCCCGAAAAGGGGTTTTCCTGTCATAGATATTGGCATTGGATTAAACACTGGACAAATGTCAGTGGGAAACATGGGCTCGGGTGAGCGCTTTACTTATACCGTGATGGGCGATTCGGTTAACCTTGGATCACGCTTGGAAGGTCTTACGAAAGAGTATGGGATCAAAGTTATGATCAGTGAGTTTACACAAGCTAAACTCACCCCGGGCAAGTTTTTTACAAGAGACCTCGATGACATCCGAGTGAAAGGTAAACACGAGCCTGTCAAGGTCTTTGACTTGATGCGCCCGGATTTCTTCCCTCAGCAGCACCTGATCACTGAATTTATTCAGGCTTTCGAACAAGGACGCAAAGAATACAGCTCCCAATCCTGGGACAAGGCGCACGAAGCTTTCGCACAATGTTTGCGCATGCGCCCTGAAGATAAAGCTGCCAGTATGTATCTGGAGAGAGTTAAAGAATATATGAAACATGCGCCAGGTGAACAGTGGGATGGTGTTTACACTTTCACTCATAAATAATACATCAAAAAGTATATCCGAAACGAAAGGTCAAATAAGTCAGGCGAAATTGGGCCACTATTTCTTGTTTGATGCGTGTGTCTGATGGATCTCCTGTGATGAATAGGCTTTGCTGCTCAAGGACGCTATTTTCCTCAGATTTTATGCTTGTTGATTGTGCATAACTCAACCCAAGCCAATCAAGTGCAATAAAAAAGCTGTCCAGTCGCCACTCATCACCAACGATGATATCCCCACTTAGATGAACGGCTTTAAAGTCCCGTTCAGAGCGGGAGTCGACAATATCTTCGCCATAAAAACCAAATTGTCCTTCGATGGAAGAGGCGTGAAATCCAGCGCCAACAAAAAAGCTTCGCCAGAAAAAATAGCGAGGAGTGATACTTAACCTTAACATATCACCATTGAGAAATTCTTTTACCTGAAAGGCTGTATCGCCCTCCAATCTTGCCTTGGAAAAAATAGCGGAAAAACCGAGGTGAAAGTCATTAGCAATTAACCTGTCATAACCCAAGCCGAAGCCAGAACCAAAATAGTTGACAGGAGCCAGACCACTGACACGGTTGGGTTTTAGCTCACGGCGAACATACACACGCTTCCCAGATGTCTGTTGCTTGTCGGCTTGAGCTAATGCAGGATTGGTCTGTGATTGACAAATGGCGAGAGGTCGATTTAATTCGAAGAATAAAATCAGACCGATCAGGCCTGAAAGAAATTTAGTCAACACAGCTGACTCCTAAGTTTGCGAGCAAAAGGGCCTACCGACCCAAAACCCTCGTAGACAAAGTACCATGGAGTGACCAGCTGAAGGTTCTAGGTTAAGAAGCAGCTGATTGATACTTTTAACGAATGATGTAAAAGTTTTGGAATAGTAGTTGTGCTAAGTAAAATATACAACATAAGTCCTGGTTGTTTAAGACTTAATAGTGACTAGGAACGGAAAAGGATTGTCAAGCTATGCAACAGGTCATCGCAGTCGTAGGTTTGGGGAACATGGGCGCTTCCCTAACACGGGGATTATTAAAGTCAGGTCTGGATGAAAAAACTGAAATACGGATTTTTGATCAGCATCAGGAACGTGTTGCTGCTTTTTCCGCTACGCGAGCAAAGCCCATGGATCGAATTGAAGAACTAGCCGAACAAAAGATTACTTGGGTATTTTGTGTCAAGCCCCATGATTTACAACATCTTGGTCAATCTCTCAAAGGTCGCTTGCATCAAGACTCACTGGTGATCTCCATTCTTGCGGGGACGACTTTGCTAGAAATTGCTCAGCGGCTGGAATTTCAAGGCCCTGCCATTCGAGCTATGCCGAATATCGCGGCGACAATTGGTCATGCAGCGACCGCAATGTGCCATAATAAACGTTGCCAGGCCACTGACTTAAATATGGCTGAAACGATCTTTCGGGCGGTGGGCGAGGCTTATTGGACGAAAGAGGAGCTTATGGATACCGTTACCGGTTTATCCGGTAGTGGTCCTGCTTATATTTATATGGTCATCGAGGCCTTGACCGATGGTGGTGTAAAAATGGGCCTTCCTCGGGATCTATCCCATCAGCTCTCGACGCAAACAGTCCTTGGAGCGGCAGCCATGGTCAAAGCTACAGGGCTTCACCCTGCCATACTGAAGGACCAGGTCACAACTCCTGCGGGCACGACCATTTCAGCATTGCATGAGCTTGAGGAGCGCGGGCTGCGTTCGATGTTTGTCAGTGCTGTGGTCAAGGCAACGGAAAGAAGTGCCTTCTTAGGTTCGCAAAAAGTGCAAAATCAAAAGATTAAAGATAGGGATTCTTGATCAAAGCGATGCCAGATACGTGGTTTCAGACCAAAAACGTTTTCAATCATCTGGCTTTGAAAAATATCTGTGGTAGGGCCTTGGGCGGCAATCCTACCATCTTTCATCATGAGGATATAATCGGCATAACCAGCGACACTGTGGAGATCGTGGTGGCTTAAGATAATCGTTTTTCCACGTTGAGCTAAAACTTGCAGTAATTTAAGAACATCAATTTTTGCTTTAATATCAAGATTTGCACATATCTCATCTAATATGAGATAGCTAGGGTCAGCAGCGAGAACCCGAGCCAATTGCACTTTAACTTGCTCCCCTTGGCTTAAGTTAAGGTAGGTCCTTTGACTCAAGGCTTCTATATTCAGCTCTGCAAGTAGACTTCGACAAATAATGCGATCATTACTAGTGATATTTCCTTGGTGGAATGGAAACCGGCCCATCAATAAGACATCAAAGACGGTGAAGTTAAACGGAATGTGGCAATGTGTTGGCAACCAGCCGATCAAACGGGAACGATTCATTAGATTAAAAGAATGCAGAGACTTGCTTCCTATTTGAACGGAACCCTTAGTCGGCAGCATCAGGCCGGCCAAACAGCGAAGCAGCAAGGTTTTACCTGAGCCGTTTGGCCCAAGAACCATATTGACTTTTGCAGGTTCAAAAGAGCCATGTATTCCCGCCAAGAGCCACTGTTGATCTTGACTCTTGAGGCTCAATTTTTCCATCTTTAGTCTGTTCATACTGTCACCAACCTAAAACTATTGCTGGTCCTGTCTTCGCCAAAGAAGCCATAAAAATAATGGTGAACCGACAAGAGAGATGAGGACACCCACCTGTAGCTCTCTTGGCTGCCATACTTGTCTGGCTAAAAAGTCAGCTAGCAGAGCAAGGCTCATGCCATTGATAACGCTGCCAAAAAGCAGGCGACGATGTTCTGGTCCAACAAGTCTTCTCGTGATGTGCGGAACGATCAAGCCAAGAAATGGCAGGAGGCCAACCAAGCTAACTGAGGCCCCAACTAACAAGGCGATAGCAATAATCGCGAGAATGCGTATTTTGTGCCAAGAAACACCAAGTGACTGAGCGATATCATTGCCGAGTGTAAGTATATTCAAGCGATAGGCGATATGCTTCGCCATAATTAGACCGATACCCAATGGAACAATAGCAGCTCCAATGTGTTCCCAACCCTTGCCACTAAAGCTGCCCATCATCCAATTCAAAATCATCGGCGCTTTTTCATAGTTTTCCAACGATAGAGATAAAATGAACGATGTTAAAGCGCCGACCAGTGTATTCAGAGAAAAACCGGTTAGCAGAACGCGATCAATGCTAAAACCCAAACTGCGCTGGGTAAGATAGAGAACAAGGATGGTACTGGTTAAGGCTCCGACAAATCCAGCTAAAGGAATCAGATAAAATAAATTGCCAAATCCCAAGTAAATGGTGAGCACAGCAGCTAATACACCACCGCTTGAAGTGCCAATGACCGACGGGCTGGCTAAAGGGTTACGGAACAATCCTTGGCTTAAAACCCCAGCCGCAGCTAGGGACATGCCAATTAGGCAACACATAATCGCTCTTGGCAGGCGGATATTCCAAATAATGGTTTCGGCAAGGCTTCTGCTTTCTCCTGAAAAAAGCCAGTCAAAAAAGTGAAATTGGCTTGGCCCATAGTCGAGATTGAGCCATAAAGCTGTCAGGAAAATAAGTCCGAAAAAATAGAAGATTCGATCGGCTGCAATTTTACCGAGCTGATTCAAGAGGCTGCGTTGAAGGGTGTCAAATCGCGATGTCATGATTTCTGCCGAGGAGGTGGAAGTGCGATCGAAGTGCTTTTTTTTACGCAAATACGCAGCTTCCTGCAATCTGGAAAAATCGAGCGCTTGAGATAGAGCCCTGGATGCAAATGAATTCAAAGAATAAGCACGTCATTTAGGTATGCCTAAGATTTCCGGTATTTCATTGTTCTTTGCATCCCGGAGTTTTTTTGCTATTTTTATCACTAGTTAACAACCATTTTGCCGCTTAGCTTAGGACCATCAAATATGATTGATGTTCGTAGCATTAGTAAGTTCTATCGAGGAAAAAAAGCCATCGACAATCTTAGTTTTACGATTGCCGAAGGTGAAACCGTTGGCCTACTAGGCTTAAATGGTGCGGGAAAGAGTACCGTACTGAAGATTCTTGGGTGTTTTCTAGTGCCATCTAACGGCGGAGCTTTTATCGGCGGCCGTTCGGTGACGAATGATCCCCAGGAGGTTCGCAGTCAAATCGGTTTTTTGCCTGACACCCCCCCCTTATATCCGGAAATGACCGTAACGAGTTATTTAAGGTTTGCGGCGCAATTGAAGGGCGTCAATAAATTAGAAACCGCAAAATGTGTCGATCAAGCGATTGGCAAAACCAATTTGCAGGATGTCCGTGACTATCGTCTGGCAGAATTATCCCATGGATATCGTCAACGGGTTGGTATTGCTCAGGCCATCGTCCATAAGCCGCGGGTTCTGATCCTCGATGAGCCGATCAACGGCCTCGATCCGATCCAGATTGTCGAGATGAGAGATCTGATCGTTTCTTTAAAAGGCGATCATACAGTTCTCCTTTCTAGCCATATCCTTTCTGAAATTACGAAAACTTGTGATCGCATCCTCGTGATCGACGGCGGTCAGCTGGTTGCGGAAGGCCGGGAAAATGACCTAAGAAATGATGTCAAGCAGGCTCATGAAGTCATTTTGGAATGGGAGAATGGCAACTCAACATTGATCGATCGCTTAAAACAATGCCCAGGTGTGCAGACAATAAGTACACAGACTGATCATGAAAAAGTCGTTTGCAATGTTTATTGTGATCGGGATGTGCGGGCAGAATTAGCCAAGCTGGTTGTGGAAGATGGTGCCAAACTCCTTGCTTTAGGTAAAAAAGAAGCGGAGTTGGAGTCTTTATTCTTGAAACTTATCAGTAAGGAGCATCTCAATGGATAAGGTGCTACTGATTACCAAGCGTGAGCTGAGCTCATACTTTACCACCTGGACCGGTTATATCGTGGTTTTTGCTGCTCTTCTTATCAACGGTCTTTTATTTAATGCCTTTGCCATAGGTGACTCACCGAAGTTTTCAAGTGACGTGCTGCGTGATTTTTTCTTCTATAGCAGTGGTATCGCCATGGTTGCTGCTATTTTTTTAGCGATGCGTTTATTAGCGGAAGAAAAGCAGACCGGAACGATTATATTATTCTATACATCTCCTATAACAGAGAGACAACTTGTCTACGGTAAATTTCTCTCCGTCGTCGTCGTTTTTTTGATTCTGCAAGCCCTAAGCTTACATCTTCCCTCTCTTATTTTTATTGAAGGCAAGGTTTCAATCGGGCATATGGCAGCTGGCTATCTGGGAGTCATACTTATCGGTTCAGCTGTCTTGGCTATTGCTCTGTTTGGCTCAGTAGTGGCTTCCAACCAAATGATCGCCGCTGTGATCGGAGCATCCATTACTGTTGTTCTTCTTTTACTTTGGATTGTTGCCAACCGCGTCGACGAGCCGTTTTCTAGTTTATTTTCCTATATCTCTTTGCATAACTTTCGCTTTCGCCCATTCTCTGGTGGGATCGTGCATATTAAAGATTTGATTTATTACTTCAGTTTGATTCTGTTTTTCTTGGAGTCTTCGGTTAGAGCATTAGAAACACGGAGGTTGCAAGGATAAATGAATAACTTTCGTATACCGTTCATGCTAATTGGTGTCATGGCATATTTTGCGGCAAACCGTTATTTTTCATCTTATGAAACTTTTCTCCCTCTTCTCTTGGGATCGTACGTTTGTATTGCCGTTTCATTGATAATTTCACTATTAATTCGCCAGAAAGCCGTGAAAGAAGGTTTTCATGCGGAATCGCGCTGTTGGAATTATGTGATTGTTTGGCAGGCATTGATTTTATCTGGTCTGTTGTTCTATCAGATTTATCAATGGTCACTTGCTGGTGAACCTCATCCCGCTAGTTTTCTTTCCAAGTTTTTACTCGCTCTTTGGTTATCCCTGATTTTGCTAGGGGCTTGTTTTGCAATCGGGGTAGAACTCACTTTTCGGGAAAGTGGTCGAGGAAAGACTGCTGAATTTGAAAGAGTGGCGGCTGGCGGTCTCCGCTGGTTAGGTATCGGTTTGTTTTTAGGTTTTTTAGTCAGTTTGAATTACATCGCCTTTAAGAAAGATCGAGCTTTCGATTGGAGTTATTTCAAGACGACGAAGCCAGGTGAAGCAACGGAAAATATCGTCCGTAATCTAAGTGATCAGGTGGAAGTCGCAGCGTTTTTTAGTCGCGAGAGTGATGCGGCTCCCTTTGTCCGTCAGTACCTGGAGTCGCTGAGTAGCTTCTCGCCTCAGTTGCAAATCAGCTTTTATGATAAAGATTTTTCACCTGTTCAGGCAGAGGAATTTCGCGCTGCCCGAAATGGACAGGTCATTCTCATGAAAGAGAGTAAAAGGCAGCGGGTAGAAATTGGCGATACTTTAGAAGCGGCAAGAAAAAAGCTGCAAACCCTTGATGAAAACTTTCAAAAAGTATTGCTGGCATTGATCGAAGAAAAGAAAACGATATATGTGACCCAAGGGCATGGAGAAATGAGCTGGAAGGCGGGCACAGCAAATCCCTGGCGCTCGTTACGTAACTTTGAACGGCTTTTGCGTGCTCAAAACTATCAGGTTCGGGAATTATCGCTGACGACCGGCAACTTTTCAGAAGTGCCAAAAGATGCAGCGGCCGTGGCTATCATTGGGGCATCATATTCTTTTAGTCAGTCAGCAGTACAAATTTTGCGTGACTATGTACAAAATGGTGGAAAATTGCTGCTGTTTCTCGATATCGAATTCTCTGGTGAAGAGCAAGAATCGATTGATTTTAGTGATGATAGTTTAAGTGGCTGGCTCGAGGAAATCGGTATTGAATATGTAAGAGATATGCTTGCTAATGATCGTACCTTTATGCGGCACACAAATCGCAACGTTGATCATGGTTTTCTGGCAAGTAACAATTTTAGCTCGCATGAATCAGTCAGTAGCCTGGCTAAGAATGATGAAAGAATGGGAGTCATTACCTATCAATCAGGATTTTTCCAGGTGACGGATCAAAAAAATGGCTGGCGACTCTCACCAGTCATCCGCTCTCTGGCTACCAGTTTTAACGACAAAAATGCTAACTTTAAGTTCGATGATAAGCAAGACGAGGTGCGAGAAGCTTATCCTATCGCCGTCGCTGCTCAAAAAGACGATAGCCAGATTTTTGCCTATGCAGATGCATCGATGATTTCTGATCCCCTTATTCGCAATCCCGGCAACCAATTGGCAGTTGCTGATGTGGTCAAATGGTTGATTGGTGACATGGCATATAGTGGTGCGACAGAGACGGAAGAAGATATCAAAATCCAGCATTCCAAGGCCCGTGAGCTGTTTGTCTTTCATGGTTCCATTTACGTGATTCCGTTGCTAGTCCTCCTGGCAGGATTTCTTGCGACCCGCCGGAAAAAGGGAGCCTTATCATGAAACCCAATATTCGAATCTATATTATTCTGTTTGTGATCGGTTTGGCCGTCAGTTATTTCGTATCTGATAGTGAGCAGGATCAAGCTCAGTCTGGGCAAAAATGGCTAAGTCTGAAGGCCAACGAATTTCAATCGTTGCGCTATCAGGATAATAAAGGCGGAATATTGGAAATCCAACGCTTGCCAAAAACCGGCTATTGGGCGAGTTATGCGCCAAATGGACAAGCACCTGAGGGTTTTAAGGTTCGCAATACGATAGATGATCTAATTAAGTTTTGGGCAGATCTACGGGTTTTACGGGTCATCGGAGCAACAGACGAAGTGCAATTGGAAGATTACGATCTTGCAGAGAGTGAGCATACACTGCAACTTCAATTTGGTGAGAATAATTTTCGCTATATTGTAGGCAAAAAAGGCTTTCAAAGCCAAGATCATTTTATTTTAGACCAGCAGAAGAATCAGGTCTTGATGATTTCCCGGCGAGGCCTTCAAGCCTTACAAAATGCAAAAAATGAACTTTATGAACGAGATATATTAGTTGTTGATTTGGAAAAGATTGATCGAATTGAGGTTGAAGGAAAAGATAAAAAGCTAGTTTTTAAAGGTCTTGGTAAAGGTAGTGGTCAGGAGCTGCGTTGGATAAGAGAAGGTCTAGAAAGTGAAGATGATGAAACAGCAAGTTCATGGATGAATCGTATGTTACGCCTACAAATACGTGCTTATGAAGACCACACCGAAAATACAAGATTTGACGATTTGGAGAGTGTTTTACACTTTCGCTTCTTTGACAAAGATAAGCAATTGGAAGAGATGCAAATCCGCTCGACCATTTCTTCGGATGAACAAAAGAGAGAGTATCGACTGAAATCTGAAAATACCTATGGCTATGTTCGCCTGTATGATAGTCGTCTGGAAACTCTTATAAATGACTTCGAAGCGATGGAGTCGAACTAGGTAATCACTGCCTACTAGTTGAGCCTCTTGATGTAGAAGTTCTCAAAAGAAGACAGTGACCCATTGTGCGCTGATGTTTTGGCATGTTAGAATGTAATAGGACGACCCGAAGTAGCTTACCTGTGGCCGATATTATTCGATCGGTCTCCAGGCCTTCATCGGTCTATTCCATTCGCTAGACTTCGGAGGGCATAAAATGGGTTTGCGGATCGCAACCAACGTTTCCTCGCTTACGGCACAACGCCACCTTAGAAACACCCGCATGTTGCTCGATCGTTCTTTGGAACGCTTATCAAGTGGCTATCGAATCAATCGAGCGGGTGATGATGCGGCTGGCTTGGCTATCTCAGAAAAACTTCGGGCAAAGACGAGAGGTCTGATTCAGGCCCAACGTAATGCCTCTGATGGTATCTCTCTGATACAAGTCGCTGAAGGTGGTTTAGGTGAGATACAAAATATTCTCGTTCGTTTACGTGAGCTTGGAGTTCAATCTGCAAGTGACACGATTGGTGCCGAAGAGCGTCGCTATCTTGATGAAGAGTATCAGTCTTTAAAAGAAGAGATCGATCGTATTGCCAATGCGACTGAATTTAACGGTACCTTCCTTCTGGATGGTACTGGTGGAACATTGGACTTTCAGGTTAATACAGGTGGTTTAAACTTACTGGGTGTTGACCGAATATCATTTAATGCATTTAAATCGGATGTGAATATCGACAAACTCGGTTTGGAAGAGTTAACTGTCGGTACGAAAACAGATGCACAAAGAAGCTTGTCCTTTATTGACACAGCTATTCAAGAAGTTTCTTCCATTCGTGGTGAGCTAGGCGCAATCGATAATCGCTTGTCGAGTACGATCCGAAATTTGAGCGTGTCGATTGAAAATTTATCTGCAGCAAACTCACGTATTAAAGATGTTGATATTGCAGAAGAAACTTCTGAACTTTCGCGAAATAATATTCTAACTCAAGCGGGTACTTCTGTCCTGCAGCAAGCTAACTCGATTCCACAAATGGCGTTGCAGTTATTACAGCAGTAAACAATGAAAATCAAATTGAATCCAAGCCCCAAATAAATCCCCTTTCGGCAAGCTCTCGATGTTTCCACGAAATGCTTAGGGGCTTTACTAAAGCCATAGCAAGCTTTTGTTTGCTGATCGCCTTGGAATGGTAAAAACTTAGCCAGTTCTCGGCGATATAATATGGCGAAAGTAAATAGATTTTATCAAATTGATGAAATTGCAAGATATGACCTAAACAAACCTCTAGAAAATCTGCACTTTCGCTTCCCCATTCATGGACCACGCCCATCATGTCGTAGCCTTTGCCTAGTATGGTGTAAGCCTGGACTTCACCGTCTACAGTCAATAAACAAAGATCGCAGCTGGGAATTTCTAAAAGTTGTGCGAATTCCACTGGACTTCGCTCCAGGGTTGTCGGTACTTCAGGGCGCAAACGAAGCAATTTTTGCAGCTCTTCGTGGTTCAAAGAGCGTTGAACAGGAAAATCCAAGCTTATATTCGAAGGGGTACGTGTATTGCCTAATTCATTTGAAAATTGAAAAAGCCACTCCTCGCCAAGTGACTGAAAGCCTAATTTCTGATAAAATTGCACTAGGTCCGACCAGAGTATTAAGGCTTCGAGACCTTGGTCTTGTGCCACAGCCTCCAGATACTGGAACAGTTTGGCCATAAGACCCCTACCTTGCCACTCAGGATGTGTGGCAACATTCCCAACCAAACCCACACGGGAAATAGTGTGACCACGGGAATCGATCAAATTGCGTGGCCAAAGATTGGCGTGAGCAATGAGCTTGTCATCAATGATGAGACCATGACTCAATTGGTTATTTTTAGTATCCAGGACGATGGGATATTCCGTTTGGATTGAAAATGGTAAATTTGTGGGGCGCAGAGTTTGTTGCAATAAGCGATTGCGCTGCTGCAAATGACTTGCGGATTTTAAAGGTCCCATTTCCATGCTAAAGCCCCAGGTGAGAGAGAAGAAGTTTCCCTATTATAGGAGAAGCAGGGCTTTGATTAAAGCAGGACTTGTTCCATAACTTGACGAAGAGGTGATCCATGGGTATTCGCATGCCAGGATCGACAACTGGATTATTCGATCCTAATGTCGTCAAGCAGCTCATTGAGCTGGAAAGTCAACCTATTGAATCAGCTAAACGCCGGAAAGAACAGTTTGAGGTTGAAAAGGAAGAATTCCAGAAAATCCAAGACCTGGTATTTGGTCTGGATTCTGCTTTAAACAGCCTAAAAACCAAAGCTGATTTCTATAAAATGAAAATTGAATCTTCCCACCCAGATATTATCGATGGGGTGGTAGAAGGTTATGCAATGCCTGGAAATTTTGAGTTTGAAGTTCGAGGCCTCGCTCGTGCCGATAAAAAGCTGGCTTTTGGCTTTCCGGATCGCGACAAAACACCAGTTGGCTTTGGTTATATGTCGATTGAACGGGAAGATAAGGGCGATTTTGAAGTCATTATCGAACCAGGGTCGACGCTGCAACAAGTTGCAAATCAAATAAACGACGCTGAAGCTGGCGTTCGTGCCATGGTTATTAATACAAAGTATAAGCCAGATTCTTATCGACTTCTCGTTATCAGTGAGGAATCCGGGCAGGAAGCCAAGATTAAAATTGATGAAGACACCACTTTTTTGGAATTTAAAAACCAGGTGATGGGGCGCAATCTTGAAGTTCTTTTTGAAGATGTGCCAGTCACAGATAACGATAATACCTTAGAAGAACTGGTAGACGGCATTGTGTTTAACGTGCATCGTTCCGAGCCTGGAACTCGTGTACAGGTCAACGTTGTGTATGATGTCGATGCCGCTGTTGAAGCTATAACCGAGTTCGTTAATAAGTATAACGAGCTTGCTAAAGCAATCAATCAGCAGTTTCAAGTCAATCCGCAAACGAATCGCGCCGGGGTTTTAGCTGGCGATGGTTCCATTAAGTCGATTATGCGTCGCCTGCAAAATTCAATTGTACAGCCCATAAATACAGGAGGTAAATTTAGAACTTTAGGCGAGATAGGTATCACAACCAATCCAAAAACAGGGGAGCTTGATTATAACGATTCTAAAGTTAAGCAGTCTTTGTCCGAAGACTATATTAGTGTTGCGAATCTTTTTATTCGATCTCAGGAATCATTGGGAGTTGCTGCTCGCTTAGCAGACAATATCCAAGCTCTTCGGGACCCAACCAACGGTGTTTTACGCACCCGGATGCGAACCATGGAGAGGATCTTGCAAAACCAAGATGAAGAGATTGAGAAAAGAGAAAGAACACTGGTTGAGAGAGAAGAGTCGATACGACGTCGATTTTCATCTCTAGAGGGCCAACTTGCTGGGTTAAAAGCACAAGGTGATTTTTTAGCACAGCGGATGGGTGGTTCTCAAGGGGGCAAAGATTCTTAACTAAGGAGCAATATTCAAGATGAATAACCCTTACAACAATTACCAGAAAACCCAAGTTATTACTGCCAGCCAGGAAAAAATTTTACTGATGCTCTATGAAGGGGCGATTCGCTTCACCAAACACGCTCATAAAGCGATGGAAGAAAAGAAAATTGCTGATAAAGGCAAATATATCAGCAAAGCCACAGCGATCATTTCTGAGTTGATGGCAACCTTGGACTTTAAAGTTGGCGGACAACTTGCAGCTGATCTGGAAAACCTTTATGTCTTTATGATTGACAAACTTATTGAAGGCAATATCAAAAATGATCCGGAATGCCTGGTTGCTGTTGAGAATTTGCTTCGTACGCTTTATACCGCCTGGAAAGATGTGATTGAAAATCCTCGTCCAGATGGTGTTCCTTCACCAACTTTGCAGCCAGATGAATATAAACAATGGTTACAAGAAAGCCAAGATGAGGGTGGAGTCAAAGTTGAAGAAGCTGCAGCCAAGCAACAAAACGCTGCAACAAACAAGTTTAAAATGATGGCTTGATAGGAAATCTATTCCTATCAAGTTTCTCCCTTAGCTTCCGAATGATGAATTTCTGCAACATTCCTCCTCCAGTTTATGACTGTGTTACATTTATTAAGAATCGTCATCGACGTTTGTCATAAATTGGGGGTTATTCTATGGCAATATCTCAGGCTCTGTATACGGGAGTCACTGGTCTATCTGTCATGTCAGATAATATGGGCGTTGTTGCGAACAACCTTGCAAATGCCAATGCAAAGGGTTTTAAATATGATCGCGCCGAATTTGATGACTTGCTGTCTATGGACCTATCAACGTCAACGGGCCAAAGCCAACTTGGTCGTGGTGCCAGACTAAGTGATGTTCGTACCATTCACACGCAAGGAGGACTTTCCGTTACAGATCGTTTAACGGACTTGGCTGTGCAGGGAAATGGCTTCTTCGTGGTCCGCAATCCCAAAGGCGAAAAACAGGAAGCCGGTGGCCAGTTTTATACCAGGGTTGGTTCCTTTAACTTTGATAAAGACGGCTACCTTGCTGACCAAAATGGGGGTCGCTTACAGGGTTATCAAGCAGATCAAAATGGTGTTTTAGCATCGAAGTTAGATGATATCCGCATTGTCACAAACAACATCCCACCAAAACCAACGACAAAAGTATTGATGAACGTCAATTTAGATTCCAGGTCTGACCTGATAGAAAAAGATTTTGATGTCGATAATCCTGTCGAAACTTCCAACTTTAACACCACCGTCAATGTCTTTGATAGTCACGGGACGAAACACGCGATGACAACTTATTTTCGCCGTGTACCTGATAGTAAAGGGATGACTTGGGAGTGGTTCGGCACAGTTGATGCCAGTGAAGTGACCGATGCTGATAGTGATGAAAAAATCAAGCTTATCGCAAACGGTATCGTTAAGTTTGATTCGCAGGGCATACTTTTGGAAGAGAAAACGATTGATTCAGAAGCAAACTTTACAAAAGGCGCAGTACCTGAACAGTTTATCGATTTGGATTTTGGTGAGAATATCGGTGAGGAAGGCGGTACTGGAGTTGGTGCTTCTACCAGTACGGCTTCTGATTCTGTTACGGTCTTTCACAGTCAGAACGGATTCGAAGCAGGAAATATGAAGTCCCTGAAAATTGACCTTGATGGTAAGATCAAAGGCTACTACACCAACGGTATTGAGAAGTTGATCGGTGCCTTTTCCTTAGCTACCTTTGAAAATGTCGATGGTCTTATGAAAGCTGGACGCAACCAATTCTATGCAACCTTGGAATCCGGGGACCCTCGCATTGGTTTGGCGCAAACAGGAGTTCGCGGATCCATTTACGCTTCGACTCTAGAAGAGTCAAACGTAGATATGGCGGGGCAGTTTGTGGAGATGATTCGCACTCAACGTGGCTTCCAGGCAAACTCTAGGTCGATTACGACAACCGACAGCATGATTGAAGAAGTGGTCAATATGAAACGCTAATGACGTCTTAGTTTGGTGGTCGTAGCTGTCGGCTGCGGCCGCCCTATTTTAGCGGTCTTTAACCCAATTTCAATTTATCATGAGCTGGTAGGCCTTGTTCCAACAGTAAAAGCTCTGCTTCAATCATGGAGCGAACGCGTTGCATCATGTGCTCGCAGGTTTCTCCTACTTCCTGTTTTATCGGTGGCAGTACAGATACAATCACTTTGGCCGCATTAGGGACAAGTGAGTTCTTTGACATCATTTTGGCTGTACCATGCAGGGCAACAGGTAAAATGGGAACACCTTCTTTTTCGGCCAAACGAAAAGCGCCAATTTTAAAGGGCTTCAATTCGCCTGTCAGGCTACGTGAACCTTCAGGGAAGTAAACCATGGAAATGCCATCCCGCAGCCATTGAGCGCTGGCCTCCAAGGCCTCTAGGTGACTGCGACGGCTGCCTCGCTCAATTGCTACGTAACCGGCCCACTTCATGGCAGTGCCGACCAAAGGAATTTTAAAAATAGATGCCTTTGAGAGCCAACGAAATTGAGTGTAAGTGGCAAATAAGGCACAGATATCAACGGCGCTTTGATGATTGGCGACGATCACCATCGGCTGATCACCGTCTCGGGGTAAAAACTGTTGGCCTTGGATCTCATAGTCCCAACCAGGAGTTAGCTGCAATATACCAGTGCCCCATTCAGCAGCAAGCTTATGCACGGCACATGAGCGTTGAATGCGGTCGTATTTTGCATGTTTGATGTAGATCCAACTGAGTTTAAGAAAAACTAGGAAAGTGTAAAACCAAGTTACAGACCAAAAAAAAGCTGCGCGCAAGAAACTCATCTTTCCCTCTTAGTCAGTCATGCTGATTAATTTTATGTGGCATGTTTCTGAGGATTATAATTGAGTTTTAAAAATTCTGTGATAGCCAAAGCAATTTCTTGCTTACCGTCGACAACTTGCATCTGCAGATCGCTTCCCGAATACTGGCTTTTGCTGACAACAAAGGCACGATGCTCTTGCTCATTCAGCTCGGAAAGAGCATTCAGTACCATCATCTGTAATTGGTAACGGGCAAAATAATCTTCCGCAATCGCTCGGGCACGCACGGAGTCTAGCTGCGCTTCAAGTTTGAAGCCAATTTTTATTCCCGAACGCGGATGCAATTTGCCGATAATTTTCTCAGTTTTGACGAACTCAACAGCGAGATCTTCCTTGGAGGAGATTTTACCGCTTTGTTTTTTTAGTGGGGCAAAATCCAGAACTGAGGCTGCAAGTATCGCAGCGTCAGCTCCGCTTTGCAAAGCGTTCAGGCAGGCCTTTTCTAATTCCTGATTGGTTTCTATTGGAATAAGTTTTGTCGCCACTCTGGGTTTGATGGGACATGGCCCAGAGACGACGGTCGTTTGAAAGCCTTGTCGATATAGTTCTTCACTGATCTTGCTACCAAGGGCACCAGATGAATAATTCGAGATATAGCGCACATCATCAATGTAGCCACGAGTGGTGCCCATAGATATCAAGACATGCGCCCGCTGACCTTGATTGATGAGCTGTGCGACTTCATCGGCCAATTCTGCTGGATCGGGAAATTTCTGTTTGCCCTCTTCAACACGTGCCCCAAGCACGTGACAGAATTTCCGCAGGCGTTGCAAATTTTCTTGAACAAATGGCGAATCTATCAGGCTGTCATTCATATTTGGGATCAATATGACTGGCTTTTTTTGCCCCAGATAAGACGCTATGAGAGCGCTGGCCGGAGTATCTGTTAAGCCTTGAGCAATTTTGCCAATGATACTGGCCGAAGCAGGCGCCACAACGCAGGCATCGCCTAGAGCGATATGTGAGGCGTCGCCAGTAAAATTTTCAATAATAGGCTGTGCAGAGGCCCATGCGAGGGCCGTGTTGGTGACAAATTGGCTTCCCCCCTTTGTCAACCAAACCTTAGGAGAGGCGCCGATTCGGCGCAAAGCACGAATAAAGCGCACGCTCTCGACAGCGCCAATGGAGCCAGAAACCACTAAATCAATGGAACAGGCTGCCAAGGCGTTGGAAAACGAATCTACATATAGATCGGAGCGACTCATCTCTGTCTCCTACTGATTGGGTCTCAGTGGACCATGAGGGGGAGAGGTGTCGATAAGCCGTATTATGCAGTTTTTGATTTTTGCGCTAACTCGTTCGCATTGGGCTTATTCAACGGTAATGATGGAGCAGTTGAACCGTTGCGACGCTCAGCATTTTTACGATTTTTGCCAGCTTTAGCTTTGTTGATGGCGCGTCTGACTTTGAGTTTTTTAGTTGGAGATGCCATGGTTATCCTCTTTCCTACTCTTCCATGAAAGCACGAGTCGCAAGACATTAGTAGAAAGCTTAAGCAATTGCAAGAAAAAGCTGCCGGAATGCGGGGGCGTGTTGCTTGTATCGTGACTTATAGCCATAGCTCGGGTTATGATGGGAATCCGTTGCCTTGTCTGGATTGTATGGAAAAAAGGAGTTGTCGATGAAAGTCTGCCAGAAAATCATATGTCTTTCGGTGTTTTGCGCTTTAATGACGCATCAAGCATATGGGCAAGTGGATGAGCCGGTTGACAGGAATTTTCCAGGTCCGACGATCGGCCTGAACCTGAATTTCGGGCAGGCACAGAAAGCCGGTGGTTCCTCTAGTCCGGGAGCTTATTGGAATGTCGCGGGAGAGCTGGGATATGTGGTCAAACGTGATACCTGGAAGCGCATCGAGTTAGGACTTGAGCTTGGAACTGGTGGCTTGGAGTTTCGCGATAAAAATCAATTTGGCTCGTCCAATGTCGACATCGACCTGAAGAGCTACGCTATGTTCAAAGCTGGCTATGGCTATTCTTTAGGAGGTCAGGCATTTGGCGTATGGCGTTTGGGTGCTGGTATGGCATTTGCGGATGCCGAAGCTGGAAGTGGTCTGCTACGTGGCAGTGATGAGGGTTCAGCAATTACTGCTCTGCTAGGTTGGGATGCGGTCTTTCCAGCAAGTGATGTGTTACATCTGATTTTTGGATTTAATTTCCGCTACTTTAATTTTAAGTGGGATAATTTCGACTCATTTCAAGTGAATGTGCCAGCTATCTACGCGTCCGCACGTCTACAACTATAGATACATAATAGCTGAGTTGATAAACAAAAGCCCCGGCCTGAGTGCTCGGGGCTTCGTTTTTTACTCGTTGCGTTTACCGGCCGCAAGTCATCTATCTTTCCAACATAAAATAACATGGCAGTTGCTGTTGATCGCTTTCTCCATTGCCCCCAGCTGTTTGCAGAGTCACCGGTTTGAATTGAAAGCGACGGAACAATTGCTGGGCATGCTCCATCTGTGGCGTTGTTTCCAAGTATAGCCGACGATAAGAGAATTTTTCTGCCCAAAAAAGACAACTTTGAATCAGCTGCGCTCCAAAGCCTTTGCCGCGAAAAGGTGGGTCGATAACTAATTCTCGGATTTCGCCAATGCCCTCTGCGGGATTAAGTCCAGCAAAGGGGCCTAGTCCCGCACCACCGATCAATTGAGTTTTGCTTGTGTCTTTGATGGTGATATAGACAGAACCAGGTGCGGTATAAACTTCATAGAAATTTTGTAGGCGACGATGTGCAGCCGCCAATACGGAACCGGCTTCTTCAAACGGATTTAGGTTTTCCTTGATCATTTCGACCATGGCATCGACATCTGATTGGGCAAGTGGCGCAATGCTGATCGCACCAGATGAGCCGGAAGACCCCCAATCAGGCTGGTGTGTGTGGCTTGCCAGTGAAAGAAAGTTCATTTTTAATTCATGTTCCATATACCCATCCACTACTTGCTTTGGCGTTCTGTACTAGGTCTGTAATTCAAATTGGCCTGTTCAAAATCTACTCTTCATCAATGATCATTCACGCTGTTCTTTGCAGGATTTGCTTGCTTTTTGCACTGATTCTCATATATAGAAACGAACTTCGTCGTGATTATATGTCGAATCATGTTACCACATTCGAATAGCAAAACACCGTGAGGATCGCAATGGTACGAAAGAACAGGCCACCAAGAAATCGCAATAAAACAGCTAGGTTGAAGGCCAAAAAAAAGGCGCGTGTTCTGCGCAAAAAGAGACTGAGCCCTCACGGCAAGCGCCTCGCTTAATCTCGCGCTGAATTCACGGGATCGATAAAAAGAAAAAGCGATCCCATGAATGCTTTCTAATCTCCTAAGCAAATCCCCACAGAACGGGATGCGCCAAGTAGTACATCTTCTTTATCTACTTCGCGATATTGTCCCGCGACTTTTTGGTATTCTACCTCGTGGAAATCTCCGCGCCATCGAGAAATAATTTTGCCAAACTGCTTTCTGTGGGCCATATCAATGCTGCGTACTCCATACATTGTGCCAAGAATGCGGTCTCGATGCGTTGGTAACCCACCTCGCTGAACATGCCCGAGAACAGTCACCCGTGATTCGATCTGATGACGTTGCGATAAGGTTTGGGCAATGTGTTGGCCGATGCCTCCAAGAGTCTGCTTCCCGGCACTGACGCTTTGAAAAAGCGGGCTTTGCCCGGCTTCAAAACTACCTTCAGCAACTACAATGACGCTAAAAGCTTTCCCACGTTGTCTGCGCTCGACAATTTTACGCAATATTGCTTCATAGGAAAAGGGAATCTCTGGAATGAGAATGATATGAGCGCCGGCAGCGATACCGGCATGCAAGGCGATATGTCCGGTATGACGCCCCATGACTTCCAGGATCATGATCCTCTCATGTGATTCAGCGGTCGACTGAAGGCGACTGATCGCATCGGTGGCCACCTGGACCGCTGTGTCAAAACCAACGGTTTCATCAGCTTCCGGCAGGTCGTTATCGATAGTTTTCGGCACGCCGATCATATTAATGCCTAATTTACTCAGCTCATATGCAATCGTATGTGTGCCGTCTCCGCCGATCGCTATTATGGCGTCCAAGCCTAAATCCTTGTAGGCTTCCAATACAAGACTCGATAAATCACAGGTTTTTTTGTTAGCGCCAGTTGGAAACTGGAAGGGGTTACCAGCATTCGTTGTTCCAAGGATGGTGCCTCCGCGCAATAAGATACCGGATACCGCCTCAAGATCGAGTGGCCGTATCCGATAGGGGCGACTCATCAAACCGTTAAAGCTATCCCTTATTCCTATGATTTCATAGCCATACTCTTGGATTCCATGGCGCACTGCGGCCCGGATGATGCTATTTAAGCCAGGGCAGTCGCCGCCGCCGGTACAAAGTCCAATCTTCACAAAAACTCCTCTAAACCTTAACACTGCGAGCACCGAACCTAGTATTTAGGTTACATGATATTAATAGTAACGATGACTTATCGTATCATTGTCAAGGAGTTCGTGGTTTGAATGGCAATTTCCCTAGTAAAATCCTTTTGGTAGACAGTGATCAAAGTATTGGTCACAGTTTGAAGATGGCCTTGGAGCGTCATAAGATCAATGTGGATGTTGCTAACACCCGAGAAACAGCTCTGTATCTGTTCAACCAGAATTATTATCCAGTCGTCATCATTGAACTTGCTTTCCCAGACACACCTGGTCTGGTGATGTTGCAACAGTGGCGCAAGCATGACGTTAACGAAAAGGGTCGTGTTGGCTTCATCGTAACAGCCGGAAACCGCAATGATCGGGAACCCCAAGAAGCGCGACTCATCGAAGAGCTAAGCGGGATTGAATTGATTTACAAACCATTTACCGCAATTCAATTGCTCCCATACCTGCAAAAGGCTAATGGCGAGCGGCTGCGAAACCAAAAATTTGCCGAAGTCTCCGATGTTGTTAAAACGATGGGTCGTCAGAAGAAAAATCTCGATAAAGTTTTGCAAATGATTCGCGCGGAGCTGCCAATCCTCGGACTAGGTGGCGTCGGTCTTATGCGCGAGTTGTACGAAAGCCACGATATGTACGAAAATGCGTTGACATTGATCGATCAATATCTGGCTGAAAATCAAAATCATATTGGTCTCTTAAATGCAAAAGGCAAAATTTTATTGCTACAAGGACGGGTAGATGAAGCATTGGATTGTATGGAGGTTGCCGATAAAAAAGCACCCCAGAACATTGAGAGGATCAATTCCATGGCGATGGCCTATCTTGAGGTCAATCAACCCGAGAAAGCCGTGGAAAAGATGAAGCAATTGATTGATTACAGCCCGGAGAAGACGAGTCTGAAGTTCGACCTGTTTTCCAAGCTTTATGATCATGGCTTTGATGAGCATGCACAGGAACTTTGCAAAGAGACATCCAACCCTTTGGAAGTTGTGCGCCATTATAACAACAAAGGTGTCGCATTGGCAAAAGCTGGAAGAGTCGATCAAGCGATTGCCGAATATGAGCGCTCTCTGGAATTTTATCCAAAATTTAAGGAAAATTACCGAATTTACTACAACATTGCCATGTCTAATTTGAGTTTTCAAACCCGGGAACGCTATCAAGTTGCTTTGGACTACATTAATCGCTGCATAGAGCTGAATCCCAAGTTTGAAAAAGCCATACGAATGCGTGGTCTGATTTTGGAGCAGTTGGAAGGGAAAAAAACACAACTGTCCAAAGTGTCATAAATCCTGCCGACTTTCTTCACTACCCTAGCTACGATCTGGCTTTCAATGGTGATCTTCAGTAAGATCGGCCCATCGTCGATCGCCTCAAAAGGGATTTTTAAGATGAATCGAATAGAGAGTGAAATTGAAACGTTTCGTCAATACCTCGACCAAACTTCCGTTGGCAAGCTGCAATGTGAAAAACTCTGCCGTGATGTGATGCAACTGATACCACCTGTGGTCAAGCGTGAGTTGCCACCCAACAAGGAAAGCGGCCTGACGTTGATGGCAGTAACTCATGGTAATGAGGTTGGAGGCATCGCCGTTTTAAATCAATTGCTCGAACTGATAGATAGTGGATTGATTGTGCTTAATTATCCCCTCACGATTGGTCTAGGGAATACCGAAGCTTCTCTCTTGGACAAACGCTTCGTAGAAAGAGATCTGAATCGATCTTTTATGCGCCAGCAGTCAGACTCACTTGAGGATCGGCGTGCTCGTGAATTGGAGCCAGTCTTGCAAAAAACGGCATTTTTTGTCGATATCCACCAGACGATCGAAGCATCTTCCACGCCGTTTTTGATTTTTCCATATCTACCTTCCAGTTTTGAATTTGCCAGACAGATAGCACCCGATTTGCCCATCGTTACTCATTGGGGAGGGGGCTTTTCTAAGGATGGTGCTTGTACCGATGAGTTTGTCAATAAAACGGGTGGCGTTGGTTTAACCATTGAGCTTGGACAAAAGGGCTTTGCCAACTATCAAGAAGGTGTTGGCTTGCGAGCCATGTTGCGGGCTCTGATGGTTGTTGATCAACGTCTTGCCGGCCAAACCTGGCAAGTGGCCGAGGAGAGTGCAGAAATCTATACCTGGGCTGAAGTCATTCCTTATCCAGAAGGAGAGGCAGGACTGGATGAAGGATGGTATAATTTTAAGAGAGTGGAAAAAGGTCAGCGTCTCGGGTTTGCTCAAGGTCAAGATATTTTGGCCGGCACATCAGGCCCGATCTTGTTTCCAAAGTATCCTCAGTCACCAGAAGAGCCTAGACCAAAAGAAATATGTCGCATCATGAAACGAGTCACAATCGATCAGCTAGGAAAGACCTAAAGGTCTGGATCTATTCGCTATTAATGGGATGTGCCGGGCTTTTTAACGCGGGTTTCTTTGCCACGAGCTTATGGGCCGCTGAAGGTGTCTTGCCCCGGGGTCGCAGCCAAGGCCCTGGTATTCAATATTCCATTAAAAAACAGCAAGATATCGATCCAAGCTGCTATAGCTATCATTGGAATCCTGAAGACGGGTATTTCTATTTTGGGGAAAAAGGTGAGTATCTTTATTGGGTTGCAAAAGATAAAGCGATGCCCGAGACAAAAGAAGCGTCTTCCTACTTGTTAGAGCTGCAGCTAGCTGACATGAAAGCGAAAAAGCTGGTAGGCTTAAAAGCGGGCGATGATGTGGAACTGATAGGGCATGGTTCTCCTTTGGAAGGCGTCACTTTATTTGATTTCTCGAAAAGTACGCATGGTTGCGGCCAGGGATATAGTGTCGGTGTCAGTGTAATGTGGGGTAAAAAAAATAAGGTCTTGCAAAGTTTTCCCGAAGAGTATTATAAGCTGGTACTAACTGACCGTAGCACAGAGTTGGTTGATCGTAGCCAGCAAGTTGTTCGTGATTTTGATTTGAATTCCATGCAAAAGATACCTCCGGAGAGCTTACCGAAAGATGGAATTCCCCTGTTCATCGACTACCACCGGGATCACGTATACAGCTTCTTAAGTCAAGGCCACGGGATTCTTCAGCGCCATGAGCTGCAGGATGGAAAAGTTATTGCTCAGTTAAAACTTGCTGAGAATATGAAACTCATCCAGCAGGATCGTCGCTTTGGAGTCGGCTTGCCGATCGACGGAGAAAAACAGCAAATCGAGGTCAGACGGATCAATGGGTGGACTGGTCAAGGCTTTGAGACCATGACCTTGAATCTGGAAGCGCCTTTGCAATCCAAGCATGCTCGAGTTTTGATGGATTTTACGAGCGGTTTGGCTGCTGTGCTTGGCGAGTCGCCGGCAGTACGCAGAGAATGGCGACATGCCATGGTTGTTGATGGTCGAAGTCAGAAAAAACTTGGCCAGTTACGCGCGCCACGAGGAGAATATGTGGCAGGCGTGGTTCTCGACCCCAAGGCTAGATTTTTTATCTTTGTTACCAGATCTTTAGCCGATGAATCACTCGGCACCGTTAGTATCTTCCGGCTGGCAACGAAGAAGTGGGAGCAACTTCATCTGAGTTTCCCTTAATAGCGGGCTTGTCAGTGTGGAGTTTAACTCAAAGAAATTATTGTAGTTTTAGCTAAGTTTGCGCTAGTGAAACAAGTAATTAGCGGTTGCTAAGTTAAAATGGATCATCTATAGAGTAGGGTTACTTTGAAAGCTTTGTCCTGCAATTCGTGGGATAGCCTCACCAGGGTACCTGCAGCAGGAGTGTTTTTTTATGTTACCAAAACAAACGGAAATTCCAATTTTTAAAGACATGTCAGTATTTGAAACAGAAGTAAAAAGTTTCGAGCAACTCGGCTTAAGTGAAGATCTGATGCGTGGTATCCGCGAAGCCGGCTTCACCTCACCCAGTGAAATTCAGCAAAAAACCATCCCAGCGATTCTTTCTGGAGCTGATCTGATCGGTCAGGCACAAACGGGCAGTGGTAAGACTGCAGCCTTTTCATTGCCAGCGTTAGAGCAGCTGAAGTTCAATAAAACGGTTGAAGTTGTGGTCTTGGTGCCAACGCGGGAGCTTGCACAACAAGTAACAGATGAGATGAGTCGCTTAGGTAAGTTTAAGCGTGTGCAGATTGCAAGTGTTGTTGGCGGTCAATCAGCTTATCGCCAGATTGAACTTATCAACCGCGGGGCGCAGGTGGTTGTCGCCACTCCAGGTCGTTTATTGGATCACTTGCAATCGAAGGCTTTGAAGCGCTTTGAGCCATCCATGATTATTTTGGATGAAGCAGATGAAATGCTGGATATGGGCTTCATCGACGATATTAAAAAAATCTTTTCCTATGTTCCGAAAGAGCGCCAGACCTTGTTGTTTTCTGCAACGATGCCGCCAGCAATCTGCCGACTGGCCGAAGCAGTACTCGACAATCCAGTGCATGTGCGCTCATCAACAGCGCATGTACAAAACGATAATATTTCGCAGCATCTTTATATCGTCATGGAGCGCGAGCGCGAAGCAGCACTCATGCGACTTTTCAATGCTGAAAACCCGGAAAAATCTATTATCTTCTGTCGTACAAAACGCGAAACAGATGATCTTTGCCAGTATCTGACCCAGCGCGGAATCCGCGCAAAAGCCATTCACGGTGACTTAACCCAAGTTGCCAGAATGCAGGCTGTGCGCGAAATTAAAGAAGGCATCATTCAAGTCTTGATCGGTACCGATGTCGCCTCACGCGGTCTGGATATTTCTGACCTCACACATGTTTTCAATTACCACACACCGGAAAACAAAGAGCGCTATACCCACCGCATCGGTCGTACTGGACGAGCTGGGAAAAAAGGTAAGGCGATCACTTTGTCGACTCCTGGTGAGATCAGAAATCATGTTTTTTATAAGCAATATCCGTTGCGCCACTTCACCATCGGTTCGATACCTAATCGGGCTGAAGTCGAAAAATCGCGCAGTGATCACTTGATGAATGAGATTAGCCAGTTTGAAATTTGTCCGACAGCCGAGCGCTTGTGTCAGTTGCCAGAGGATCAAAAGGCTGCTCAAGAGTTGATTTACAAAATGTACTCGTATCTGCTGGCACAGCAAAAGGTCGATGGTCCTGATGCCATCGGACTGAGCCTGAGCGATATTAGTCGTCTTTCTCGCTCTGACCGTTACTCTCGTGGTCCATCCATTGAGCGTCGTAGCTCGCGTGGTGGTAGCGGTGGTGGCCGCTATCAAGGAAACAACCCGAAGCCTTATAAGCCTTCTTATAAGGATCGTTCGTCGAAGCAGCCTCGGGGTGGGCGGTAACTGAGTTTTTGAGAAGTTGAAATAAAAAAGCACACCTTTATCGGTGTGCTTTTTTTGTGTAAATCAAGAAAGCGATCAAAAAATCATCGACAGTGAATCGTGTCACCGCGCCTGCTTTAAGGCCCGTGAAATCTCCCGATTCGCATCTTTCTTCTTCGATGATTCCCGCTTATCATAGCTTTTCTTACCCTTGCCCAAAGCAATCTCGATTTTGATATAACGGCCTTTAAAGTAGATTTTTAACGGCACAACGCTATAGCCTTTTTCATCGATGGCGCGAATGAGTTTGTGAATTTCCCGCTTATGGAGCAGAAGTCTGCGATCGCGGCGCTCTTCGTGATTCATGATATTGCCATGGCTATAATGGCCGATGTGAACCTCGCGGAGATAGGCTTCCGAGTTGTTGACGATATCGACCCAGCCGTCGCCTAAGTTAACTTTGGCAGCTCTTAGGGCTTTGACTTCGGTGCCAAGCAACTCGATCCCAGCTTCCATGGAATCACCGATTTCATAGTTGTGGAATGCCTTCTTATTTTTGCTGATAACTTTGATTCCCATAATTTCCGGGCTATGCTAAAAGGTTGCAATATAGGGAAATGACCCCCGAGAATGCTGCAGTTTAGGACCAAATGAGTCAAGGGCCAATCGAAAAAAATCCGAGTCGTGGTGAATTCCGTACAATTGGCGGCGTGATCACTTCGGTGCATGTTGGTCTGCGTGCCGACCAGTATCTGTCGGAACAGTATCCTTTTTTTTCGCGAGCTTCGTGGCAAAAACGCATGCGCGAGGGTTGGTTGCTGGTCAACCGCTGCCGGATCAGGCCATCATACCGCCTGCGTGAAGGCGATCAAGTTGAGCTGTTTTATCCGCTCTGTGCGGAACCCGATGTCGATCGCGGCATCTATCCCGTCTGGAAAAAGGGTGCGGTTATGGCTGTCTATAAGCCTGGAAACCTACCCATTCACGAAAATGGTCCCTACCGTAAAAATACCTTCGCCCACATTTTGCAGGAAGAACTTGGCAAGGAGTGGGCCGCTGTCCACCGCCTCGATAAGGAGACCAGTGGCATTGTCCTTTGTGGAGCGACCTATGAAGTTCGCCAGGAATTATCGAGATCTCTTGCCAAGAGAGTCTTAGACAAAGAATATCTGGCAATTGCCAAAGGCCGACCAAAGGCAGCGAGCTGGGCTGAAACGGGTTCCATCGGCGATTTGTCCGACAGTCCGATCCGCATTAAAAAGTGGGTTGTGCCAGATGGCTTGCCATCTGAAACTGAGTTTGAGGTGCTTGAAGAAAAGGCTGGTCGCGTCCTGCTGGCGGCCAAACCGAAGACTGGTCGTACCAATCAAATCCGCATCCATGCAGCTTACAGCGGCCTGCCGCTGGTCGGTGATAAGCTTTACCATCCTGATGAGCAGGTGTTTCTCAACTGGTTTGAAGATGGAATGAGTGATGACATTGTCCGGCAGACGGGCTTTCGTCGCTGTTTGTTGCACGCGCATCGCTTGACCTTTATCCACCCGGAAACTGAGCAAATTGAAACTGTGGTTTGTCCTATGCCTGAGGATATGCAGGAGTATTGGCAGGAGCCGGATGCTGAGCGATGGCTTAGTTTAGGTGAAGATTATGATCCGGGGGAGAACTCTGCACCTGGACGTTGGTTGCAGACCTTGCGATCCTTTGAAGTGGATGCCGCTGATTCTCGCTTGTGAGCGGCTATTTATCTGAAAATTGTTAACAGAAGTGATTGAGCGTCTGGGCGAAGCTAGAGGGTCGGTATTATCCGCAAGGTCTTGCCAAAGAGTTTCACATCGATCAATTAACCACTGGACTGCAAATGCAGAAGGCGTTCGCTGTTAAGCGAACGCCATTGGCTTTAAGCGACCCATATGTTGTAATTTATCTTAGGGAGTTGCGGCCTTAACAGCATGTAAGCTAAACCATCCACCTGCAATGCCCGCAGGAGTTACATTGGTAAGTGGTGTAGCAGTGTCTGCATCAGGATTAAAAGCATTGTACGACGAGTCGCGAGCAAAAAGCGGATAGAGAGTAGCTTGCGCTAAAGAAGTTGGGATAGCCCCTTCGGTTGCGCCATTAATCTGTGCAGCCAATGTGTTCAAGTCTGTATCGGCACCAGATGTGTCTTGGCCCGTAATAACTCCCAGTTGAGCAGCTGTTAATCCAACTAACTCGCCCTCCAAGAAACTATCATCCGCAACGTGATTAAGATCCTTGATTTGCCCGTCTTCAGTGAAGTATTCATCGGGCGCCTTGAAGGCAAAGACATGATGGTTGATTGCTGGAACACTTTGTTCAACAACAGCTGCATTGTAGGTTTTATAAATGCCATCGGCGGCACGGGCTTGGCTATATGCAATTGCCTTATTGTCGATGCCGTGCAGGAGGGCGAGAGTACCTCCTGTAGCTGGACTAGTTTTCCAATCTCGAACTGCCACGGGTACATAGCGTCCCATGTAAGCCAGGTCGCGAACTGCAACTTCAGCAGCTAGTTTCAAAAGCTCCTCCTGGTAGGTATCGGTGCCAGTGGCCATAACAACATCTAATGCCATATCATTGAGGAGCCCACCCATATGCACAAAGCCAGGAATATTTCCAAGTGGGTGCTTGTCAATTCCAC
Organism: Oligoflexus sp. FD111; assembly: GCA_048816425.1. Classification (GTDB taxonomy): domain Bacteria; phylum Bdellovibrionota_B; class Oligoflexia; order Oligoflexales; family Oligoflexaceae; genus JBMDZZ01. The sequence goes on from JBMDZZ010000005.1 coordinate 46,307, forward strand.
CTTGTACCATCAATTGTAGAGCAATGCGGTTGAAGCCCATGGTCATGGAAGCGTGACTGCCCATCGCAAGAACACCTTGTGGCATTGCGCGAACAAACGTTGCAGGGTTCAATTCGAGATTGGTCAGCAAGCTGATAATGCTTGATTCATCACCTTTCGCCATATCAGCAAGGATCAGGCCGGCTCGTGCTGCCGCCAACTGTGCCGTGAAGGCTCCACGATCGACGCCCGCAAATACTAAATATGGTACGATTGCATCATCAATATCTAATGCAGGAATAGCAAATGTCTTAACTCCATTGAATGGTGACAGGTCATTGCCTGTGGCCGTATAATCACTTTTTTTGAGTTCTGGAACATTGCCGCCGCCTGCGAGAGCTGTTGCGACGCAGCTATAGAGACCCAACATATCCACAGCATCGTCGTCAAAAATGAATTCACCACTCATGTCGGTAGTTGGGTGGGGTAAAGCAAAGCTTTCCTCACCAATGGCATCGCTACAAGTTGTATCCTCATTGCCTGGTACACAGGTCGTAATCAGTTCCCCATTAAAAGAAGGGGCAGCGATGATGGCTTTGGCTTGCAGTGAGCTAAAGATTGACGCGATTTCTTCGTAGACCAGACCTTCTGCCTGAGCGTGTGCGTATAGCACTAAAGGCACATTACTATGAGCAGCAGTCGGAACTGAAACGAGAGCTTGCCGCACTAAGTCTTCAACTTTGCCAGCAGCGTCTCTCAGCTTGTATTGCATGACATGAAACTTCGAGGCACCTGGGACTGTAGTGCCTGCGTTCACAAAGTATCCATTTCGTGCTTCTGTCAGGCCAACAACCTGACCGCATTGGGTGCGGACAGCAGACTGGACGAGTTTGCCTCCCACGGCTTTTTCAAATGCTTGATAAATCTGGGTAGCTGCTTCGGTTTCTTCAGTTGACGGGTCGTCACCGAGAACTGGTCCAGCATAAATTTCGGGGGACTTTGCTAGGTCGGCAACCAGATCTTCTTGGGTCTTCTCAGCTAAGCGTCCCATGCCCATGACGTCAGCCAAAGCATTCCAGACGCGAGCAGTTTGCCCACCATAAGCCGCATCGCGAGCGGCATCATCGTCAAGTCCGACACTTGTTGGATCACTTCCGCAGGATAACAGTAAGCTGGAAGCTGTTAAGACAGCAAACAGGCCCCTGGCTTGATTCCTAATTTTCATATTTTTAACCTCATATTCTAAATTAGTCAGGTAAATACGTTATGACTTTACGTGTCATGATTAGAACTTGTAATAACCCATAAACTGGATTGTAGTTGTATTTGGTGCAACAACCATATTTTCACCATCAAGAAAGCGCGTGTGATCGATGCTAATAGTTAATGGAATCAAGGGGCGAAATGCTAAACCATCCCAACTCGCGCCAACAGTGTATGAACTGGCTGTTGGAATTGGTTCAAAAACAAGTCCACTTCCATCATAGGCCGCACCATCGTAGCGAGTTTCTCGGCCTTGAAACCAATTATAGCTGGCACCGACACCGAGGGGGCGAAGAAAATCGCTCATTCCGGATAAAGCAGCTAGACCATAACCAACACGAACCACGTAGCTGTGACCAAGACCGTAACGCTCAAATTTCTGCTCGTTGCCTTTGCCATCAGAACCAACAGCTATCGCTGCTGCAGTAGTTGGGTCAGCGGTATTCATTTTGTCATTACTGATCCCAGAAGCTTTGTGCTTTTTGCCAGCCGCGATCATTTGTTCAGCTTGGTATTGCAGTGAAAAAACCAAGGGTCTCACAGGCTGATAGTCAAAATTGAGTCGAGCACCGAGGTCTGTCACACCTCCACCAATAGCACGCTGGCCTCGAGGGACTTCTTTAAAAGCACCAGTAGGCAAGCGAATGCCAAGGCCAGCACTCAAGCTGATCGTGCCGTTATCCAGAAAATTATAGAGGCCGCCTATTTGTAGATCACCGATTCCCGTTTTGCCATCAAGAGGAGTTATTGGTTTCATAAGAAGCTGATCAATCTGATAGGCAGCGGTTTCACCTGATTGTGCAGTTACAACTTCCCCGGTTGTCAACACAATGGGTTCCTCGATGGGCAGGGTATAGTTGCCTTTTTCTACGAATTCAATGCATTCCTCCAGACTCGGGCATTGATCTCGTCCTGCCAAAATTTTGGCGACAGCTCCGATGTAACGATCTCTCTCCCGTCGGAACAAGAAGTTGTTGTTTCGCAAGTTATTGGCATTGAGACCTAATTTGTTGGAAAAGACGTATGGAGCCACAAACTGCAAAGAAATCTTGTCCGTTAGGCCATATTCTGTGACTAGGGCTGTAGTCTGTACATTAATGTCAAAACCCATTTCTTTGCGCTCACCCTTGTCATCAAAACCCTCGTTGCCGAAGGTATTAATGATTGGAAGCCGCACACGCAAAACCTTCTCAGGCAGTGTCTTACCCATACCCATAACACCCTGATTCGCTTTATCGTCTTCAGGCGGGGCTTTTTTGTAATCGATATTACCAACTTCTTTCAATTCATCGCGCTTGCTTTTCGATCTTTCGCGCTTTCTCTTGACTTTTTTGCGAGTGTCTTCAACTGCTTCTTCTGCGGCCTCAACTTCATCCTGATCGTTGACAAGCTGCTTGATTTGTTCTGACGGTTTTTTAATTTCGTCGTTCTGACCTAGACCGACAGATGCATAAGACCCCACGACTAGCCCAACTGCTAGGTGGAATCCAATGCCGAATGAAAGGTGACTAAGCTTCATGAGAGCGCCTCCATGCGACCGTTCTTATCCAAAAACGACAGAGTCGTTTCTAAACGATACTAGTGTGGTATTATTACTAATCATTCTAAGTTTAAATATTCACTATGTATAGCGCATATCGTGCCTATATGACTAAGCTTTAGAAAACTTGGATGAAGAAATTTTTACCTAGAGAAATATCTGTGTGGAATAAAGGAAATGTTTGTTAAAGCTTCCCTTTTTGCCAAGTGCTAAGCGCATTCGAATATAAATTTTTGAATTGTATGTCGACCGAACGAAGAATCTGATTTGAATCAAGAACGCTAGAAGGGCTAAGGGATTCGAGAGTTTTAGGAATGGCTGAGCCACCCTTAATATGTACTAGTGTTTGAATCATAAATAAACTCTGTCCATACGCCCGTCGTGCCTTATCACGTGGCAGGCTTAAGAACGATTGCTGAAAAAGCTCCAGACTGAGGAAGTTGCCGCTCATCATGTTGCCATGATCTAAACAACCTCCCTGGCATTCCAGATACTGTGCGATACCTTCGGAAAACCAAGGCGGGAGCGGGCGATGTCCTGTTTGTTGGGCAGTGAGTGCATGAACCATTTCATGGCGAACGATACGTTGGAAATTTGTAAGGTCTAATTTTTGCTTATGATCAATTGGGATGCGAATGCGACCATCGTAGATTGCTTGGGCCCATTCAGGTCCGTGAATCATGCTAGAAAAATTTTGGGCAGGATAAATGATGATTTCAATGGGGGCCTTTGGTTCCTCAAAGCCCCAGTCAAAGCGAAATTCATCCAAGGTGCTTTCCAGCAAATCCAATAGCCATTGAGCGATGGATTCATGCTCAACAGGGCGATAGGTTAAAGCAAAATGGGGACTGTTTATGGTGATTTGATGGCGACTTTCTTGTAGTCTGGCACGGATCGTCTGGGATTTTTTCTCTGTAAATCTTTTCTGTTCCAAGCCGAGTTGATTTGATTGAAGTAACTGATCAATGACCTCAATGGCTTCGGGTAAGTTTTGGGTTGATTCCAATGTTTCGATTAAAAGTAATGAAGTATCAAAATCTTTCGGTTGGTGCTGTAAGAATAAACGACTGTAGTGTTCGGCTTGCCAAAGATATTTCAGCTGAAAATATGAGCCTGCTAAGCCTTTGATAGCGAGAGGCTCATTGTGAATAGCAAGTGCCTTTTCAAACCAGGAAATAGCCGAAAAATAATCTGTTTCTTGATATTTTTGCCAGCCAAGGCTTGTAATAATATTGGGAATTTGTTTGATCAACCAGGCACGAATGCTTTCTGGTATTTCATCGTCGTCAGCATGTTTTTCCGCAAAGTTCAACGCTTGCTCATAAAGACCGGCTTGGAATAAGTCTGTGAGCTCTTTGCTAATAGAGTGCTTATCTGAATTATGTTCCGTTATACCGAATGCAGAACTTTCATCTAGAGTGGGTTCTTGGTTGAGATAGTGAGATTCCTTCCATACATTAGCATGTAGCTCAATGGAAGGAGCCTCTTCGGCAGATGTGCGGTTCTCAGTTAAATAGGAACGCAAACCTAGTCCTGCAAGCAGGCTGGCTACAATAATCCAAATCCTTTTTTTAGACAGCACTTGCGTTCCCTTTTGGCGAATTGACAGCCCCTGATTAGAGCTTGCCTTCCTTATGTAACTTCGTCAACTCAGTGTAGCCGCCAATAAATTTGTCATCGATAAAGATCATCGGAACAGTCCGATATCCGTTGTTTTCTTCCGATAGGCGACGGCGAAGATCAGGGTTTCTATCGAGCCCTATCTCCTCAAATGGCAAATTTAATCGGTTTAATAGGTTTTTTGCTTGGTGGCAAAATCCGCAATAGGCTGTGGTATAAACTTTGATTTCCTTCATTGCTAGCGAGCAACCTTTCTTTGTGATATGACATGTGACACCCTGGTCATGGCTAGGCTCTCCTCGTAGTTTAAACTGAATTTGATAAGACGGGAATGAGATGAAAGATTCTCAAAATATTGAAGAACTTCGAACATTGGTCAGTCAAGCGTTAAGGCAAGTCAGCGAGTTTGAAGAAACTGGTTTAAACACCGCAGAGGATGCTGGATTGCGTCTTGTTGACATCAACCAAGAAGAGATGAACTATGTCATTAAAATCGCGTCAGACGGTCTTAATCTGAATCACAAGCTGGCGTTGGAAACCCATTTAAAAGAAGCACTTCACGGCAGAGATGTCGACCTTGCAAGCTGCGTCTTTTATTTTAAGCGATTGCAAGTAGCTCCTAAAACACCAATCTCCAGTCCACAAACGCCTGGTGGTGGAGTTGTTGGGCCGTTTGGCATCAAGCAAAACAAAAGGGCGATACCCGGAGTGAAGCGAGTTGTTGCTATCGCCTCTGGTAAAGGCGGAGTCGGAAAATCTACCGTTAGCGTTAATTTAGCGGTAGCTCTTGCCCAGCATGGGCAAAAGGTCGGATTGCTTGATGCAGACATCTACGGTCCGTCTGCCCCTTTGATGTTGGGCCTTGAAGGTAGCATGGCGGTTTCCGCTGATCGGCAGATGATTCCACGGGAGTCATATGGCGTCAAATGTGTTTCATTTGGTTTCATGTCTGATCCCCAAAATCCGGTGATTTGGCGAGGTCCGATGGTCTCTAAGGCTTTACAGCAGCTTTTTTATGAAGCGGCGTGGGGAGATTTGGATTATCTCCTGATCGATTTACCTCCAGGTACTGGCGACGTCCAACTTACGATGATCGAAAAGCTGCCGTTATTTGGTGGCATCATTGTTTCTACACCACAGAATGTTGCTCTATTAGACGCTCACAAGGGTGTGACCATGTTTCGCCGCTTGAATGTGCCAATTTTGGGTATTGTGGAAAACATGTCTTACCACATCTGCGGTAACTGTGGTCATGAAGAGGCTATTTTCGGTGATCATTTAAAAAGCTTCTCAGAAAAAGAAAAAATCACCGTATTAGGGCAAATTCCCCTGCAAGCTGATATTCGTGCTGGAGCTGATGAAGGTCAGCCGATGGCTCGCGGCGAGGGCCCCGTTGCGCAGATTTTTTCCCAATTAGCACAGCGGCTTATAGAAAATTCATGATTTCGTCTTGACTGGTCTTTTGACAGCAGTGCTTTAGATTCTGACTATGGCCAAGAATTAAACGACTGCCATCTGCTGGCCACTCGTGATGATCGCTTTTTATGGGGTTTGCCTAGTCAAAACCCATCAAAGGCCGTGCTAAGTCCTTGATCTAAGGTTGGCTTTGCTTTTGGCACAAGGGATGCAAATAAAGGTGCATCTGAGAGACGACTCTCAGAGGGAGACGATGGTTAGCTTTCACATTTGTTTGTTACTTACTGAGAAATAGACAAACTATCTGCTGAAGTTCCTACTGTTCTTTTCTAACCTGGTATGCTGCACTTGTTTTCTTACCTTCAGCTAACCCGTTTCCCAACTCTCCCTTTTTTCCCATTATTCTTTTATGCCGTTAAAAATTTTCTTGCCAGTTGGTCAAGCAAAGGTCCAACCGCATCTTCAAGGCTCGCCCGTTTACCTTCCGGTAAACTACCAATAAATAGCATTTGTGCTGAGGACGTGTGGCGGCACAGGTAGAGGCGGTAGCTTTGATTTTCGCTAGGAAAAAGCTTTGCCAGGGATGCGGAGAAGTGACAATCCTGCCAATTACCAGGTTCGGAATTTTTAAGGTTAGCTCCTAGATATTTTTTGAAGATCTTGACGATGGTACTTGTGTCTGCAATCTGACGATGATCTTCAGTCCAAGCTGAAATGAGATCTGGTTGTTTGTCTTTCAAGGAAATGATGAAGCCTTGAGGCAGAGATGCAGCTAGTGCCTCCACAACAGTATTCAATACCACCTCTTTTTGATTGACGAGGCTTAAGCGAAGTAAGGCTTGATTAATCTGGGCGACGTTAGAAAACTTGGAACTCCCTGTCGCTGCTTCTGTGAACCTAGGCAGATCGATTTTAGGTTCATCGGTGAAGCTGAGATCTCGCTCCATCGTCACACTTGGCTCGGAAAGATCGGAGGCTATTAGATCATGCTCCCTAATCATGGGACCATCATTTGGCAGTTCGGGCATGTGGTCTCCCAAGGAAACATCATCATCTAAAGTCATATCCTCACCGCCAAATTGAGTTTCGGCAAGCAGCTCGTCCTCGTCATCAACTTGCAGTGAACTTGAATTTAAGGGGGTAAAGGCTGTTTGGGCTTGGCCATCGACATCTTCGTCATCGAGATCAAAATCGGCAAAGTCATCCTCATCATGATCATCGGAACCATCGAGGCGAACCTGAGGTTGAGTTTTCATGATGAGTTCGTTTTCATCTTTTTCTTGGGGGAGTTTCATTGCTTTCGAGTTATTAAGATCTGCCGGAAACTCATCCAACAAGTCGTCGTCATCGCCTTCAAGCAGGGGGGTCCCTTGTGTTGTTTTATGTGCTAGCTCTTGAAAGATACTGTTTTTTGATTCTGAAGTATCAGGGTGTATGTCTAAAGGAGAGTCTTCTGCCGGTCTTTCGCCTTCTTCGTCACTGGGTGTGATGGCTGCATCAGCGAAGCCGAGATCAGCCTCAGCATCCATAGCGTTGGTATCTTCATTAGTGGCTAGATCAGAGGCACCCGCTTCACCCGAGAACAAAGATTCATCATCAGCAGATGTAGCGGATTCACTGCTAGCGAATAGATCGTTCTCAGTTCCCTCGTCATCTTCAGTTAGACTTAAACTTTCTTCTGCCAGTTCATCCTCTTTTGTCTCTTCTGGCGCAAGCAAATCAAAATCATCAGCCAAGTCATCGGTGTTTGCCTCATTGGGCTGTGATGAAGACGCCTTTGCAGTACCAAAAAAATCGTCGTCGCTGACATCATCTTCCTGGTTGGTGAGTTTGGCGTCTTCCATTACATGTTCATCATCACCATCCTCTGATTTTTCTGATGGCGGGAGGTCAAGATCGCCGCTATCGTCTTCAAAGTCTAGTTCATCGATTGGACTTGAAGGAGTTGAGCTGGCAGCTTGTTTTTTACTGCCGGGAGATGGCGGATCATCATCTAACGCAGATAAATCAAAATCACTGATATCTTCATCATGAAGTTCATCTGCACCTTGGCTGAGTTCCATATCATCAGCATGATCGACGTCGACATCGTCAAAGTCATCAGAATCTTCGCTAGTATTCAATGAGACGTCATCGACCAGGTCGCCCGCCAAGTCTTCTTCTTCTTCCAGGTCTTCTTCATATAAATCATGTAGGCTTTCTTCTGCCAACTCATCGGCACCATCATCCGTTGGATCGGAGATCAGGCCATGCTGCCTACGCGAGCTGGTCATACCCGTTTCGTCGAATTCAATTTCCTCGATAACTCTCTGTTGCTGCCAGGCAGAAGCTGCGTGATTATGTAGAAAACTTGAGAGTGCCGTATACTGAGGCTGAAAATCGGGAATGAGTCGCTTCAGACCGGCATAAATTTGTGACAAAGGGGCGATCACGGGTTGGACCTCAAGACCCGTAAAAAATTCAATTTGTCGCAAGATACTTTTGTCAAGAGGATCAGCAACAGCGACACGGATTTTATCGTCTTCACAGCGAATGGGTAAGACTTCAAGGCGGGCCACCATGCGCGGGTCGATGCTTTCGAGAATGTGCTGGTCAAGATGGTTCAACAAGTTTCTCGGCGCAACTTGATATTTTGTACGCTCCGCAAAAAAAGCAGCTAATTCATCCTCATCGAGCATACCCATAGCCAAAACGCATTTAGCAAATGCCCAGCTACTCTGGCCACAAGTTTTGCCGATCGTCCGTCGATCCTGTTCCGATAGGAGGCCTTCCCTCACTAAGAGGGCTCCTAGGCCGGATGCGCCCATGAATGAACCTCTCTGCTTCTCGTTTCGGGTGGGGATGCGGGATGAATTGTGCTAGTCAAACAGTCCCATTCCATATAGTATCACAAGTTACCGTGGGCTACAGGTCCGGCGTCAGTTTGTATGTTGAATGAGGCTTTAGGATGACAAACAAAAAAGAAGATCTAAACCTTAAAGGTCCTGATATGTTGCAGCTTAAATCCGCCGCTGTGGCAGATTATCTGCGTAGACATAGTAAAGCCGTGGGGGCAGGGCTCGCTGTCATCGTGGTAGCGGTTCTTGCTGGAATAGGCATCAAGGCCATACTGGAAAACCAAAAAGAAGAACTTCGCCAAGACCTGACACAAATCGAAAAGACCTACGAAGACGAGTTGAAGGCTTTTTCAGATAAGCAAGAAAACTTACAAAATGAATTAGATAAGCTGAAGTTAGAGCAACAAAAGGCCGCGGATGATGACAAAGCTGCACTTGATAAAAAAGTTGCTGCATTGGAAGCGCAGACCGCCGAAGCGAAACCCGATCACTCCGGATCAAAAGAAGAGTTTTTGAAATTTTATAATAATCATAAAAACGACCCAAGTGGCTGGGTAGCTGGAGTTCGCTATGCAGGAATTAGCCTGGAAAACCGTGAGCTAGAGAAAGCTCGCGATATTCTTGCGGAAGTAGCCGAAAAATCGAATCAATATCCCATCATCCATACACAAAGCCGTCTCATGCTGATCGCGACCTTGGAAGATCTTGGGCAGTTTGATGAGGCGTTGAAGCACGCAGAGCAGCTATTGAGTGCCTCACGTGAAGAGTTGAAGCCAAAGGTCTTGTTGACGAAAGGTCGCCTGCTGGTCTTCAAAGAAGACTACGAACAAGCGCAAAAGACTCTGACAGAGATCGTGGAGCAGCATGCTGGCTCCCAAGAAGCCGAGAGTGCCAAGTCGATGATGGCTTTGCTTTTCTAGACTGAATTATTAGCAGGAATGTTTCATGACTTTTTGTCGCCGATCTCTTGCACTCGTCTTCGCTGCGGGAATTTCAGCTTGTCAGACTCTTCCAGACCGTCATCCCTGTCTGCAAGCTGAGAAAGATAGTGAGACGCCTTGTCGACCATTCCGTGCTGGTGTGGTCAAGTTTAATCCAGCATTAGATGCAATCAAACCTCTGGCAACAATAGATGCCGGAGGTTGGGTGAGCAATGGTTCATTGATCTTTGGTTCGCCAGATGATCGTTGGCTGGGGGCTTTTAAGCTAGACTCCTACGATCCGCAATGGTTTCACCCCTTGACCGATGCGCCATCGGCACCGATGAGCATCCATGGCGATCAAGTTATCGTTGGTCTGCGTGATGGAAAGCTCTTAAGCGTTGATGTCAGTGATGGCAGCTTGAAGTGGAGCCAGAATTTAGGGCGATTTATATCTCGACCATTGGCATTTGCTGGCAACACGATTGTAGCGGTAAACGTTGACCAGCAAGTTTTTGGCTTGGATAGTGAAACCGGTAATCGGAAGTGGGTCTATGATGCTGGAAGACCGAGTAGCTTGGTGGTACAGGGTGCGGCTGCTCCAATTATCTCCGGGCAGCAAATCCTCTTGGGTACGGCTAATGGTGAAATTCACAGCATTGATCTGACTACCGGTCGAGTTAATTGGAAGCATAGTCCTCGTTTTTCTGAATTTCGCTTTCGTGATGTCGTAGGCCAACTTGCGGTATTTAACCAGTCGCTTTTAGCGGCCCGCTACGATGGTAAACTTATGGCTCTCGATATCGGAAATGCATCGAGTCGGGTTGTGTGGGAAAACGATTTTTCCAGCATCACTTCAACGGCATTTCGAGATGGCATTCTCTACGTCGGGCTTTTAAATGGTGACGTCATTGCAGTAAACGCCAGTAATGGGAAGCAAATTTGGAAAACTCAAACTGGCGAGACTGTCTACTCACTTACTACGGGCGAATCGACCTTATATGTGGGTGGCAGCGATGGTCGGATTTCGGCCCTAGCAAACCGCGATGGGCTTCTGCTCTGGCATGATGATTTGCAGGGCTCGTTGACACAGGCACCTTTGCTTGTCGATGGGCTTCTATATTTCGCGACGGGCTTGAAAGTGCTTTACGCCTATAAGATTTTGTAAAACTAAAAAAAGCCCTATTGAGGGCTTTTTTTCTTTGTGTCAAATGAAGTCTTCTCGGCCACTCTGCTTTAAGAAGGCCACCACTTCTTTGACGTCTTGAGCGCGATCCTTGGGGCAAACTAAAATTGCTTTCTTCGCGCACACAACGATCATGTCTTTCAAACCAACTGTAGCGACCAGAAACTGATCGGTATCAACCGTCGAGTTTTCCGTATCCAGGGCAATCACATCGCCATAAAACAGGTTGCCATCTTCATCTTGTTCAAAGCACTTTGAAAGTGCATCCCAACTGCCGACATCTTGCCAACCAATATCTGCAGAGACGCAAGCGACATTCGAGCTTAATTCCAAGATTGCATGGTCAATCGATATCTTGGTCAGATTGTGATAAGTCTCTTGCAAGGCGGGGAAAGGAATGTTGTTAAATCCTTTGTCTTGAGCGTTATTGCTTGTGAGCAAGTCTTTCAAGTCTCGCATGGTGTTAGGCAGACGTTCACTTAACTCATGCAAAAGAACGTCATTCTTCCAGATGAAAATTCCGGCATTCCACAGAAAGCGGCCGCTTTCCACATATTCTGTTGCCATGCGGCGGTCCGGTTTTTCCCGAAAAGAGGCGACTTTGAAGCTATGAATTCCGGAATCCAAGTCTTCGCCTTGTTCAATGTAACCATAGCCAGTTTCAGGATAGCCAGGAACGATTCCAAGTAAGGTCAGATATCCGCTTTCTGCAGTGGTGACAGCCGCGGCTAACGCTTGGCGGAAGGCGCTTTCTTTTTGAATGACATGGTCAGCATGCAAAGAAATCATGATCGGTTCTTTATCACCCTGATGCCTGGCAGCGATATCGAGGGAAGCGAGTGCTAAGGCATTGGCCGTATTGCGTGCTTCAGGTTCTGCGAGGAAATGTTCGCATTGGTCACCGACGATCTGTTTTGTTAAGTCAATTTGATCAATGTGGGTGACAATGATGCGCCTGGATGGTGGAATAAGACCATTTAAGCGCTGTAAAGTAATTTCTATCATCGTATCTTCGGCATCGCCAATGGCGCAGAGCTGTTTTGGGGTTTTCTGTCTGGACTTTGGCCAAAAGCGAGTCCCACTTCCTCCCGCTAGAATCACAGCATAAACATGATCTTCAAATGCTCTCACTACCATCTCCATGATCTTTTTTTGTCGTTCCATGCATCTTAGATCAGAAGGGCTATGAAATCAATTGGCACTCTTACAAGGGACTAGGGATGAAGATTGGAAACCCGAAATTGCAAAGGTTCATGCTCGAGAAGGGATGTCTTAATATAAAGCCCCATCGCTCGCAGGTAGTCGGGAGCAGTCTCCAACTGATCAAGTGCTTGGGCGATTTCTACACCAAAGTTTCGCAGGACATATGCTTCTTTTGGACGTGTTGCCTGAAGTACCCAATGGGCATCGTGATAGAGGTAGGCAAGCCACCATAAACAATAAGGGAAAACCGGTGACTTTGAGTAACGCGCACAGTACGATTGCCATTGTTCTAAAACATCCTGGATAGAGCCGGAATTTTCGAGTTCCAGCCATTCATTTTGTGCGGGATAACCGTCATAGTTACCAACGACGATGCCTTGCGGATTCAGTTCCCGTTGAAAGAGATTGTAATTGGCCGTTTCATATTGTTCGAAGCGGAATTCATCTGGGTTAGCTCGGGTCGGCAATATGATGCCAAACAAGTTGGAAGTGTGGAAGTAAGCGCTTGGGTCGAGAAAAGCTTGATTCATTTCATGTATGAATACAAAAACTCTTTGTGAGCGATGATCATAAGACGAAAGAGACAAGTACAAACGAGGTTTTTGAATTTTAGAAAATTCGGCTTTTAATTCTGGAAGTAGATTTTTAAAGGTATTGTTGATTAAATTCCACACATAGATTCCATCCTCGTAGCGACGAGAACCACTGGCACTAAAAACGATTTCATATCCGTTTGATAACCAGAAAAATTCGTGAACCTGATCATGAAAGGCAGGTAAAATAAAACTTTTTTCCATCTGATTGCGGATTAGCAGGCGTTTATGCTTCGAACTGCTATTGGTGTAAAGCTCAGCAACATAGGGACTGCTTGGCGATTGAGCAGCCAGGAGCATCGCTCCAGAAAATAGATTTAAGGCCGACGGATCATTGGCAAGTTGCATCGGGGGGCGTTTAGGCAGGCTTTCCATGTGAATATAGGTATAATCCAGTAAGTTTGATAGATGATTTTCGGTAGCATCTTTGCCAAACGATTTGATAAAAAAAACATTTTCGGAAAGAAGTTCATACTGATAGCGTGAACCCCAAGGGTCATATGGTGAAAAATCATGATCTTGAGCGCGGATGAAAGCACGCAGTTCAGCAAGGTCAAGCGGAAATCGTTGATATTCCACCTGGAATTCTTCAATTTTCTGATGCATATACTCAAGATTTTGCTTCGTGCTCATAAAATGGCGACTGTTCGATGGATTACCTAAAAGAGTTAGAAAAATCCATAGCGAGGGCAGCAATAGACTTAAATATAAGGCGTACTGTCGATAATTTGTCATATATTGCCGTATCAGTTGTCAAGCCAACCTTTTAAGCTGCACAGGAAATCCTGGTATAATCGTGAAGAGCATATCTTTCACGTTATCATAGGCGTCATCGCTTGCAAACGAAAAGGCCAAATCATGATCTTAAGTATCTTCCGTAAAACCTTTCTAAATATCGTCTGGATCAGCTTCCTTTTATCAACTGCAAGTTTTGCTGGTTCAGGAAAGCTGGAAACCTTTCAAGTCGGTGATAATCCTTTAATCGAACTTCCAGGGCCGAAGAAAACTGCCGCCCAGGTACGTATTCCACTTGAATTACGCCCTTATGAAAAAATTCTTGCCCAACGGCCTGGGCAAAGCGGAAAGCAAATTGAATACCGAGTTATCAAGCCGCTAAAACATGTATTGCGAGCCCGTATGGAGCGGACGAATCATTTTTACGTTGGTGAGTGGCACATTGAAAGTGTGCCGGTCCGATGGATTAAGGAAGAACGGACTCTAGAGCTAAATCTACGAGTCTACAAGCGTTACGGCGACTCTCAGGAGCTTGAAGAGCTTGTTGGTAATCTTCAGCTGACAGGCAACTTAAAAGGAACGGGTGATCAAGCCGTTTATACCTTTACCGGCCAAGGCGCACAGCGATTTTTAAGTAAGCATGGGCATCCCATTGTGGATTTGGTGGTGGGACCGACGGCAGTTGAGTCCGTTGGTCAGATTGCTAAGCAAGCTGATGGCAAGCCGCCCGCAAAAAACTAATCAGCGTTCATTAAGTTGCGATCGGGAATTTTTGGCAAAGTCCTTGCTTGCTGGTCACCTTTCTGCTGGAATGGCGGTGGTTTCGGTCTTGAGCAAGGAAGGATTTATATGTCAAAAAGTCTATATGAGCGTGTCGGTGAAGAACGCTTGCAGCTTGTGATTACTGAGTTTTATTTGCGAGCGTTTAACGATCCGATCATTGGTCACTTCTTCTTTCACTTTGATCGTGAGCACTTAACGCGACAACAGATTGATTTTGCCAGAGCGATGCTGGGTGGGCCAAATCGCTATCAGGGGAAAGCCTTGCGTGTCGCTCATGAAGTTTTTGCAATTCGCAAACCACATTTTGGCAGACGACAGGTAATTATGCGTGAGGTATTGGACGATCTGGCGATAGAGCCGGATATTGCTGACAACTGGTTAGAGCGGGAAGAGAAACTTCGACCGCTCATCGTGAAATAGACTTGACGTTTAAGGGCGAATTTCAACGCCTGGCTTTTTCGCTGAGTGTAGGTCCTTCGTTTTCCCTCGCGGCGTATAAGCTTTTTCCTCGTCTTTGCCCCGGAATAGTAAGCGAATCGGGATATTTTGAAAGTCCAACTCCTGACGTAAACGATTGGCGAGATAGCGTTTGTAGGCTTCCTGAATTTCTTCAGCAACATTACATTTGATGACGATCGTCGGCGGAGCTGTCTTCACTTGCGTGGCGTAGAAAAATTTCACACGTTTGTTAGTTGTCCGCATTAATGCTGGCGTATGCTCTCGAACAGCCTGACTGATGACATCGTTCAACTTTGCCGTCGTAATACGTTTGTGATAGAGGCTGGCTAATTTCTCGACTTGATCCAGAATCTTGGCAACGCGCTGGTTTTCGGTGCAAGAGGTAAACAGAACCGGGATATAAGCCATATCCTTGAGTTTTAGTTTGATGGCTCGCTCATAGTCTCGTGCGGAGTTGCTATGCTTGTTAAGATGCAGGTCCCACTTATTGACTGTGATAAGCAAGGGTTTGTACTTGCTAACGGCAAGGGCGGCTAAACGGGCATCCTGATCGGCAAGGCCTTCATCGGCGGCGATCACCAAAACGACGACATCGGCATCTTCGATGGCTTTCAAGCTACGAATGACGCTGACGCTCTCTAACTTGTCGAAAATCTTGCTGCGCCTGCGAACACCGGCCGTGTCGAGGATTTCATAGCTTTGATTGTGATAGCGGAGAGAAATATTAATTGGATCACGAGTCGTGCCGGCAACATCGCTGACGAGAGAGCGTTCCTCGCCTGTGAGGCGATTCAGAATGGATGATTTGCCGACATTGGGGCGACCGATCAGAGCAACTTTGATCGAATTAGGATCAGGTTCTCTTTGACTGGTAGGGTTTAACGCTGCCAACTTCTCCTCGATAGCTAATGAAAGCTCCCAAATACCACGGTTATGGGCGGCGCTGCAGTGCATCAAGGTATCCAGTCCTAACTCATAAAATTCGAGTACATTGACTTGCTGCTCTCTGCCATCAACTTTGTTAACCATTGAGATAATCGGCTTGTCGAGGCTTTTCATCAGGCGGATCAATTCCCGATCGTGTGGGTGTAAGCCAGCTTTGGCGTCAAAGACCATAACCACAAGATCTGCTTCGCGAATCGCGTGTTCAGTCTGCTGCCACACGATGTTGTCTTTAAACGGCTGAAAGTAATGATCTTTTGTTTCAAAGCCGCCGGTATCGATCACCACATATCCTGGATGATCATCATCAACGGGATCAACCACCCCATAAAGACGATCGCGTGTGACTCCTGGCTGGTCATCAATAATAGCCTTATTGCTTTTTGTCAGGCGATTAAAGATGGTCGATTTTCCTACATTAGGCCGACCGACGATCGCCACCATTCCACTAATCATAGAGATACCCTTTCCGGGAACTTATAGACCCCGATCTGGGGACGGTTTTTGAGTTTGATCTTCAATGACGTCAGGATTTTTATGAAATGCAAGCAGAGCTTGTTTCGCTGCTTCCTGGGACGCTGCTTTCTTGCTTGGTCCTTCGCCGACACCGAGAGTTTTTCCGCGAAATTCCACCTCAACATTAAAGGAGGCGCGATGATCAGGGCCGGTTCGGTCGATGACACGGTAAACCGGTGCTTCTTTAAAGCTACCTTGTGTCAGCTCTTGAAGGCGTGATTTGTAATCCTTATCAATAAGATCTGTCAATTGGGAACTGAGTTTTTCATCAAACAGATCAAGAATCACCTGCTCAGCTGCGTCATATCCACCGTCCAGATAGATAGCGCCGAAAAGTGCCTCTAGCGCGTCAGCGATGACCGACTCTTTATTACGACCGCCTCCACGTTCTTCGCCGGGGCTTAACAGGAGATATTCTCCCAATTCAATATTTTTGCCGATTGTGGCAAGAGAGGCCTCGCTCACTAAACTGGCTCGTATTTTTGAAAGCATGCCTTCCGGATAGCCTTCGGGACGCTTCAATAAGTTGCTGCTAATGGTTAAACCCAGAACAGAGTCGCCAAGAAATTCCAAACGTTCGTTCCATGGAATTGGAGACTGAGTTGATTGTTTTTTGGATAGATCGCGGGCGGCTGAACTGTGAGTCACGGACTCAACCAGGAGATCCCAGCTTTTAAATCGATAGCCGATGACCTCGCATAAACGGGGCAATGTGAGTAGCCTTTTTTGCTGATCTTTCCCTAAGAGCTTATATAACCTAATATTTTCCACGGGCGTCTCAGTTCATCTCGATTTGACAAATCGCGTCATTATATCCATGTTTGAAAAAGTTTCAAGCCCTATTCCTGATTTGCAGCCCCGTCGTTAAGATGTGGTATTCTGGAGTGAGAATGAAAAAAAACAAGAATGGTGTTGCCTTGCTGCTCAGATTATTTCGTTTTTTTGCAGTAATAGCCGTGATTTCAGTTGGTTGTGGCCTATTCGGCCTCTACCATTTGCATCGCTGGGGAGAAACACTGGTTCAAATTGATGAGCCTCAAGACATCCATTTGAGTCGCGGTACGAACCTGGCTGAACTAGCAGGTGTCTTGGAGAATCATGGTGTGATTGATAACGCCTTCAAGTTTAAGCTTTGGACCAGGCTTAAAGGAAAATTTCACCTATATCAGGCGGGACATTATCGCTTTGAGGGTGATGTCAGCCCGCAAATCGTCAATCAACGAATGGTCGAAGGTGAAATCTATACTCCCATCGTTTTGCAATATGTGATTCCAGAGGGCTTTACGATTAGACAAGTCGTAGACAGATTGGTTGCTCGCAATGTGGGGAGCTTTCAAGAACTTTGGCAATTGGCTCATGACCGTGAATTTATCGCTAGTCTAGGTCTTGGTAAAGCCAAGTCTTTGGAAGGCTACATCTATCCTGCAACTTATGCGTTTCATGTTATGCCTAGTCACAGTCATGTTTTAAGACACATGGTGGAGTCATTCTGGGCAAAACTACCAGCAGGCTATGAAGAAAACATAAAAAATCTGGGTATCAGTTTGCATGAAGCCGTGACGTTTGCTTCTTTGATCGAGCGAGAAACCTCTATTGAAGATGAGAAACCCATGGTCGCTGAAGTGATTTGGTCTAGGTTAAAGGCAGGGGAGCCTTTGGGTATCGATGCTTCTGTCATTTATGGTATCAAAGATTACCAAGGCATTATTCGTTGGAAACATTTACGAGACCGCTCAAACCCCTATAATTCCAGGATTCATAAGGGTCTTCCCCCCGGTCCAATCGGTTCTGTTTCGCGAAGTTCGTTGCAAGCGATTCTCAATCCTACAAATGAAGGCTATTATTATTATGTGCTGCTAGCAAACTCAGGGGGGCGGCATCATTTTTCCAAAACCCTCGAAGAGCACAATCGCTATGTTCGTCTTTTAGTGGAGGCGCAACGAGGAGCGAGCGATAATAGCAGTAGTAAAGAGCAGTTAAGTCCTTAGCAAGGATGCTTTTTAAAATATACCGTCACGACAAGTCACATGTCGAAGGGAGGATGGGATGACTCAGAAGAAAAAGACCACTCGCGCAAAGTCTTCAAAATCAGAAGGATCAGGAAGCGCTAGTACAGGTCAAAAAGAGGACCGGAAAAGCCAAAGGATACCAATTCAACTGCTGGTCGACTATAAGGCGGAAGGTCATTATCTATTCGATTTTTGTCGTGACCTTGGAACCGGCGGTGTTTTTATTGAGACTAAGACTCCCCTCGACCATGGTAGTGAAGTTGACCTGACCTTTACCCTGCCTGATAGCAAGGAAACTTTGGAAACCAAAGGCCGGGTGATTTGGGTTCAATCGGTTGTTCCAGGCAAGAAAGATCTCACGCCTGGTATGGGAGTGCAGTTTGAAGGCTTTACCTCCGAGCAACGTAAGGTGCTGGAAAAGTTTGTTGGCCGGTATCATGGCGATTCCGATCAAGGCTCTTCCACAGATCAGTCAGCCTAATCATCGCTGGGCCTTTGTTGCATGAAAATTTAATTAGCAAAGCTTATGGTCAAGGTCGAAATCTTTGTGATAAAATCCCAGCACCTGAAGGATCCGGATATCATAATGACTTAGGTGTTTGAGGAGGAGTCGCATGCATTTAATCTGGAAGCGCCCAGACGGTTTTCATGGAGCTTCTCCATCTGACTTTGTTGTTCATGAACTGGGGGGGGGGCATTCCAGACTCTGGCTTCACAAGTCAGACCGCGACCAATATCCCTTTAGGATCGCAGGTGGTTGGGAAGAAAAGGAAGCGACTGTAAGACTGAATAACCTTGTGAACCTGCTTCCCCGCCCTGCTGCCAGCTGGATCGACTATCTCAACAAACTCTATGACCATTCCATGAAAGATGATCGGCAAAAGTTCTTTGATGACTTGCTTGTCTGGTTGGATGACTTGGATAAACATGTCAAGGGAGACGCTTGGGAAGTCGATATTTTAAGCGAAGCTCTGCGTGTAACAACGACTCGTCTGCAGGAAGTGCGGCGTGAATTTCTGAAGATTTGAACTTTAATTCAGCATTTGAGCCATACAAATCAGGTTTGCGACAAGGCGTGAGAGGCGAGCAGCGTAGTTGGCACCAGGCCAATGAGCAGCGGAGTCGACCGATAAACGCAGTTTGCAGACCTGATTTGTTTGGCGATAAATTCTTTCCCTTGGTCAGATTTTCATCACTCTCTTAGCGATTGTCACATCCTTTGACAGCCCTAATCTCGCAAGTCATTGAATCTCCACACTGATCTACCCCTATTGAATGGCATACTAATTGCTGCCTCTTTGTCGTAGTGTTGGCTGTCTGTGCTGTTGGTAGTGGTGACGATTGGAGTGGAGTATGAATTGTCGAATCAATTTAAAAGTGTGGTCCACACATTTCCTTTTCTGGATCTGCTTTTTTGCAAGCCAAGCTCTTTCTCAGACTCATGCTTGGGTTGATCAGAGTCGTTCTAGTTTGCAAAAAAATGTTTTTGTTTCTCAATCCATTGATGGAGAATATGGACGGTTTGAAAAGCATTTAAACCAGGAACAGCCTAGTTCTGACAATAATGTTTTGAAACAAACCTGGCGAGGGTATGGAATCCAAAATGGTGTTGGGTTTGAGCTATTTAAATTTACTCAGTTTACCCTATCCCATACTCTTCTCAACTTACGCTCGAAAAACAGCTCTTTGGAGCATATGAACGGCTCACGAATATCAGCAGGCTTAAACCTGGTGTTTAGTGCTCCCATCGGTAATTTGGAGTTTGGGGCAGGCGTTAATGCAGCCCAGCTAGATTATCAAGACGTGGATAAAACTGCCTCGTTTGTCGGTTCAGGGCATCACTATTCGATAGGCATGAACTATTTTCTTTCGCCAAGTGTCTCTGTCTTCGGGACCGGCCGGCGATCGGAATCGGCCTATAACAATAATGGTGGTGATGGTCGAGTCGAGAAGATTTTTTCCTATTATGATAGCTTCAGCTTAGGGGCGCGGGTTTGGTTTTAATTGTTCTGTAGGCCAATCAAGGCCTGCCAGCAGGCCTCCACTCCCTGTGGAACGATAGATCGCCACCAGCTTTCGGTAGCTGGTGAAAAATAATCTAATAAACGTTGGCGCCAATAAATTTGGTCAGGGTGATCTTCAGGCAAATATCGATAAGCTTGGTGTTCGCTGCGAAGAATCTTAAACAAGCCGATCATTCCAAATGTACCAAATTCCAAAGTTAAAAAGCGATATTTCAAAGGGAAATAGCGATGGAGAAGCCAGCGCCCAAAAAGGCCCTGCGCTAAAAATGCCGAATTTTTTTCCGTACGGATTGTGCGGTTAAGAAAAATTTTTTGCACGTCATGCAGATCATTTTGTGGATCGAGTGCTTCAAGAAAAAAACTCAACTCGCCCCAGCGGCCTAAACCAGTATGTAAATCAAGATGTAAGGTAGGAATATTTGCGTCAATCCATTGATCGATATGTTGACTGATAGCTATCATGCTTGCTGAAGGCGCCTGTCCGCCAAAAAATAAGCCATCTGGGAAATCGTACTGTCCGGTGGCTATCACATTTGTCATGGTTGAAAAACCATGTTTAGAGATTTGATAAGGCGCTTCCAGCCAAAAGCGATCAATTTTTTGTGGTGGTCGAGAGGGGTTGATGAATCGAAATAGCTCAGCGTATTTATCTGGACTCCCCTGGTAAGATTCTTCGTCGAGCAAAAAATTACGGTTTAAATCGATTCCATCTTCATTCCACCGTCTGAGATACTTGAAGCCATATGGATTTACAGCATGTATCATGACTAACTTCGTTTCAGCGAGGCGATGCTTCGCGTGACTTAAAAAGTCAATAAAGCGGCGCTGAACTTCCGAACCAGCAAATCCTTCAACGCCGTGCAGGCCAGAGCTGATCACCAGGCAGGAGCTTACTTTTTTCTCTGGATATAAGATGGTGATATCGATAAATAGCTCTGGATCAAGCTTCTTATTTGAAGAAAAGTCGCATAATCGTAACCTATGCAACTCAGAGTTTGCAGCATGACAGGCTTCTAAAAACCTTTCCCGAGCGATTGCATAGGACATGGATCGTTGATAACGATGCGGCATTTGATTTCCTTTTTTACCTATAAGCTTATTTATTGGTTGTAGAAGCAAGCTCAGGAAAAACTTTACCAACCTTACTCAATAAATAGTCACCATAGGTTCCTTTAAAGCTGTGAATATTTGTTTTATCCCAACGCTGCTGATAGTCGTCATTCACTTGCTGTGTTATCGGTAATGCTCGGACTTCTGCGGAAAAATTAGGATCAAAAAAGAAAGGCCAGGAAAGGCGGCTTTTACCTGATTGGTTGAGAACGCGATGCGGAGTCGAGCGATAAAAACCACCGGTCATCCGATCAAGCATATCGCCGATGTTGCAAATAAAGGTATTTGCGATAGGTGGTGCGGCAATCCATTGATGCCCGGATTTAACTTCCAACCCACCTTGTTCATCTTGTCTGAGGATTGTCAACAAGCCGTAATCGGTATGCTCGCCCACACCCCATGGAATTTGCTCCACTGAATTGTTGGCTGCCGGATAGTGGAAAATACGAAATAAGAGCAAGGGATTTTCGGTATAGTGCCAGTAAAAATAATCTTCAGGTAGATCCAGACTTAAGGCAATGCCCTGCATCAATCGTTGGCCGAGAAGTGACATGTTACTTAAATAGCTGGTAATCGTTTCACGAAACCCAGGAATTTCCGGATAAAGATTAGCTCCATGCATCGGGGTTTTTGCTTGTACCAAAGGATGGTGAGAGGGCAAGTCCTCACCGAAATACAGACCTTCTTTTAAGTCGGCCTGCCCTGAGGTGAGCTCACTACCTACTGGAAAGTATCCTCTCCAGGCGATGCCAGCCCGAGGCATTTCAATATCCATTTTGGCTTCATGGCTTTGTGCAAAAAATTTGTGACTTAATCGTTCGAGTTCACTTTGCAGTCGGAAAGGAATTCCATGATGACTAATATAAAAAAAACCATGCTCGGTACAGGCACGGCGAATCTCTTTTGCTGTTTGCCGTTTTGAGTTCTTCCAAGAGATTAAGCTTGAGATATCAATAACTGGAATCTGTATGCTTTGCTTACTCTGGGACATGACGTGATTCACCTAATTTGAGCTAGATTTTTACATGGCCAATTTTCTGCCTTTCATCGATTCTAATCAAATATGTATCGAAGTTAAAGTAGGACTGATAAAATAAGTAACATATGAGGATTAATTGACTTGTTGAGAAAATAACTTGGGGAAAAGCTGTTGAAAATTCTTCCAAACCTGTTCTTGAGCTTCCTTCTCGCTCCAATTTCGTAGTTCTGCTAGGTAGGCAACCGTACCAACGACATTTTTAGGCTCATTTCTTTGGCCCTTTTCGGGAGCAAGATAAGGCGCATCAGTTTCTGTAAGAATTAACTCTTTCGGCAAATTCTTCAGTAATTTCGTAAAGGCTTCATTTTTTCGGGCATTTGCCGGAATGGAAAAATACCAGCCATGCTGTTCAGCTGCATTTAAAGCCCACTTTGTTTTACCACCGTAGCAGTGAAAATTAACGCGTTTTACCTGATGATGAGCTAGAATTTCTATTGAACGTTGCTCGCGCTTTCTAGTGTGAATAATCAGTGGTAAGTCATGTTCAACGGCAATTTCAATAAGCTGAAGAAAGACTCTTTCTTGCTGGGGAAAGGTTTCTTCGCCAACCCAATAGCCATCCAATCCACATTCCCCAATTGCGACACAGCGCCCGTCAGCGGCTTGCTGTCGAATCCAATCGATCTCCTCTTGAATCGCAAATTTTTTGACGTCAAACGGCAAATCACTGACGATGTCGTTCACCGCTTCAATTGGGTATATGCCTAAAGCAGGTTTAATGATGGGATGCTTCTCCGCCAATGCGAGAATGAAGCGATTGGATGCCGGTTCTAGTCCATTGACGACGACTGCACCTAAACCTGCCGTCTGGCAGCGCTCAATGACCTCATTTAGGTCATCCTGGAAGTGCTGATGACTAAGGTGGGTATGAACATCAACAAACATGCATGTCTCCTTTGTCGTCGACTTATTCTCCATACATGATTTAGCTTTTAACAAAGATCAAGGCAGAAAGCTACAGGTAGCTCGGCAAGTGGAACTGAATTGATAACTGTTTTTCTTTAGTACCTTGTTCAAGAGCTTGGAGGACCTTATTTAGCTTGGGTAGGTACATGGCGGCCGTCTCCTGATGGATGGTCATATGAAATACCAGGATGTTATTTTTATCAGCTTCGAATAAGGCTGCCGTACGAGAGAAATTTTCCATGAATTCTCGAGGTGTTAAGTAATCGATCGCTCCTGCCGACTGCGGAACGACTAAGATTCGACCTTCTGGAAACTTTCGCCAATAAGGCTGACCGCCTCTTTGTTCCAAACGCTTCCAGTTGGCTTCGATCCAGGGAAAACCGGGTACTTGTGCTAGTCGTCGGAAAAGCAGAGAAGGTGGTATGGCCGAATAATCTTCACGAAAACCCAAGTCTAATGCTGCTTGAGTGATATGACTGTCGCCTTCCCAAAATCGGTTCATAAAGCGATCACCAATGTGAAAACCTTGTGCTTCGATGATGGATTTGCTGGTTCGGATAATTTTACGTAATTCTTTTTGGGAAAATACACTGAGCATGGCATCATATTGGCAATTTTCTAAACTCTCACATTGAACTGTGCTACCACGGAAAAAAGATGGCCTAGCCCGAAATAATACTCCTGATTCTTCAATGATATTTGGCCTGGCTTCAAGGTAGAGGCCGACGAAATCCTTTTCTTTGATGTGCTTTTGAATCAAGCTCGCGCGACGCTCCCTTTCTTCATCACTTGTAGCTAAAAAATAGTTAGGACTGATAAAGTGCCAGAATCTTAAATCGGGATATGTTTGGCGAAGTTGACTGAGGGCTTCCAGGTTGTGAGGAAAAATATGATCGCCATTCCAAACGAGACTCAATACTAGAGCCATTTTTTTATTTTCCTGGACATGGTCATTCGCCTCAGCAGCGAAAGCCCCAGAAGAAAATAGGGCAATCAAAATCTTGAGGCATAAGAAGAGGTAAGTCGGCAAGAGATGAAGGCGCATCATCTCTGCCGCCGGAATAAGACTAATGTTGGAAGAAGTAATAATATGAGCAATGACCAAGAGCCGCTTGAAGGAAATCCAACATTGCCGCACCAAGATTTGCTTTTCTTACTTGTTTCCTGTGTGTCGGACCCAGTCGATGATCCTGAAGTGTTGTTTCCAGTTGAACCACCACTATCGTTGCTGATGGTTAAGCCTGGAATTTTGTCACAAGTAAAAGTTTCGATATGTCCACCTAAGCCACGAGCTATGGCACGATCATAGATTTTTTGGCAGTATTGCCCTGCAAAGTCAGAATCATCAACAATCATGAGGCCTAAAATAAGATGTTGGTATCCGCTATTTGAAACAAAAAGATCGATCGCTTTTAAAACCATCGTCGTCAGGGTATCACCAGGAATCTCATCGATGGTACGTAAATCCCACAGTAATCCGGATAGAAACTGACTGCGTAGATGTGGTTCGGGCGGTAAATTTATTGAGCCGAGTTTTAATTCATTAATAGCTGTTCGCAGACATTGCTGAGGAACAGCACAAACTCCACCACCATCTGGACAGATACTTGATCCCAGGCAGGGGTCACCGGTACGGGCGAAAGTCAGATAGTCGGCAAGTGCTTCATGCAATACTAGGGATTCACCACTGATATTGGTCACAGAATGAAACACAACGTGATGGCCCAATTCATGGCTGACGACATCACCATCGACAGATAAATTTTGTAATAAATCTCCATCGCCATCACCAACATAGATGGTTGATGTTGTACTGGTTGGTTGATAAAGGGCGTTATTGCTGTCACCGTCCCTGGAAAATGTCGCATGAACTACAATACGAATCGCTTGATCGCCAAAATTTTGATAGCCATGATCTTTCAGCCATTGAAGAGCGCGGTTAGCGTTTGTGAAAAGCGAAGTTTCTTGGAATTGCGAGGTATCTTCAGCAAATACAAAGTTACAATCGCTTGCATAAGCATGAAGGTATTGGGTCCCTTCGGGAAACGTTGTCGTGAAATACGGATTTTCCAGATAGCAACCACCTTGCTCCGTGGTAAACAAGTCAGGCAAATCGAATTCAGTGAGTTCGACATCTAACGGGTTGCGATTGTATATACTGGCCTTTCCCGTGACATGAAAATACCTAGCTTGCCATTCATAAACCATCGCCTCATCAGCGATTGCACGATAGAAAAGTTGACCATCTTGAGTTAAATCTAACTGCCAGGCAGCATGTGCTTGCCCATCTTGAATGAATAGGCAGGCTGATTTTTCGGCGATTTTTAACTCTGTTAGCAGGAAGCTTTGTTTTTCCAGTGCATGGGTCTGGGCGTTTGCCAAGGCATCGTTCACATCCGGCCAGTCGTTTAAATCGAAATCTTGGTGAAACTCAATGGCTGGAATGTCGCCCATGATGATCGTATTGCCGGCAGCATTGAGGTGAGTTTTGACTTCAAATTGGCAGAGAGGTATGTTGTCGACGGCAAAGTGAAAAGTGCTCGTGGCAATCGATTTTTTCAGCCAAATACCTGGTGCCGATAGCTGAACGGCCTTTACTCGCTGGTCAACGCCGTAAGCGCGCAGAACTTTGTCTATGGCCTCATGTCCTGCTTTCGGGCTTTCTTGCAGACTTTGGTAAGTGTTAGGGGTGCTTAAGCTAAACCCTTGACTAGATTCGACAAAGGGGTGAATTAAGACCCGGTGCCGATCGCTGCTTGCAAATACGGCTTCAGAAGCTGGAATGCCGACCCCATATAGCAATAATATCGTGTGGATAAGCTTCGTGTTTAAGGTGTTTTTCATATGATTTCCGGCTTTTAGCGTGGCCACCGTGACTACTTAACGTAGATCGGCCACTTGCCCGGAAACCTTTAGCCATAGCTTTTATGCTGGGGCGAATTAAGGTCGATATTTAACCAATTTATCTTATTAATCATTTCTTATGTAAAAGTAAACCTTGGAGTTTATCCACAGGCTGTGTGTATAACTGAAGCGACGGCGAAAGTTTTGCTTAGAGTGGCTTGCTTTTAACGGTAAAGTTCAAAGATTAAGCAGATTGGTTAATAAAAATTTCTCATCGTCATTCGGGCAGGTAGGTAGCAATTTTTTTGCCTATCTTTGACATATGTAAAGAAAGCATTAAGGGAAAATTATGCAGAATCACACCATAAAAGTATGGTCTGTCAAAGGTAACGAACAGTGGTTAGACGGCGGCGCCATGTTTGGCAATGCTCCAAAGGCAGTTTGGCAGCGCTGGTATGAACCTGATGCCGCCTCTCGAATTCGACTGAATTGTCGGTCCTTGTTGGTCGAGTTAGATGGAAAAAAAATACTTTGTGAAACTGGCATTGGTGCTTATATGGAGCCAAAAATGCGCGAACGATATGGTGTGGAATCGGCCGATCATCTCTTAGTCAGCCGCCTCGCCTCTCTTGGTGTGCAGCCAGATGATATCGATTATGTGATACTTTCCCACCTGCACTTCGATCACGCAGGCGGATTACTTCCAGCATACGGACAATGGCATGAACCGATTACGCCTGATCAGCTTCTGTTTCAAAATGCACAATATGTGGTAGGTCGTGAGGCTTTTCAAAGGGCCATCAAGCCCCATTTTCGTGATCGTGCTTCGTTTATTCCTGGCCTTGCTGCAGCGTTAAAAGACTCATCGCGCTTACAATTGGTCGAGCGAAGCGAGACTATTTCAAGCATTGATCCAGCGATTGGTTATCGCTTTAGTGATGGCCATACACCAGGGCAGATGCATACTGTCATCAGTGGCGCTAAGCGAAAAATCATCTTTGCCGGTGATCTGATTCCTGGAACGGCCTGGGTTCATCTGCCGATTACCATGGGCTATGACCGTTTTCCAGAACAACTGATCGACGAAAAGCAGGATCTTTATCAGACATGCGTTGCTGAAAAATGGATGATTTTTTTAACTCATGACCCGCTCGTTGCTGCATGCGAGGTTCATTGTGATGAAAGTGGACGACGATATTTTGCTGCTGAAACAATTGAAGAATTGCATGGCTTAGAGCTCTAGGTCGTGTACAAAACTGGCTGATTTCTGGCATAATGTCTCTTGGAATTGGAAAAGTCACGACTCATCGGAAGAGGTATTTGTGGTGGAAATCGGCTCTTTTGTACGTTCAGAGCGTAAGCGACGAGGGTGGACCCAGCAAGAGCTTGCTGATAAGGCCGGTGTGGGATTGAATTTCGTCTATCAGTTGGAAAAGAATAAACCGACTGTGCAACTTTCTACAACAAACCAAGTGCTGAAAACTCTAGGCTACCGAGTTGGTGTACTGCGAAACTTTGATCCTTGGGTGGATCGTAGCCCAGCAGATTTTTATGAGTCGAGACCAGAAAGCAACGACCGTTAATTGGAACGATACCTAGATTTTACTTCAAGGGACTTAGCAATTGTCATCGGACAATATTGCTGTGCGTAAGTCCCAGAATCCATAAATCCCAGATGATCAACATTATAGTCGAATGAAGGAACGTTTTTAGGTCGAAGATGATCAAAACGTTCATAGATCTGCCGCATGCGCTCACGTATACCACTGCCCAGTTTACGTTGACAATAATTGATCAAATAAGTTTTTGGGCTCGGCAAGATTGCGGCCAGATAAAGTGCTTGTTGCGGCGCCAGTTGATGGGGGTGACGGCCGAAAAAAACCTGAGCGGCATTCTGGATACCGTAAAGATTTGGACCATATTCAATAATATTTGCATATGTTGTTAGGATTTCCTGTTTTGAAAGAGTTTGTTCGAGATACTTGGCAAACAAGATTTCTTGAACTTTTCGAGCAATGGTTCTTTTCGGATGTAGGAAAAGGTTTTTTGCTGTTTGCATGGTAATCGTTGAACCACCGACAGTAATCGTCGCTTTCTGTAAATTGAGGCGTAGGGCTGCTTCGAGTGATGCTCCTTCAATGCCATTGTGTGTCCAAAAGCCGGTGTCTTCAGCTGCGACAAATAATAGAGGTAAATAAGTCCCCATATTTTTATTAAATCGCGGACTGATGAAAGCACGCTGCTGTGCGTTGAGTTGTTCGAGATCGAGATTGGCTGGTAACTCTTGGCGTTTTAAAAAACCAGCCTGAAAAAAACCATGGTGAGCCTGAAGTTGACAATTATCATCCAAGTTTTCGAATTGAAGCACAAAGCTCTCTGGGTTCGTTGGTGGAATTTTGATTCGTGAATGAAAAGTAAAGTGACCAGATGTTTGAAAATGTGTGAGTTCTCCTAGCAGGCTTCGCGGTAGTACTTGTCTGATCGTATCACAAGGTGTAGGACGCATTGCCACTTGCAATTGCCAGGGATCGTTATCTGAGATTTCAAGGATATCGTTTTTTTGTAATTCAAAATGGGTGCTTATGTGATGATTTTTATTGTCGGGGGCCATTAGATGGAGAAAACCTTGTACCTGTAAGAGCCCAGTTTGTTCTTCAAACTTTCCACTCCAGCGCTTGCGAAATGCCAGGGGTCCAATCGCTTGCTCGGCAAGGATCTCATGCTGGAGCATAAAGTTTGTGCTACCAAATTGGATGTCAAATTTGGTTGCGCCTTGTTCTTGACGCTGTAAGCGCAATCGCAACGCATAGTTTACGCGATCATCGTTGGGTATAATATCTGCTAACAGCGGACTCCATTCTTTTGGGATACCTTGATTTTTGACAAATATTGAGAGTGATTTGAGATCGCGGCCGATATGTCCTTTAGCTTGCCAGTTTTTTTCCAGAGCACTGCCATTGGCAACCAGGAATGGCATGTACTCACTATTGGAATCAAAAATAAAAGTGCCTTCCAAATTTTCCAGAAATATTCGGCCACGATATAATGCTTGCGCCAAACGGTAATCGATAGACCCTTGCTGGGAAGAAACTTGCAGGCTCAAATCCTTAATTGCATAAATCATCCGACCACTATAATCATGAATCTCGCCAGAAATTGAATCTATCGCCAGATCAGTGAATAGTCGAAAAGAGCCAATGATTTTTTCGATGAGCTCTTTTGATTGCTCAGATTGTATTTTTTGAGCACTTTGCTGTGCCGGACTCAAATTCTGACTTGCTTGTAAAGTGGCAAGAAATCGAATTTGCTCGATGGATAATTTAATGCCGAACAGATCGGTATCTCGAGTTAAAGAAATGCTGGGTGATAAGTGGAGGTTACGGATCATCATATGTTTACCATTACCGGCAAACTCGATAATCGGGATACTGAGTCCTGACATCGACCAGGCAGTTTCATCCATGTCAAGTTGGATGCCGAATTTTTGCAGCTGTCCTTGGAGGCGATTCCATTGGTATTGAAATTTAAAATATACTGTCGTCCCGATAGCTGACGCAATAAGAGTTGTCATACAAATCATTATGAGGAGAGCTGACGGACGGCGGAGCATAGAGTCCCTTTTTGCTATTTCAGGCAATGACCTTATTATAGCAAAAAGGCTGGAATGTGGCTTGCGGGCCCGTCCCAAATCGGAACAGGCTCCCCATTTTAGACGACTACAAAATTAACGATTTTTCCTGGAACATAGATTTCTTTTTTCATTTCTTTGCCTTCCATTTGTCGCTGGACAGTGTCGATCGATCTGGCTAAGGCTATGACCTCTTCTTTTGTGATGTCTTTGGCAACTTCTAAAGTTCCACGCAGTTTGCCATTAACTTGAACAGATAAAGTTACTGTGTCTTCAACGACCAGCTTCGGATCAAACTCAGGCCATGGGGCGTAAGTTAAAGCCGTATCTTGGCCGTATCGTTGCCATAGCTCTTCTGAGATATGGGGTGCATAAGGATTAAGCAAGCGGATGAAGGCTTCCGCAGCTTCCCTACCGATGCCATCAGCTTCCTTATGACCATGATTGACAAATTCCATCATCGCAGAAATAGCGGTGTTAAAGCGCATGGTTTCGGTGTCTTCGGAGACCTTTTTGATGGTCTTATGCAAAATCTTTTTGAACTCGTTGCGACAGGATTTGCCAGTTTGCTTGGCTTGACCCTGATCATTGATCAGCAAGCTCCATGCCCGCTTTAAGAAACGATGCGTCCCGCTTAGACCATTGGTATTCCATGGTTTGGTCGCTTCCAATGGTCCCATGAACATTTCATAGAGGCGAAATGAGTCAGCACCCCATTGATCAATGACATCGTCAGGATTGACGACATTGCCGCGACTTTTGGACATTTTTTCGCCATTTTCACCCAGGATCATGCCTTGGTTGACGAGTTTTTGAAATGGCTCTTTGGTCGAGACGGCACCGATATCGTAGAGAACCTTGTGCCAGAATCGTGAGTAAAGCAGGTGGAGGACCGCATGCTCGACGCCGCCAACATAAAGATCGACCGGCATCCAATATCGCTCTTTTTCCGGACCCCAAGGCTGCTCGTCATTCGTTGGATCAATAAACCGCAAGTAATACCAGCATGAACCAGCCCATTGAGGCATGGTATTGGTTTCCCGCAAATAGCTTTTGCCATCTTTTTCATATTTGAGCCATTGGCTGGCCTTTGCCAGTGGCGACTCACCACTGCCAGAAGGCTTAAAATCATCAAGCTCTGGGAGGACAACCGGTAATTCTTCTTCAGAGAGAGCGTGCGCTTGTCCATCTTTGTCCAGAACCAGCGGCATGGGCTCGCCCCAATAACGCTGCCTGGAAAACAGCCAATCGCGTAATTTGTATGTGACCGTACTTTTGCCGACACCTTTTTCTGTCAACCAATCGCACATTTTTTGGATCGCGTCGTCTTTCTTCAGACCATTCAGAAAATCGGAATTGATAAGTTCACCATCACCGACGTGGGCTTGCCCTTCAATCGAGTCATGACCACCTGTCAGGACGCGTTTGATAGCTAGGCCGTATTTAACGGCAAACTCGTGATCGCGTTCATCATGACCAGGAACGGCCATGATTGCGCCATGACCATAACTTGCCAGGACATAGTCGGCAATGTAGATAGGTAGCTTTTCCCCATTTACAGGGTTGATGGCAAATGCTCCGGTAGCCACACCGGTTTTTTCCGTACTGGCGATGCGGTCGCGATCTGATTTTTGTTTGGTGGCCTGAACATAAGCTTCAATAGATTCTTTTTGTTCTGCCGTCGTGATTTTCGCCACCAATGGATGGTCAGGAGCCAAAACAAAAAATGTGGCGCCAAAGAGCGTGTCTGGTCGAGTCGTAAAAACGTTAAGTGAAGAATCATGCTGATCGACTTGAAAGCTGATTTCAGCACCGACGCTTTTACCAATCCAGTTACGTTGCATATCTTTGATGGATTCCGGCCAGTCGAGGCCATCGAGGTCTTCAAGTAATCGTTCGGCATAAGCTGTGATCTTCAAAACCCACTGGCGAATGGGTTTTTTGACAACAGGAAAGCCACCGACTTCTGATTTTCCATCGATCACTTCTTCATTGGCCAAGACCGTGCCCAGTTCCTCGCACCAGTTGACCGGTTCCCAGGATTGATAGGCTAAACCTTTTTCGAAGAGTTTAAGGAAAATCCATTGGGTCCATTTGTAATACTTCTGGTCGGTGGTATCAATTTCCCGATCCCAGTCATAAGACAAGCCGATAGAGCGAATCTGCCGGCGAAAGTTGTCGATATTGGTCCTAGTCGTTTCCCGGGGGTGCGTGCCTGTTTTCACGGCATGTTGTTCTGCAGGTAGGCCGAAGGCATCCCAACCCATTGGGTGGAGTACGTTGAAGCCTTTCATGCGTTTGTAGCGGGCGACGATGTCGGTTGCGGTATAGCCTTCAGGGTGACCAACGTGGAGCCCAGAGCCAGAGGGGTAGGGGAACATATCCAAAACATAGTATTTCGGCTTCTGAGATGGTTCTTCCGCTTTGAACGTTTTTTGTTCCAACCAATGATCTTGCCACTTTTTTTCAATTTTTTTGGGATCATATTCCATAAAAGACTCAGTCATTTGATACAGGGCCCTCCTCAGGGTGTGGATCACCGTCAACCATAACCAAGCTTAATTATCACAGAAGAGTCTGCGGGAAAACCGTTCAACCTAGGCCTTAAAGAAGAAAGATGTCGAAGCCTTTGAACTGTAGGTAGGTGATGAGAAAATCGAGAAAAAGAATGGTGACGTAAGAGGTGACAACAGCCGTCGTTGTGGCTCGGCCTACGCCTTTGGCACCACCGCGGGCGGTGAAACCTTGAAAACAGCCAATCGAGGAAAAGACAAAGCCGAAAATAGCAGCTTTCTGCATGCCTAAGCTTAAGTCCCTTGCGGTGACGATCCACTCGATCTTTGCCATGAAGTCGGCCATGTCGATATTGTAGAAGCCGCTACCGATCAGAAACGAGGTCATCACTCCGGCAACGACAAACAATACTGTTAAAATTGGCATAACTAAGATGGCTGCCGCGATACGCGGTGCAACGAGATATGCGTATGGATTGACTGCCATGACCTGCATAGCATCAATCTGCTCATTGACTCGCATACTCGCTAGTTCTGCTGCCATGGAAGAACCGGCACGAGCTGTGACCAAAAAAGCGCCGACAACCGGGGCAAGTTCCCGGGATAAGGCAAAGGCTGTGGAAGCACCTATCATCGACTCGGCGCCAAAAATTCTAAATATTTCAGCTAGTTGAAATCCGAATATGCCGCCAACCATAGCACCAGCCAGTATGATGATCCCGAAGCTGCGGTTTCCGACAAATTCGATTTGCTGCAAAAATAGTTGAAAGGCCATCGGTGGAAACAGAGTTCTGGCCAAGCCACGACCGACGAAAATGGTGTAGCTGCCAAGCCTTTGAATCGGTTGACTCGTCAACTGCCCAATTTTAACAACAAACTGCTTCAAGCCTCAGCCACCTATATGCCTGCGTGGACAATCCCAATGATAGGTTATTCAAGCCGTGCTCACAAGATGGATCGATGGCCGCTGTGGATAGGCCTAGTTTTTCCTTGTCTCTGGGATGTTGTATAATTTGCATACACGTTCATGAAATTTTGTTTGCCCCATTTGCTAGCTATAAGCGGGTTTGTATGTGTCAGAATATATCAGCTTTTCCAGTGAAATTTACCAGTCTGCGAACAATCTGTTTCTTGCTGGTAACGACCATCTTCATGTCAGGGCGAGCACAGGCTGCCTGTACTTCGCTGGTCAAAGGCGAAATTGCCTATGATGTCGAAACCTGCGGTTTGATCAATCCGGAGAAAACCTTTGATATCCGTATTGAGCGTTTTTCCTTTATCAAGGAATTACCGCCAGCCAATCGAAAAAAATTCTACGACAGCTACCGTGGATTGGTATTAACAGGAAAAGTTGTGCGATCACTTGCCGTTCGTAGTGGGCTCAGCACCGAACCAGGCGCATTGAATGGTGAAAGTATCTCTCTTTTTGTTCCTCCGGGAATAAGTGGCTGCCGGCAGATCCAGAATAAAAGATTGAAGGGTATGGTGGATGAAGCTTGTTGCACGGGAGGAGGAGATGTGCCCTGTCTATTGAACTCTTCTTACATGCTAAAAGATATCCAGGTCATCGGTGAGAAGGGAAGTTCTGCTGGTCATCGCTTGCAAATGGAGCTGGAGCGGGATCAAGATTACCAAAAAGCAATGGCTGAATTTAAATTGCGGCGTTTTGCCAGCAGCATCACTATGTTCGAAAAATTCAGAAAGAACGATAGGTTAGATGACAGAGGTTACTACTTTCTTGCTATGGCCTATCGCCAAACGGATCAATGCCAGCAAGCAGTAGAGGTTTTGCGGCCCATTTATAAAAAGTTTCTTTCTGGCGAGTATTGGGCACAGAATGAACAGTATATTCGTAATGGAACATTTCTGTTAGCGCGTTGTTTATCTCGCCTGCAAGACGAGGGTGAAGCGGTCATCGTTTTGCAGGCGTTCCTTTTAAATCCGGACAAATATAAGCAGGAAATACAAGCATCCATCTCACATGCTGATTTTGGTTGGATTCATCGTACCAAGGCTTATATAGAGTATCGCAATCGTGCCATGCAAGTTATTTCGTCGAAGTGATCGTAGCTAAGCTCCATCCGGAAATACCTTATTCTGCGTTATATCGCTGAAAATAAATCCTCATGTATCCGAATACACTGCGGTCTATTTTCAGCTCGCGCCTTGCCTAAGGCATTCCCACTTGAAGCCGAGTAAACCAATGATCAAACGCCTTGCGGCGATGGCTGATTGTATTCTTCTCGTCTTGATCTAATTCCGCCATTGTCTGTGACATTCCATCAGGTTGAAAAATGGGGTCATAGCCGAAACCATGGCTCCCCCTTGGCTCAAGAACTAAGCGACCAGGGCAGCGACCTTCGAAATAGTGATAGTCACCTTGCCAATCTCGAAAGCACAGCACACAGATAAAGTATCCAGCGCGATCCTCTTCCGGGAGTTTTTGCAGGTGCTCAATCAGTTTTTCCATGTTTTGCTGATCCGTGGCCGAAGCTCCTGCATAGCGACTGGAATAAATCCCCGGTTCACCGCCAAGAGCAGGCACCACAAGGCCTGAATCATCAGCAAGGATCGCCTGGTCGGTAAGTCCTGCCAGAGCCTGTGCTTTGATCAGGGCATTTTCTGCAAAACTTTGACCCGTTTCGTCCCAGCTAATAGAGCCCAATTCACTACAAGAATGAAGGCTAATCGCTCGGTTGCCGATCATCTGTTGGATTTCTAAAAGCTTATGCTGATTTCCTGTCGCCAGATAGAGAGGAAGAATCTTATCTTTTTGCATACTTAGCTCCAGATTTTTCAATCATCGTTGCTTTCCCGGGAAAGATCGATTAGGAGAAGTAACATTTACCTTTCACGGCAGCTAGCCTAAATCCATGCCGGGTCAAGATGAATCATTGGGAGTACCATCATTGAAAGCTGAAGATCTGATTGCAAAATTAAAAGAAACTCTGCCCTCAGCCGAGATTAAAGCCCAGGATTTGACGGGTGGTGGTGATCATTGGCGTGTTCGAATTGTCGCAAAGGAATTTACGGGTTTGACGATGATTGAGCAACATCAGTTAGTTTATAAAGCATTGGGCGAGTGGATGCATGGTCCCATTCATGCTTTGAGCCTGGATACGTCCAGTTCATAATCAAGCCAAATCAATGTCAAAAAGTATCCCAGTCGGCCTTTAACGCCAACATTAACTCGCGACTTGTTTGCAAATCTCTCCAGGCATCACCTAGCTCTTGCTTGGCAACAAAGGCCAAGTCATAGGTTTCGGTTAGGCGTGTTACATAAAGCTCGCCAAGATCCCAGGCATAAGCTGCATCGCGAAATGCCTGGCGCCGAATCGGCGGCACAACTTCAAATTGATAATGCGTCACCAGTGAGTTTGCATGATTGGCGATTTCCGCAAATTTCGGGTTGGCGCTATCCGGCCCTTTGGCAAGTTCAAGAAATTTCTGAATATCAGCAATGTGCTCTTGTAAAACGACTAAGGAATCTTCTTCGACATTCAGATCGCGATTGACGCTTACATCGCTGTTTTCTCCGCCTTCACTACTTTCCTCAACTGCTGGAGTCGCGGCATCTGTCTCCTTAGATTCACTTTTTTTATTTTGGCAAGCGACTGTTGCGACGAGGAAAAACAAAAAACTTAGCAAAACCTTCATCATTGCTCTCCACCAGTTTTCTAAGGATACCTTGGTTTTATCGGCATAAACGCGGAAAAGTTGAGAAAATTTTCCTGCTAAATAGGTTTGGTACGGTTAATTTGAGAGAATTTTTGCCGATAGGCTGCCGGAAGCTCTGAAAGGAGATTGGCTTGAAAAAACCGGCCCAGCACCAGAAATTACCGAGTCTTGGCAAGTGGCAAGATACTGGGCACCGCTTTGTCATTCATCAAATCTTTCATGGGAAAAAGATTTTCTACCGCCTCTACTTTGAAACACGTAAAGGCTACGGTGCCTGGCAATTGAACCGGCCTCCATCCTTAAATCCCGCTGATGAGTTAACGACACACATTGATAAACGCTATCGTCATGAGTTTGTTGAGTTTGAAGGTCCCTTGGAAAGGGATCGGGGTAATTCTATTGTATTGATCTGGGATCGTGGAACCTGTTGCATTAATAACGAACAGCGACGTGATCATAGTATGAAATCATTTCAGCATGGCATCAGGGAAGGTGTCTTTGACATTTATTTTGATGGTGAAAAAATAAAAGGACTTTTTAGTTTGCATCGCCCAAGGATAAAAAATAGCCGTTGGGTTCTGCAAAAAAAACGCGATCGTTTTGCTGGTCAACGTCTCTTTGTATTTGATGATCACTCCGTCGTCTGCGGTGTCGTGATGAAGGAATGGTTGGATTATGGCATTCCTTCAACGTTTAGCAGTTGGAGCGATCGTAAGCAAACCATGACGTTACAAGCGCCAAAGAAGAAAATAAGCAAAATATCTCCCCTCTCAGTATCGCGTGACGGGCGCTGCCGTATCTTTTCAAGAATTCATAATGAAAAGCAATTGGGCTTTCGTTGTTCGCAGTTGGAAAAGGTTTATTTTCCAAAAAAGGGACTGAAAAAACTGGATATTCTTGCGTACTATTATTTTATTGCTCCCTATTTGTTACCTTACCTGCAGGATAAAGCAATTGTCGTGCACCGCTATCCGTTTGGTGTGGGTGAAAAGGGGATGATTGAAAGATCATTTA
This sequence comes from Oligoflexus sp. FD111, assembly GCA_048816425.1. Lineage (GTDB taxonomy): Bacteria > Bdellovibrionota_B > Oligoflexia > Oligoflexales > Oligoflexaceae > JBMDZZ01. Next base: position 83,064 of record JBMDZZ010000005.1, read on the forward strand.
AAGGTGATCCTCCTGCATTTATGCGAACGGTCTGTTTATTTGAACATGACGATGTGAAAAGTGAGGCGCATATTTTTGCTGATGATGAACGATCTCTGCTTTTTTTGGCCAATCGCAGTGGGATTGAGTTTGCCAGTTGGTCATCGGCAATCGGGGCATTGAACTGTCCCCGATTTGCAGTCATTGGCTTACAACCTAATCAGTGCTCACTGAAGGTATTAGTTGATGTAGCTTTGCACATTAAAGGAGCGCTGGAAGAAATAGGTATTGAAGCCTTCTGCAAAACGACAGGTATTGGTTCCAGCCTTCATGTTTGTTTCCGTCTGAAAGGCCAAGATGATTATCGCATTGTCCACAAACTCATGCGACTTTTCGCCCTTTGGATGATGCAATGCTTACCCGACAAGCTGAGTCTGACCCGGCAACGATCGAATGGAAAAGTCTGGTTAAACCTTTTGGGCATGGGGCCTGGTCGGGCCGTGATCGCACCATACTCCCTTAGAGCTCACCCTGATGCGACGGTGGCGACACCCCTTGCCTGGCAGGAGCTGAACCTACAGTTTTCGGCGGAAAAATTCACAATCGATACGATTTTTCTGCGTCTGGCACAGCTTGGCGACCCGTGGAAAGCTTTTGCCTCATCAAAGCCAGCCCACCTGCAGAAAGCTTGGCAAATCCTGAAGAGGAAAGTCAATCTGGCTAGCCTAAACTCTGCCAGCTAACCCCCCGTCTTTTCCCAAAAAAGCTTATTTATTCCATGAGGATAATAGTTCTTCCTGCCATCGAGCAAAAATGTCTTGGTGTTTGCGGCCGTTTTGTTTAAATCATCATGGATCGTATTTCAATAGGTTGGATCATGGGAATTCGCGCTGACAGAAAACAGAAAACTAGACAATCACTGCTCCATTCCGCCCTGAAACTTAGTTCGGAACAGGGGTTTTCTTGCTTAAGTCTCCGAGAAGTCACACGGGAAGCGGGAATTGCACCAACTTCGTTTTATCGGCACTTTAAAGATATGGAAGATCTTGGCCTGGCCTTGGTTGATGAAATCGCCCTGATGCTACGTCAACTTTTAAGGCAGTCGAGGCGGCGTGTTCGGGTCAAGCGGGGTGCCGTTCGTGCCTCCATTGAAACCTTTATGGAATTTCTCGACCGCAATGAAGAGCATTTTCGGCTTTTGATCGGTGAGCGGACTGGTGCCGCTCCTCGAGTTTTAAGGTCAGAAATTAAAAAGGAAACTCAGCGTTTCATCCAGGAATTGGCCGAGGATCTGTATAAGGATAGTGAAATTAGCGGGCGGCCAATTATCAACCCCAAATTAGTCGCGGAAATGATGACGACGATCGCTTTGAATACTGGCATTGAAGCTCTTAGGCTACCAGCAAAAGAACGGATCGGACTCATGGAAGACCTGGTGACTCAAATGAATGTGGTGCTTTTAGGCGCAGAAGCGCTGGCATTGGGATGGAAGCCGGGACGAGATTTAGCAGCACTGCCAAAAGCGTTGCCCGAGATATAAACTCTTTTAATGGCTAAACGCTTCAATTTGCTCCATATTTTTCTTGGTACAGTAAATCAAGTGCACGAGGCAGGAATGATCCCTTTGCGGGGCTAAATCTAAGGCAGCATGGTAGCGGCGGCGCAGCATCTTTTCCATTTGCATACAAACACGACGTGAGGCCTGCTGGCGGATACGGTGGCCAAAATGAAGAGTCAACCGACTAATGAGAATGGATATTTCAGCTGGCAAAGCGACACCATCCTTATTCGGGATGCCGCGGTTGGCAACAATCAAATTGACCAAATGCCGGGCAGCGCTCTGATGCTGTTCATCGATTCGCAAATCTTGTAATGCAGCCGGCCAAGATCGGTAGCAATGTCGATACAATGCGACCGTTCCTAATTCCAGCTGTAATAGATGGTTAAGGGCTCGGGTATAGTCAGAGTCCTTAAATACACTTGCATAACGTGCTGAGCGGCTGGCCTTAAAACCCAGTACATAGGGCCCGCCTGATTCGGAAACGGAATGCATGGCATCCATCAACGCAGACCTCCTTTTATGGAATGTAACGAATTTTGCTTGCCAATTCAAACCACCACAAGTTTCAAAAAGAAAAGCCGCCACTTAGGCCGATGATGGGCACTACCAGGCGCTCCACTGGACGTAGAGAATCTCTCGCCTGTCCAGCTAAATCATCGGCAAAACGGCGTTCGGCCTCTTCAATAATTTCATTCCGGACTTCTACAGTCGCAATGGGATTAAGAATTTTGGCTCTCATATAAACATCAGAAAATGCTCTTTGGGGAAGGGTCAGGCCAAAAAGCGTGAAGTTGAAATAGCATTGGTCATCCCAAAATGTCCATAACCATCCGAGGCTAGCCCGATAGACAATTTGTGCGGTGTCTGCTCGAGCTTGGAGGGATATCAGGGAGTTTGTCTCGATGCTACCGGCTGAGGATGTCAGGATAAGATCGGACAGCAGATCACCCTGCAGACTCAACTTCCGATAAGACATACCCATTCCTAGATAAAATACCCCTCCTAAAGGCCGTAGTAGAGTTTCCAAACCATACTGAGGGCCGTAGGTTCCATCGAAGTCTACAGTTAAGTCCGGATTTTCAATTGATAAACCACCTTGATTCGCAAGGACGCTGCGGCCATATTCAACGCGCACCTTGAAAGGCAGAGGTACTACAAAAAAAGCTCGCATGCTGATCCATCGTGAGGGCAACCAGTAGGCTTCGATGGGAAACACATCGGGAATATTGACCCCTAATCCCACAGCCCAGTTTTTCCTCTGCTGATTTTGCAACGCCTTGTGGTTTTTCTGGCGAACTTGAGGCTTTTCCTGAATGGTCTCTTGGGTATCTCCAATCCAATACGACGGTTCGTTTTGTGCAGAGCTAGCTTCTGCATGAGCAAGAATTATGAATGCCAGGAGAAGATGAAAGGCAAGAGGCATCATCGCGACTAATTCCTCATACTTGTTTTCACCTATCATAGCTTAGTATGCCAAAAAATTTTGATGAAATATTTATCAAGCCTCGGTAAGGTCTGAACTTCATGAGGAGAAATCCTAGTCATACCACGGGTGAATGTTTGCAATCGAGGCCGCGATGATTACAGTGCAAGAAGAACGAAAATTTCTTCATGACTTAAGTAGCCCCCTTACCATTACTCATGGTAATCTGAAAATTCTGCTAAAAAAGTTCGAATCAGAACAGCAAACTAGCGATCATGATGATAGTTTAAAGCGGCTTCAGCATGCCATGGCAGCCTGTGAAAGACTAGCAGTGATGCTTTCTGAACGACGTCAATATCTGATTGCACTAGGCCAAGAGCTTCAGGATTCCGCCAAAAGTGGCAAATGATAAATATCGCCTCAATCTTTTAACGATTCATCCGATCCAAGAATCTATAGTCATCAACTTTACTCGTCTGAAAAATACCTTAGGATGTATATGGATAGGGTCGGATTGTTGCTCGATCTTAGTCAAGATTTGATGGCTCAATCTTGGGAGCAGGCAAAATTTCGTAATCCTGAAAATCTTGCTGTCAAATATTTGTCGGGAAATCTTGATAAGCTGCAGGAACTCGTTGCCAATAATGCGATTGCTGTGGCCATGATTTTCGTTGATGGCAACTCGCAAAGTCTTGCCTCTGCATTGCGAATCTTATCCGATCAACTTGGTTACCATCCAAGTTGTATCCAAATTTGCAGCGATAGCATCGAACTGTCCTTACAGACTTTTGCCTGCGAATACGGTGTAGATGAAATCAATCCCGTGGATCAATGGGCAGAAAAATTTTCCCAATTATTGGAATTATCTCAGGAGTGTTGGAACAGGGTTGATGATCGTGAGCGAAAATTGAGGAAATTGTGGCTTTATGCCAAGCAAGGTAAGCACACAATTATTGCAAGCATGGAAAACCAAATTGCTCCTTACCTTGCAAGTGATTTCCTGGCAAACTATGTTTTTGCAGTAGGGCTGCAAACGCTTGGAAGATTTCAAGATTCCATATTCTATCTCAAAAAATCCATCTCTATGAATCAATTTTTCCGTCCAGCCCAACAGGAGTTAGCTCAATCCTACTTGATTGTAAATCGCTATGCGGATGCCATTCGATTGTTGGAAAATTTAGACTTGCAAAATGATCAGTTTGTAGAGCGAAAGCTACTGTTGGCGAGCTCATGGGCGGAACAAGGAAATTTTGAGCTTGCTTCGCAATTTCTTGAAACGGCCAAAGCTCTTGATCCAAGGCACCCCAAACTTGCTGAGTCATATGCCGAAATTTATCTGATTAAGGGGCAATTAGGCGAGGCATTCAAAATGATGCAATATCTGGAAGGTGTCGGTCCTTTCTTTGCTGCAAAACTAAATGAAATCGGCATCAAGCTTTCAGTAAAAGGCAAAGGTCAACATGCATTGGCTCTATATAAAAAAGCCCATCAGATTGTGCGACCGGAACTGAAATATAAGATTAGTTTAAATACTGCATTGGCCTGCTACCGACTCAAGAAATTTCAAGCAGCTTTGCGCTACCTAGATAAATGTGAAACGGAGTTTGGGCAAGAACACGAAAAAGTACAAAAAGTTAGGGGATTGATTAAAAGAATAATCACCTCAAGGGCAAGACATGTGTCGCAAGCGAGCTAGGTTCCATCCGAATACACAGTTTTCGGATGGAACCGTATCCTGAGCAAAAGAGAAAAGCTGTGGTAACAACTTTTTGGCGAAGGATCTCGTGTCTCGAAGGTGCGAACATACTGATTTTCGGATGGTCACGAGCTAGTGGAAAAGATCATGGGTGATGAAGTTAAAACATTTCACTCTATCGTGATTGTTACTGATCGCGTGGAAAGAAGTATTAGTGTTGCAACGATTTTGGAGCAAGCGGGCTATCAAGTTTCAGTGGCTCAGGGACTTTATGAAGGTTTGCGACAGATTGATCAACATATGCCCCATCTGGTGCTTGCTGGTTCCATTTATTACGATGGTACGATCGCCAATCTTCAAGATCGGCTGCTGGAAAATGATGTGCTCGCCCAAACTCCGATACTCGCCTGGATTCCGACGAAAACAAAATCACAATTGCTGCCTTTGAAAGATCGGAATTTTTCTGGGTTTATTCTTGGTAAAGCTAGTGGCACAGCCTTATTAAGTAAGGTTAATGAAATCCTGGAGCCTTTTGGTAGCTTATCACCTTATCTTATCAAACCACCGCAAATCAAATTCGAGGAAAAACTAGATTTTTCGCTTAGCTCTGCTGCCCTGGGGCATGAGGATAATTATCTTCTCATGGAATCATCTATGGTCATTGGCATGCAAGACAAGTTGATGGCCTGGAAACCTTTTGATCAGCAGTTCAAATTTACTTTGAGTCATGGTCAGATGATTCCGACTCGAGATAAACAACTGGCAATTTTTCCTTTTCGAGAACTTCGACATCCCGTGCGAACGTGGTTTGAAGGTCTGCCAAGCAAAATTAGAAATACGGAAAAAAATGTAGAAAATGAGATTAAAATTGGCTGGATATCCTTGAATGACTCGATTTCTGCAGCGCATAAGAAAATTTTTGCAGGTTATGGCATCGAATTAGACGACTTGGCTTCTATCGAAGATTTGATGAACAAAAAGGATCACCAATTGAAAGAAACTTATCAAGGGATATACCTTGACGGTTTTGTCGCTGATCATCCGGATCTACTTCGTCTATGCCAGCTGCAAAAGGAGAGTTATCCCTTTCCAACCTTACTGATATGCCAGGAGAAAGTACAGAATACAGCTGCTAGCCGTGGTATTCGCTATGTAGGAAAGCCATGTCAATTCGGTGAGCTGCTTGATCAGTTGATGATGCTGCGATTTCACGAGTCCTCGATCGTCCCTAAAGAAGCATTGGACAGTTTCCAATTGCAAATTCGGGATTCAGGAAGACTGATCGGTTTAGATGAGAATGGGGGAGTATTTGAATTTCATCGAGAAATTGCCCCACAGACAGAATTGTTGATGGAACATGCTCAACTGATTGACTTGTGGGAAGGTGAGAAGCGAATTATCGTGATACGATCCGTTCCAAAGCCTGGATGCCTGCATAACACATGGTATATAGCCTTTCGCTCGAATCACACATTCGGTAACAAGGCAAAGTATTGGCAGCGGCTTCATACTAAGTTAGAGTCACTAAGAGAGTTAAATCGGTCTTCAGCTTGAACGAATCTAAACCTGAAGGATGGTGCTATGAATAAATATTCTATTGAGACCATCAAGAGCTCTTTTTCTTGTCATGACATACAGGAACGATGGTCGGCTCCTGATGTACGCAATATTTATTGGGATGATTTAGATTTTCTGACTTGGAAGCATCCAGATAGCGGTCACTATTATGCCTGTCTGGAGACTGTAAATGGACTTCACGGAGTCGTCTTTCAGATGAATCCTGGAAACGGGCGTAGCGCTGGGCACTGTGATTTTTGCCTGGCAAGCAATCAAGAGATCGGCGTGAAAGCGGCGTTCATCGAAGTTGATTCCAACCCAAGGTACAAAGTAGGCTTGCATGTCTGTGGTGATTTAGCCTGCAGTGCGCGAGTACGCGGAAAACAAGCAGGCTACTTCATGTATGAAACGATAAGTGTCGGGCGTAGGATTGAACGCTTGCAATCACGACTTCAGCGTTTCTGGCAACGAGTCACGGCATAAGCCATAGAAAATACGTCCCGCTGCAGGTTTGTCGCTATTTGTCTTCAAAATAGCGACGTGACGCACCCATTAAGTCCTTAAATGCCGATCGATTATTTGCCTGTATCGCCTTCTGATACCGATCAATATTTTTCTGCAGATTTTTGAAAAGCTCGTCTGTTTCCTGATTATAAAATTGAATATCAAAATAGAGATCTTGATTTTCTCTGACGACATTTTTGCTTACAGTAAGCTGTTTTGCAAAGGTCGTTCCAGCCATGTTTTCTAAAGTGCTTAAGTCAATGCCACTGTCTTTTAGCAAAGAGGCATTGAGCAAATTGATCAGATGTGAAGCTCCTAATATATAGTTCATCAAACGATCATGCATAGCAAATGGCAGTCGGATAAGATTCGCCGATGTAACAGAGAAAATTTGTTCAACCTCTTGTAATGCAGCTAAGTGTGTTTCCCGCTCGCAAAAAAGAATGTTACGTCCAGCCAGGAACTCAGCATCCGGACCAAACATAGGGTGTAGACAAACAGTCTTCAAACCTGCTTGATCGGCAGCTTGTAATCCTTGGGCTATAGGTGATTTGAGAGAAGAAATTTCAATAACGATCGCATTTAACTGCAGCTTGGCCAGTGATTGCAGCACTTGATTGCTAGCATGCATGGGTGTTGCAAGGAAGATATAATCAAACTGAGTCATCTGCGAATCAAGAGAATTTACAAGTGGAAATTTGTTATTTTCTCCCGCTACAGCCTTGTCATAGATACTAACTTTGTGTCCTAGAGAGTCAAAGAAATTGGCAAACCAACGGCCCATATGGCCAAAGCCACCAACAATCAGGAATTCCTTTGCTTGCTCACCTTTTATGGTGGGTTGAACTTGCTTGATTTCATCTTGCTCAACAACGGAATACTCAATCAGAGTTTTCAAAAGTGTATGCGCCAAATCTTGATAAATCCCGAGGTTTTTTGCCATTTCCGCGGCGCGCTCGAGGATGACTTTCTCGACCTTGTAATCTTTAATTGGTAAGTTGTGACGGCGCTTGTATTCCCCGACCTGGCGGGCACACTGCATACGCTGTGCGGTCAATTCTAATATCTGTTGATCGATTTCCCGAATTTGGGTGCGCAGATTGTTCAGTTCGAGTTCGTCATCTTCTTGCATACTGACCTCATCATCCTTGAAGATAATTACCCTGCGAGCCATGGTTTTGCAGTTGTAGCAAGTGTCTAATTATTAGACATCCCATTTTTCTCATCGTCCTTATAAACTCTTGCATTTATGAAGGTTTTACCAGTTTTTTTTGGCTAAGTCCTTGCACAGCTTGATAAAGCTGATGTGGAGGTTGTCATGCAAATAAACTGGCAAATGCGATGGACCTGGTGGCTCTTGCTGCTATTAGGCTGGTCAGCAACGACTGCGATGGCGGAAACAGACCCGGATTGCCTGAATGGTAGGCAAAGACAGGGCTTACAAGCATTGTTGCTAGAAGATACTATCATGGGCCCTAGTCGTGTTGCTCCCGGGCAATTTCTAAGTCCAGGAGAGATTTTAATGGATTGGTATGCCGGCCGTCCTCTGCCGATTGTGATTCGCGAGGCTGATGATCTAAAGTTTTTACCGTTTACTTTGCCGGCTTCAAACGTCGTTTTGGTCATCGATCGTTTTCCCCTCAGCGACCGTCAGGTAGACCGAGTTTTGGCAGTGGCTGATACTCTGCAAATCACCTTACACCTACTTTGGCTTGGCGACTCTCATTCGCTTCCGGCTCAAGCACGACAGCTGGCGCTTGCTACTCAAGGCCAGGTGCGAACCATGCATAGCCTTTTGACTCGACCGGACTGCGCCGAGTTAAGACTCTAAAAGCTATCATCCAAGGGGCGAATGGGTCGGTGCCATTTCCAGGCTTGCTGCAAGTGCTGCTGCTTCACGACTTCGCTCTGCTCACAGTCAGCGAGGGTACGGGCGACTCGCAAGATCTTGAGAACACTGCGCCGCGATGAAGCCTTAAATGCACACCGATTGAGTAGTTTTGTAAATTCATCCTGTGAGAGTCCACTTGCTGCTGGAAACTGCTGCAAGGACAGTTGCCGATTCCACCGAAGTCCAAAGCCTTGATTTCTTTTCAAAGAAATCTCTTCCGTCCGCCTGATCCACTGTCGTAAGTTTTCTGTCTGCCCGCTATGAGCCGAGCATTCCTGCCACTGGATGGGCCTGTTGTCTGGCATCAGAAAGTGAATATCGATACGATCCATAATTGGGCCTGAAAGCTTGGATTGATAGCGTAATAGCTGTTGGGTGGAGCAGCGACAAATTTCCGATCGGCTGCCATGCCACCCACAGGGGCAAAGATTACAGGCGGCTATGACCTGTGGTTTGGCGGGCCAACTCGCCTTCTCTTTAGCACGAGATACGTGGATCATTCCCGTTTCCAAAGGCTCGCGTAAGGCTTCTACAGCATCGCGTCGAAATTCAGGGAATTCATCCAAAAACAAAATTCCATGATGGGCAAGAGAGACCTCGCCGGCACGCTCAGGCGTGCCAAGCAAAGCTTGTTGGCTGAGACTATGATGAGGGCTGCGGTAAGGCGGCCAAGCGGCAAGGATCTTTGGTGGTAAGCGCTCCTGCGATAAGCCATATATTTGCAACACATCAAGAAAGGCTTCCATACTAAGTGGTTGCATGAGGCATGCGAGGCGCTCGGCAAACATGCTTTTGCCACAACCTGGAGTGCCTGACAGAAGTAAGTGATGGCGACCGGCCATGACGCAGACGATGAGACGTCGCAAGTCATCGCTCAGCATCATGTCGTCAAAATTGGGGGTGGTCAGTCCGTTGATTTTAAGCAAGTTGGCTTCACTTGCGTCCGGAATTTCATGAGGATCGGACCATTGCAATAGGTCGGTTATGCTGTCAAAGCCGATGATGCGTATACGGGATTGGGAAAGAATTGGCTTTAAGGAGATCAATTCAGCGAGATTTGCCCGAGGTATGACGATGCCTTCGAGTTGGCATTTTAAAAGGCCAAGTATCATGGCAGTACAGCCAGTCACGGGTTTAATCGTCCCTTGTAGATCGAGTTCGCCGATAAAGGCCCAGCGATTCCAGGCAATTTGCCGTGGTGTTTTTTGGTGGAGCTGCGCTAGCAGCACGGCAATAGCTAAGTCGAAATGGTTGCCTTCTTTTTTGATATGGGCCGGTGAAAGGTTGATGAGAACTTTCTTTTGCGTGAGTTGCAAACCTAGGTTTTCCAAGGCCGTTTTAGCACGATCGCGAGCCTCCTTGCAGGTTTCACCTAAATTACCCAGCATCTGAATGCCGCTAAAACCACGACCAATACAGGCCTCAAGAGTGACCATCTGGGTGTGGTTTTTCATGATCATGGCTGATTTTACCTGTGATGCTTCTTTCACCGGAACACTCCTCCTTTGGGACGGGCCTTTGTCGCCATAAGATCCTGGTGGTTCGTTTGTTATTTTGACAGTGACTTTTTCCCTTTCTGGCAGACATCGTCGCGAGCGCTGTGTTCTTGCTAAAGTGGCATAGTTTAACGATCGCATTCGTCGTCATAGCTCGCTTAAAGTCGGATTTGTCAGCCCTCTCGAACCTGGTCGTTACTGACAGCTTGTCGCAAATTATGGTAGACCTGTGGACGAATGAAAGAATGACCGTAAACGCCCGTTTAAAGGACGGAACATGACAGAATCGCAGCCACAAATTCAGTATTTTGATTTCGCCAAAGGGGAAATCAGCCGACTCATTCACCTTGCCTTCCAAGAGCTTGTCAGCAGCGAGCAATTTCAGCAGCTGCAAGCCGGTCAAATCTTACAAACCTTGGAGCGTCCACCCGAAGCGCAGATGGGAGATTACGCGTTTCCTTGCTTTCGCTTCGCTAAGCCTTTACAGCGTAAACCGCAGGATATTGCTGAGGAACTGGCGAAACGCCTGCGCGAGCAGAATTCTCCATGGCTAGAAAAAGTCAGCACTGCCGGTGCTTTTTTAAATATCGTCGTCAATCCCGGTACGCTTGCCGCATCGCTTTTGCCGGATATTATCGATGAGCAGTATTTTGAGCGGTTAAGCCGTTATTGGCTAACGACGGCAAAAACCGTCATGGTCGAGTATTCTCAGCCGAATACCCACAAGATTTTCCACGTGGGACACATGCGTAATGTGGCCCTTGGCGATAGTTTGGGGCGTATCTTCGAATATTGTGGCTATCAGACTACTTTTGCCAATTATATTGGTGATGAAGGCGCCCATATTGCCAAATGCCTGTGGTATATTCAAAAGAATCAGCTGACGGCTCCCGATCAAAATCGCGGCAAGTGGCTTGGCGAAATTTACGTGAAGGCGACCCATCAATTGGAAGATGCGGCGGAATCCGAGCAAGAAATCTATAAGGCTGAAATTTCCAAGGTCCTGCGCGATATTGAATCGAAGCAAGGTCCAACCTATGAGTACTGGTTGGAAAGCCGCCAGTGGTCGCTAGCCGACTTTGAAGAGATTTATCAATGGACGGGCGCCAGATTTGACGTCTGCTTTCACGAGTCCGATGTGTCGGAAGAAAGCCAGGAGATCGTCAATGAATATCTGAGCAACTCTGTCTTTATTGAGGACGACGGTGCCATCGGCATCGATTTGAAAGACGATAAGCTTGGCTTTTTAATATTGCGTAAACGTGATGGCAACACGACTTATGCAACGAAGGATTTAGCTTTAGCCAGGCGCAAATACCGCGACTATAAAATCGATCAATCCATTTATGTCGTCGGCTCGGAGCAAAATCTGCACTTTAAGCAGGTGTTCAAAACCTTGGAGAAAATGGGATTTGAGCAGGCTAAAAACTGCTATCACCTCAGCTATGGGATGGTGGTTCTGCCGGAAGGAAAAATGTCTTCGCGAACTGGCAATGTGATAGCTTTCGACGAAATGAAAATGCGCTTAAGCGAAGAATTGACCAAACAACTGGCAAAATATGAAAATGAGTGGAGTGCCGAAGAATTGGCCGATGCCAACCATAAATTAAGTGTGGGTGCCATCCGCTATGGAATGATCTGTTCCGATCCTGTCAAAGAAATTGTCTTTGATCTGACCGACTGGTTAAGTTTCGAAGGCAATACGGGCCCATACTTGATGTATAGCTACGCGCGAACCAGCTCGATCCTAAGAAAAGCCGAAGAACGTGGATTCGCTGCCGATTTTAGCAAGCTTTCTGCCTTGCAGACGATGGAAGAAAGAGAGCTGTTGCGTTATATGTCTGATTTCAATAACCTAGCCTTACAATCCTGTGAGATGAAAAAACCAAGTATTTTGGCCCACCACCTCTTTGATATGTGTAAGGTCTACAATCGGTTTTTTGCACAGGTGCCGGTATTGAAGGCCGAACAGGATGATCAACGAGCAGCACGCCTTGCTCTGTTGCAAGCCTTCACCAAGGTGTTAAAGCGTGGCTTGAATTTGCTAGGAATGACTCCACCAGAACGGATGTAAGCGATGGATATTTTACGGGTAGCGGCGTCGACATTGAATCAGGTTCCCATGGATTGGTCCGGCAACCAGCAGCGTATCATTGAAAAAATCCACGCGGCCAGAGAGCAGCATGCAGCGCTCATACTTTTTCCTGAGTTATGCATTACTGGTTATAACTGCGAAGACATGTTTTTTAGTTTGCATACCGCAAGAAAAGCTGAAGAATGCGTCTTAGCTATCGCCAAGCATACTCAGGATATTGTCACAGTTCTTGGTTTGCCGGTTTATTACCAGGGAGCCATGTATAACTGTGCGGTATTTGTGCAAAACGGTAAGGTCATCGGTTTAAATCCGAAAAAAGTTTTGCCCAGGGAAGGTGTGCATTACGAAACCCGGTGGTTTGAAGCCTGGCGCTTTGGTGTGCGGGAAACAGCGGTCTTTGGCGGACAGGATGTGCCAATTGGTGATCTGCGTTATCAATTTGGTGATGTCGGTGTCGGTGTGGAAATCTGTGAAGAAGCCTGGGACTCAGAGGGAGCTGCTGCTGCCCATGCTTTGGCAGGGACCGAATTGATCGTCAACCCCAGTGCTTCGCATTTTGCATTAGGTAAATACCAGGTGCGCGAAACTTTGGTTGCCGATGCCAGTCGCTCCATGCGCGTCCACTATCTATATACGAATTTAGTTGGTTTGGAATCCGGTCGCCTGATTTATGATGGCGGCATCTTGCTGGGTGAGTGTGGCACCATCACCGCGCGGGGACATCGCTTTAGTTTCAGTGATGGTGACCTCTTTGTCAGAGATATCGACCTGAATACGCCGCGTGTGACCAAGCTGCGCTTTCGCTCGATGAAGCATTTGAAGGCTGTGCAGCCGACTGGTCTGGCAGTATTTGGCGAGCCGTTGCCCAAGGTGAAAACCGAGACTCCGGATATTGACGCTGAATATTTAAAAGAAGGGCACTCATTGATGCCGAAAGAAGATGAATTTCTTTGGGCACAGATGCTTGGGCTATTCGATTACTTACGAAAAACAGGCGGCAAAGGATATGTCCTGTCTTTAAGTGGTGGTTGTGATTCAAGCTCCCTTGCCGTGTTAGTGGCGCATACTATCGCGCAAGTTCAGCAGGAAATCGGCTCAGACGGCTTGGCAAAACGCTTAAATTGGCAAGTGGATCGGGACGGAGCGATTCCCAAGACAGCCAAGGAATGGATTGCAAGACTGCTTCTCCTTGCTTACCAGGCGACGGAAAACAGTGGGCCAGTCACCCGCAAGGCTGCGCGAGAGTTGGCTGCTGAGTTGGGAGCTGAATTTCATGAGCTCGATGTGCAGGGCTTTGTCAGCAATTATGTGCAACTTGCTGAGTCCGTGCTTGGTCGGCACCTCACCTGGGAGCAGGATGACCTTGCTCTGCAAAATATCCAGGCTCGCTCTCGGGCACCGATGATCTGGCTTTTGGCCAACTTGCGGCAAGCGATTTTGTTGACGACCAGCAATCGCAGTGAAGCCGCTGTTGGTTATGCGACCATGGATGGCGACACTGCCGGCGGTTTATCTCCCTTAGGCGGCATTGATAAGACTTTTCTTCGCGCATGGCTGCGATGGGCAGAAAGTAAATGTAGCTATGGCTTAGGTGCTTTGGCGAGCCTCAAGTATGTTAACGAACAGGATCCAACCGCCGAATTGCGGCCGAAAGGCTCGTCACAAAAAGACGAGGCGGATCTGATGCCTTATGAAATCCTCAATTTTATTGAAAAATGCCTGGTTCGTGATCGGATGGGCCCAGAATCGATCCTTGGACGCCTGATCCAGCGTTTTCCACAGTTTGAGCGTAGTAATCATGAGGCATTTTTACAGCGTTTTCTGAAGCTTTGGACGCAAAATCAGTGGAAGCGCGAGCGGTATGCTCCAAGTTTCCATCTCGATGATGAAAGTCTTGATCCCAAGACCTGGTGCCGCTTTCCTATACTTTCCAGCGGATTCCGTGATGAAATCAAAGGCTTAAAGCACTGGGAAAATCCGCTCGACACACCTCCAGATTCTTCCGACTGAAGAAACCGTATTCAGCTGCTAGAAAAAAGAATTTTAATGCGACGGCAGTGTCCGTCGCGCATTCTCTAAAACCTCATTAAATTTAGTAACTTGAGCAAGCATATTGCGCGTCAGGAAATTTCTCTAAAGCTCCGTCCGTCCTATCCCGATCAGTAATTTGAAATCATCGTATGGCTAGTAAACAACACCAAAAGGGTTGTTATATCACGTCTTGGAGATAAGGGGAGTTTCATGAAGCATCCATTAAAGGCAGGGGAAAATGGTTTTAGTTTGATCGAGTTGATGATCGTTGTTGGGATCATCGGCATCTTGGCAACCTTAGCCTTACCGCGATTCCAACAATTTCAGGCGAAGGCAAAAATGGGTGAAGCACGTAATATGCTAAGCCACATTTATACTCTGGAGCAGTCGTATCATTTAGATAACAACGACTACGTTCAGTTTGAACTTTACGGTCGACAGGCCGGTGGCGGTGTCAACTGTGTCGCCCCTGCTGGTGCAGGCCAGATTGGTTTCCAGCTAAGTCCCTGTACGAACCAATATGCTCCGGTACCGCGCTATGGTTATGATGTGGCCCGCATTAACCGTTCGACCTTCAACGCTACGGCGACCTCTGGGGCGAACGATGCTAACTTGGTATGTCCGGGTTCGCCTGCGCACTTCATTCGTATCAGTCAAGACAAGGTCTTCTCAGAATCGAACAACGACAATGCCTTGGCTTCTTGCTTCCCATAAGCTTGCAAATGTCTGACCTTTCGGTTTGAACCCTGGTTTTACCAGGGTTTTTCGTTTCTGCCCGGCCGACCCTC
The DNA here is from genome assembly GCA_048816425.1 of Oligoflexus sp. FD111. Taxonomy (GTDB): domain Bacteria; phylum Bdellovibrionota_B; class Oligoflexia; order Oligoflexales; family Oligoflexaceae; genus JBMDZZ01. The sequence goes on from JBMDZZ010000005.1 coordinate 98,085, forward strand.
CCTTGTTCTTTCCATCATCTCAGGTTATAGCTATCTAGGTTTACGTGTGAGGTTTAAACTTAGAGGGAGTCCAGACATGGCATTAATTCCATTGCGGGCGCTGCTCGATCATGCAGCCGAGAACAACTACGGTGTTGCCGCGTTTAACGTCAACAATATGGAACAAATTCAATCAATTATGGAAGCGGCTCGCGAGACCGACAGCCCTGTGATCATTCAGGCTTCCCGCGGTGCCAGAGCATACTCCCAGGATCGCTACTTAGTTGGCTTGATGCAAGCGGCAGTCGAGCTGTATCCAGATATTCCGGTGGTGATGCATCAGGATCATGGTAACAGCCCGGAAACCTGCTTTTCCGCCATTCGCAATAACTTCACCTCGGTGATGATGGATGGATCTTTGAAAGAAGACGGTAAAACACCGGCTGACTTTGATTACAACGTCAAAGTGACTAGAAGAGTAGTCGACGTTGCTCATGCCTTCGGTGTTTCTGTGGAAGGCGAGCTTGGTTGCCTAGGTTCACTAGAAACCGGACAAGGTGAAAAGGAAGACGGTCATGGCTTTGAAGGCACCTTGGATCGCGACCAGCTGTTAACCGATCCGGAAGAAGCTGAGCGCTTTGTCGAGTTGACGAAAGTTGATGCCTTGGCCATCGCCCTTGGTACGAGCCACGGTGCTTATAAGTTCACACGAAAACCTGATGGCGCCATCCTTGCCATGGATCGGGTGAAAGAAATTCATCGGCGTTTGCCAAACACCCACCTGGTGATGCATGGCTCCTCTTCGGTTCCGCAGGACTTGCAAGATATCGTCAATGCCTATGGCGGTAATATTAAGCAAACCTGGGGTGTGCCAGTCGAAGAAATTCAAGAAGGCATCAAGCATGGTGTACGCAAAATTAATGTCGACACCGATAACCGTTTGGCAATCACCGGCGCGATTCGCAAAGCTTTTGCCGAAAAACCTGAAGAATTTGATCCACGTTACTACATGAAGCCGGCAAGAGAGGCGATGAAGCAAGTCTGTAAAGAACGCATGATTCAATTTGGTCAGGCGGGACAGGCGCAGAAAATTCGCCAGGTGACGCTTGCGGAAATGGCAAAAACTTACTGCTGATTTTTCATTGCGATTTTAAGAATAACGAAATCCTTCATGCAGTTTTGCCTCTGAAGGATTTCGTTGTATTTTAGGCCAATATTTTTGTGGATTGAGCGAAGGAGGGCGGTGATGAATTGGACGATATGGATGATCATGGGCAGCATTTTTTCCGGCTTGGGAGTGGCCTTCGGTGCCTTTGGCGCTCATGCTTTAAAAGCCCGTCTCAGCCCTGATATGCTGGCAATTTTTGAAGTCGGTGTTCGTTATCAAATGTATCATGCCTTAGCTTTGTTAGGAGTAGGCCTATTGGGCACTCGTGTTGAGCATATCGGCATTAAAGTGACAGGCATCACATTCGTTTTGGGGATCATCATTTTTTCCGGTAGCCTCTACGCTCTGAGCTTAAGTGGCCAGCGCTTTTTGGGAGCCATTACTCCCATTGGTGGTGTCTTATTTCTCGTCGGTTGGATTAGTCTGACCATTAGCTTGTTTAAACTTGGCTAGGGTTCATCCGGAGAGACATTATACTGCGTTTTATTTTCGCTTAGCGTCTTGTCTTAGGTATTCCCGGATGGACCCTAGCTAAGACGTCTTGTTGGGCCTCTAAGTTTCAATTAATTCTTAGGTGGCTTTGGTTCTTCACGGCGAATCAAACTTTCCTGGGCGACCGATGCAATCAACTTACCATCACGGGTAAAAATTTGTCCGCGGTTAAATCCCCTTGCGCCTGCAGCAGAGGGGCTGTCCTTTGCATAAAGCAGCCAATCATCCAAATGGAAGGGGCGGTGAAACCACATCGCATGATCAATACTGGCAACCTGCATGCTTTGACCAAGTAGCGAGACTCCGTGCGGTAGCAATGATGTTGTCGCTAAACCAAAGTCGGAGGCGTATGCTAAAATCGCTGCGTGAATCACCGGGTCGGCAGGAAGTTTGCCATTTGGTCGCAGCCACGAGTACTTTTTTGCGGGTCGTTTATGCGGATTGAAATAATCGATGGGATCAAGCACTCGAATTTCAATGGGCTTATCTGCGGTGAACTTCTCCCGCATCGGAGAGGGAATTTTGTCTTGTGCCTTGCGGGTTAATTCCAGCTCAGAGGGTAGGCCTTCAGGTCCAGGAACACTTGGCATCTCGCTTTGGTGTTCATAGCCGCTTTCTGTACTTTGAAAGGATGCCGACATGCTAAAGATCGCCCGGCCAAGCTGTTTGGCAACCACACGGCGCGTGGCAAAGCTACGACCGGTGCGAATCCAATCGACCTCATAAAAGATCGGTTCTTTGAGTATACCCGGGCGCAGAAAATAGGCATGTAGAGAATGCACCAGCCGATCTTCCATCTGCACACTGGCGGCCATCAAGGCTTGCCCCAGGACTTGACCGCCAAAAACGTTAGGAAAGCCCAAGTCCTGGTTTTGCCCTTCGTAAATATTGGTCTCTACCTGTTTGAGTTGCAGCAGTTGAACCAGTTCTTCTAATACCTTGGACATATAGATTCCTCGCAGAAATCGGCATTACCTCATGGCACCGTATCATGCGATTCTTTCTGCGGAGTGGCAAGGTCAAAAGTAACTTATGTTCCGTACTTACACTCGTCTTTGTTGCTGGTTTTGTCTGAGTAAAGCTTTTAGAGTATGTCGAAGTTCTATGGCTTGTTCGTAGGCGTCCGCCATACGCTCACTGTTTGACTCGTTTGGCGATTTGAGAAAGTCCTGCACTGCCATTTCATGTGTTTCGAGTGCACGTCGAAAGTTTTGCATCAGTTGTTCAAGTTGTCCTTGCATCGCATTTTCTCCAAAAATGGCAAGCTTTCAAAATACAGCTCAGACGATGATAATTCATGGTCTGAGCTGTGCATGACCGTTAACCTACAGCCAAGTTTTCTGCAAAGGATAAGCGAGCTGCGACATGAAGCAGATGGCGTAATGGGATCGGTAAAGGGACAGTAGAGCTATGATCTGTTTCTTCGAAACCTTTCATGTTGATTCCCAGAAGGGATTCAGCCATCCCTAGCAAATCGGCTGTGATTTTGACTTGCTTATCGAGAACTTGTTCCTCGAGTAGTTGTTTGAATAAGCGAATATCTTCCACTTTCAAAAGAAAAGGATTTTTATGTTCCTGTAAAAACTCAAAATGAGTCGGATTTTGAAATGACTGGAGCTCTTGATAACAGCGTGGAAACCAGTCTGGTGAAAGATTGAGAGTCAAACTTTGATTGGCAGACAGTCGCAACATGTGAACCATTTCCTGCGCGGAAAGAAAGTGGCAATACCAAAATTCACTCTGAAAAATTAACCACTGTTGCAACAATTTGTGGAAGAGATGGCGATTCATCTCTTCGGTGGAAAATTCCGTAGCGATATAAAAGCGGTTTTGCTTCGGGCGATAGAGCACCTGCCCTTGCAAGTCTGGTGTGAAACAAAATTGAAATGGTTTATCCGGCTGAGCGATGTCTATAAAGTCGATGATACCGTGGTATGACGGCCATTCATCGACATTTAATTTTTGGCTATTGCGACTGAGCTGGCGCCAGCTTAAATTTTTAGCGATGCTGCCAGGGCTGATGTTTAAGTATTGCTGGATAAATCCTTGAAAAGCGGCATGATGCATTTTCATAAAAACCATCGTTGCTTCCGTTCGCGAACCGACAGGAACGCTGCTGTCGGGTTGATCATCAGCAGGCATCAGCTTATGAAGCGAGATGGCAGGAATTTTGTTCATGCCGCCTTCCAGCAGTCGACCATCACCAGTTAGTAAAAACAAGGCCTGCGCAGCCATGCGCTTTTCATCTGGGGTTTTGACATTTGCCAGTATTGAGACCGCTTCCTCTCGTTGTGGTCTCCAGCCTTTTTGCGCAAGCAGCCGCCAATAGCGGGAGCAGCTCACACTATCCTTGCTGCCTTGACGAAATTGCTGAAAAAAACGATTAGCGAGATCTGCTTCGTGAGTATTCGATTTTTGCTCATGCCGATCAGTTGGTCTCATCCTCTGGCTCCTTGGTCCCGTTGAAGCTTGGTACTTAGGTTTGGAGTCCCATGTGTTGCACAGATGCGGCTAAATGGCTGATGTGCGTTGCACTTGGAACGGGCCGTGTCTCGGTTTTTTTGCGGAAATCTTGACTACAAGCATATTTTTATAATAATTACTGTGGCTTATATTGGTAAATTATGAGAGGTGAGTCGTGGAGCTGGTGAATTTTCGTCGATTTCGTGCTGGCTCGTTTGAGATAGGCTATGTCACAAGGTCGGAATGAAAAACAGAGAAAGCGAAGAATTTTTCTGAAGCAAAAAGACAGGTTGACGAAAAACTGCCGTGCAGAGTATGTATGGTCCTCTCTAGTATTGGTCGCGTAGCTCAGTTGGATAGAGCACGGGATTTCTAATCCCGCGGTCGCAGGTTCGAATCCTGCCGCGATCGCTCTTCGGTTAACCCAAATTCAAAATTATACTTCCCAGATTTTTTCGTTAGCGCCTATTGCAGATTTTTTTCTGCTGCCGGGCACTGCAAGAGGGTATCGGCGCGTCTACTGCGGTTCTGTTAAGACAACGGACAAGACCCGAAATTTTGGGAAAAACTTAGCAGTTTACTTCCAAATCTTTTCAATCATCTTTTCTGAAAGGCTGTATTTTGCGAATTTTCGACTTTTATTAGATTGCACAATCATCCCATCTTCCACTAGGCTTTTAATTAATGTGCTAGCTTTAGTTATATCAATGTCAAATGCATTTCTTAGCGCTTCATTTGTGATGTTCCCTTCTATTAGCAGAATTATTAATACAGTAAGTCTCTTTTCATCTGGGGAATATTCATCAAAGGTTTTAGGGGCTGAAAGAATGACTTTGAAAGAGCTTGGATTATTTATAAATACTGGTGCTGGTACTTTTACCGTTCTGGTAGCCCCGTATAATCTATCAATTCCTTGACCATCCATCTCACCATAATTCATTTTTTCTAGCAGAGTAGCAATTGCTGGATTTCGCCATTCTCGTTTATGGATAATATTTAGTGGTGTGATACCAGGCATTAGAGATCCAGGGTTTTCAAATTCGATCCTGTCTGAGAAGAAAGCTACTTTGACAGGTACATTGTTGTTTGAGTAATCACGGTGCGCAACACAATTGACGATAACCTCTCTGAGGGACTCAGCTGTGTATGCAGGGATATTAACTCTTCTTGCTCCTGATATCTTGGGTATTTTCCATATATTCTGATCTATAATATCAAGAGTTGAGTTAATTTGATTGGGTAGATTTCCATCAATGGTATACTTTTTTTGAGGTTCAGCGCGAGTTTTGCCGCCAAAAATTTGTATTTCGATAACACACTTAGTAAAAGTCGATAGTTTCTGTGGTTGCTTAGCAAAGCATAACCAACCAGCATTGGTTACTTTGTCAGTTCTTGCTTCAGAGAGTACCCCATAATCCTTTAAAGCCTGTAAGTTAAAGGGATCAATTAATGGATTTTCTGTTAAGCTTGGTATATGTTCTCGAACAATTTGCTCATCTAATAAGTCGATCGTTGTAGAGTGAGCTACATCGGCATCAAGGTTATACTGTGTAGATTTTGCAAGAAGAAATCGAATTTCATCATTTGTCATTGGACATGTTGACCCACCGGACCGCTTAAAACACGCCTTCCCGGACCACGGGTCTCGTTTTCTTATAAATACAGGTTTAGTATTTGATTCGTAAACGTAGATACAAAGTAAGTGATGCCCGTCTATTTCAATCGATTTTGATTCAATATGTAGTGGTGGCTCATTTTTATCACGAGCTAAGTTAACAAATTTTAGAATTGTCTCGTCATGATTCTCATTGAGCCCAATGACATTAAAGTTATCGACACCAAGGATAAAGCACCCGCCTCTCTCATGATTTCCAAAGGCATTAATATGTTCAACAAGCCGTTCTTCTTTAGGTGAAATAGTTTTTTTAAAATCTAGATCATTGTATTCGCCTTTATTTTTCAAAGCTTTAGTGACGCGATCTTCAATTTCGTCTAATATCATAAATATAACCATCTAAAATCGTTTGCTAAAAGTCTTCTTCCTGAATCTATCTCTAATAACCTCTAATAAACTTATGAAATAAATCTTATCTAGTCAATTGGAATTAGTCCTATTAATTGGGGTTTTGTTCACAGAATGGTGGGCAGCTACATCAAACCTCTCCGCGACAAGCATTCAACAACTACAACTCGTAAGCTCTCCTGTGGAATAGCTTTGCCTTTCTGTTAAAGCCATCATCCGCCCATATCTATAGCGACTCTCAAGGATTGTTGACTAACTTAGAGAATAGTCTTTGGACATAAAAGCGATCGACAACGATCCGAGCATTTGGAAAGGTTACTTTCACAAATGATTTAAGAGTTGGTGACTAATCTATCGTGATAACCTATACGTTTTCGCACTATATACAACTTAGAGCTGCAAGCAAGCGAGGTTAGCCCACAACCAGTAGCATTTCATAGAGCCTAGTACGGCGCTTTCTTTCTGTTAATTCATAGACTAATTTATAAAGCATACCATGGGAGCAGCGATAGGTTTTTTGGACTCTTTTGAGATCGACAAAATTTTCAGCCGCCCATAAATTCGAAGGCCAAAGCCTATGTGTCGTTCTTTTCCATTTACTGATACCGGAGTCTGGAATTTTAGTCGATTTCACGTCAAAAATTATCCCATATTTTGAATGCCAAAATATGGGATAATTATACTTTAGTATATTCAAGTAGTTATATGTATTTCATGTGATATTTATAGTCGTGATTTAATCTGACCAATCTTGGCATTAGGATTTCACTACTCAGTCGTTTTGAAAAATTTTTTGAAATCTGCCTTGCACTCCGGCGTCAGTAATGTGTGACCACCCTGTTTTTTTCGCATTTCCCTAAATAACTCTAGAGCCTCACGTCCCCAGTTTCTTTTTTCCTCACCATAATGGGGAATACACTTTTTTCTGATGCACTTATATGAGCTTGGTGGACGGTCACTTTTAATATTAAAAGAATCGGACCAGCCACTACCCCTCGCTTTGACTTTAGGATCGTGACATGGACGCCGTGCAAGAAAATTAATGTGAATTAAACATTGCTGGAGTTGAAATACTTCTTTGTAATTAGAATGAAATCCAGAGCGACTATCTATAAAAAAACAGTCGGTGTCTTGTTCACAATAATTGAGGTCATTTTTTTTATGATTGAAATAACTGTTTAGTCTTTCTTCGTTCTTTCGACATGTTTCCATATTGTAAGGTATGATTTCGTTGTATATGAATATTGGTGTAAGAAGCATTAGGCTGAAAATTAAAATCGCCATAATTTTCCTTTAAAATTCTTTCTTTCTTTCTTTCTTTCTTTCTTTCTTTTATATTTTGTTCGGAAAATTTCTGTAAAACCTTTATCAATATTAACCATCAATTTAAAGAAATTTTCCTAATAGAAAATCTTTGGAAAAAATTGATTGAGATTAATCCAGCTACTGCATGATAAATAAGGCAAAATTAGGATATATGTTGTCGAAAAGTCAACGAATATAAAAAACGTATTCTTTCATTCAATAGACTGAATAAAAAAGGCGATAAGATCTAAAATTTTCGAAAAAAATGAGAGGAAGGGATTGTATAGTGACATCATTCAAATCAATTCTATTTTTTATCTTCGTGGCTTTTTTCTATAGCTTCGTGTCAATAAGGAGAAGAAAATTCACAAAGTGAAAACGTGGAAAATATATCAGGTGACGCAGATGATTCATCTTAATTCCGGTGTCTGAAAATATGCAACTTCTCAACGATTTAACATTTGCCAGTAACTTCCACTATGCAATCAAGTGGATTATGCAGCAACTAAACTATTCTTCGAACTTGCATGTTTATAAATATGGAAAGATCACGCCTGCGGCGACTATCCGTCGCATAAAATATCAGGAGTAAATCTAATATTGACGGGCATTGGTTTATGGGGGCATGAGTGCTTTCGCAACCTCGATGCGATTTGTGAACCTGTCGCCGTACCTGAAACATTCGATTTTACTATTTCTATTTTGATGCCAGACGAAAATAGTGAGAGAAAAGAAGAAAAGCAATTTTTTTCAAGTTTGGCAAGATATGATTATACTACCCCAGGTTATGGTGAAATTAGAATTGATATCTCTGAATGGTATTTTAGATGGGTTGAGTCTTTTCAGCCAGATAGTCCACACCTACCTTTCACAATCACGGCACTCCATAGCCACGTTTATGAAGGGTTTTCGCCAGTTGCTACTGAGTTTTATGGTTGTGTTGTCGAATAACAAAAGTTAAATTCAAAAACGACTCACTTTCTTCTAGAAGTCTCTGCTTAATATTTACGTAAGCCAAAAAGTAGAGTCTCTGCGGGTTCATTCTTGTTCTTGAAGGCTCTAGAAATTAGCACCATCCGAGAATAAGTTTTTTGAAAATTTCATAGATACTAGGGGACAAAGACGTCCCCCTAATGTTTGAATAAATAGCTATTACTTCGCCAACTATTTATCACTTAGATTGTGATCTGTGACTGTTATTTTGCTATTTTCTCCATATAGCGTTTCTGCAGATTCGAATCCGAAGTGATTGCCATCCGTATCTCGTTATACCTTTCCGGGCTTAGATCAGAATCTTGAATCACTTGTGTGACCTTTGCTTGAAACTTACTTTGAATAGCGCTCGCCTTTTCTGGCTCTTTCACTTGCGATAACTCAGTTTCATAATCCTTGGTGATGCTGGTAAACTTATCTTGAACATTTGCAAACTCACCTAGTTCTTTGTCGGAAACTTGGGTCGTTGTTGGTTGCTGTTGAACAGGTTTTTGTTGCATTTGTTGCTGCTGGCTTGCAGATGCACCAGGACTTGTCGACTTTTGCATAGGGTTTGCTAATAGATTGGCGCTGCTAACGCTTAGTAGTGTACATGCAGCGATAGTCGTAAGCTTGGTCTTTAAATCTGTTCGTAATTGAGTTTTAGCATTTTTTGCGATCATTTTTGTCTCCATATGTTTCTTTCACTGTCATAAACTATGAAGCAAGCCTTGTGCCAGTGGGAGTTCTGCTTTTTTATAAGTTAATCCAATGAGATAGCTTAGCTTTAATGGGGCGTCACTTTTGTAAATATTGGAGTGTGTCTTAATGTGTTTCCGAATGACACATAATAAAAAAAGATCGAAGGCAATTTTTCGAAAAAGCAGCCTTCGATCAAGTCTTTTTTTCTTCACATTATTACCAGTTAACCTTTTTCTCATGTTTATCTTTATTATCGCACTTTCCTGGCTAGAAACGACTTTGGAAAATCGCTTGCAAGAAGAAGTCGAGTTGATCGGCAGAGCGATCAAACTGCCTCTGCAGATGGCGCTGGAAATACGCAGTGAGCGAGATCTTCTCAATACTCTGGAGTCAGCATTTAGCATTAAGAGGGTGTATGGAATTTTTGTCTATGATGAGCATGGTCAAGAGATTTGGGCGAAAGGTCATATACCTTATAGAACGCGCGATGATTTTGACCGGATTGTCAAAGAGTTGGATATTGAGCCTAAATATGAGCAAAGTTTTGAAGATGAAGTTTTTTCATATTTCATTCCGTTATTTAGTTCAAGAGGGGATAGTCTAGGTTTATTGCAAATAACGCGGCAAAAGAGTGAGATTTTCAAGATTGTTTCAGATACCCGATATCGAGCGGGTTTGGTCTTGATATTAATATCGGTTTTCTTAACAATGAGCATTTTTTTAACCCATAAATATATTATTGAAAAACCAATCAAGCGCTTGATTAATGATATGGATAAAATTGGCAGTGGACAGTTCAGCTACCGAGCTACAGCAGACGGGCCGCTAGAAGTCGCTGGTTTAGCAAAAGCATTTAATATCATGCTAGATAATATCGAGCGCTATAGGGACGAAGTGGAATTAAGGCGTAATCAGCAACGTCATCTTGAAAACGAATTGCATCATTCCGAGAAGTTAGCTGCGATTGGACAATTAGCGGCGGGTGTTGCTCATGAACTGGGTACTCCTCTGTCAGTCATTAAAGGCAAGTCACAGCGAGCTTTACGCAAATTAGAGAAAGATATGCCCTTTCCTGATATAAAAAATTACTACTTAGATATCAAAGAAGAAGCTGACAAGATGGAATCAATCATAAATCAGTTTATGAATTTTTCCCAAGATAGAAAAATGCGCCGCAAAAAAACATCTTTCAAGTCCTTAATTGAATCAGTCAAGAAAACTTTCTTTGAGATATCAGGTCAAAAACACGTAAATTTTCACGTAAACGAACCAATTGAGGACTACATTTTCGAGATCGATGCGATTCACTTTCAGCAGATTTTTGTCAATCTTCTAAAAAATTCACTGAATGCAGTTGATCAAAATGGAGCCATCTATTTAACTTGGTCTGTCAATGAAGATGATCTTAATTTTTCTATTGAAGATAGTGGGCCGGGGGTACCTAAGGAAAAAGCAGAAAAAATATTCGAGCCATTCTATACCACAAAATCCAGGGGTAATGGGATTGGACTAGGACTTGCTGTTTCATTAGGGATTGTAACTCACTATCATGGAGAAATTTCGCTCAGCAAAAGTTCACAGCTAGGTGGAGCAAAATTTACAGTAACTATTCCACGGAAATATTTATGACATCAAACTTGGATAAAAAATTCGAAGCAGTACTAGTCGTCGAAGATGATGCTAAAATGTTAGAACTCCTTATAGAAGAAATTGAAGACTTAGGCTATCAAGCATATCGTGCACAAAATCTGAAAGAAGCGAAGAGCATATTAAATAGATTTCAGGTTGAGGTGATCGTCAGTGATCTAAACCTTCCGGAAGGATCAGGGTTGGAAATATTAGACATCATCGATCGGTATGAAATCAAGCCGCGGTTTGTCGTTATTACTGCCTTTGGCTCTGTTCCTCAGGCGGTCGAAGCTTTGAAACGTGGAGCCGACGACTTTATAGTGAAACCACTTGACCTGGATCATTTTAGCATCGCACTTAAAAAACATATCGAAATACAAAGTTTAAAAAAGGAAACTTCTCTCTATCGAAAATCGCTTGGTAAAACCGACTTCCATGGAGTGATTGGCAGAAGTCATGTGATGCGGGACTTGTTTATTCAAGTTCATCAGCTTGCAAAATCAGATGCAGCAGTTTTAGTTATGGGCGAAAGTGGAGTTGGTAAAGAGCTGATCGCTCGTGCTGTTCACCAGGAAAGCCCTAGGAAATCCGGGCCTTTTGTCGCTATCAACTGCGCCGGCATACCAGATGAATTGCTTGAAAGTGAGCTCTTTGGTTATGTTAGTGGTGCTTTTACTGGAGCGAATCGTGATAAAAAAGGCCTGTTCGTGGAAGCTAATGGCGGAACATTTTTTCTCGATGAGGTAGGAGAAATGTCATCTCAGATGCAGGCCAAGCTTTTACGAGTCATTCAAGAACAAAGTTTTCGTCCATTAGGCAGTACTAAGGAAATGAACATTGATGTCCGTATTGTGACGGCGACAAATCGTGATTTAGAACGGGAGATGAATGAAGGTCGATTCCGTGAAGATTTATATTACCGCCTGGAGACTTTTTCAGTCTACATACCACCGCTACGCGATCGTATGGAAGATCTTGATCTGCTAGTAAACTATATTTTAAATAAATTAGCCATTAAACTGAATAAGCAAGTAGGGGAGGTAAGCAAAGATGTACTGGCTGTTTTAAAGTCTTATTCCTTCCCAGGCAATATCCGGGAACTCGAAAATATTTTAGAAAGAGCATTGACCTTTAGCCAAGTTGGCAATATTTCTATTGATAATCTACCCTCTAAACTTCAAAAGAAGATGGAAGGGTCAAGCTCAAAATCTTTCGGAAATGATCAACAGGAATCTGGCGGAGTGAGTTTATTTAGTGCTGAGGAACCATTGCCATCGCTCTCGGAGATTGATCGACGTTATTTGAAGTATGTTTTGCAGAAAGTAGAAGGTAATAAAAAGCGTGCTGCAGCGATCTTGGGTATTGGAAGGAAAACTTTGTATCGCTATCTTGCCGCCGAAGATGAAAAACCTAGTTAGGGTCCATCCGGGAATGCCTGAGACAAGGCGCGAGGCGAAAATAAACCGGAGTGTATTTGGATACATGAGGATTTATTTTCGCCGATGAAACGCAGGATAAGGTATTTCCGGATGGAACCTAGTCAGTAATAGAGTAGAAGTTTCATCACCAAATAGATATAGATTCCATTATGGAATATTTGCTTTTCAAGCACTGGGGAAATAATGTCATTAGCGATTTTTCAGAATGTGAGTCGCCTCTATCCGACTGGAAAGGGCGTACAGGATCTAAGCTTTAGCCTCGATTTTCATCAAAGTATCGGACTTTTAGGTTTAAATGGTAGTGGCAAAACCACAACTTTAAAGCTATTGGCAGGCTTAATGCTTCCCGATCGGGGGCAGATTCAAATCGCTGGTCAGAAACCTAGAAAAGCGCGACAAGAAATTAGCTTCTTAAGCGACAAAGACAGCTTTGACATGTGGATGAAACCCAAAGATGTTTGCGCATTTATGCAAGCCTTCTATCCTGATTTCCGTACCGAAGTATTTCCCCAACTTTGTGATCGATTGCAAGTGCCCACACAAAGCTTAAATAGTATGTCAAAAGGACAGCAACAACGTTTACGCCTGGCCGCATGTTTTTCCCGAAAGGCAAGCTTGTACTTACTGGATGAACCATTGTCTGGTATTGATGTTATATCCCGAGAGATGATTCTAAGAATTTTGGCTGAGCATCGACAAATCGGCTCAACTATGGTGATCAGTACTCATGAAATTAAGGAAATAGAGGTATTATTAGATCGAGTATTGATTCTACGGGATGGCAATTTGGTTCTAGACCAGCTGAAACCGACATCGCAAAGAAGAGAAGATAGCTTTACTCAGAAGTTTATTGACTTGCATCTATAGTCAATAGATCTTGAAAAGAAATGAAAACGAATCATTATCTTATCCATCTGGGAGTTTAGTTTGCAATTTGATCGCGTTGCCGCCATTCGTTTATTTCAAGTGATTCTGTGGCAGGAGTCGAGGCGTAAAAAGCTGTTTATATTTCTCTTGCTCATGGCTTTATTGATCACTTTTCTCCTCCTTTTTGCAAGTGCCTCTAGTAGTCATGTCGATATTGAATTTCAATATGAGGGTGAAACTCCCCTATGGCTGCGATCGATGCTGCTGCCTGAAATGATGACTCTGTCTGGTGTAGCATTTAAAATTTTGCCTGCATTTTTACTTGGCTTAATGATAGCGATCATTCTTCCATGGCGGCATAAGGATGAATGGGAGCGTGGAACTCTACAAATGTGGACTCTATCTCCCTGGAATCCAGTGGTCTGGGAATTGTTTCGTGTTCTTAGTTATGCAGCTGTTTTATTCATATACTATGTGTGCCTCGTAGGAATTACGGCGGCAGCATTGCTAAGTCTGATCAAAGGGCACCAGGCTTTGGTTTTCGCATTTATTCAATTTCTAAGTTTACTTGCTCTGACAGTGCTTCCATTTATACTTGGCCTAAGTACGATGCTTTCCGCGTTGAAGGCGGCTTATCGTCATCAAAGCAAGGTGTGGACCATATCTGTGATGCTAACAATATCATGGTGGGTGGTTGTAAGCCATGCTTTGCGCTTTCTCTTGGAAAGCAGTCGTGACCCTACTGGATATTTCCTTCCACCATGGAGAATAAGTTTGAGTCAAACTTCGGCTCTACTGTCTGATCCTGATCTGTACTGGTATCCGGAATGGGTCCTGGCAAGTTTGCTGATGGCTGCATTGATGGTATATTTGGCGGGACGAATCTATGATGAGATAGAGGTGTATTGATGAATTTCATATTTCTACTTGCCATACTGTATTGCCTTTATAGTGCATGGGTCGTATGGAAAGGAGGTAAAAGTTTGACAGCGAAAATGATACTCAGTGTCATAATTTTATATATTATGATGAATATTATTGATGTTTTTTCGATCCCCCTCAATTAATGAGCTTCATTTAGTTGTTAGCGAAGACTTGCGGGAATCATTTCATTATTCTCCGTTAATCTGGGAAACTAAGTTCCAAAGATAACAGATTATTTCGCCGCAATGCCAGTCAGGAAAAAAACTCCGATTTTCCACCTTCACCTTATTCATAATATCTTTTGATATTCAAATCATTCTCTAGAAGACCGATTAAAAAAGATAACTGGTTAAAAGTAGTCCAATTTTCTCATCATTGAGGGTGAGTTGTAGCTGCTACTTAGATCTCATCTTGCCGCATACGATGAGTACTTGGGACTTGTGTGATGAGGAGAAGACCATGGACTTAGAGAAAAAAGGGTATCGAGTTCAAGATGAGCTCCATCACTCTTTATATTCAACTATTTACAGAGCTTTATCATTAGAGGATCAATCGATCGTCGTCGTTAAGCAACTTAACCAGGATCACCTGACACGAGACTTATATGACCAATTTCATCGTGAATATCTCCTGCAGCAAAAGGTATTCCAGACGACCAATATTGTAGCTCGCCCTATAGAATTTATTGAAGAGGATCATACTATAGCGATAGTTATGGAGCACATCAAAGGTCAGTCTTTGAATCAGCTGTTGACTTGCATGCCGCTGGATGAAAAGCATAGCCTCTTGCCTTTAAAGATTCTATCGGCCTTACACCAATTACATCAGTCTGAGGTGATGCATTTAAACTTTCATCCAGCGAATATGATTCTTGATGAGATTCGACAATGTATTCGGGTCTTGGATTTTGCCAGTGCCTCATTCAGTCCTGTGATATTTCAAGGGAAAAGATTTTCAAGTTGTGGGCATGCTTCATTAATCTATCAATCGCCTGAACAAACGGGTTGGTCGATGAGTCCGTATGTGGACTATCATAGTGACTTCTATTCCTTTGGTATCGTTTTGTATCAGATTCTTACGGGGCAAGTGCCTAACCATGCTGATGATTGGCGTCAAGGAATACTGTTTAAGTTAGATAAACTAATTCACCGGCCACACCTTGTCGATGTCATTATTCCAGAAGCCATGTGGAGCATCATTCATAAACTTTGTGAAATTCATCCTGAAAATCGATATCAATCAACAGCAGAAATCTTTGATGACTTGTCAAAGATCTATTCTACTGAAGTGCACAAAGACGAGTTTTTAATAACTAACAAGAATGAATATAACACACTGCCTCCCTCTATTGAAGTAAGATTAAGGTATGAACGTGAGGAGGTAGAATTAGTCGGACAGATTTTGAATACTTGGAAAGCTTTTCTGAATGGCGAAGTATCTGCATTGAATATTATCAGTGGTTCGAGAGACGATGAGGAGCTATTTTGTCGCGTTCTAGCAAAACCGATTTTAGAGTCTGAAGGAGTTTGGTTTACTCTTCATCCAAATATGAGCCGTCTTCATGTACCATTTCAAATGATGAACGAACTATTTTCACAAGTTCATTTCTATTTGCAAAATCTTGCGCCAAGCAAACAAGAAAAAATCCACAAAGAAATTGGGGAGGTTTTAGGAGTAAATCATATAGATCTCTATGAAAAATTTGCAGATATTTATTCCGCATTTTCCTTTGATCAGGAAAAGTCAGTTTTCCATGAAACGACACTTGCAATAAGCAATCTATTTGCCAAGTTGGGAAAGATCTTAGAGTTTGTCGCTTCGTCAGAAGGTCCGATAGTCATCAGCTGTTTTGATTTGCATCTATGTGATGGTATGAGTTCAAAATTTTTTCTTCAACTGGTTCAAAATAAATATAAAAACATTTTTTTAAGTTTTAGTCAGAAAGATTTGAGTCAAGATATCGTTGATCTTCAAGAAATAGCGGGTCATCTCTTAAGCACTAGTCCCAATGTCATTACGATAGGTTTGCCCCCAAAGATGGAGGCGACATCCGATTGCAATTTGCAACTGGATGAATTATCAAATACGATCTTGTATTTTGCTGCAAACTTGGGAATGATTTGGTCATTGTCGGACTTATATCTAATTCTTGACGATGTCAGTCCTATGCTCATCAAAGAAAAATTAAGAGCGCTTATCGATAAAGGGCTTGTATGCCCTTTGCAAAATCACCATTATCAGCAGACCTTCTCATCAAATGCAAAAAGTCTAGCGAATGTTGATTTGGAAAATTTATTCATATTTTCCTCTAGGAAGATTTGTCAAAGCTATTTGAAAAGCGGTAGAAAAAAATATCATCTAAAACTAGCTCGGCATTTACTTCGTTATCTCGATGGGAATGAAGAAAATTTTAGTCAAAAAAAGCATGAAATACTATTTTTACTTGCTTCTATTTTTTCGAAATGTGACTCAAATGATTTTGAATATGTTGACGTTAAATCGATTTTAAGAATACTGCGTTTAGCAGGTGAGGTTTCATTCCAGATGGCGTGCTATGAAGATAGTTCAAGATATCTTAATCTTGTTTGGATCAATAGAGTTAAATTTCAGGATCAGAAGATCAATGAAGATAACATTGAATTCGCAGAAAAGCTCATTCAATCCCTCTATTATGTGCAGAAGGAGGCTGACGCAGAAAAGGTATTGGACTGGTTGGTGAAAACAGGAGTCGATGATCAGGCGCTAACGCGTATTCATGCTGTGAAAATGGGTTTGTTTGAAAAGATGGGAGATCTCTCAAAAGCTCTTGAATGTGGTGAGCAAGTATTCGAAACCTTGATAAATCAGCATAGGCAGAATATTTTCTATTCAATTCGAAACGTCTGGTATTTCAATTTTGTTCTACTTAGAGAATATAAAGCTAAAAAAACGAATTTGAAAAAAAATGGGACTAAAAACGTAAGTCACTCGGCGCAATGCCTGATGACGGGTTTTGACCAGTCTATGTTCTTAGCAAAATATTTTATTTTGTGTTCGTTGCAATCTGATAGGGTAGGCTGTCAAAGAATCTTGCGAATATGGGCTCAGTATGACTCTCAAAATCTGAGGAGATCCTCCAAGTGGAAAGATTTATATATCATTCAACTGATTAGTATGAAATATTTTCAGGGAAATATGAGTGTCAAGTATCGAGGTGTGGAAGACGTAGCTTTTCAAAAGTATTTAGTTGATGAGTCATTGCCTTTGCCAGGATTCGCTTTAAGTCTATATGCAAAGCACTGTATGCATTGGCGAGCAAATAGACGAGACGTTGCTAAAGTATGCGAGCTAGCCATAAAAAAATCGTTGGAATTAAACGATAGAGTTTCTCTTGCCGAATCCCTTCATCAAAGATTGGTCTTAAGTGTGCATGAAACTTGCCAGGAAATCATAGAGAAGTTTCAGACATATAAATATTTTTTTTCCGACAAGTTTCAGTCATATCTATGGCCGAGCCTCATAGTCGCACAGAAAAATAAGGCTTATTCTGGTATGACTCACTCATTGTGTAGTATGAGTGATGATAAGTTCGATGAAAACGAAGTTACTTTAACTATTGCAAATCAACCAAGTGTTCAAGCTATCTATCTGGTTCATAAATTAGAAATGCTCTACCTTGCCCGAGAATTCGATGAAGCATATCGAGTTTTAAAGGTAGCTGATCAAGTGATACATTTTTTGACAGGTACAGTTTACGAGGTGAACTTTAGATTCTTGAAGGCAATGATTATCTCTGAATTGGTCATTTTGCAGATAATCGATTCCGGATTGGGATTAAATATCATTCGGAGTGAAATTAAGAAATTCAGAAAATGGGTTAACGATAATCAATATTTCCATTCGTACCTAAGTTTGCTGCAGGCCGAAAAAACTGCACTGCGTCGACCGGCTCGAGCGGATGTGTTTTATGAAGCTGCTTTGTTAGCTGCGAAAGAATGTCAAAGTCACCTGTTTAGGGGGCTGATTTATGAGCGATATGGGTTCAACTCCTGGAATATAGGTAAGAAACGCTTAGCAAAAATTCTGCTACAAGATGCTGTGGAACAATATGAATTGGCTGGGGCTTATGCCAAAGTGCAGTTACTTCGTGAAGATCTTATTTTAAAAGGAATAGTGGAGTTACCAGCAAGTACTTTAGACCCCAAAGAACCACTTGAGAACGAGTTAAAGTCACCAGTTGCATGGAGCAATGTATTACGAAGTGAGCATGCAATGTTAAATATTTATGCTCTCATAGAAGATATGGAAATCTTGTCTTATATGGAAAGGCCTGATTATTTGATCAGACAGCTATCAGAAAAATGCTTATTATATACCAATAGTGATAAGACCTTACTCTTTCAAAAGTCTCACGACTCAGATGATTACTGGGTTCATGCTTCTATTCTCGGTCGGGAGCTGATTGAAAATAGCATGGGGCTGATATCTGAGTATGGTGATCAGTTTTCTAGAAAAGTATTCGATCATGCGAAACAGACTGGTAAGTTGGTTGAATTCACTAGAGAGAATAGAAACTCTATATTCTCAAATGATCCCTACATTATGACATTTGATATACAAGTAGCAATATGCATTCCTTTTTCCAGTCGCGATGGGAAATGGTTTGCCTTGTATATGGAAAAGTCCTTAAACGCTGAAGCATATGAATTACAACTTGTCGAGTCTGTGAAGATCGCTTTGTCACTTTTAAGTTTGCTCCAACACGATTTGCTCAAGCAGAAAACATCAAGTTCTGGAAGTGAGGAATTTTTACAAGATCACGATCATTTAAGACGAGCATAGATGGAATTTCCTTATAAGCTTTATGGGTTATGCTCGGAAAAATCAGGTATTTTCAGATGTTTGTAATAAAATAAGGTGTTTTTTCTGCTATTTTTCTCTGACCAATCAGCAACATTGACTTTATTAGCATCATTTTAAGTACTTAAACTAACGGATGCCTGTCAGTCTGTGGCATTGTCCCAATTCTTTTCCACAGTAATATTTTTTAAGTATCGAAAATCATTGATTACTAACTTGGTGAGATTCTTGGTATTCCGCTCCGGAAACAGAGTGAAAGAGTGAGATCTTTATTATGATCAAAGGAACAAGGAGCAAACATCATGAGCAGCTTAAAAAAATGGATCAGCATCTTGCTGATCACGTGTGGGAGCAGTGCGTGCAATCAATCTATCGAAACTTCAGAGATAAGAAACAGCGCAACTGAAATTAGGGTAGAGGTAAAAAGGAATCAACTTTTAGCCGGATTGAAATCAATAGCAGCCTCTGGCAAGTTTATTTTTGGACAACAGAAAGCTAACCTTGCAGGTATCGGTGAGGACGGTAATGCGGCATGGGGTGCTGAAAGTTACGGAAATACCTCGGATGTGAAGCTATATTTCGGCGACGAACCTGGAGTACTAGGTCTTGATGTCTGGGATCTGGCAACAAAAAATCCTACCTGGAATCAGTCCGCCTATGTTCAATCAATTCAGGATTTTTACGACAACGGTAACGGCGGTGTGATCAATCTTGAATGGCACATGAGAGGTTGCGACACAAATTTTGTTACCGATGCCAATGGCATCAGTGGTATTCCCGGCGAAGGTTTTTATCTGAATGACTGGGATAATGACTCACAACGAAGCTGCCTTTGCCGGATTGTGAATGAAGAACCTTGGAAAGATGGCAAGAGCTGGTTTGATTGGTTAAAAGAAGAGAGACTACAAGTCTTCGTGGACAAGTTAAAAAACGAAAGCCTTGATCAAATTCCCATGGTTTTTCGGCCGTTTCATGAGCATACTGGAAGCTGGTTTTGGTGGGGAAGAAATTCCTGGGACTGTGAGAAACACCTTGGTCGAGATGATGTTTTGGCAGGTGAGGATGCATATAAAAAATTAGTTCGCGATACGGTTAACTATTTGCGGAAGGATGCCGGCCTGGAAAACTTTCTAATTGCCTATTCTCCCGATAAGCTTTGCCAGTCTTCAGGACACAAGTGTGATCCAACAAGGACGTCGAATAACGAGTTAACTTTTGATGACTATCTGAATGATTATCTAGCGTCTTATCCTGGTGACGAGTATGTCGATATATTGGGTATTGACCTTTATTATGCTGCTGATAACGGCAGACCATGGGAAAAATTCGACTATCAAACAGCCCTTTTCCGGCAGTACCTGCAAGTTGTAACAAAGCTCGCTCGGGATAAAGGCAAGGTTGCAGCATTAACAGAAACCGGTAACTACAATCTCCATCGTGAAGTAAATGAAAGCTCTAACTGGTTTTCCAATCATCTGTTGAGTCTTTTAAGTGATCCCGAAATTTCCATGGCATATGTTCTTACCTGGGAAAACAGACGAGTTGCTGAAACGGAATACTATATTCCCCACAAAGAACATGCTGGTTTCCAAGACTTTCTCGACTTTGCGAATGATGCGAGTAGCTTGTTTTTATCAGAAATTAGCGGGATTTATAGTGATAATTTCGGCCTTAGTGCGAAGCAAGAGCCAGCTAGTGATGAAACTCCCAACTGTGCAAGTCCGGAAAGCGACGATGATGGTGATGGTTGGGGTTGGGAGAATAGTAAAAGTTGCCGAGTTGTTGGCTCTTTACCGGAGGTTCCCGAATGTCAGAATGCAGATAGTGACCCGGATGGTGATGGCTGGGGTTGGGAAAATAGTAAAAGTTGCCGAGTTGTTAGCTCTTTACCGAAGGTCCTCGAATGTCAGAATGCAGATAGTGACCCGGATGGTGATGGCTGGGGATGGGAGAACAACCAATCCTGCCAGGTTAGGTCATAAGATTACGAACTGGGAGCGATTTGCTCCCAGTACTTCATGGTTTCCGGATGGCGAGCAGCTAATTTTTTACCCTGATCTCGTGCGCTTGATCCACCAATACGTTGCAACGCTTCGAGGATGCGGAATTTTACAAACATTGGCACGCCATGCCTATTGTTCTCTGGATGGGGATACGCGTTGATTAAAACCTGAACCGCATTGGGGAATTGATTTTTAGTTCCATAGAATCGATCGCCAATGCGGTTAGCTGCTTCTGCGCGTACAACCATAGCAGGATCGGCTAAACCCTGGGTGATGATACGGCTGCAGTATTCCAACTGACTGGCAGAACAGACTCGCACCCAAGCGATGCGCCATTGCCAGGACCAATCTCTCAGCTGACGGCCTTTTCTGTGATGAAATTCCCAAAGTTCTTGGCGGATTTTTTCTGAGCTGCCAAGAAACTGTTGCCACTCACTGGGAGTCGGTTCTTTTTGAGTGGGGAAAAGTTCATGTGACATTGTCCGATCTTTTCCGTAAATTCTTACAGTTAAGGCCAGAGTTAAGAGTGCAAATAGGCATTTTTTACCGAAAACCATATTTTGCATGCGTGCTCTCACAATTTAATTTTTTTTCTAAAAGCCTGAAATTATTGATGTAAAAAAATATTGTTTAAGACTTGGCTAAAGTAATTTTTTCGACCGACCGATTTTGAAGTAGGCAGATTGTTGGGGGGTCAACGGGGTAAATTCTGCCTTCTGGCGATCCTTAAAGTTCATCATCTTCTCCTATGTAGGAGCAGGTAATGAGTGATCAGATTTGGTATCTCTATCAAAACGGACAGCAGGTTGGGCCTTTTGATACGCAACAGGTTTCCCAATTGTTCGTTAATAACATGATCGCCGAAGATGGCTATATTTTCAAGGTTGGTTGGAAAGACTGGCGACCCATTGAAGAAGGTTATGAAGCGCTTGGTCTGGAGCGTCCAGATGGTGTCGATACCAGCTCGACAGCCGTGGAACGACGGCGCGCGAATGCTCCTAGAGCCTCGTTGAACGGTCGTGTTGTTGTGCATAATAACGGTCAGTTGACGATCGGGCAGGGAGTGAATATCTCAGCTACTGGAGTATTCGTTGAAACAACAGATCAGCTCTTTACAATTGGCGAGCAGCTCAAACTTTCTGTTCGCTGTGATGGACTAAGCAAGGCGTTTAATGCCGAAGCTCTAGTTGTTCGTTTTAATACAGATGAGCGTTTTCCACTGGGATATGGCATGCAGTTTACACAGATTGACGATGCAAATAGAGAAGATATCCAAAATCTCGTGGAACAACTGAACAAAAAAGGCGATCGTGGTCAGCTTGCCAAGTAGAAACTATCCCGATTGTGTTTAAGAGGAGAATTAAATGGAAGCTATTCAAGATCAGCCGAATACTTGGCGATCGATCAAAGACCTCGAAGAGGCAAAACAATTGGTCGATTATGGTATCTTGCTTTCTTGGAAAGATATGCGGCATGTCCGAAAAGTGATGAATGTTCAGGAGATTGAAGATTTAGTTCGCTATTTTGCAGTTCGCCTGGCTGAGCGGGTGGAAAGCCGCCTTCCGGAAGAGATTTTAATTGAAAGCCTCTTGATTCTCATGGCGAACTCAACAGAAGAAGAGGTTTTGAACGCTTTCCTTGAGGAATTGATTCAGCAGCCCAATAGGTATGAAGCCTGTGTCACGCTGATTGAGTTAGCGATTACTGCAGAAATCTCTGATGTTGATCATTTCGATGATATCTTTGCTTTTGCTGTGGCTCTCATTTGCGAGCTGGGGAATCTGGTTCAGGAGTTGGAGCGGGCGTATCCCGGTGAATTAGGTGGTAAAAGTGCTAAATTATTGGATCATATTTCAACTTATCTGCTCTCCGTGAGCAATAGTAATAATAACTGCATCCGATTGAGTCTTGTGCAGTACTTTAGTTCTCTCGAAAAAGGTAAATCCAACAAACCTGGTTTCAATCGCATTATGAGCCGCTTTGGTCACACTGTTCTTGAGCATTTATTCACCTTGCTCTTTAATAAAAAGACGGAAGGTGTGGCGCTTCAGTTTTTATTGGAAAATATACCAAGTATTTTGGAGGCGGATAACCATTCCCAGCGTATTCTGCATGAAACCTGGAAGTATTACATGCTGAAAAAGCCGGAACGGTTTGCGCTTTTTATTCAAACATTGACGTTACATCTAAAGAACAACATTCCTGACGAAGAGGCAGGTGTTGCCAGAAAGATCTTTTTACAGCATTTAGGCATCTTGTTGAAAATTGTTTCTGAAGTGAATCATAAAGATTTAGCTCGAGAAATTATGTGTTCGATCGCGGCCTTTGCCTCCGAACCATATCGCCCCGAATTGATACAAGCACTGCTTGGCGATCATGGCATAAGAGATTCGTTCCGCAAGCTTTTGATGAAGTTGAATGAAAGTCAGAATGCAGAGCAGGTTCTTGGTGAGTTTGACAGTTTTCGTTCATCGAAGCGGGGGCGCAAACCAAGCTTTGCGAAGTCAGACAAAACCAGAACGATTTATCAGGTCACATTTCTCGGGCACCAACAAACAGCAGCGAGAGCCTCTTAGGCTCTCGTGCAGCATTTCCTAGTTCTCGCCAGGCGTGATGACACTGCCTTGAGACAAAGGAAAGTCGATAGTTGTATTTTTTCCCAAGACATCTCGAATAGCCCATGCTCCCTTGTAGCGGACGACAGAAACTGTATTTTCCGTTTTAATTTGAGGAGCGTCTTCAGGCTTAAGTTCGCGTTCGGGTCCCAAATTACGATAGGTAAGAAGGAAAGTAATTTCAGTTTCCCGTGGTGTCCTATCCCGCCTTTCAACCACTGAGTATGACTCAAGATGATAATTTTGGGTGATAAAGGCAGAAGTGAAAACGTCATCAGATGCCTGTTCCAGTGCGTCGCGCAAGTTACCCGTAGTCAAATTGATGAGTACCGGTTTTTGCTCCAGGCTACTCATATTCAACGAAATATCAAGGTAGGTCTGCACGACTTCCTCGGGGGGCATGTCCTGTCGACTTTTGCTACACATGCCTGTGCAACCAATAAGAAAGGCAAGGCAGCAATACAAGATGGGGTTGATACTCTTAATCGACATCGAACCATTCCTCCGATGATGAACTGGCATCTTCTGGTTTTTGATCCACTCCAGGCGAAGGCGTTAGATCGATATCAATCGTCGCCGGAGCCTGTTGACTTACATTTTTCGGGCTAGCCACCTGCTCAGAAGTCTGACTGGGGCTAGTCTGCTTGTTCTCCAACATCCGCTGTCGCTGCTCGAAAACGGTTGTTTTCGGTAGTTTCGTTGGGACTCCAGCAGGCACCGATTTTCGCCTGCCAGCTGCCCTATCATAATTATATGTCCCGTCAGGGTCTCCTTGATAGTCTATAGGCACATTCTGCCGACTCTGTGGGTGGCTGCCAGGACGACCAACCATCGGTAATGGTTTGGGAATTGCTTGTTTATTATTTTTTAGAGCTTCGACCAGTTCTGCTTCAAAGCGATTAACCCAGCTAGGGCTCGCCAATTGAATTTCCGCTCCCACTTGCTTTTTAAGCACATCGAGGTCACGACTGATGCGATACAAATGGCGATCTACCAGAAGAATAGTCGGCTCGCGAAACTGGCTTTGTCTTGGCCGTACAAAGACGGGAATATTTTGTGCCTTCAAATATCCTAGTCGTGATAAATAGCGATTCATCGACGACCCGCCTAAAAAAACGATTGTTTGGATTTTGCGATACTGAGCCAGAAATAGAGCGGATGAGATTTCTCCATCTGTCAGAAATTCCGTATAAAGAATAACTCTCGACTCGGCGCGACCGATGAGATCCGCGACAATATGTTTTAATTCATTGAAATTTTCAGCTTTATTGTGAGCAAACCAAGGAGCTTTTTGGGGGCGTTGGGGAGCGGTGTCCTGCGCGTGAGCCAATTGGTTTGGTATGACGCAGAGACATGCGGAAATGAAGATCAAGCTTAGCTTCTTCACTTATCTCACCCCCAAGGAGAATTCCAACAGCGGCTTAATCACGAATGAGTCGAATGATAAAGGCGCTAAAGCCATCCATATCATCTTGATTGCCAACATAGACAGCCAACAAATTCTTCTTTGTCACGTACTTCTTAAAGTAGTCGGGAAGTCGACTGACTGGCGAGATCACTTCAATCCGCTCACCATACTCTTCTACAATTCGTGACAGCTGCTCTTCTGTTTCTTCTAACTCAAAGCTGCATACGGAGTAAATCAGTTCACCACCTACTTGCAGCTGCTTTAAGGCATGCTGGATCATTTGATATTGCTGTTCGGCAAGCTTGGGTATCATGCTGGCTGTTTTATGCCATTTGCCTTCAGGGTGCCGACGCAAGACTCCAAGACCGCTGCAAGGAGCATCAAGCAGGATTTTGTTAAATTTGACATCAGCTTGCCAGTTGAGGAAATCCTCTTCAACCCAGTTTAACTTGTCATGCCCCATCCTTGCCATATTGTCCTTGGCGCGTTGCATTTGCTCGGCATCACGTTCGACAGCATAGAGAGTGATCTCTTCCTGACCGAGCTCATAGATGTGGGACAACTTACCACCCGGGCCGGCACAGACATCAGCGATGACTTCTTTGCTGCTGGGATTGACCAAAAGCCCGATCAACTGTGAGGCTTCATCTTGTATGGTAAACAAGCCCTGACTAAACAAACTCGGCTTGGCAAATTTTGGCGGCTCTTTCAGGCGTAAGGAGCTGCGTAATGGTCGCCTGTCGCTATGAATACGCTCTTCTTTCAAAAGTTGCGCTTGTAATAGGTGGACATCTTCCAGTTTAACCTTCGAGCCGTTGACTCGAACGCTGTAAGGCGGAGGTTGATTGTTGGCAGCCAACATTTGCTCCAAACGCTCAAATTTGAATCGCTTCAACCAGCGGGCAACAATCCACTCTGGATGGGCAAATTGCAAAGAGAGGTATTCTTTTGGCTTGGTTTTTTTATCTGGCTTGGCAAAATACTCAGCTCGGCGACCAATCTGCCGCAATATGCCATTCACAAAGGAACAGGCACTGGCTTGGCCTTTTTGTCGAATATATTCGACACTCTCATTGACTGCCGCCCGATCAGGCACACGATCCATGTAATAGATTTGGTAGGTTCCAAGAATCAAGGCAGCGCGGATTTCTCCGGATGATTTGTTCAGATCCCGCTTGGCGGTATTTTGTAGAATCCAATAGAGTTTGGAGTACCAGCGTAAACTTCCATAAAGAATTTCTTTGATGAAATTTCTATCTAATCGTTTCAACTTTTTGTCGTGAATTTTATACGCTTCCGCAAGCACGCTTTCTGGTTTGCATTGCTTATCCATGACGCTGACAAATGCGTCATAAGCAATTTCACGTGCTAAAGACAAACCCAAAATAAACTTCCTCCGCAAAGGACAATTAGAAATATTGTCGCATATTTTAAGATTCCTTGCATTAAGCCATCAAATTGACTTGGTTGCTTGGATCGATTTTGTGACAGTAGCCCACAGGCTCTTGTTTATCGTTTATCGGCCCCTCGTCAAATAGGACAGCAGAGCGATAATTGATAAAATGCCGAGCTCATGAAGCACAGTGGTAGCTCGTGGATGAATTGCCTTTTTCACGGTCCCGTGCGCAGCGGTTCAGAAGTGTTATCGGGGCCATTCTTATAGGAATCGTCGTGTTCTGATTCATATAAGTCCTCATCCAATCTATTGGAGCGCTGCTGCTTCTTAAGCTTGCCGTTTTTGTTATAGCCAAGGTCCACTGAGTTCCTGCGATGACGGCGAATTTCAAACGTCATGCGCGTCCAATCTAAGATGAAATACAGGCTAGCGAACGCCGAGCCAACTAAAAAGGTGACCAGGTAAGAAACAGCTGCGGAACTCTGAACTTCACCAAAAAAAGGCAAAATGACATAAACTGGCGCACTGTTTAGAAAAGCGAAAAAGCCAGCATAAGTAATGGCAGCGAGAATAATCACAAGGCTGATTAGTCTGCGTAGTAAATACATGGGGCACCTCGGAGCTAATAAAAAGATTCCGCTGAAAAGTTCCGTCACTTTCAGCAGAAGCTAAAAGGGCCGGTTAAGAAGATTCTAACCGGCCCCTAAAGTCAATAGCTAGTAGATTTATTAGTTATTCTGAGGTTGGCTCTTTATTTTCTGCCGCAGCCTTTGCTTTTGCGAATGCATCCGCCAAACCAGTTTTTGGTTCTGCAATTTGGCTGATGTAATGCTTCAGCTCATCGCCTTCAAGCTGCTTCAGAAGGGCCTTGCGTGACAATGAGAAGCGACGCTCTTCGCTGTCAGTGGCGAGGACGATGAAATCGACTTCATCACCTTCTTTCAACACATCTTCCGTCTTGGCAACATTTTCGTCAGCCAATTCGCTGATGTGAATCATGCCTTCAACGCCAGGGGCGATTTCAACAAACGCACCAAAATCAGTTGTTTTGGTGACTTTGCCTTTGCCTTTGCTTCCTGGAGGCATGGTGACCGCTGCTTTTGCCCATGGGTCTTCAGACAATTGCTTGATACCCAATGAGAAGCGCTCGTTTTCTACATCAATTTGCAGAACTTTCGCTTCAACTTCATCACCTTTCTTGAACAAATCGCCTGGGTGGTTAATACGGTCCGTCCAGGAGATGTCAGAAATATGAATCAAGCCATCAATGCCGTCTTCGATGCCAACAAAGATACCGAAGTCAGTGATGTTACGGATTTTACCGCGGATAATGTCACCTTCTTGGTATTTTTCTTTAACGATATCCCAAGGATTCGGCTCAATCTGCTTCATGCCGAGGCTGATACGACGATTTTCAGTGTCCATCGCCAGAACGACGACTTCGACTTCATCACCAACCTGGACAACTTTTGATGGATGCTTGATGCGTTTTGACCAAGACATTTCACTGATGTGAATCAGGCCTTCGACGCCTTGCTCCATTTCAACGAAAGCACCATAATCAGTCAGGCTGACAACAATACCTTTGGCGCGAGAGTTAACAGCGTAACGCTCAGCCACAGTAAGCCAGGGGTCTGTTTGGAGTTGTTTGTAGCCCAGGGAAACACGCTGGCGACCTTCGTCGTAGCTGAGAACCTTGACTTCAATTTCTTGACCAACTTCAAACATCTGCGAAGGATGATTGATTCGTCCCCAAGACATGTCTGTGATGTGCAAGAGGCCATCGATGCCACCGAGGTCGATGAACGCACCGTAATCTGTGATGTTTTTCACGATACCTTTGAGAACTGCGTTTTCGCGGAGATTTTCCAGTGTTTCTTTACGCAGTTTTTCGCGGTCCTGCTCCAACAGTACACGGCGACTAAGGACGATGTTACCGCGCTTTTTATTGAACTTGATGATTTTGAAGCTCAGTTGAACACCGATAAGCTTATCAAGATTCCGGACTGGGCGAAGATCAACCTGAGATCCAGGTAGGAAGGCCTTCACTCCGATGTCGACAGACAAGCCGCCTTTCACGCGGGCAATGACCGTACCTTCTACGATCTCGTCATTCTCATAGGCGTCGGAAATACGGTCCCAGGCACGAAGCATTTCAGCTCGCTCCCGGCTGAGTACCATTTCGCCATCATTGTCTTCGAATGAATCGAGATAAACTTCGATATCGTCCCCTTCTTTAACAGAAAGAGAACCATCAGCAGTCTTGAACTCAATCTTGGGGATCTCGCCCTCTGACTTGTGGCCAATGTCGACAATGACGGAATCATCCGTAAAGCGGATCACTCTACCGCTTACGATCGAACCCTCTTTGATTTGATTCGTGGCTTCAGCTTGGTCGAGTAAATTGGCGAATTCTTGGCTTTCATCGGTATCATGTTCAAATCCGGTGTCTTCATCTTCCCATTTAATGGTGCCGATGCCAGCCAGTTTAGATTCTTGTAATTCCATATACTCCGTTAACTCCTAAGATCGTCCGCCCATCGGACATATTATACACCTATAGAGCTTGATTCGTTATCATGGGGGTATGTAAATGTCAACGAATCCAGGGTAAGATACTATATCCAGTTAGCAGAAACTGGGAAGATAAGAAACCTTACTGAGGAGCTTATGTCGCGTATTTTTTGCCGTTTGTCCAGTCTGTGTCTATTTATGTCAATTTTACTTAATTTTGTGGTTTTGACAGGGTTGGTCAAGGCGGAAGCTGGCGCTGAGGTCGCTGAGGAGGAAATCGTCTGCCCAGAGACGAGCCCCGACCTTCCCGTTTTGGCGCGCTCGGCGACTTACAAAGGTTTGCCATATGCGGCAGGTGAAGAGGCGCGCTATGAGCTGAAATATGGAGCGTTGCGGGTACTAGTTGGTTATGGCTATTTACGTGTGGATCGACCGATCAATCGCGAGATTACGGTGGCGGTGAAAGACGGCAAGGCAGTGCGGGAAAAGCGCTGGCACCGGGTATATAGTGCCGAAGGTTCGACTGGCGATTGGTACCGCCGGATATTTCAAGCCCATGATAAATTACAATCGATCGCTAGACCTTGGGATCACGGGGCAAGCCACTTCTATATTAGCCAGAATGAGCAAAAGCCATTTTCCAAGCCCTATCTGCGGGAAAAATGGCTGGAATTCGATCATGTGACATGTGAAGTTGAGACCCGGGAAGTCAACCATGAAAAGAAACAGTCAAAAACTGAGCAATATGGATTGCAACCAAATGCCATGGACGCTCTTTCGGCTCTCTTTCACTTGCGAACTTTGAAATATAAAATCGGTGATACCCAACGACTTTTAGTCCACACCTCGGAAAAAAACTGGTGGTTGGAAGCCACGCCCTTAAAGGTCGAGAAAGTGACTGTGAATGCCGGTACTTTCTTGGCGGATAAGTTGGAAATCAAAAGTTATCTCGGCAGTCAGTTGCAGCAGAAGGGTAATATGGCAATATGGATTGCTAAAGATCATCCGCAACGCCCTATGGTCAAGGTTGAAGGCGACGTGACCTTTGGCAGTATTTATTTGGAACTCGATC
This sequence comes from Oligoflexus sp. FD111, assembly GCA_048816425.1. Taxonomy (GTDB): domain Bacteria; phylum Bdellovibrionota_B; class Oligoflexia; order Oligoflexales; family Oligoflexaceae; genus JBMDZZ01. The sequence goes on from JBMDZZ010000005.1 coordinate 127,895, forward strand.
AATTCAAAGCTGGCGGAGCCTAAAAGGCCCCATCAGCGTTCGATTACAAGCCAAGATCTTGAAGAGATTCCACCACTTGTCTTTGTTCTGGCGAGAGCTCCTTCGGAATTTCAAGATCGACGACCGCATATAGATTACCGCGCTCTCCGCCAGATGTCTGAGGGAACCCAAGGTGACGCAAGCGGATTCTGGTTCCGGCTTTGACACCAGCCGGCACTTTAATACGCTTGACTCCTTCTGGGGTCTCAATTTCCTTGGATGTGCCGAGAAATGCCTCGGAAACTTTTAAGCGCAGTGGAGCTTCGATATCATCACCAACACGCGTGAATATCGGGTGTTCAGCAATGCTGACCTTCACGAAAAGGTCGCCTGGAGGCCCGCCCATTGGCGATGGTGCGCCGCGGCCGCTAACGCGCAGCTTAGCTCCTGGTTTGACTCCGGCTGGGATGCGAATGGTCAGCTCCCGCTTTGTGCCATCGCTCAGGGAAAAACTAATGCGTCTTTCTCCACCGTGGTAGGCGTCCATAAAGCCAATTTGAATAGGATATTCCACGTCCTGGCCACGCGTTGGGCCCTGTTGAAAGCCGCGGCCACTGAAGCCGCCGCCACCGCCGAAAATGCTCGAAAAGATGTTATGTCCGCCAAGGCCGAATTCCTCGAATATGGAGCCAAAATCGGTACCGCGGAAAATATCTTCGGTAGAATATTGCTGATGAAACTTCTGATCACCAAACATATCGTATTGCTTGCGCTTTTGCGCATCAGACAGGACAGCATAGGCCTCATTTGCCTGTTTGAACTTCTCTTCCGCTTCGGGATTATCGGGATTACGGTCAGGATGATACTTCAAGGCTATCTTGCGGAAAGCCTTTTTGATATCGGCATCACTCGAATCCTTGGAAACCCCTAATATGTCATAATAGTTGGCCACGTTTTACCCCCTGATCAGCCATGATCCGGTCTTCCTCGAAAAGATAGGGCGCCTTCCGGGAAAGTCAAGGTCAGCATCCGGATCTATGATAAAATTAAAAAGCTGTTGCAAGCTGGAGCTGTCTTATGACTGAAAATTGGTTTCGTCTCGCACAGAAAATTTTAGCTGCCCTGATTGTTTTTCTCATATCAGCAACTCTGCTGTATGGGAGCTGCTATCGCATGCAGCTGAATGGTCTACGGGCCGAAATGCGCTTAATGTTGTCCTATATTCATACTCTGCAAAAGAGTTATGAAGTCGATGAAGGACGTTTTTCCTATTTTGAGGAGTACTACGGGGCGCAAATTTCTGGCAAGGATCACTGTGAGCAACCAGAAGGTGCAGCACGCTTAGGATTCATTCTGCATTGGTGCCATGAAGAACAAGCGACAGAACTTCGCTATGCTTATCAGGTCATTCCCACGGTTGTCGAGGATGAAAGCAGCTTCTTAGCAGTCGCCCATTCAGGAAGCGATGTCAAAGATCGTAGTTTCATCTGCTATTTTTCTGATCAGATCGATGTTTGGACGATCGATGAAAAGAAACGTTTACAAAGCCTGCGAAGCTGCGACTAAGAGTCAGAGGTAGATCTTCCTAGCGCCACGACGATTTGCTTTGACTCCGTCTTCCTAGTTCGCTAAAACTCAGCGAACTTGCCGAAGGAGAAGTCAACATGCCACAATCACTACCATCTCACCCCAAATCGATTATCACCTGGTTACTTATAACGATGGCAATGGTCTATGGAATTATTATTGTTGGCGGCATGACGCGCTTAACTGGCTCAGGCTTATCGATGGTCGAATGGAAGCCGATCATGGGCATCATCCCCCCTACCTCTGAATCTGCCTGGCAGGAAGTTTTTGATAAATACCGCCAATTTCCTGAATACCAAAAAGTCAATCGCGGCATGAGTCTCGACGAATTCAAGAGAATCTTTTACTGGGAGTACGGACATCGGGTGCTTGGCCGCATGATTGGAATGGTGTTCTTTTTTCCCTTCCTCTACTTTCTTTGGCAAGGATACATCCGGGGGAAATGGATAGGCAAATTGTTAATCGCCTTTATTTTGGGAGGATTGCAAGGTTTGCTAGGCTGGTACATGGTAAAAAGCGGTCTGGTTGATGAGCCACGTGTTAGCCAATATCGCTTGGCGGCTCATCTTGGTCTTGCGCTTATAATTTTGGGTTACCTGTTCTGGCTCGTCATGGACATGCTGCCGCGGATTCGCAGCACAGCCAAGCCTCAAGGCTTAAAAATTTGGGCCGTTTCCGGGTTTCTACTGATCGTGTTGCAAATTTTTTATGGAGCGCTAACTGCCGGGTTGCGTGCTGGCCGTGTATATAACACCTTTCCCGATTGGAATGGTCAGTGGCTGCCGACGGGCATGGCACAATTTACGCCCATAGTTTTGAATTTTTTTGAAAATCCGATCATGGTGCAATTGGTGCATCGTACCCTGGCGTGGTTGCTGGTAGGGGTGGTGGCTGTCTTTGTTTTGCAAACATTTAAAAAAACCAAGGATTTCCAATATCGGATGGCGGCCCTTCTTTTATTTGTGACTCTGCTTCTTCAGTTCACTTTAGGAGTAGTGACCTTGGTGTTGCACGTGCCCATTTCTGTGGCATCAATGCATCAAGCCCTGGCTGTTATCGTCTTGTTAGTTGCCACATGGAATCTCTATATCTATCGCGGCCCAAGTGGATCGCTGCGAAGTTAATGCGCCAGCATTTTTTCAACCAGAAGTGAAGAATTTGAAAGAGGGACTTACCAAGTCCCTACACAGTTTTTTCCTTCAGCTATCCCCGTAATCATAGAAATCAGCTACCATAATAGAAAAAGATCCATTTTAGCTCATGACTTATACGGGGAGGCGTCACTTGCCTATGAAGAATATCCAAGTTTTTTTGATTTGTATTGTTTTATCAGCATGTAAAACTACTTTTGATGGTCAGAGTAAGCTTGCCAGTGAAGTGATCAAAGGGCCTTTACCGGCCGAGGTCTATCGTCAATGGCAGGAACATATTCGCGCAGAGACTGAAGGAAAGCAAATTCAGCCTGACTGTCAACCCACCTACTTTCCTGCAAGTGATGAAGTTCCCTTCCAAGGCATTGTCGTGTTTTTCCATGGATTCACCGCTTGTCCGCAGCAGTACTTTTCTATTGGCTCACAACTCGCTGATCATGGTTTTGAGGTCTTCTTACCTCTTATGCCTGGTCAAGGTCGAGAACCACGCGATGGTCCTGGTGGTAATGATGATAATTATTATGATTTGCCAGGGGGAAAAGATAAGGATCGCTACCAGAATTTTGTGGATCGTATGAATGCTATGGCTCGAGCAGCTACGGGTACTAAAGTGATCGCTGGCTTATCAGGAGGTGGCTCACTGGCAACGGGTGCTGCGATTCACGGCAAAGACATATGGGACCGCATTCTGGTTTATGCTCCTTACTATAAGAACCCGGGAATGAGTGGTGTGGCATCTGCAGCTCTTGATGTCCTATGGCCAAGCTTTAAAAATGACTGGGGACCAGAATGCCGGGAAAATCGTCGCCAGCTTGGCGGCCGAGCTGGCCTTTGTGCCCTTAGTATTGATGCTGTTCGGGCGATGACAGACTACGGTATCTATGCTTCCAGTCGCGCCGGAGAAATAGAAATTCCGATGCAAATTGCTGGAGTCGAGCATGATCCAACGGCAGATAACGGGGAAATAAACCGTGTTTTCCAAAAACTGAAAAATGCCAACCTGTGTTTTTATGTAAAAGGCGTGCCACACTCGATTATCAATCCAAAGTCGGATGCGCCGAAGCTCGACCCGTTCTGGGTGCCGGCTATGGAGGAGGACTCGATCGCATTTATTACCAAAGGTGAATGGTTTAAAACCGATGGTAGCTCGATCGAATACAGTCAACCACGTTGCCGGGCAAGCTTATAATGAAACCCTGATCAGGAAGGATGGGAAAAGTTCTTCCTGATTTTTTGGTACTCTTCAATCAGATGAGTCGTTCGCTGGTAGTCTTGCTGCCACAACGGGGAGCTGATGATAAAATCAGCGGAGGCCTCATTACACGCCATGGGTATATTCCAAAGCGTTGCCAGCCGTAGCAAGGCCCGTACATCTGGGTCGTGGGGCATGGCAGCAAGCGGGTCCCAGAAAAAGATGATACCATCGATATTGCCTTCGACAATTTGCGCACCAATCTGCTGATCGCCACCTAAAGGACCACTTTGATACCTTGTAACACTGACGCCTAGTACTTTTTCCAGCAGCATCCCTGTGGTTCCTGTCGTCACCAGGCGGAAAGCAGCCAAATGAGAACGATGTTTTTTTGCCCACTCCATCATGGTTTGCTTTTGATGGTCATGAGCGATAAGGGCAAGACTTTTCACGATAGTTCCTTTAATTCTTTAGCCTCTAGTTTCAAAGCTAGTTCTAGTTTGTACCCTCATTGACGATCCACGCCGGCTTGCTTTTCAAAGTCGTGCGCGTCGCCAGACTTGCGATCACCAGGCATGCTGTGATCACGATCAGCATGCAAAGAAATGGGGTCAAAAGATCAGGGCGCCAGAGACCATCAAAAAGTACCGTGGTAATACCATAACTGACGGCAATTCCCAGGATGCCACCGAGCAAACTAGCCCCGAGGCTTAGAATTCCAAATTCCTTAAGAATGGTAAACTGAATATCTTTGAACGAAGCCCCTAATATTTTTAACAGGTTAACATCCCAACGCCGCGTCTGGGCCTGGTGGACAGCAATAGAAAAGACGACGACCATGCCAGCAGCGATGCTGATCCAAGCCATGATCTGCAAAATTAAGCTCATCTGTCCAATGGATTCCGCGACCTTTTCCACCAGTCTGGTCACGTCTATCACCGAAACATTCGGAAATAAATTGGCAATTTCAGCCTGCAAGCTTTGTTTTTCTTGGTAGGGCAAGGGTGGGACCGACGCCAAATAGGTTTTTGGCGCATCTTCAAGAACGCCCGGTTGAAACTGAATAAAGAAGTTTGGTTGGAAGCTATTCCACTTGATGCTTCTTAGGCTGACGACTTTTGCATTAATCGGCACACCTTGGACATCGAAGCTTAATTCATCGCCAATTTTTAAGCCCATACGTTGGGCATAACGCACTTCCAAAGAAACTTCCGCCGGAACATCTGTTTCCCAGTTGTACACTCCCGAAAAGGTTACACCAGCTGTTAGCTCTTCTGTTTCGGAAAGATCGAGGCGATAACTTAAGTTGACGCCACGGTTACGCATACGCTGGTTTTCTCTAGCTTCGCGGGAAAATGATTCTTCGCCATCGCCCTTATCAAATGGTTGATTGTTGATTTCAGTCAAACGGCCGGAAACCATCGGTGACAGACTTTTCAGTTTTAAGTCGCGTTCCGAGAAAAGTTCTTCCAAGGGATGACGTTGGTCTTCTTGGATATCAAACAGGAAGAGACTGGGTAATTGCAAGCCAGCAGGCTGTTCCAGCTCAGCCAACAAACTTTGCCTGACTTGAGGAATAAGATTAATGAGCAAGGAACCCAGGCTAAGCGCTAAAAAGCAGGCGATGGCGTGGACCTTATGGGTGTATAGATAACGGATGGCCAGACGGCTGGAGAGGCTGCGTTTCGGCCAGCGTTTAAGTCCTTTCAGACTCCCTACGGCAAAGCCCGCGAGTATCAAACTGGAAATCATGAGTAAACCGAAAAACAGGCTACCGACAAGCCATGATCGTGCTTGCCAGACCGAGAGGGCATAAAAGCCTGAGATGGCGGGAAACAGCAATAATATACTGCGCCAGTCGGTGTCGAGGCTTGGCTGATAAACCTCCTGAAATAAAGCTCCGGGGCTGACCCGGCGGATATGGGCGAGCAGGGGAATACAAAGTAAAAGAGTGCCAATTGCGCCCATTAACATGGCGACGATGACTGTTTCCCAGGAAAAAATCGGCGTAAAGCGAATGGGGGCGAGCTCCTGGATCAGGTCTCCTGTGATCGGCAGAACCAGCCAACCGACGAGTGAAGACAATGAAGCGCTAATCACGCCCAAAATTAAAATCTGCCAACTATAGGTTAGAACTGCCTGCACGTGGGTCATGCCAAGGCTGAGGAGAATGGCGATTTCCCGGTGCTTTTGGATCAGATAGCCACGGAAAAGGTAAACAGCACCTAGACCTGATAAAAAGAATGCCACTAAAGAAACAAGTCCTAGGTAATCAGTAAGGTAGGCTAGAAGCCGGCCATCATTTTCACCAGCTGTAAGATGACTACGGACACGGATGGCTGGTGATTCAATTTGTTGAAAGATTCGCTGAGAGCTCAGGTTGGGGTCCATGCTTGCTGGGAGCTGATAATAGATGCGGCGCCATATCGTGCTACCTTCTTGAACCAGACCGGCATCCTGCAAACGATCGAGCCCAATATAAATCCTTGGAGCAAAAGCGGCACCGGCCCAGCTCATCGATGTATCATCTTCAATCACATCGTCGATCGTAAACAACGTCTGACCAATTTTAAGCTCGTCTCCAACTTGAACACCAAGACCGATCATAATTTCCGGAGCCAGCCAAACTCGATTTTGCTCGATGATTGCCTTACGATCACTGCCAGTAGTAGGGCCTTGATTTTTTAATTGGATCGAGCCATAGAATGGATAAGTATCTTCAACCGCTTTCAGCTCAACTAACTGCGACTTTTGCGTGGCGGGTACTGATACCATCGAGAACAAAACCCAGACGTCCTGCTGTTTGGCTTCGTTGCCGACGACCTGGCGAACGATCTGCCGCTCTTCTTCCGAAATGGGACGCCTTGCCGATACACTTAGATCGGCTGTCAGCATATTCCGCGAGCGCTCATGCAGAACCGATTGGAAGCTGCGTTTGAAACCATCAAGGCTGACAAATCCAAAGAGCCCAATGGCCAGGTTGAAGATGAACAGCAAACTAAAACGTCGGTGATTTTTCAGCTCTCGTAGCGCTAACTTGAAACTGGTCATAGAAAACCTCGATGGTAGCATAAAGTCAATGGCAGCTTTTTAGTTCAAAGAGCGAAGCACACCTTGTTCCAAAGTTAAGCGACGATGGCAGCGATCGGCGAGTTTTTGGTCGTGAGTGACCAAAACGAGGGTCATATTGCGCTCGGCAACGGCTTGAAATAACAAGTCCATCACCATTTTACCGGTGGCATGATCAAGGTTGCCACTAGGTTCATCAGCAAGGAGTAATTTAGGTTCCACCACAAAGGCTCGGGCGATGGCAACACGTTGGCACTCGCCACCACTGAGCTGGTGTGGTAAATGATGGCGACGTTCATCTAAGCCAACTCTTTCCAAGGCAATGCGAGCGAGTTTTTTGGCCTGTTTGTTACCCAGTATCTCCAAAGGGAGGCTGACATTTTCCAATGCAGTCAAGCTATTCATCAAATGAAATTGCTGAAAAATGATGCCCAAATTTTGCCCGCGAAATTTCGTCATTTCAGCTTCAGAAAGCTGATTGAGATCTTGGCCCTGAATTTTGAGCTTGCCTTGGCTGGGGCGATCAAGGCCGGCGAGCAGCGAGAGTAAAGTCGATTTTCCTGAACCTGATCGTCCTAGTATAGCTAGAGTTTCCCCGGCTTGAACCTCAAGGTTGAGATCACTCAGGACCTTGATCGTACTCGTTCCCTGCTCGTAGTTCTTATACAGCGATTCAGCAGCTAAAACAGTGTTCATAAAATAGTTTTCACCTTATTAAAGATGTTGGTGGCGATAATCTCATAGCCTTTTTCATTAGGGTGAATCCCATCAGGTTGGTTGAGTTCCGGCTTACCGGCAACGCCGTCAAGGTAGAAAGGCAGAAACTCTATTTTAAGATCTTTAGCGATGCGTTGGAATAGTTTTTCAAACTCCTCAGGAAACTCGCTACCATAGTTCGGCGGTGCTTTCATGCCGAGAAGAAGGACTTTCATGTTCTGCTTTTGCGCATACTGAATTGTTTCTCGGATATTTTTTTCTATACTTGCCGGCTCGTGACCGCGCAGTCCATCATTCGCTCCAAGACCATAAATCAAAAGGTCCGGCTTGTGGCGCCGCAAATGAAAGCGCAGGGTTTGCTGACCAAAGGCAGTCGTCGCTCCCGATGTTCCGGCATTCAGGACTTCCGCTTCCGGATGCCCGGCATCCTTCAGTTTTTTCTGCAAAAGTGCCGGCCAGGTTTTTTCCGCAGCGACCTCGTAGCCAAAGGTCAGAGAGTCGCCAAGAGCAAGAATTTTCGGCTTTGCAAGTATATTTGGCGCACCAAAGAGCATCAAACAGAAGGTGATCAGACAAAGCTTCCACCCAAACTGTGTTTTTACAAGCATCTTGTCCTCGTTATCTTTGACAGGTTTAAAAGCAATCCGCTATGATCCCCGAATTGTGATGCTGGATCTGCATCCATCGTGACTTAGCACGCTAGCATGATCTCATAGAATCAGTAAAGAGAGCCGTGCATGAGAAATCGATGAAGAGAATCAAGTTGTGGCACTTAGGAGGCAGTATGGATCACTTTCACTACCGAGATGGCCAAGCCTACTGCGAGGATCTTTCTTTGGAAAGCCTTGCTGAAGAGTATGGCACACCGCTTTATGTCTATTCTCGGGCGACCTTGCAAAGGCATTTGCAGCGTGTCAAAGAGTCTTTTTCAATTTATCCCACAGTTCCTTGTTTTGCGGTCAAAGCAAATAGCAATTTATCCATACTGCGCGATGTTTTCCGTTCCGGTTTCGGTGCCGATGTGGTCAGTGGTGGTGAGTTGGAGCGGGCCTTGCTTGCGGGCGTTGATCCCAAAAAGATCGTCTATTCGGGTGTCGGTAAACGCCATGATGAAATCAAAGCAGCGCTGACTGCAGGGATCATGTCGTTTAACGTTGAATCGAGCTTTGAATTGGCAATGATTGAAGAAGTAGCGGCCAGCTTAAAACTGCGCGCACCCATTAGTCTGCGCATCAACCCTAATATTGATGCCAAGACCAACCCAAAGATTGCCACAGGTTTGTATTCCACCAAATTCGGTATGAGTGAAGGTGAAGCGCGAAGTCTCGTCGAAGGTTTGAATCAATATCCACACATCGAATTAGTCGGCATTGCCTGCCACATCGGAAGCCAGATTACCAGTCTGCAGCCACTCGGCGAAGCCGCAGCGCGTATGGCGCAATTAGCCATAGACTGGCAAGAAAGCGGACTTAAGCTGAAATATTTAAATATGGGTGGCGGTCTGGGAATTCGTTATCGGGATGAAACGCCACCGGAAATCGAAGAATATGCGGAAACCCTTCTTCAGTCCGTGCGTAAGACCGGTTTAACATTAGCCATTGAACCAGGGCGGGTGATCTTGGGTAACGTTGGCGTTCTTTTAACCCGAGTCATTGGGGTCAAGACAACGCCGCAAAAAAACTTTCTCATCGTCGATGGAGCGATGAATGATTTGATTCGCCCCAGCATGTATGATTCGTATCACAATATTTTGCCGGTGCGAGAGGCCAAGGACCAAGCTGTTCAGGACTATGATGTGGTCGGGCCGATTTGTGAAACAGGTGACTTGTTTGGCAAAGATCGGCGGTTGCCACTTCAAAAGCAAAACGATCTGGTGTTTTTGCGTGCCTGCGGAGCATACGGTTCGACGATGGCGTCCAATTACAATAGTCGACCGAGACCAGCTGAAGTCTTGGTTGACGGGCAACAGAGCTATTTGATCAAGCCCCGTGAATCTCTTGAACAATTGTGGTGGGGTGAACAGATCGATATACCGGAGGTTATCGGAAATGCAAAACATTCCTGAAAAATTTCGCGCATTTCAAGCCCGGCAATCCGCGCAAGGCAAGGGGATCGAAGCGGGTTTAGTCGACTTGAACGCGGACCAGTTGGATGCAGGAGATGTGCTGATCCAGGCCAAGTATTCCAGCGTCAATTATAAGGATGCTTTAGGCGCTACTGGCAAAGGGCGTATCTATAAAAAACTGCCAATCGTCGGTGGCATCGATGTTTCCGGGACGGTTGTGGCATCGAATGATCCAAGCTTAGCTGTTGGTAGCGAAGTTCTAGTCACCGGTTGTGGCTTGGGCGAAAGCCACGATGGTGGTTACTCAGAGTATGTGCGCGTACCTGCTTCATGGGTTATTCCCTTGCCTGAGGGACTCAGTCTGCGTGAGGCCATGATCTATGGCACCGCAGGTTTTACTGCTGGACTTTGCGTTCATCGTCTGCAAGTGAATGATCAAACTCCGGATAAAGGGCCGATCGTGGTCACTGGCGCAAGTGGTGGCGTAGGCTCCTTTGCCATTCAGATGCTGGCGAAACAAGGCTTTGACGTGATTGCCGTCTCTGGAAAAGCCGATGCTGTGACGTATTTGAAGGACTTAGGTGCGAAAGAAGTTGTGCGACCAGAAGATTTAGAACTTGGTGAACGACCATTGGAAAGTGTTCGATTTGGGGGAGCCATCGATAATGTTGGTGGCAGTTTGCTGGAGGGTTTGCTCCGCCATACAAACCTTTGGGGGAATATTGCCTCTGTCGGCCTAGCAGCCGATTTCCGCTTTCAAAATACGGTTATGCCTTTCATTCTTCGTGGAGTCAGCCTTCTAGGTATTAGCTCGGCAAACTGTCCGCGTTCTCTGCGTCTGCAAATTTGGAAAAATTTGGCCGGGCCTTTGAAGCCTGATCAACTGGAAGCGATCCAGCAAGAAACAGTGCGACTGGAAGATTTGGCAACAGTCTTTCAACGCATGATAGATCGTCAGATCCGTGGACGGGTTTTGGTGGAAATTGGCTAATTGAAGTGGCACCCAAGCTGGTGGGTGCCTATGACTTTTTCAAGATCAACGATTCATTTTACACGCCTGCCAAACTCTTCTGAATAACTTCAAACGTATCACGTGACAAATTTTTCTGCATTTGGATGCGCTGCAACTCCTGTTTCATCAGATCCTGTCTTTCTTGATTGAATGAACGCCATTGACTTAAGGCAGTCGCCAGCAAAGAGGCGACCTGAGAGTTGTTCGGGTCGATTTTGAGGATGTGATCTGCCATCAGCTGATAACCCCGGCCTTGTGGATGATGAAATCCTTTAGGGTTGCAGCGAATAAACTGCCGTAATACAGAATACACGCGGTTAGGCTTCAAAATATTGAAATGTGGGTGCTTCACCAGCTTCTCAACATGTAACAATACTTCAGGGTGATTGGAACTTGCTTGCACAGCAAACCACTTATCGATCACCAACTCGTCGTCTTGCCACTTTTCAAAAAACTCATTCAATGCTTGTTCTCGTTGTGGCACTTCATAATGCACCAGACAACTTAGAGCATTGATCGTATCGGTCATATTTGTAGCTTGTTGAAACTGTTGATAAGCCAGGTCAAAATACTTAGTCTCTTTGAGACAACAGAGAAAATGCAAGCAAATACGCTTCAATTCACGATCAGCGATTTGTTCACGATTCACCGCATACTCACCATGGTGATTGGCTAGTTGCAAGCGCTCAAGAAAATTGTTTTGACAATGTTCCGCGAGGGAAAGCATCAGCCATTCTCTGGCCTCATATAAATCTTCAATTTTTGTTTTTGGAAAGCTGTTCGTTAAAAACTCAACGCTAGGAAGAGTCAAAGCCTTAGCGACAAGCCGAGCATCCAAGTCGGCTTGCAGCAAGAGACTTTGAAATGCAGTTAAATCATCAGGCTCAGGCTTGCTCAAGCTTGTTTTTGCAAGCAAACGCGCTTTGATGATGGTGATGGCAAGATTCTGTGCCGCTTCGTAACGGTTGAAGTCATTCGTGTCATGAGCCAAAAGAAAACGCAGATCTACTTTGGAGTATTGGTAATCAAGAAAAATCGGTGCAGAGAAATCCCGTAGGAGTGAGGGGACGGGCTTTTCTGCAACATCTTCGAGCCAAATGGTTTGTTCTTTTTCTTCCAGTATTAAAACATGCTCATCAGATTGCTGGGCATGATATTTTGTTTTTAGTGCTTGGCCATGAGAACCAAGAAAGGCTGATTTAATGGGGATGAGATATGGTTTCTCTGGTTTTTTTGGCAAGGAATCATTGAAAATCTGTTCGCAGTGCAAGGCAAGTTTTTTATCTTTGGCATGATATTCCTGCCGGATTTTAACCGTGGGAGTTCCTGCCTGAAAATACCAGCTCATAAAAGTGTCAAGTTTGATACCAGAGCCATCTTCCATAGCCGCAACAAAATCTTCAACGGTCACCGCTTGCCCATCATGGCGTTCAAAATAGAGACGAATGCCATCCATATATTTTTCATGGCCTAAAATCGTGTATATCATCCTGATGACTTCTGCACCTTTGTTATAGACGGTAGCGGTGTAGAAGTTATTAATTTCGATATACGAGTCAGGGCGAACGGGATGAGCCATAGGACCACTGTCTTCCAAGAACTGGCTGTTGCGCAAGGACGTGACATCGCCAATCCTACGAACAGATGGAGAGCCCAGGTCGGCGGAAAATTCCTGGTCGCGGAATACGGTCAGCCCTTCCTTCAAGCTGAGCTGAAACCAATCACGGCAAGTGACGCGATTGCCGGTCCAGTTGTGGAAGTACTCATGCCCAACAACTGTTTGAATTGCTTCAAAATCTTGATCGGTTGCGGTTTCGGGTTTGGCCAGAATGTATTTCGAGTTAAAAATATTTAAACCCTTGTTTTCCATCGCCCCCATATTAAAATCACTGACGGCGACGATCATAAAAATATCAAGATCATATTCCAGGCCATAGACATCCTCATCCCAAGACATGGCTTGTTTCAAAGCTTCCATAGCAAAGGCACATTTATCTTGATTCCAAGGCTCGACAAAGATCTTGAGGCACACATCTCGTCCAGACTTTGTGCGGAACTGATCTTTTATGACAGCAAGATTTCCAGCAACCAATGCAAACAGATAGGAGGGTTTGGGGAATGGGTCATGCCAGGTGCAAAAATGAAACTGGTCATCAATGGCGCCTGACTCGATCAGATTGCCATTTGAAAGGAGAATGGGGTAACGGCTTTTTTCAGCTTCAATGCGTGTCGTATATTCACTCATCACATCTGGACGATCAAGGTAGTAAGTGATGCGACGAAAACCCTCAGGCTCGCATTGCGTGCAAAGTTTTTCGCCAGAGCGATAGAGGCCTTCTAATGCCAGATTGAGTTGAGGTTTGATGCGGGTTACCAGTTCCAGTTCAAATGAATCCGGTAGTTCTTTGAGAAATAGGTGCTCAGGACTAAAGTCGATGCTGCTTAAGCGAAGTTCTTTATCATTAACACGGACTTGTAAGAGATCCAGGTTTTTTCCGTTCAGACGCAGTTCTGATTTTCGGCCCGTGTTTTTTTCATAGCTAACCTTCGATGTCACCAGGCACTCTTCTTCCCGGAGTTGAAACAAGAGATAAGTGCTTTTAGCCCAGAAGTTAGGTTGTTCGTAATCCTTCAGTTGTATCGCTGCGTGTGACTTGATGGCCATCATTCGTACCCCAGTATATTTAAGAAGACATTTTGCCCAGGCTAATAGCTTTTTAGTTTTGACACAGCTCGATCCTTTTCGCAAGAAAGCTCAAATTATCTGGAAAGTCGGTCATAAGCAGCCAGGTTAAAAAGACTTGATAGCCCTATTATCGGTGCAGGTGCCATGAACGTTGCTTGTGGTTTAGGTAGCCAAGGGGAAAACTTCACGACTGAATTTGCTGAAGCAGGCAAATACACATTTGTGCTGGATCGGCGCTCGGACGAGGCATCATTGACAATTAGCAAAGATCCCTGACCGAGCTTCGATAGATTATGCTACGGCTCGTCGTCGATAAAAATACCACATTCCTGTGACAAAGAAGGCTGCAAAAAGAATCAGGCCCATGCCTCCAGCTTGCCTCAAACCTTGAATCAGATAAACCGGTCCAGCTAAAACAATCCGCGTCGCTGCAGCTGCATAAGGTCGCTCTTCAATCCATTGAGCCAAGGGCGGACTGACCGTATAATAGAAGGCGACCAAGTTTTCACCAAATGGTAGAGCCAGCAAAATTCGGTCACGGAACCAGCGAAGCTCATCAAGGTGTTGATGGAGACTGCTTCCATACGCTGCTGTAGCAATAAAGCAGCGTGGATCAGTCAATGACGGCTCGTCTCCGCCGGTGATTTGCGCATAACTGAATGTGAGGATCGAGCTACCCATTACGCAAGCGGTATTGCTACTTGATCTTAAACCTTGGGGTAAGGGCTGAATAAATGCCGCATACTGCTTGCTTGTGTCGGAAAGATTGCTGAACTGATAGCTGGTGGCATCAGCGCCATTGGCCTCACCGATGGTGGTGTTGATACCAGAGGTGGTGCGGATGGCTTCAGCATCCAAATATGCGGCAGCATCATTGTCACAAGTGAAGGTGCAAGTTCCCGGTGTTCCATCGTCGGCAGCAAAACTTTGAATTTCTAAAGTGCAGGGATAACGAGTATTTTCATCAGCAGGATCATCTTCATAGCCGATCATCGCATTAGGAAATACGTAGGTATTCCGACCTGCCTCTGTTTCTACGAGATAAGCACGCATGCCATTGATGGAGCGGGTGCTGCCATCGGCGTATTCGACTTCTCCCATTTCATTCCAGCTAACGGTCAGAGATTGATTACTTGGCTGAATTGCAAGACCTTGAGGTTGAGTGCTGACAACAGAGGAAATCTGCACCTCAGCAGGTAAATCCTGGGGTGCTGATGGATACGATATGTAGATGACAGTGTCTTCAGAAAACTCGGAGGCTTGTGATCCACTGGTGCGTTCGACCAACAGATAAACATCAGCATTATATCTTTCTTCTAAAGGTGACTGCGGATCTTCCACCATATCAATGGCACCTTCGGGAAACAGGACTATGTGATCTTCCTCAAAATCTGTTTCCGGTGTACGGTCAAGCTCTTGTTGGGCTGCATAACGAGCCTTGAGATTTCCCGTGCCTCGGCAAATATCCGAGCGTGGATTCACGCAGACATCCAATTGGGCGATGATCAGGTTTTGCACGGCCGTCGTACTAAAACCCGCGTTGCTATCCACCGCCTGTAAGTCAGATAATGTGATGGAGAGCATCTGAAAGCGAAGCTCAACCTGATCGCCGCCGCCCCGGGGAATCCGTGCTGTCGGGTTGGTGATCGTCAGGGATAAGGCCAGTTGAGAAACGAGGAGGGTCGCAAAGATAAGCGCTGCATGGATCATTCGTAACATCATATTGTTTCCTGAAAAATTTTCTGGTGGACGCCTGGCAGTATACTATCTGGTTCACAAGCCGCTCACATCAAGCTTAATGACCTCGCCTACCTTTGCAATCTTTTATTTGCGATGAGAAAAAGCATCGCTCGTTCAAATGGTAAAATTCGCCAATTTGACTGTGGTGGAGTTTAGCTGCTGCGGGATGAGAATCTTGTTAGGCGATGCCTTTGTTCGGTAGCTGGATCCGCGGCGCCAGCCTCATGAGATTAAACTCAAGACCGTCATACGCCAACATAATGTTGGGGCCTTCTGGCTGATTCAGCTGGTCCCAGATTTCCTGATAGGCTGGCAATTGTTTGCGTAGATGCGTCATTGCCTGGCTTAACATGCGTTGTTCTTTTTCCTCGGTCGAGCGTGGGTCATGGTGGGTGAGGATGATGTTGCGAATCCCCTCTCTAAGCGCTAGATCAACACCAATTGGCGGACTGCAGTGACCCCAATCAAATCGACTAGCAAGCTCATCCATCTCGTATTGGGCATCAAAAACCAACAAGTCGAGGTTGGTATAATACACATGATCTTTACCAAGATCCTTTGGTGTCAAACGCTTATATTCGCCATCTACGCCGATCGCCAAGGAGTAGCCTTCGGCATCAAAGCGGTAGCCAAACGACCCACCAGGATGATCGAGGGCAAAGGGGGAAATCTGCAAGCCGTCAAAATCAATCTTTTCGTAGAGCTTGATCTTGCGGAACTCGATTTCTGCTCCTAAGTCATCCCATTTCACGGGGAAATTGACGCCATTGAACTGAATCTTAATAAAATCAGGGGCATGAGGGTGAACATGATAAATCGTAATTTTGTTGCCAGGAATGTATATCGGCACAAAAAACGGCATCCCCATGATGTGATCCCAATGGAGATGGGTTTGAAAGATGATGAACTCAGTGCGTCCCTGCGCCATAACCTCGGCAGCAGCTTCTGCGAAGCCTGTGCCCATATCGATGAAAAAACGATGGTTTTTGTAAGTAATCTCGTTGCAGGTCGTGTTGCCACCAAAAACAAGCGGAACACCAAGGTCTCCGTCCCGGATGGCATTGCGGAAGTCACTGATCGAACTCAGGCCCGCTTTTTCTGCTTTTCTAGCATATTCATCAACGATATTGACGAAGTAGCGGTTATTTATGGCTCTTGGGAGCGATCCTCTCGTTCCCCACATCTTGAGTTTCACACTGACCTCTTCAAAAGACCATGTCACTTATGTTCATTCTAGCAAAGCTCCATCCAGGACTCCAGGCGTTGAAATTTTGACGCCAATAACATGACCTTAGGACGCCTACTATCATGACATTTGTCTTATCGGGTACTTTTTAAAATCTTTAACTTTTTCTCGCAAACAATCTTCACCCCTAGATTGAGATCATTTTCCAGTGGCGAGAGTCTCGCATCTCTGTTATACGATCAGTCCTTGGTGTCGCATCAAACCGTCCAAGTTCGGCCGGCTATGACATATTAACAAAATATTCAGTCTTTTATCGATATTCTGGAGGACTAATGGCTCTGACTCTACGCTTGCAGCGTCACGGAAGCACTCACCGACCGTTTTATCACATCGTCGCAACCGATTCGCGGAACGCCAGAGACGGCAAGTTCATCGAGAAACTCGGCTATTATGACCCGAACGCCAATCCTTCCATCATGGAAGTGAAAGAAGATCGCGTTCAGTATTGGTATGCCAACGGTGCGCAGGTTTCATCAACTGTTATGAGCATCTTGCGCCGGAAGAACGTCAACCTGGATCGTAAACTTGCCTCCACAAACGCTTAGTAGCAGAGTCCGTTGAAGATTCGATGGGTTAAATTAGGTATCGTTGGTAAAGGCCATGGCCTTAACGGTACCTTTTTTATTTCTGGTCGTGATGCTGCGATTCCAGGCGGTGTCAAAACATTACGAATTGGCAAGAATCTCCAACGCGCCCAAGATCTGACTGTGCAGACGAGCAGGATGCAAGGCGATCGGCCCACCGTCCACTGTAAAGAAGTCCAAAGCCGCAATGATGTTGATATCTTGAAAGGGCAGACAATCTGGTGCCGGCGTGATGAAATTACCGTTGAAGAAGAACGGGAATATTTGTGGTCAGATATTGAAGGTTTATTGGTTATTGATAGCGACGATCGGCTCGTTGGTAAAATCGTTGCCGTCCAGAATTACGGTGCCAGTGACATCGTGGAAATTGAAAATCAGCAACTGGGTCGCCTCGCACTACCTTTTGTAGATGCATATTTTGACATGAACTTCCGCAGTGATGCCGAACAGATCCGCTTACTAGTTCCTCTCACGACCTTTGATGAGGCCTGGGAGACGTGACAAGAAACCTGGCCTTTATCAGCATCCATCCCGACTTCATTGCCAGTTATCTTAGTTTTGGCGTCATGGCCTCTGCAAAGCGTCAGGCCATTGTGAACTTCCACAATATTTCGTTACGAGATTACGCCATCGATCGTCATGGCTCGATTGATGCTCCACCCTATGGTGGCGGCGACGGCATGGTCATGCGCATCGAACCTTTAACGCAAGCTTTAGCTGCCGTCCGTGAGCAGTTGAACGAACGAGCATTGGTGGTTTGCCCGAGCCCTCAAGGCAAGCTTTGGAATCACCAGAGCGCCAGTCAACTTGCCGAGGACGAGCGCGATTTGATATTTATCTGTGGTCGTTTTGCTGGTATTGATCAACGCTTTTTGGATCGATCTGTTGATCTAGAGTTTAGCCTCGGTGACTTTGTCATCTCTGGCGGAGAATTGGCTGCGCTAACTATGGCCGACAGTGTGCTGCGCCTGCTTCCTGGTGCGCTAGGACATGCACAAAGTGGTGTGAATGATTCCTTTGCGGCAGGTATGAAAGGCCGTTTAGAGCAGCCTCTTTACACCAAGCCGCCGGTTTTTGAAGGGCAGGAAGTTCCAGCGGTTTTGCTGTCTGGTGATCATCGGGCGATTGAAAAGTGGCGTCAGGAGATGGCCTTAGAAGCTACCCGAAAAAAGCGACCTGATCTGCTTTGATGCAAAGATCGACTCCCAGCTTGGCCATAAGCGTTCTCTCAATTTTCTTCGGCTTCAGGTATCTTCTCCAAGTGACGGAAAATCAAACGAACGAGTTGCTCATGCCGCCGCCTTTTGCCGACCAGTCTTTCTATTTCCTGCAGCAACAAGGGATGATTCTGCCGTAAACGGACGACAGGCAAACTCACCAGTGGATCATCCATAGGTGCCATAGCTAACTGAAACAGCTTTTTACTTTGCAGCTGACGCGGAAAAAACGCTCCGATTCTCGCCAACCTTTGCACGGCTGCTGTTGGTAAATCCTGCAAGATATGATCAACCTGAGTTGTGGACTGCCGATAAATATACTGCCCATGGCACCACCAAAGTCGTTGTAAAGCGATGCGTGATATACATTGAGTTTCCGGGTATTGCCGCCAAAGCCTGGGAGCCGAGTGTAAGCTTTGCCAAAGAATTTTAGACCCTTTTAAGGGCTTTTGTTTACCATCTGCTGCAGCTTTCGGAGCAGGCTTACATAGATACCACTCGAAATTATGGGCAAATTGATGCTCGCTGATCTTTTGCTCTAATTGAAATAGACTCGGTGTTTTCCATAGGGGGTTCGGCAGATCATCCAGCTCAGCATAGCGATCCAACTGTCCCACAATTTTTAAGCCAGCTTGCTCAATGGTCGTCAGCCAATCACTCAATGTGATACGGGCTTCACGGACATGGAAGAAGGTATCAACAAAGCGGGACGCTTGCTGCCAACTTAAGCCCATATTTTCCAGTTGCTGTTTGAGTCCACTGTGGTAGTTGGCCAAAGTTTTTAAGCTATCTTGTGCAAAACGCAGGTCAGCAGGAGATTGGTAATCCAAACGCAGCAGGCGAAATACCTGCCGCATATGCCAGATCCAATCGCGGCTTTGACGATTGTATACCATAAGCCGCATGGTGGCGCCGGGACGTAGCTGATGACTTAAACTGATCAGGCCTTGGCGCGGGTTAGCCAGGTGATGCAGCACCCCATAGCAGTCGATATGAGAAAAGCCTTCGTGATTGGTTGGCAAATGTAAGAGATCCGTATTCCACCACTCGACTTGTTTAGGTTCCAACAGAAGCCGCCATCGCGCTCGCTGGAGGTTGCGTTGGGCGATGTCACAGGCAACCAGGTGATGCTGCCGCGGCTCCAGCTTGCGGTGAATATAGGGTTGGGTATCACCACAGCCAGCAAGTAAGATACGCACCGTTTCAGAGACAGCTATATTTTGGGGCACTAACGCTTGGGCAAAGGCCATCGAGCCAAGATACGCCTGCCACCACTGTAAGCGAAAGCCTAAGGGATAGGCGGGGTAGGGAAAGCGTTGATACATGGCCGCAACTTGTTCATGAATCACGCTTTCTAATTGGCTCATGGAGGCCGCCTTATATTGGTTAGAGTTTCGGTTGAATTGTTTGATGTAAGCGTACTTGGCCGGAAGTGATGCTCATCATGGACGAGGGGCGAAAGATTGTGCCGCCGCCTGTCACCTGAAAAGAACCGAGTAGACTGTTGAGTTCTTGCGGGCGAGTGAGCTGCCGGGTTAGGGCCTCACTGCGATTGGTATTTGTTTTTAAGTAAGTCGCCATCAACGCATCCATTGCGGCAAAGCCAAAATATGCTAGTGCCGAAGGAGTCTGACGATACTCGGCTTGATAATTTTTAAAAAAACTTTGTAGCTCAGGTGATGCCGTACTCATGCTAAAGGGGGTGAAAAAGAAATAACTACCTGCAGAGACCGGCAAGAGGCTGGCAATTTGTGGATCATCCCAACCATCACCTCCAATAAAAACTGTTGAGCTGGACACCCGAGGCTTAATCTGGCGAATCATGTGGGCTGCATCTTGGAAAAATCCGGGAATGAAAATAAGATCGGCCTGCTCAGACGCGATGCTGTTGACTAGTTCCTCGTAATTTTGCCGCTCAAAGGAATAATGCAGTTCTGTCACTATCCGACCACCCGCGGCTTCAAAGCTTTGGCGAAAACCGGTCGCCAGCGACTGGGAATACGGGTTGTCGAGCTCACTAAGAATCACAGCCTTTTTGCGCTGCAATTCTTCGCTGGAAAACTGGCCAATACTGCGGCCCTGCTCTTGCTCAGTCATAGTTGCGCTAAAAAGCATCTCACTGCGACTGATCAACTGGTCTTGCGTAGCAAAAGGCAGAATCGTCATGCGATTCATCCGAATCGCCGCGTCGGCAACGCTTTGGTTGAGCAGATTATTGACTGAGCCAATTAAGACGTGAACACGTTGGCGGCGTATGAGATCTTCTGTGACCTTAAGTGCCTGGTTGGGGCTGCCGGCATCATCAGCTTCGAAAATTTCCACTAAGGAGTTGATCTGTGGCATATGCTTACTATGTAATTTTTGCGCTAGTTTGATGCCTTGCCATAATTCTGTGCCTAAGGGGGCTGACTCTCCCGTTTTTGGTCGAACGACGCCGATACGTAAGCGTGCTTCAACTGCCAAGCTGATATTCGACAGTAAAAGTAAAACACAGACGATGATGGAGGAGGCTAAGCTTGGCTTCATTCGGTCCTCACAGAACAGATTGAACAAACAGACGTGTTAGTAACGATACACCGATTCCACAGATTTTTCATCCCGTGACCGAAGCGTTGGATTTTTTTGGCTCTCCTGGCATAATCCAGCCTTCATTGAAGGAGCATTCATGACAAAGACATCTGCTCATGAAGACCCCAATCCGTGGGTCCAACGCTGGTCAGAACATAAAACCGGCTGGAATATGGGGCAAGCCCATCCCTATTTGTCCGTACTTTTGGAGCGCAGTGTCTGCGAGGGCGGCTTGCAGCCAGGTGGCCGGATTTATGTGCCAGGCTGTGGCCATGGGCATGAAGCTGTTGCTCTGGCCCGACAGGCTTATCAAGTCGTCGCAGTTGATTTTGTCGCGCAAGCGATTGAAGAGGCATGTCATCTCTATGGGAAGGAAGCCAATTTAAACTTGCAGCAAGCTGATGTCTTGCAGTGGGAAGAAGCTGAGCAAGATAGCTTTGAGGCTGTCATCGATCGGGCGATGCTTTGTGCCTTACAGCCGGAAAATCGCAAAAGTTACGTGGACGCTTGCCGGGCACGCTTAAAACCTGGCGGGTTATTTGCCGGCATTTTGTTTGCCAAAGTGAACCTTGAAGGTGCTGGAGGTCCGCCTTTTGATATTGATGAAAAAGAAATCTGGGATCTATGGTCGGATGGATTTGATCTGGTCCATTTGGAATCTCGCCCGGCGGCGCAAAATTCACCTCCTGTGATCGTGAGTGAATGGCTTTGCGTCTGGCGGAAATGGGATTAAAAACTTGGCAAGCGGGAACTTGTTCTGGAGTGATGTGGCGATGAGTAAAAGTAAATATCAGGCTGATGAACTTGCAAAGCTGGCTCAGGAAATCATGCGGCACAAGCGCCTTTATTATGCTGGCAAGCCGGAAATCAGCGATGCCGACTATGATCGTTTGGAAGAAAAATTACAGACTTTAGCTCCTGAGCACCCAGCATTAAAATTTGTCGGTACTGATGAACTTGTCAGCTCGCGCAAGGTGCATCATCACCTGCCGATGCTTTCTCTGCAAAAGACTTACAAAGTCGAGGAGCTGATGCAGTGGGCTGATAAAGAAGCTGTTATGGGAACTTGGAAGGTTGATGGTAATTCTCTCAGTTTAATCTACGAAGGTGGACATTTAAGCCTGGCAAAAACACGCGGCAATGGTCGTGTCGGTGAAGAAGTCACCGACAAGGTGCGATGGGTTAGCGATATTTTACCGGATATCAAACAGGATCTCGACTTTGAGGTGCGCGGTGAACTTTATTGTTCCGAGCATCGCTTTGCCGAATTGGTGGAGGAAATGATCAATCTTGGTTTGGAAAGGCCGAGTAACCCTCGTAATATCGTGGCTGGCTTGCTCGGCAGGAAAGCGCATATTCACTTAATGCGTTTTTTCAATTTCTTTGCCTTTGATGTGCATTCCGACGAGGAAGACCTGGACTTTGCCACCGAGGTCGATAAATTCAAATGGCTGGAGAAACAGGGCTTTCATATTCCTCATGCAAAGCTATTAAAAAACCAAACGGCCATTCAAGATTTTATCGATGAGGTGAAAGAACATCACGCCGAAGGTGAAATTGGTTTGGATGGTGCGGTTTTCAGTTATAATCGCATTGACTTGCACCATGAAATGGGCAATACTGCGCATCATCCCCGCTTTAAAATTTCCTATAAATGGCAAGGGCAGACGGCAAGAGCGAAAATCATGACCATCACCTGGGCCACATCCAGGCTTGGAGTGGTGACACCGGTTGCGGTGATTGATCCAGTAAATTTAAGTGGAGCAAATATCACCAATATCACTCTGCATAATGCCGAACACGTTAAAGCCTATAATTTAAAAGCCGGTGATGAAATTGAGCTGATTCGCTCCGGCGAAGTCATCCCGAAGTTTTTAGAGGTGACCAAGGCTGCCAAGGGCAACTACGAGTGGCCCGAAACCTGTGCCTCTTGTTCGAGCAAACTGAGCTACGATGGGGTGCGTCTGCGGTGCCCGAATCAGCTTTTATGTCCGGCACAAAAATCCGGCACGATTTTAAACTGGATACGAAGTGCGGAAATCGATGATATCAGCGATAAGCGCCTGGAAAATATGATCGAAATCGGACTGGTCGAAGACGTCCCCGATCTTTATCGTCTGAAAAAAGACGACTTTCTCAAGCTGCCACTTGTGAAAGAGAAGATGGCACAAAAATTATACGATAACATTCAAAAAAGTCGGGATATTTCCTTGCCGCGCTTTTTGAATGGCTTAGGCATCGAAGGCACGGGTCTGACTTCATGGGAAAAAATTCTTGAGGAATTCCCCAGCCTGAAGCAGGTGCGAAAACTCACCCTTGAAGATTTGGTCGCCATTCCCGGCTTTGCAGAAAAATCAGCAAATCAGATTGTCACAGGCCTGGCCATGCGCCAGGAGCTGATCGATCAATTGCTCAAAGTCGGAGTGAAGCATAGGGATTATCATGCCCAGGCTGCGGCCAAGGAAGATGGCCCCTTAGCAGGGAGAAGCATCGCGATTACCGGAACTTTATCCAGGCCGCGCAACGAATTGGAAGCTATGATCAAAGCTGCTGGCGGCCATCCGAGCTCTGCCGTTTCGAAAAATACCTTCGCTTTGGTGGCCAACGACAGCAAGTCGACATCATCGAAGATGAGAAAAGCCAAGCAGTTGGGTATACCGATATGGTCGGAAGACGAGTTGCAAAAGCAGTTGCGAACTTAGAGTCAGAGGAGAGCCATATTGAAGGTCGGATTCCAAGGAGTCAGCGGAGCATATAGTGAACAGGCTGCATTGCAGTACTTTCGGGGGCAAAAAATTCAACTTCAGCCGATGAGCGATTTTGAATCCGTATTTCGGGCTGTCGAGGCGCGTAAACTTCAGTATGCGGTATTGCCGATTGAAAACTCGCTAGCTGGCAGCATCCACGAAAACTATGACCACCTCCGGCAAAAGCCAGTGTGGATCATCGGGGAACATAAACTGCATATCGATCATTGCCTGCTCGCCAAGCCAGGCAGTAAACTGGAAGCGATTCGCGAAGTCTACTCTCATCCTCAGGCCTTGTCGCAATGCATGGCTTTTATTCGCAAAATCAAAGCCCAGCCCATGCCCTATTTTGATACGGCGGGATCGGCCCGCTTTTTGGCTGAATCCGGTGAAAAACACATGGCAGCGATTGCCAGTTCACAGGCGGCGAAAGATTATGGGCTGCGGGTCATCGCCAAATCCATACAGGATGAAGAAACGAATTATACGCGTTTTGTGGTAATTAAGCGTCGACCAAAAGCCTATCCAGCAATTGACTGGAAGGGAGCTTCGAAAACCAGCATCGTCTTTTCCTTGCGCAACGCACCTGGTGGCTTGCACAAAGCACTCAGTGTCTTTGCCATCCGGGATATAGATTTGACGAAAATTGAATCGCGACCTTTGCGAGGGAGCCCATGGAAATATCTTTTTTATCTGGATATAGAAGGTCATGTCAGTGACCCGGCCGTTGCCAGAGCATTGGGTCACCTTGAAGAGGTGACCCATCATTTGCAGGTGCTTGGTAGTTATCAGGCTGTGGAGTAAGAAATTAGCATCTGTTTTTTACAGTTCGAGGCCCAATTGTTTGTGTGGAAGGTTGTCTATTATAAAATAGACTGATTCTGCAATACATGATCGATGCTGTAGAAAGTGGTACCAGGGCCATGATGTGTCAGCATGAGTTGCTCGAAGGAAAGTCTGATATTGCCAAAATTATTGCCGATGGCCAGGAGTTTTGCAGCCACTTTGATTTTCGAAACAATGCAATAGGTTCTGGAAAATCAAATGAGGAGATCAATGTTAAAGATGTTAACAGCGATGACTACAAAACGTTAATTCTCATGCAAACATGAAGAATGATTAGAATCAAATCTCCGATTCATCCAACTCAGAATAATTGGGTAGTTTAGAGTAAAAATCTAGCATTGACTGCTGGGTTATTTCATTTTGAGAATGCGCATCATTTGATATTCCTTCCCTGGCTTTCCTCCACGGAAGCTCGATATGAGTAAGGTGACTAAGGGTATCACCATCCATTTTTCCAAATTTGTCGATTGCCCATCTAATACACGCTTTCTGCTCTGCAGTTAGATTTTCTGAACTCCCTAGCGCGACATGATTGCTGAGATAGCGAAGCCCCTTATGTTTTTCAAAGAGTTCTCGCACGACCGGGCCAGCTGCCCATGCCTCGATCTTTTCTTTAAATAATGGCCTTTTGTAATGCACTAATGATTCTGCCTGGGCATAATATACGATCTTTTCGAGTTTCATATAGGTCGAGTTTCTTGGCATTAATGAAGCCGCATACTGAGCGACATCAAGGGCACTTGCAGGACAGTCGTCAGAAAGAGTAGTCCCTACTTTTTCTACAGAAAACTTAAGTCCAACAACAGCTAGGAGAGCCATTACATTCTGAATGCTTGGGATACTCTTTCCATTTAAAATTTTATGTAACCCTTGTCTTGAAATGCCACTTTTTTCAATGAACTCTCCTTTACCACGTGCTTTTGCGACATCGGCGATGGCTTTGATTAAATATTGATAATCGTTGGGCTCGCTGATATCAGGATTTTCAATAGCCTCTTTGATATGGAGAAAAACTAATTCATCACTTTCGCGGAGGCCTTCAAGCAAATATTCGTCAAAATCTGAGCCTCTATGTTTATTCTGCGACATCACTTTCCTCCTTTAGGATTCTCATTGAGGTATCTCTCCCATCGAGATTTCGCTGTTTCTATATCAGTTTGCTTTCCTTCCCCGCCTGTTCAATATTCTTCGGCATAACGTAAACTTTAGTTAACAAAATTTTTTAAAGAAGTAAACTAAGGTTTACAAAATTTGGCTAAGTGTTTAAAATAACGTAATTTTTTAGGCAACATCGTTTCAGGAAAACATCGACGTAGCGTTTTAACACAGACAATGATGAACGAATGGGGATAACGAAAGAGCCAAATATTTGAAGAAACCATGGAGCAGGTGGATAAGGTGCTCTATTAGATTATCGAGGTGAAGGTGATCATATTCATTTGATGGTAAGTTGTCGTACCAAGTTTTGTCGGCGAAAATAAACCCATATGTATCCGCATACACTGCAATTTATTTTCGCCTTACACCTAGTCTCCGATATTCCCAGATTAAACCCTAGCTATTTTCACAACCATCCAAACTCAACAGGGCGCGATAAAGCTCCGGTCGGCGATCACGGAAAAAGCCCATGCCGGCACGAAATTCCTGGGCTGCAGCAAAGTCTAACTCAGCTAAGCGCACACCTTCCCAGCCTTCTTTCACCTCGGCTAAAAACTCGCCGCGATAGTCGCTGATAAACGAATGCCCATAAAACTCACAGATAGCTTCGCCAATTTGTTCCTTACCGACGCGATTCGCCGCAGCAAGATAACAAGAGTTGGCAACGGCATGACCGAGCATCACCCGTTGCCACATTTGTGGGGTGTTGGGTGTAGCCACCTGATCAGCCGGCTCGCTGCCAATCGCTGTTGGATAGAGAAGCAGGTCAGCCCCTTTGAGCGCCATGATACGAGCGCACTCAGGAAACCACTGATCCCAGCAAATGCCAACACCGATCTTACCAAACTTGGTCGCATAGCTTTGGAAGCCACTGTCTCCGGGATTGAAGTAATATTTTTCTTCGTAGCCCGGACCATCCGGAATATGACTTTTCCGATAGACTCCAAGCCGAGTTCCATCACTGTCGATCATCGCCATGCTATTAAAGTGAGCCTGGCCGGCTTTTTCGAAAAAACTGATTGGCAAGACAATGCCATGCTTTTGCGCCAGACTTTGAAAGTGAGCGAGGAAAGGATGCTGTTCCACAGGGTGAGCCAGGCTGAAAAATTCTTCACGCTCGATCTGGCAAAAATAGTGATTTTCGAACAATTCGGGCAGCAAGACGATATTGGCCCCTTTGCGAGCGGCTTCCTCAACCAGCTCGGTGGCTTTCTTGATATTGTCTTCTAGTTGGCGACTCATCGCCATTTGCACGATAGCAAGTTGAACTGAAGGCATCATCTGCTCCTACTTAGCTTTGCGGCTGTTGCTGGGTGAGGCAGTGGAAGCTGCCGCCGCCAGTAATAATATAACGCGAAGCTAGGCCAATCACTTCGTGTTGCGGGAATACGGAGCGAATGAGCTCTAAGGCCGGCTCATCCATGGGATCGCCGTATTGTGGTACGATCACAGCTCCATTGCAGATATAAAAATTGGCATAAGTTGCCGGCAGCCTCGTCCCATCGGCAAGTTCCATACGTTCTTTCGGTAGCGGTAGTTCGACGATGGTAAAGGCTTCGCCATTAAGATCGCGGCTTTCGTGTAAAATCCTCAGGTTTTCCTGCATGGTTTGGAAGTTGGCATCACGTTCATCGCGACAAACTGAAGTAAGGATCGTGTGCTCGCCGACAAAGCGCGTGATAGTGTCAATGTGACCATCTGTGTGGTCACCTTCCAAGCCGTTTTTCAGCCATATGAGTTTTTCAATGCCAAGATATTCTTGTAAAACCTGAGCTAACTCAGCCTTGTCCATATTAGGGTTGCGATTGGGACTGAGAAGGCATTGTTCGGTTGTCAGACATGCGCCTGTCCCGTTCAGCTCCAGAGAGCCACCTTCCATCACCACATCAACATCGATTCGGGGGATCTGCAGGTACTTAGTGATTGGGAGCGGCGCTTGGTCATCAAGATCCCAGCTATATTTTTGTCCCCAGGAATTAAAGCGCCAATTCACGGCAGCGATCGCTGGGCCCTTTTTAGCCGAAGCGCCTGGTAGGATGAAAAGTGGACCGTTATCCCGCAGCCAGACATCATCCAGCGGAACGCGATGAAAGTGTAAGGCATGGCCGTCGACTTGTTTTAGCGCTTCTTTGGCAGACTTTTCTGCCTCGTCATCGCGGACAAGCAGGTGTACAGGCTCAAAACGGCATATAGTTCGTACCAATTGCTCATACTCTTTGCGGACTTGCGCAAGTTTTCCATGCCACATCTCATCATCAAAGGGCCATGACATCCAGGTGGCGGCATGGGTTGCCCACTCGGCTGGCATGCGATAGCCGTGTGGTTTTGCGGCGATTGTTTCCATCGTTTCTGCTACTCCTGCTGCTAGCGAGCCAAGGGCTGTCAGCTGATCAAATGCGTCGTATTTATACGGGGATTGTCAGAATGAACTGACGATAGCATGGCTTTTTACCAGAACTCTGCTTGTCACTCCACTGCCGTTTTGGATTTGTCGCCAGGCGGGCTGAAGCTGCTGGACGAGAGCGCGATTCAACCGTAGTGTGAGGATTGACCTGAGCAAGAAGGAGGCTTGATGTGGCCGGTTTTGTATCCCTTAAACTTTCGGCAAGCATGCTGGGTATGGCGTTGACTTTAGGAGGTTGTGTGCATCAATCATCGAAGTCGCATGAAAGTGCAGCAAATGTGAATCAATCGAAGGAAAATGCCACAGATCCCTGGTTTCAGGGAAGCGTCGAAGAGGCCTTTACCGCATCCAAGACCAGTGGCAAACCCGTTTTCCTCTATTGGGGAGCCGTCTGGTGCCCTCCCTGTAATGAGCTAAAATCGCAAGTTTTTTCTCACCCTGAGTTCCCAGAGCTGATGCAGTCTCTGATTCCGGTTTACCTAGACGGCGATGAACCCTCAGCCCAGATCTGGGGAGATCGCTTGCAAGCGGCGGGTTATCCGACGATTTTAATGCTGAATGCTGAGCGCAAAGAGTATTTGCGGATTAACGGCGCGTTAAGTTTTGCTGAGTTTAAAGAAATCGTGCAAAGTGCCTTGAATCAACCGGAAGACGTTCTGGCTCTTTTGCAGCGAGTTGATCGGGCTGAGCTGCGATCAAGTGATTGGACGCGATTGGCCTTTCTTGATTGGGAGCAACTACCTGCTGAGCGCATTACACTTGAGCGGCAGTGGCAAAGTCTCGATCGCTTAGTTCAAATCCGGCCCAAGGATCTGCCGCCCGCCGTTCAGGGCAGTTTAATTGCCCAATACATCATCATGAGTCAGCGTTTGCAGGATGAGGAGAGGGTTAAAAAAGACATCGCTCAACGACTGCCAAACTTAAGGAAGCTATTGCTTGAAATTAGCGAAGATCCGGAAAAAACTTACGGTGCCAGGCAAATGCTGATTTTTCGCTACGGTGTAATCGTTCCTTGGCTGGAAGGCAATCCCGAGCGGCCCGTGGTGAGCGAAGCGTGGCAGCATGCCCTTACACGGCTCAGTGAAGATGAGCGCTTATCAGTCGATCAAAGGCTTTGGTTGTCCTATCCTCCAGTTGAAGCTTATCGTTGGCAGCATCCAGAAAAGGAGCTACCTGGGGACTTAGTCGAACAGGTCCGCGTCGCAGCAAAAGAAGCGGATACTGCCGCCCAATCGAAATACGATCGACATGCGGTGATCTCCGGTGCCGCCTACCTATTGCGCCAGGTTAAGCTAGATGATGCTGCCAGAGAGCTGCTGCATAAGGAAATTCGCAGTACCGATACCCCCTGGTATTACTATTCCTCACTTGCCAATCTGGAGGAAGCCTTTGGCGACCGTCCTGCGGCCTTGCGTTACTCGCAACTGGCTCGAGAAACAGCGAAAGGCAGAGCGACACGCATTCAGTGGATTACCAATGACCTTTTGCTCAATCTACGTTTTCAAGAAAGAGCAGAACGGATCAGGCCACTGGTGCAGGAATTTTATGACCTGGCTTTTCAGCTGGATGATGGCTTTTTAGGCCGAAATCAAAGTCGAACAGCGCGTATAGCCGATGGTTTAAAGCCGTTAGCTTCCAGTATGAAGCCTGTTTTGGAAAAATTCCAACAGCGCTGCCAGAACTTGGAGGGTGACAACCGCTCATCCTGTGAAGCGCACTTTAAAGCCTTGATATAAAGGAATTTGCGGTCTAAGTGTTTGGCTTTCCATGTTTTTTTGTCTATGATGGACAAAGATCTGCCCTTAGACAAGGAAGCCAAACGTTATGCGGCCTATCCGGTACCTATCAATGACGATATTCATTCTTTGTCAGCTAACTCAAGCCTGTGCCACCAAAGTCAGCATGCGGGAAATACAAATCTGCCGCTTACACTGTGATGCGAAAGGTGGCTTGCACCAAATGGTTTTGGACCCTTTTCAAGGCACCGGCTGTCATTGTCGTTCCAGCGATATTTTATGGCTGGACATGGGTGAAGAGGGAGCGTTTGAAGACTACCGGGATTTAGGGGAAGAGTACGAAATGTTTCGCGACATGGGATCGGAACCTGAGCCACAATAATAAGAAGGTTATCTCTATGAAGTTTTTTGTGATCGGTGGTGCTGGCTATATCGGCTCACATTTTGTGCGGCAAGCGATTGATACCGGGCATGAATGTGTTGTTTACGATAATTTTAGCCTGGGTCACAAAGCAGCTATAGCCCAAAAGGCCTCTATAATTGTCGGCGATATCCTGCACGCCAGCCACCTCCAAAAAGCGATCGAGGTGGAGAAGCCCGATGCGATTATGCATTTTGCTGCATTTGCCTTAGTCGGTGAATCAGTAAAAAATCCGCAGAACTACTATGAGAATAATGTGGAGGGGGTACGCACCCTTCTCAACTTGATGAAAGAAATTTGCCCACAAACGCCGCTTATCTTTTCTTCAACCTGTGCGGTTTTTGGTGTGCCCGAGCGCTTACCGATCGCAGAAGACGATCGCAAAGCTCCCTTTAGCCCCTACGGTCGATCGAAGTTGATGGCAGAGTTTCTGATCGAGGATTATGTTCGCGCCTATCAGATGAAGGCGATGTCGCTGCGCTATTTTAATGCTTGCGGGGCACATGTCAGTGGTGAGATTGGCGAAGATCACCAGCCTGAAACGCATTTATTGCCGAATATTTTGCAAGCGGCGATGAAAGGCCAGGATTTGGTGATTTTTGGTTCGGACTTTCCAACTCCCGATGGAACCTGTCTGCGGGATTATATTCATGTGATGGATTTGGCAGATTCCCATTTGCAGGCGGCGCAGTATCTTTTGCAAAAACCAGCGGCAACTTATGATGTGATTCATCTGGGTACAGGTCGCGGCTATAGTAATCTTGAAATTTTGCGCACCGTGGAGAAAACTATTGGGCAAAATCTGACTTTCCGCTTTGCTGCACCGCGCGCCGGTGATCCACCGGCTCTTTTTGCAGCGACGGAGAAAGCGCAGCTGGTGCTAGGATTTACTCCTAAGTATTCTGATTTGCCGACCATTATTTCCACGGCCTGGGAGTGGCATAAAAAGCATCCTGCTGGCTATGGTTCGGTGGAGTAGTCGTTATAAAAGCTAACGACTTTCTACTCATATTTCCCATTTCGCATTGCCCGTTAAAGTCAGGAAAAAGCACTGCTGCTGGTTTTCTTTTTCACACACAAAAGCCTTCATCTCATAAGGAAAAGTACCTGACTTTTGCCCCGCGGCAAGCTTGGCTTTGACCTGAAAACCAGGTATGTCTTCGTCAAATGAATTAGAGCTATAGGCTACCGATTGATCCGTATTACCGGCAAAATTCAGATGATCAGCCTTCTCAATTTTTAATCTCCAGGGAGCACCATCCGTAACAATTTTATGACCGCTTGTGGGCTTGGCGGCAAAGGTAAATGTCATTTCGTTAGTATCTTTTGTATAAGTATGATTGACTTCGACCAAAGCTTTTTCACTATCCTTATTCGCTTTTTCATTTGCTATCAGCCAAGTTGAGGTCAGCATAAATAGCGATAGGATGAAACTTCTGTTGATCAATTTTTTCATAGTAGACGTCCTCTTCTTAGTCTTCGTTGCTTGACGATATTTTTGCGGCGCACCGATACCACTGCCGGTATGCTTTCCAATTTAGTCACGACGATGTCTAGATGTCCCACGTTTTTCACCCCCAGTTCAAACTCCAGCATGCCTGTTAAATCAGGGGCAACCTTGGCCTCGGCTTTATGTACGTAAGCACCACAACTTGAAAGGACGTTTGTGACATCTGCCAGCACACCTGGCTTATCTTGAGTGCGCAAGCAGATAAAGCACTTGTGGTAATTCTGTTCCGTATTATGATCCGACCATTCCACTTGGATTTTTCGTGCAGGGTCCATATCCAAGGCCCGTGGACAGGTAGAGCGATGGATCGTGACACCACGACCGCGGGTGATAAAGCCGATAATGGGCTCTCCTGGTAACGGTGAGCAGCACTTTCCAAGTTGGACCAAGACATCATCATGGCCCGATACCAGGATGGTGCTTTTGCCTGTCGACTTCTTACGCGTTGGCGCTTTACTGACCGTTTCAACCAGTGTGTCGCGACCAATTTGCTCTGACAGGGTCTCTTTAGGTTTTTTCGGTGTTAAAGCCTTGGTAATCAGATCTGCGGGATTGATGCGGCCGTAGCCGATTGCAATCAGGACGTCTTCAAAATTACTTTCTTTTGCCGTCTTGACCATCTTATCCAGGTCACCGTGTTTTTCCAGTTCTTCCAGGTGCCAATGGTGTTTATCCAGCTCCTGGTTCAGCAGTTCACGACCCAACTTGCGGCTGCGCTCACGTTGTTCGCTGCGTAAGCAACTGCGAATCTTATTGCGTGCCTTGGACGTTGAGATAAAACTTAACCAGTCCTTGCTCGGTTTTTGATGCGGCGAGGTCAAAACCTCGACGATATCTCCAGAGCTGAGACGCTTTTTAATAGGTGCCATGCGGCCATTGATTTTCACACCGATGCATTTCAAACCAACATCAGTATGCACGGCGAAAGCAAAGTCCAAGGCTGTGGCGTTTTTTGGCAGGGACAGCACATCGCCTTTAGGAGTGAAGACAAAGATCTCTTCGTCGAACAAGTCGACTTTTACTGCCTCTAAAAACTCATCCGGATCTTGCAGTTCACTTTGCCATTGTACAATTTGCCGCAACCAAGAAAATTTTTGCATGTCGGCTGCGGCAACATTTTTATCGCGATCTTTATAGGTCCAGTGCGCAGCGACACCAAACTCACAAGTTTCATGCATTTCTTTGGTGCGAATTTGTATCTCAGCCGGCTCACCGTTAGGTCGCACGACCGTGGTGTGCAAGGACTGGTACATGTTGGCTTTGGGCATGGCGATGTAATCTTTAAATCGCCCTGGCATTGGCTTCCACATGGCGTGGACGACACCTAAAGCTTCGTAGCAATCCTTGATGGAATTGACGATGATGCGAAAGGCGAATAGATCGTGGATGTCTTCAAAGTCCAAATGCCGATCGACCATTTTCTTGTAAATCGAGAAAAAGTGCTTAGGTCGACCATAAACCTGAATGTCCTTGAAACCGTATTTTTTCAACTCAGTTTCAAGGATCTCTTTGACTTCGGAGATATATCGTTGCCGCTCGGATTTTTTCGCCGAAATTTTACGACGGATTTCCTGATATACTTCATACTTGAGATGGCGAAGACAAATGTCTTCCAACTCGTTTTTCACCCCATAGATACCTAAGCGATTGGCAAGCGGGGCGTAGATATCGAGGGTTTCCTGCGAAATGCGGCGCTTTTTTTCTTCCGGAATATGGCCGATGGTTCGCATATTATGCAAACGGTCACATAATTTGATCAGAATGACTCGCAAGTCTTTGGCCATAGCCAAAATCATCTTGCGGAAGTTTTCTGCAAGCTTTTCCTGGCTGGAGCGAAACTTGATCTTGCTGATCTTCGTCAGACCATCAACCAGATGTCGGACTTCTGATCCAAAAAGAGTCTCGATTTCCTCTAAAGTGGCACAGGTGTCTTCCACCGTATCGTGCAGGATCGCCGCCACTACCGATGCCGTATCGAGCTTTAGCGATGCAACGATGGTGGCAACAGCCAAGGGATGAGTGATGTAAGGCTCACCCGACTGCCGCTTTTGTTCAGAATGACAACGAGAGGCGTATTCATAAGCTTTTTGAATCGGTTCTCTAGGTTGGCCAGGAAGGAAGACATCGAGTGTTTCGAGTAGAATCTGGTATTCCTGTTCCGGGGTGCAAGGTTTGTGTTTGTCCGAAATCGTTTTCGCCGGCTCTGCCATATTTGCTTTTATTTCTACCATGTTATTGCCTTAGCTGCCGCCCAGCAGCATGCTAATTCGCATCAGCCCAGGCTAGCTTTAAGTCTCTTTATCCAATCGGCGTATTCGAACTCTTGGTTTAGCTGCTGGCAGAGTCGAAGGCCCTCCTCGCTACTATTTGCTTCTTCCGATTTACCATTGACAACTATTGATTTCAACTTCTGGTAGGCTGTTTCGAGCTTCTCATTGACGATAAAATACCTGTAATTATAGGCATTTATAATTTCTTCGTGGGCATTTTTCAGGCGTAACCAGCGTGTCGCTAGATCATCCGAGCCACGGCTTTCCAAACGCTGCCACAAAGCGGCTAGAGAAGGCGGTAAGATAAAGATACTGACCGCATCAGGAAGTAGTGGCGCTGCTTTCTGCCAGCCTTGGACATCAATCTCGAGAAGAGCTTTTTTGCCGAGGCCACGTATTCTTTCTAGTTCACTGAGACTAGTGCCGTAGAGGTTTCCATGGACTTCAGCCCACTCGACAAAGGCCTGATTGGCGACCATCTCGCGGAATGCCGTGGGGTTGATAAAGTGGTAATGCACACCATCTTGTTCCCCTTGTCGTGGCGGACGTGTGGTGTGGCTGACCGACATTTCGATTTCCTGGTGTTCTTCGATCAGACGTCGGTTGAGAGTGGTCTTTCCTGTTCCGGATGGTGCGGAAACGACATAAACAGACATGAATCAGCTCACTCCCTACCTTATTCGATGTTTTGCACTTGTTGCCGCAACCTTTCGACCGCTTGTTTGATCGCCAGCGTGTGCTTGGCAATCGTCGTATGGGTCGATTTGTTGGACATAGTATTCACTTCCCGATGCATTTCCTGACATAAAAAGTCCAGCTTGCGTCCCACTTCGCTTTCAGCCTGCAAGGTTTTGATAAACTCTTGCTCATGAGTCGCCAATCGGGTTAGCTCCTCATCGATATCAGATTTATCGGTTAATATGGCCACTTCAGTTAGTAGGCGTTCCTCAGGGAGTTGCTTGGATACCGTTTGGCCGGTCTCTCCGAGATTTTTTATCAGATTTTCCAGGCGCTTACGGTATTGTTGGTAGATCTGCTTTTGCACCTCTTCACTTTGAACGGCGATGGCCTGTCGATCTTGGCTAATGCCTTTGAGAATTTCCCGCAGGGCTTGCTCCAGTGCCTGACCTTCGACCTTTCGTGCGTCCGCGATCTGTCGCAAAGCTGCGTCCAAGCTCTGCAAGAAGCCGTCGCGATGGTGCTTTAGCATATCATCTGTGGTTTCCTTGGTGTGGCTATCAAGGACTCCATCAAGCCGAAGAATTTCATATATTGTCAGAGGTTTAGGCTGATTGCCCAGCAGTGATGCGACCTTTTCCGCCAAAGCCTGGTAATGGAGGACTGCAGCCTCATTCAGTTGTCCAAGTCGATGACTGGTATTGGCAACGCTTAGATCGAAGGATATATCAACTTTTCCGCGCTT
Organism: Oligoflexus sp. FD111; assembly: GCA_048816425.1. Lineage (GTDB taxonomy): Bacteria > Bdellovibrionota_B > Oligoflexia > Oligoflexales > Oligoflexaceae > JBMDZZ01. Next base: position 163,223 of record JBMDZZ010000005.1, read on the forward strand.
GAGCGCTTTTTTAACGAATTGCGTGATGTCTCTTTCGAGTGCGTTTAATGTGCGCGGTAAGCGGACATTAACGTCAAGGAACCTGGCATTCAGTGTTTTCACTTCGCAGCGGTAATGGTAGTCGTCCCTAGTGGTTTCACCGACGCCAAAAGCTGTCATGCTGTTAATGGGCAAAAGTGGACCTCCTCACTTTTCTGAAAACTTGGGTTCCGATAACAAGCGTTGGTGATAACAGTTTTTCGCTGAGTGGCCAACTGCCTATTTGGTATACTGTAGAATTAAAGGCTCTGCTTCACAAAAACCTGCTGTGTGTGAGGCATTCATGGACGAAAGACTTCGACAGGAGCAACTGTGCTAAGCTTGACTTTGATCTTTCATGTTGCATCAGCCGTGGCTTTTCTTTTCTGCCTGGTATGGATTGTCCGGCTGCATAAGGAAAAGCGTTTTTGGCGCTTGTTGTGGGAAGCTTCTCGGGCGCATTCACAAAAAAAATGGGTCCTTGACTGGCCTCATTCATTTTTAAGAAACTTTTGTCATACTACAGGGGGCGAGGCTTCAGGTTTAGGCAAAAATGATCGGCCTTGCCGTATCCTGCTGCAACCTTGGATTGACCTTGATCAAATGGCACATTTCTTGGGCGTCACGCAGCAGAATGATCGGCAGTTGACAATTGCGGTTGGACGAGAACTTGCTCAAGAGCAATGCCACACTTTGATCTCCCAGTTGGAAGAATCATTGGAACAACAGTTTGTCATCAAGATTCACGTACAGACTCAACAGGTAGCAAGAGGAGCTTAGCTAAGATGTCGCGACTCATATTTTTCACCGGCTTTATATTTTTGCAGATGGCTTGTGTCAGCTTAAGTGGGGGAAAAGACGATCGGCCGCCGGAAATCAAGGCTGATATGCCACTAGAGCAGGCATTCGATCATGCAATCCAATACGGTGGTAGTACTTTGGAAGATGTCAAACGCCTGGTCAAGGCCAGGGAAGCATGGCCTCAATTGGAAGAACTCTCGAAGCGCTACATCAGCAAAAACATGCGGAGTGCTTCACCTTCCATGTTGCTCAATGCGGTGCACCTTTATCGCTTGAGTACGCCACGGTTGGACCCCCTGCTTTTAACGCAACTATTTGCAATTAAAGAGCCATTCCATCAGCGCATCGCCTGGCAACTGGCTGCTCTCAAACCTTCGCTGCAAGTCGCAAGTGTTTTGGAAAATGAGCTGTCGAAAATGATTGCATCTGATGATATCGATCAAGCGTTACTACCGGAAATGGCGCGGGCTGTGCAAGCGAATCAGATTCGAACGGTTTACACCATTTTACGCCAAGGTTTATTTGCCAGTGGATCTGATGATTTCGCCAAAGCGATGATCGCCTTGAACCCGGAAATTGCAGCCGATGATTTTATCGAATATCTGGCCCAGGCTAGTCTTGAAGATTTAAGGCAGATCAACCAAACTGGGGTGAATATGTACACCTGCTTGGTGATTTTGCGGTTTTTTATGAATCATCCCCTGCCGGTTGCTAACCCACATATCGGTCATCTTTATTACTATGCAATTTCACGCAATCCAGCACTTGCCGAGATGGCAAGAGATGTTTTAGAGCAACATGTTTTGCAGCATCGTGAACAAATGGTCTTTGTCCTTGCGCGTCAGCCGATGGCGGTGCAAATGGCCTTTGTTGAGGGAACAAGACATTATCCCGGAGCAAACGTCCAACTGATGCTAACTGGGCTGAAAGAGTTAACAGCCTTTCAAGAGGTTGAAGAAGAGATCAGCTCTCTTAGTCGTTATTAATCACCGACAGCTCCAAAAATCGCCTGAGTTTTATTGGCATAACTATGATTCAAGTAACAAGGACGGACTTCGTAAAAAAGTCCCGGCTGCAAGTCCGTCTTTAATTGGAGCAATCCAGCAGGCTTGATCTTCTCTGGACTTAACAGCAATTGGTTGACGAAGCCGCTTTATAGCGATAGCCTGAAAAAATATTGTTCAGTTAATAGGAACTTTCAGCGCAATGGCTTCAAGCACTAGGCAAATTGTGGAGGAGTACCTAACACAGTATGGTTGGGATTATAAAACCTTATCGTCTGATGAACTAGCATCCGGCTGGCAAGGAGATGAAGGTCTTTATCCTTTACATATCACAATATATGACAATTGGATCGGCCTGCAGGTAAGACCTTTCAAAAGTCTGAGTATTGACTGGGATAGTTGGCCAGAGATTTCACGTTATTTGCTTGAATGGAACGATGGCTGCCATATGGTGAAGCTTGCGATCGGGCCAGACGGAGATGTCAATATTAGCTTGGACATCATACTCCAAGGTCTGAGCTTTGAAGTCTTTTCTGATACCCTAACCGTCCTTGGTCATTATACTGAAAAGCTTTATGATGACTTGCTAAGCTATTTTGATTCCATCGGCTATAGCTACTGTAAATCCATGGATATTCTTACCTAAATTTCCAGCCTTCCAAGCTTGACCCTTAAAGCTTTTGGGGAATACTCCGATTCATTATTGATAATCCAGAAGCAAAAAGAGGATGTGGCTTGGGGGCTATCCATCAAAAGCGAATAGGCCGTTTTGAGATCGACTATGAAGTTGGTGCAGGAGGCCTAGGAAAAGTTTATCGTGCGGTTGACACGGAAACCGGTCGCGTTGTTGCCGTGAAAGTATTGCATGAAAAATATCAGAAAAGTAAGCGATTTTTGGGGATTTTTCATCGTGAGCTTTTGATTGTCTCTCGCTTGAAACACAAGCATATCGTCGAATATATCGAAGCTAATTATAAGCCACCAAATTGTTATATCGTATCTGAGTTTATTGATGGCTGGTCTTTGCATCGACTTATCAAGCACTACAAAAAAATGCCGCCTCTGATAGCCTTATCAATTGCCATTGATATACTGCAGGGAATTGATTATCTGCATCTGCACGATACAATACACTCTGATTTGTCGAGCCCTAATGTGATGATCGCGCGCAATGGTCGGGTACTTGTCACTGATTTTGGGCTCTCTTGTAATGGGGAGTTTGAAAATTATAAAAATTATATGATCGGTACTCCGGGATACTATTCACCCGAACATGTGACTGATGCTGCGATTCAAACCCAATCGGATCTTTATTGTGTCGGATTGTTGTTATTTGAAATGATTGCTGGTGAGAAAGCAGTTAAAGCCACCAAGCACCGGGAAGAAATACTTCCAGCTATGCGCTCCATCGACTTTTCCAAAATCCGCTGCAGTGAGCGGCGTTTGCAGTCGCTCATCCGCTCTTTGCTGAAAAAATCTCTAGCTTTCAGGATCAATAAGCGATTCCAATCTGCTGAGATCATGGTCTATGAAATTTTTAAGATATTGAAAAAATATGAAATCCGCTATGCCCGGCATGCGATCCACCAGTTTTTAGGGGAAACAGGTTTATCTTTGCCCATTCCCGCCAAGTACAAGCAGGAAATTGATCAAGGTTTTATCCCAGTCGATGAAGACCCTGCAGATTGAATTATTCACTCGTATATGTAACTAGGAACAAAAGTCTAAAGTCTTATTTGTGCATACCGATGGTAAAGGCGATTCACGAAGGAGGGTGGCTATATGTCATTGGAATACCGGAAAAAGCTGATATCTTTAAGTAAATCTGCAATATTCTTACTAGGTTTCATGATTGGCTCCTGTACGAGCTCTGACGATAGCCAGCAAATTGAAGAATTTACAATGCCTAGCCCTGATGAATCGGCATCAGAATTTGATCAGGACAACACGACGACAAGCAGTGATGGAGTTGAAGACTATACCATCAGTGATTATCAAAGTTTTGACCCCACAGGCATCCATATTCCTTTCGAATTTGACAAAGCAAGTTTGACGCCACAGGGTATAGCCGCTCTTGATCGCATTATCCAGGGGATGACAGACGATCCACTTGCAAGATTAACTATTCGTGGTCATGCCGATAAGCAAGGTAAGGAAGAATATAACGAAGATCTGAGCGCTCGCCGTGCCAAGGTAATCGAAGAGTATCTGATCAATAATGGTATCGATCCAGAACGGCTTCAGTCAGTATACTTAGGTGTGCGGGAACCAGTTGTTGATGAAGAGCGCGTAAGTGCCTACAAAAAGAATCGGCGAGGAGATTTTCATATTAATTATGGACCTAGTGTGTTTGGTCCATAGTTTCGACTATGGACCCCTCCCTCCGGATAAAGCAATTGTTGCAAAAAATCCTGCAGCGCCTTTTTTATAAGGACCTTTGGCTTCGATCTCGCCGTCTATCCTTGAGTCGGCGGTAAGTTGCGAGTAATTTCGGCCATGATGGAGACGGAAGTCGTTGCAAAGATGCCGTTTCTCCAGAGTACTCTTAGTTCAAACTAGTTTGGGTTTTGCTGTCGGCAATGACTTTTCGATCTTCGACTGGCGTCTTTTTAACCTGATGAAACAGCTGATTGGAAAACCGACTCCATTCTTCAATGTGCGGCGGCAATTGCGGGGACTCCAATTGATAGCCCGATATTGCCAGCATAGCTCGTAAATTTGGTAGGATTCCTAAGCCGGCCGCCCTAAGCTTTTCCACATAAAATTGGTCGCCGAGTAAGCGAAACGCTAAGCTTTGTAAGTAAAATGCCAGGGGTGGGTGTTCATAAAATCGTGGATAAAGACTGTCTGTGTAGTGGGTTTGCCAGATGGGGCCCAGGCCATCGACAAGGTTTCTGGAAATCGCAGCATAAGTTAAGCCGTCAAAAAACATGCCCTGGGTCAGTAAGTTTGGTAAAAGAGTGAGAGAGATAAGGCCCAGTGTTAATAAACACAAAGGCCACGTTGCAGATTTTGCTCTCACTGAAATGTCCTGGTAGAAAGGGTAAGGTGCAGCTTAGTCCCTTATTTTACGGCATCAATATAGAGAGTCTCAAAGGCTCGATCAGGTCTGTCCATATCACCTGCTGCTGCGTTGATGCTTTTCCCACATTCCTGCTTAATACACTTGGAAAAACCCACTTCATCTAAGCAAGAGGAAAGAGTTTCAAAATCATACATCCAGCGATGCCGATAAAATCGTTGTACTGCTCTCGACATAAAGGCGCCACCATTCGAGCGGATCAACCAGTATTTTTCTTTTTGCTTATCCCAACGCGCTTTATATTTATCGATGATCGGCTTAAAAAATTCATCGTTGCGATTAACATAATTGGTAGCGTGAATTTCCAGATCTGGCACGGTCACCCGAAAAAGGCCACCTGGCTTTAATACGCGAAATGCTTCGGATAAAAGATGTGGAACCTTGTCGACGTGGATATGCTCCAACATATGCTCTGAGTAAATCACATCAAAGGTGTTGTCTGGAAATGGCCATTTTGTACGGGCATTCATGTAAATGTCCGCTTCGGGCTTAAAAGCATCGGCAGTCAGCCAACCTTCTTTCCGATTGGGGCCAGCACCAATATTAAGCATTTTGACATTGTGCGACTTAAGATATTTTTTAATTGTCATTGGTCGGGTGAAAACTTTAAGCCTGACCGCTTCTCCATGAATAATGCGCATGCTAACGATTTCTTCTCTATATATTCTGTTTAACAACAGGGTGGAACATGTTTCGATTCAATCTATTTTATCGCTGGTTTTTGTAAAAATATCCATCGCTTTATTACGCAGTATGAGACACGCCTGGGAGGAGGGAAAAGCAAGTCTTGAGTCCTTTTTCGATGCCGTTATGACAGTGATGCTGTGCCCGCGTCAATTTCATGTAACTGGCTAGAAATACATAAAAAATATTTTTTTGCGCCGCAATATGTTCCCTTCCTTTTTTTCCTTCCGGTGTGGGGTCAATCTCACCTTTTTTAATGGCTTCTTGTGTCTTTCCGGTGAAGAACTAGGTTGTCGAGCCGTAAAAGATGCTCAGGATGCTGAGGGTCGCTGGTGGCGTTCTCCTCGTCGCACAGCAGATAATCTCGGCCAAAAGAATTCATTTTCCCGTGATCAGACGATGGGAGTCCTGCTCGCAACGAAAGATACCACTGCTGCTAGTTCCTGGTTGGGATGGATCGATGCAACCCCCCATTCAAGTCAATGCTGTGGTGGTCGAAACTTGTGATGATTTTCCGCAAACAAGCGGTTCTGATGCTCATATCAATCTGTCGATCAACGCTAATTCAGAGCAAGTAAGTGAACAAAGTCTGCTTCTTGCCTGCGAAAATGCTCTTGCTGACGTCAGGATACAATGCCTGCAAAAAAAGTTTAGCTTTGACGTGCGTGGGCTTTCGATCACAAAGTTTGCTAGCAATGTTGCTTGTAGCTTTCGCTATCGCAAGCTTAGCATGTCCTTTTAGAGGGGTGGGCTTGGTGAAACCATAGATGGCTCGCTACTATAGCGCACCAAGGTCCAACGATGCACATAAGTCTTGCATGCCGGAAGTTCTGAGCCGAGAAGTTGAGCTTCCTGGACTGCAAATGTTCCATCAAGGCAGTCCAGTAGCTGCCAAAGTTTGACTGCTTGAAAAGGCGTGAAAATTGGTGGGGTGAATTGTTCGGTGAGCAAGTAAAATGCACCGTGCTCCAACAAATCATGCCATTGATAGGGAACCATTTCCTGACGGCGAACCAATTCCGAGATGCGGCTGACTCCAGGCCACTGGGCGATTTGCTTTTCTGACTGATAGAAGTTGAGCATTGACACTGTCTGATAGCTATCTGCAAACACTGGCCCATCCAAATCCTGGATCAGCTGGCTGAGATCTTGATAACCGTGGGTTTCACGGAGGATGCGATCTTTGGCAGGCCGCTTGCTGTTAAGTGGGCTATGACTGTGCCAAAGAAGTAGACTCGTCAGCAGGATATTGAGCAAGGCAGCGATGGTCAGTGCGGGCCAACGAATCCAGGTTTGGCTGCCAAGCCAGGCGGCAGCTCCAATCAGATAGACTGCTGGCCAATTTGCTTCAATATTTTGGAAGGGACTGATCAAGCCGAAGACGATCAGCGGCACAGCGATCGAGGCCATGATTATTGGTGGCATGGGGGTGGAAGTTTCTTGCGGCTGACTTGCTTTGCGGCGGCGAAAAAATTGCCAGCCGAGGACAAAAGCCATCAAGCCCCACAAGCCGATTTGCCCGCCGATAAAACTGCCAACCCGAGAAAGCATGCGCTCCCATTCCGCTCGTGGTTTACGTGGCTTTTCGACTTTGTCCGGTAATTTGAAATAATGAGAAAGTTGGTACTCTGGGCTTCCCGGAGTGGCTTTTTCTGGTTCAGGCAGTTGCGCTGCTAATTGCGTTTTGACATCATACTTGCTTAAGAAACCTCGACCGAGTTGAAAGCGAAAACTGATCCAATCATGCTGTGCATTCCACCAAAGATGTGGACTTAAAACGAGAACGCAAGCAACGCCCCCCAGATATGGCCAAAATGATTTTAAACCACCACGGCTACGCCATAGTCCATAGAGAAAAACCAAGCCAATTAAAATCATGGAATACTTGCTTTGAATGCCCAGTCCGGTTGCGATTCCAGCTGTGAGCCAACGGTAAGGCTGACCTTTCATGGCGGCGACGCCTTCATGCAATGCCAGAAGCCAAAATAGGGTCAAAGGCAGGTCTGGAGTATTGATAAAGCCAAAGACGAGTGCCGCTATATTAAAGTGTAATAGGACCACGGCAGTCAAAATACTTCTGCCGCGGGTCATGCCAAGTTTGTGAAAAAGTGAAATGCTAAGCGGAAAAAAAACTGTAGCAGTCATGAGCCCGCCGAAGCGGTAAGAAAAAACGGAATCGCCTAAACCCAGCATTGGTCCTAGACTAGCAAGCCAAGCGATCATGGGGGGATGATCAAAGTAGCCAAGGTCGGGAAATCTGGACCAATAGAAATAATAGGCCTCGTCTTGCGTGATTGGAAACCAATAAGCTAGCAGAGTATGAAAAAGAAAAGAGGCAAAAAACGCCAGGATGAGGGTTTTCTGGTAAGAGATTTTTCTTTCGTTCATAGGCCTTTGATCCGTTCTATGAGGCGAGTTTGTCTTGAAAGACTTTTTTGTTGTTTAATGGCATGTTGCAGCGCTTGGCGATTACCCACAAAAATGGCAAGTTTTCGCGCCCGGGTCAATGCCGTGTAAACCAGATTTCGCTGCAACATCACATAATGCTGCATACTTATGGGAATGAGGACCACAGGAAATTCACTGCCCTGCGATTTGTGTATGGTGATAGCGTAGGCAAGTCGCAAATCATAAGCATCTTCTTTGGAATAAGTGATTTGCCGGTCGCCAAAGCTGACGATAAGCTTATCACCATCGACTCCACTGTATTGGACGAGGCCAATATCGCCGTTAAAAACATTGAGGTCATAGTTATTCACATTTTGAATGACTTTATCGCCAGGGCGAAAGGAATGATTATTGCTTTTTTGCAGACGTTGTTCACGGTCGAGAGGATTCAACTTTTTTTGCAAAACTTCATTTAGAGTGAGGGTACCTAAATCGCCACGATTCATGGGTGTTAACACCTGTATGTCACGAATCGGATCAAAGTTGCTGTGATTGGGAATTTTATCACAGACCCAATCGAGTATTTCCTGTTGAATGTCGGCTGTTGAGTCGATGTCGAGAAAGCGGCAATCGGATTTTGGATCTTCACTAAATTCAGGTAAAACACCCTGATTGATGGCATGGGCGATCTGCACAATTTGTGAATGTGCAGCCTGACGAAAGATTTCGCTAAGCTTTACATAGGGAACGCATTCAGAGCTAATCAAATCCCGCAAGACGTTTCCAGCGCCAACGGAAGGGAGTTGGTCAACATCACCAATTAGGATCACTTGAGCATCATCAGCAATGGCGCGAAATAAGGCTGTTGCCAAGCGTAAATCCAACATGGAGGCTTCATCAATCACGATGGCCTGGAAGGTCAGTGGGTTCAGTTCATCGCGAAAGAAGCCCTGCCCTTGGGGATTGAATTCTAATAATCGGTGCACCGTTTTAGCTTGGATGCCGGCTACTTCGGTAAGGCGCTGTGCTGCCCGTCCGGTTGGTGCGCAAAGTGCAACGTCCCGGTTCATGGCCGCCAATAGACGAATAATGGCATTGGCCGTCGTTGTTTTGCCCACACCAGGACCACCTGTCAGGACAAAAACCCGATTCGAAGCAGCCTGCTTAACGGCTGCAAGCTGTGCTGCAGATAATGGCGACTGCGCGCGTTCTGAGTAGAGTTGGAGCCAGCGATCAATACGCTCTTCATCCACATGCAGAGGTTGTGACAATAGATGCTTGATCTGTTCGGCCAAGGATTGTTCGGCCGTTCTTAGATCCATATGAAAGTGAGCGGCGGTTTCCGTACCATCACCATTAGTGACGCTTTCGGAGACGATTCCTCCCAGATGATTGAGCTCTCGAATGGCTTCAACCAGTCGGTTGGTTAAGACTTGGTGATCAATATTGAGCAACGAGCCAAGTTTACCAAGGATCTGTTGCGAGGTCAGATAGCAGTGACCTTGTTCTTCCGCATGCTTTAATAAATAGACAACAGCAGCTTGGATGCGCTGTGGGGAGTCGCTGGGAATCCCCAGACGCTGGGCGATTTGATCGGCCTTAATAAAGCCAATGCCACGAATGTCCGTAGCAAGCACATACGGATTTTTTTGTAAAACGGCGATAGTATGCTGACGGTATTGTCGAATGATCTTAGCGATCAACATAGGGCTGAGGCTATGCTCGCTTAAAAAAATTTCGATATCACGAAACGCCTTGGCTTCACTCCAGATTTTGGCGATCGACGCTGACTTCTTTCTTCCGATACTTGGCACTTCGCATAGGCGCTGTGGCTCTTCATCAAGAATGGCAAAGGTTTTTTCCTGAAAATGATCGACAATTTTTCTCGCTGTTTTTTCGCCAATACCTTTCACCATACCCGAGGAAAGGTAGCGTAATATGCCCAAAGTTGATGATGGGCGAATGAAATTTACCTGCTCTACTTTAAATTGCTTTCCATGGCGCTTATGCTCGACCCAGCAACCCTTGGCTTCCAAAAATTCGCCGACCCGGATACTGGAAAAATGGCCCGTCAATGTAATGAGCCGGTGTTCTGGCTCCATACGCATGCGGATGACGGTCCAACCATCGTCGGGATTATGGTAGGAGATCGTGTCGACTTCTCCTGTAATTTTAGCCTGATCCGTCGATGTTTCCAAAACTTATGGAATTCCTTGAAAAATATAGATTTGTAGGCGAAGTGAGGTTTTCTGCAAAATTGGCCGCCTGGACAAACCGGACGCCATATTTGCGAAAAATCCCAGCCATTATAACTGTTTATTTGGCTTTATCAAAAAGGTCAAAGGAAAAAGCGAAACTACCGATAAGAACTATGGGTTTGGCGAGCCAATTTTCATCGAAAACCTCAACAGGAAAGGACGATACTTTCATTTCGCCAGAGCAATAGCAAACTCTTCGACGGAGGTCTCAATGCAGTTTCAGTTTTCCTTCAAACACATGGAAACATCGCAAGCTCTCCAGGAATACGCCCAGGAAAAAATAGGATCATTAGTTGACAAATTTGTGCACAAACCGATTGAGGTTCATGTGACCTTTTTAGTCGATAAGCACAAACAGCAAGCGCTTTGTACCTTGACTGGAGGCGACGGCTTTACGGTTAATGTCGAGCATAGCTGTGATGATATGTATGGTTCTATTGATCGGATGCTTGATAAACTTGCTGTTCAATTGAAGCGCAAGAAGGATAAGCTTAAACACCATAAATTCAAGGAATCAATCAAAAATATGCCGCTTGCCGGTGAAAAAAGTGAGGATGACTTTGCAGTTGATGCTGTAGATATCATCAAGTACGAAATGGCCCGGCGTAAGCGAGTGGTTTAATAGTCTGAGTGTGAAGAAATACGATGAGCCCTGCTTGGTCAGGGCTCATTTGCCTCAGAAGAATTCTCGCCAATTTCCAAGCGATCAGCATTAATACTCCATCGTTGATCAAAGACGAAGCATTCCCCCTGCCATTGGCCCTGGCCTTTGTCTCTCAGGTAGTTGATGATACCGCCATCCAGTTTATATACTTTTTCAAAACCCTGTTTCCTGGCAAAAGCGACGGCCTTTTCACAGCGAATCCCACCGGTGCAAAACATGAAGTAGGTTTTGTCCTTTTGGTCGCCATATTTTTTCAGGAAGCGATCAGGAAAATCCTTGAAATGGTCAATTTCTAAATCACTTGCGTCATGGAAGCTGCCTTTTTCCAGTTCATATCGGTTTCTGGTGTCGATCAGCACTAGATCATCGGTTTTGTTGACAAGCTTATGATGCCACTGGTCAGGTGAGAGGGCCGGACCTTCATGTATCTCATCAATGCTTGGATCAAAGGGCTCGGGAAATGTAAGAATCTGGTGTTTGGTTCTGATAAGGAGTTTGCGATAAGGCTGACTTGAGCCAAAACTTTCGCGGTAATTCAAATCGCTAAAATGTGGATCGGAGCAGATGACTTGAAATGCCTGATCGACATCTTGCGGCAGTCCGGCTAGGCCAGCATTGAGGCCTTCACGGGCGAGGATGATCGTTCCAAGTACTTGTATAGGGGCAAGTTCCTGTTTCAACTTAAGCGCGATGGCAGAAGGCTCGGCAAGTGGAATAAATTTATAAAAATTGATGACTTTAATGGAATCCATGAAAAAACATCCTCCCTGGCTAACCGAGCTTTCCCTTAGCGCAGGAGAAAAATTATTTCCAGGAAAAAAGCTGTCTTAGGAGTCTAGATCAATTTCTGTGGCTGCACTCTGCTGCTCCATGTGCTCGGCATGGCAGGATTCAGCTTCGTAGCTTGTGTCGTATATGACATGACAAATCCGACAGCGATAACCAATGGGACTGAGGCTCCAGGCAGAGTTTGCTGCGGCATTTTGCTCATGGTTTTCGAACTTGCTGTCAGGAATGGAGTGAGTCTTGTCGGCATGAACCAGCAGATCGATCTTGTCGTCATCTTCTTCTTTGAGTTTTCTTGAGGGCATCAAAACTGACGGCTCATCGATAACTGGCTCTGTTGTCGGTACTACCGTTGATAAATCGTCACGATGCGTTGGCGTCACAAGGATTTGGGGCAGTTCCTGTTTCGTTGGCTTTCGTTTTTTTGCTGGGGGAGTCTTTTTAACGATTTCCTTGGGTGAGCGGATCAGAATTAAAGGCTGCGGTCGGTGATCACTCAATGGGAGTTCATTGAGTAGCTGCTCATGGATGTGAATCTGATCGTTTTTTTCCCTGCAATTATGTGCACAAAGCTGTGCGGCAGTTTCACTTGCGTGATCTCTGGCACAGAACTGACAACGATAGAGCCATCCTCGTTTTGGATGGCGGAGCACGAAAACAGAATTGAGATTTTTCAGTTCGAACCAGCAAAAATTTAAGCAGTTGTTCCCATCAACCCGGGAATGGTATTCACTCCGGCAGATACCACAGACAAATAGCGAACCTTTGCGGAATAGTTTCCGAAAAATAGGTATCGGGGGAATTTTATATTGGGTTTTTCCCTTTGCGCCCATGACTTGCCTCCGCGATGCTTTATCGGGAAGTCATGGGAAAAATTGAGGTATTAAGTTTATCTTGGTGAAAATTATGCTGAATTTTGTGAAAACGGCAAACAAAACAAGAGGTTCATGCTTGCCGAGTCTTTGTCTGGCATGCCCTGAATGACGATCGGTATGGGGCGGCGGCTGCAAGGGAGTTTGTCATGACAACTCCATGCAAATGGAAATCAAAAGTCGCGGGTTACACGCCTAACAGGGTACTTAAACTAACGATCAATGTGTAACCTTGCAAGTCACCGCGTGAACTCTGAGGCAAGTTGTTTTCATCATAGCTTAACGAATAAGTTGCTTGTAAAGGTGTGGAAATGCCAATGGTAAGAAAATAACCTTCAATCCGAGTCATGAGTGATTGGGGGTCGTTGCCTTTTGACTTAGGCTCCGGTTTTAGCCAGCAGAAGAAAATGGCTGGAAAGACAGAAAAGTTATTGACCCGCATCACCCAGTTATCGACGGCAACCCCTTGTGTCTGAAAGGATCTTCGGCCAACAGAACGGCCTACCACATCCTGATAGCTAAGTCCTAAAAGGAAGCCATAGTTGCCTGCGTAGGTGCGCAGACTTTGGTTCTCTGTACTATAGGCGAGCACGGCTGTGCCACCAGTACCAGAAAAATCGACGACAAGTTCCTGCTGTTTTGGCGATTGGAATGGCCCAGAGATGATATCCAGACTGACGCTAGCAAACCAATTATCGCCGATCCATCCACGGCCAAGCTGTACCGCAGTACTCAGGCCAAGAAGATGATCACCATCACCTGATTTTAAGGCGAGCTGGCTCGTTTGAAAGCCGATGCTCCAAACGGTGTCCTGACCGCCTTGACTCGTGACGGTGGTATTCAGATTTTCACTGTTTTCCGCCGCCATGCTCTTCATTGTAATAGACACAGAACTTATGCAGAGGAGGAAGCCGCAAAGCAGCTGGCACAAGGGCCATGTTTTACGCTGTTTCGCCTTCACTTCCACTTTCACTTCGTTTGCGTTTGAGCATCCGAATAATAACAATCGAAACCTCATACATAAGATAGGTCGGAATGGCCATTGCAATCTGGGAAATAGGATCAGGTGGCGTCAATAATGCACCTAATACCAGAATGCCGACTATCACGAATTTGCGGTTAGCTGATAAAGACTCAGCGCTGACCAAATCCATTAAGGCTAATAAGACAAGGATGACCGGAGTTTCAAAGATGATGCCAAAGCCAAAAATCAGGACCATGACAAGGGAGACATAGTCCCCAACCGTGATGATCGCGGTACCGACTTGCAAACCATAACCGATGAGAAAATCCAAGGCCATCGGTAAGATCACAAAAAAACAAAACGCGACCCCTGAAAAAAACAGGCTTACCGAGGCTACAATAAAGGGGAAAACGTACTTTTTCTCGTGGTCATAAAGAGCCGGTTCAAGAAAACGCCAAAACTGGTAAAGCCAAATCGGGCAGGAGCCAATGACCGCGACAAGAAACGAAACCTTGATGTTTGCAACAAGAACGTCCATCGGGCCAGTAAAGTGCAAGCCATCGTTACTTTTGGGCAAAGCGTCGATCAAAGGGCCTTTGAGAAAATTAAGGATGACTTCCGCAAAGGAAAACGCGAGCAAAAACAAGACAATGATTGCTAGAAGTGAGCGGACCACCCTGGCTCGCAACTCATCCAGATGGTCCATCAGACCCATGGCCTTTAAATTTTCCGGATTGCTAGCTTCTGTCGAGTTCTGTGTCATCTTAATGCGCCTCAAGCCAGTTTTGGCCCGATCCGACTTCGACTTTGAGCGGAACGCCGATATCCAAAGCATGTTCCATGGCATCTTTGATCAGTGTTTGAACTTGGTCGAGCTCGTTTCGGGGACATTCAAATACCAGTTCGTCATGAACTTGTAATAACATTTTAGCACTGAGCGCGAATTCATCCAGTTTCTTTTGGACATCGGCCATGGCGATCTTGATGAGATCAGCCGCACTTCCCTGAACGGGGGAATTGACCGCCATATTTTGGGCGTTGGCAAGCGTTGCCCGATCCTGACTATGAATATCAGGTAAAGGTCGCTTACGTCCGCCTATCGTTTTGGTGTAGCCTTTATCTTTGGCAAATTGAATGGCGGTATCGATGTAGTTCTTAATTTTCGGATAACCGGCAAAGTAACGGTCGATAAAATCCTTAGCTTCTTTTACGCTGACTCCCGTATCCCTTGCCAAGCGCTGCGGACCCATTCCATAAATGATACCAAAATTAATGGCCTTTGCCTTGCTGCGTTGGTCGGCGTTAACTGCCGACTCTTCGATGCCAAAGATTTTTGCGGCTGTCGCAGCATGAATATCCCGATCGTGGGTAAAGGCGTCCTTTAATCCCGGGTCTTCCGACAAGGCTGCCAAAATCCTAAGTTCAATTTGTGAATAGTCGGCAGAGACGATGACGCAATTTTTGTTTTCTGCACGAAAGGCTTTGCGGATTTCACGGCCCTGCTGGCTTCGAATAGGGATATTTTGCAGGTTTGGATCAGAAGAGCTAAGTCGCCCTGTCGCAGTTCCTGTTTGATGGAAGCTGGTATGGACCCGGTTAGATTGTGGCTGAATCAACTGGGGTAAGGTATCGACATAGGTGGACTTCAGTTTGGTGACGGTTCGATATTCAAGTAAGGCAGCGACAAGTGGATGCTCCTGCAGCTTTTCCAAGACCGACACATCGGTTGAAAAGCCTGACTTGGTTTTTTTCAATCGCTTGATGCCCAGTTCTTCGTGAATTTTTAGTTTTTCATATAAAATGACCTGTAATTGCTTGGGAGATTTGATATTAAACTTCTCTCCCGCCATTTCACAAATCTTCGCTTCCAGCTCATCGGCTCTGTTACCTAGCTGCCAGGATAAATCTTCGAGGATTTTGGTATCAACGAAGATACCGGTTTGCTCGATTTTTGCTAGCACAGGGACCAAAGGCATTTCGATTTTTTCGAACGGCTCCAGTAGATCTTCTCCGGCAAGGCGTTCCAGTAGATATTCATAAAGACGAAGGGTGAGGTCGGCATCCTCACAGGCATAATCTTTCAAAGAGGGTAGATCAGCCTCCAGCATGCTTTTATGATCAGCGAGAATGGTTTGGGTTTTCACCTTTTCGTAATTTAAATAACGTAGACAGCAGGCATCCAGCTTATGGCTGCGTTCTGAGGAATCGAGTAAGTGCGAGGCGATCATAGTATCTGCGAACGGACCGGCGACGGTAAAGCCTGCATTTTTTAACATTTGCAGATCGAATTTAAGATTGTGACCGATCTTTTGCAGGCCAGGCTTGGCAAGCAGCAGGCCGATCTTCTCAATGACCTCTTGCGGCGGCAACTCTTTGTTCAAATGCACCTGGACAAGCGGCAGATAGTAGGCATGGCCTGTCTGCCAGGAAAAACTAATACCAATCGGTCGGTCGGCGATGATGTCTAGCCCGGTCGTTTCCGTGTCGATACAAAAACGACCGGCAAGCTGCAGTTCGCTGATGAGTTTGTCCAAGCTCGCTTGATCATCAACAAGTTGATAGTTGGTGGCATCGAGAGTTTCAACGCCACTTTCTGGCGATTTTTGCGAACCCTTAGAGCCCGGGTGTTTTTCGCGCGCTGCGATCGCTTTGATGCGCTCTTTCACCTTGTTTTGTAAGCTGCGAAATTCTAGCTCAGTGATCAGCTCTAAGAGCTCAGGATTCGCTAAGGAGTGATCAGGGTCGCAACAAGTCTCGTCCAGCGGGAAGGGAATATTAGAGTCGACTTTAATCGTCACAAGTTTTTGCGAAAGATAGGCTAAGTCCTTGTACTCTTCCAGGCTCGTTCGCTGGCGTTTGTTTTGGACCCTATCGAGATTGGCATAAAGCGCATCGAGACTGCCGAAGTCATGAATGAGTTTGGCCGCTCCTTTTTCACCGATACCACGGACTCCGGGAACATTGTCGGAGCTATCGCCCATCAAAGCCAGGACGTCAATGACTTGTGAGGCTTGAACGCCAAACTTTTCCACCACCCCGCCCAAGTCCGTAACTTTGACCTCTCCACCTTTTTTTGGCGAATATAGGGATACATTGGGGTTGATGAGCTGCATGAAGTCCTTGTCGCCAGAGACAATGTAGCAGTGCAAATCATCTGACGCCCACTGGTGCACAAGCGAGCCGATCAAGTCATCCGCCTCTAGGCCAGGTACCTTTAAAGTATGACAGCCAAGGGCGGTGAATGCCCGATATAAATAGGGAATTTGTACTGCCATATCTTCTGGCATGTCACTGCGGTTGGCTTTGTATTTATCATAGAGTTCATGGCGAAATGTTTTTTTATCCGTATCCGTCGCAATCACGAGGTAATCGGGCTTCTCTTTTTCTATCAGGTTGAATAAAAACATCAGGCTGCCGTAAACGGCCTGAGTTGGCATTCCAGAAGATGTACTAAGTGGTCTGGCAAAAGCATGATAACTGCGAAATGCAAGCGCCATCGCATCAATGATGAATAGCCGTTTTTTTGGCATGAAAAACTCCGTGAAAATAAGTGATGCCAGAAAGACGCCAACCAGTCCACAAGAGGAACTGAGCTAATGATTTAGCTTATTTTAGCGCTTCATGGTAGCCAAGATTCGAAGCCTTGCAAAGCAAAGTAGGAGGATATGTGAGTCAAAAAAATTTTTGGTTAATGAAAACCGAGCCGGATGTTTTTTCTTTTGATGATTTGCTCAGTAGACCGAATCAGACGGAGCCTTGGGAAGGTATTCGTAACTATCAGGCTAGAAACTTCATGCGTGATGAGTTTAAGCTGGGACAGCAGGTGCTGATTTATCACAGTAACGCCAATCCACCAGGAATTATTGGTATCGCTGAAGTGGTGCGGGAGGCATATCCGGACCATTTTGCCCTTGATCCAGAGTCGAAATATTTTGATCCAAAATCAGCAAAAATAGGTGAATCCCGCTGGTTCATGGTCGACGTCAAGGCCACACATCGCTTGCGGCGATTTTTATCATTGGACGATTTGCGACAAGTTCCAGACTTGCAGGATATGCCCCTATTAATGCGCGGTCAAAGGCTTTCCATTCAGCCAGTCAGTGACAAGCAATGGCAGATTATCTGGCAATTGGGTGATCCGGAAGCCGTCTAAGCAGCTTTCGGTTGCTGCTTTTGCGGAGATATAGGGCGGAAGTAAAAGACCTTGGCTTCGGGGTCATCACGAATGGAAAAATTATCTTCGGTAATATGATGTGCAATGAAATGCTTCTTTTGATTGCTCGTCAACCGCTCAAAAACCTGGTTTTGGATTGCGATTAAATGCCCGTCCTTTAATAAATCCAGGCTTTTTCGCAGGGACTCATAGCGAGTGGCAAGGATTATACCTTTGCCGAATAATTCATAATGTCTAGTGCCGGAGATGGTAAAAAAACCTTCGACATAGCCTAGTGCAATACCAACAGAAGCTTGTAAGGTTTCCTTGTAGGCAAGGTTTTTTGCTTCCTCATCAAAAATTTGCAGGAACTCTTCGGCAAGCTTTACTGCGAGCGAGGCAGGTTCACGGTTTTCCGGACAGTGAAAGGGAAAACCGATCGAACATAAAAAGCCATCGCCCATCTCTTTTAAGCGAAAACCCTGCGCTGTCAAAGGCCGAAATCGATAATTTCTTTCCATGATGATATGGCAACGATCAAAGACTCGGGAGAAAAACTCTTTAGCCTGGGGGTGTTTGATTTTTGACGAGTTGACGATATCAAAGCAGATGACAGCGGCTTCATCACCCTTGCAGGGCATGGTTTCTTCCAAACTTACGCCACGCTTCATCTGTTCCAATTGGTGAGGATAGACCATCTTTTTCAATTGACCGAAAGCATGTTCCTTTTCTTTGACGACTTTCATCTGGATTTGTTTGACTTGATCGGCTAGGGCAAAAGAAAGCAGGATCATTTCCAGCGAAGCACCTATAACATAGGCGTTTTCAATGAGAATGTGGCTTGGCAAAAGACCGATAAGATTGCCCAAGTAAACGAAAAGTCCGGTAAGCAGGACGCCCCATGCAGCCATGAAAAAATAGCCAACCCGGTTTTTCATCAAAACTAATTTCACACCTAGAGTGATAATGAGTACCGCGCCCAAACCCAAACTCACCATGTTCCAAAATCCGGTGCGAGGATAAATGCCGCTCATATTGAAAATCAGTGCAATGGCAAGAGGAATAAAAGATAGAAAAACCATTTTTGAAAATTTGGGTAAGGTATTTGCCAATCGTAGATAATAGTAGACAAAAAACTGAGCTGAAGCCGACAACGCTTGAACAAAATAAAATCCGATATGCAAATTCCAATAGCCTGTTCCTGGAAATATAAATTGCTTCAGCAAGCCTGTCATAAACATATGCGTTAAGGCATAATTCACTAAAAATAGCACATAAAAGCCATAAGATGGTCGACGAGTCACCGAAAATTGCATGAAATTATATAATGCCAAACCAAAGCACAAAGCAATAAAACCGCCATTAATAGCATAATATTTTTGCATATAATCGATGAAATCCTGCTCATTCCATAAGGTAAAGTCTAAGCGCATGATGTCTTGCGACTCAATGCGGAGAGTAAACTCATGTTTTCCTGGATTCAGATCCAGCTGGAAGCTGGGATTGCTGAAAGCAAGCTTTCGATCCGCAAAGTTTAGTGCAAAGCCGGTTTTCTCAAGGAGCTGATCACGATGAAATAAACTCAGTTCAGTTGTTAGAGGGTAGCGGTGCTCCAGATAATATCTTTGAACCAAAGCACTGCGATTTTCGATAGAAACTTTAATCCAGCAGGTTTTGTCGGTTTGATAGTTCAAGTTGATGGCATGCTCTAATTCTTTGAAAGAGCTGTCTGGGATGGAGGAGGGAAAAATTTGGTCGGGATTTTTGGGGTGGCAATACCAGGAGAATAGGGATTCAGTTTCCGCCATGAGCTCTGTTGTGCTGATGAGGTTTAAGCAAGAAATCAATGAATATAGAATAATTCTCATAAACGTTCGGTTGCTACCACTCCGAAACATACGCTAATACCTCAGGCAATTCTTTTTTCGCCATAGCTGCTATCGGAATTTTTCCCAAGTATTCAATTTTTGTTTCAGATGAATTCCAGTTTACAGCGAATGAAAGACCGAGTCCTATGGGTAACAGCTGTGGAAGGCGGGTGGGATGCTGCAACGACTGCTGCTGTCTAAACTTTGGCATGATGTCATGATTCATGCTTACGGGAAGGCAGAATTTTCAGTTTATCCGCAGCGGCGGAAATTTTTTTGTGTATTTGTACGCTATTAGAGCTGCGTTAAGAGTTCTGGAAAAGGCCTTTTTACGTGGCTATGCTACCGTAAATGTAGCTCTAGTCCTTGTGTACAAGAAGATAGGCCATGTTTCATTTCAGCCTGGCACGATGCTTGTAGTTACCATCCTTGATCACTGTTCAGGTGGTCAGGGAATTTAGGGATGAAAGGCATGAGTATGAAGCGACCATCGTATCTGGTGAAACTACTTCCGAGGCAGCATTCAGCACGGCATGATGGGCAAAATCCTATCGAGAATCAGAGCTTTCCACCTGAGCTTGTAGAAATCGCATTAACAGGCATCGCCTGTCATGATCGGCGGGATATTGCTTATCTATATTTTATTGAAAACAAAAGCCTTGCAAGCATTAGTGAGATTCTGCGGTTAGAAGTTTCCGTTGTTTCACGGCAGATAAAGCAGCTACGATTGATCTTTATAAAGACGGCATTAAGTTTTCTTGCCGAAGACCCCAAAAATTAAATCACGGACTCCATTAAATTGTGAACATGATACCTAACGATAGCTCCCAAGCTTGGGATTGTATTTCGTTCGGTATAGGAAAATTATCAGGACGATCGGCTCCCTCAGTTAAGGTGAGGCTGCCAGTTGTAAAATTTTGTTCAAAAAATGAAAATGAATCGTTACCAAGTTGGATGCGCCGCTGTTTCCAAGTGACTCCGCTGGAAAGAAAAACTTTACGGCCGATCGGGTATTGATAATGTGCCGTCAGCGAGTTTTGCCAGCCACTCAATTGCTGACTTTTGAAGATGCTCGCTGATTGAGGAGTCGAATCGTTCATACGTAGCGATGCGCTCAGGGGGCCACTGGCAGCAAGTAGGGTCCAATTGCCTGGACCTTGTTGTATTTTAATGTGGAAGCCGGCTTGGATGTAGATACTTTCGACTGTGTCAATGCGACTTCTTTGTGCAGTACTGGTCTTTCCTGTCATCATTTCATTGCCGATGATCAGGCTCAAGCCACTTTGGAGCGAGTTAATTTCCCAAAATGATTGGCCTATTTCGAATCCGAAGCCGGCACTTTGAGCTGAGGCGCTGAGGTTATTGCTTTCCTGTCCAAAGTTGGAACTCAGCCGGAAGTCAGCGGCTAAAGACTCACTGAACAAACTGGAAAGACTTAAGTATTTCACAATACTTAACAAAATAATTAGGCGAAACATCGAGTTTTGCTCCATCACAATGCCGTAATAATGACTGTATAGATGGTTTTTCGCTCAGGATCAAGCAGGAACAACAGCTAGTGAATCTCCAGGGAGCAAAAAACTTGCTTCATCCTTGAAAAGCTAAAAAGATGGGCTATATTGCGGGAAGGTGACCGAGTATGGAAGGGCGATGTTCTTCACGTCGTTTAGGAATCTCAGAGAAAGGGAGAGAAATCGCTTGGTTTGGAAAGTCTATAATATTCAAAATGGCAAAACTCTTAGGGCAGGCTTTGAGACTGAGGACGAGGCAAAAGAATGGTTGGAGTTGAAAGGCGATGACCTTCAAGACCATTATGAAGTCGAAGAAATGGACTACGATGAAGAAGAGGAGTGGCTTGAGTCCCAGGAAGCCGAAGATATAGAGGAAGAAGAAGACAACATCGAAGACGAGGAAACTGTGAGTCCCGTAGGTTTCGGTGAAGATTACTACGATGGTACTGACCTTGCTGATGATGAAGATGACCTTTCTGTAATTGAAGACGAAGAAATATCCTGAAGGTATTTTTTCGAATTTCCTATCGCCACAGGCTTTCCTGCCTGTGGCTGATGTGGGCTATTGAGGACTAAGAGCATGCATCAAACCTTCCAGAGCCTTTAGAGCAAACGCCAATTCATCGTCGGAAATTGTCAATGGTGGTAAAAAGTATAAGGTATTGCCTAGTGGTCGCAGCAGGATTCCAAATTGCAAAGCCTTGGCGACGATTTCTTGACTTGAGCGCTTAAAGTAATCTCCAGTTCCACTTCCTGCTAGCTCCCATGCCATCATACTTCCGTAGCAGCGAGCATTTTCCAATCCCAGTGATTGCTGATTATTTTGCAGCCAGCTTTGGAATTTTTGCTCCAGACTGAGGGAACGCTTCACGCTATTTTGTTTAGCGTACACTTCAAGGGTTGCAAGTGCAGCGCTACAAGCAATCGGATTAGCTGTATAAGTATGACCATGATAGAGAGCCTTGCCGCGATCTTCATCATAAAAGTCTTGAAATAAAGCCTCATCTACCAAGGTGGCAGCTAGGGGTAAATTTCCGCCAGTCAGGCCTTTAGCTGTGCAGACCATCGCTGGACTTAACCCCAGGCGCTGGTAGACAAACGGCGCTCCAAATCGCCCCATGCCAGTGAATACCTCGTCGAGAACAAGGGGAATTTCATAGTGCTGGCACAAGCGATCAAGTTCACCCAACCAATTTTCATCTTGAATATTCATTCCAGACGAGCCTTGCACCATTGGTTCTATGATGGCACAGGCGAGTTCCTGATGATGTTGCTCAAATATTTGTCCAAGTTCCTGGATACGTTGCTGTAAGTTAGCTCCAGCTTGGGGATTGTAGCTTGTTGGATGTGTCGTTGCAGGAGTGGCTAAGATTGGTCGGAAAAGTAAGTCACGAAAAGCCCCATGAAAGCCATCTGCCGCTGCCACAGCCATCGTTCCAAAGGTGTCGCCGTGATATGAGCCTCGGAAGCTCAATATTTTCCGTCGCCCGGTGATGCCGCGATTAGTCCAGCGCTGTAAGGCGATTTTTAATGCGACTTCGACGGCGCAAGAGCCATTATCAGAGTAAAAAACCCGAGGCAACTGGTTATGCGTGAGTTGACTGAGTTTTTCACTTAATTCACTCGCCGCTTGATGAGTCACGCCAGCAAATAAAACATGATCAAGCTGAGCTTGTTGTCTACTGATCGCTGCTCGGATCGCTGGATGGCCATGGCCGATTGTATTGGTCCACCATGATGAAATACCATCGAGGTATCGTTCACCAGCGGCAGAATATAGCCAGACACCTTGTGCCCGAACTATCGGCAGAGCTTGCGGGGCGAGTTTATGCTGGGTATAAGGGTGCCAGCAATGCTTTGCATCCGCTGTTAGCCACTTGCTAATATCTGCTTTTTGCTGTGTCTTGAGCCATTGCTGTTGAAACCATTCCGCTAGTTTATGACATTGCTTTTGCCATTCCTCTGACTCAGATGAAAATTCCTCAGTCATTTGCGGGAAGCTAAAAAAGGAAATGTCAGGGAACCATGCTTGCAGGTCATGGAAGTTTTCCAGATGTGTTGGGCCATTTAAGACCACGCCTAAGATGGGAATGCCATCGGATCGTAATTGACCTAAGGTCAATGCTGTGTGGTTGAGCGTGCCCAAGCCACTGCGCGCTACAACTAAAGCAGGGCATTGCCAGTTCTGCAAGACTTGTGACCATGTAGCGAATTCATGGTTCAATGGCACCAGGAGTCCGCCCGCTCCTTCGATCAAAAGCGGTGGTTTTCCTTCCTGTGTACGAAAATAGTTGAGAAAGCTTTCCTGTAGCTGATCTAAGCTAGGTGCTGATTTATTTTCTGCTGCTGCTGCCTGATTGGGAGAAGCCGGTTGCTGAAAAATATAGCGACAAGGATTGATGCGGACATTATTTCCCAAAAGCTCTTCGACGGTTTGTTGGTCACTGTCGGGGTAGCCGGTTTGTACAGCCTTCCAGTAGGTCCAGTCATGCTTGTGATCGCTTAAGCCACGCAGCAGGGAAGCAGCGATAAAGGTTTTACCGACTCCGGTGTCCGTACCCGTTACAAAACAGGAGGGATGATTTTGTGAAAACGGATGAGTTGCTGTTATCGTCTGAGCCATCCTCGAAACGCCTCAATGAGTTGGTTAATATGATCGTCAGTTAAGTGGCTGTTGAGCGAAAGCCGAATACGGCAGCTTTGAGGGGGAACTGTTGGTGGTCGAATGGCTTTGGCAAGTATCTGCTGCTGTCGCAAATGCTCTTCCAGATGCATGGACTGAGCTTCGCTGCCAACGATAATTGGTATGATATGCGAAGTCGATGGCCCGACATCAAAACCCATATCTGTCAGGGCTTCACGTAAGCGGGCACTTATGGATTTCAAGTGACTGCGCTCCGTTTTCATATCGGGAAAGCTTTGAATAGCTGTATGCACAGCATGAGCTACCCACGGTGATGGAGCGGTCGAAAAAATAAACGGTCTGGCAAAGTTGATCAAATAATCGCGAAACCATTCGGGGCCTGTCAGCAACGCTCCTCCAGCGGCAACAGCTTTGCCGCAGGGGTTAATGGTGATACATTGTTTTGCGTCCAGTCCGAGTTCTGCAAATAAACCTTCTCCCTGGGGGCCGTAGCAACCAATGGCATGAGCCTCATCTACGAGAAGTATACCGCGGAAGTCTTCCGCTAATTGGAAGAGTTCGCTGAGGGGAGCAAAATCGCCATCCATGCTGAAGACGGATTCAGTCCAGATAAAATTGATCTCAGCATCGGATTTCTGCAAAGCTTGACGTAAAGCTATCATATCATTGTGAGGAAAGACGCAGCGTCTCTCTTTGGATAATTGACTCATGCGAATGCCGTCGATAATACTCGCATGATTTAATTCATCAGAAAAAATTTTAACTTGAGGAAACTGTAGCAGTGCGCTGAGCATTTCATTGGCAGTATATCCAGAGCTGACATAGAGACTTTGCTGAACTCGTTTAAAGCGACAAAATTCCGCTTCAAGCTTTTGATAAATCGAATGCTCGCCACCGAGTAAGCGACTGGCACCGGCACCCACAGGATCGCTCTGGCATTGCCGGCGGACTCGAGATTGAAAGTCGGCGCTATGGCCTAAGCCAAGATAGTCATTGTGGGTGAGATCCAGCCAATCAGGCGAATTTTGCAGAGGCTTGAGCTGGCGAAACCTTTGCTGCTCTCGCCGCTTAGACAAACTCTGCAGTACCCATGCCTGCAGTTGCTGCCAAGCAGGCGATGTCTGGCTTATAGGCTTGGTGAATGCTGGACCGTTGCGCATCGCGGTAACTCGTCTGTAATCGGGGTCGTTTGCTCTTGTTGGCTACCGGTACTTGGAACCGGCTTTAAACCGAGGCGTTTGAGCAATTGATGGTCTCGATCTTCACCAGGGTTTGGTGTTGTCAAGAGCTTTTCACCGGTGAAAATCGAGCTGGCGCCAGCAAGGAAGCATAGAGTCTGGAGCTCATCACTCATCTGGGTTCGACCTGCAGACAAGCGGACTCGACTCTTGGGCATAATGATACAGGCTGTCGCAATCGTGCGAATCAGCTCGATTGGGTCAAGGTCCTCTTCCTGGCTTAAAGGTGTACCTTCGACTCGAACCAAGAGGTTGACAGGAACTGACTCTGGATGCGGATTTAAGCTGCTCAACTCTTTCAAAAGGCCGATGCGATCGTGCTGTCCTTCGCCCATACCAACGATGCCACCACAACAAACAGTCATTCCCGCTTTGCGAACATTTTTCAACGTTGCCAAACGTTCCTGATAGGTACGTGTGCTGATGATATCCGTATAATATTCTGGCGAAGTATCGAGATTATGATTATAAGCATAGACGCCAGCTTCTTTAAGCTGCTCGGCTTGTTCCTCATCAAGCATGCCTAAAGTGGTGCAGACTTCGAGGCCTAGGCTTCGAACTTCGCGCACTGCTTCCAGGACGCGATCGAATTGAGGGCCTTTTTTCGGAGGACTGCGCCAAGCAGCGCCCATACAAAAGCGAGACGAGCCATTGGCCTTAGCGCGCTGTGCTTCCTCTATGATATGCTTGACATCTAAGAGGCCTTGCGCTTCGATGTTGGTTTGATAATGAGCGCTTTGTGGACAGTAAGCGCAATTTTCCTTGCAGCCGCCGGTTTTAATGGACAGCAAGGTACTGAGCTGAATTTGATCGGCAGCGAAATGTTGATGGTGAACCGTTTGAGCGATATGGATCAGCGTCGTTACAGGAAGACGGTATATGGCGTCGATTTCCTCTTGAGAGAAGTCGTAACGAACTTGGCCTTTTTTCAGTTCTTCCAGATCTAGCATGAACACTCCATCTTTCCCTGCGCTTGGTCATGTTTCAAACTTAGCCTTCTTTCATAGTATAATTTATATGACTTGGCGAGTCCTATTCCAGTCCCAGCGGCAGCGCCAGGTTTTTCCAGGAAATATCTCTTTTTGGCGAGTTATTAGTGGTATAATTATGAACATATTTGCGAGGGAGTAGGTTTCGATGACTAGGCCATATGTGCGGTTTTGGAGTCGGGTCTTAGCATGGTATTTATCAATAGCTTGTGTCGGCCTGTGGGCATGGCAGGGTGAGCTGACACCCTGGTCTCAGCTGCTGTTGGCTCAAGATGCCAAATCTGGCCTCGATACTGACGCTGATCCTTTGCCTGAAGGCGAAACGATGACGACAGTTGAACTCGGATCACAGTCGTTTCTCATGCAAGCTTGGCGAAGTGGTATGGTTGTCTTCACCGTTCTGGTGATTCTGATGATCTTTTCGGTCCTAAGTTGGGCATTATTTTTGGCAAAGTGGCTACATTTGCGAAAACTCTCAGCTAGCAGCGACCAGTTTATTAAAAACTTCTGGGATAGTCGTTCCTTGAATGAGTTGAATGGTCGCTTAGGTGAGTATCCTTATAGCCCTGCGAAAGAGATTTTTCGCAGTGGTTATGCTGAACTCGTGAAAGGCAGCCAGCTCAAAGAACAGACGTCCTCGTTGCAACTCGCAGTGCATGCAGCCATTGAAAACCTGGGACGCTCCTTGCATAAGGCAAAACGCTTAGAGCGTAAGCGGATGGAGCGCTATCTGCCCTTGCTCGCTATCATCGCTTCATCAGCGCCCTTTATCGGGCTGTTTGGAACAGTTTGGGGAATTATGAATTCATTTGCTGAGATCGCGCGTACTGGCAGTGCTTCACTGGCAGCGGTCGCTCCCGGTATCTCCGAAGCTTTGATTGCAACAGCCTTCGGCCTGGCTGCAGCCATCCCTGCTGTTATCGCTTATAATACAGCCAGTGCCAACATCCGCTCGTTACTCACAAACCTGGATGGGTTTTCATCTGATTTTTTAAATATCGTCGAGCGTTACCTTGTCACGGAACGAAAAGCGAATTCGTCGAGTGCTAACCCGCTCTAAGAGGAGTCGGAATGGATTTTAAGGTAAACCACGATGGTGACGAAGGCGATGGTCAACTCGCCGAGATCAACATCGTACCTATGGTTGACGTAATGTTGGTACTGCTCATCATTTTTATGGTGGCAGCGCCTTTATCAATCGGTGGCATCAATGTCGACCTGCCGAGTAGCCGAGCCCGTAGCGGAGCGATGAAAGAAGATCGCGTGATCCTTTCGATCAATCAAAAGGGCCAATATTATATTGAAAAAATGGAAGTGGCTGGGCCTGCGCTGGAATCGCGTTTGCAAGCGATCTACGAGCATCGGGAAAAGCGCGAGCTTTATATTCGCGCCGACAAAGGTGTGATCTATAGCAAGGTTATTGACGCGATGAGTGCCGCGAGAATGGCCGGTGTTACGCGTATCAGTATGCTGACGCAACCGACAAACGTCACGGCTAGGTGAGTTGCCCACTTATGAAGTTTTTTTCGACCTGGACAGATGCCATTAAATCTGCAGAGAAACAAGATCAGTTGATCATTTGGAGCATTGTCGGCTCCGTGGTCTTTCATATCTTGATTATCGCAGGTATTGAAGGAGAGTGGTGGTCAACGCGCTCAAGTCCGATTATCGAAGAGTGGAGCATCGACACTGAGTTGGTCACTGATATCAATCTTGAAGCTTCGAATCAAACGGTCATTCCAGGGGCGAAGGAGTCGGAAGAAGTCAGCGTGCCGTCGAATCTCTTGCCCCAGGTGACCAAACGCTATACTGTCAAAGAGCAAGAAAAGCAGGAAGAAGGCTTGGTAGAAGAGCCCCTTGAGCCTGATGTGGAAAAAGGTAAAAACGCCACAAAAGATACGGTGAAGGATAAACCTATGGTTAAGCCTGATCCGGATGTCTCTACCAAGATACAGCAGCAGGATGCCTTACGCCGTATGGCATTGGAAAAATTGCGGCGGGAACAAAAAGAGCAATCGCGTGAGTTGAAGGCCCACAAAAACGATAAACTGGCACAGATTCGGGAAGCTTTAAGTGAAGGGGCAGCGCTTGATCAGAGTGCTGGTGGTGGTTTGATTGCCAATGCAGAGAGTCGCCGTTATCAAGGATACCTTTCGCAGACGATTCGCCGAAATTATGAGTTGCCAAGCAATTATCAGTTCCAATCTTCCAAAACCAATGTCATCTTGCTGATGCGAATCAATGCGCGAGGTGAGTTGCTTACGGTCGATATTTCGGAATCTTCAGGTGACCAGGTTCGCGATGCTTATTCGATTGAGGCGGTCAAAAAATCAGCGCCTTTTAATCCACCGCCAAAGGCACTGGCCGGGCGCGATTTTTTGCTGAACTTTCAACTGCAATAACACTCGTTTTTCAAGATTTTTCATGAGGTTGGCAATGTTTGCATGTCGCAAGAGCATGATGGCTCTCTTTATGATCGTCCTGGGTTCGTTCAGTGCGTGGGCTGACGACAAGAGTACGATCATGATAAAAATTGATAGTCCGGAGTTTCGTAAGGTCTTGACAGCCACGCCGATGTTCTTTGTAGACAAGTCCGTGACGAGTGAGGACGCGAAGGCGTTCGCTGAAAAGGGGCCGCAAGAACTTGCTAGGCTCTTAAATTTTTCCGGGCTGTTTAATGTGATCTCTGACAAGGCTTATGTCGATGGTTTACCTAATATCAGTAAGCGCTATAACAGCAAGGACGATGCTGACTGGATCGTCAAACAGCAGGGTTTAAAAGCCGAGGACTGGGATTTTTGGAAGACCGTTGGTGTCGAGTCTCTAACCATTGGTACTTTAAAGCAAGATGCTGCTGACGGTTTAGTTTTATCGATTAAAACCTATGATGTCATTCGGCGTCAGGAGCTGCTTGCCAAGCAATTTCAGAAAATCACGGATCAAACGGCGACGATCCGCAAGTATGCCGATTTCATTCTTGAAGCTTACACCGGAAAACCAGGCATTTTTCAGTCAAAGCTTGCCTTTGTCGGTAGACGGGCAAAAAATTCGGTAAAACAGATCTATTTTGCCGATTTTGATGGTTCCAACCCGAAGGCGATCACCAGCGGCAAGGAACCTCACCTGTCACCTGCCTGGAGTCCCGATGGTCGCTATATCACTTATACGACTTTCGAAAATCGCTCGCCGAATATCTATATGTATGACACGCAAACAGGAAGTACGAGAAAGTTAACTTCCAGCAAAGAAGGCGTGACATCGGGAGCTAACTGGGCGCCGAATGGTAAATTGATCGCCTTTTCTTCTTCGCGCGGTGGAGAAACGGATATTCATGTCATCAACCCTTCTGGTACTGAGCGTAAAATGCTAATCAAAGGTTCCAGCCTAGATGTTGACCCCAAATTTTCACCAGACGGCAAATACCTCGCCTTTGTCTCGGGGCGGTTTGGTAATCCCCATATTTTTGTGGCTAACCTCGCATGGGATGGTGACACCAAGGTGCGTGTTACCGGAGATAAGCGGCTAACCTATGCAGGCTGGTATAACTCAACTCCGGATTGGTCGCGTGAGTCAGATAAAATCGCGTTTGGTGGATATGACCGCGATATCAACCGCTATGATATTTTCATTATGAATCCTGATGGCACCAAGCTCGAACGCTTGACCTTAAAAAATGGTGATAATGAAAGTCCTAGCTGGTCACCGAATAGTCAGCTGATTGTCTTTCAATCCAATCGAGTTGGTGATGGTAATCAAAAAGGTCCAGGTAAGCTTTGGATCATGAGTCGTGATGGAAGTCATCAACGTCCGTTGGATGTGCCAGGATTATTCGAAGCGTTAACGCCGACATGGTCGCCGCAGTTGAGGTGAGGATTCTCTCGAGGAACTTTTGCGAAGATCTGCTGGTCTTACCGGCAGATTTTCAAGATGCATTTTTTAGTGACGCAATATACCTTTAATTTTTTCCAGGAATAGCTCATGCATCAGTTCTTTAGGAATGTAGTCCTTTACTTGAAGACGTGTGGCGATCTGATCCAGATCATGCTCACCTGAGACTATCATCACCGGAATCTTCATATAGACAGGATCCTGACGTAGACTGTTGATGAACTGGTAGCCATCAATACCTGGCATACTGATATCGGTGGTGATCAATGAGGGAAGAGCCTGACTCTGCAGCTGCTTTAATGCATCAGCGCCATCCTCGGCTTCCAGCACCTCGTAACCAGATTCCCGCAAAGTGTCTGCCATCATTTGCCGTAAATTGAATTCGTCTTCGACGATGAGTATGACTTCCTTGTTGTCCACGTTATCCCTTTTCACTTTCGCTTTTTTTTGCTTTGTCGCGGCCCGGATGAAAATCTTGCAAGAGTTTTTCACGTCCTTCCAAAGGCATACCTCTGACGATTTCGGTAATGACTTCAAAAATCTCTATGGGTAATGACGACCAAAACGATAGCGCGATTTTCTCTTGGCGCAGTACTTCCTCTTCTTGTGACTGACCAGGAAGTTTGGGAATGGCGATGACAGCTTGGCCCTTATTTAGTTCGTAAGAAACACAGATATCCGGCTCATTAGTCAGTTTGATTTTGATTTGTTTGGTGATCAGGCCGGCTAGGTTTGCATTCTTCTCACTTTGCTCAGTTTGAGGATAGGTCAAGCGCAGAAATTCCAAGAAAGCGTCGATATATTGGGCCATGGCGATCGGGCCAGCCGCGAAGGGATCGCGATAGACCGATCCATATCGACGATGTAACTTGGAATATAGAAATAATTCCGCATCGTGTATTTGGGGTTGGCTAGGATCAGTCGCGGGACTGTCATTATAATAATTTTGCCCCTTATCCTTTTGCTTAACCATTGGTAATCCTCCTGGTCAAGTTTGGCTTCTACCGAATATTTCGGTAAAAATCTATCAGTATTACTATTTATATCGATAGGTAAAGAGAGTGTCGGGTGTGCCTTGTGAATTGATATGGCGGCAGAGCGGCACTCACGGCCTAGGCGACCGTACTTGTCACAGCCAACTTTACTCAAGTGAGAGGGTATTGGTCGATAAGAAATAAACAAAATCTAGATAAGTCGTACTATATAAGTATAATTACTTATTAAACAAGAATACTGATCACATCTCATTCGTAATTCTTAAGATTAAAACAGATTTGGTGCTGAAGGCTGCAATATTCCCAGCTAAGAGGTATCTCTTAGCACAAAAGTGGCTGTCGATATTGCCTGGTTTATGTTGACAGTGATGAGGACCATGGCAATGCACAGCAGAATAAATTCGGTCAATCGCATTGTTTGTGGTTTACAATAACTTTATATTTTTCGTGTGGTTCCAGTGCTGCACATAGTTCGTGATCGACAGTCTCGTTTTTACTGATAGGTTGCAAAAGATTGGACAGTACGGAAAGCAGAAAAACAAAAGCAGATGCAGCACGGCAAATCGCAGAACCAGCTCGCAGAGCCGCACAAGCCTTACTCAGGGAATGCCTAAAAACCCAGGCAGAGCGCAAGCGAGTGGCGGAAACTCTAGGCAAATCACTGCGCACGATCAACTCTCTCATATATGAGGGTAAAGGGGGCTTTGATCTGATGATCGCAGGTCTGATTGTCGCCTATCGCTTAGACGAAAATAGTCTCGAATTATTCGTTGAAAGTTTTAATCAATTTCTCCGCTCTGAATATACAGTTTCCAATCTTGATAAACGTTGGCAGGCTTTGGACAAGTTGATGAGTGAAAAAGAAAAAGAGCGATGGATCATTGTGATGGAAACCTATGCCCGTCTGTTAGCCAACGAGCACTTGCCAAAAAGCGAGTGAGATTCCCGCTATCCGTTGCGCGAGTGATCCATAAGCAGAAATGGCATGAAGATGAAATCGATCACTCATAAAAGGAATGATCGACGAAAGCTTTTCTTTTCTTTATAATTCAGAAAATTTTAGAACTTCTCAGTGAACATTCACCAGTTTTTCGAGGGTGAGCTCGTGTACCAATTGCAGCGATTTGGAATGGCGATGCTTGGGCTATTGCTTGCCTATCAATTGCTCAGAATGGGCTTTTGGCTGAATAATGCAGAGCTATTTCATGCTTATCCCGTCATTGAGCTGCTCATGGCTTTTGTTCATGGTCTGCGTTTTGATTTGGCTGCTTTAGCGATGATCAATGCGCCACTGGCCTTGTGGGTTTTCTTTGATGGTCGGCAGCAAAAAGATCGTTGGACCAAAAGGCTCCAGCGTTTTGTCTTTATCAGTTTGAATGGTTTGTTTATCGCTATCAATCTCTTTGATGTGGAATATTTTCAATTCACTGGTCGACGCTTGACCTTTGCGGCCTTTGATATGAAGGATGATTTGGCAGAGCAATTTTTTTCTCTGGCAAGCTCCTATTGGTATCTGAGTTTGACAGCGTTCATCTTTATTGTTGGACTCGTCTACCTGAGTCGAGCTTTGCTAGTGAAAAAACGCCTCCGCTTTAATTGGCTTGAATTTGGCTTGGTTAATCTCGTTGTTGTGGCATTAATTGTCATTTTAGCGCGTGGAGGCTGGCAAGCAAAACCGTTGATTGCTGCCAATGCTTTTCTTGATAGTCGGCCGCAAAAGGCCAATCTCATCTTAAACTCAAGTTTCACTCTGTTAAAGTCTGTAGGTAGTGAATCATTGCCAGCTATCCATCATTTCCCTAACTGGGAAAGTGTGGAAAGAGTCCTTACACCTTTACAGGCTAGGCCGAAGGAAGCTGTTAAGGATTTACAAAAGCCGAATGTCGTCGTGATTATCCTGGAGAGCTTTGGGCGGGAGTATATGGGATGGGGTAATCCATATAAAGGCTACACACCATTTCTGGATGAATTGGCAAGTCGATCGACTTTCTATCCGCAGCACTTTGCCAACGGTCGGCGCTCCATTGATGCCATTCCTGCGATTATTGCTGGAATTCCAGCTTGGATGGATAAGCCATTTATCACCTCGCCGTATCAAACCAATCGCATTGAAGGATTGCCAAATATTTTGGCGCAACACGGTTATCGCTCCTACTTCTTCCATGGGGGGTATTCCGGAACCATGTTCTTTGATGTGATGGCGCGTTTGCTTGGTTTTGATCAATATATTGATGCAAGCTCCTACCCACAAACTGAGCATCACGACGGCACCTGGGGTATTTTTGATGAGCCTTTTTTCAAATTTGCTGCTGATCGACTGAGTCAGAGTCCACAGCCTTTTTTTTCGACAATTTTTACTCTTAGCTCACATCACCCCTATCGCATTCCCGATGAGTATCATGGTCAGTTTCCGCAGGGTAGCTTGGACATCCATGAGTCAATTGGCTATGCAGATTATGCTCTGAAACAATTCTTTAACTATATTCAGGATGCGCCCTGGTATGAAAATACCATTTTTGTCATTACTGCTGATCATACTTCTAAATCGAATCAAACTGCTTATCAAACTGAACTTGGTCAATTTCGGGTGCCACTGTTAATTTTTCATCCAGGAAATCCATTGACTGGACTGGACTCATCGGCGGTTTCTCAGCACATCGATATCAAACCAACAATTCTCGATTTACTCGGCCTGGAGGATTCGCCTATCAGTTTGCAGGGACAAAGTCTGGTGTCGTCAGAGGGTCAGGATCGTTTGTCTTTGTTGTATTTTGGACAAATTTATTTAGGCGTGACTGACAAATGGATATTGCGCTATCACCTGCAAAATCGGCAATTAGAGGCTTTCGCTTTGGAAGATGAGCGTTTGGCTCAAGCGCTCAATCTTGATGAGGAAGTGGAAGATCTTTGGCGCCAACGAATAGAAGCCTACATTCAATTGTTCCATAATGGATTGATTGAAGATCGGCTAATATCCAAAAATATAGAAAACTTCTAAAATTCCCCGCTTCTTATCTTTGCGTACTTGCGCTTACATAGAAATACTTGTTATGTTTAGAAAAATTCATACTTAAACAAGCGAGTCATCTATGCTTTGGATCCCAAGTGTAAG
Organism: Oligoflexus sp. FD111; assembly: GCA_048816425.1. GTDB lineage: Bacteria > Bdellovibrionota_B > Oligoflexia > Oligoflexales > Oligoflexaceae > JBMDZZ01. The sequence goes on from JBMDZZ010000005.1 coordinate 197,142, forward strand.
CCTACTAGGCTTTATTGCGGCGTCGTCTATCGGCTATTTCCATTGGCAATCAAAAGCACCGACTGATCGTAGCGGGCCACTGGTGATTGAGCGACCAGCTGGAGCGAATTTGCGTTTGATTGCCATCGGTGATTTTGGTTCAGGCGACGAATACCAGGCGCGAGTTGCCGCAGCTATGGAGAAACACTGTCAACAAGAATCCATTGATGGTCTTTTGCTCCTTGGCGACAATATTTACATGGATGGCGTTAGCTCGGAATTTGACCCGAAGTGGGACACAATAATCGAAAAGCCATTCAGTAGTCCTTGCTTATCCAAGCTGCCGCGCTTTCCTGTGCTGGGAAATCACGACTATCGTGGAGATCCAGGCGCGCAGATTCGCTACTCCAAACGCAATCCTCAATGGCAGTTTCCCCACCGTTTCTATGCCGTAAAATTTGATCAGCTATTGGAAGTCATTGCAATTGATACCAATGTTGCTGATATTTGCTTTGATGCCGAAAAATGTGTGCTCGATTTTATTGCATCCCGTCTTCAAGAGTCGACCGCAAGATGGAAAATTGTAATAGGTCATCACCCCTTGAGCAGTGCTAGTCCCAAGCATAAAACTCCTATGCTTCAAGCGAAAGTTTTAGCGGATTATGTGTGTTCGGCGAATGCCTATCTCGCTGGTCACACTCACCACTTGGAACATCGCAAGGATGATAATTGTGGAGCTGAACTGTTTATTTCTGGTGGCGGTGGTGCTGACTTACATGATCCACTAGTAAGCCGCAGCAGTGTTTATGCGGAAGCCGCCCATGGCTATATGCTGTTGGAAATGGATATCAATCAAATAAGCTACCGCTTTTACGATACTAAAAATAAAGAACTTTACCGTTATCAGATTGAAAGCCGCCTTGCGTTACGGGAATAACTGCAGTTGCTCTGGCATTACTAGTTAAGTAATCAGAGCCTTTCTTCCCTCACATTTCTAGCGGCATTTCCTGCAGGTGCTTCGCAGTTATCGTCATCATCCTGATGAATAAGCTACAATCTGCAGCAATTGATTCACGGGCAAAATGTCGCACCTTCTCCAATCCCTCTGTGCTCAATGCTTAGGATATCTCATGGCTAAGTGGAATAATCTTTGCTCATAGCATAGTGTTCCAACGTACATCGTCACGAGGAGTTCAAAAAATGAAACGATCATTAGTATTGTCTTTTGCCCTGTTGTTTGCACCTCTTGCAACCGCTCAGTCTGGGCCTGTTGTTATTGATGCCCCTATTTCACAGATCTATATTCCATTTGGTTATGATGATAATGATAACGTTTCGGTTGTGATGCACGGAAAATTCTCATCAACCTGCTATACTATTGGCCAAACTGAAGCGAAGGTCGACCATGATGAAAAACTGGTAAAAGTACGAGCGACCGCCCTCTACTATCCTGACATTTATTGTCTGCAAAGCATCACCCCTTTTCTTCAGGAGGTGAAAGTCGGGGTTTTGAAGGCTGGTGATTATAAAGTGATCTATGAAGTGACAGAAACTGTGACCCGAGACTTTCAGATTCAAGAACGAACGACAGAAGCTCCGGACGATCACCTTTATGCACCTGTTGAGAATGCCTATATTGACGTCAACTATGCGACAGGTAAGCAAGTGCTGAAATTGCAAGGGCATTTCCCACATATGCTGATCGGCTGTATGGTCATGAAAGAGATTCAAACCTATCGCAAGCCGGATGATGTCTTAGTCGTTTTGCCAATTGCCGAAATTGTCGATGGCCCGGAATGTGATGCCCAAGCGGAAAATCGTAGTTTTGAAGTCAATCATGGTTTGGCAGCGCCGTTTCATGGTGAAGGTTTGCTCCACGTTCGTACTCTTCATGGTACATCAATGAATCGTTTTATTGATGTTCCAGCGTACTACTAGTCCCCATTTGCCCTCATTGGTACGTGATTTACCAATGAGGGCATTCTTGGACTTTAAGATTTTCCATGTCGTTTGGATTAGGTTTTTTGCAGCAACATGGAGCCCCATGTTAGACCACTGCCAACCACGGCAACGACAATTTTATCTCCTGGCTGGAAAACATCCCAGTTCATGGATAATACTGCTGGAGCGCCAGCCGCTCCTTGATTGCCGAAGCGGTGAACATTATAAAGATGCTTTTCAGAACTTAGCCCCAGCCTCTCTGCAGCCGACATTACCATGCGAAGATTGGCCTGATGGCCTGTGAAATAGCTGACATCATTTGGCTCGAGCTGGTTGCGTTCGAGAATAACTTTGGTCGCTTCGATTGTTCGAGAAATGGCAAATTTTTGTACGGCTTTGCCGTTCTGAGAAAAGTAGCCATTATCAGGAACCTTTACGACCTCAAAGCCTGATGGATCTGAATCGATCATGGTATCGATCACTTCCAAGGATCCGGGACGTTGTTCGGAGCTGACCAGGGCAGTTGCGCAACCATCACCAAACAAAACACACGAAGCACGATCACTGAAATCGGTTCGTAATGAATAGCGTTCGGGATTAAATACAGCAATGGTTTTGTAGAGTGCTGAATTTAATAAACCGCGTGTAACGTGTATGTCGACTACAAAAGAACTGCATGCGGAGTTGGTATCAAATGATGGGATTTGCAAGCCCAATCGCGCAGCGATCGAGCAACCGTTAGCTGGTATGTCGAAGTCGGGAATCGACGTTCCACAAATCAATGCTTCAGGCTTAAGCTCCACTGAGTCAAGCCGGTTTTGCAGCATCTTCCAAGCTGGTTCGGCGATATCAGCAATACTTGGCACACGACCAGCATCGCGCAATTGCTGAAGGTCGGTGTCCCGTGATTTTAATTGGATGATGTCGTCTTTGCTAAGTACCGTTCGACGGCTTTGAATTCCGGTTCTTTCCTCAATCCATGCAGCATTGGAATCGATACCCAACTGATCAAAAAAACTATTGGGTAGTTCTTCCGGCGGGTGATAGTGCCCGAGAGCATGGATGAAGGTGCGCGCCGCTTGTTTGATCCCCTGCGACATAAATTCCTCCGATAATGGCTAGGTCAAGCCATGAACATACCACCGTTCACATGGATGGTGCTACCTGTGATGTAACTGGCCGCGTCTGACGCTAAAAAGGCAACCACACCTGCTACTTCGTCACTCGTACCTAAGCGTTTCATCGGAATTTTATTGGCAATTTGCTCCTTAACTTCACCGGGAAGCGAGCTTGTCATTTCCGTATCGATAAAGCCTGGGGCAACACAGTTAGCGACGATACCAAAGTTTGCCAGATCAGTTGCAATGCTTTTGGTGAATGCAGTGACTGCACCTTTGGAAGCTGCGTACATGCTCTGACCGCCATTGCCAGTATGGCCGACTACTGATGTCAGATTGATGATGTTACCGGCTTTCTGTTTGATCATGACACGGGAGGCAGCCTTACTGAGATGGAACACGGATTTGAAATTCGTGTTGAAGACTTGTTCTAGCTCTTCCGGCTTGGCAAAGGTAATAATCTGATCGATGCTGACTCCAGCATTGTTGACGAGGACATCGATGCGTCCCATGGCGTCTTTTACAGATTTGATCAGCTGTTTGCAGTCTTCTTCCAATGATAAATCGGCTTGAAAAATTTTTGCTTCTGGAAGGGAAGCGGCAAGCTCTTTGGCTTTTTCTTCATCGCGGCGATAGTGGATGGCGATTCGGAATCCGTTTTCAGCTAGTACCTTGGCGCAAGCACGACCAATACCTCGAGATGCTCCTGTTACTAAAGCTACCTTTTCACTCATCTTTTGACCCCTCAAAAACGAATAACAGTTTGAAATGCCTTAGCACTTTTCTAAGGACATCTCAAGCTGAGGGTGTCGTCTAAAAGGGTAAATATGCCATATAGGCTTGTTTTGTCGTAAATTGTGACTTCAGCCTGTTTTTAGAGATGATTTTTGTCCCGTGGCTTCGCGAATCTTCTGCTCCATATGGAACATGCCCTCAATGATCATGCTGGTATTGGTCCAAATGCCATCGAGATCGTGACTGGCGTCGGGGTGAAATCCCTCATGCGCGGCACGATTACGGAAATCCTGAAATACGTGGAGAGCTTTACAGTACTCATATAGTTCGGCATCGCTCATATCAGGAATCGGCAGCATATTGTTCAAGCCGTAACGGCACTCCTTACGAGAGAAACAAATAAAGAATAAGGCGAAGGCTTTGAGCCCGTCTAAGGTGAAACGCTTGCCTGGCCGAAACTGACAAATCGCACGAAGCATTTTTCGTAATTTAAAGCGGCTGAAGAAGGGAATCGATTTGATTGTTGGTAAGTTTTCAATATAGCGCTCAAAATCATCCATAGCTCTAGGAATTGGTCGTGCATAGCCCAGGACATCGAGCTTGCGCTGTAAGGATCCTTCGCGGATCACCGCGCCAGTGATGTCTTCAAATTTTTCCCGAAAACTTAATTCCAAGGCTTTATATTGCATATCAATGGCTGGGCTTAAGTCGATGGTATTTAGATTGCCTGAGCTGCTGACTTGTAAATGAAAGAATTGAGCAGTTCGTAAGGCGCGCTTTGCTTCTCCAGAAAGGAGATCAAAACTTGGTATTCGTTGGCGTAAACTTCGATCCAGGTCTTCAGAGGTAGGTTGATCGCCAGGTGACCCGGAGCTGGCAGTTTGCTCTCCTGTGAGCAAAAGACTCGTCAAAGTTTCGCGAAGTTCCCAAACAGGTTCGTCACTGCTTATATCGGAGCGTAAATCATTGATCGCACTCCGCAGTTCATGTTGTAAGCGGGTCAAATCACAGTCTTTGAGTATTTGTGTGATTTCCATTTGCAAAGTAAAACTGACATTTGGGCGAGTCAGAAAGGCGACGAGTTCCTGAGTCGAGCGATTTGTTTTGATGCCAGCTAAAGCATTAATCACGGCCCGTAAGATGTTTTCTTCCTGGCTGCGTATATAGTCAAGAAGTTTTAAGGCAGCATTGTCAATACCTTTAAACCGTCCTAAGGTGTCGACATAGCTAATCTGAAAGAGAAACGGCATCTGACGAGCGAGGTTGGCTAATTTTTCCAGTTTCTCACCTTTTGGATCCAACCAGGCGTCTGTTAGTGTTTGCCAGTATTCATTCTGAATATTTTTAGCGTCAATTTTTGCTGCAGAGCGATAAACCAGGTCAAAAAACATGCCCCGATCGGGATCATCGTGGTCTTGAATCACCTGGTCACGGCTTAAGTTTTGAAAGTCATCAGGAGTTATGCGGATTGATTCTTTTAAAATATCTTTTTGCTCAATGAAGGCTTTATCATATGGGGTTTTGCCATTTTCCTGACTATTGATGAAGGCAGAAAATCGTTTCGGTATCTGATTGAGGGCAGAATTAAGGTCTTTCGACTGTTGCAGGAAATTACGAATGAGCTCCTTGGTCCCTTCAATCGATTTGTCATTAATTAAGAAGTTCAATTCAGAAAGGCTAAAAAGAAAAACTTTTTCATCTTTAGTTTGACTTAAGGCTTGGTCTAAAGTGCTTTGCGGAATGCCAGCGAAGTATTCCCATAGATTGCTCAAGCGTTGTTTTGCAGGCAACTTGGCAAACTGTTGCAAAAGCCAGGAGACGACAGTATCAGAAATCTTATGCCGCTCCCAGATCATGGGCCAGTGGTGCAGTAGATCTGCTAAAGTTTTTGGCCCCAGATTTTTGCCACATTGAAGTTCAAGCTTCTTGATGCGAAGTTCCTGTTGCAGTTCCGAGAAACTGGCTCCATGAAACTGACTCCAAAGTCCAGTCAGAGTTTGATCTGTTTTAAGTTTTTCCGCCCATTCCGGCTTAAAACGATAAAGGTAAGCGAGCAAATAGGGTACAGTGCGCTCCGGGATAAAACGTGAGCCGATCGATTGCTTGACGGTATCTTCAGCAATATGGAGCAAGCGAGCTGAAGAAACATTCCATTGCAGAGCACGAAAATAAAGCAAAGCTAAAAATGCCGGAGACATCTCTTCGATGCCTTCTTTATCTGCAAAAGTCGCGATCACCCGTCTACCACCGCCGCACCAGGCGAGATCGAGCATGGTATACGCTAAACGCTGAGGTAGATGAGGGTCGGCGCTAATAGGGATGGTGCGATGCCATAAAAGACGATCAGAGCGGACAGCCCATTCCCAAAGAGCAGTACTGGCAATGTTCTGGTTCCATTGAGGAATTTGTCGAGTAAGAAAATCTTCAAAGGATAGCGAATATTTACTACTAGTCGCTCTTAGAATGGCGTGAAGCTCATCCTCGCTCAGTTTGAGACACATCAAATCTTGAGAAAGGCTCAAAGGAAGCCAATCCTGTTTTACTCGCATCGCTTCCAGTAGGGCGATTCGCTCAGCGGAACTGGAGTTTTTCAAATATTCGTCGATACGTTCCGAATAAGGCATATAGCTAAAGACCTATCTTTGGCAATGGTAAATGATTGAGGCTGCACCAGAGTAACCAGAGCTTCTTTCATATTACCATATTTGACTTGTTGTGATAAGGGATCGAGCAAGGAGAGACGATGTATTGCATCATTCGAATTCTATTCATGCTCTTCACTTTCGTTGTAAGTTTGTCAACGAATGCTCATGAAAATGTCCAGATACTTGAATTTGACAAAATAGATCACGCACAAATTTCCATTGAAAGGGAAATTTTTGGGGTGATGCGCGATAAGGACCGTATTTGGCTTTTGCCAAAATTTGGCGGATTCTTAATAGAATCACGTTATAATGCTAGCGCGAAAGACTCGGAGGCCGCTTTTTATATGCAGGGGCGGGATACGGCTCAAAGTTGGCGCCATCATTTGCCAGAGGAGGTGTCGGATAGTTTTTGGCGAGGGATCATCCGCTTGGATGAATACCTCATGGTATTTGATCCCTACCGCCGGCGATTTTTGACTTTTAATGCTGAAAAGAAAGAATGGGGCGTAGCGCGCGATCTCGTTCTCGATCTCTTATCACCACCTGCTGACAGAAGAGGTCTTCCCCCTCAAAGAGAGACACAGAATCTGCGAGCACGTTTCTTACAATCCTACAAGAAGATGGCGAAACAACCGGAAATATTTACTGATGTTGCAGTGCTGCCTGAGTCATGGAGAAAGCACATCGGTAATTCACAAATGATCGTCGCTAGCCGTATTCCTGGTTTTTCAATTATAGGTATGAAGTGTGACCTTGGAGGGATGGGGTATTGTCAGTTTCAACAAAGCTGTTTTGTCGAGCCAGAAAGCAAATTGCACGCCCCGGGACTGACAGGAGTTGCTGTCAGTGAAAAGCGCAAGCAAATACTAGTTGGCGACTTCATAAAACAGGAAATTAATATTTTTCACTTTGAGACTTGTTATCATATTCGCTATCTTCACACATTGCGTCTGCCACCGCAGTTGAAAGCGATCACCGCAATTGATGTTGATGCGGAAGATAATTTGTGGATTAGTACGGAAGAGCCAGACCCTTACAAGAATGCATCTGTTTACCGTTGGTCAGCGAAGAATTGGTAGCTCGTTAGAGTCTTGTGGAATTAACTTATACAAGGCACGAGGCGAAAATAGTTAGCAGAATAAGCGATCAAAAATTGGCGCCAACATTAATATGCAGTTGGCCTCCTGTGATTTTATTGAAATCATCATTACCTCGTGGTTCGACACAGCTTTCTCCTGTCAAACAGCGCTTCAAGGGAAATCCATAACTTAAGTTGATCGAGCCCAAGGGAGTCAGATAACTTAAGGACAAACCGTAGGATAAATAGTTTTTTTCCCAGATAACGCGTGGATTGCGGAAAATGTCTTCCAGCTTATATGGTTGATTGTCATAAAACTCGGCCTTGGTGCTATTTTCCTTACGAATAATAGCTTCTTCTTTCGGACTAAAAAAGGAGTTGCCACTATCAAAAAAGAAGGAAATTGCCATGGTATCCTGAATCGCTTGATAGCGAATTTCAGTTTTTAAAGAAAAACGCTGCGATCCACCTGGGAAAATGGTTTCCAGACGCTCATTAGGATCGCGATAACGTATGACTGGACCGAGTTCATTTTCTTTAAATCCCCTGTTAGTGTTGGCACCACCACTTTTGACAAGCTCAGATGAGGGGAGCACGTCGGCATTATCACCTAGCCTTTGCACATTTTGATACGTATCATAAGTGAGTCCGACGGCAAGTACGAAATCTTCATAAAGCTCTTTGTAGGCACTGTGGCGGAGTGACCAGCGAAAGTATTTGGTATCGCCACCAAAATAATAGTCTGCCCAGGCGGCTTCTGCTTGGAAAACATAACCCTGAGTCGGCCAGCTTATATCATTTCGCGCTTCAATATGATGACGAAGACCAAACTCACGAATCTGGACATCACCTTTAGAAACCAGGATCAATTCACTCACAAATGAGTCTGCTTCGATTCTTGTTGTTTTGTACAGGCCAAATAGCTCACTGCGTTGTTTTGGACCAGGTAGACGATAGCGGTGGGATAGAATGCCTTCCAGCGAACGACTGATTTCCCATTGCGTGTTGTCGGCTTCTGCTCTGTGGTTTAATGTTAAGGTTCCGTTGACGGGAAGATTGAGTAGATAGGGTTCTAAGAGTCCCAGCCCTATATTTCGTCCAAGTAAGGTTTTGGTGCCGATAGGTGTCTGGTCGCGTTCTTCATTAATCGCAGCCCGTAAAAATATCTGCCGGCCTTCGCCATTTAAGTTAGCATAGGCAGTATCAATGGAAAAGCGTCCCCCTTCATTCAAACTCCAACCTGGTCCAAACATAACCGTTCCAGGTTTGGCATCACTGAGAATGATAAGGTAATCGATGCTTTCATTTTCGTTCGTCAAATCTATGGTGTCTTGCGGTCTGATACTAACTGACCCAAACAAGCCAAGCTCAATCAGAGCCAGGCGACTTTCTTCAATTAACTCAGGATTGTAAACGTCACCTTCTTCAAAACGCAATTCTCTCAATACGACTTCCGGATTGGTTTTCACGAGCCCGATGACTTCTATCTTGCCGATTTTGACCTGAGGGCCTTCATCAATGCGGGCGACGATGCGGGTCGCGACATCACGAAAACGGCTATTCTGTAATAGATCGATATGAATTTTCGTATATAGGTAACCACGCTGTTTATACTCGTCGCGTACCTTTTTTTCAAAATCCATCAAATCATTCCAGATGATCGGTTGACGATCCTGGACGGGAAACCACTCTCTGATGGTATCTTGATCTAATACAGTAACCCCCTGCAAAACTAGACCATCCAGAATGCGTCGCTTGCCTTCATTGATGACAAAGACCAGTTTTGTCTGGCCTGTAAACTGGTCCTTGGTAATGCGAGGAAAATTGAGACGGATATCCCAATAGCCCAATTTATGGTATTGGCTAATTAAGTTATCCATTGACTCTCGGATAATATCTTGCGTAAGCAATGGAGTGTTGCCCAGACTGGGATAAAGACCCATCGCCTCAATGGCTTCCTCCTGTGTTAGAACCGTCAACCCCTCGATCTGGACTTCCGTAATTTTATATTCAGGTCCGGGATTGACTTTGAAACGATAAAGAGTTGTTTTCGAGTCAGGTTGGGAAACCGTCGGCCCTTCAACTGTCACATCGTCAAATCCCCTGCTCCGATACTTACGAATTATTTCAGTGCGCATGGAGTCTGGCGCAACGATCGATGGGTCCAAGGTATTTAATTCATCACCGAACAGAAACGATATAATTGCCGGATTGCGAATAGGGCTATCAATTTCATAAGATACCTTTCGACCAATGGTTCCGGGAATATATACTTGGGCTGAATTTGATTCAGTATCAAAGCGTACTTCAGCGGGTAAGATCTTTTGCTGATTGTAGCCTCTATTTCGTAAATTTTCCTCAAGCTGTGAGATGGCGCCTTCAATGATTTCAGTTTCGCAAATATTGCCTTTATTTAAGGGGAATTTAATATCATCAGGAAGTTTAAAGCCAAAGAGGACTTCGCGAATCAAGCAGGGAAAATTTTCTTCAACTGTTACTTGGAGATCGATATTTGTCTCATCTGATTGCCTCTCTTCGATTTTGATATTTGGCAGGTAAAATCCTTGACCTTTTAGGGTCTCTGTAAAGTCGCGGCGCAGTCTTTTCCGGGTTTCCCGGCTATCAACCAGCCCAATATAGGAGTAGGACTTGGAACTTAACTCATAACGAAGTTGTCGCGTTAATGTTTTAATCTCTAATTTGCGGATTTTTTTCGCGGCCTCCGCCTGGATGACGAAACCAGTTCCTTGTCGGAAAATTTCCAGCTTATTGAAGGCTTGCTGACTGGCAATCGCTTCGAGTAGTTGGCTGGCGTCAGCTGGCTCAGAAATACGGGGAAAGTCTTTCTTAAGGCGGTCCAATAATTCTTCATTGATGATGTGTGGATTTTGGAATTGCCAAGTTGAAGCTAGAGCATCTTTGAAAAGAAAGAAGCTTAGCATAAGAAAAAGAAATTGGAATCGTTTAAAAGGCAAATGACACCCTTTGATCAATCAAATTTAAACCGAAACTTTAAATCGACTACAGTATCTGCTGGCAAATTGCGTTCGTTTCTCGATTTGTCTTCTTTTTTCTTATCGATACTTCCAGACACGTTAATATTTTCATGTAATGAATATTGAAAACTTTGTTTGAAATTTTCGTCATCGTCAACCTGAAAGACGATGCGAAGATCTTCATTGATATGAATCGGTAGGTTTAACCGCGTGATAGGCCGTGACTCTGTCTCGGACAGGTAAGAGTCGATATATACCTGTCGCACGAAACTTTGGCCGGAAGCATCAAATATTTTTTCCAGCGGACCTTCAGCAAAGCCCACAAAAAGACTAAGGGCTTCGTTACTGGCAACTTTAATGGGTGAGGTGTCGGAACTTGACGGTAGTTGCCCTGAAGTTAAAAGTACGATGATATCAACATTGGAAATTGCTGAACCATCCGGTCGCGTGGGAGGGTCAATGCTGAAGTTCACCCGAGGATCAGATGCTGTGCCACTGATGTTAACTTCAACATTATAATTTTCAACTTGAACATCACCGATGATATCCAGTTTCGGGTTCGGTGGGCTGGTTGGCTCATCAAATGATATAATCCCGCGATTGATATCAAAAGTTCTTTTGTAGATAAAGTTGCCATTTTCGGTAGAGATCTGCCCTAGTATGATAGGCTCAGTCTCGCTACCTTGTATTTGCAACTCTGCACTCAGGGTTGCTTCCATATTCCGATTGCGGATGTACATGGTTTTCTCTGCGCTTAGCTCAACATCTAGATCCAAATAGGCGGATCTCGTGGCAGTCGGTGCAGAATATCTTTTTCGGTATAAAGCTTGGATGATTTGTTTGCGTAAATCAAAATTACCAATGGAATGGACTCGGTCTAATCTTACATCGCCGCTTAAACGGAAAGGAAAATGATTACCAGTTAAATTCAAGGAACCACTTAAAGTTGTGTCTGCCGCGTTTAATAAGGGGATATCCAAACGATTCATTTCGATACGTTCGATTTCCATAAGAAGTTGGGAAGCAGTTGATGAGTCATCGCTCAAATTTAAATTGCCACTTACCAAGATCGTTCCCTGCTGGCCTTTGTTGGCAGTCAGCCTTTGTACTCTAAGTATTCCATTATCAAATTTTGCATCAATACCGATATTGGTAAATGCTGGCGGGAGATCTGCCAAGCCGATAGAAACTGGTTCCCAGTTGTTGCTTTTGAATGGGTCCAATTTCCGGTCTCGCAATGATACCTGGATGTTCGGTTCCGCCACGGAACCAGTTAAGGATCCATTTAGCACCACTTGCCCACGTGCCGTCTCAACTTGGGGGAATAGGTGTCTGAGTACCTGTAAGTTGACGGCTGACTGAAAATTTAGGTTAAGCCGCTGCGGTGGTTTATTATTTTCAGCCATCAACTCGACTGAAAAATGTTCCCCTTCTAGCTTTAATGATTTTCCATCAGAAAAATTCCAGCCCTTTGAATCAAACGCGACTCGAATCTCTTTATCAGATATGAGTTCGATTTTTCGGGCCTGGCCAAGAACCTCGTTAATATAATTTATAGCAATTGAATCCACACGCAATTCACCTTTTGACTCCCACCAGTCTTGAAAACGGCCTTCCATGCGCCAGAATGCAGATAGATAGGCGAAATTACGTGGATCTTTTGCAAACATGGGGCCAAAGATAGCGCGGAAGTCAAACTGGTTTAAATCAAAATACCATTCATAGGGAATACCTGGAGCGAGGAAGTCAAGAGAGAAGCGACCAACTAACGCATTACCTGAGTGACGAAGGACGGGTAGTTCGATGCGCGATCCCCGAATAAAGCCGGAAAAATTAATGGAAGCAATAGGTGAGTCAAACACATATAAATTTTCCAAGGAGCCCTGGATTTGTCCATCCAAACGCTTGATCGTGCCGTCAAGGTCTGTTTGAAACACGATGTCGCCACCGAACTGAATATCTTTGAATATAGAGCCTATGAATGGCAGAGATCCAAGATGATTCCACTCACTCTTACTTGGTGTTGCATCAGTTTCGGTTTGCGTTTGGACAGGAGCAGATTGCAGCGATAGCTTTATCGGATCTTTTTGCCCGATGCCTAAGAGAGAAAATACTTTCTGGGTTGATCTTTCATAGTGATGGTGGTGCTTGTGGATGACTGAACCTGTTATTTCAAGGAGGTCAAGGCGTGCATAGAAATTCGGAATACTGATACCTTCCTTGTTGCGTGTGAGGTTGACACGAAGGAGTGATGCAAGCCGCTCCTCCTGATAACTTAGTTCGCCAATTTCAGCATTAACTTGGCCCAGTATTTGATCAAGATTGGTTATAGGACCTTTGATTTGTGCATTGAGTTCACGGACGTTAAATTCAAGCGGTAACGTGGGGGCAAAGTTTCGCATCCAGTTGCTGATCGTTGCTTTTGGAATCTGCTTAGCCTGAATAAGTCCGTCATAATTGATGCTTTTTTGAAATCCCATTGCACTATTGGAGACGTCAATAAAGCTATTGTTTGCTAGACTCAATCGCGCTTTGCGGAGTTTTAGCAGGCGTTCCTTTCCTAAGTAAGTACCTGCGAATTGTAAGCGCTCATAGGTTTCGTCCCATAATCTAAATTTGCTTGTGTTTAATTGCATGTCGATTCGAAATTGGTCGTAAGGACCTATAAAGTGAGCTTCCGCGTCGATTAAGCCGCGAGTTTTCATATTGGTGAAATGTTGGCTTATTCTGGCATCAGCTTGTGGTATTTCGATTTTAAAATCCATTCCACCTTGCGTATCAAAGTTGAAATGACCGCTAAGTTGCAGGCGGGAAAATTTTGGAGCTGAACTTGTGCCTTCTGTTTCACTTAAGGCTTGTTGCTCGGCTGGTATAGAACAAAACCCATCTGCTTTCTGCATCAATAGGCGCTTGTTGTTGATGCGCAGATCAATATTCATTGTGCAGCGTGGGCCTTCTTTATATTGATGCTGCGAGTGTTGAATGATAGGTGTTGTTATATTATGAAAGTGGCCGCTGCCTGTAAGCTGCAGTTGAAAAGGTATGGCTTTACCAGACAAAACCAGATCTCTGGCATTCAACTGCATCTGTATAGGTTCAAAGTCCTCGACTTGCAAAATAGACATTAAAGCTTTAAAAGGTAACTTATAAGGGGAAATGTTAAAGCGGATCGGGACACCTTCTTCAAACAGTATTTCCCCGCTACCTTCTGCAAGCGAAGTGTCACCCTCAAATACTTCCGCTTCTTGAAAGAAGAAGCCTTTCGAGTCAATGAGAAATGTAATCTTGGAATCGAGGAGTTTAAATCCTGCAAGCTTAGCTTGATGAGACTGGGCCTTACCGCGAATATTCCATGTGAGTGGGCGCTCGTCAAAAGGAATATGAAGGGAGACTTGCCCCTTGCCTGAAACATCGCCCTGACTTTTATCTGAGCCGAGATAATCACCTAAAATTTCTATATCACCTCGTTCCAGTTTGAATCGATGCTTGATATGAAGGCCGATAATTTCTTGAAAAAAGAGTCGAGCACTGAGTGGATCGAATTTGCGCTCTAATAACTCCAGTTCAGCGGTAAGAGCTCCAGATAAATCGAGCCTGTGAGACTTGGCATGAAAGTATTCCGAGTTAATCTCGGTATGACGCGCAGAGAGTTTGGTGAAAATCTCTGTATCTTGAAGAATATGCTTTTTGTCGATGAAAAGATTGATCCGATTGGCTTCTAGATCTAATTCCCAGGATTGCCAATTACTGATGGTCCAATCAAGATTCAATCCATCAAGTTGCAAGACAAGTTCGCTGGTGTCTGCTGATCCTAAGCCGAGTTGAATACTTGAGTCAACGAGGACGATGCGGGACAAAGGAAAAGACGTATCCGGCGGCCAACGCCATAGAGTGGGTTTATCCACCTTGGGCTTCGCTGATTCTGTTGGATAAAACTTGACATTCTCTGGAAATGGATAAGCAACTCGCAGCTCATGCAAACGTATGGTTCCAAGCTTGGCTTGACCCACGAACAGGGAAGTCCAGGAAACATTGAATTGCAAGCGTGAAGTTTCCAGGACTCTCTCCTCGCTGCCTTGGACTGTGACAGAAACGCCATAGATTCTGACACCAGGCGGAGCGAAGTTGAGCGATAAAGCTTTAAAGTCCAGTTTGAGATTGCTGTGTTTGGCTAACTCGGTATTGATCGCTTTGCGGACAAGTTGATGGCCATAGGGATTGTCTACCGCCATGTTGGCAATAAACGCCATGGCAGTGAGTACGATCGCAAGAATGAGGAGGACTCGAATTTTTTTGGGCACGACTTTTTAACACGCTAGCTTGCTGATTCTTTTTTACCTCTGGTATTTCCACTCTTATAAAAGAGTCGCTTCAGCTCAATAGACTGCTGACGAGTGGGCTCTGCTGGACTACCCGGACTCTCGGTAGTTCCAGCAACGATCGGGTGGCTAGGGGAAGCTGGGGACGCTCGTCTACTCTGTTCTTGGGACTCCCAGGCTCCTGGTTCCATCACCGGCAGGAATCGCCCTGCTGCCAAAACCGTTTCTGAATGTATCGTTTTTTCCTTCCTGAGAAAAGCTTCAATCAAACTGTTTTCGACCAATGTATTGAGCCGAGAGAATAAACCGCGACTGAAACGATGCAGGTTCGGAAGTGCGTCAAAACTAATTGTATTAGGGGATAGTCCAATATTTTGCAAGTGGGCATTCAGGTAAGTTTGAATTTGATCCGGTGTCAAGGGAGAGACAGTAGCGGACATGCTAATGCGATTGCGCAAGGTATCGGACTTGTCGATCGTTGTCAGTAAATCCGGGTTACCGAATAAGACGATGTTGATGCGCGTGGCAACCATCGATTGAATGCTAATCAGGCTATGGATATCCTGAAGACTTTTTATGGTTTGCAATTTATGTGCTTCATCAATAAGTATGGTCAGAACGCGATCATCCATACCTAGTTCATCGATGGCAGCACCTAATTGCTCCAAAGCCTCTTCATCAGCTGCTGGCGTGGCGCCCGTTAATTTTAGCAGTCGGGGAACAAGCCAGCCGGATTTCCCCTGCTCTTGAAATAGCGAAAACATCAGAACTTCATGTCTGATCGGGTCAAGAGAGTGGTAAAGCCATTTTGCCAAGCTGGTTTTGCAATGACCTGGCTCGGTTACGATATTTAATAGACTTCCCGATCGCTCACAGAAAAATTGGAGTCGATCGAGCATGGATTGCCATTCACTTGGAAAAAACAACTGTGTTGCATCTTTACCAATATGATCAAAAGGAGAGCTTTGCAGACCCCAATAAGCAAGGTAATCTTTTAGATTGTGTCCCATGCCTTCCTCTGCTTAGGCGCTTTCACTGAGGGTTTGCTTGGTCCATTGCTTTTGAAACTGTTCCAAAATTAATGTTTGGCCTTCGGCCATGCGCTCAAAGCGATCTGTTAAGCCTTCAGTATAAAGGCAACGCATCAGAAAGTTTTTCGCTGTTTGTGGCATAAAACCTGTAGATTTCATGATTTCCAATAAAGGAATGCATTCATGGACCCGGTTCATCATCAGCAGTGCTTGGATTTGCTCAGGAACAATAATGCGCGGATTACCATGATTTTTCTTGGCAACACCGATCAGTTTAAGTGCCGTTTCCGGCATGGCAACTTTTAAATAAAAGTCAACCATCGCTATGAGAATACCGAGATTACGTGGATGCTCTTTGAGGGCATTGAGAAGAATTTTTTCGACCGTTTTTGGATTGGTTTGCTTGCGAATGAAATGACCGAGGCAGGGAACTGCCATGGGAATGATTTCATGAACACCGATCACTTGCGTTAAAATCTTCATTGACTCTGCAGGGCGACGTTTTAATAGATTATTTTTCGCTTCAGTTAGTTTTCGCAGTTGCCCCTGATTCCATCTGCGTAGGACCCATTCGAGAGTTTCGACAAACTTAGCTGGGTTTAGCGGGTAGTCAATAATTTCGGGTGTACCTAATTCGATGAGGTGAGCTTTGTCGGCAGCATTTTCCTCGGAACAGGCAACGATGGTCGGCGTTAAAATTGCCAGTGGGTCTGAAACTTGGTTTCTTAAAGTTAATATCGCTGGTAATTCTGGGGTATCACCAACGAGTAACACCGAGCCCTTGCCCTCATACAAGGCTTTAAACCCGCGCAGAATACTGCCGGTCGAGACCGCAATTTTCCATCCCCTGCGCGATAAGCGGTCGGTGATCTCTTCTGGTACCCGGCTGGTATCGCTGGAGATATAGATAATGTTCGGATTGTCCCAAGCTCCGAATATCCCTTGTGCCGTTGACACGATATTTATATCCCTATTTCGTTCGTTCCAATGTGTTCAAGATCTCGGGGTCATTGTCAGCAGTATCCAGGCAAGAATACCTATGGTGATTTTAACATGATTCCGGCTGACAAGTCACAGTTGACAGGTTTTGGCCCAACCGATAAAAGAAGGGCAACATTGGGTAAGCGATGAAATGCGGGGAAAATATATGAAAGTACTGCTAGTTGGTTCCGGCGGAAGAGAGCATGCACTCGCCTGGAAGCTGAGTCGATCCGTATTGGTGGATGACTTGCTAGTTTGGCCTGGTAATCCAGCGATGACGCCCTTTGCCAAGCCCTTGGGTTTGCCAGCAGCAGCGCCTTTGGACGAAGTGATTCAAAAAGCTTGCGAGCAATCTGTTGATTTTGTCGTGGTCGGCCCGGAAAAGCCCTTGGCGGATGGTTTGGCAGACCGCTGTCAGCAAGTGGGACTGCCCGTCTTTGGCCCAGTCAAGGCAGCCGCAGAGCTTGAGGCTTCAAAGGCTTTTGCCAAAGATGTCATGGCCGCCGCCGAAATTCCGACGGCATCCTACCAAGTGGTATCAGGTGAGCAGGAGTGCCGAAGTGTGGCCATGCGTAGCCTTAAGGAAAAAGGAGGCACAGTCATCAAGGCAAGTGGCTTAGCCAGTGGCAAAGGCGTGTTTGTCTGCAAATCAGAAGCTGATATAGAAGAAGGTCTCAAACGCCTCTACGGAGGTTCCATGGCCGGTGCGGCAGCGACGGTCGTGATTGAGGATATTTTGGAAGGTCGTGAGTGTTCTTATTTTTGTATGGTTGGACAACAAGGAGCATCACGTTTAGGCTTTGCCGTTGACTTCAAGCGTTTGAAGGATGGTGATCAAGGGCCGAATACCGGAGGAATGGGATGCTATTCGCCAGTTTCCTGGTTACCAGCAGATGCTGCTGACAGAGTAGAAAAAGAAGTTGTCGCACCGCTATTAAAAGAATTGGAACGTCGTGGTATTCGCTACCAGGGCTACTTATATGTTGGCCTGATGTGGAATGAAAAGGGCCCATCAGTCGTTGAGTTTAATGTTCGTTTAGGTGATCCAGAAGCACAAGTTCTGGTCGTTCAAGATGATCGGGATTGGGTACCCATGATTGCCAGGCAGGTCGGAATTGAAGTGGATCAAAGTTTAGTCCAAGATCGGGCACCATCAATTCAGAGAAAAGCAGTTGCCGTAGTCATGGCCTCACAAGGCTATCCTTATGGAGAAGGTGAAGCGGCGCCCATGGACTTGGCGGCAGAGACTTTTGCTAATCAAGGCATTGATCAGGCTGTCTTTGCGGCTTCTATCCAAGAAAACGAAGGCCGTCTAAAAACCGGCAATGGTCGAGTTTTATGTGTGGTGGCTGCGGATACCAGCTTTCAAGATGCACGCAAAAAAGCCTATCAACAAGTCAGCGAACTTGCAAAAAACTGGCAAGGTGTTCAATATCGTCAGGATATTGCTTTGCGTATGGTGCGGGAATCTGAATAGGAATGCAAGATGAGCGACATTCTCATACTTTGTGACGATCATCAGCACCTCGCGCTCTTGGATCAGGGCTTGGATGCTTTACGTGAGTTAGGTATCCCCTTTAGCTTGCGTCTCAGCAGTGCGCATAAAGCCCCTGGCTCCCTGCAAGTTTTGTTAGAAGGATTTGCAGCAAATCAAGGTAAAGTTCTTATCTGTGCGGCAGAGCAGGCCACTTTGCAAGCAAGCTTTGTCGCAGCCTATTCTTGTCTACCTGTATTGGTTGTAAATCTAGGCATTGATCAGGAAAGTGAGGCGAAAGCCGTAGCGATGCCTGCAGGATTTCCACTTGCTTTCTTTGGTTCGGGAAGCTCGGCCTTTGTTAATGCCTGCACATATGCAGCACAAATACTTTCTGTCCATGATCAAGCTTTAAAAGAAAAGTTACGGCTAGATCGGCTTCGTTTGCTCGCACAGCTTACCGAAGCCGATGTCGAACAGCGATTGGATTTTTCACCAATGGAACAGGATTCCTTAACTCCATTGGCGAAAAACTAAACTTTCTCAGACGTCTAGCGTTCCACCCAAAAATTTAATACCTCAAACTTTTGACCGCTGGAGTGAGGTTGGAAATAAGTAAACATACCAAAGTTGTATTGGTTTCCAGGAAAACTATCGGCTGATAAATCACCGACATTGGCCGTGTAAGATTTCTCTGTGCCGTTGACAACACTTAGGCTTGAGCTGGTTGAAGCGCCGATCGTAAAGCCGCCCATCACACCACCTCCTGTTAACTTTACTGTCAGCTCAACGCCGACTTCCAAAGTTTTTCCTTCCCCATATTCTTCACTGAGTCCAAGGCCCAGCTCTACCGATCCTGTCCCCTGTCCAACACTGCGAACCTCAGTGCTGAGTCCGCCATATTGTTGCAGGAGTTCATCCCTTTTACTGCGTGTTGGGTAGGTATCCAGCTTACCTGGGGTATGACCAAATACCTGCTCGTCGACCAGGATATTTCCCTCTTCAACATTAGCATTATAAAAACTACGATCGACTTTCAGAGTGATCGGTTTTCGCGGTAATGAAACGACGATTTGTTGACCTACTAAGTCAGCCTCAGGGTGGGAAGCTATCTCATAAATATAGCGATCAAACGGAACCGTCGTAAAGATCACGCCATCTTCTAGAGGACCCGTAGTATAAGTAATGGACTCAGATAAGGTGTAAGCAGACGTTTGCGAAAAAGTAGCCGCTGTGGTGACTGTTGCTTCGACTTCCAACGCTGATTGACTAAAAATTCGATCTTCGACGTTAAAACCCACATGAATGGAAGCAGAAACCGTCGTGGCGGATTCATTTTCGACTGTGGAAGAATCTGTTTGACCAAAAGATGTGGTACAAGACTGGATATTTTGAATGCTGGCGTCTAGGCAGGGTGGGCTAGCAATGGCTGCAATAAGCAGAGGTTCGGTAAAGACAAATTCTTTTAGAGGTTCGAGAAACTTGATTTGCACGGAATCGCGGTCAACGTTGATAGGCATCACAAAGGGTTTCGGCGAGCTTTCCCGTTCAACGCGAGCAGTACGCGCGACCATTTTGCGGATAAATTGATTCTCTTGTGGATGGCCTGGGGGCGCGATACCCCAAGCTTGAACGCCATAGACGTCGTTGTTATCGACAACATTTAGGGCGATGGGTGAAAAGACCAGGATTTCATCTCGCCCATCATGAACCAGATCGGCAACGGTGATAGAAATTTTTTCTTTTGAAAAGGCGATGGCTGTACCTTCTTCCATAACCTGCCTGGTCTCTATCGTTTTCCAGGCCTGTGTTTGACTTTCTCCCCATGGATTGGCTAGATCCTGAGTTTGATAAAAATCGTCGAACACGAGCTCATTGACTTGAATCTCGTGGCGTTGATCGCCATCAATATCTAATGTATTGACGATCACATCATGGTAGACGTGGTTGTTTTCGAAGTCTGGAACATTTGTGTTGAAGTTAAAATGTCTGGCTCCTATTGGTTCAAAATTCTGCTCTTTATGCCCGAGAGCCAATAAAAGATAGCCGATATTTTTAAAGTTACTGTCATCGACTTCAGCACGAAAATTGGTCAAGCCAGCAATTATAATTTCATCGATATTGTCACCATTGATATCGCCCATGGCGACGCCTGCCGAGAGAGGATTATATGTTCTACCATCAAAGCCACTGATGTTTTTTAAATCTTTCAATATCGTATATTCGCCAGCAGCGTCATCGATGAGTAAAAAGCGGGCGAGTCCTTCTTCATTAGCGATCCGTCTTTCGTTTAACACAATTGATAGTTCATGGGGTGCATCATAATCAGCATTGCCGACCGCCAGATCGATCGTGCGTTGATAGTCGACTGTTTGATAGTCGAATTCTAAGGTGTGAATGATTTGCATGTTATCCATGCCTACAAAATAGATACTAAAGCCAGCTGGTTGGCATACGGCGATGACAATTTCATCCTTGCCATCATTGGTGAAGTCACCAGCATCCATTTCCAGGCAGCTTGGGCTAACTTCAGTGAGTAAGGTGACCGGTGATTCGGCAAACTCAGCCTCGCTGCTTGCTACAGTCTTAATCCATAGTTGATTATTAGTCACATAGGTAAAAACTGCTTCTTCCAAACTGTCGCCATTAATATCAGCGGCGACGACTCCCTTAGCACTAGCACTTCGCCAGTCGTCTTGAGCACTGACCCACAAAGCTTCAGCACTACCAAAGTTTTCAGCCGGATTGTAACTATACTTATGGATCGCACTGTGACTTGTTTCTCCATAATTACTGATATCGACCAGCAAAAGTTCCGAAAATTTCTTGAGATATTTTTTGGCACCAAGAGGGCTGTAATTATTCGGCAAGTCATCGCCAGTTGCATTTTTACGTGGGCTCGCAGTCATGTCGACGCCGAGTTTACCGAGTGACTCGATCACACTGGTATCTGGAATAGCTGCCGTCTGTTTTTTCTTTTTTCCGCAGGCAAACGACAAGCTGAGAACAATGGGAAAGATGACTATCCAAGTTCTTATATTCATGGGGGAAATCCTTTTTTTCGATGATCGTGGCAAGCGTTTCGCATCAATCGATTGCACAGTCAAGTTCGGATGTTTTTGGAAAAAACTTATTTTAGTTTACGCCGAATTCGCATATGAATAAAGCCTAGGTATGTGGCCTGAATATGCGCTTCAAACAATTGAAGGATGATTGATGCGAGAGAAGGGAAACCTCAATGGATTGCAGCAAGCCTGGATGGAAGGTTTAGTCTGCTTACATCCTACTGATACCATTCCGGGCTTGAGTTTTCGCCCCGACTCAAACTTAGCTTGGTCACGTTTACGAGAATTGAAAGGGCGCAGTGCGGAGCAAACCTGTATTGCGTTGGTCCCAGATTTAACAGTTGCTTTACGTTATTGGCAAGAATTACCGGCAGGCTGGCAGGAAGTACTGACGAAGCTTTGGCCGGCACCTTTAAGTGTGATCTGGCAGTCTAACGAGTTATGCCCCAAATTTCTGCAGCGGGATGATGGCAGCCTCGGTCTGCGCGTTCCACGTTTCCACGTGGATGATTGCTGGATGATCGAGTTATTAAAACTTATCGACCAGCCTTTTCCCACAACTTCTGTCAACCGCAAGGGCGAAGCAGCCGCTTCACATTGGGGCGCAGCTAAGGCCTGGTTGCAAAGCAATGGATCGGATGTGGCGATTCCATCTTGGGTTCGGGAAAAAACGCATCATGAACCGGTGGAGGCAAAGCCATCCACACTGTTAAAAATTTTAGGTGATATTGACGAGCCTAAGCCTTACCAAATGATAAGAGAAGGCAGCCTGTCTCTAGTTGAAATTGAATCTACAATGGAAAAAGTGCGTCATGGATAAAGAATTAGTATTAGCTCACAAAAAGAACTTACCATTTCAAGTAATTTTAGCCAGTGCATCGCCACGTAGGCGTGATCTATTGCTACAACTCGGCTTAGATTTTGATATCAAGATACCGGCTATCGAAGAAAA
This sequence comes from Oligoflexus sp. FD111, assembly GCA_048816425.1. GTDB lineage: Bacteria > Bdellovibrionota_B > Oligoflexia > Oligoflexales > Oligoflexaceae > JBMDZZ01. Next base: position 219,456 of record JBMDZZ010000005.1, read on the forward strand.
ACGTCTTGATCGGGAAGCGCCAGCAGCCTATGTGCGGCGTAATAGTAAGGAAAAGGCTATGGCCATCCTGGAATCTCTCGATTTTAGTCATTTAACCAAACCACCGTTAATTATTAGTGCTGATACAGTTGTGACGTTGGACGATCTCATATTAGAAAAACCCGGCTCAGTAGAACATGCGCAAGAAATGCTGCAATCCCTTTCCGGACGGGCACATCAAGTCATCAGTGCTTTTTGTTTAGTCCTACCGGAAGCGAATCAAGAGCCGCTAATTTATAACGAAGTGGTTCGCACCAAAGTTGAATTTCGAGTATTAAGTTCAGACGATATCCAGTCTTATATCGCCACTGGGGAATCCTTTGATAAAGCTGGTGCCTATGGTATCCAAGGCTTTGCCAATGTTTTCGTGCGCAAAATCGAAGGCTCCTATACGAATGTCGTTGGCTTACCGATGACACAGCTTTGGGAAGCGATTCAAGACTTGAGCCAGCAAAAAAGCCAATTATCGAACTAACCATAACCAATAGCCTCCTTCCATAAAAGCACACCTTGCCAAACATGAGTTTGGCAAGGCTAAGACTGTAGAAACGCTGGCCACAGCTGTCGCATCATTAGACAGTTCCTATCTTCTCTTTAAAGCTTCAACCAACTGATTTTAAAGTAATAGTTTTTATCCAAATTGGCCCGCGAATTGCTTCTTGATGGGTGTCGTTTGTTGTTTTTAATCCATTGTGCTGTGATCCAAAAGGTGATGCGATATCATGACGAGTAGAAAAGCTGCTGCTGCAAAAGATCTTCGACAGGCCCGCGCGTCCCAATCGAAAGCATTGGAGTTTTCGTCAAATTTGCCGACTGCAACGGCAGCGCAAACCGGTACTAAAAGGCAGAAGGCGCGCATGAGTATCGACCTATCAGACTTAGAAAATACGGGTGTTGGCAAAACGAATGCTACTGGCACTGGACAATTTACTGGTGATGCACTCCTGACAGTTAAGGCTGAACTGCCAGATCAGGAAAAAATTTCATCTTTTAATATGAAAGAGTATTTTCGAAACTTACCGATAAATCGCTTTTATTTAATCACCGGCTTTATACTTGGTTTTGTGTTTTGGTTGATCGTCTTGGGGTTGGGACGGCTGTGGTCCAATGCCCAGCAAATCGCCACCGATCAGGCGCCAAAAATCGTAAGCGAATGGGTTGATGGGGTTGCAAAAAGAGATCTTGACCTGATGCCGGCGCGATCGAAAAACTCATCCAACAATGAAATGTCACCAGCGCAGCAGAGACGTCTTGAGCGGCTGAAGATGCAACGCGCTGCAATGCAGCAGAATTCAGCTGGCAATTCGGCAAAGGTTCAACGGGGTGGTAAACAGCCAGCACGTGCAGAATCATCTCGATTGCGGGCAAAAGATCTTCGTTTGGAAGAAAGAAAGCGGCAGCAGTTGAGTCGCCGACAGCAAAATCAAGAGTCTGAGCAGCAACGCGCTCCGAGCCGTTGGTTGCCGCCAAAGCGTTAATTTCCCCGGCGACAAAGCTTCGTCAATATGATACTGCCCCCTTGGTACTTAGTACGGAGGGGCTTTCGCTTGGCGCAATCTGTTGGTTTATATCTGCATATCCCTTTCTGCCGCCATCTATGTCATTACTGCGATTTTGCTAAAACGGCCAATTTTTCAGCGTCACTGGAACAGCAATACTGGCAGTGGTTAGTGGGTAGTATTTCGCAATGGTTAGCTGCGCAAAATCACTGGTTTCCTGACGGCCTGCAATTTAAGTCTGTCTTTCTCGGCGGCGGTACGCCGAGCCTCTACGCCAAGGAATGGCAACAAGTCTTTGAGAAGATTGCCCCTTATATCCTGGATGATGCAGAGGTGACGATTGAGGCGAATCCAGATGATATGACAGCAGAAAAACTACAAATATGGCGAGATCTTGGCATCAACCGCCTATCTATAGGCATCCAATCGTTTCAAGAAAGTGGCCTGCGCTTTTTGACTCGTTGGCATCGCCCGCAAGAGGCGTGTCATGCTATTGAACAAGCTGCTAAATATATGAAAAATATCAATATTGACCTGATATACGCCTGGCCTGGCCAGAGTGAAAAGGATTGGCTGGCTGATCTCAGTCAAGCTGTCCAGTCTAGTGTCTGCCATTTAAGCTTGTATAATCTCAGTTACGAGTCTGGGACGCCGATCGGGCGTCGTGTCATACGGGGCGTTCTCGATCCGATGGAAGAGGCAAAACAAGCTGGCTTCTATCAAGTTGCTTGTGATTTTCTTGCCACTCATGGCTTTGAACATCAGGAAGTCTCAAACTGGGCAAAGCCGGGTTTTTCCTGCCAGCACAATTGGATCTATTGGAACGATCAACCCTATCTCGCTTTTGGTCTGGGAGCTAGCGGTTACTTGCATCATAAAGACTGGCCTTGGGGGCTGCGTTATCAGTATCCCAAGCGACTTCCTAGTCTCTTGCATAAACAGAATGAAACGGATCAGACAGATCTTCCATCGTTTTTGCAGTCTCTTGGCGCATCTTGTGAAATATCCCGTGATGGTGAGTCCTGGATGTTAGAGACGATTGGTTGTGGCCTACGCAGCCGTTTAGGGATCGATGTGAAACACATCGAGGAGCGATTAAGCCGTCAATTTGAACCGAGGCCATTGATTCAAGAAGCTATGCACCGAGGGTGGCTGAGATGGAATAATCATGGTAGATTGACACTCTCGCCGAAAGAATGGTTCCGTGAAACCAGCTGGTCGCTAGAACTAGCCTTGTCTTTTGAGCCACAAATCGTTACTTGAAGTAGTCCCGCCGTCAGGTTCAAAGATTGATCTGTCGATAAGAGCAGAGAATGCGGGGCTTAAAGCTAGGGATATGATAGAAGGGGCGAAACAAATGAAATTGCTTGAGAAATTACAGGAAATCCGAAGTCTAACCAGTGCAGCGGAAACAGTTGGTTTGGAAGATGAGCTGATTCTAAAAATGGCTGCCGAACATCCGGACCTGGAAACGGCAATCGATCAAGCCCATCGTGAATTTCATCGCTTGAAAACAGAATATGCCGAACTATTTCAGCTACCTGAAGCTGACTTGATTCATAAGTTGCAGGAAGGCTTTGTCAATTTCTATGACGAAGACACCGTCAATCCTTACGTGGCTATTGCTGCCAAAGGGCCTTGGTTAGTGACGAGTCATGGTGCGGTATTACATGATTCTGGTGGCTACGGCATGCTCGGCTTTGGTCATAGTCCATCTGCAATTTTGCCGGCGATGAACCAAGAGCATGTGATGGCCAATATCATGACGGCTAGCTTTAGCCAGCACCGCTTGATTTCATGCCTGCACGATGAAATCGGCCACTCTCGTCAGGGGGATTTTCGTCATCCTTTTGCCAAGTTTCTTTGCTTAAACTCGGGTTCTGAAGCTGTAACGGTAGCAGCTCGCCTGGCAGACTTGCATGCTAACACTCAAACAAGTCCTGGTGGACGCTATGATGGCAGACAAATCATGATGCTTGCCATGAAAGGCGGCTTTCACGGCCGTACTGAGCGCCCAGCTCAGGCCTCAGATTCGAGTTTACCAAACTACCAGCGATTGGCCTCGTTTCGTGATCGAAAAAATCTTGTCACAGTCGAAGTGAACAATATAGAAAGCCTGGAGGCTGCCTTCAGACGAGCGGAAGATAATAGCTGGTATTATGAAATGATGTTTATGGAACCAGTCATGGGGGAAGGCAATCCCGGTGTTGGCGTTCAGCGAGCGTTTTATGATCGAGCTCGTGAGCTTACCAAGAAGATGGGTAGCTTACTTTTGGTCGACTCGATTCAAGCAGGATTGAGGGCCCACGGTTGCTTAAGTATCACCGATTATCCTGGTTTCCAAGACTGCGAAGCTCCCGATTTAGAGACCTATTCTAAAGCAGTGAATGCGGGACAATATCCCCTGTCGATTCTTGGAATGACTAAAGCTGCTGCTAGCCTTTACGTGCGTGGAATTTACGGTAATACGATGACGGCCAATCCACGAGCTTTGGAAGTAGCTTGTGCGGTATTAAAGCAGGTCACTCCGGAGTTGCGGAAGAATATTCAAGAACGTGGTAAAGAATTTTTACAGCTCTTCGAGGAACTGAAAGAAGAGTTTCCGACAGCAGTGACGAATGTGAGCGGGACGGGTTTACTTTGTGCCCTACACTTGAATCCGGAAGGATACCGCGTTGTTGGTAAGAATTGCATTGAAAAATACTTGAGAAAACAAGGTGTCGGTGTGATTCATGGTGGTAAAAACGCTCTACGTTTTACTCCTCATTTCTTGATTCGCTCGAATGAGGTGCAAATGATTGGTGATAAGATCAGAGAAGCCTTAAAACGTGGTCCAGTTTACTCTTGAGCATGACTGAAAAATCCAGACAAATAGCATCCTCGTACAGCCCAGGACCATAGGTCCTTTGGGCTTCCTCTCCCATAAACACACAGATTCCCCAATAGACAGTAAAACTAGCTGGCAGTTTAATGTGCGCAAGCTTAAGCCTGATTTACAGCAAGCTAAAGAATTTGTGTGAGCGATGGAAAACGTCATACTTATAAACCATCAGAAAGTCGCCTATTTTTCCATGGAAATAGCTTTGGAAGATAGTTTGCCAACCTATGCCGGTGGTTTAGGAGTATTGGCTGGCGATACGGTGCGGGCTGCCGCTGATCTGGGTGTTCCCATGGTGGCAGTAACTCTGTTACATCGTAAAGGATATTTCCGTCAAAAATTAACCCAAGGTGGAGATCAAATCGAAGAAGCAGATGGCTGGCAGGTGGAAGACTTTTGCCAGGAAATGTCGCCTCACGTACAAATTGACGTTGAGGGGCGGTCGGTTTTTGTCCGGGCATGGCGTTATACCGTCGAGGGAATTCACCACTCAAAGCTTGACGTGTATCTCCTTGATACCGACTTGGCTGTGAATTCTAAAAAGGATCGGGAACTTTGCGACTATTTATATGGCGGAGATTCTTACTACCGGTTTTGCCAGGAAATGATCCTTGGTATCGCCGGCGTCCGAATGCTGAATGCGCTTGGTTATCATTCCATCACTGTCTATCATATGAACGAAGGGCATTCTAGCCTCTTAACATTAGAACTCTTACAACAATACATCCGCTTACGTGGAAAGGGATCTTTTGATCGTGAAGATCTGGAAGCGATCCATAAGAAATGTGTTTTCACCACTCATACTCCGGTTGCTGCGGGCCATGACCAATTCCCCATGGAAATGGTTCATAAAATACTGGGAAAATACTGCTTTCAGGATAAAGAGAAAATTTTTTGTCAGGGAAATACCCTGAACCTGACTTATCTTGGTATGACGATGAGTCGTTTTATCAATGGTGTTGCCAAACGTCATGGTGAAGTTGCTCAGGATCTCTTTAGCCACTACAAGATCGACTCTATTACCAATGGCGTGCATGCTCCTTCATGGGTCGGACCGGCGATGTCGGCACTTTTTGATCAGTATATTCCTCTGTGGCGAGAGGATTACTTTAGTTTACGCTACGCTCTGAGTATTTCATTGGAAGAAATTTGGCAGGCTCATCTACAGCAAAAACGGACTTTACTGGAAAAAGTCAAGAGTTTGACTGGTGAAACGTTTGATGAGAATGCTTTGACCATAGGCTTCGCCAGACGGGCCACTGCATACAAACGTCATGATATGATATTTCACGACCTCGAAAGGCTGAAACAGATCGTTATGAACAATGGGCCACTGCAGTTGATTTTTTCTGGTAAGGCTCATCCACATGACATATCGGGAAAAAAGCTGATCAAAAGCGTCTTTCATGCAGCGCAGAATTTAAAAGAAGTCATCAAAGTCGTCTACTTAGAAGACTATGATATCAGCTTGGCAAAGATTTTAGTGTCAGGGGTCGATGTTTGGTTAAACAACCCTGAACCTCCTTTAGAAGCTTCCGGAACCAGTGGTATGAAAGCAGCGCTTAATGGCATCCCATCACTAAGTATCCTCGATGGTTGGTGGATAGAAGGATGTATCGAAGGAGTAACCGGTTGGTCAATTGGTGAAAATCACAAATCAAACTCACAGCTCGTTGAATATAGCAAAGATGCCAATTCCCTCTATGACCAACTTGAAAATAAAGTCATGCCTAGTTTTTATCAGGATCGGACAAAATTCATGGCAATCATGCGATCGGCGATTGCGTTAAATGGCTCTTTTTTTAATACCCACCGTATGATTCAACAATATGTTCAAAAAGCTTACTTCCGTTGAATCTCATATTTCTGAATGAACTTTCCGCGATCAAGTTTTTGCTTATTATGTCTGATTTATCTTTCAGCATAATTTTGTCATGTTCCATCCAGATATTTTATTCATAGTTTTTTGCTTGAGAACTTTGAGGCAGCAAGTAAGTCAATAAATTTTGAATCATAATGCTTCATGACTGCAGAGGGATCGAGATGGCGACATCATTTATCCGTTGGTTCAATGATATATCGATCAACGATGTTGCAACTGTTGGTGGTAAAAATGCGTCGTTAGGCGAAATGTATCGTGAACTTACGAGTAAAGGTATCAAAGTTCCACCGGGATTCGCTGTGACGGCCGAAGGCTATCGCTATTTCATGGATTCACAAAATCTTAATGCAGTGCTTAAGGATCATCTTAGTGATTTAAAGTATGGAAGTTCAGCTGATTTGCATCGTCGTGGACATATTATTCGCCACGCTATTCTTGCTGCAAAACTACCGGATGATTTAAGCCAAGAAATTTTACAAGCCTATCATAAGATGAATGAAGGCGGCGAGCCATTCGACGTAGCAGTGAGGAGTAGTGCGACAGCAGAAGATCTTCCTGATGCTAGCTTTGCTGGGCAACAGGAAACCTATTTGAATATCCACGGTGATGCGGCCCTGCTTGATGCCTGTAAACGCTGTATCGCTTCTCTATTTACCGATAGAGCGATCTCTTATCGCTTGGATAAAGGTTTTGAGCATTTCAAGGTGGCTTTATCGATCGGTGTGCAAAAAATGGTGCGCTCGGATGAGGCATGCTCTGGAGTGATGTTCACTTTGGACACAGAATCCGGTTTTCGCAATGCCATATTAATTAATGCTGCATGGGGACTGGGAGAAACGATTGTTCAAGGAATTGTCAATCCTGATGAGTTCTATGTGTTTAAACCTGGTTTACTGGCAGGCAAAAGGCCCATTCTAAAGAAAAAATTAGGCAGTAAGGAAGTGAAGCTGATCTATGATACCAGTGGTGCTAAGCATGTAAAAACGGTTGCGGTTAGTGAAAAAGAGCGAAAAACCTTTGCGCTCAGTGATGATGAGATACTGCTTTTAGCACGATGGGGCTGCATCATAGAAGATCACTATAGTCAGAAAAATGGTAAGCCGACTCCTATGGACATTGAATGGGCGAAAGACGGCTTAACTGGTGAGTTTTACATCGTCCAAGCCAGGCCAGAAACAGTACAGTCGCAGAAAGCTACTGATAAATTTTTGCTGCATCATCTCAACAAGAAAAGTCGGGTATTGATCGCAGGGCAAAGCGTTGGCGATAAGATTGGTCAAGGCCGAGTTAGGGTCGTCGAAAGTGCGAAAGACCTGGATCAAATTCAAGCAGGTGACGTCCTCGTAACCAATCGTACAGATCCGGATTGGGAGCCGGCGATGAAGCGCTCTGCTGCTATTATAACTGATCGCGGAGGACGTACCTGTCATGCGGCAATTGTCAGTCGTGAGTTGGGAATTCCAGCAGTCATCGGCACTGGCAAAGGAACTCAAGTGCTAAAGGATAATCAAGAGGTGACAGTTTCCTGTGCTGAGGGTGAGCAGGGGTTTGTTTATGAAGGTATATTACCGTTTGAAGTTAAAGAAGTCAGTATTCAGGAAGAGTACCGTCCTTTTACCAATATAATGATGAATATCGCTAACCCCGATGAAGCCTTTCACCTGGCCATGTTGCCTAACGACGGTGTGGGTCTCGTTCGCATTGAATTTATTATCAGCAACAGCATTCAAATTCATCCCATGGCATTGCTGGCCTTTGATCGTCTGGAAGATCCCAAGGCAAAAGAAAGAATCCGAAAGCTGACCGAAGGCTATGAAAAACGTCGTAGTGACTACTTTGTCGATCACTTGGCGCAAGGCGTAGCGATGATTACAGCAGCTTTTTGGCCAAAAGATGTCATTGTCCGTTTAAGTGACTTTAAAACGAATGAATATGCCAACCTAATTGGGGGCAAGCAGTTTGAGCCACATGAAGAAAATCCGATGATCGGGTTTCGAGGGGCATCACGCTATTACAGTCCCCATTATCGGGATGGATTTGCCTTGGAATGCTTAGCCTTAAAGCGCGTCCGTGAGGATATGGGACTCTCTAACCTAAAAGTCATGATTCCCTTCTGTCGAACTGTTGCAGAAGGACGCAAAGTTTTGAGCGAAATGGAAAAACATGGACTAAAGCGTGGTGAAAACGGTTTGGAAGTCTATGTGATGTGTGAAATTCCCAGTAATGTCGTGCTTGCCGATAAATTTGCTGATCTATTTGATGGCTTTTCTATAGGTTCAAATGATCTAACCCAGCTTATTTTAGGTATTGATCGTGATTCAGAACTTCTCTCAGACTTGTTTGATGAAAGGAATGATGCGGTCAAATTAATGATTACCCAGGTCATTGAAACAGCAAAAAAACGCAATAAGAAAATTGGAATATGCGGCCAGGCGCCCAGTGATTATCCTGATTTTGCTGTCTACTTACTGGAACAAGGAATTGACAGTATTTCCTTAAATCCAGATGTCATGTTGAAAATGACTCATTTTATGCAAACGATGGAAGATCGCATTCATGATCGTTAGACTCTACCGGAGCTATAGTCGTGCCCAATCAAACTCCTCAAACTCCAAATGAAACGACCGTTTACAAAATTTCAGCGGATGCGCTGCAAATCTTATTGCAGAAATTGAGAGAGCATGGATATCAAGTTGTCGGACCCACGATAAGGGATGAAGCCATTATCTATGATGAATTGGAAAGCATCAGCGATCTTCCCCAGGGCTGGCAAGACGAACAGGCTCCCGGAAAATATCAAATAAAAAATACAAACACCAAGCATTATTTTGCGTATGCTTCAAGTCCTCATTCCTGGAAAAAGTACCTGCAAGCGCCTCGCATCAAACTCTGGCAAGGCCAATTAAAATCGGATGAAACTTCCATGCAAGTCCAGTTTCAATCCAAAGAAGACAGGTCAAAGAAATATGCCTTTTTTGGAGTGCGTTCTTGTGATATTCAAGCTGTTCGCATCTTAGATCATGTCTACGAAAAAGATCGCATGGCCAGTGGTCAGCACTACTTCGCCATTCGCGAACCTTGTTTTATTCTCTCGATTGACTGCTCGCATCCGAGTAAAAATTGCTTCTGTACCTCAATGGGAACAGGGCCTTTGGCTGAATCTGGTTTTGACTTAGCCTTAACAGAGTTATGTGCTGGTGATCAGCACTTTGGTTTTACTGTCAGAGTCGGAAGTCAGCAGGGAGCTAGCTTTTTGCAAGATATTCCACACACTATCGCCAGTACGGGTGAGCAACAAGCTGCGCAGTCAGTCATCGACAGCAGCAAAATGTCCATTTCCAAAAGAATGGAAACTGATGGTATTAAAGACCTTCTCTATTCTAATTTGGAACATCCGCGCTGGGATCAAGTTGCTGAACGCTGCTTAAGTTGTGCAAATTGTACTATGGTTTGTCCCACGTGTTTTTGTCAGACAGTGGAGGACCATACGGATTTAACAGGCCAACATACCGCGCGTTGGTTGCGATGGGATTCCTGTTTCACTGCAGACTTTAGCTATATCCATGGCGGCAGTCTCCGACCTTCAACAAAGTCGCGCTACCGGCAATGGCTGACTCATAAACTGGCTTCCTGGATCGATCAATTTGGTGAGTCAGGTTGTGTTGGATGTGGTCGCTGTATCACCTGGTGCCCGGTTGGAATTGATATCACTGAGGAAGTGAAGGAGATCGCTGCTTCACAGTAATTAAGGATGGTTCCGTGCAAGACATTGCCGATTTGTTAGCAAAACATCGCTTTTTCTATGATCTTTCACCTGAATGGCTACAAATTTTAGCGCATTGTGGACAAAACGCATTTTTTAAAGCTGGCAGCTTTCTGGCGAAAGAGTCTGATCCTGCTGATGTCTTCTATGTGATGCGAAGTGGAATTGTTGCTATCGAAACCTATGTTCCTGGTCACGGCTCGGTCACGCTGCAGACTTTAAGTGATTCAGAAGTAATCGGTTGGTCTTGGCTGTTTCCACCACATAAATGGGTCTTCGATGTTCATGCTTTCACAGATACTCATGTTATTCGACTTGATGGCAAATGCCTAAGAAAAAAATGTGAAGCTGATCCGGCCATGGGATATGAACTGTTAAAAAGATTTTCCCGAGTCATGATTGAAAGGCTGCAAGCGACACGCCTAAGATTGATCGATATGTATGGCAATGTGCAGCAAAGTGCTTTTTGAGACACAAATATCTTGGAAACCGGAACTATGAGAGAGTGGGACACAAGACCTCATCGCCTATCTTCAACCGCCCGCCATTCAGATTGGCAGCCGTCTCCATTTCGCCTGAAACGGCGAGTGAAAGAAAATTCCGATACCACAACACTCTGGGTCCATGCAGAAAAGTCAGATCTTCCTCCATTCATTCCTGGCCAGTTCAATATGGTCTATGCATGGGGAGCCGGCGAAATTCCCATTTCTATTAGTGGCTGTAGTTCGAAGACGCGTGATTTAATGCATACCGTTCGAAGTGTCGGCGCCATCTCCAATAAACTCGTTTCGATGAAGCCAGGTGATTGGTTGGGATTACGTGGCCCTTTTGGTAGTTTTTGGCCTCTGGACTATGCTCGAGGAAAGGATGTCTTAATAATTGCTGGTGGAATTGGCTTCGCTCCCTTGAGATCTGTACTGGTGCAAATACTTGCCAATCGTTCGGATTATGGTGAATTGATGATTCTTTATGGAGCGCGAAGCCCTAAAGATTTTATCTATAAAAAAGAGTTGAACCGTTGGTTAGAGCATGACAACTGCCGCTTGCTGCAAACAGTCGATCAGGCCAGTCCTGACTGGAAGTCCCATGTAGGTGTGGTCACAGATCTTTTCCATCACATCAATATCATACCAAACCGCTTGGTCGCCCTCATCTGTGGTCCAGAAATCATGATGCGCTTTGCTTTTAAGGCTTTAGACCACCGGCGAGTGCCACATACTTCGATCTTCCTATCGATGGAGCGCAATATGAAATGTGCAACTGGCTTATGTGGTCACTGTCAGCTCGGTCCATTCTTTGTCTGCCGTGATGGTCCGGTATTTCGGGCAGACGAAATTGAACCCTTCTTTTGGATTCGCGAGTTTTAGGAAGAAAATATGCAAGCTCATGTACCGAAATTTAAATTGGCCGTATGGAAGTTTGCTTCCTGTGATGGTTGCCAGTTAAGTTTGTTGGATTGTGAGGATGAGTTTTTAAGCCTGGCTCAGGAAATTAGCATCGAACACTTCTTGGAAGCTTCAAGCCATATCGGCAAAGGGCCTTACGATCTATCATTGGTTGAAGGATCCATCAGTCGCTCGACGGATCTAAAGCGCATTCAGGATATTCGGAGAAAATCAAAGAGACTGATAGCAATTGGGGCCTGCGCTACCTCAGGAGGTTTGCAGGCACTACGTAATTTTGCAAGTCATGCCGACTTTGTTTCCCATGTCTATGCAAATCCAGAATATATCGATTCCCTCGAACATTCTCTACCCATATCAAGTTATGTAAAGGTGGATTTTGAACTGATGGGATGCCCTGTTGATAAGCATCAACTCTTAGAATTGATAGCCGCTTGTCGGCAAAATAGAAAACCTATGATCGCGCGCCAGTCGGTGTGCGTCGAATGCAAGTCTCAAGGCCGAGTTTGTGTGCTGGTAGCTAAATCCCTACCGTGCCTGGGGCCCGTGACACAAGCCGGTTGCGGCGCGTTATGTCCGACATTCTCGCGAGCTTGTTATAGCTGTTTTGGTCCAAAGGAGAACGCCAATACGCGCTCACTAACCGACTGGTTCGCAGAGAAAAACAACCTTAGCTCAAAAGAGCTGAAGCATATGTTCCGCTTTATTCATAGTTGGGAACCGACCTTTCGTCAGGAAAGTCTGCGTCATGAAGAAAACTCGAACGATTAAATTGAATCATCTTACTCGTGTCGAAGGTGAAGGGGCGCTTTATGTTAAAATCAAGGCTGACTCGGTAGAAGATGTCCAACTTAATATTTTTGAATCTCCTCGATTTTTTGAATCTCTCTTACGTGGCCGCTCATTTTATGAAGCACCGGATATTACGGCGCGAATTTGCGGCATCTGTCCGATTGCTTACCAAATGAGTTCAGTCCATGCACTAGAAATGATCTTTGGCGTGGAGGTTTCACCCTGCATACGTGATCTTAGGCGACTACTCTACTGTGGAGAGTGGATTGAAAGCCATGCGCTACATATTTACATGCTTCATGCGCCAGATTTTTTGGCCTGCCCGGATGCAATGACTCTAGCCAGAACTTTTCCACAGATAGTTGAAAGAGGACTTCGCATTAAAAAACTTGGCAATCGAATCATTCAGCTAATTGCAGCCAGAGAAATACATCCAATCAATGTCCGAGTTGGTGGCTTTTACCAGCTACCAAGAAAGCAAGATTTACGAGACTTGCTGGTAGAACTGGAATGGGCGATTTCTGCGCTGCAGGAAACGATTACCTGGGTTGCTGATTTCCGATATCCTGATATATCTCGTGATTGGGAGTTAGTTTCTTTAAGTCACCAAGATGAATATCCTATGAACGAGGGCCGGATTATTTCCAGCAAGGGACTTGATATTGAAGTCAAGCAATTTGAGGATTACTTTGAAGAGCAGCAAGTTTCCTACAGTACGGCCATGCATGCCGTTATCAAGGGGCGTGGAGCTTACCTTACTGGTCCATTAGCGAGATTTTGTCTAAATTATGATCTTCTTTCTCCCTTGGTAAAAGCTGCGGCGAATAGTGTCGGCATTGATGCGACTTGTCGCAATCCATTTCAAACAATCATCATACGAAGTCTTGAAGTTCTCGAAGCCTGTTCTGAGTCTCGGAAATTAATATCTCGATATGAGCAGGATGATGTTCCATTTTTTGAAATTAAAGCACTGAAACAAGGTACAGGATGGGCTGTAACGGAAGCACCTCGCGGCTCGCTTTATCATCGCTATCAAGTAGCAGAAGACGGGAGTATCATCGAAGCTAAAATCATACCACCAACAGCACAAAATCAAAAAACGATCGAAGCAGATTTAAGATTAATGATCGGCGACAACCTAGATAAATCGCCAATGGAAATCGGCACACTAAGTGAAATGTGTGTCCGCAACTATGATCCTTGTATCTCTTGTGCAACTCATTTTCTGAAAATAAATATGGAAAGACTAGAGGCATGATTCATAAGAATTCCAAACGTTGTTTGATATGCATCGGTAATCAAAACCGTGGAGATGATGGAGTCGCACTGCTAATTGCTCGGAATCTGCAGCAGGGTAAAAAGCACAGTTTCACCATTTTTACGCAGACCGGAGAAATGGGTGAGCTTATGGATACTTGGCAAGGCTATGACGAGGTTAGTATCGTCGATGCGATGAGCTCAGGTAGCCCAGCAGGCAGTTTGCAAGTGTTTGACGTTGCTCGTCATGCTTTACCCTGCCGAAGTCGTAATTCATCGACTCATGCTTTTGGCCTGTATGAGGCTTTAGAGCTGGCGCGAGTTCTAGGGCGCATGCCCAAAAAAATTTCGGTTTATGGAATAGAAGGCAAAAATTTTTCATTGGGTGAGACCGTGAGCCCTGATTTGCAAAAAAGGGTTCATGACTTAGCTCAAAAAATTCTAAGAGAATTTGAACATGCTTGATTTTGAAGAGGTGTTGAAATGCATGAATATACTATGATTCACCAATTGATGAGCAATATTGCGAGTATTGCCGAGGGCGAGGGGGCAAAAAAAGTACGTTGTTTAAAACTTAAACTTGGTGCCATGCTGGAAATATCTGCCGAGCATTTTCAAGAGCATTTCAATCAAGTTGCAAAGGGAAGTATCGCCGAAGATGCTTTGTTGATTCTTGATCGCTCAGAAGATCCCTACGAACCAGATGCCCAAGCTATACTGATTGAAATGATGGAGATCGATTGCTGATGCTCACTTCATCCAGCCATATTTGTGAACACGGTGATATAGGGAATATTTGTGCTCTAATGCTGGAAATCCAAGGTATGGTTCAAGGAGTGGGATTTCGACCCTATGTTTATCAATTGGCAAGTCGCTACCAATTGGGAGGTTGGGTTAAAAATACGAACCATGGTGTATTGATACATATTGAAGGTTATGAAAAAAAACTAAGCGCCTTCCTTGCGTCTCTTAAAGACATGAATCTAGCTCATGCTCGTATCGAGACCATGAGTAAGAATTCTTGCTCACCGCAATCTTTTCGGCAATTTACAATAATCGAAGACGATATGAATACAAAAGACTGTCAGTATACGACCACGGAAATTCCGCACGATCTTGCTGTTTGTTCTGTCTGTCAACATGAATTGTTTGATCCTAAGAATAGACGCTTTGCTTATCCGTTCATTAGTTGTACGAGCTGCGGGCCCCGCTTTACCATTTTGCACAAAGCGCCTTTTGAGCGTTGTCATACGACATTGACTGCCTTTCCGATGTGCAGTCTTTGTCAACAGGAATATTCCGATCCAACAAATCATCGCTTTCATGCACAAACGATATCGTGTGGAAATTGCGGGCCAAGTTTACGTTTACTTGCAAAGAATAGCGAACTTCGCCTGCAAGATACACTCACGATCATCAAGTTTCTTGTGCAAAAAATTGAACAGGGTGCAATTATTGCTGTGAAGGGGATTGGTGGCTTTCATCTTTTGGTTGATGCCTGCCATGAGAAGCTTGTTCGTACCCTCAGGCAGAAAAAAAGACCAAGCCGCAAACCCTTTGCCATAATGTTAAAAGATCTATCTATGGTTGAGCAATACTGTCAGGTGAGCGCAAGGGAAAAGGCAATACTCAGTTCACCACAGGCGCCCATTGTCATTGTTAAAAAACGAGTTTTGAACGATCTGCCTGCTAGCTTGGCTATCGCTGATTCTGTTGCACCAGGACTCGATTCCTTTGGTGTCATGCTGCCCTACACCCCTTTATATTTAATGCTGATTCGACAATTAACGCGACCATTACTGGTAACGAGCGCTAACAATCTTGGAGAACCCATTTCTTATCAAGATGAAGATAGCGAAAGCCTTGCCAGCATCACTGAAATTGCCGATTACACTCTGCTGCACAACCTTGCAATCTGTCACCCTGCAGATGACAGCATCGTCCGTTGCGTCTTTGATCAACCGATCTTACTGCGGATGGGGAGAGGTTTCGCGCCTGCCAGCGTAGCTGTAAGTATGAGTCGGTCGCGACCAACATGGGCCGTCGGAGCAAATAGTAAGAATGCTTTTGCCATGGGTTTTGCCGATCGTATCGTTTTAAGTCAATATATTGGTGATGTGGAGCACATAGATGCGATAAGGCGTGCGCAAAATGAAGCACAATCTTATGAACAGCTTTACTCGTGTAAACCTGAGCTCGCGGTTGCTGATCTTCACCCCGCTTACGGTTCAACAAGGATCGCTGAGGTAAGTGGTTTACCAGTTACAAGAGTGCCACACCATCTGGGGCATGTCTTAGCTTGCATAGCTGAGCACCGACTATCCGAGCCAGTCCTGGGCATTTCATGGGATGGCTCTGGACTGGGTACAGACGGAGCAATTTGGGGCGGCGAATTCTTTTATCTCATGCAGAATAAATGGTGTCGGGTTGCTCACTTTGATCCATTTCCTTTGATTGGTGGAGATATTGCGATTCGGCAACCTAAACGACTTGCTCTATCTTTACTTTTCAGGGCCTTTGGTCCGGAAAAGTGCTTGGCTATTTGTCAAAAACTCGGCATTCGCGCACACTTTTCTGACAAAGAATGGCATCAACTATTCCATATGCTACGAATTCAACTGAATTGCCCTTTAAGCTCTAGTGTAGGGCGCCTGTTTGATGGCGTGGCATCGATTCTCAACTTGTGTCAGGTGGCAAGTTATGATGCAGAAGCAGCCATGCGAACAGAAATGGCAGCGGCAATGCAGTTTTCTTATCCCCCTGAAGAGGAGTATTCCATTTCCTTGAATTCAACCGTATGGCCATGCTCAATATCCTGGCAAGGCATGCTGCAAGAGCTTGTCGGTGATCGTTTGCGAGGGTTAGAAATCAGCCGAATTGCAGCAAAATTTCATCTTAGTCTAGCGAAAGTCTGTACCCAGATTGCTCAATTGCTGAGGCAAAGACGACCTGAATTACGAACTGTAGTTTTGTCTGGTGGAGTATTTCAAAATAGATATCTTTTGGAATTAGCAGTTCATGCTCTACAAGAGTTTGATTTTCGGGCTTATTGGCATCAAAAACTACCTAGTAACGATGCAAGCCTCGCTGTCGGGCAAATTCTCTATGAAGACCGGCAAATGACTTGTGTCGATAATTTGTGAGGGTGGATATGTGTCTGGCAATACCCGGAGAAGTCATTAGTATTGACCACGAAATACCATCGATGCCGATAGCAATTGTGCAATTCGGCACGATTTGCAGAAAGGTCAACCTTGCTTTTGTACCCGAAGCCAAAATCGGTGATTTTATCTTAACTCATGTAGGATTTGCCATTGCTCGTATCGATACGCAGTCCGCTGACCACCTTTTCAAATTTTTAGAGGATGGCTCAAAGGAGCTTGGTCATGAAATATCAATATGATTATCGGCTACCAGAACATGTGAAGTATCTGACTCGACAGCTAGCTACAGTGACGACGGGCCCTTGGCGCATCATGGAGGTTTGCGGTGGTCAAACCCACAGTATTCTTCGCTATGGCATCGATCGTTTAATACCCTCATCCATCGAATTGATTCATGGCCCTGGCTGCCCAGTTTGTGTCACGCCAGCGGAAAAAATTGATCTGGCAATTGCAATTGCAGGCTCGCCAAGAACAATCCTATGTAGTTATGGAGATATGCTGCGGGTTCCGGGATCTTGGGAAAGTCTTTTATCAGCGAAAGCAAAGGGAGCTGTAGTCCGTATTGTTTATTCGCCAATGGAAGCCCTCGAGCTTGCGAGAGAAAATCCTGACTATCAGGTGGTTTTTTTTGCTGTCGGTTTTGAAACAACGGCTCCTGCCAACGCGATGACCATTTATCAAGCTGAGCAACTTAATGTTAAAAATTATTCCATGCTGGTCGCTCAGGTTCTCATTGTCCCTGCCATGA
This sequence comes from Oligoflexus sp. FD111, assembly GCA_048816425.1. Classification (GTDB taxonomy): domain Bacteria; phylum Bdellovibrionota_B; class Oligoflexia; order Oligoflexales; family Oligoflexaceae; genus JBMDZZ01. The sequence continues at coordinate 236,881 of JBMDZZ010000005.1, forward strand.
AATATCTATTGCAGTCTGCGGAATGTCAAATTCAAGGCTTTTTGGCGGCTGGTCACGTTTGTAGCATTACCGGATTGAAGTCTTATCACAAGTTAGCAGAGGAATTTAAGATACCCTTAGTTGTAACAGGTTTTGAGCCGGTTGATATCATATTGGGGATAACAGCCTGTATTAAACAACTTGAAGAAGGCCGAACTGAAGTGGAAAATCAGTACCCCAGGTCTGTTCAAAGCACTGGCAATCAGTATGCCTTGGACCTGTTAGAGCAGGTATATGAAGTGGTTGATATGGATTGGAGAGGTCTAGGTTCCATCAAGGATGGAGCCTACCAACTGCGGGAAAAGTATCGAGATTTTGATGCTGAAGAAAAATATCAGAACTCAATAAATCATTCATTCGCGCGAAAAATACCTGTCTGCCAAGCCGATAAAGTACTTTGTGGGCAAATGAAACCTTGGCAATGTCCTTACTTTGCCAAGGATTGCCGACCTCAAAACCCATTGGGTGCGCCTATGGTCTCCGCTGAAGGAGCATGTGCTGCCTACTACTTTTATCGTGACGGTTTGCAGCTAAGCTTAGGTGGGGAAAATGGAACGGTCGTCAGATAGACAGCAAAATTTATGCACCTTGCCGCAGCATGATTTGCAGCGGATTACCTTGGAACATGGTGCTGGTGGACAAATGTCTCACTCATTGATTCATAAGCTTCTGTTGAATCGCTTAGCAAATAGTTTTTTAGAGCAAAATCATGATGGAGCCGTGTTACCAATTTTTCATGAGAGAACGGCGATGACAACTGACTCTTATGTGGTGAATCCCTTGTTCTTTCCAGGTGGTGATATTGGTAAACTGGCTGTTTTTGGTACTACCAACGATTTGGCTATGTGTGGTGCACAGCCAAAGTATATGAGTTTATCCCTAATCATGGAAGAAGGGTTAAGCTTTCAAACCTTAGAGCGAGTGATCGCATCGATTGATGAATCTTTATCTATGCTTCATGTTCAAATTGTCACGGGTGATACCAAGGTTGTCGAAAAAGGACATGGAGATGGAATCTATATCAATACCACCGCTCTCGGTGTTTTGGGCCATGATCTCAATATCAGCCCAAAAGCGATCCAAGAAGGTGATCATATTATTATTAGCAGTGATATTGGCAGACACGCTCTTGCTATCTTGAATGCTCGCTCTGACTATGCTTTTCAGGTCGATATACAAAGTGATCTGCAGTCGCTGGTGGCGCCAGTCATGACTCTGATCAAGCAAGGTATTAAAATACACTGTTTACGTGACTTGACCAGAGGTGGTCTAGCCAGCGCGATAAATGAAATTGCCATTTGCAGCAATCATGCGATCGAACTAGAGGAAACAACTATCCCAATTGATATGACAGTAAGGGATATGTGTGAAATTTTGGGATTTGACCCTTATCAGCTTGCGAATGAAGGCTGCTTTATCTGTATCTTACCAGAAGAACATGCAGCGCATGCATTACAAATTTTACACTCGTTTAACTCTCATGCCTGCACAATTGGTAGGGTCGGGGTGGTGCAGGAGAATCAGGTTAGTCTAATCACACCTTATGGAGGGAGGAGAATCTTGGCCATGCCTTTAGGCGTAGCATTACCACGAATCTGTTGAAACTCATTTAGGTCCTTGAAGGACCTGAGGTTATGACTATGGATGATTTGCATCGCATCAGAAAGCGTTCTTCTGAACTTGATAAGTTTTCCACTCCAGCGTGGCTGGAAAACTATGAGCAAACGGTTAAGAATTTTTCTTGGGAAGATGCTGCTAAGCAATTAGATGGTTTACCAGGAAACCAAGGTATTAATATCGCCTATGAGGCGGTTGATCGGCATGGACTGGGAGAAAACGCTAAAAAGACAGCGATACGGTGGGTCGGGCGTAAGGGTGATGTCAAAGATATCTCTTATCAGGACCTTTCATCTTTATCTTCACGCTTTGCCAATGCCTTGCAAGCCTTAGGGGTAGGCAAGGGCGATACCGTCTTTGTTTTGTTGCCGCGAGTGCCGGAACTCTACATAGCAGCCATCGGAACTTTAAAAAACACCAGCGTTTTTTGCCCCTTATTTTCAGTATTTGGTCCTGAGCCAATCAAAGCACGGATGAATATCGGTAAAGCGAAAGTATTGGTGACGACAAAAAGCCTATTTACACGCAAACTTGTTGATATGTCTTCAGCGATACCAACATTGCAATATATCATCACCGTTGATGATGGAGATGATAGCCTAGAGCCAGCGGGAACGCTTGATTTTGCGACTCTTCTCGATCAACAAAGTGATGCCTTTCATATACCGCCGACTCGGCCAGAAGACACTGCTCTCATTCATTTTACCTCTGGTACGACTGGGACTCCGAAGGGAGCCGTTCATGTCCACCAGGCGATTGTTGCACATCATGTCACAGCACAGTTTGTCTTGGATTTACATCCGGACGATATTTATTGGTGCACAGCCGATCCTGGGTGGGTGACAGGTACTTCTTATGGAATCCTTGCGCCATTGACGAATGGTGTGACGATGATTGTCGATGAAGGTGACTTTGATGCTGATCGCTGGTATGAACTTATTCAAAAGGAAGGAGTCAATATATGGTATACGGCACCAACCGCAATCCGCATGATGATGAAGCAGGGTGCTGGTAAGGCACTCTCCTATGATCTGTCGTCGTTGCGATTTATCGCAAGTGTCGGTGAGCCTCTTAACCCTGAAGCTATTCGTTGGGGGTTCGAAGCGTTTCATAGAGCGATCCACGATAACTGGTGGCAGACTGAAACTGGCGGTATCATGATCGCCAATTTCCGCACTATGGATATCAAGCTAGGTTCCATGGGGCGACCAATTCCAGGCGTTGAAGCTGCAATCGTTCATATCGATGATGCGGGCCAATTGCATATCGTCAATGAAACAAATGTGCAAGGACAGTTGGCTTTGAAGCTTGGCTGGCCATCGATGTTTCGTGCTTACTTAGGGAATGAAGAACGCTATCGTCAGAGCTTTAAAGATGGCTATTACCTGACGGGTGATCTAGCAAAACAAGATGAAGATCACTATTTTTGGTTTATTGGTCGAGCTGATGATGTCATCAAGTCGGCTGGGCATTTGATTGGGCCGTTTGAAGTTGAGAGTGCCCTTATGGAGCATCCAGCGGTCGCGGAAGCTGGTGTGATTGGTAAACCAGATCCTGTTCTCTTTGAGCTTGTAAAAGCATTTATATCCTTAAAACCAGGATACCGTCTCTCGGAAGACCTACAAAAAGATATCATGGGCTATGTAAGAAAACGCCTTGGCCCAGCGGTGGCGCCTAGGGAAATATCTGTTGTTGATAATCTGCCAAAAACTCGCAGTGGCAAAATCATGCGGCGTTTGCTCAAGGCTAGGGAGCTTGGCCTGCCGGAAGGTGATACCTCGACCTTAGAAAGTATATAGGGAGCAATCAGGTGGATGATGCAGTCGCAAAAAAGAAAACTTACCTCAAACATATGCTACGCGTCCGTCGATTTGAAGAGCGTTGTGCCGAGTTGTATAGCGCCGGCCATATCCGGGGTTTTCTCCATCTATATATCGGTGAGGAAGCCGTCGCAGTCGGCATATTATCGTCGATTAATGCTGAAGATGCTGTGTTTACCACGTATCGGGAGCATGGGCATGCCTTGATCAAGGGAGTTCCAGCACGCCAGGTGATGGCTGAGATGTTTGGCAAGGTGACAGGGGCGAGTCGAGGTCGCGGTGGTTCGATGCACATTTTTGATCGTGAGCATCGTTTTTATGGGGGAAATGCAATTGTAGCAGGTGCGCTGCCCATGGCAGTCGGACTGGCACTGGCAGAAAACTGGAATCGTCAAAACCATATCGTTTTATGCTTTTTTGGTGAAGGGGCTATGGCGGAAGGAGAGTTTCATGAAGCAGCTAATTTAGCTTCTCTGTGGAAACTACCGATATTATTTGTTTGTGAAAATAACTTATATGCCATGGGTACCGCCTTACATCGCTCCCAGGCCCAGACTGATTTATGCATGAAAGCAGCTGCTCACAATATCAGCGGCTGGACTGTCGATGGCATGGATGTTTTACAAGTTGCTGATGTTGCAGAGCGAGCCATCCGCCATGTTCGCGAGCTACGTGAACCATTATTCCTCGAGTGCAAAACTTATCGCTTTCGAGCTCACTCTATGTTCGATCCGGAACTATACCGGCCAAAAGAGGAAGTCGAACTTTGGAAGCAAAGAGATCCGATCGTTCAATTGCGTGATCTATTGGGTAAGGAAGGGCACTTAAATGATGAGGAATGGAAAAGCCTGGAAGAAGAAATCCGTGAGGAACTCGATGATGCTATAGCTTTTGCAGAAAGCTCGGATTGGGAACCAGTATCGGAACTGATGCGCTTTGTCTATGCAGAAACGGGAGAAGGCAAGCCATGAAAGAGATGAGCTATCGAGAGGCGTTGCGTGAAGCCATACGAGAAGCCTTGCAGCAAGATCAAAGGGTTTTCCTTATGGGCGAGGATGTTGGTTGTTACGGCGGAACCTATGCTGTGACGAAAGGCTTACTAGAAGAATTTGGTCCTGAACGGGTGCGAGATACTCCTTTGTCGGAGTCCGGCTTTGTCGGTGCTGGGATCGGTGCTGCCCTAGGTGGTATGCGGCCCATCATCGAAATTATGACGGTAAACTTTTCTCTCTTGGCTCTGGATCAAATTGTTAATAATGCTGCAACCATCTGCCATATGTCTGGGGGACAGTTTGCTATTCCCATCGTCATACGTATGGCGACAGGTGCAGGACGGCAACTGGCAGCTCAACACTCGCATAGCTGGGAAGGTTGGTTTGCTCATATTCCTGGAATTAAAATTCTCACACCGGCAACGGTTGAAGATGCCAGATGGATGCTGCTACAAGCACTTGAGGAGCCAGATCCCGTATTAATTTTTGAGCATGTGCTTTTATTTCAGCAAACGGCTGTGATTTCCACTGAGGGTCCAAAGCTACCACTGTTTCAGGCGAATATTTGTCGTCAAGGAACAGATATTAGCCTGATTACTTATGGTGGTATGTTGCTGCGCACCCTAAAGGCTGCGGAAAGTCTTGCAGAAGAGGGGATTGAGTGTGAGGTGATCGATTTGCGTGCCTTACGTCCTCTCGATGACTTAACGATTATGACATCGGTTGCAAAAACTCATCGGGTCATCATCATCGATGAAGGCTGGCGTTCAGGTAGTTTGGCTGCTGAACTTGTGACTCGTATATGTGAGCAAGTCTTCTATGAGCTTGATGCACCACCCGTCCGAGTCTGCAGTCAGGAGGTTCCAATACCCTATGCCAAGCACTTGGAAGAAGCTGCAGTTCCACAAATTCACGATATCGTCAACGTCACAAAAAAGGTATTGAACCGATGAGTGATTTTCTGATGCCATCTCTAGGGGCTGACATGGATTTTGGCATCTTAGTTCAATGGCACGTGAAGCCTGGCGATCAAGTCCAACGAGGTGATGTTGTTGCTGAAGTCGAGACAGAAAAAGGTGTCATCGAAGTCGAAATTTGGCAGTCTGGGACTATCGGGACTCTGATTGCCAAAGCAGGTGAAAAAATCCCCGTTGGCGCTGTGTTGGCGATCATTGATGATAAAGAACAAGTAGTTGAGACTAAACAGCGAAAAGAGGAACTATCGCCCCCAGTGGAAACTATACTGACGCCTGATCTGGAACAAGCAGTAGTGGAGAAAGAGCCTAGGAGCCCGGCAGAAACCCCGGCTTTTATCATTGGCCAGAGGCCCGCAGGTAAACGGGTCTCTCCACTGGCTCGTAAATTGGCGGTTAGTTTAGGCGTCGACCTTGCAAGTATCGATGGTACAGGAGAAGGTGGGGCGATCGTCCGTGCTGATATCGAACGGGTCGCAGCTGCTGCAAAACCCTCAGATCAGCGTTTACAAGAAGACAAACTCTTACCAACATCGCTTAGTGCGATGCGTCGAGCGATTGGTCGAGCGATGTTGCGTTCCAAACGGGAAATTCCCCACTACTATCTGCAGACCGAAATTCTTATGGAACAAGCTTTGAGTTGGCTGCAAGAACAAAATCAAAGTCGACCGGTTCATCAACGTCTCTTGCCAGCAGCTTTGCTGATCAAGGCGACAAGTCTAGCGGCAAAGGAATTTCCAGATTTAAATGGCTTTTGGCAAAACGAAGAACATATCGGCAGCCAAGAAGTCCATATCGGTGTAGCAAGTTCCCTGCGGCAAGGGGGACTCGTCGCTCCTGTCATTCACCATGCCGATCGCCTAGCGATTTCCGATCTAATGACGGATTTATTGGATCTCGTCAATCGAGCGAGAATTGGTAAGCTACGAAGCTCCGATCTGGACGGTGCGACAATTACGGTGACGAATTTAGGGGATCGTGGAGTTGATAGTGTATTTGGTGTGATTCATCCGCCACAGTTAGCCATCATCGGCTTTGGCCGGATCAGACAAAAACCCTGGGCCGAAAACGGCATGATCGGGGCGAAAGACACAGTGATCGCTAGCCTTTCTGCAGATCATCGTGCAAGCGACGGTCATCGAGGAGGTTTGTTTTTAGAAAGCATTGCCCGATCTTTGCAAGATCCTGAGCAGTTGTAATAGAAAGCAGGTAAAGGAGGATGAGTATGGAACTTGAACAATTGCAACAGTCAGTCATGAATGCGATGACGAAAGTCGCTCCCGATCTGCAGGTAGAAACATTAAAAAAAGATCGAGACTGGCGGGATCAAATCGACTTTGATTCTGTTGACTACTTGAATTTTGTCATTGCCTTGAATCAAAGTTTAGGTATCGAAATTCCCGAAAAAGATTATCCCAAGCTTGATAGCTTTGATCATGCAGTGCAATATCTGAATGAAAAATTAAAGCTATAAGCAGGACTGCTTATGGAATGGGCAAAAGCTTGCTGCTGCATGAGCAACAAGCTTTCTTTCTTCGTTAGTGAGCAAGTTGTCCGGTTTGCATTTTTGCTGCGATTTGCTCGGCCGATTCGAGAACTCGGAAGAAATTTCCACCCATGATCTTCAAAATATCGTCTTCTTGATATCCCCTACGGAGCAATTCAGCGGTCAGATTGGGGTAAGTGGCGACATCTTCCAGCCCTTCCGGTAAGGTGCCGACACCATCATAGTCTGAACCAATGCCAACGTGATCGATTCCTGCAAGTTTAACGATATGGTCGATATGATCGGCAACATCTTTTACAGTGCCCTTGGGCATCGGGTTCTTTTCTGCCCACTCCCGCAATTGTTTGCGCAATTGATCTTCATCCGAGATTTTACTGCGTAGTTTATCCCGGTGAGCTAGATATTTTTCCATGTGTTTCATCGCGTCATTATTAATGTAGCCGGAATAAAAATTGACCATGATGAGTCCACCATTCTTGGTGACTAAGCGCAGCACATCATCTGGTACATTGCGTGGATGTGGGGTGACAGCATAAGCAGAGGAATGCGAAGATATAATCGGAGCCCTGGTGACCTGCAAAACGTCTTTCATGGTTTTAAATGAAACATGGGCGATGTCGACAAGCATGCCGAGGCGATTCATTTCCTGAATGACTTCCTTGCCAAACGGAGTCAGACCACCGTTTTTTTCTTCATCAGTAGCTGAATCCGCCCAGCTAATCGATTTAGAATGTGTGAGTGTCATGTAGCGGACACCAAGTCGATACATGTTGCGTAGAGCGGGCAAGGATTCTTCCATTGAATAACCGCCTTCGACACCGATCATGCTGGCAATTTTACCGGCCTTTATTGCCTCCTTAGCTTCCTGTGATGTTGCAACCATCTCGAAGCTTTCAGGATAGGAGTCGACCAGGCGGTGAATAAGGTCAATTTGCTCTAGGGTCGTGTGGAGAGCCTTGCCCTCATCGCTGGTATTTGCCGGGACATATGCTGACCATAATTGCAGACCAACGCCACCTTGCCGCAATCTAGGGATGTCAGTATGTAAACCTGTCGAAGATAGATCCTGTTTCAGGTCAGTTTGATTCAGCTTCATCTCGCGAATTCGCAACTGCCAAGGTAAATCATTATGACCATCAACCACTGGCGCAGCCGCATGGATTCGTTGCGCCTCTTGCTCGTGGTTTTTTTCTTCTGCCATGGCTGAGAAATGCCAGATTGATCCAGCAATCACCCAAAAAATCGATGACTTGCACATTCGCATCACGCTATGCCTCCTGTGGGAAAGTTTCCTTGGGTATAGTCGACATAGGCTGAAATCTCAACACGTAAGCTTCATCGATTGCTTCCATGTGCTTAGCATGATACCCCAAATTTCCCTGTCGGCCGCTTCGGCTTTGCCATAGGCGTTGCGAGGCAAGGTTTTTGTTTATCGACTTCAAGGAGAAAGCCTGTGATTATGAGAGCCTTAAAAAGTTTGAGTTGGGGGATTGTTGCCTTCTTTGTCGCCGGACCTCTGGCTTCTGGGCAAAGTTTGAGTGATACGGAGGAAGTCGTGCCTCTGGAAGCAATTGCGAGTCGCAACGCGCAGTTTACGGGCTGGGACCGTTATTTGGGCCTTGGCTTGACGGGAACTTTGAATGAAAACAAAAACGTGGTCGGAAAAGATGATGGCCAATCTACGACTTTGGGATTAAAAATTGAAGGAGCCGTAGATTTTAAGGAAGGCCAGCAACAGTGGCTGAACTCATTAAACGTATTTGTTGCTTACTCACGAACGCCGCAATTACCCAATTATTTAAAGTCCGAGGACACCTTACAGTTGGAGTCGCTTTACAAGTATTATTTGGAATCAACGCCTTGGCTAGGCTTTTTTGCGCGTGTGAGTCTGGATACAGCCTTGTTCCCCGGTTATGATAACAGATTTGAGATCACCACTTATCGTAAGCTCTACAGTGATGGAACAGAAGAACTGCTTGACGGAGAGCGCATTCGCTTAACAGACAAGTTTCGCCCGATGCGTTTTCGTGAGTCCCTTGGTAGTATTGCCCAGTTGATTGACAATCAACTATTCCAGTGGGATGTGAAACTTGGTCTCGGTATGCGACAAATATTAGCAGACGGTCAATTTGTTATTGATAACGATAGTTCCACAGCAGAAATTGAATTGCGCGAATTAGCGAACTATGAAAAAGCTGGTTATGAATTCGGTACTGAAATCAGTGGCCAAACAGAAGATAAGCGTGTGACGTATAAGTTCCGTGGCGACGTCTTATTTCCCTTTTATGAGTCACCGTCTGTTGATGATGATCGCAGTAACTTTGATAAACGCATCATCGATATTAATGGGAGCGTTTCCTTTCACCTGCTAGAATGGGCTTCTCTTGATTATCTGCTAAAAGTTGTCAGAGATCCGGATATTATTGACCAGGCTCAACTATCGCAGACTTATTTGTTTAGTGTCAATAAAATGCTTACGCCGCGCCGAACCCATTAACCGATCGCAAGTGATCATGGCGCCCATATATGATGTAAGGATAGCATCTTGAGTCGACTGAAGTTTCAGCTTGATGCCATAGCAAGTGGCTCATCTGCACGAGCCACAAGTTTTACCACATTGCACAATCGCGTGGAAACACCGATTTTCATGCCAGTTGGGACGCAGGCGACCGTAAAAGGTTTAAAGGCCCATGAATTACAGTCAATAGGAGCGAAGATCTTATTGGCTAACACTTATCACTTACTGCTCCGGCCTGGACCAGAAGTTTTTCAAACGATCGGTGGTATTCACCGATTTATGAATTGGCCGCATTCCGTGTTAACCGATTCAGGTGGTTTTCAGATCTTTTCCCTGCCGAATTCAAGGGTCATGACCGAAGAAGGCGCTCAATTTCGCAGTTATGTTGATGGCCAAACGATCTGCCTCAGCCCAGAACGAAGTATCGCCATGCAACGGGCGATCGCCAGTGACATTATGATGGTACTCGATCAATGTGTGCCTTCGACTACCGACCATCAAACTGCGCAAGAAGCGATGGACTTAACGCATCGTTGGGCAAAGCGAAGCCTTATAGCGCGTGGGGACTCTCCCCAGTCGATGTTTGGTATTGTTCAAGGCGCATGTTTTACTGATTTGCGGCGGCAAAGTGTGGAGCAAATTTGTGAGCTACCATTTGATGGTTTTGCGATCGGTGGTCTTGCGGTGGGTGAAACGAAGGCGCAGCGAGAGGACTTTACCGAGTTGACGGCGGCTTTACTACCAGAAGATCGACCCCGTTATTTGATGGGAGTTGGTACACCGATCGACTTATTGGAGGCCGTGCATCGCGGAGTTGATATGTTTGATTGTATCATCCCAACGGCCCATGCGACTCAAGGCACAGCCTACACTAGCGTCGGCCAATTGCGCTTGGTTCGCTCAGTATATAAGTTTTCAGAGCAGAGACTTGACCCGGAATGCGACTGTTATACATGTCAGTACTACTCCCGTGCTTACCTGCACCACCTGGTGAAAGCCGACGAAAGTTTAGGAGCGCAATTACTTTCGATCCACAATTTGACCTTCTATCAAAGTTTGATGACGTCAATGCGCAAGCACATCCTAGCCGATACCTTCCTGCCTTTTTACCGGGAGCAACAGAGCCGATTGGTGGAGCGAGATCAGGAATTTCCAGTGAATCCACCCGTGGTCAAGCGCAGGCCCAAGCAACCAGCAAAAACCTTGGGTGCTTATCAAGTTGTGATTTCTGCCGATGGACACGCAAGTATTGCTCATCAGGCAAGCGGTGAGATCATGCACTCAGTGAATGATCCCACGATAGAAGCACGCAGCTTATATCTTGAGCAATCACAATTGTTGCAACGGGCTCAGGAAAATAAAGAAATTCCGCTCGTCCTTTGGGATGTCGGCTTAGGTGCGGCACATAATATTATGGCAAGCATTGCTGCCTATGAAGAGCTCCAAAAAAACAGCTCCATACCTTTGCGACCTTTGAAAATATTCAGTTTTGAAAATGATCTGGATTCACTGCGGTTAGCAAATGCCAATAAATATTACTTTCACCATCTACGGCATGGAGCACCCGAAAAAATACTGACCGATCACGCATGGTGCAGTAAGGATGGTTTGATATCCTGGCAGCTTCTTTTTGGTGACTTTCAGGAAATGATGGGCCACGCTGAGCGGGCTCATGTGATATTTTTTGATCCGTTCTCGACAAAGGCTAATCAGGAAATGTGGTCGCTTACTATCTTCGAAAAACTTTTTCAGTTCTGTCATCCGGAAGGAGCCGAACTGTTTACTTATTCCTCTTCGACTGCAGTCCGCTCAGGTATGCTTGCCGCGGGCTTTTATGTAGCAAAAGGGTTGGCAACAGGCCCCAGACAAGAGACGACCATCGCTTTGTGCCCTGGCATGGTGGCGAAAAATCCGTTTCAACGAGAGCTTTTGCGAGAGACCTGGTTGAATCGCTGGCAGCGAAGTGACCGACGTTATCCTGTTGGGGCGGATTCGCAGCAAGAGATGGAGCTGGCAATTAGGGTGATGCATCATCCGCAGTTTCAGTTTGGCAAAGATTATCATTAAGCTGATATGGGCAAAGATCCTTGAAAATAGCTTAGTTCGATAGGAAGAAGGATGACGAATTGAAAGCTGTAGTAGGGTTTTAGCTTAGTTAAAAGCTCGATTTGAATTTGGCCTCCCACTTCTTCAAGAATTTCAGCCACGGCTCCCATACCGACGCCTCTTCCAGATATCTGAGTCACCTGGCTTGCTGTCGAAAGACCAGGTAGAAAGATTAGATTCGCAATGTCCATATCGGACAGCTCTTCTGTATCTTCTATAAATTGCTTGGATATAGCTTTTTGTAAAATCTTTTTGATGTCAATGCCGCTACCATCATCTCGATATTTGATTTTTAAATGTTTATTATCAACCTCGAAATTGATGGCAATTACTCCAGTAGACGGCTTACCTTTTTGCGTTCTGGTGGTTTCATCCTCTATCCCATGATCCATAGAGTTTCGACTTAAATGAATGAGGACATCATTGAGCGCCTCATAGGCTTCATGAGTAATGGCCAAATTTTCTTCTCCTGACACCTGTAATCTGGCCTTTTGTTTTCCCAACTCTTTGGCAAGCAAATCCACGTTTCTATCTATATCACCCAGAATTTTTTTAACTGGTATAAAACATAATCTACTAAAATCGTGAAGCAGATCGTTGCGCAGATCGATGATAGATGCTCGATCTTTGATGTTCAACTGCTGCAAGCGACGCATGTAGGCTCTGATTTCAGAAGGTATCACATGGACGCTGATCGATTCAGAACTGCGGGCAAGCTTATAAAAATCATGACTAACTCTCTGATAGAGCTCTAAGTCTGCCGCTAAGTTTAGCAGGACTTCTTGGAAGATTTGAGTGACAGAGTTTGAATCAAGTCTGTTGGTGCGTCGGAACATCTCTTCAATGTCATGAATTTTACTGGATAAGTGTATCAGATTTAGTGATCGCGCATTGCCTTTTATGGTATGGACACAAGCTTCGATACCCACCAATAATCGCTCCTCACCGATTTTTTTCTCTTTCATTCTGACTTGATATCGCTCAAGCAATTTTTGCGTCTGATCTAAAAATTTTTGCAAGGCTCCTGGCTTGACTCTAGAGATTTCAGTAAGAATGATCAGTTCATGCTCCTGATTTGATACCTTCCTTTTTAATTCCCGTCTTTCTGTTACATCTCGAATCGTCACCAACATATATTCAATTGTGCCGGATTCACTTTCGATAGGGAGCCAATCAAGCTCCCAAACAATTTGGCATTGAATTTCGCAATTCTTGGTGATCTCATTTAATAACAGGTGACGGTTCATATGAAATGAAAGAATCGATTCACCAAACATACAATCCAGGGCGGCTCTAAGCTGACTCACACGATCGTTTTCAATATCAGTTCTTTCTAAAATCAAACTCAAAGCATCATACCCATCAAGTGTTTGATTTTCTGCCAGTACCGCTAAATGGCGAGAATGTCCTTTTCTTATTTTGAAGTCACGATCCATCGTAAAGATACCAATTTCGATACATTCCATAATGCTCTGAATCTCTTGCGTTTTGTACTGAACAATGCGTTCAATATTGACAATTTTATCTTGTAATTCACGGTTCAAAGTTTGGATCTTGCGGTTTTTTTCCAGTTGATCGATTCGAATTTTATCTCCGAGAGCAATTGAGAGGAGAACGACTTCCAATGCTGAACCAATCTGAGCACCATATATGGTAAAAAACTGATCACGAAATACCCCGAACGCACTCAAGGCTGTCCCAATCACCCCTATAAAAAAACATGAGAAAGCGATGACATAGAATCGAGCGGGTCGATACCCATCGAGTAAGCGCAGCACTGATGCCAGCATAAGAAAGATCGCCGATAATCCGCTGAAAGCCAAGCTCATCATGAGACTAATCTGGTAGTTTGCCAGAAATGCACTCATGCATGTCGCTCCACCTAATAAGAGGAGGGTTATCATCGTGAAATAAAGAAAGGCTTGTGAACGATTGATCCTTAAAAAACCTTGGGTAAAAAGTATAATGAAAGTTCCTGACAAGGCTTGAAAGATCTGAATACTATATTCCGATAAGTAAGGGGAGTTAGGCCATAAATACTGGGGTGCCAAGCCGTTGAATGAGGCTTGGTAGAGCATGAAGGAAACGGTATAGAGTACATAGTAAAGATGCTCTCGATCCGCTAATGTGAAGAATAAAAAGGTGTTGTATGCCACCATTGCGAACATGATGCCATAGTAAAGTAATATGCCTGTAGTTTCACTTTGTTTTTTTTCAAACAGGGCAGTATCAGACCACAGCAATAGAGGAATCCGTAATGGTCCCTCTGATTGTAATCGAAGATAAATTTCCACGGGAGTATGTGGTTCAAGGTCTAATGGAATAATGTAGTTGGCATGCTTGATAAAGCGAGAGCTAAACGGTAAATGATCCCCAGAATGTAGAGTTTGGGTAAGTTCGTCTTGATTGATGACATAAATATCCAATTTATCGATTAAAGGATAGTCCAGTTCCAGGTATACCCTTCTCTTATCGGGGGCATCGCTTTGTAAATGGAAGCGAAACCAAAATGGATGATGCTTAAAGCCGAAATTGGACTGACTGCTTTCATTCTTGTGCCACAGATCTCCGGGTGTCGAGTTGCGAACTTCGCTAAGCGTCCGTGTGTGATCACGGTCTTCCATGAAAAATAAATGCTGATTGATGCTGAGCCGATCTAGCGCTTCATCAATAACGACAACATCGCCGTAGCTGACGATTGGCAGGCAAAGGATGATTGTGGCGACAAGCAATCTGCTGAGCATTCTAAACTCTTAAAAATGGCAGATACTGAACTGAATTGCTTTTCGTCATTTTTCGCCTGGTTTTCCACGGGAAATATTTTCCTATGCGCAAAACCTAATAATAATGGGAAAAATATTTCTGTGTGCTATTAATAGCCAGTCTTCTTTAGGAAGAATGTTTTGAAAACGCGACAATATAGTTAATTCTGGATATTTGTATTGTTCATTCCTTGACTTAGTTCAGTATTATGAAACCTTCTCAACTCCTATTCAAAAAATAACAGTGGTTTTCAATGGGGAGTATCTACTGGGAGCATTTCTCTATATTTACCAAGCTCTGCAGTCAGGACTGGAAGTGTTTTTCCACTTCAGTTAGAAAGAGGAAAGTTTAGATTTTCCGTCTTTATTTGACAAAAAATATGCAGGAGTTTATCCATGAAACATTCTTTTCTGATCCCATCCCTTGTTCTAGCATGCGGCATTGTCGGTGGCTGTTCCAAGGAGGAAAAAGCTTCATCCCAGGTCACCGGTACAGCCGTTGATAATCCGGTTACTTCCCTAATCACGGAAAGAAGTCAAATATTTGCCTTCGATTTGCTGCGCGAACTATCTTCAGAAGAACGTCAAGAGAACGTTTTCTTCTCCCCCTTGAGTATTTCCACCGCCCTGACATTAGTTCAAGCTGGTGCCCGAGGTGAAACGGCCGATAGCATCAAATATGCTTTGCGTATGCAAGGTGTGGAAAATGAGGAAATGTATGGTGGTTTGTCCAGTGTGTTGCAAACCATCAATGCTGAGGGCGAGCTGGAAGCGGAAAGACCTTACGACCTTAAAGTGGCAAACGGCATATGGATGGAGCAAACTTTACCAGTCAATGAATCATATAGCCAGTTAACCACCGACCTATTTCAAGCTGAATTTGGTCTGGCCAATTTCCAAAGCCAACCGGAAGCTGCTCGCTTGAAAATTAACGACTGGGTAGAAAACCAGACGAACAACTTGATCCAAGATCTCTTCCCGGAAAATTCGATCACCGATTATACTCGCATGGTCATTGCCAATGCGATCTATTTTAAAGGTCAGTGGGAAACAGAATTTGATAGCAAAGAAACAATGGCAATGCCATTTTATGATGATTCCGGCGTGAATATTATGGATAGCGATGTACAAATGATGAATCGCTTAGCCGATATTCCTTATGCGCACCTTGTAGAGGAGCAAGTCAAACTCGTTTCTCTTCCTTATAAGGGCGATGATGTTTCTATGGTGATGGTGTTGCCAGACCAAGATCTCGGTTTAAATAATTTGACCTCTCGTTTAAGTGCAGAGAAATTTCAAAGCTGGCTGACAGCCTTGAGCACTAACGAAGTTCGTTTGACGATGCCAAAATTCAAAGTGACTAGTTCTTATCATATGAATTCTTATCTGGCGACACTAGGGATGGGACTAGCGTTTACTGAAAAAGCAGACTTCTCTGGCATTAGTCCCGCTGAAAAACTCAGTATTTCCGAAGTATTCCACAAAGCATTCATTGAAGTGAATGAAGAAGGAACGGAGGCGGCAGCGGCCACCGGTGTGGTGGTAGGTGTGACTTCGATTGCGCCTGAACCTGAGGTTTTCCAAGCAGACCGGCCATTCTTATATTTCATTATGGATAACCGGAGTCAGACGATACTGTTTGCCGGAATCCTAAATCAGCCTGAAGCTTAAATTCTTCCATCTATAGCCGGTGATGAACACCGGCTACTTCCTGATTTTGCGATATGATTTATTAATCTTTTGGAAAATTTTCCGCAAATCCTTCGAAAATATCGGCAAGTACCAGGCGTGTTTCTGGTGCATTGGGAGTCGGGTAGACTTGTTCCGTATCCTTTCCTTGTACGGCATTGACCACTGACAATACGTTTGTGAGGGTATTGACCTCATAAGTGCGTTCGTTTTCACGATGCTTGCTTAATTGTCCAGAAAAGGCAAGATTTTTACTTTTGAGATCATAGATATGCATGGATACTAGAGTGGTTCGTCGATGTTTTTTCGTTACTTTTGGAGGAGTTTTTGTAACGTTCCCCTTCTCGTCTTTGACTTCCCCGGCGCTCGTTTCATGCGAACTTGCCTCAGTTTGATCTGCCTCAATCTTGGCTAAGGCAAGGAACTGAATATTGGACAATTTATCTGCAATGGCAGATAAAGCCTGTTCATCCAAGCCCGAGCTTGCATACTTTCTGAGCATCGCGTCGTAGGTTTTCTCACCCAATGCATTGATTAAGGATTCCACTGGCTGAAGCCTGGCATACTCTCGCTCGTCTTTAATTTTGCTCAGCATGATTGTCGCATAAGTGTTTGATTCAGAGCGGTTATGGCGGCCGTCTTGATTGACGACTCCACCTGTAAGGATACTGCCACTTTTGATATTTGGAGCGTTAAATGCCTCGCTCACGTAAAGTCCATCGATTTTGGTGGTACAGGCACTACCAAGTGCCAGAATTCCAGTGAGTAACAGTATGCGCAACATGAAAACTCCTCTAAGTAAGAATATGCCTTTTTCATTAGGCTTGTCGGTGAGGGGGCCGTCCTCATTTAGGAGTGACCTGTGATTTCAAAAAATATTGCAGGTTTTGCAGTGATATTCTGGTGATTTTTTTTGACGTATGAAGCGTAGCTGAAGCAGGAAAAACAGGAGAGTTCTTTTCATTCTCTGGATTTTTTGCTTTTTAACCCGTCCTGGTCTACTTTCACAGGAAGAAACGACGTTGAAAGGAGGTCAACATGATATTCCGCCAACTTTACGAGCCCGTGTCTAGCACCTACACCTACCTTCTTGGCTGTCAAGACACCGGTCAGGCGATCCTCGTCGATCCGGTCATCAATTCCATCGATCGTGATCTGGCAGAGCTACATAAGCTGGGACTTAAACTAGCTTATACCTTAGATACTCACATTCATGCCGACCATATTACTTCCGCCCTGGAAATGAAAAAGAGAGTCGGCAGTAAGATAGCTGTACCAGCTTATGATCGCCTACCATGCGCTGATCTTGGAATGGAAGAAGGCAAGCCGCTTCAAGTCGGGGGCGTAAAAATTGATCCATTGCACACCCCAGGGCATACCGATGGGCATTTTGCCTACGTTTTTAAGGATCGAGTTTTTACCGGTGATGCCTTGCTGATCGAAGGTTGTGGCCGAACTGACTTCCAAAATGGCAATACCGATGATTTGTATCAAAGCGTCAACGAAAAACTTTTCACCTTACCCGATGACTATCTTGTTTATCCAGCACACGATTACAAGGATCGACGTGTTTCTTCCATCGCTCAAGAAAAAAAGCGCAACCCGCGTTTGGGTCAGGATATGAGTCTGGAAGAGTTTCGTGAGATTATGAAGAATTTGGATCTGGCTTATCCCAAATTTATTGACTATGCAGTACCTGGAAATCGCCAGTGCGGTATGTGTCCTGATGATTTACCGAAGTATCTCGAAGAGTACTGTGAGGATATGAAGCAAAGTATTCAAGGTTGAAAATTTAAATTCAGTGCAAGGTGGTGCTTTAAGCCTTTTCCGCATCCCCTTGCTGCTCATCTTTGCGCACGCTTGTATAAATAGCTAAGGCCAGTTTTTCATGAACTCCAGGTATCGCCGCAAGTTGTTCCAGACTCGCCTGCTGGATCTGTTGCCATCCTCCCAAGCGTTCAAACAGTCGTTTTTTTATAACCGGGCCGACGCCTGGGATCTCATCCAAGGCGGAAGCGTGGGATAATTGTTGGCGCTTTTTGCGGTGAAAGGTGATGACAAAGCGGTGCGCTTCATCACGGATGCGCGTTAACAAGCGATAGCTTGGTGATTCCGTTTCTAGATAAATAGGTTCGTCCCTTCCAGGCACAAATAAACGCTCTTGTGATCGCTGCAAAATATGACTCATCTGCGGCGATGCTTTTTCCAAGCGACTTTTGGCAATGGCGACGATTGGTACCTGTAACTGTGGAAACTCTGCCAGAGCTTCCAAGGCGGCGTTTAGCTGACCTTTACCGCCATCGATCAATATCAGGTCGGGTAACTGATCCTCTTCAAGGCCACGCGCCAGGCGCCGCCTTACAGCCTCACGCATGCTGGCAAAATCATCAGGGGCTGAAACCACGTCTTGGATTTGATAACGGCGATAGTGTTCCTTGGCAGGCTTGCCATTAATAAAACAGACACTGGCAGCAACGATGGCAGCTTCCTGCGTGTTGGATATGTCAAAGCATTCGATTCTCTTTGGCAGCTGAGTCAAGTTTAAGGTGCTTTGCAGCATCTCCAGTTCCGCTTTTTGCCGCAATTGGAGAGACTGGGTTTGCTCGGCATGGAGCTGGGCATTTTTCTTGGCCATCTCAACGAGGTCTTTGGCTTCCATTTTGCGGCCTACCAGGATTTTGACCGGGCTATCACGCTCAATATTCAAAATTTCGAGGATTTCATCGCGATGACTTAACTCTATCGGCAGAATAATCGCATCGGGAACGGGCCGACGTTCGTAATATTGGAGAAGGAAAGATCCGACAACTTCATCTTCCGGATCGACCGCAGAGCCGACCACATAGTTTTCGTTGCCGATGATGGTGTGCTCACGAACAATCGTTACACTAAAAACCAGAATTTGATTGTGCTCCACCATACCTATGGCATCGGCATTGCGAAAGCTTTTGACCACAGCGACCTGCCTCAGGGCAATCTGCTCCATGGCAAAAATTTGATCACGTAGACTGGCAGCTTGCTCATAGCGCTCTTCTGCAGCAGCCTCGTGCATTTTCTGCTGTAATTCTTCTTTGACTTCGCGGTTTTTACCTTCCAAGATTTGCAAAGCGCTTTTGATCATAGTGATGTATTCGTCCCGATCGACAGCTAAGGTGCAAGGCGCCATGCACATTTTCATATGATAATAATTACAGGGACGTTTCGCATTTTGAAACTCATGTGGAGAACATCGGATCAAGGGAAAAATGCGACCCGCTGTCTTCATCAGAGTATGCAGGAGGCTCGGGTTGGCAAATGGTCCCAGATAGCTTGCGCCATCGTCCTTTCGCCGGCGTACTTTTTGTATGCGCGGCCATGGTTCACCAAAATGGACACGAATGAAGGGATATTCTTTATCATCGCGCAGGAGAATATTGTAGTGTGGCTGATGGTGGCGAATCAGATTTCGCTCCAAAAGCAGAGCTTCCACTTCGCTTTTTGTGACAATCAGATCAAAGTCTTCAACCTCTTCCACCAAAGCTCGGGTTTTAGCTGTAGCTATCTGCTCACGAAAATAAGAACGAACTCTGTTGCGTAAATTCTTGGCTTTGCCGACATAGATGATGCTACCTTTGCGATCTTTCATCAGGTAGACACCTGCCTGGGTCGGCAAATTGTCTACCTTCTCGCGGAGACTCATGGATTTTCACCTGCATGGACGAGTAAGCGATCTTTTAAGCCAGCAATGAGGTCTCGAAGCTCGGCAGCCTGCTCAAAATTAAGTTTTGCCGCTGCCTGCTGCATTTCCTTAGTTTTTTTGCTGATCAGCTTTTCCAGATCCTTGACAGTTTTGGCTTTATGTTCGCTGACAAACTGATCAAGATTGGCTTTTGGTTTCTGATGATCGTCGGAACTAAGTCCGTAAATCTCCCTTAAACCAGGCCCCATTTTCTTTTTGATTGTTTGCGGTGTGATACCATGGGCTTCGTTATATGCAATCTGCTTGGCACGACGCCGATTGGTTTCATCGATACACGCTTTCATGGAATCGGTATGTTTGTCGGCATAGAAGATAACGCGACCTTCAGCATTCCGAGCGGCTCGACCCACTGTTTGTATCAGAGAAGATCGCGAGCGTAAGAAGCCTTCTTTATCCGCATCCATGATAGCGACGAGGGTTACTTCCGGTAAATCGAGACCCTCACGTAGTAAGTTGATTCCGATCAAGACATCAAACTCACCCTTGCGCAAATCGCGCAGTAGTTCCATCCGTTCAAGGCTATCGATATCAGCGTGCAGGTAGCGCACCTTGACTTTCAAATCACGATAGTAACTACTCAAATCTTCGGCCATACGTTTGGTCAGGGTCGTGATAAGAACGCGGCCACCCCGCTTCACCTCTTTTTTTATTTCATCGTATAAATCATCAACTTGAAACTTTGCCGGTTTGACTTCAATCATAGGATCGATCAAGCCTGTAGGGCGGATAACCTGCTCGACAAACTTGCCACCTGTTTGTTCCAATTCGAACTTGCCAGGCGTAGCGGAAACATGGACGAGCTTTGGTGCGCGGTTTAGAAACTCTTCAAAGGTCAATGGGCGGTTATCCAGCGCTGCCGGCAAGCGAAAGCCATACTGCACCAGATTTTCCTTACGAGCCCGATCGCCGCGATACATGGCGCCTATCTGCGGAACGGTAATATGGCTTTCATCAATGATCGTCAAAAACTCTTCCGGGAAATAATCAAGCAAGGTCGGTGGTGGATGCCCTGGTGGTAAACCAGTTAAATATCGCGAGTAGTTTTCAATGCCAGGACAGAAACCAAGCTCTTCCAAGAGTTCGACATCATTCATCGTACGCTGTTCAAGGCGCTGGTATTCGACGAGTTTATCTTGAGAGCGGAATTCCCGCAGACGGTCGCCGAGGTCTTTCAAAATTTCTTTGACGATCTCTCGCATGTCACTGCGGTCGGTTACGTAATGGCTGTTTGGATAGATGGAAATGGCTGCCACTTCACGGATCGTCTTATTCGTCAGTTGATCGACGATCGTAATAGATTCGACCTCGTCGCCAAAAAATTCAACGCGAATAGCCTGGTCTTTCTGATGCGAGGGCAGGATATCGACGACGTCGCCACGCACCCGGAAGCTACCCCGTTGCAGGTTTACGTCGTTGCGGGTGTATTGGATTTCTATCAACTTGCGCAAGAAAGCATTGCGACTGATATTCTCGCCAACGCTCGCTTTGGCCACTAAGCTCGCATAACTTTCCGGTGAGCCCATACCATAGATGCAACTGACGCTGGCGACGATAATGGTATCGCGCCGCTCAAATAAGGCTCTGGTGGCGGAGTGACGCATTTTGTCAATATCGTCATTGATGGCCGAGTCTTTCGCAATATAAGTATCCGAACCTGGTATGTAAGCTTCAGGCTGGTAGTAATCATAGTAACTAATAAAGAACTCGACTGAGTTCTCCGGAAAGAGTTCACGCAGCTCCGTGAATAACTGCGCAGCCAGGGTTTTATTTGGCGCAATTACCAGAGTGGGAATATTAAGTCTGGCTATGAGGTTAGCCATGGTAAACGTCTTGCCTGAACCGGTTACACCCATCAGGACCTGATGCTTTTGACCGGCTAACGCAGACTTGGCGACGGCTTCGATCGCTTGCGGCTGGTCGCCCATGGGCTGATAGCTCGATACGAGTTTGAAGGCTTTCTGTTCCACAAAATTTACCTTTATATTAGAGCGTAGGAACTCATTTGCTTTTTGGCACAAAAAATCTTCAGGTGCTACTCAGTCATTTAAGCATTTTAAAATTTTTCCACCGCCACAACTTGGCACTTCTTTATTTCTATCCTATCGGTCATAACCAAGCTATCATGTCTGTCCATTAGAAGTTATGGACTAAGTCGTCGAGAAATCGATCAAAACTTGTGGTCTGAAACAGGTTTTTCAGGTGAAGCCTGAAATTTTTTTTGTTAGAACCTTAAAGACCTTACAAATTGGCAAGTGCGACATTACCCAGTCCACGGCAGTGCTGTTGATGTTTTGGGGTGTGATTTAACAGGCGTGTTACCAGCTGGACCGACATAGGTGAATTCTTGTGATACAAAGCGGAAGCTTAACCATAAAAGGATTGGCGCTCCTATCAAATTATGATAACAAGTCACCCACTAAGTCGTCGCCATCCTTGCATTCGCCGACGTGACCATGTTGAAATCTGGATTTCCTACAGAGGAGGCTCTCTTTGGCTTTAAGCAGTAGTTTCGCTTCGCGCAGGGCGCCATCGATCCGCCGAGCTTCTGTAGCCACGAAATCCAAACTTCCATCTAGCGCTCAATCACTGCGCCGGATGACGAGCTCACGTCTCTCTCAAAATGAACGCCGTCAGTTTGGTGAGATTGAGTTTGATGAAGCCTATCGTCATAAGTTCATTCCACTGGAAAAAGATATACGGGAACTTTGGGCCTTTGTTGCCTTCGATCATACCTTGCGTTCCCATTTCCATGTCAAGACGTCGAATCAAGGCGGAGCGACTCGATTCAATGGTCTCCGTCGGATTATAAGGGAGAATAGATAGAGATGAGGAGTATTGATAGCGATCTCCAGAAGCTTGCTGAGAAAAAAGAAGTCTTCATCCGCGACGAGGGGCCATTCGAGGCTCCGGCTAAGACTTTTGTCCCCGGGCCTTACTATCAGAATATCGAAGAAGTTCTTCCCGAATTAGCTGAGGCACCCGCAGGAAAAAACGAAGCAGATGAAACTTCTCGGCCACGTTTGGCAGTAGATCGGCGAGATTTCATGAGACTGTTCAGCGTCGGCGCTTTTGCAGCTTCGACGGCTTGTGTGCGTCGCCCAGTTGAAATGGTAGTGCCATATGTCAACAGTCCAAACGATCAAGTTCCCGGTCAACCAGTTTACTATGCGACGACTGTCGATGGTGTTGGCGTTGTGGTGAAAACCCGCGAAGGACGCCCGGTGTTTTTGGAAGGTAACCCCGAGCACCCATTGAGCCAAGGTTCAGCGACCATGTTCGGTATGTCGGAGCTCCAAGCACTTTACCATCCAGATCGTAGGAAGGGTCCGGAAGTGCGCTACGGAACAAACCGTGTCGGTAGTGCCAACTGGAATGAAGTCTACGATCGCTTGGCGACTCGTTTGGAAGGCTCAAAAAATATTGCGATTCTAGCCAAGTCAACCACTGGCCATACGGCGAAGTTTTATCGCGAGTTTTTGGTGAAACTAGGCCAGCCTGAGTCTAATCTGTATTTCTATGAAGCCAATACTATACGTTTGAATCAAGCGGCTGCCTACCGACTGGCGTTTGGTGTCGAAGGTCTTCCGCGCACCGATTTACGCCGCACGGATTTCATCCTCGGTGTCGGTAGCGAGTTCTTGGATATGGGTATCGCCCATGTTTATGAGTCAAAAAGCTGGGCGGCCTCCCATACCTTCCAATTTGGTCGGAAAGGTCGCATGGTCCAGTTCGAGGCGCGCACGACCAATACCGGTGCTGCCGCCAATGAGCGATATGTAATCGGACCAGGTGATGAACTGGCTGTAACTTTGATGCTGGTCGAAGCCTTGCTTGCCAATGGTGAATCCAAGGGCATCCAACTGGAAAAAGATATCATCCGCCGCATCCTTGAGCAAAACCGCAACTTAGTGGATGAAGCGCGAGAACGATTAAGCTTCCGAGCAGGCTTGTTTGAAGAGTTGGCCAAAGACCTGATCAGCCGCCAGTCCATTGTCATGGTCGGTGAGTCATTAGCCAATAGTGCAAACGGTACGCTGGTCCAGTTAGCTGGAATTATGGCGAACCTCCTGTCAGGCGCCTTTGAAAAGAACACGCTGCACTTTAACCGTGGTTGGATGAATACTGGTAGTGGCACCGACGATATCGATCGTTTTTTACGTGATGCTGAAAATATCGACTTCCTGTTTGTCGTCGATGTGAATCCAGCATTCACCTTGCCATCGTCAACAGGCATTAAAGACAAGCTGCGCAGCATCAAATCAGTCGCCTCGCTGCAGTCAATGCCATGTGAGACCGACGACTACGCTGAATTCCGCTTGAATACCCATAATGTTTTAGAAACTTGGGGTGATGAAGAATTTGTTGCTGGTTTCTGGTCTTTGACTCAGCCAGTGGTTCGTCCAGTGACAGATAGCCGTCAGGCCGAAGATATTTTCTTGTGGACAGCTGCACGGATGAACAAGGCCTTCGGTGTGCGTGAATACCGCGAGTATGTCCGCCAAGAATGGCAAGCCTTACATAAAGAAACGGGCGTGCAGCACGATTTCGAAACTTTCTTCCAAGCCATCTTGCGCAAGGGCTTTTACGGCAAAATCGAAAGCCGCACCCTGCCTGTCATGGCTGATGTCGTGAAAGACTTCAATCCCCAGCCACGACCGATCGAATTGAAACCCAACCAATTTATGATCAGTGCGCACCTTGATGCACGACTGATCGATGGCCGAGGTGCCGACCGTCCGGTATTGCAAGAAACCGGCGATAGTATGACGACCGTCACCTGGGATACCTGGGTTGCAATCAGTCCACAACGTGTGCGTGAACTTGGCTTGCGCTATAATGAAGTCGTTCGTGTTGAGGGGCCGGCTGGAAGCTTCGAAGCTTCTGTTTATCCGATGCCTGGTCTTCATCCGGATACGATTGCAGTTCCACGGGGCAATGGCCACACGGATGGTACCCTTGTGAGTTTTGGCGTCGGTGTCGATCCGCTGACTGTCTTAGCCCATGAGCGTGATACTGTAAACGGCTTACCAGTTACTTATGGTCAAGTTGTTTCCATCGTTGCAACCGGTCGTCATTTTCGACTTGCTGCACTGCAAAAACACAACGACATCGCCAACCGGCATGACATCTATAAAAAGACAACGATGTCTGACGCGGTTAGCAATATGCGCAAAGAAATTGACTTGGATGAAGTGCCGGATCTATATCCAGAACTCCCTGAGCACCCGCAGTATCGTTGGGGTATGTCGATCGACTTGGACAAGTGTACCGGTTGTTCTGCCTGCTCTGTTGCCTGCGACTTGGAAAACAACGTGGCTCAGGTTGGCCGTGAGCAAGTTATCATGGGCCGGGAAATGCACTGGTTAAGAATCGACCGATACTTCAGTGGTCCGGTTGACAACCCAACGGTGAACTTCCAGCCACGTGGCTGTCAGCATTGTAACCATGCTCCGTGTGAAGGTGTCTGCCCGGTTTATGCCACGGTGCATGATGAAATGGGGATGAACGCTCAGATTTATAATCGTTGCGTCGGTACTCGTTATTGTGCCAACGCATGTCCATACAAGGTTCGTCGCTACAACTGGTTTACCTATAAATGGGGCGTCATGGGAGCAAGGCCGATGGATCGCAATCCACGTGCTCTGAATCCGGATGTGACCGTTCGTACTCGCGGCGTCATGGAAAAATGTACCTTCTGTGTGCAGCGCATCCAGTCTGCGCGGCATGAAGCGAAGCTACAAGACCGGGAAGTTCGCGATGGTGAAATTAAGACAGCCTGCGAAAGCGCTTGTCCTACCAATGCGATTGTCTTTGGTAATTTGAAAGACAAAACCAGTCGAGTCGCTCGTCAGCGACGTGATTACCGTTCCTTCCTCATGTTGGGCGGTGACCCGGCTCATGGGCACTACAATCTGAAGACTCTGCCAAATGTAAGTTACATGGCAAAAGTTACGCTAGACCAGGATTACGTGGCGTCGGCGCAAGCGCCTGGCGAGACGGAAACACCGAACTATCACGAATAAAGCTCTGATGAAGCAACTTGCTGGCAACAAGCTGGCGAGTGCTTCGCATAGCTATCCAAAGTGATAGCAATTGGTTAAGTGTGGAACCAAAGGCAAGGGACAAAGGACAGATTTCGATATCAAAGCGGAGCATGCTCAATGAGCGATGAAGTTAAATGGACCAAAACAATTTCAGATGTGAACGATGGGATTCTCGCTAATCTCGAACGACCTCATCCTTCTTACTACCTAGCATGGGGCCTTGCCATTTTGTTTGTGGCAATCGGTATTGCCTCCTGGGTTTCGATTCTGACTTATGGTATCGGTATGGCGGGTAATACCGCGCCGGTCTATTGGGGCGTCATGATCACTGACTTTGTTTTCTGGGTCGGTATCGGTCACGCCGGTACGCTGATTTCAGCGATTCTCTTTCTTTTCCGAGCCAAGTGGCGCAACACAGTCGCCCGGGGTGCTGAGGCCATGACGGTTTTTGCTGTCATTACCGCCGCCTTGTTCCCTCTGATCCACGCCGGTCGAACTTGGTTTGCAGCTTACTGGCTCCTTCCATTACCGAACACCAACAACCTGTGGCCCAACTTTCGTTCGCCACTATCCTGGGACGTTTCAGCGATTTCCACTTACCTGACGATTTCCTTGCTCTTCTGGTATATGGGTATGGTGCCCGACTTGGCTTCGATTCGTGACCGGACAAAAGGCTTTCGTCGTTTGGTATACGGTATCATGAGTTTCGGCTGGCGCGGAACAGCTCGGCAGTGGCACCATTATGAAGCGGGATACGGTTTCCTTGCTGCCTTGGCAACGCCGCTCGTACTTTCGGTACACAGTATCGTATCTTGGGACTTTGCGATGTCGCTCCAACCTGGTTGGCATACAACCATCTTCCCTCCATACTTCGTCGCTGGCGCGATCTTGTCGGGTTGTGCGATGGTTTACACTTTGTTGGTACCAATCCGCAAAATGTTTCGCTTTGAGCCATTCATTACCAATGAGCACCTAGAAGCCTGTATTAAGCTGACACTTTTGACATCAACCATCGTTTTCTATGCCTACACCATCGAATTTGTCATCGCTTGGTATTCCGGCAACGTCTACGAATGGGAAATTTTCGTAAAACGAGCCACGGGACCCTATGCTTTCTATTTCTGGGTTATGGTTTTCTGTAACTGTATCTTTCCTCTACTCTGGTGGTCGAAAAAGATTCGCAACAACGTTGCCATTTCTATGGTCATCGCCATACTGATCAACGTCGGCATGTGGTTCGAGCGCTATAACATTATCGTTTCGAGTTTGGCAGAAGACTTCATTCCCGGTGCATGGGGTCACTACCAGCCATCATTAGTGGATATTGGGCTTACAGTTGGCAGCTTTGGTTGGTTCTTCTTTTGGTTCTTGATTTTCTGTAAGTTTTTCCCAATTGTCTCGATGTCTGAAATTAAGCTTATTATGCCAAAACCACTTAATCCGAAAAAGAAATCATAGGGGAACAGAAAGATATGAAAAAGAGACCTGGTGGTATCCTCGCTGTTTTTCGGTATCTCGATGATTTGACTGAAGCGATGGAAAAGGCTCGAAAGCGCGGTGACTTTGATGGCCACGAAGTTTACAGCCCAACTTCTTATCACGAGATCGAACATGCTGCCGGCTACGGTGATAGCGGCGTGCGTTGGTTTACGTTTACAGGGGCTATGACTGGAACTGTTACCGGTTTCGCCCTGGCTTTGTTGACTGACTGGGATTGGCCTTTGGTCGTTGGTGGTAAAACAGCGGGGATCGCTTCGCTTCCTGCTTATATCATCCTCGGCTTTGAGTGGACCATTCTACTTGGTGGTATTGCAACAGTGATCGGTATGCTGGTGATGGGACGCATTCCCAATCCGAAGCAGCGCATTCTTGATATTCGATTCACTGATGATCGTTTTGGCATTTTTGTGCCGAATGCGGCCCTTGATGGCGAGCAGGCTAAGATTTTGCAACAATGTGGTGCAGAAGAAATTCGCGAAATTCAAGCTACCTAGGATTGAGGTCACGGATATGAGATTGAAGCACAAAGTACCAGCAATCCTGGCAGGAGCAGCGATGTTCTTCGTCCTGGCTTGTAATGGTGAAAACAAAAATGCAACGAAGTTACAGTTCATGCCTGATATGGCAGACGGTCCGAATGTGAAACCACAAGAGGCGCCGATTGCTCCGCCAGAACATAGCATGGCGATCAATGCGATTATCTACCCCGAGAATTGGGAAGTTGCCGAGCGAGAATTCCGCAGCCCATATCGTTCCGGTTTTGGCAACTACGAGGAAGTCTTGCAACATGGTGAAGCCTTGTACAATACATTTTGTGCGGTTTGTCATGGTGAAGACGGAGCTGGTAAAGGTTATCTTGGTGATCGCTATCCGATTCCAGTACCTGATATTACGCGGGAAGACCTGGCTCAACGCGCCGACGGCTACTATTTTATGCAAATCACCAAGGGTGGTGCGATGATGCCCGCCTATGGTCATGCGATCTCGCCGTTGGAACGCTGGCAGATTGTTGCGCACATTCGAAAATTGCAGGAAAAGTAAAAGTATAAAAACGAGGGCTTTTCATGAACGTGAATGATCTGTACGAACAGCGGAACTCATACTACCTCCAGGCTCCTCCGGCTTTACGAGGATTGGTACTTGGCGCTTTGATTATTGGTCTGTTGACCTTGATCTATGGCTTTGTTGCCGGTCATGGTACTCGGGTTTGGGGCTCCTTTCTTTTCAATCTTTTCTTTTTCTTCTGTATCGGTTTGGGAGCGATGGCTTTCAGTGCGATTCAGGATGTGATTAGCGCGACGTGGTCACGACCAATTCGTCGTATTTATGATGCGTTTGGCGCTTTCGTCCCGGTTGGTGGTGCATTGTTGCTACTTTACTTAGTAGCGGTCGCCTTCGATATTGGCGGAGCTGGCAAAGTATACAGCTGGATCGAAAACCCCAAGGTTTTAGATCATTTTCCTGGTAAAGACCGCTACCTTCAGCCAGGCTGGATGTATGTACGAGTCGTGATTACCATCGTGGCCATTGTCGGGGTCGCTTTGTGGCAATTTAAGCAGTCGCTGCCACAGGATCGCTTGTTTGTTGCTGGACAGAAGGAAGATGCGGACCGCTTAGCAGAAGCCGGTGCCTTTAAACTGCGTTTTTGGAGCGCACCGATCCTTATTGTCTATGGAATCGCCTTCACCTCACTTTGCTTTGATTTGACGATGTCACTGGCTCCGGAGTGGTTTTCAACTCTTTGGGGTGGCTGGCAGTTTGCGGTCATGATGCAAACCCTGATGGCATCCATGTTAATCAGCATGTTTGCGCTGCATTCAACTAAAGTCGGTCAATTCTTTCAGCGTCAGCAGTTCCATGATGTTGGCAAATTGATGCACGGTTTTACCATTTTCTTTGCTTATTTGACTTATGCGCATGTTTTGACATACTGGTATGCAAACATGCCTGAAACAACAGGCTACTTGATTCATCGTATGGAAGAGCCTTGGTTTACCTTCGTTAGAATTGTGCCGATCTTGGGTTTCTTCATTCCACTCTATGCTTTGCTCATTAAAAAGTGGAAATGGACAGCGGCTGCGGCCGTGCCATTAGCATCCATGATACTACTGGCACAATGGTTCAGCTACCTGCTCATCGTCATGCCTCAGGTCCTCGAAGCCAGTGAATTTGGTTTCCCCTTGATTGAAGTCGGACTGTTTTTAGGCATGTTCGGATTGTTTGCGGGAACATTTATTTGGTTTGCCAAGCGCTACCCGATGATTCCTTTGTCAGATCCATTGATGGCGAAAGCTTTAAGTTCTGATCATCACTAAGTACTGAAGCAAGCAGTGAAGCTTGGATGCCTCAAAACAGGCTCCGAGCTTCGCTACAGACAGCCCGCCCACCTGTTTCATCCTCAAAGCCAAACTTTCGATCTTTTCCGAAAATCTTTCCTTGTAGATAAAAATAACAGAGAATTGCCAAGAAAACATTCAAGCTCCAGCGCCACATATCGGCTCCCCCTTGAAATTCTCATCGGCAAAATTTGCCTCCTCTTGACCCCCCGAAACTGTAAGTAAAACTTGCGCAAGTCACAAAATCCTGAGCACTTTGACGGTAGATGCTGCCGACTGAGTCTGTGATAAAATGATGAAAGAATCGCTCGATCGCGGAGGTCAGAAAACAATGGCATCGACGTTTGAAATGGCAACTCGTGCAGCTATCAAAGAAATCATTAGTAAAAATGTCAGTGAATCGAAGTTTGGCTTTGTTATGACTCATGATGCCTTAGCTGAAATCTGTGACGACATTTTTAATCTATTGATAACAAGTCGGAACTTAAAATCGGCAGGTGATCGCTGGATGGCCAAGGGTGGAATGGGAGATTTACCCCGAAAAGGATCGTTTGGGGGAATTAAGCCACTTTAAGCTCCAACATTTTTGCAATGAATTCTTCGGCGCTTTGATTGTCTAATTGAAAAATTTTCAGCCAGCCTTGAAAAACCTTCTGATCGATTTCAGAAGGTTTTAATTGGAGCCAATGGCTCATTTGATTGGCCAAGGACACGACTCCTTCTAGGCTGATTCTCGTTTTTTTTGTGACCACCTGCGGTATCTGATGATGCAACATGATGGCATCAAGGACATATTCCGGAATTCCCCAAAAACTACCACCGATCTCTCCTAAAGCTGTGTGAGAAGGAATGCTGTGGCGTTTTTCTGCCTCCTGCCAAGTTCCAAGGATTTTGACATCATGAATCTCTTTCGTGATCAAGTCGGCATCATTTGGAGAATACAGAGCAAGGACCAGCTTACCAATATTACAGAGAGTGCCTGCAATATAAGCTTTATCCGGTGAAAGATGCGGAGCAAAGCGGATGGCCAGAGCTTCGGCCACTCGTCCTGTAGCAAAGGCATCTTCCCAGAAGTCATCTATCTTAAAAACCTGCGTTTGAATGGTAATACTTTGTAAGCTGGCAACCATAATAATGTCTTGCAGAATCGATATTCCCAAATAAGCGATCGCATGTTCCAAAGATTCAATTCGCGAGGCTTTTGGGCCGGCTTTTCGATTGGCGATCTCCAGGATTTTACTTGCCAAAACCGGAGCTTTTTTCGACATTTCAGCCAGTTGCTTGGCAGTCGTCTGCTCTTGTTGGATCAGCTGCTGGAGCTCCATCACATAAGTCGGCAGCTGGGGTAGCTCCTTGATCTTAGGAATGGTATTAAACAAGGATCTGGACTC
Organism: Oligoflexus sp. FD111; assembly: GCA_048816425.1. Taxonomy (GTDB): domain Bacteria; phylum Bdellovibrionota_B; class Oligoflexia; order Oligoflexales; family Oligoflexaceae; genus JBMDZZ01. Next base: position 267,915 of record JBMDZZ010000005.1, read on the forward strand.
TTGCGTCATGAACCTTTCGGGGGAATACCAGTCGAATTTGCCTTTAAGCAGCATATTGGTGGAGTCGCAGGAACAATTAAACCAGAGGTGGCCATTTTGACACATTCGCCAACGGCTGGTATTTGTAAAAAAATTTTCCAGCTTTTCATAGACACGGCCGCAGGCATTGCAGACTTTCAGAGGTGAATCAGGCATGTTGTCCTCTCTCTTACTACAGACGAAACTGCCATCGGCAACTTGTCAGGGAAGCTGAAGCTATGATTGCAGCGCCAATTGATCCGATTTGGTATCATTTGAATATCTTATAAGTATTTGTTTTTTTGGAGAATTAACTAGGCTATGGCTTTGATACACGAGCAGCTGCCCCTACGCACTGCTAGTTCAAGCGACTGGCTAGGAGCCGTCGAATCCGATTTTGATCGTTTTCTAGCCGATCATGCTTCATGCGAGCGAAAGGCAGCCGCGCTCGCCATGTCATTTATAGGTAAATTCCCTAGCCGCAAGGCATTAGTTGAACCGATGATCTGCCTGGCTCGTGAAGAACTGGCTCACTATTTGGAAGTCTTCCGTTTGATGGAAAAACGAGCTGTGAGCCTGATCGCCGATGAAAAAGACCCTTATGTTCAGGGTTTGCTGCGGATGGTGCGTCACGGAGATGAGGATTATTTTCTTGATCGTCTCCTGGTCTCCGGAGTGATTGAAGCACGAGCTTGTGAGCGCCTGCTCCTATTGGGGCAAAACTTAAAGGATGCGGGTTTGGCGAAGTTTTATCAGCGCTTGGGGCGGGAAGAAGCGGGCCACTATATGATCTTTGTGCGGCTTGCTCGTGTCTATTTTGCAGAAGAAATCATCCGGTCACGTTTAGACGAAATTTTAGATGCAGAAGCAGAAATTATGATGTCGCTGCCTATCCGGCCTGCGATTCACTAAAAAAAGGAACTGGTATGAATTGGAAAACTTTGTTTACAAATCACATAAGCACAATGAATCAACGGCTGGAAAAAGTCTGCAATGATCTGGGCGTTGATAGCGTTGTGATCGGCTCGGGTTCCTCACAATATTTTTTTGAAGATGATCAGGATCTACCATTTCGCAGTAATCATCACTTTGCCCATTGGTGCCCTCATCCCGGCCAAGGGCATCTATTACAGCTTAAACCAGGGGAAAAACCCAAACTTTTGGTTTATCAACCCGATGACTTTTGGTCGGAACACCAAAGTATTCAAGCAAGTGATTGGACGGAGTCCTTTGAAATCCAGGAATTTACTGATCCAGATAAAATCTGGCAAGCGCTCGAAAAGAGCGGGCGTACCGTTTATCATGGGCCGGATGTTCAACTTGCGGAGGCTGCAGGCTTAGATATTGATGCCCAAGAGCTTTTGCCACGCTTAAACTGGAATCGCTCATTTAAAACCGAATATGAAGTGGCCTGTATCACTGAGGCCACGCAGAAGGCTGCCAAGGCTCATGAATCTGCTGAAGACTGTTTTCGTGCAGGCGGTAGTGAGCTGGATATTCATTTTGCCTACTTACAAAGCCTGCGATCTCTTGATCGGCAATTACCTTATGAAAGTATTGTTTGCCTGAATGAAAAAGCTGCGATCCTGCATTATCCAAATAAAAGAGATCATGTGCGTCATGGCATGTCCTTGTTAATCGATAGTGGTGCTGCATATCGGGGTTATGCCTGTGACATTACCAGAACCTATGCCAGCGATAAGGCTCCAGCATTATTCCATGAATTGCTTGAATCCATGCAGAAACTGCAGCAAAAGCTTTGTAAAATGGTGAAAATTGGTTTCAGTATGGCTGACATTCACTATCAAAGTCATTTGAGTATCGCCAATACCCTTCTTGAATTCGGCATAATCAAAAATATCAGTGCTGAAGATGCTGTCAAAGAAGGAATCTCCGCTAGTTTCTATCCGCATGGCGTCGGTCACATGCTCGGTTTATTGGTACATGATGTGGCTGGTAAACAGATTGATGAAACCGGTCGGCAAGGAGAGCCTGATCATCGATTTCCAAAATTGCGTTCTGTTAGAAAATTGCTACCGGGAAATCTAGTAACAATTGAGCCCGGAGTCTATTTTATCGACTCTCTTTTGAAACAACAGGAGTCTGGAAATTTTAATCAACATTTTGATTGGGATCTGATAGCCAGCTTAAGGTCGTGCGGTGGTATTCGCATCGAAGACAACGTTCTGGTAACAGATGGCGAGGCACTTAATATCACTAGAGAATTTCTCGGCGATCGGAAGAATTAAGTTTACAAAAAATTTTTCTTAACCACAGCAGTTGGCTTTAAAGTTGTAAGTTTCTGTAATGAAACACCTTTTCAGGTGGAAGTCAGTAAAGCTCCTGAAAAGGTTCAAAAATCTCTCCCTGGCCAAACTTTAATTCGCTTTGGAAAGAATCGGTATCTTCCTGTTATCTCATCCTTATTCATATTATTTAGAAAAATAATAAAAGCAGAAGAAGCTTTCCCCGAAAATTCATCTTGAGCAGCAAGCTCGGGAGCAAAAGATCAAACTAGAGGAATTGATCTGTGATGAAAGTTTTTCAAACTATAATAGGCCTTTGCCTTTTTTTGACTCTTTCTGCCTGCGGTAGTGATGACTACGCGTTTTCTAAAAGTGAGCCTCGCGTCCGTCTCAGTCGCCCCCTCGAATCAAATGACAGCCAAGCTATAGAACCAATTAAGGTAACCGTCCTTGACGATGGAACTGTTGCTTTAAACAACCGTCTAGAGCAGCAATGGGACGGTGTTGGATTCGTTGGCAGCCAAGATTTAGATATCATACCCGTAGAATAATCAGGGAAGAATCGTAACATGAAACAAAAGAATCATTTCATAAAGCTATCACTATGGGTCTTTGCCATCGGCCTCATCATTTCGCAGCTTGCGTGCCAACCGATGGGGATAAAAAAAGCAAGATCGCTTGATGTAGCCGATCTAGATCAAATACTAGCTCGCGGTCGAACTATCCAGCGCCACGAACAATATGTGCAGCACGAACTTTCATTATCAGCTTCATCTGGTCCGGTGTTTCAAATGCATCGAGATCCACTAACAGACGAGCTGCGCTGGATACTGTTTGACACCTCTTTGATGGCCAGTATCCCGGATGATAAGTTGCAGAGTTTTATTGAAAAATGGGCGTATGAAAACGGCGAAGATTTACAGCTTCCAGCGCTGGATTCCTTTGTCTATAACGCCCCTCAAAAAAGACTGCTACGGGATGATTTGTTGAGTTTCTCTTTTACCCAACAAATCGATGGCTGGCGGGTTAAAGATGCATATATCGATTTTATATTTGTGAAACAAAAAGATCGCACGTGGAGGCTACGTGAAATCAACAGTCAGGCCACTCAACTACCGGTTTCCCAAGAACAACCACTTGTTGAAGCTTCTGAATTACTCGCCTTTCTAAATTGGCCGCAAGCGACGATCACAGATAGTGAGCGTTTATGGTGCCCGGTTCAAGGTCAGTTAGTAGTTTGTATGCAGTTTGTTGTTACCCATCAGGGTGACTCCTATACCTTTACCATGGACGCGGAAAATTTTTCGATGATTGATGGCTATCGTCACCGAATGGCGATGCAGGGACAAGTGCTGGGCCACGTGTTTGAGCGCAATTATTTAGAGGAGCGAGCGATAGCTCAACCACTGCCTTTGACCAATGTACATAGCGATGGGCAAATACACACCAGCACTGCCGATGGCTTTATTGAAGAGAATCTCGACCCCAGTCACGTCAGCTTAATTGGTCCACGAGCCCAGGTATTTCATGGACAGAACAAGCAACCGGAAACTGTTGCTGTCAGGAGAAATAAATATGGTTCGTGGGAGTTGCAAGACCAGGGAAAATTACCGGCGATCAACGCCTTTTCCGCAACGCAGAAAATCAATCGATTTGTACGACAATTTCTTTCGGCCGATGAAGTCGACTATCTGGAAAAGAGCATTGAAGTGCGAGTGAATGCCGAGGGTGAGTGCAACGCTTTTTATACGACCGGTCTTAGTAAAATTACCTTATATGGTGAAGGTGGTTCTTGCGCTAATCTCGCTCTGATCAATGATGTCATCTATCATGAATGGGGACATGGTTTGAATGAGCATACTGGCCGCCAGTTTGGGGTTGCTGACGGCGCATTTTCCGAAGGAATCAGTGATCTGACGTCGGCATTTTTTACTGGTGATCCGGAAATCGGTCGTGGCTTTATCATCGGCTCCCACTCGGGTATCCGTTCGGTGAAAAACCAGCGAAGCTACCCGCACGATGTCGGTGATGTGCATCGTGAGGGCGGCATTATTGCTGGTGTGTTTTGGGATTTACGGGATGCACTGCGTGAACAGCATGGAAAAACTGCCGGTCAACACATCGCGGCGAATTTGTTTTTCCGACATCTACTAAGCTCTGACACCTATCATGACAGCTATCAATCGGTGCTACGGCTAGATGATGATGATGGCAATCCGGCAACACGTAGCCCGCATTTTTGTATGATCAATCGAATCTTTGCCGCAAGAGGGCTGGCTGAATCTGTGAGCTGTGAGGACGCGCCTCCCCAGAGCTATCAGAAGACCAAAGTCGATGATGACCTTTTCCTGGCCTTTGCCGAGCCTCAGGATGGCCAGCTTGGTCTTGTCGCTTCGTCGGCATTTGCCGATCGCCTGTCGATATGCTTTGGTGATCGCTATGCTTGTTTGTCGCAAAGTAGAACCCACTTTCATTTTTCTTCCCTCGTTTCCGCTGCGAGTGAGCGCCGATTCTTTGTCCTGGAAGACCACCTTCCACTGAAAGGACTTGATCTTGTCACGATCATTGCCAAGAATAGCCGTGGTCAGGTACTCGGTAGCCGGATGGTGAAACTTGTCGAAAAGTGACCGTTCGCATTCCAGACAAAACCCTTGATAACCATGCAAATGTATGGTTATCTGGGAGAGCTACTGCTTTTACGAAACTAAGAGGAGAAGGTGATGGTTGAAGTGGATCATGGCGACAACATCGAAATCGAAGAATCATCCGGTGAGGAATCATCATCCAGTAAGTCTGCAAAAAAATCGAAGCGGCAAGGTGCAGAAGCAAAAACCCAGCTCAAAAAACTTCGTCTGACGATTGAAGAGACTGAAGACGGTCGTTTACATACCTTTATGAATGCTCTGCGTGATCGCGGTGTGAAAAATCCGGACCTAGGTGTTTTGGTCAGTGAAGCACTTGCTACCGTCAACGAAGATTGGTGGACCAATAAGATAGAAGAATTAACTCCGTTGGAATGGAAAGTTCAAGCAGCCTTAGAAAACCCTGATTTACGCGAGAAGCTTGTGACCTTGTTAGAGGGTAAAAAAGGCTGATGTGCAAGTGCAAGTGCAAGTGCTAGAAATTTTACAGATACAATCTATCGATGCCTCAGTAGGCTTTCTCTTGCTGTTAGGCATGATGGTTGGAATTTTAAGTGGGCTTCTTGGGGTTGGAGGGGGTGTGTTATTAACGCCCGCCCTCCACGTTTTAGGTATGCCGATGCCCTTGGCGGTTGGCACCACACTCACCCAGATGGTGGCATCAAGCTTCACCGGTGCCAGCAAACATTTTCGGCAAAAAAATATCGTATTTCCCATTGCCTTGGTTTTTGGCCTGCCTGCATTGCTCGGCGTATGGTTTGGACGCAATGTGATGGTTTTTTTGGATCGGCAGGGAAGCGCTGATACTTGGACGAGTTTGCTTTATATCGGATTTCTTGGCTACATTGGCTATAATATGTACCGCCGAACTCAGCGAATGGTAGCACTAGCCTCTGCTCAAAATGATCCAACGAAATTGCACCCCCGTCCCCGGCTCTTACGTCGCCTGTGGTTAATTGGTCCTCGTTTGAAATGGAAAGGCTTCGAAAGTATACCCATAGTGACTCCGGTTTTACTGGGTTTATCGGTGGGCCTGATTTCAAGTTTGACTGGTCTTGGTGGCGGCTTTTTTTATGTCCCAGTTATGATCTCCTTTCTTAGTTTGAGTACAACTCAGGCCATCGGTACCAGTCTTGTCTGTGTCTTTCTTGGTAGTTTGGTCGGGGCTATAGGCTATTTCTTTGCAGACATGGTCGATGTCCCCGTAGCTGTGACTTTAGCGATTGCTTCTTCAATCGGTGGAGTGATAGGCGCAAGCGCCACGCAGTATGTGAAAGGACATTCCATTCGCTACCTTTTCACTTTTCTCGTTTGGACAGCTGCTGTTTCGATGATTTTTCGCCGTGTAGGTTTTCCCACGGCATCTTACTACCTGTTATTTAGTTCTGCCGCACTAGTGGTCGTATTAGCTGTTGCCAATGCTATCTATCATTACCTGGTAGCGCGAGCCTAAGCCAAGGCACATATTTCCCTCCTTTGACGAGTTTCGATTAGCCTGTGATAGAATTGAACCGAACCCAAGTTATCATCTATCACCTTTGATCTGTTCGTCAGCGGAGAGAGTCCTATGCTTGATAAGCTGGATGGTCCATGGAAATACCTAGCTTCTATACTGATGTTCCCTGTTTTTTTTCAAGTCCCCTTTCTGGAATTTGCCTGGGGCTTGGAAGATCCATTTGAAATCGCCTTGGCAAAGCGAATCCTCATACTACTGCCAACTCTGGCGATTATCTTTTCCTGTTGGGTCACAATCCTTTGTATCTTGACGATTATTTTCAGACAGGATCGCAGGGAATTTGCCTCGGCAATTTTTGTCACCTGGTGGGATTTGGGGCGGGCAATATTTGCCTTCTGGGCCGGAATCATTCGCTTTGTGATTTGCCTGCTAGGTTGGCTCTATGGCTTTGTTAAAATGCTGATCGTCGGCTTTCTTATTTTAATTAAAGACACCATGCTATTACCACTTCGAATCTTTGCAGAAGTGTCAAGCGGATCTTTTCGTCCTGGAATTCCCTGGCCAGCGATCACCATTATGGTGGGTTGGACACTGATCGAAGCGCTGATCTTTACTTTTGTAATGACGCCGCTTGTTGTCGATGTTTTGGATGGTTTCAGTGATGGGCAAATGACATCCAGTATCGGCTTGCAACTGATCTTATATGCGATGTTTACCATCTTTGTCCTGGGCTCTTATGCAGTCATCCACACTCTTGGCGAAGCTATCAAAGAAAAACATGTTGGCAAGATTATCACCTATACTATAGTTGAACTTATTGTTGCCTTGGTAGAAACAGTCTTATTTTATCGCGAGTTTGTCGATGCGCTTGTCCCTTGGTTTGCGCAGCACGCTGGCGATGGATTTGAACTGGGACTTTTTGGAACACTTGCGATTGCATTCACTGTTTGGCTTGGCATTCGCTGTATGACTTGGTTCCTGTTTGGGGCATCAGCGATTCCGACTTTGATCGCTCTGATTCAAAGAACGGGTGTCAAAGAATTTGATGGAAAAAAGTCTGCTGGACAAGCGTTGAGCAAAGATAGCAAAGAAATGTTTCCCTATGTCTATGCGATGGTTGATCGCTTTAAATCAGATATGAACTGGGTTGAGCAAAAAGGCGATGCAATCGTCAGTGCCTTTGTCGTACCACCTTTACAAGTGATCGCCGCTTCGATTAATTTTTGCACGCTGGTGATTAGCAATAGCCATCTATTTCCACTTCCTTTCAAATCCTATAAAGACATTCTCGATGCGCGGGAATTGATGATGGCGGCACGGAAAACTGTTAACCGTAATTCCTAGAAACGGAGAGTTCGATGTCCCGATGGTTACATGTTTCAATATTGGCGATCTTTAGTTTATCACTCACAGGCTGTCCCTTATTTAATAAAGAAGATAAAGAAATCAAACCGGGGGAAGGTAGTCTCGTCCAGTTTGTAGGGGTGGATGTTAGCGGTTCATTTGTGAAATCTAAGCACTATCGTGATTCCCTTAAATTCCTGGCAAATTATCTTTACTCTCACTTGCATGGGTTGGGTGGTATGCGAGTGCAGCATTCGCTGTTTGTCGGGACCATTGGCGGTGCAAAAAAAGATCAACCAAAGACCTTCTATCCCATTCAAACCTTCATGTACAAAAACGTTCCGGAAATTGAAAAGCAGCTATTAGAAATTTTTCCTCCAAATAAGATTGATCCACATACGGATTTCAATGCCTTTTTTGAGCAAATTGCCCTGTACATGCGTAATAAAAAACTGGTCATGAAGCCGACAGATATCATATTGCTGACTGATGGCTTTCCTGATTCTCCCCGCGTCAACGGCAAGCACGACTATCGAAGTATCAAATTTGATGAACTTGAAAACCTGACGCGCAATATCACGGTACGTGTCCTCTATACTTCCGCCGAAACCGGACATAGTTGGCAAACAGAAATCCCGAGAAAGAGGGTACGCGTTTGGACGCAGGATGCTAAGGTTATGTCAGGATGGAATAATACGGACATCTTCTTGCAAGGCAAAGCGATCGAGGAGCAGGAGCGATTCTTTAAATGGGTACAGGATAACGTTAATTTTCCTGTTCGTGTCAAACGAGTTCGATAGTCTCAATGACCTCAGTCCTCAGCAGCGGTGGCAGCGGCAGCGAATATGACGTGTTTTGCCGCCGCTCTCCATCTTTCGGTCACACTGGCACTTATAGGTCCATTCTTCCACCTTCATCAAGTGCCATGTCATCACTTTCTCCCGCAAAAATTTCATCTCTCTCGCCTGGCTGACTTTATTGCTCGTTTGCGCCTGGATGTCTTTGTTGTAGTGTGCTAGTTCTCTAATTCTGGTGACATGCCAATTAGTTTGATGGCACGATATCGCCACATTTGACAAAGGACCTTCCTGGAAAAGGATTCAAAATGGCTGATAAGCTTACGAGCCCTGCGCCTAACTTCATTCGCAACATCATCAACGAAGATATTAAATCTGGAAAAAATGGCGGCCAAGTCGTGGTCCGTTTCCCGCCAGAACCCAATGGTTACTTGCATATCGGTCATGCAAAATCGATTTGCTTTAATTTTGGCCTGGCTCAGGAATACCCCGGCGGTAAATGCTATCTGCGTTTTGACGATACTAATCCCTTAAAAGAAAGTGAAGAGTATACCAATGCCATTCAACGCGACATTAGCTGGCTTGGTTTTGACTGGGAAGATCGATTGACCTTTGCCTCTGATTATTTCCCCAAACTCTACGAGCTGGCCAGGCAACTGATTCTGGATGGTAAGGCCTTTGTCTGCAGCTTGAATGCGGAGCAAGTTAGGGAATATCGTGGTACCTTAACGGAGCCTGGAAAAGAGAGCCCGGATCGTAACCGCTCGATTGAAGAAAACCTTGATCTATTTGAACGTATGAAAAAGGGTGAATTTCCTGAAAACACATATACTTTGCGTGCCAAGATCGATATGAGTTCAGGCAATATTAATATGCGTGATCCAGCCTTGTATCGGATACGCAAAGTCAAGCATCATCGCACGGGCGACCAATGGTGCATTTACCCAATGTATGACTATACGCATCCCATCTCTGATGCTTTGGAGGGCGTCACGCACTCCCTATGTACCTTGGAATTTCAGGATCATCGCCCTCTCTATGACTGGTTTATTGAAAACTGTCGCCTGGAACATAAACCACAGCAAATCGAGTTTGCTCGCTTAAATGTCAACTACACCATTACGAGTAAGCGTAAGTTGAAAGCTTTGGTTGATGGCAATTATGTATCTTCTTGGAACGACCCGCGGATGCCGACGATCTCTGGTTTGCGGCGGCGTGGTTATACGCCTGCAGCATTGCGTAACTTTAGTGAACGGATCGGTGTCTCGAAAAAAGAGACGGTGATCGACATGAGCATTCTTGAAGAAGAAGTTAGAAATGACTTGAACGAAAATGCCCTACGAACCATGGTAGTCATCGACCCGCTTAAAGTCGTCATCGAAAACTTCCCCGAAGATGAAGTTCAGGAAATCGAGGTTGCCAATCATCCACAAAAGCCGGAGCTTGGCAGTCGAAAAATCCACTTCAGCCGCGAAATTTATATTGAGCGGGATGATTTTATGGAAGTCCATTCCAAGCAATTTTTCCGCTTGGCACCAGGGCAGGATGTACGGCTGCGTTATGGCTATGTCATCTCTTGTCAGCAAGTGATAAAAGACGCTGACGGCAATATTCAGGAACTGCGTTGTACTTATCATCCAGAAACTTTTGCCGGCAAAAAGCCAGCAGATGGACGCAAGGTTAAGGGAATCATTCATTGGGTTTCTGCGGCTCATGCCACTGATATTGAAGTGCGACTCTACGATCGTCTTTTCTTAACTGAAAATCCCGGGTCTGCGGAAAATTTTCTGGAACAATTGAACCCGAACTCTCTACAAATCATGCCTAACGCCAAGGCGGAAGCAGGCCTACGCGAAGCTGCGCCAGAGACTTTATTTCAATTTGAACGACTAGGCTATTTTTCTGCTGATCAAGAGGACCATAGACCTGATCGCCCTGTGTTCAATCGAACAGTGACACTGAGAGACACGTGGAGCAAGGATGCAAAGTAAAGCTGTCTGCTGAATATCTTGGGGGAAACGCTATTCCCCCAACGCTAGCCTTCCATTAGCTGAATCACGACGAAAATATTTAAGAACTCTATTGTGTCGCAATTTATCAACAAGGGGTCTCTTGGCATAACGCTATGGTAAGTTATGTCATTTTTATGAGGGCTGCTTAGTGGAAAATTTTGTTGCGCGACCTCATAAACAGCACGGCTTAGTTAACTCAATAAAATTTAGCGCTTAATATAAAGCTGCAATGAATCAACTGGGTATTTTATGTAATTATTTATCCAATTTGACCATTCTGATCCTGTGAAATATAGCCTATAATCTGCGCATTCTAGTGGCAACGCAAACATCGAGCTAGATAGCTTTAGTGGTGTTTTCGTGAAGGAAGCGAAGTCGTAAGCTAACTAATTCTCCGTAGTGATGAGATGATAAATGAATAGACTATTTGGAGTCTTTTACCTATACAAATGCATAGACTTCAAAAAGAACTTAAAGAACGAACGACTCCATGAACATCTGGGAAATAGATAATATGGCCCAAAAGAATATCCTTCACATTGAAGATGACCCTCTCGACTCAAAGACTATGCGTCGAATCCTTTCATCTTCCAATCATCAATTTCAACTCGATCAAGCCCAAACCCTCAGTTCAGGTATTGAAATGGGGGAGCAAAAACTCTACGACGTATTTTTTCTCGATTTAAGTTTACCTGATTGCACAGGGCCAAATGCCTTGGCGCAAATGAGAGAAAATTTTCCCCATCAGCCTATCATTGTCGTAACCGGCAACATCGATCAAAAACAAGCGGAAGACTTTGTTCACCTGGGCGCAGATGATTATTTGATCAAAGGTGAATTTAATTCTGCCACATTGTGGAAAAGCATCATTTATTCGGCGCGTAAAAAGGAACTTGAACTGGAGTTGCAAAAGCAGGCGATGGAGCTCAAGATTGTCACGGAATTGGAGCGCAAGGCAAATGCCTGTAAAACCGAATTTTTAGCTGGCGTCAGTCACGATCTCCGCACGCCGATTGGCATTATACTTGGTTACTCTGAACTATTAGAACTTTTGCCAGGAATGCCAGATGAAGCACTGGCCTTTGTCTCGCAGATTAAACGTAGTAGTACCAGCTTAATTGATTTGGTCAATGATCTACTTGATTTATCGAAAGTAGAGACTGGCCATGTTGATTTCCGTCTCAGAGAAATCGAATTGAAAGCGGAGTTGCAGCATTATTTCACGGACTATGCGTTTAAAGCGTCACAGAAAAAAGTAAGCTTCAATGTCGCGTATCTAACTGATTTACCAAAAAATATTAGAATCGATCCTCTGCGATTGAAGCAAATATTGGATAATGTCGTTTCGAATGCCATCAAGTTCACGGATGTCGGTGGTGTCGATATTTCTGTAGCAGTAAAAGTCCAGGGAAATAAGCCATTTCTAGTTTTTGAAGTAAAAGATACTGGCCCTGGAATCCCCCTCCACGCGAAAGAAAAAATTTTCGAACCTTTTCAGCAAGCTGAAGCGGATACAAGGGTTAAGTACGGAGGAACTGGTTTAGGTCTTGCCTTAGCTAAAAAGCTAGCATTGTTGATGCAGGGTGATATTGAGTTAGTAGAGTCTGAAATAGAACAAGGAAGTAAATTTCGGATTACCTTGCAAGTTGCCCTGGCCGAAAGTAGAGGAAACGAAAAACTAGGTGAAAAAAAGAAATTTATTTCACACCAGTTAGAGCAAAAAGAACAGGTTCATTTGGTTAAGGAAAGAAATCAGCGTGTCCTCATCGTTGAAGATAATCACGACTTGCAAAAATTGATCAGACGTTTTTTGGAAACCAGTGGTTTTCAGCATGAAACTGTCGGCAATGGCCAATTGGCTGTTGAAAAAGCTTTGCACAATGATTACGACGTGATTTTAATGGATATGCAAATGCCAGTAATGGACGGCCTCGAAGCTGTGCAGGTGCTTCGTGCTAAACAATATAAGAAGCCGGTTATTGCTTTAACGGCGCATAATGAAAAAGCAGAAAAAGACCGTTGCATGCAAGCCGGATTCGACGCTTATATCAGTAAGCCCGTGACCAAAGAGAATCTCATCTGTGTGATTGACGAGATGTGTTATGGCAGTCAAAAAAAGTCGACTGACTTGGAATCTCACCAAGAGCTTTAATGTAAACACGACAATAAGTCCAATTTAAAAACTGAAAAACTCTGCGTCTCTCTTAAGGAAAAAGGTATGAGCGCGGATATTTCCACACTAAAGTCAAGAAATAGCAAACGCAAAACAACGACGAAAAGAACCGGGGCTCATGCGGCCGATATGGAAGGTTTCAGCCCGATGCAATTGATGCAGGCGATTAAGGCATTTGAGCAAGGTGATTTTTCAGTCGCCGATACCGTCAACGCCAGACAGTTGCTCGGTGCTTTAAGAGCCTACGAAGCAGGTGATTTTTCAGTGCGTTTGCCCCAAGACCAAGTTGGTATTGCTGGAGAAATCGCTCGTACCTTTAATATGACCGTAGCTCGTCATAAAAAAATGTTGAAAGAGTTTGAGCGGATTAATCAAGCCGTTGGTAAAGAGGGCAAGTTAAGCCAACGAGCAGAGGTTTGGAATTCCATGGCTGGGAACAGCATATATGAGCCTTTAATCAGATCATTGATGATCTTACTCACCCAATTACACACAAGTCACAGACTATTCTAATAATATACCCATAAATCTTGAAATGTATGTGATTTAAGTGAACAACCTTTGATAGGTTTTGCTTTCACTTATTCAAGTATGAATCATAAATTTATGGGAGAAATTCGTAATGCCAAAATACTTACTGCCAGTTCTAACTGTTCTCTTGCTTGCTACGCCTCATGCTCATGCCGACTTTCTCGACGAAAATCCAGATTGCGCCTTTTTTGAGTACACGGATCTAGGAGGTGCTTTTTGGACATCTATGGTCAAACAAAAAGTCCCTTATTCGTATGGACTTAACGACTGGTGGAACGATAGGGCCTCAAGTGTATGGGTAAGGAAGGGCTTTGTTTTCGAAGCCTATGCAGATACTGGATTTCAAGGGCAAAGGCTGTCTTTATCCAGTGACGACGATTATGCTTTTCCACTGGCAGACGGAGCTTATGTGAATTTTTATGAGTATAATTTTTCAAGTAATTTGTCGTCATTTAGGTGTCGCTTAGCAGGTGAAACCATGGCGACAGACGAGGGCGAACTGCAATGGGTTGAAGGCCAGCGCTATCATTGGCGTTCGGCAGGAAATCATCCCCATCATAAATGGCTGGAAATGCAACGATCAAATGGAGATTACCTCGTGATTCTCCATAGTGATCACACCTATGGTATTAACCAGGAAGATTATATTATCAATCTCACTCAAAAGCATATTGAAGTGAAAATCATGGCTAATGGTTTTGCCAAAGCAGACCTTAGTTTTGATTTTTGGATGAGTACCTTTCAAGACCAGTTTGGCATTTACTTTCAAAAAATATCGGATCATATCGCCACTATCGCTGCAGGCTATGATTATCAACGTGCAGGGTCAATCGAACCGCCGAAGCCAGAGCTTTTGTCGCTAGTTGAATATATGAAACTATTTACACATGAAAATAGGATAAAGGAAGAATAGATAGGGGCTTGATTGAAAGAGGGAGCTGTAAAACAGTTCCCTCCGTGAAAGCATAAAAATGCTCTCGTGCTTTATCTTATCGTTGCTGTTGTTGTTGGCTAGCTTGCTGTTCTTGTGATTGACCTGGTTTTGACGGCTGAATCTCTACAACATCAGTGTTACAGCCATCAGATACGAGATTGCCGGTTTCTAAGTCACCAACTTGCTGCCAGTTTGGCATGATGTGCTCGCCTTTTGACTGGATGAAGCCGTCTTTACAAAGGCTAACAAGGTCATGGACTTGGTCGATAAACTCTTCGCAGCTTAATTCCAGGTAACCCTTATAAAGAACAGTTTTTTCTTCATAGACCAAACATTCCAAACCTTCAGATTCTAGTTCTTCGGTTTGAGTTTCATCCAGAATCTTGCCCTTGCCCATTCCTGCAGCACGATACTCTGTCCATCGTGGCAAAGGTTTCACTTGCGTGGTCTGGTTCCAAACGTTTTCTGTTTTTTCGCATTCAACTTTGACATTGAAAGTTTTTAGCTGTTGATTATCTTTAAATAGTCCGCATCGTTCTTTCATGGCAGCGACAGAGTAAGTTTGTTCGGTTCCAAGCACAACAGTCTTTTCATCTGCTTGTAATTGACCGACAAACAAAGGACTGACAAGAAAACTTAAACCACAGGCAATACTTGCTAATTTCATACATTTTCTCCTTTAAATTTATGAAGTATTCTTCGCGTAGCCTTCCATTTAAGAAATCGTTGATTTCCAAAATGGAAACAGAACACTTATGCGCTATTTATCATGGACTAACTTCACCCCTTAAAATACTTTGCAGTGCCTCCATGTTTTGATTGATAGAGGGATTAAACGATCTTGGCTGGCTGTCGTAACTCGGAATCACAATGTAATCCGGGTGATTCCGTCTTGATGTTCCAAGCCACTCGCCAGCAATCACGACCAGGCGATTATTTTGTCGTAAGAATTCAGGATCGATATAGAGTCGATATTCATAGTCATGATATCCGATGTCGGTACGACTCGTGAGTAGGTTGGATACAGACCAGCGTGGTTCAATTTTCCAAGCCTTCGCGTTGACACGATAGGCATCGGCAACATCCGGGTCAGGAGCGATAAACCATTCGACTTTATAGATGGGTTTTTGCCATACTTCTGCATCCGCTGCTTCATCAATGATGAATGCCTGCTTTTTATTGCCTAAGATAGTTTGAAATAATTTGTGAAATGCCTCTGGCCGAAGGTCTTGATAGGTGCCATCCGTGCTATAATCGCCATTATAACGTACGCCAAAAAGATCGACACTGCTATTTTCATGCATTTTTGTTAGCAGAGCTTTTTGATCGGAAATCTCTAACGCTTCACCTTGAACATAGATGGTGGACTTAGGTTCAGGAACTAGTATCGATGCCATGGACCAGGCGTTACAGAGCCCTTCCCAACTTTCCGGTAAAATCCCGCTTAGCAGGTTTCGCTCAAAGTCCTGGGCCTTCGATTCATGCCCAAGGCGATCCATGATTCGGTCTAACTTAGCCGTGACGGAGGCGTCGCTGTAGTGTAAAATCTGATCATATTTGGGATACCAATAGCCAGCCCATGGAGTTTCTACACCTTCAGTTTGCCATCGTGGAGAATCTAAAGCCGATATATCATGAAAAGATAGCTCCAATGGTCCGAAGCGAGAGAACACTTCATGGACTGCTTGCATTTCCAAAGGGTGATAGATGACTTGTGGATTGAGTGATCTTGTGGAATCTTGCTCTAGATTTGTTGATCCTGAGAAATGATTTCGGGTGTAAGTATGAGACATTTTCATCAGCTGTAGATACTTACTATCGATCTGTTCTCTTGATGTATATTCGACTTGCTGTGGATCGCCCTTGCCGAGTAGGTGATGATAAATTTCTAGAGCATGGTTTAATTTTAGTAATAACGAGTCCATTTCTGCATTCTTATACGGCGATAAAGCTTGAACTTCCTTATCTGCTTGAAATTTGGGTAGTTCGGCCCAGAGTTGATATATTTTATCGATTAAACTTTGGCATTCAATTTTGTCTTCGGCAAGACAGCTACCTTGCCTGATGAACATTTCGGGTTGGACTTGCTGTTTGAATTCTTCGGAGTACCCCTTGGTGTTGATAGTCATGACGGAAACTAGTAAAAAGTATGAAGTGATTTTAATGTGCATGTCTCTACCCGCAGCTTCAATCAATGGCATGAATCAAAGTGTTCCCATAGAATTAAAAATACAAAACTTGATGGAAAAATCCTCTTTTCACTAAAGAGATAATCAAATTTTCTTTTTTGCAAACAGGATAAATTGTCGAAAACTGTTTTACTTTTAAGTATTAGAGAATTTAACGTCAAGCCGGAAAGATTTTTTTATTACCTAATAGCTTTTCCTATACTTATTCTTAAACATGTTTTTTTAGCAGCTAAACCTGTAAAAATTAGCTTGGCTATACCGACAAAGGTGAGCTTGATCATGAGGTTTGATGACTATAAAAGGAAAGTAGATCCCGCCTTTTTTGCTGCGATATGAGACGACTTTGTACAATACAGTCACCATCTGGGAGATCGTTTTTTCGTTTAAGATTTGCAATGTACCCAGAAAAAAAAATTAACTTTGTATCGTGCAGGCAAAGTTTTTTTCGTCATAAGCTATTACTTTGTGAACTTGCGAAAGAACTGTTGAGGGCAAAAAGCGATCATTCGCTTCTTGTTATAATATGTCATTGTAATCGATCTATTTTGCAGCTGTTGAGGTACTATTGGGTCAATACAACATGTTTTTTGAGTGCTTTGTGGCTTTTTTACAAAAACTCACCAAGTTCCGACATTTCGGTTAGCATAAAAGAGGAAAAATCTGAATTTAATAAATATATATGCAATTAAAATGCATGACCTTGGGCTAAAATTCAGCTTACATGCATACGCATGAAGTATTTCGCGAGGAAAAGACCTACTTTTCTGTCGAAAATATTTTATAACTTACTGATAATAAATAAGAAAAAAGAGTGACTCATTCTCCCTGGAGAAATTGCCGGATTTTTTTCAGCGAGCAAAAACACTAAAATTTATAAGGCTTGAAAGGCAAGTATTCATCTTGATATACTTCGAGCCGCAGTTGTAATGTTACAAACTTAGACGAATGAGAGATAAGGTGCGACGCTCTTTAAGACAAGAGCTTGCGAGCGACAAATACAGGAGGAAGAGCCAGTGCTTCAGTCAGCTTATGCGCAGAAGCCTGTTGGCCTTAACCTCAACTTTGCGATCGCCAAGGTCTGGGGGCAAGGTGAGGAGGGTCCACCGGGATTAGTCTTACGATTTCCTTTTTCGCTGATTATGCAAAGTCATGCGGGAAAATTTAAACTTGTTCACAATTATGCAGCAAACTCAAAACTACCTGTCAAAGACTATATCGTAGCGAAGACTACGAACCGCTCACGAACTTGTGATGCAGTCAGAAATAAACGGAATTATAGCCTTCCCTGTACCCGAAAACCATTACAGCAATGTCGCTCGACATTTTTGAAATCAATATTTGAATCGCCAATGATTCACGCACGAGGCATAAATATACAGCTCATTGCGAAGAAATAGTGCGGATTCTGATTTCTCTATTGCTGGATGTCGGAACAGAAAAAATTGCGCAAAAGAAAAGACGTTGAGTTGATGAACTCCAACGAGCGAGCGTCTGTTGAAGTTACTTTAGCCCGAGGTATAATATGAAAGAAGTTCAATCTTACACTGCTAGCCGTATGGAAGACCCCAGGCTCCAGCAAAGAGATGCCTGTGGTGTTGGCTTCGTCGCTCATCTCCATGGTGAAGCTAGTCACAAAATTATCGAAGATGGATTGACCATTCTACATCGTCTTGATCATCGCGGTGGGCTTGCGAGTGATGGAAAAACCGGCGATGGCGCAGGTATTATGATGCAGATTCCAGATGGATTTTTCCGCAAGCAGGCAGGGGATTTGGGATTTGCATTGCCAGGTCGAGGAGACTACGCAGTTGCTGTCATATTTTTACCGAAAGATGAGAAATTAAAGGCTGACCTGCAAAACGCTTTTGAAAAGTGTGTATCGGACTGTGGACAAAGTTTTTTATCCTGGCGCCAGGTTCCGGTTGATGCCTCCGTGCTCGGTGAAATTGCAGCACGCACCGAACCAAGCATTGTCCAGGCATTTGTTGCTCGTGGGAAAAATACAACTCCAGAAGTCTTTAAATGGAAGTTGTATGTCATCCGCAAAATTATTGAAAATATTGGTCGGGAAAAAATTGGTCGCGAGCAAAAAGACTTTTATTTTGCGAGCTTTTCTCCTGAGACAATGATCTACAAAGGTCTTTTAATGTCGCAGGATATTGCGAATTACTACGTGGATTTAAAAGACCCAGATTTTAAGTCGGCTTTTGCTATGGTTCATCAAAGGTTCAGTACAAATACCTTACCGGCTTGGCCTTTAGCGCAACCGTTCCGCTTTGTCTGTCATAACGGTGAGATCAATACCTTGCGTGGTAATATCAACTGGATGATAGCCCGTAGTGAGTTGCTGGATCATAGCGACTTACGTGACGATATTGCGAAAATTTTACCAATTTGCACTCCTGGTGCCAGTGATTCGGCAATATTGGATAACTCGGTGGAATTCTTGCTTCACACAGGACGAAACTTTACCAAAGTCTTGTCGATGCTCATCCCGGAGCCTTGGGAAAATCGCAGCGAAATGAGCGAGGAGCTGAAGGCGTACTATGAGTATCAATCTTGTCTGATGGAGCCGTGGGATGGTCCGGCGTTTATTGGTTTTTCCGATGGCAATCGTGTCGGCGCCATGCTAGACCGCAATGGTCTCCGCCCTGGCCGCTATTGGGTAACCATGGATGGTCATGTTATCGTTGGTTCGGAAGCCGGCGTTTTGGATATCGAACCTTCACAGGTAGTTTATAAAGGTCGTTTGAGTCCAGGTCGGATGTTCCTTGTCGACATGACAAAGGGAGAAATTATTTCCGATGAGCGGATTAAAGAAGAATTAGCAAAAAATAAGCCTTATGGCAGCTGGTTGGAAGATAATCGCCGCTACCTGGACAATATCCGAGTTCCACCGGAAGAATTTGTACCGGCGATAGAGTATGCCGATACAGAACTGAGCCGTTTGAAAAAGGCTTTCGGTTACACCAAAGAAGACATGCGTATGATAATCAGCCCCATGGCGATGACCGGCAAGGAGCCGATCAGCTCAATGGGTAATGATACGCCGTTAGCGGTTTTGTCGAAACGACTTCCCAATTTGTTTCTCTATTTTAAGCAACTTTTTGCTCAGGTCACTAATCCTCCCATTGATGCCATTCGGGAGGAACTGGTAACATCGATGACTTTGACTTTGGGCGCACAAGGTAATCTGTTTGAAGAAAGCCCTGAACAATGTAAGGTCATTAGTATATCCAAGCCGATTCTTAGTGATCTGCAATTGGAAACGATTAAAAATGGCTTTCATCCTGATTTACAGGTGGAGCAGATCAGTGCCTTGTACACGCCTGCAGAAAAAAACATGGCTGCGGCCATTCAAGAGCTGCAAGTACAGGCAGAAGAGGCAGTTAAAAATGGCAAGCAGTTGCTGATCATCAGTGATCGCGGGCTTAGTGAAAAGCTCGTCGCCATTCCATCATTGCTGGCGGTCTCGGCGGTGCATCATCATTTGATTCGCCGTGGCTTACGAATGAAGACAAGCTTGCTTTTGGAAAGTGGCGAACCTCGGGAAGTTCACCATTTTTGTACTCTTCTGGGCTTTGGCGCCGACGCCATAAACCCCTATTTGACCTTAGCAGCAATTTTCCGTCGACAAGAGTACTTTGGTTTTGATGACAGTCTCAGTCCTTTTGAAATGCAGGAAAACTATATCGAAGCGGCAACAGCCGGCATTTTAAAAGTGATGTCAAAAATGGGGATATCAACGCTGCAGTCCTACCGTGGCGCCCAAATTTTTGAAGCGGTTGGTTTAAGTAAAGCCTTTGTTGAAGAATACTTTACCTGGACGCCAACGCGAATTGAAGGGATTGGTATTGAGCATGTCGAGCGGGAAACTCTGGAGCGCCATGCTATGGCATTCGGAGCATCAACCAGCTATTCTTTCAACAATTTGCCGGAAGGTGGCTTATATCACTGGCGAGTGGGCGGTGAAGAACACTTGCATTCACCGGAAATGATTGCAGGCTTGCAAAAGGCATCGCGCATCAACAGTCGTGAAGAATTCGCGGAATACTGCAAAACTATTGATGACCAGAATCAACGCCATTTGACTCTGCGCGGCTTGCTCAGGATTAAAAAAACTAATAACCCGATTCCACTGGAAGAAGTCGAGCCGGTCACAGAAATTGTCAAACGCTTTTCGACCGGAGCGATGTCTTTTGGTTCGATCTCAAAAGAAACGCACGAGACCATTGCCGTAGCCATGAACCGTATGGGTGGCCGAAGTAACTCAGGTGAAGGTGGAGAAGATCCAGATCGTTTTACCCCGGATGCGAACGGTGATATTCGTCGCAGTGCGATCAAACAGGTTGCAAGTGGTCGTTTTGGTGTGACCAGTCACTATCTTGTCCATGCTGATGAGCTGCAAATTAAAATGGCCCAAGGTGCGAAGCCAGGTGAAGGTGGGCAATTGCCAGGTCATAAAGTCGATCAGGCTATTGCTAAAGTGCGGCATAGTACACCTGGTGTTCCACTCATCTCTCCGCCGCCACATCACGATATCTATTCCATTGAAGATTTGGCTCAGCTTATTTACGACCTGAAAAATGCCAATAAGTATGCTCGAATCAATGTGAAATTAGTATCTGAGGTGGGAGTCGGCACGATCGCTTCCGGTGTGGCAAAAGCCAAGGCCGATGCGATCTTGATATCAGGATTTGAAGGCGGCACCGGTGCTAGCCCCATGACTTCGATTAAACATGCCGGACTTCCGTGGGAGTTAGGAGTCGCCGAGACCCATCGTGCTCTGGTGGAAAATAATCTTCGTGGCCGAGTCGCTCTACAGGCTGATGGACAAATGCGGACGCCGAAAGATATCGCCATCGCTGCCATGCTAGGCGCGGAAGAATGGAGTGTCGGTACTGGAGCCTTAGTTGTACTCGGTTGTATTATGATGCGTAAATGCCATCTCAATACTTGCCCAGTTGGTATTGCCACACAAGACCCTGAGTTACGTAAAAAGTTCCGTGGTCAACCGGAGCATCTCATCAACTTCTTTTTCCTTTTGGCAGAAGGATTGCGTGAAATCATGGCTGACCTCGGTTTTCGCAGCATCAATGAATTGGTTGGTCGCAGTGATTTATTGGAGTCGGTGAAAGTGGAAGGCTTTGATAAAGCCAACACCTTGGACTTTAGCGAGATTCTCCGCATGCCTGATGCACCGGCCTCAGTTGCGCGCTATCGTAGCGAAGATCAGGATCATGAGATTGACAAGACGATGGATGAAAAAATTCTGATTCCGTCGACCAAAGCAGCGATTGCCAAAGCAATGCCCGTGGCTGTGCGGATTCCCATTCAAAATATTAACCGCTCAACCGGAACTTTGCTTTCCGCGGAAATCTCTCGGCGTTATGGCGAGCAGGGTTTGGCTGACAATACCATTCGCCTGAACTTTATCGGGGCGGCAGGTCAAAGCTTTATGGCATTTGGCGCGAAAGGCATCACCGCCCGAGTTGAAGGCGAGGTCAATGATTATTGCGGCAAAGGCCTGTCGGGTGCTCGAGTTGTCGTGGTTCCGCCGGCAGAATCGACTTTAATTGCCGAAAACAATATTATTTGTGGTAACACGACCCTCTATGGTGCAACTGCTGGATCATTGTTTGTTCGCGGCATCGCTGGAGAGCGATTTGCCGTTCGCAACAGCGGAGCGACTGCGGTCGTGGAAGGGCTTGGTGATCATGGCTGTGAATATATGACCGGAGGTCGTGTGCTTGTTCTTGGTTCAACTGGGCGAAATTTTGCTGCCGGTATGAGTGGTGGTATTGCCTATATTCTGAATCAGGATGGCGAATTCTATCAAAAAGTGAATCACGAAATGGTCGAGTTGACTCCACTTGCGGAAACTGACGACCTCGGTTTTGTTTACTCCTTGATTCAGGAGCATTTCCGTCTGACGGACTCGACGATAGCCGCAAAAATTCTTGATAACTGGGAGCATTATCAAAGCCTTTTTGTTCAGGTGATGCCAACGGCCTATCGGGAAGCATTGGAAAAACAAGAAAAACTGGAACAATCCCGCGACTATCTGATCAGCCGTCGCCGTTTGCAGAGCTGTCGCTTAGAACAGGGAGGTATTCATGGGTGAAATGAAGGGATTCATGATCCACGAACGACAAGATCCAAAAAAAGAGCCGGTAGCTTTACGGGTTCAACACTATCGGGAATTCACCAAAAGCCTTGATTCTACGGAATTGAAGCGACAAGGTTCACGCTGTATGGACTGCGGTGTTCCCTTCTGTCATAAAGGTTGTCCGCTCGGAAATTTAATTCCCGAATGGAACCATCTTGTCAGTGAAAATCGCTGGCAGGAAGCTTTGATGGCCTTATTAGAAACGAATAACTTCCCAGAGTTTACAGGTCGAATTTGTCCGGCTCCTTGTGAGTCCGCCTGTGTTTTGGGTATCAATGAAGATCCAGTAGCGATCGAAGCGATTGAAATGACGCTTTCCGATATGGGATATCAACACGGTTGGATAAAGGCTGAGCCACCGTCTCATCGCAGTGGCTTTCGTGTGGCTGTGATCGGTAGTGGACCTGCTGGCCTTGCAGCTGCCCAACAGCTCAATCGTAAAGGACACCTTGTTGATGTCTATGAGCGAGCTGATAGGCCAGGTGGATTGCTGATGTATGGTATTCCCGATTTTAAACTGGAAAAAGCCCGTGTATTGCAGCGCATCAAACTCATGGAAGAAGAAGGTGTGCAGTTTAAGTGTGGTGTCCATGTGGGGCGCGATTTGAGCTTGGCTGAACTGCAAGGAACTTATGATTCTGTGCTCTTAACCTGCGGAGCAACTAAAAAGCGTGATGTCCCCATTCCAGGTCGGCAGTTGAAAGGGATATATTTCGCTGAAACATTTTTGACTCAGTCGACTAAACGTCAATTTGGAGATGCTATCGATTCCGAAGAGACCGTGTGGGCCGAAGGCAAAAATGTTGTTGTCATCGGTGGTGGCGATACCGGTTCTGACTGTGTGGGAACATCGAATCGACAAAAAGCGAAGTCAGTGACTCAGTTTGAGATCATGCCGATGCCGCCGCAGCTCGGACGATTTCCAAGGGCTCATGAACGCCCGGAAGAAACATCGTGGCCAGATTGGCCTTACATGCTACGCACGTCGAGCTCCCATGAAGAGGGCTGCGAGCGGCACTGGTCATTACAGACGAAGGAATTTGTCGGCGATGAAAATGGCCGTTTAAAGTGCTTGGTCACACAGAAAGTCGAATGGATTAAAGATGCACAAGGGCGCATGAGCCTGCATGTTGTTCCTGGTTCAGAAAAAGAGTGGCCCTGCGAGCTGGTCTTTATTGCTGTCGGCTTTGTTGGTGCCGAAACTGAAGGACTTGTCAGCGATAATAAAATCGCCCTGACAGAGCGCGGTAACATCGATGCGAATAGTCAAAACTACGCGACAAATCTTCAAGGTGTATTTGCCGCTGGCGATGTACGTCGCGGCCAGTCGCTAGTCGTATGGGCGATCAAAGAAGGTCGGGATGCCGCTGCTGCTGTCGATCGCTTTTTGTCCGATCAAGTCAAATCATAGTAACTAGCCCAGGGCGTTCACTAGGTTGAGAGCGACCTCTGGCATGGTGTTGGCTTGTGCCAGAATCGAGGTGCCGGCTTGCTGTAGAATTTTTTGCGAGGTATAGTTCGCGGTTTCTTCGGCAAAGTCGGTATCCAAAATTCTACTATGCGCGGATGAGAGATTTTCAATCTGAATGCCCAAGTTGTTAATCGTCGAAGTCAGACGATTTTGAATCGCACCCAGATAAGCGCGATGTTCGTTGACGCGAGTCAAGGCGTAGTCGAGCTGCGTCAAGCTGTTTTGAGCGGCCTTTTTCTCGTGAATACGTGCCCCTTCCTCAGCCTGACCGAGGTTGAGGGAATTTTCGCCGTAAGTCACTGCATTTAGGCGAGTGAAATCTGCCCGAATAATGTTGACCGGATTTGGCTCCTTTAAGGAGTCAGACAATGGAAAGTAATCCTTACCCACCTGAATTTCCAGCGGGAAAGTGCCCGGAGAATTGGCAATCTCTTCTGAAACCGCAGCATCGCCAAGCAAGGGACGTAAACCATTAAATTCAGTAGACTTGGCGATACGATCAATTTCGTCTTTCAGAGCAAGAAATTCTTTATCGAGGAACTCACGTTCTGTTTTACCGATCGTGTCACTGGCAGCTTGAATAGATAATTCTCGGAGCCTTGTCAGCATATTGGTTGTTTCGACAAGGCCACCTTCTGTCGTTTGAACTAAAGATACTCCATCAAGTGCGTTGCGTCGTGCTTGGTTCAAGGAGCGAACGTCGGCATTGAGATTAGCGGAAATGGCCAAGCCTGCGGCATCATCTGCAGCTTTATTAATACGTTTGCCAGAAGCTAGTTTTGCTGCCGACTCTGATAAATTATGAGTCGATTCGCGAAGCCGGCGTTGAGCATTAATTGATGATACATTGGTTCTAATCCGCAGTCCCATCCGCTCTCCTTTAAAGATGATCACGGGTAATGACTTCATGATCTTGTCGTAAGACTTGACTGGGACTTGAAGACGATTTGCGACAGCCTAGTTTAAGTCATTATAAATATTGAGAATAAATTTTACAGAGAAGCGATGATTTCTTACAGCAGGTAAATCTTACCCTCTGCTTGTCTTTTGATTTTGACTGTGATGACCGGTAGGTGGATTTAGCTTGAGTGACTTGCCTAGGTATCTTAGGCTCCAGGTCGCAAAATATCTTCGCTTGAATGCTCTTCAGGAGCATCGTCCAGCCATTGTAAAATGAAAAAAGTGATGTCGTCTTCGATTGGATGTTGCTGCCAACGTTGATTCATTAATAGTAGGATATCATTTTGTTTACTCTCTATACATAGATCACTCTCAAGAATTTGACTTATTTCCTTCATGCGAATGTGTTTGCCATTTTGATCACTGTTCTCTAAAAGTCCATCAGTATACAGAAAAATCGTATCTCCAGTTATCAGCTTCGTCTGCTTAAGGTTGAAGTTTGGCTCCTGGAACATACCAATCAAGCTGCCTGGAGCTGAGGCGACACATTTTTGTTGTGAACCAAATCGCAGAACAGGCGTATGTCCTGCGTTTAAAACCCAAAGTTCGCCTGTTTGCCAATCCAACGAGATGAGACTCATCGTTATGAAAGTGTTTAAATCTTGGCATTTGTCATACAGGGCATTATTGACGGCAAAACCAATATTAGGCAGGCGTTGATTCTCTGGAATATCCTGACGAAAGCTATCAAATATTGCACCCCGACTTGCCCCAGCGGCGATCATAGAAATCATCGCCGGTGACAGACCGTGACCCATGACATCACCCATGCAGATATAAACCTTATTTTCCTGGTGATGAGTTACCATTCCTATCCAATCGCCTCCTACCTTGTTGGCAGATTGAGTAAAGAAAGTATATTGAAGTGATGGTGATAATTCAGGTTGGGCTTGGCGATGACGCAAAAATTGAGCGGTTTTCACGATTTTTTCGATCTGGTTTTGTTCCGCAACGTATTTAGTTAATTGATTTTGAACCCGGCTCATGCGACTAGCGACTACAAGTGACAGCAGTACGACCTCAATAGCACCACCAAATAGCTGGCCCCATTGATTCCACTCACTCGCTGGCAAAATGCCCAGCAGACTAAAAACGTTCCCGGTCGCGCCGATCAAGTAAAATCCCCAGGCGAACGTATAGTAATAGGCGGTCTTATAGCGTTTGTAACAGAGGATAAGGCCACTTGTAATGAGTATGGAGATCGCAAATGTTGAGTTGATTAAGCAAGTTATTGCAGCAAAATAAGTTGAAAAAAAGATGTTGATCACTAAATTTGTGACACTAATACCAATAGATGCCTTCATAAGATACTTGGTGTAAGGAAGATGCTTTTTGAGAGATAGAAGGCTATCTGAAAAATAAAAGGCGCTGATAATAACAATGTCGACCCAAAATATCATGACGCGATTATCAAGGGTCTCCCAGGAAAATAGTTGATAGTTTATGAGTTGTAAATAACCAAGGTTTGCTGCCTGATAAGCAGCATTTGCAAAGACATAACTGACATAAGTGAGATACATCCATTCACGAAATGAAATGAACAGGAAAAAATTGTAAAAAGCTATGACGAGATGAAAGCCAAGCAATAAGCCGATGACGCTTAGCTCTACTGAATTTCTTTGATGGAAGAGCTCTTTCTCCCATACCTTAAGATTAAGTTGTAAGACATTTTCTGCTTCAAGTCGGAGTAAATACAGGTTATAGCCAGGGGAAACACTCAAGTGGAAAACCGGCTGGCGAGATATCACGTCTCTTGTTGAAATGGGTACTTGATCACCTTGAGAGCTTAATAATTGGATGTCACGCGGATGGATTTGGTAGAGATCCATTTGATCCGTCAGCGCAAAGGTATTTTCAAGATAGATGTCTTTCGGCTTCAAATGAGGGTTTTCGATAAGAAACGCAACCCATTGAACCGAAAGATCCAAGCCAAAGTTGACCGCTTCTTTTGATTCCAATTGAAAATGCCCAAGGTGGATTTTTTCTAGAATTTCTCTTGCTTGCAATTTACCTTCCGGATCGCTGATTATTGCTAGGTGAGGGGTCAATGAATGACGGCTAGCTTTTTCCTCTAAGCTGAAGGGGCTTGGAAAATTTGAAGGCAGATTGTCAGGCTTATCCGTGGCAGACAATTCTTCGCAGATCGCAGCGGAGGCGAAAATAACAAAGAAAATGATTAATTTTGCTGTCGGATGCAATTTCATTTCTCAAGAATCCAAGAAAAAAAAGTCTTTTATCTTCGTCTGCTATCGGCATTTTCCTGAAGGAATGTAGAGATTTGTTCCTTTGCCAAGAAGCTTTTAAATATATCGCCGATTTGTAGCACTTATTGGAGAAGTCCGCCTCCGGATGAAATGCTGTGGACAGCGTGCGGTCAAATTTTTAAAAATAAGCAAATAATTCAAAATTTCTTTATTTATTTTATGGCTTAGCACGTCCATGATGGAGGAAATTCAAAAAAGGAGGACGCCGATGTTTTGGAAAATGTGGAAATGGCTTGGCATCATTTCATTGTGCTCGACTTCTCAAGCCTTAGCCTCAGGTATGACGCTGCATATCTGGAAGTCAGATATGGCAGTTGAGTTGCTTTCTGATCCAGGACTACAAAATTTTATGCAGAGTCAACGGGCCGCTTATCGTAACGGCGCTGTTTTTCCGGATACCGGCTATGCAATTAATCACGCCTATGGTGAATACAGTCACTGGCATGATTTTTTAAACTCATACTATTCCATCATCGACAGACGGTGTCCGACTTTGGAAAGCCAAGATTGTCAGCAATTATTCGCACACTTTCTGGGATCACTAGCTCATACGATCGCTGATATCAACTTTGATCGACACTTCGTGACTAGTGCCGCACAAATTGACTATCAGGGGAGTATTGATACGTCCCAGTCATGGCTTGATACCGGACTGGATTTTCTTGCCGTCTTTGAACATAAACGTGCTTTTCAAATTCCCAAATTCCAAGTTCCTGTACAAGCATTGCTGGAAGCCTTTGATGAAGGTGGAGAGCTTAGTGTGTCTCGCCTTGACTTGTTGAAGGGCTCCAGTGTTTTGGGTCTGGGTTTGATATTTGAACCAGTAGGGGCAAGTTTCACTTACTTTTACTATAAGAATAATATGCCTTGGGCCGCTGCAAATTACCTGCATGCCCGTGGTGGAGTTGTTGATTCAGCCGAGCGGATTGCAAGAGCTTGGGAATTAGTCTGGCAAGCGTTTCAGCAAGGACGACGTGATCCTCTTTTTGCTACTTATGGTCACTGGCCTCATGCTGACTTTTATGTTGCGGGACGGTGGTTGGAGGACGGTTTTGATAGCAAAGATGAGCGAATATCAAGCAACTGAAATTATGTGATGATTAGAATTTTTTTGGTGATGAATAGTCCAACGATTCTCGAATATAGTTTCGTTGGACTTATTAATCGCATATTTCTAATACGAAAGAATGATCATCAATATTTCACATTACAGCCGTATGCTTTAGTGGTGGCAAGCTCCACATCTTTCTGGGCAAGAGTGGCTTCCAGTGCGCCCTTCACATAATTTGTAGCGCCTTTCAAATCTTTCTGATGAGGTGTAGGTCTATTATCAATGGCTCCCATATAAACCAATTTGCCTTCTTTGTTGATGACATACATATGGGGAGTGGTTTGTGCTCCATAGTCCCTGCCAACTTCGCCTTTCTCGTCAATTAAAACTGCCGTTTGTTGTCCCTTCTGCTCATCCATAACTTTCTTAATTTCATCCGGTTTTAAGTGTCCTTGTTTGCCTGGAGCAGACGAAAGCATGGTAAACCAGACGACGCCTTTATCAGTATACTGCGTCTGTAAGCCTTGCATATTTCCGCTAGAATAATGCTTCACGACAAAAGGACAATCTTTGTTCCACCATTCGAGGACAACAGTCTTACCTTCAAAGTCCGATAATTTGTAGGTTTTCCCATCATGACCTGGCAGACTGAAATCTGGGGCTTTTTGATTGATGACTGCTTTAGTTGTGTCTTTTTGGTTATTGGTTGGTTTGGCATATGATGCCGCGGGAACAGCTAGTAAGGATGCAAGAATCAACGCACTTTTTAGCATAACGCCTCCCAAAGATGATGAGCTGTATCTTCTTATGTATTGTCGCCAATCCAATACTTGGCGAAGGAATCTTCCAGCAGATGGATGGTGATCACTGCCTAAAGAAACTTTATGCTTAAGGTTACACCGTTTTTGGTGAAAGACTCAAGCAAGTCTGCCTGAATCAAACCCCCAGGCCACATACAAAATTCTTAATAAAGATTTCATAGATAGCTGTGGCATTGAGTGTCATGAAAAGTAGCATTGACGAAATGATTTTCTTGTGGGTTTTTATGCCAATAGTATAGGGGGAATCGGGCATTGCAAGACAGCAGCAATCGCGCGCAGGACTTCCATTTCCTCCGCTTTGATCACGTGATCGTGGCTCACAACCTCTGCACAGGCTTGCAGGAAGCGTTTCTTCGATAAGGGTGGTAGGAAGTCTAGTATTTTTAGAGCCTGATCAAATGCTTGCACTTCCCAGCTTGCCATAGGAAAAAGCTCGTTACCCCTAAGTTGCAAGATTTTTGCCCCTTGTATGTAAGCCATTTGCTGCTTATCGCGACTCTCATGTCCCGTACTGGCAATTGCCGTTAGAACTAGACTTGCGGCTTCTTTTTGCGACATTTTATGGGTTCTTTTCCCTTTTGCAGCGCGTCCTGCAAAGAGATTGTAACGCAAGACGGCGAACAGAGAGTATTCAAAAAGCTCGATTTTTTTGTCAGCCAGGACTGTCTGTCGGATTCTTTGCATCAGGCTTTCAAGTTCTTGCTGTGAATGAAAACGAAGAAGGGGAATGCTGAGTTCGATAAGCGGTAAGCGTGCTTTTGGGCCTATCGTTTTGATGTCAACTGCCAAATGTCGAGCTTCTTGCCACGCAGTTTCACCAATTGCTACCATGAGTTCCAAGTCTGGGGGCAATGCGTCTAAGTCGAGGCCACTTAGAAAAGTGGCATAAACTGCGATTGCGACACGATTCTTATCGTGAATCGCAGCGATGATATTAGTTGGTAAGTTGCTAAGAAATTGACTGGCATCATGAATATATTCAAAGCGGGTTTCACCAACTTGATCGATGATATTGGGATTCGTATCTTCGTTAGATTTGGCAGAACTTTGAGAAGATAGATTGGAAATGGCTGGATGATGATTAGCTGCCGCCGAAGATTGCGTTTGCGCTGATCTTGTCTGGCTGATTGATTGTCCGCTCAAACGCTGAATGCGTTTTGGCAAAGGCGGATGTGTGGCTAATAAGCTGCGAATCCCATTGGCAAAAAACATGTGACTATACTCTCTTGCTTGAGAGTTAGCGATGCGCGATCCGAGAGTTTCTATTTTTTGTAAAGCACTGCTGATTCCCAGTGGGTTTCTTGTATATTGGACAGCAGCTGCATCGGCGAGATATTCACGCTGCCTGGAAACTGCCGCCTTGATGAGTGAGCCGAAAAAATAACCAATAGCGCCGATCAAAAATAGACCTAAGCCAAGCAGTGCGAGAATTCCAGTATTCTTGCTGCGTCTACGCCCACCCGTACTACCTCGCATGATATAGTAACCAGCATGTTGGAAGCAGAGTATGCCAAATAAAATACCAATCAATTGGATGTTGAGTTTCATATCCCCATGTACGATGTGACTATACTCATGAGCAATCACTCCTTGAAGCTCGTCTCGTGATAAGTTTTCGAGAGCTCCACGAGTGATGCCGATGACAGCGTGATTGATCGAGACTCCGGCCGCGAAAGCATTAATGGTGTGATCATGGTCAAGTAGATAAATTTCAGGTACTGTGATGCCTGAGGCGAGAGCCATTTCTTCCACAACATTGTACAACTGTTTTTCTTTTAAGTTTGTTGTCGCTGGAAGAACTTGCCGTCCACCTAATGAGACAGCAACTCTTTTTCCGCCGCCTGCATGTAGTTGCTGACTGCGAATGAATGAAGCGATCAGTATGAAGCCAGTGATGCCGCCAGCAAGTAAAATGATGCTGGACCAGTCAGCCCAATTTATCCATCCCTGGAAATCAGCAAAGTAAAGAGTATTTTGCCCCTCTCGGCCGCGCATATTTTTTAGTAGAACTTGGGGAAATGTGAAATGGACGAGAGCCATGATCGTTAAGACGATAGCTATCACACTACAAACATACAGAAAAATCAAAAGTTTCGTATTGCGTTTGGCTTGCTCTTGATAGGCAAAGAAGTCCATATCTGAATCGCCTAGTTGAAATTGACTTTCACAGCTTGACGCTCTTTAGGCGATTCAAGTTCGAACAAACTTGCTTCTTGAAAATGAAATGGATTGGCGATCAAAATATTAGGAAAACTCTCCCGAGCTGTATTGTAATGCATCACAGCATCATTATAAGCTTGTCTGGCAAATGCGATTTTGTTTTCAGTGCTGGTCAACTCCTCAGAAAGCTGGCGCATATTCGCGTCAGACTTTAGGTCAGGATAGGCTTCAGACAGTGCGAAAAAACGCCCCATCATACCAGTTAAATGAGCCTCAGCGCCAAGAAGTTGTCCCATGGCTTTCGGGTCGCCAGGGGCTTTCGCTGCATTGTGGCTTGCAGTAGAAGCGGCATTGCGGGCTTGGATCACGGCTTCAAGTGTTTCCCGCTCGTGCTTTAGGAAGGCTTTTGCTGTTTCGACCAGGTTAGGGATAAGGTCATATCGACGTTTTAATTGCACATCGATTTGTGAAAAGGCATTCTGGAAACGGTTTCTTAGGCTGATGAGCTTGTTGTAAATGCTGATCATGTAAAAAACTAAAACAACAGCTATACCCAATAGAATCCATGAACCCATACGTTCTTATCTCCAGAAGAATTTGACCAATAAATTTCCTTAGTCAATTTTCAAAGGCGTAATACTAAGCTTAGACCCATCGTGTAACCAAAAATCGCTGAAGCGCTGCCACGTTCGCGAAATCGTAATATTCCGTATTGTCCACTAACCTGAATGCCGGCGCTTAGCCCTGGGCTAATATTTAAATAATACGCTCCGGTAAGGTTCAATCTGCCGCCACCGCTGACATGATCTTCTATCACCGTATAGCGCGGACCGCCGGATTGAGCGGCAGTCCGAAGCAGGTATCGGCTACGCAATTTTCCATCAAGAAACTGATCGTAAGATATGCTGCCCTTTGCCTGGCTGAATACGCTGAGTCTGCGAGTGGCGCCAATTTCAAACACCATAGAATTCAATTGGAATTCAGCTTCTGTGCCACCACTTTTAATTAGCGGCGTACCGCCGCTGCCAAGTTTAAGATTTTCCAGACCAATACTGGTAAACATGGTGCGTTGACCAAGGTTGAACAGATAGGAAAAGGTGGTGCGTTGAAAGCGTGTACTTCCGCTTTGATAGCTTCCCGTCACCGGCTGCTGATCTTCGTAAACACCAAACGGCGGTTCTTGGCTAAGGCTACGGTTGCCATCGACTTCTAAACTTAACTGGCCAGTTCCATATAAGACGCTGATATGAAAATGGTCGTTGACTTGTGCGGTTTCGGAATGATTTTGTCCATGAGCGGAGGCGCACCAACATAAGCTGGAGAGCGCGACGGGGATGTAAAACCCAAATGACCGACTCATGGATACCTCTGATAAATTCCTACAGACGTTCCATCGGCCAAGGATTGTTAGACTTTAGCTAAAAAGATGATAGCTCTGCTAAAAACTCAATAGCAAAACTGCAAAAATTCAAAATGGGTCGAGCCCCAGCGAGCTCGACCTTGAAGGAGTGAGGTAGTCTAGTTTTTGCTGTCAAACTGTTCTTCTTCAGTTGAGCCAGCAAGTGCTGTCGTGGAGGCTTGGCCGCCACTGACTGTCATCAATACCTGATCGAAATAACCCGTTCCCACCTCTCTTTGGTGGCGAGTTGCTGTGTAACCATCGGCTTCTTTTTTGAACTCGCGTGATTGCAAGTCAACAAAAGCTGGCATTCCAGATTTGCGATACTCCAAAGCCATATCGTACATGTGGTAGTTGATGGAGTGCCATCCTGCCAAGGTGATGAACTGGTATTTGTAACCAAATTCTGCCAGATCCGTCTGGAACTTAGCGATTTGGTCTTTGTTGAGTTTCTTTTCCCAGTTAAATGATGGTGAGCAGTTATATGCCAACATTTTATCGGGGAATTTTTCCTTAATCGCTTGGGCAAATTCTTTGGCCTCGCCGATGTCAGGAATTGAAGTTTCAAACCAAACTAAGTCAGCATAAGGTGCATAGGATAAACCGCGGGCTATGGCTGATTCCATGCCTGGCTTGACTCGATAGAAGCCTTCAGCCGTGCGCTCGCCAGTGATGAACTTGGTATCAACTGGGTCGATATCTGAGGTGATCAAGGTTGCAGCCAACGAGTCGGTTCGCGCGATGATTAGCGAAGGAACATTGCAAACATCAGCCGCAAGTCGTGCTGCAGTGAGTGTGCGAATGAACTGGGATGTTGGAACAAGAACTTTACCACCTAAGTGTCCACATTTCTTCTCTGAAGCGAGTTGGTCTTCAAAGTGAACAGCGGAAGCACCTGCCTCAATCATGGACTTCATCAACTCAAACGCATGCAGCGGCCCACCGAATCCGGCTTCCGCATCAGCTACGATCGGTGCATACCAATAGGTATCGTCTTTGCCTTCTACTTTATTCAATAAGTCAGCACGCATCAGGGCTTGGTTCAGCCGTTTCACGAGCTGGGGCACGCTATTAGAGGGATAAAGGCTTTGATCAGGGTAGGTTTGTCCTGCCTGATTGGCATCTGCAGCGACTTGCCAACCGCTCATATAGATGGCCTTCAAACCAGCTTTCACCATTTGTACGGCTTGGGAACCGGTAAGGGCACCCAGTGAATTGATATATGAGTCTTCCTTTAAAAGCTTCCATAAGCGCTCAGAGCCAAGCTTTGCAAGAGTGTGCTCCACAGGCACGGATGCTTGGAGTTTAATCACCTCTTCAGGTGAATAGCTTCGCTGGATTCCTTTCCAACGTGGATCTTCTGCCCATTGTTTTTTCAGGTCGGCCGCCGTAACTTGATTTGCCTTCATCTTCTCTTGCCCTCCAAAATGATTTGTGTCCGGGTTAAAGCAACTTGTACGCCGGCAGAGTTAAAAACTCAGAGAAATTCTCGCTTAACACCAAACCATCAAGCAACTCGATAACCTCTTTATGGCGATCATGGTGGAGACCGCCAAGCTTTTCCAGCTCTTGGTTACGAAGCTCGGTATAGAGTTCCGCGTTGATGACTCTGCCGTCATTCAATTTCGCTTTATGTTGGATCCATTGCCATAATTGAGCCCGGGAGATTTCTGCGGTTGCTGCATCTTCCATCAGGTTGTACAAAGCCACAGCTCCGAGTCCGTTCAGCCAATGGTTCATATATTGTATTGCGACACGAATATTACTGCGAACACCCTCTTCTGAAATTGATCCACCGGGGATTTTAAAATCAGAAAGTTGTTCAGCAGTGATGCGGACGTCTTCACGGAGGTTCCCCTTTTGATTTCTTTGATCCCCCATGACCCCCGTGAAGACATGTTTGGCGACGGATACCAAATCCGGGTGGGCAACCCAGGTACCGTCGAACCCAGAACCCGCTTCGAGTTCTTTATCTTCCTTGACCTTACGAATCGCAGTCTCATTAACCTCTTGGTCTTTGCGACTGGGTATAAAAGCAGCCATGCCACCGATTGCATGCGCACCCCTTTTATGACATGAGCGAACGAGCAACTCTGTGTACGCTCTCATAAATGGGACATGCATGGTAATCTGCGACCGATCCGGTAAAACCACATCGGTCTGCTTTTGAAACTTTTTGATAACACTGAAAATATAATCCCATCGGCCAGCATTGAGACCAGCCGCATGATCTTTTAATTCGTAGAGAATTTCTTCCATTTCGTAGGCAGCGAGTATGGTTTCTATCAGACAGGTAGCGCGAATGGTGCCGCGTGGAATATCCAGCTCATCTTGAGCAAGGTTAAAAACATCATTCCATAAACGGGCTTCCAGATGGCTTTCCATTTTGGGTAGATAAAAATATGGACCGGTTCCACGCTCTAATCTTTCACGGGCGTTATGGAAAAAATAGAGACCAAAGTCAAACAATGAGCCGGATATCGGTTTGCCATCAACGAGCATATGCTTTTCGTCGAGATGCCATCCACGCGGTCTGACAAGCAGCGTGGCCAATTCGGTTGCGGGTTTCAAATGGTATTTTTTACCAGCTTCATTGGTAAAGCTTAGGCTGTGACGTACTGCTGCATATAGATTGATCTGTCCGTCGAGTACATTATTCCAGGTTGGTGATAAGGAATCTTCCAAATCAGCCATAAAAACTTTAGCGCCCGAGTTCAAGGCATTAATGAGCATTTTAGCATCGGTAGGACCGGTAATCTCGACCCTTCGATCCTGAAGGTCTTCCGGAGCGCTGGCAACTTGCCAGTCACCTTCACGAATCGACTTGGTTTCCGCCAGGAAATCAGGACGCTCCCCAGAGTTTAAGCGCTCTTGCCGGGCTTGTCTGGCTGCTAATAGCTCTTGTCTTCGGTTTTCAAATTTGCGGTGCAACTTAGCGATGAAGGAGAGCGCATCGTTTGTGAGTATTTGCTCTAAATGAATGGGCTGGGTTTTTTCGCTTAGCGAAATGCCGTTGCCTTTATCGATCATTTTCGGCCTCCTTCAAATATTGATCAGTAAACAGCTTTGCCGGATGGGGTAGAATTTTGCTTTTCACATCTTGCTATTGGAACTCTGAAAGGAACTCGATCATTGATCCGATATATATTATGCAGCTATGGGGTGATTTACCCTTACATGTATCCGGGTTTCCCCGGACAGATAAACTATAGTGCTTGCTACCAACCGGTTTCGAGTTCATTTCGTAAGCTTCGGTGAAGTCTAGATACAAACAGATAGGGTGTCAAGGAACTTCAAGGTAGGGATAAAATTCGAACTTTTGTTGTTTTATAACAAGAAAATGGGCTTTTAAAAGCCCATTGCTGCAAGATCATCCAAGATATTTTTGTAAAATTTCCTATGATTGAAAAACCAAGACGTGCTGCCAAACAATTGGCCGATCAAATCGATGTGATCGCTGCGTAAAATCCCACGAAAACGTCCCCATTTTGCTGACTCTAAAGGAACCAAACCATCATTTCTGCCTGTGCCGATAAACGAGGGGGCAAATAGATAGAGAAGCGGGTCAAGCGCATCTCCTGTGGTGACACCAGTCATGCTGCTCATTCCTGCATAGGACTGGTAGTACACTCGATTGTCATCTCGATTCGCCGGATTGAAAAAAGAATTCAGGTAGGTGGGGCTCAAGTTATAAAGTGCTGCTTGCAAATCCTGCTCTTTACCTTTGCCAACGACGCCGCCAACTAAAAATTCGAAAGCCTGATAGAGAATGTTGTCACCTTTACCAAGTAGGGCCCAAATATAGTCCGGGACAGGGGTGCCAAGGTGAGGAGTGCCAATGGTTGTTAACGAGGCGACGCGATCGCCGTAACCCATGCTGGAAATCAAATATCGAGCATCAAGGCCACCCATGGAATGGGCGATGATGTTGACTTTCTCGGCGCCCGTAATCTCAAGAATCTCATCGATGTTGGCAGCCAATTCTTCAGCTCGAACGGAAATGTAATTGAGAGCGGAAAGG
The DNA here is from genome assembly GCA_048816425.1 of Oligoflexus sp. FD111. Classification (GTDB taxonomy): domain Bacteria; phylum Bdellovibrionota_B; class Oligoflexia; order Oligoflexales; family Oligoflexaceae; genus JBMDZZ01. The sequence goes on from JBMDZZ010000005.1 coordinate 304,573, forward strand.
TGTGGGGTAAAAACCTGCGCGCAATTGCGTGTATAGTCGCTGCGAACGCGATAAAAATAATCGATGCGCAGCACCTCGTCAAAGCCCATGAAACCGTGCAATAGAACCACCGGGTAGCGTGGAGCGTGTGAAGTTTGGACACAAGCCCTCTCCGTAGAATAGACTTCATCCCAACTATCAGAGTCTCCGGTGACTTCAATGACATCCTCATAGTGCCATTCCAGTTGGTCACTGATTGCGATGGAAGAATGAATCAGTCCTAGGGCCAATGATATGCGCCATAGATAATTAATCAACATAGGAAACCCCCTCGTCCCTGAAGGAAATCGTGCCAAATTGTGGTGTTACTTTCTGGAAACGGTTATACGAAGGACCGACTAAATTGTCGATTCAAAATTTTTTTCTGGCAATCTTACGGGTTCTTCGAGTGATGTTTTAAAAGCTCCAAAATAATCTCAAATTTTTCCAAAATTTTGTCATCCAGGCCTAAGAAAAATCTGCGCTCCGGATGGTTGCGAAATAGGCTTCATAACGATGCAAAAGCAAAAACATTGCGGTTAAGCTCCTAGTCAAAAGTCAGCTCAAGAACGGCGACCTAAGGGGGTCATATAGACACTCTTGTGACATCAAGAGGATATTGCCCGTATTGCGATTCACGGCTAATATTTTCCTAGCTCGATTCTTCAGGTTTCGTGTTATAAAATAAGGTCATAATTGGCGGTTCAGGAGGATTTTGGATGATTATCAAATGTGAAAGCCTATGACACAAGAGCAAGTAGAACTTGACCTCAGTCAATCAAAGGCCATCATTGTCGGGGTTTTACTGCAAGGTGAAAGCTCGGAAAAGCTAGACGAGGATTTGGATGAGCTGGAATCTCTGTTGGAAACCCTCAGAGTGACGGTTCAAGGGCGCATCATCCAAAAGCGTAACAAACTATCAGCTGGAACCTTTCTTGGGTCGGGAAAAGTCGAAGAAATTAAAGATCTGGCTCAAATTTGCGCAGCAAACCTTGTCGTTTTCGATCGACCTCTATCCCCTCCACAAATCAGGAATCTCGAGCAGATGACCGAACGCCAGGTCATGGATCGAACAGGAATCATCCTGGAAATTTTTTATCGGCATGCGCGCACCAATCAGGCGAAGACGCAAGTAGAAATCGCTCGATTGGAATACTTACTCCCTCGTTTGACCGGAGCCTGGACTCACTTTCAAAGGCAGGCGGGTGGTGGCGTTCGTTCGCGGGGTATGGGTGAAAAGCAAATTGAGATCGACCGCAGACGGGCCCGGGAGAGGATTAGTAAGCTGCAAAAGCAGTTGGAGCAAATCCATAAAGAAAAAGTCGTGCAGCGCAAAGCGCGATCGAACGAGCTTAACGTTGCTTTGGTGGGTTATACCAATAGTGGCAAGACCACATTGATGAAAGCCTTGACCAGAGCGAATGTGGAAGCCAAGGATGAGCTTTTTGCAACCTTGGATACGAATATTAAAACGATTGATCCGCGAACTCGACCAAAGATATTGCTATCAGATACGGTCGGTTTTATTCGGAACTTGCCGCACGCACTGGTTGAATCCTTTAAATCAACCTTGGATGAGGTACTTGAAGCTGACTTGCTGCTGCATGTCGTGGATGTCAGTCACCAAAGTTATCGTGATCATATCGTCACGACAGAAAGCGTTTTAGAGGAAATCGGAGCCGCACATATTCCCCAGATTTTGATATTCAATAAGGTGGATTGTTTGAGTGATCCTGTCCTGCCTCGAGTTTTACGCGGAGCTCACCCGCAATCGATGGTGATATCGGCAAACAGGCAGGAAGATGTGTTAGCCTTGCGGGAGCATATTTATCGCTTTTTCCGTAACAATTTTAAAACGTATGACCTGACTGTTGATGTCGGTCAGCAGGCCATTCAATCAATGATTTACAATCATTGTCTGGTTCTTCAGACTGAATATGATGACTTCGGCCAGGTATCTTTTCGGGTTCAATCTTCCCGAGAGGTTTATGAGAAGTTGAAAAAATATATTTCCTTTGAGAAGGAATCATGATTTGTCGAGTAATCTTTGGAGTGAGTGATGACGCTGATCAAGCTGAATACAAAATTTTTGGGTGACGAGCTTAGAAATGTCACAGATTCATCTTTAGACCATGCAGATCAGGCTTTGGCAAGTATTGAAAATGGCACCTGCCCAGGCCCTGAGTGGACAGGTTGGTGGAACTATCCTCAGGTGCGCGGCTACAAGGTCTTGGAAGAGGTCGAACGTTACCTGAAAGACATCAAAGTTCACTACGACTTGGTGTTGGTTATTGGCATTGGTGGTTCATACTTAGGTACACGGGCTGTATATGAGGCGATGAGTCATACTTATCGAGGTTTAGTCGAAGATCGTAGGCCTATGCTGGTTTTCGCTGGTCATCATTTATCGGAAGCGGGCCTGATCGAAACCTTGGATCTATTGGAAGGCCGGCAGCCCATTGTCAACGTTATCAGTAAGTCTGGTACAACAACCGAACCTTCTGTCGCTTTTCGTGTGATTCGCACTTATATGGAAGAGCGCTTTGGTAAGTCTGAAGCGGCTCAACGTTTTGTCGTTACGACAGATCAGGAAAAAGGAGCATTAAAGCAAATTGCCAATGCGGAAGGTTACCAGTCATTTGTTATTCCGGATGATGTCGGTGGGCGATATTCCGTACTTTCTCCAGTTGGCCTCGTGCCATTAGGCTTAGCCAAATGGAATATCAAAGCGATGATGGATGGGGCAGATCAAGTCTTTGGCGAGCTGGTGAAAGATAAGGAAGAACGTAAAAACCATCCTGTGCTGGCTTATGCTGCTGCGCGCAACGCAGCTTATCAGCAAGACAAACGCATCGAAATCTTATCGTACAATAATCCCAAGTTGTATTTTTTGGTGGAATGGTGGAAGCAGTTGTTTGGTGAGTCTGAGGGCAAAGACGGCAAAGGGATTTTTCCTGCTGGATTGGGGTTTACCACAGATCTCCATTCACTTGGTCAGTATGTTCAAGATGGGGTGCGTAATATCCTTGAAACCTTTCTTTACTTTGATAAAGAGTCAGCAGCGAATCATGCATCTTCCATTGAGCGACAATTAAAAGTTCCCATGGCAACTGATAACCTCGATCAACTCAGCTACCTGGAAGGTCGGCCGATTCAGGATATCAATCATGCCGCAATGGTTGCCACTCAAGTTGCTCACTTCGATGGCGGTGTGCCTTCGATTTCCCTTACTGTACCGCGTTTAGATGAATATGGCCTCGGCGCTCTCTTCGCCTTTTTTGAAACCGCGTGTGCAGTCAGCGGTATCATGCTTGGTATCAACCCATTCGATCAGCCTGGAGTTGAGGCTTATAAAAAGAACTTGTTTGGCCTACTTGGTAAACCTGGTTACGAAGATATCGGCAATCGCCTAAAATCACGAATCTGATGAAATCCTCTAAAATTTGTGCGAAATAAAATTAGGATGATGGAGTTTACTCCATCATCCCATGGCTTATGTGGGCTTTGCGGAATGAGCAACTATGGAGCCACTTGGAGTTTGGCAGACATAGTTTGATTAAATGACAGATGATGGGTCGTCTTTATATTTGACATAGAGTACGGCTTTGCTTGAACCACCTTTTTGTGCAATAGTTCGGCCAAACTGTGCGGTTTGTTGTTTTTCCGCATCTTCAAACTGCTTATCAGGCTTGGCCATCCCCTCTTTCAGTGTATTTTCCTGTAAGCCTAATGTTTTTTCAAACCAATTGGGCTGATCAGCCATGTTGATGACTTCAGTGCTTTCGACGCCAAGTTCCTCAAGGTATTTTTTGATAGCATCAGCACGATTTTCGACCAAGTTTTTCTCATTGTCAGTAAATTCACGCTTACGGTCGTAGTCGCGGTCAGACCAGACGAAGACATGCACTTTATCGATTTGTGATTGATCACGTTTACCACGAACCAAAGCCTGGATTTGCATGCGCTCGGCTTCACTTAGTTCTGCTTTATTTTTTTCAAAGCTGACATCGGTTGTTTGTTTTTCAAAAACACCATAGAAGCCTTCCATTGCAGACTGCGCTGCATTTTTAGCTTTGTCTTTAACATTGGCTTGGATGGCTGCCGGTGCTAATAACATACTCGATCCTAATAATACACTTGCTAGTTTCGTGCAAACATTCATGTGTTTCTCCTTTTATGGGCTATGGTTCTATCTCATACAGCAAATAAGTAATTTACTGTTTTCGTTTGTCAGCTTCGTAACAGGCGACGGAGAGTTTATGAACCAGTCTCTGTCTGCCTTGATCTAGGAAAAGCAATCTCTGTACCAAGAACTTGGTTTGTGCCATTCTCGGTCAAAAGATATGGAAATGACGCTCTTCTGTTTCTGAGAAGAGACAGAATCAGAGCGCTCTGAGTAAAGGTGGCATATTCGTGTGCCAAATTAAGAACGATATATATTTTTTGGCAGCGAAAGATGTGTAGGTATTTCACAGCTTCACGTCAAAAAAGCTGTACTTGCAGCGTGACATGTGGACAGAATCTAACAAAAGAGCTGGGAAAGATGATTATTTTATCGCCTGCTGGAAGTCGGCATCGCTCAGCATTTTCGCCGTCAATCCCCAGACACGATAATGTTGATGCTGATACAGGATGGATTCGCGTCGCTTGCCAAACATTGTGAAGCCAAATGTTTGCGCTTCTTCATGACAAAAGCGGGACCAGGGGATAGGGATGATCTCATCGACTTCACCATTGGCGCGTAAACTGGAAAGATCGACAATGGTGCTAGCTAATATTGGAATCACAAGATGGGAGTCCAGGGCACGTGTCCATGGCAGGGAACCGTGGATCACAAGCTGCTCCGCATCCAGGCCGATTTCTTCCCAGCTTTCCCTGACTGCTGTTGCAACTGGGTCGTGGTCTTCGCTCTCGGCACGGCCACCAGGAAAACCGATTTGTCCTTTGTGAGTTCGAACTTTGGTGGAGCGCTTTGTTAAAACAATTGAAGCATGTGGTTCAGTCAAGGATGGTATGAGAAGACATAATACAGCGGATGGGCGTTTTTCGGGAAAGCTTTCCCAAGCTGGTGGTAGGGGCCCTAAGCGGCCCACATATGGCAATTGATACGCAGGAAATCGCTGATCAATAATCTGCTGGGGACGAAATGGAATTTGTGGATTTGCCGGTATCATGCTCGCTAATCAACCGTAGCATGGGTTTAGTGGTCACATTGCTGTCATTAGCAACCTTATTTGTCATTTGTAATATAACATCTTCCAGTTGCTGAAGAAAACGTTGGTTATCACGGATTGCCTGATCGACGGCTTCTTCTCCAAGTATTTGCTGCGCTTCACGAACGATTTTGTCAGCAAAGGCGACTTGCTGCAAAATGGTATATCGCAGTTTGGATTCAAAGGCTGGAACATCGATGCTGATCTGCTGCAAGGCGGTGATGAGATCATCTGTTTTGCACATTTGCCAAAATAGATCACCGCTTCGGCGAAACCGCCAGGACAAGTCCTGGTCCCGACGCCACTGAATTTCAAACTCCTGCTCGCCATCGATACTTTTTGTGCGCCAATAGAGCTTGGGATCGATGCCTGCATAATCTAGAAATTTCAACAAGTTCTGCACAGTAAGTTATCTCCACATCCGTTGCGACAAAGATTCTTCGGGATTTTCTTAGAAAAATCTCACTGCCTAACCTGCAAATTCATAGCCAGACTTGACCAGTTAAGTATTTGAAATTCCTGGGCTTTGAATCAAGCTAGCTGTATAAAACTAAGTCACATGCCAGGGGTGGCGACGCTAATTCTGGCGTGACAGCCTGATTCCAGATACAATAGAAGCGTTTGCGCGCAAAGGAAACTCATCATGATTCTTCGGAAAAATTTATTTCTTTTCATTTATTTGGGAATTTCAGGAGTCTTACATGCGCAGAATGCTGCGCCTGAAGCCAAAGTACCAGCACTTGGCGGTGAGCCTGGCTGGCGGCCGCCTGAGTCAAAAACCTTTACCGAAAAAGAAATTCAGGCAGAATGCCGGAAATATCAGGGCAAACTCATCAGTTATTACACGCAGGTATTTAAAATTGAAAACTGCCAGCGCCGCGAAATTCTCTCTGATGAATACTTGCAGGCCTGGACCAAAAAAGCTCAGCCGATTTTTTCTGTCGAAAGCGATACCATCATAAAAATTCCGGAAGGCAAGCCGATCGAATTGGTCACAGAGCAGAAGTCGTTTCACTGCCGCCAAGTCGAAGGTCGCTATGTCATCACCGGTGCAAGTGACATCTTCTACGTTGAGAAGTGTCAGCGTCGCGCTTTCCCGGACTGGGAGACATTTGTCGCCCATCGGAACCAACATAAACTTACAAAAAAACCGATAATAGATTTAACGGAAGATGAATTCCGTCAACTAGCCCCGGGAAAGGATTTTCCAACAGTTTTAGATGAAATTTTTCAGAATGCCATCGACGTGGATGCGGAAGTTGATGTGATTCCCATCGATGAGGCCTGCCGTGGCCTGAATGAAAAGTATGTCACCTACTATTCACGTGTTTATCGGATCGAGCGATGCCGTAAGCGTGAAGTGATTGATCCTGACTTTAGTAGTTTGAAGCAACTTTCCCAAAAGAAAGTCATTGAGCTTAGTTCGGAACAATGGATTTCCATACCTGATGGGGAACCGTTGAATAAACTTTGATCACGCAAAAGGCGAAAAGCCCTTTGATGGGCTTATTCTGCTTTTTTTGTCAGCCTTGTACTTTCGACGAAAGTGTCAGGGTTTTCAATGCTCAACAGTATTAAATACGCGGAGATTTTTGTAGAATCTCCTTCAATCGCCCATTCATAAAAGTCTTTGAGACCCAAAAAATCTCTGACAACTGACTCACAATGTCTTTGGCAACATTGACGTTTGCCAGCTCACTGCGAATTAAAGCAGCTGGAGTTAAGAGTTTGGCAGCGAAGAGATTCGATTGAATATCCGCAATGACTTGACCGTGATCGCCTAAGTCGTCAGGCAGTTCCATATTCGCTTTTTCAAAGAAATAACCGCTCATAGCCTTGGCGATGCGATAGCGTATGTAAGGTCGCATTTTGATATCGATAGGATATTCAATGATCGTACGCGCGGCATCTTCTTTGCGAATACGGACAGAAGCGCTGTGCGTTTCTTCTTCGCTTGCCTCAAAAGGCTTCAGCATGAGGTCGGGATATGCAGCTATAATCTCAGGTAGATAAAGAGGTGCTTCATGAAAGTTGATTTTTTGATGAATGTTGGTGACGATCTCGTCGATTAAAGTTTCATTCAGGTTAAAATGTTCTTTAAATTCTTGTTCTTTATCGCGTGTCCATGAATTGGCGTGTTTGCGGTAAAATTCTTTTTTTGCAGTGTCGAAAAGTTTCGGATCGATATAGAACTCACCGTATCCCGTGTATTCATGAAACGCTTCCCAATCGCTGACTTCACCCGAAGCGACATCGACCACCAACTTTTCATCGACTCCAAGATGCTGAGCAATCGACTTCATGGCCTGAATGGAGCGGATATTCTTTTTACCCTTCTTCCAGTGGCTGCAATCTGCAGGGTCGAAGCCGAGAATTTGTCCGACATCTTGGTCGATGACACGTATCCCACCAAACTTATGATCGAGGACTTTCCGACAAAACTGAAAAAGATTGGCAGAGTTTGGATATTTGGCTGGGGTGTCTTTTTTCATCGAAGATCCGCGCCTCCCTACGGGTATACTTAAAAGATAAGTTTACGCCAACGAGCTGTTTCCAGGCCTGGTCTGTGACAGACTGCTTGAAATAAAGCCTTTTTTGGCTTATCTATATGATATTCAATCTTCCCTTTCTTTTCTTTTAACACCGAATTACATACCGGTCAATGTAGTGGTTAGCATATTTCCAAATTGTTTTAGGGGCTTCGTCTATCTCTTTTTGGCAAATGCAGGCTTGAGCTTGAAAGCTTTGCTATTTCAGGAAGCTTTGGCCGTGGCTCTGCTGCACCTAGCATGCTCTGGGGCTTTTCATTTCTTTCTCCTAAACAGCAAGAGAATATGTTGATCGGACACTGTCGCTTTCGTGATGTAAGTTCTACCCATCGCATGAACAGGAATTTCAGCTTGAATACATCCGGTGCTAATTTGTAAGATTGACTTGGTACTGCATGCTGTTTCCACTCCTTGACTCGAAGTAGCCACAATTGAACCTAAGACAAAGCGTTAAAACTTTGGTATGACATATTGTTGGGAGGAGCTTGACATAGCCCAACTGATAATTATTGTTTTCATGGTGTCTGTGATTCGGTCTTAGTGGAATTTCATGAAATTTCAGATAGTTGTGAATGAGAAGGTGGATGACAACGATGGTGTTTCCAATTATCGCGATGTCTGAGCGAGAAAATGGTGGTGATGGTGATACTCGAGTCATCGTCAAGAGCGAGATTCGGACCCAGAGGCCCCCACTTTATAGCGTCATCCTTCTAAACGACGATTACACGCCCATGGAATTTGTGATCGCGATTTTGGAGCGTCACTTTAATAAGGATCATGTAACAGCGACTGATTTAATGTTGCAGGTGCATAACGAAGGGCGTGCGGTTTGCGGCATATATCCTTATGAGATCGCAGAAACCAAGGTGACGCTTGTGATTGAAGAAGCAAGACAAAATGGACATCCTTTGCAATGCACGCTCGAACGAGCATAGAAATGGAGTCACACAAGCATGTTAAGCCCAGATTTGGAAGTCAGCCTTAATCTGGCTGTCAGCGAAGCAACCCGCCGGGGACATCAGTATGTGACCGTCGAACATATCCTTTACGCACTCTTGCACAACCAGACGGCACGAGATGCTATTGAAGCATGTGGTGGTCACATCGAAAGCGTGAGACGCGACCTGGAACGCTTTTTTGAAGAGCATATCGAAGGCAACAACCTCAAAGAAGGGCAGTTGCCGCAACCGACAGTCGGTTTTCAACGTGTCATCCAGCGGGCCGCACAGCATGTGCAGTCTTCGGGTAAAGAAAAGATTCAAGGCTCCAATGTTTTAGTCGCAATTTTTTCTGAAAAAGACTCGTTTGCCGTGTTTTATCTCGAAAAAGAAAAAGTGACTCGCCTTGATGTCATTCAGTATATTTCGCACGGAGTCACAAAAGAGCGTGATGATGAGCCACCGCATAGCGACAGCCCGGGTTACTTACCTAGTGGCGATGACGATGAGGATGGCAGCCAAAGCAGCAGCAGCCCCCTGGCGAAATTCACGGTTGATCTCTGCGAAAAAGCACGCCGCGGTAAAATCGACCCGTTGATCGGTCGCGACTTTGAGCTGGAACGCATCATGCAGATTCTTTGCCGCCGTCGCAAAAATAACCCCTTGTTTGTCGGTGATGCCGGTGTTGGTAAAACGGCATTGGCGGAAGGCCTAGCCTTGCGTGTGGTCGATAACAAGGTACCCAATACTTTGAAGGGCATGCGCATCTTTTCGCTAGATATGGGTGCACTGGTTGCCGGTTCGAAGTTCCGTGGTGACTTTGAGCAACGACTTAAGGGCGTTGTTAAAGCCCTGCAAAAGATTGATAAGCACGTCCTTTTTATCGACGAAATCCATACCATCATTGGTGCGGGAGCCGTCGGTGGCGGTGCCTTGGATGCTTCCAACATTCTGAAGCCGGCTTTGGCGTCAGGGGAACTGCGTTGCATGGGTTCAACCACCTTTAAAGAATACCGCTCGCACTTTGAAAACGACCATGCGCTGGCGCGGCGTTTCCAAAAAATCGATGTCCCGGAACCAACCCGTGACGATACGATCGCGATTTTGAAAGGCTTGAAGTCTCGCTATGAGAAGTTCCACAATGTGAAGTTTTCACAAGGAGCCTTAAAAGCGGCGGTCGATCTATCGGCCCGCTACATCACCGATCGTAAACTTCCTGACAAAGCGATTGATGTCATCGATGAAGTCGCAGCTTCCATCTCTTTGCGGCGCGAACAAGACGATGACAGCAAGCCGAAGTCAATTACGGTCGATATGGTGCAGGCTACGGTCGCAAAGATTGCCCGGATACCTGCGCAAAAAGTCACACAAAGCGATAAGGACGCTTTGCGTGATCTCGGCAATCGCTTGAAAAGTCAGGTCTTTGGCCAGGACGCGGCGATCGAAGTTCTGGCTACGGCAATTAAGTTAAGCCGCTCCGGACTGGGTGAAGAAGACAAGCCAATCGGTAGTTTTCTCTTCACCGGACCGACTGGGGTCGGTAAGACGGAAGTTGCCAAGCAGTTGGCACGAATCATGGGCGTTGAACTGATTCGCTTCGATATGAGTGAGTACATGGAGCGGCATTCCGTGTCACGCTTGATTGGCGCGCCTCCTGGATATGTTGGTTTCGATCAAGGTGGTTTATTGACTGATGCTGTGACGCAAAATCCGCATGCCGTCTTGCTGCTCGATGAGATTGAAAAAGCCCATCCAGACATGCAAAACATTCTGTTGCAGGTTATGGATCATGGTACGTTAACGGATAATAACGGCCGTAAAGCGGATTTCCGCAATGTCATCATTATTATGACGACCAACGCCGGTGCGAAGGAGCTGACTCAACAGGTAATTGGCTTTAACGGCTCGATTGCCCAGAAATTTGAAGATCAGGGAATCACCAAGGCTGTGCGTGATAGCTTCTCACCAGAGTTTCGCAACCGCTTAAACGGAATCATCACTTTCTATCCGCTACCGATGAGTATCGTGAAAATGGTTGCTCGAAAATTTATTGGGGAAGTGAATCTGAAGCTGGCACCGAAAAAGGTCAGTCTCGATTTTAGTGAAGAAGCCATCGAGTGGTTGGCAGATAACGGCTACGAAGAGTCCTATGGCGCAAGGCCGATCAAGCGCTTGATCGAAGAAAAAGTCAAACGACCTTTGGCTGATGAATTGCTCTTTGGCAAGCTGATGAAAGGTGGTCTAGTGAAAGTTGACCGAGATGAAAAAGGTCTGGTCTTTCACTTTCCCGCAAGCAGTGACGCTTGATACGAACTGATGAAAACTGTCTTGTCCGGGCCTAACTCCGGGGAAGTTCTCTCCTGCAACTCAGACAAGGATTCCCGTTCTTTCATGGGAATCCTTTTTTTCTCCGCGCATCGAAGCCTGGAATAATTCTCCGGAACAGGTTAAAACACTGGTTTGGCCGCACACTATGCCATTCTTTGTGCTGAGGATATGTAATATGTCAGAAAGTCGAAATACTGCGCAAAAACCTATTATTCTCTCAGGGATTCAGCCAACCAATAAACTAACCCTCGGTAACTACCTAGGTGCCATCAAAAACTGGGTAAAACTGCAGAGCCAATATCAGTGCTACTTTATGGCAGTGAATCAGCATGCTATAACAGCACGGCAAGAGCCTGTTGAGCTACGAGAGAATACTTGGTTTGCTGTAGCGACGTACTTGGCCGCTGGTGTCGATCCCGAACATAGTCATATTTTTATCCAATCGCAGGTGCCTGAGCACGCACAGTTGGCTTGGATATTAAACTGCTACAGTTATATGGGCGAAGTGTCGCGCATGACGCAGTATAAAGATAAAAGCTCGCGCGCGGGGCAAAATATCCCGGTTGGTTTATTCACCTATCCATTGCTGATGGCAGCGGACATTCTTTTATATGATACGAATCTGGTGCCTGTTGGGGATGATCAAAAGCAGCATGTTGAGTTGACGCGAGATATAGCGCAGCGTATGAATGGTCTTTATGGTGAAGATACTTTCAGAATACCAGAAGTATATATTGCTCCTGTTGCAGCCCGAGTGATGGACCTGCAGGAGCCGACCAAAAAAATGTCAAAAAGCGCCTCGACCGAAATGGGCGCCATCTTCCTCGCTGATGATGCCAAACAAATTGATAAAAAGCTGAAGCGGGCAACGACAGACTCGGGTACAGAGATCACTTATGATCCAGCGGAAAAGCCGGGAATCAAGAATTTGCTTGATATCCAAGCGGCTATCACCGGTAAAAGCATCGACACCCTGGTTGCTGAGTATGCGGGCAAACTCTATGGTCATCTGAAAGTGGAAACAGCGGCGATCATTCAGCAGGAACTTGAACCCGTCAGACAGAAAACTCAGGAGTATCTGAGTGATCGCGCTGAGCTGGAAAACCTGCTGAAGCGCGGAGCTGATAAGGCACGGGAGAAAGCTCAGACAACGATCGACCGGATCTACGATCGTATTGGTTTTATTCGCTAGGTGCAGATTGCATGGAATTATCAGAATTTGCCGAAATCGTTTTATTTAGTGCGCGTTTGGAAGACAAACTTCTGCTAATTCAACCTGATGACTTTATCGATGCTCATCCGCACCGCTCCTTTGTTGAGCCGGCAGTGCCTGGTCGGCCGAAAGCCCTGGATTTTGCCGGCGGGAATCAAAAATCCACAAAGTTTCCCAATTTTGCTGAGATGAAGCAGGATACAGGCCGCGGTCGGGTCCTGCACTTTTTTGCCAACCATGAGCTGCTTGCCTTGGAGCTCATGGCGCTAGCCTTATTAAAATTTCCTGATGCACCCCCATCCTTTCGTATGAATATCGGCCGGACGATGCTCGAAGAGCAGCACCACTTGCGCCTTTATTTAAGTCGCATGGCAGAGCTTGGTATCGGTTTTGGTGATATTCCCGTCAACGATTTCTTCTGGCAGTGTTTGAAGTCGATGCGTAGCCCGCTTGATTATGTCACTGGCATGAGTTTAACCTTTGAACAGGCGAACCTTGATTATTCTTATCATTACTGGCGACTGATGCAGCAGCTTGGTGATTCAGTCACGGCAGATATTTTGCAGCAGGTTCTTCAGGACGAGATCGGTCATGTGAAATTTGGAGTATCCTGGTTTGATAGGTGGCGTGATCCACAACTGGAAATTTTTGCGGCGCACGAACAAATCCTGCGATCGCCACTTTCGATGAGTCGCGCCAAAGGAATTGGTTTTCGCGAGGATGTGCGTTTGAAAGCTGGCTTGCCCAAGACCTATATTGATCAACTGGAAGTCTACGGTGGCTCAAAAGGCCGACCTGCTGACATCTATTTTTATAATCCGGATTGTGAAATCGAACTTGCTCACCATGGTCGTGGCTATACCCTGGCGGCTAATAAACAGACAGTGATTGCTGAGCAAATGCCTTTAATGATGTTTCTTGCCAAAGAAGGCGATCTGGTTTTATGTGATAGGCAGCCGAGTCCCCAATTTTTAAAAATCTGGAAAAATTTGGGTTTTCCCATCCCGGAATTTGTCGAGTTTCATGCAACGGATCAGGACTATCAAAGCTTAAGTGAGCGCCCACGATTTGGTGCGTTCATTCCTTGGGGCTGGACTCGCCGTACTCTGAAAATGCATCAGCGTTTATTTGCAAATGTTCGCAAAAGTCCGGAATTAGCTTTCCTCGATAGCGACGATTTTGACTCCAGTCCATTGCGCAATTTTTTTCGCAAAGATCGCTTACCGCAGTTGCGAAGGCGTCTGCGAGCAGAAATTCCTCATGATGAAGAGTATTTTGGTCCTAGTTATATAGATGGTCAGCGTGTCTGCCAGCTAACTGAATTGGAAGCGGCTCTGACTGTTATTTGGCAAAATGATAAAAAAGAACCCGCTGTTGTCAAGCCACCGTTTGGCTCGGCTGGACAAAATATGCGACGGCTTTTTTCCCCTCAGGATTGGCAAAGCAATGTCATTGGCTGGCTGAATCACCAGTTAGACCTGCATGATGCTCTGCTAGTCGAACCCTGGTTTGACAAAATTGCCGATTTTTCAGTGGTATGGGGCATTGATGGACTTCGTGACGAAACTCTGACCTTGTTTCATACTGATGCCAAAGGTTGCTATTTGGGGCATAGCCTAGGTGCCTGGCAAGGCAGCGTGCCCGCAGATATCCGGCGTGAGCTGTTTGAGCAGAGGCATGGAAAAAACCTTATCGATATGATGTTGGAGCTTGCTACGATCATCAGACAGGATTTAGCTGATATTGCCTACACAGGACCTGCAGGAATCGATTTACCAGTTTTTCGTGATCGCCATAGCGGTAGAATCTTTGTCAAGTGTGTCGGTGAGATCAATCCTCGCTTAACGATGGGACATATTGCTATGAGCATGGAAAGGCGTCTGCGAGCTATTGGTGCAATCAAAGCGAAGCAGGCCGCCTATTGGCGCTTACTCCAGCGTAATGAGCTGCAACGTGCCGGGCTTCACCAACCATCGGTTTTATTAAATTGGCTCCGTGACAGTCAGCGGGATTTACCAACAGGGGAAAAGCTGCTACTAACAAGTGATCCTCAACCCGAGATCCATGCCTGCTCGATTTTGGCAATCGGTTCAACTGCTATGGATATCCTTTTGGCAAAACTTAGCTAGGTCCCACGCCGGGAAACGTGTTTTCCGGACGTGGAACCTTATCCTGAGCCAAAGAGAAATGCTGTGATAACTGCTCTTTGGTTCACACTAAGGGATCGCTCGCTTTGAGGCACTGAATTCACCTATTTCGGGATGGACCCCAGCTATTGAAATTCTTTCCGATATTCTAGTGAGGCTTTAAAAAATTATCCTTCCGCTACCGATCATGCTCCCTATGCAAGTTGTAGAGTCAGAACGGGAATTTTTCTCATTTATCTGTAAGCACCAAAGCTCCACAATTCAATCCCGGCAAGTTTTTCCAGTCACTGTGCGACAGCCTTAATTCCATGTAAGATAAACTCATGCCAAATTTTCCTTTCAAGATTTTTGCTTCACAAGAAGCAAGAAGCAAAGCTAAAATTTTTTTAAGAGGTAGCAATGAACAGAAAAGAGTTTTTGAAAACCATGTTAGGAACAGCGGTTTCCGGTGTCGCAGCTATCGGTGTCTTGACAAGCTGTGCCTCAATGAGTGCAAAAGACGGCTGTAAAGGCAAAGACGGCTGTAAAGGCAAAGACGGCTGTAAAGGCAAAGATGGCTGCAAAGGCAAAGATGGCTGCAAAGGCAAAAAGCAGCGCAAAGGTAAAGAAGGTGCAAAAGCCGGCAAAAAAGCCAAAGATGCTTGCAAAGGCAAAGACGGTTGCAACGGCTGAAAAGTTCTAGGTACGGAAAGCGAAGTGAAAAGTTAAAACGCTTGCTCTTCGGGGCAAGCGTTTTCATCGTCAAACAAGGAGTTAAGAATGCATGCCTTTCCGCAGCAGTGGCACAATCTTGGGTATGGACTAGGACTTCGGGCAACGCATTACGATGATATTTTACAACATCAACCAGCGATTGATTGGTTTGAAGCACTCAGCGAAAACTATTTGGCAACTGAAGGACGACCACGTCGCAAGCTTTTAGAAATCAGTGAACGTTATCCGATCGTATTGCATGGCGTTTCCATGTCTGTTGGTGGCAGTGATCCCCTCAACAAGGATTATCTTCAGCGCTTGAAAAATCTTGCGAAGGAAGTTTCTGCCGTATGGATTTCCGATCACTTGTGCTGGACGGGAAGCAACGGAATCAATGTCCATGATTTGCTGCCACTTCCCTATCATGAGGAAAGCTTAAAACACGTGGTCCAACGTGTGCGTGAAGTTCAAGATTTTTTAGAACAGCCGATATTAATTGAAAATCCTTCTTCCTATCTGGCTTATTCCAGCTCAAATATAAGCGAGTGGGACTTTCTCAAAGCTTTGTCTGAAGAGGCAGATTGTGGCCTTTTGTTAGACATTAATAATATTTATGTCAGTGCAAAAAATCATGGATTTGATCCATTTACATATATTGATGCGATTCCACCCCATAAGGTTGGCCAGTATCATTTAGCCGGTCATACGGTAAAACAGAAGTTCATTTTGGACTCACATATAGGCCCAGTGCCCCAAGGTGTGTGGGATTTATATCGCTATACCTTAAAAAAGATCGGTCAGCGTTCCTGTATGATTGAATGGGATGAGAATATACCCGAACTATCAGTCCTTATCGAAGAAGCCGAACGCATGAAATCTTATGGACAGCCAAGTCTTACGCTTCGGAAGTCTGAGCGACGTGATGGAGTTGAACTATGAAAATGGAATCCCTACAGTATCACGTTCAATCAGTAATCGTGGCTGATCAAGATGCAAGTTTAAACCCAGATTGGATCAAGGCTGAGATATCGCCCTCGGATACTATGGATGGTGCTGAAAGATTGCAGATTTATCGGGATATGTTTGAAGCGCGTGTGATTGATGCCTTAATCGATGACTACCCGTTGCTGCACAGTTTGCTTGGCTGCAGTCGTTTCGAAGATTTGGCATTAGCCTATATCCAGGAATACCCTTCACGCAGTTTCACTTTGGAAAACTTAGGCGACCATTTTCCTGTCTTTATGGATTCACAAAACTTAACAGACCGACCATTTGGAGCAGACCTTGCGCGGCTGGAGTTTGCCATCACTCAGGCATTTCATGCAAAAGACACAGCATTGTTACAGACAGATCGCTTGCAGATGGCCGAGATCGACCAATGGCTGGATTGTGTACTGAAACCAGTGCCTTCATTAAAACTGCTACGCTGCCAGTATGATGTCAACGCACTTTACAGCGCCTACCAAGAAGATGCTTTGCCAGAAGAACCAGCTTTGCCAACTGCAGAGACATTGATCATGGTTTGGAAATTTCAAGATCATATTTGGCGCTTGGAGCTCGATGCCATATCCTTCAGTTTTTTGCAAAGTTTATCTGCCGGTGCAAGTCTTGGCGAAGCCATCGATCAGATCCTGGCGCAAGAGATGAGTCCGGAAAAAGTTCAGGATGTTTTTACCTCGTTTGCGACGTGGGTGGCCGAGGGAGTCTTTCAAGAACCTTGAGTTTTCGCCCCTGTGCTAAGAATATCTTCTGGTCGATCAATGTCCACTTCTCCACCAGGAAAATCAACGCATACGCAGCCAAAGTTTTTAAGAATAACTTTGGCTCCTTGCTGATCGTTAATTCGCAAAAGGTCTGCAAACCGCTCACGGGGAAAAATTGCCGGTATACCTAACTGCTTTCCATAGCTTGAGGCAACATTTTCTCTGCAGTTGAGTTGAAACATCTTGATCATATGATTGAGATGCTGGCTTGTTAAATGGATCTGGTCACATACTACAAACATGATGCCGCGCAGCTGGTCTCTATCTACGATCAAATGATTGACGATATGATGAACAGCGGCTTTGATGCTCGAACCCATACCCAGCTGAAAATCCGGATGGAAAATCTCATGCCAATCGGGCAAATCTTCGATTTCTGCGACGCAAGCCTGCCGGTAAGCTCCTGTCACCACATAGACCCGATCGACCGGACTGGCTTGCAAAATCTGGAGCTGGCGGCGGATTAAACTTTGTCCCTCGTAGATCAAAGTCTGCTTCGGGTAGGCTAAACGTCGCGACATGCCAGCAGCGAGCAAGACGGCGGTAATGCCACTGCCGCCTTCCATGCTAGGAATAAGTTCTGACATAGGCTCTTTCCTTAGGGGGAAGACTGATGGCCGAGCGCGCTTTAATATGACTACGCTGGTTCCATACGGCTTGGATCTCGCTGACGATGGCAAGAGCTATTGCTTCCGGACTTGTCCCACCTAAATCCAAGCCGATCGGTGCGTGAAGGTTCAAAAGGGATTTTTCTCTATCAGGATGATCGCTGATAAACTCAGCCAATAGGTGTTCGGAACGGGCTTTTGATCCTAATAAGCCAATATATGGCCATGGGTGACGAAGAATTTGTGCAAGAATGCGCCGATCAGCTTGAAAATTATGGGTCATGATCACTGCCGCTGACGGCCTTGCCGGTTGAGCATGGAAAATCTCCGGGCGTTGCCAATCAAGTAACTGCGCTCCGTGCAGTTGCGATGGTAGATCTTGCAGATAAGCCTGACGGTGATCGAAAGCTTGTATATCCCAGCCAAGAGTGTGAGCCATCGCTGCCAGGGGCCAGGAGCCTAAACCACAGCCAAATATAGTCAACACGGGCTGGGCAGAGCGATGAATCAAGGCTACTTTAAAATACTGCTGGGCAGTATATTCTTTGATTTGCGATAGCTTCTGACTGGTCAGACAACGTTGCAAATCAAATAGGACTTCGTTCGCTTCCTGATCTTCCACAGCTTTGCTCTTAGATAAGGAAAAACGACGACCGATGATGTCAGATTGCTCGGCTTCAATGATGATCGCTTCGGCGTGACTTTCCCTCGTGCGACATATCATTTTATCCGCAAGCTCGTCGTCATGGAAAATCGCTTCCAAAAAGACCCACAGTTTACCACCACAACCCAATCCGTAGCCAAAATCAAGATCAAGAGGATCACCTGTATCAAAAAATGCCAGGCGTGGTTTTTGGCTAAACTGTACTTCTTTGGCCTGTTGAATAATGTCGTGTTCCAGGCATCCCCCTGAGATCAAGCCATACACGTCTTGATTGCCAGTAAGGTATAACTGGGCACCTGCTTTTTGATAGCAGGAGCCCTCGGTGTGCACCAGCGTTACCAGAACGCCAGGCTTAGCTTCAGCAGCGCTGGGACGCTGCTGAAAGTAATCACTGATACGATAACTTTTGTGTTGCAAGACCTCTCGTCCTTTTCTCATGCAAAGCGAAAGTCATTAATTGGCAAGCGTCGGATTCTCTGGCCGGTTTTCTTATAGATAGCATTACAAACGGCAGGAGCTGGAAGGGGAGTCGCCACTTCACCCAAGCCACCCATTGCTTCGCCGCTAGCTATCACTTTCACGTGCATGCGGGGGCAATCTCGCAGTCTCAAATATGGCATATCACCAAATATCCGTTGCTCAACTCGACCTTGGGACACTGTGATTTTACCGGTCAGTGCTGCCGCTAAACCAAAAATCGCACCTCCTTGAATCTGAGCTTCCGCACCATCAAGGTTGACGACCTGTCCGCAGTCAACCACACACCAGATATTTTCCACTTTGACTTTGCCATCGATCACATTGACCTCGGAAGCAAGGGCTGCAATCGAGCCAAAGCCTTCCATAAATGCAAGTCCCATGCTTTCGGGGCGGTCATACCATCGACAGAAATCAGCCAATTCCTGCAGAAGCTTTTGCGAGCGCGTATGGCCGTCTAATAGTTCGATACGCAGTTCTAAAGGATCACGCTCCATGTGATGGGCCAGCTCATCGATGAAAGACTCAACAAAAAAGGTATTCTGTGATTTTCCAACTGAGCGCCAGTAACCGACGGGTAATCCCAGATCAACTTCTTCATGAAAGATTTTCTGGTGATTGATGGCATAAGGAATTTCCGAAAAACCTTCAATTGACATAAAGTCAATCTTAGTTGCTGGATTAGCGCGACGATTGATCGAAGGGCCAGCGTTTTTACCACTCCAGGTTAATAGCCGTTTATCCTGAAACCCGGCGCGAAGCCTGGCTTGAAATGCCGGACGATAGAAATCGTGCTGAGTATCTTCAGAACGCGACCAGATGAGCTTGACGGCCTTGCCGCTAGCCTTGGCTGCAAGGGCAGCTTGCACGACAAAGTCAGTTTCCACCTTTCGACCAAAGGCACCACCCAAATAGGTGACGTTGATCTTGATTTGATCGAGCGGGCGATTGATAGCTTGCGAAATAGCAAAAGCTGCGAGTTGTGCGCTTTGCGTTGGAATCCAGAATTCACAACGGTCGTCTTGTACAATCGCCGCACAGGACATCGGTTCCATAGCACCGTGAGCCAAAAATGGCACAAAGTATTCAGCTTCCACAAAGGAGTCGCATTCCTCTTCGATGGTCGTGAGACTGCCTTTGCTAAAAACTTCTGTGCCGGCAATTTTTTCGACAGCACTAGCGAGCTGGGATTCAATCTGTGCTTGATCCTTGCTGGCGACACTTGTCGGTAATTCATAGTCAGTCGGCAGGCGATTGAGAATTTGCTGCGCCTGCCAGTAGCTTGGGCCAACTAAGATGATGGCACCAAGAGCCTCGATGAGTTGATAATTTTGTGGAACCTGGTTTTGTAGCGCGGCAAAGTTCAAGAGTTTAGAGCCAAAACTCGGATGATGTTTGATGGCTGCATAGTGAAGATCGGGTAAAACGACATCGATCCCAAAAACTGCGCTGCCTTCGATTTTTTCCTCAGTGTCTTTGCGTAAAATGCGACTGCCGATTAATTTGAACTCACCTGGATCTTTCAGTGGTGGGTTCTCTGGCAAAGGGTAATTAACGGCTAAACGAGCCAGTTGCCCATAGCTGAGTCGTGCTTTACCACTGGCATCAAAAACCTGTGAGTCGCGGGCACGCAAGTCGCTGACTGAGCTGGATAAGATTTCTGCTGCAGCTTGTAATAAATTTTGCTTCACGGCAGCGCCGATGACGCGCAGTCTTTGATATTGTGTGCGCACGGATGTGCTGCCAAAAGTTGCTGCTAGCCCACCTGTCTGCGGATCGTAATAAGGCGGCAGCTCGCCTTCCAAGCGTACATGCACCTTTTGCCAATCAGCATCCAGCTCTTCGCAGATGATCATGGAAAGGGATGTTGCTACACCCTGACCCATTTCTGCTTTGACGACTGCAATTTCCACTTGATCATCTTCATATATTTTAATGAAAGCATGGAGCATGGCAGCAGAATCGATGGTGGTATCAGCGAATGCCCGTCTTTTTTTTCCTTCCCAAGGAATGGAAAAAGCAAAACAGAGGCCTGCAGCTCCGGTCATGGAACTTTTGATGAGTTCCCTTCTGTTACTAATCCATTGACTCATCACCTTACTCCCCTTGCTCTGATTTGTGATTCTCAAAGGCTTCACCGACTGCTTGGCGGATGCGTTCGTAAGTCCCACAACGGCATAAGTTGGTTAGGCTATCAAGTGATAATTCTTCGTTGGGGTCCTGCTTGCTGAGAATTTGGTGTGCACTCAAAATAAATCCTGGTTGGCAGTATCCACACTGCGGAACATCAAACTTCCGCCAGGCATCCTTGAGCGACTGAGCAAGTGAGTCATTCAGCCCAGCAACAGTGCGGACTTCTTTTCCCTGCACGGCTGATATTGGATAGACGCAGGAGCGCACGATCGTGTCGCCAACATAGACAGAACAAGCTCCGCAAGCACCAAACCCACAGCTAAATTTGGCGTTATTAATTTCCAGGTCTTCTTTTAATACCCACAGCAAGGGCTTCGACTCGTCAACATCAACTTGTCTGACTTGCTGATCGACCGTTATTTCAAACTTCACTGTCTTTTTGCTCCTATCCCAAATGTTCCGCCTCATCGGCTGCATAAAAGCTTTGGGCGATGAAGCAAAAAATTTTTTTGACGTCAGAGGAACCTTACCTAGGGGACGAGAATTTGGAAACCTATTTGCCTTTTGCTTTTCGTCTCTAGGGATAATATGCATGGCGTTTCGTTTAGGGGCTTGAAGTGAGGAAAAAGTTCCTAAGGAAGGTCCGCTTGAAGAGAGAAGGTGAAACCTAGAGTTTTTGTCGGCAGACGTTATTTAACTAACTGTAAATATTGATCTAATATTGATAGACAAACTCTATTCACGAATAGAAATTATAGATTTGAGTGATATGGGGATTTCACCGAATATCTCCTACAAGAGCCGGGGATGACGCCGTGTTCATTATGAAAGGGCGAATGACATCCCTCTAAATTTCATAAGATCGATACTAAGGAGTTATTGATGCAAACGATTATCAACACAAAGATCCCAGACTTTAAAGTACAGGCTTACCATCAAGATAAATTCAAAACCGTTTCTCAAGAAGATCTGCGCGGTAAATGGTCAATCCTGTTTTTCTACCCAGCGGATTTTACCTTCGTCTGTCCGACTGAGCTTGGCGACATGGCAGACCAGTATGATGTCTTGCAAAAATTAGGTGTCGAAGTTTACTCGGTAAGTACTGACACACACTTCGTTCACAAAGCATGGCATGACGCTTCTGACACGATCAATAAGATCAAGTTCCCCATGCTTGCAGACCCTACCGGCCACCTAAGTCGCGCCTTTGGTGTGCATATCGAAGAAGAAGGCTTGGCTTATCGCGGAACATTCCTGATCGATCCAGACGGACTGATCAAGATTGCGGAAGTCCACGATAACGGTATCGGCCGCAATGCTGAAGAGTTAGTTCGTAAGGTTCAAGCAGCTCAGTATGTTGCCACTCATGACGGTCAGGTATGTCCTGCCAAATGGCGTCCAGGTGAAGACACCCTGAAACCTGGTCTCGATCTCGTCGGTAAAATTTAAGGACTTAAGTTTACCAACGGGCCCGCTGGTGGTGACGCCGGGGGCCCCAAACATAAGCCTGCAACGCAGCATGAGGAGATGAGTGTGATGTTAGATACAGCAATGAAAGATCAACTGAAAAATGTATTTCAGGTTTTGAAGGCAAATATAAGCTTGGTGGTTGCTCCGAGTAGTCATGCAAAGCAGGAAGAACTCATCTCGATGCTCAGCGATGTGGCATCTGTCAGTGAAAAAATCGAATGCAAAGTTGAAGGTGATAGCAAATCAAGTCCGTACTTCCGGATACTGAAAGACGGAAAAGAAACTGGTGTTGCTTTTCAAGGTATACCTGGCGGTCATGAATTTACCTCTCTTATCCTGGGGATTTTAAATGCCGATGGACATGGTAAATTGCCGGATCAGGGAATTGTGCAACGTATCAAGCGTCTCAAGCCCGGACTTGAAATCAGAACATTTATATCTTTAAGCTGTGAAAACTGCCCTGATGTGGTGCAAGCCTTGAACCAAGTTATCTTGGCTCATGGTTCGATGAAACACACTATGGTCGATGGGGGCATGGTTCCTGAAGAATTAGAAACATTAAAAATTCAAGGCGTGCCGAGTGTGATCATCGATGGCCAGCTCATTCACTCCGGTCGAGCAAGTCTTGCCGATTTGCTGAGCAAGCTCGAAGCCAAATATGCCAGTGACGAGGCTGATGCTCCACAAGAAGTCAACCTCGGGCATGCCGATGTGCTCGTCATCGGTGGCGGGCCGGCTGGTGCGTCTGCAGCGATCTATAGCGTTCGCAAGGGGTTAAAGACGATGTTGGTTGCCGAAAAACTTGGTGGCCAAGTGCAAGAGACAAAAGGTATTGAAAACCTGATCTCTGTCGTCTATACGGAAGGGCCACAGTTAACTGCCAATATAGAACAACACCTGCGTTCTTATCCGGTTGAAATATTAGAACACCGTCGCGTCGCTAAAATCCTGGACGACAAAATCAAAACCGTGCATTTGAATAGCGGGGAATACCTGACTGCCGACTCCATCATTATCGCGACTGGTGCGAAGTGGCGAGAAATCGGTGTAAAGGGTGAAAAGGAATATCTTGGCCGCGGCGTCGCCTATTGCCCTCACTGTGATGGACCTTACTACAAAGGCAAAAAAGTTGCTGTCATAGGTGGTGGTAACTCGGGTGTTGAAGCGGCGATCGACTTAGCCGGAATTTGCCAGGAAGTCGTTCTGCTCGAATATGCAGATCAGCTTAAAGCGGATGACGTTTTGGTAAAAAAACTATATTCCCTGCCGAATGTCTCAGTTGTCACTTCGGCGAAGACAGAAGCCATTAAAGGCAACGGTGAAAAAGTTGTGGGAATGAGCTACCAAAACCGTGTCAGTGGCGATGAGGTCAGCCTCGATTTGGATGGAATTTTCGTGCAAATCGGCTTGTCACCAAACAGCGGACTTGTCCAGGATGTGGTCGAGATCAATAAGTTTGGTGAAATTGTGGTGGATTCTAAAGGACGAACATCCAGGCCAGGAATCTATGCTGCCGGCGATGTGACAACTGTACCTTATAAGCAGATTGTCATCGCTATGGGAGAAGGAGCCAAGGTTGCTCTGACGGCGTTTGAAGACCGGATGCGAGCTTAGACGATACAAAAATTGGGGAGCTAAAGGCTCCCTTGATCCTTATACATGCAATTCCCTTTGTGAATCTATCCCTTGATTCAACAAGCTAATGACCGTCTCATCACTTGTTTGGGAAAAGTGATGATACCACTGCCCCACACCAAAAAAATTGTCTGGACAGCTTAAACAGACCACATGATCGGCATATCCTTGTAGGTCCCGGTAACTGTCAAATGCTCCCACTGGAACGGCAGCAAGCACTTCCTTGGGTGCTTGCTTTTTGACTGATAAACAGGCCGCCTCCATCGTGGCGCCAGTAGCGAGACCATCATCGACAATGATAACTGTCTTATCCTTAAGTTGAAGAGATGGGCGAGAGGATCGATACATTCTTATTCGTCGATTTAGTTCTTCTTCTTCTTCTGCCATGACTCGTTTAACCTGTTCATCACTAATGCGCAGCTGTCTGGTGATCGACTGATCAAGCACCACGACCTGATCCGGGCCGATTGCCCCCATTGCATACTCTTCGTGACCAGGTACGCCGAGTTTTCTGACGACATAGACATCCAAGGGGACTTGCAATTTTTGTGCAACTTCAAAGGCTACTGGTACACCACCGCGTGCTAAGCCGAGAACGATATCAGCTTTCTGCCAACCTAGGTTTAATAGCTCGTCACCAAGCAGTTGTCCGGCGTGCTTGCGATCTCGAAATAGCATACCTTCTCCTTTCTTTTCATTCTTGTATATAAAACTTTTGTGATCTTATCTGGTTTTAAATTTTTATATTGTTGCAAGTAATCAGTCGCCAAATAGGCAATCGTTTCCTAGCGAATTTACCTATTATTTTCCGAATCGTCGTCGTGGGAAAAGGTGCAAAATGCAAAGTTTTTTGCGACATGGTTTAACCATCACAATGACCTTGATTTGCCTGGTTATAGGCGGTCGGGCTTTTGCATTGCCAAAACCGGTCAATGGTGTAGTGGACCTACAAGGTTTTAACTTGGGTGAAATGCCTCTGTCATTAGATGGTCAGTGGCGCTTTTTTCCAGGGCGATTTATTTCAGTCAATGATTTGCAAGATTTATCTGAGTTTGAGTTCGGTTTCATCCCTGTTCCTGGACTTTGGCAGCAGCTCAGTCAAGATCCTAACTATTCTAGTATTGTCGATACAAAAAGTTTTGGTACCTATGTTCTCGAAATAGACGATCTCCAAGTTGACGATGATCTGGCAATTACCAATATGCTATCAATCATAGCTTCGAGAATGATCTGGGTACAAGTTCATGAAGATGGGCTTGTGCAACAAATTCACCACTTCGGTGTTCCGTCCCACCAAGTCGATGAAGAAAAGCCTTGGATCCAAGATGCAAT
This sequence comes from Oligoflexus sp. FD111, assembly GCA_048816425.1. Taxonomy (GTDB): domain Bacteria; phylum Bdellovibrionota_B; class Oligoflexia; order Oligoflexales; family Oligoflexaceae; genus JBMDZZ01. The sequence continues at coordinate 329,754 of JBMDZZ010000005.1, forward strand.
GGTACGCATTACAAAGCCAACAGCCGCTAAAACATACTTGATCATTCATGTTTCCAGCTTACGTGTGAAGTTCGGTGGTATGCTCCAAGCTCCAATGCTGCAAAATTTTCCCAGTGCGAAAAAAGATCATCAAATCCGTTTCTATCAGATCTACTTTCTACTCGGAATCTTCTTGATGGCCAGCCTTTTTAATCTGATGCTGTTTAGAAAGAGGCAGAATGATCGAGCTTCATTATGGATGAGTTTAATCTGTTTGCTTTGTGCAGCCAGATTAATAGCAACCGAAAACGCCTTGGAGCATTTATTTGATACCTATCATTACCATATTTTTTTGTTCAATGTTCACTTGCGGAATTTTGTCATCCTGCTTGTATTTAGTTGTTATATTTCTTTTTGTTATTGGTCTTCTTCAGGGACTGTATCGAGACAGCTCGTCAAATCCGTTTGGTTTTTAAATGGCGGCTATGCCTGCTTAGCGATCATTCTACCTCTGGATGTTGTTGAGCATCTTTGGATGGCGATGTATATCGTCAACCTAGCCTTGGCTATGTATTTGATTGTTGCAATTATTCTGGCCGTTAAAAAGCATTTAGAAGGTGCCAAATATCTTTTGATTGCCGTCAGTAGTCTTTGTCTTGGTGGAATCAATGACTTGCTTGTGTTTCTCAATATCTACCAATTTCCTTACCTCTTCCATTACTCTTTAGCCATGTTCATCTTTTTTAATACCCATATACTTGGTATTCGGTTCGTGAGAGCTTTAGATCGATCCGAACAACTTGTGCAAGTGATGCAAGAACATGAAAAATCACGTTCCCGATTCTTTCGCAGCATTTCACACGAACTTCGAACGCCATTAAATGGCTTACTTGGCATGTTGGATCTCACTTTACGAGGAAAGTATGGCAATATTCCTGATAGCGTTAGGCTGAAACTACAAAACTCCCGGGAAATCGTTGTTCACCTACGAACCCAACTAGGTCACATCCTTGATTTAGCCAAAGTCCAGCAACAAGAAATGGAACTTGACTTCCGACTGATTCACTTAAACTCTCTCGTTGAGCAGGTTGAAGAGTTTGGCCGGCGTCTGTTGGCGGACCATAGTGGAACATCATTTACCTGTCGTTGGGACTGGCGAGAGGAAGAACGAAGCTTTATCAATGACTATTCCAAACTCGTTGTCATCATTCAGAGCCTACTGCGAAACGCTTTCAAGTTCAAAGACCCAAAGCGGACAAACCATATCGAAATTTCCTTTGTTCATCTTCCAACTGTTGCCCTTACGATCAAAGTAACAGATACCGGCATGGGGATTTCTAAAAAGGATCAGGCGCGAGTTTTCAAGGCCTTTGAACAAGTTCATTCTGACGAGAAAAACCAGTTGGAAGGAGCCGGAATCGGCTTAACTTTGGTCAAGCGTCTAGTCGATGTTATGGGTGGGAAAATTGAGTTGATTTCCAGGCTTGCTCATTCCAGTGAATTTATTGTTACCATTCCTCATAAAAGTGAGATTATCCATCAGCAAAAAATGACAGCTGAAAATAAATGGGTTGGCAGTAACATATTGGAATGTCCGCCTAAACAAAATCATTCTCGTTCGAAAGAGAGCGATATCAACGTTCATAAACAAGCAAAGGAAAAAATTGAACATAAAGATCGTTATGAAGCTGAAATTTATATCTGTGATGGAAATCAAATCAATCGGGATGTCATTACACAAATTGTCAGTTCTTATGGTTATAAGACGAAAGTGGCAATTAGTGGTGAGCAAGTTTTGGAGATGATGGTTGAGCACCGACCAGACCTGCTGATATTGGACTTATTTTTGCCGACTATGTCCGGTGCTGATCTGATCAAAAACATGCGATCCGATCATCGATTAGCAACAGTACCAGTCATTCTCATGACGGCGCGATCTGCTAAAGAGGACTCGGTCTTGGGATTAAGCCTGAATGTCGATGATTATATCGCAAAGCCATTTGATGTCGAAGAATTGATTGTGCGGGTCGACAAAGTGATTGAGAGACAGCACCTGTATCAAAAACGCATTGAACATGAGCATCACTTGCAAGCTGCCATGCTTGTGCAAAAAGCTCTATTACCGCGTAAGTTGCAGTTAAATGGTTTTAAAATTCAGGCTTTCTATCAGGCCTCTGATCATCTAGGGGGGGATTGGTATCAGTTTTTTTATGATGAGCAAAGGAGTCGATTGTTCGTTGTCATGGGCGATGTCACAGGCCATGGTCTAGCGTCAGCTTTGATTACAGCCTCCGTTGCAGGCGCTTTTCATGCCTTTTTTCAAACACATACCAAACATCCAACTGCAGACTGTGTTCAGATCCAGCTCAAGGAGCTAGTGCTGACGATTAATGATGCTGTCCTGGATTTAGGTGAGCAGAGCCGCAAGCTGATGACCATGGCATTTATCTGCATTGATTTGGAAAATGAGAGTGCGACTTATATAAACGCCGGGCATGAAAGAATATTTATCGCAGATTGTGGGCAAGTCAAATCGCACTTAATAGCCGGCTCTCCTTTGGGCTTGTCGCGTCAAATGTCAATAAGATGCCGGGAATTCCCGTTTCATAAGGGAAGTCGTTTGATGATATTTACTGATGGCCTGGTAGAAGAATCACCTTTTGAAAGTCAGAATAAGGCTTATGAAAAAATAGGTGTTATCATGTCTAAACCAGAAAGTATCTCTGTGCTCTTTGACGATTTAATTGAAACATTTTCTCTTGGTCAAAACACTCATCTAAAAGTTGATGATTGCAGCTTCGTTATCTTAGAGCGTGATGTCGCTTGAAACTATCATGCGGGCCGAGGTTCCTTCATGATGAGACCTGGTAATGCGCTGGCGACATTAATGATGTAGAACAATGATCCCAATATCACCCCAGCTTCCTGAGGAAGATGGATCAGTTCAGCACCATAGAAAAAGACTATTTCCCGACTGCCGATTCCACCAAAACTTAAGGGTAGTAGACTGGCAAAAGATGAAAGTAGGAAAAGAGAAATCAAACCGCTTATGTTATGTTGAATATCCCAATAATTGGTCGCCAGAACCATAATCACTAATGCTTGGCCGATTTGCACAGCATAGGATGAGACTTCAATTTTTCTAATGGCAGAGTGAAATTTCGGAAAAAATCGTCGACTGAGGAACCAGTAAATTCCGTAGATGATAAACAGACACAAAGACGTAAACACGTGACGCAACAGGCCTGAAAGTTCTGACGAAAAAAGGTTTGAGATGGAAAAGCAAATAAGTAGCATGGCGAGCATCGCAACAAAACCACTACAGCGATCAAATAGCAAGAGTTGGAAAATCGAGCGGTGGTTGATTCCAGGATAACGCTTCAGTCGGAGCCACCGGTAACCATCACCCCCCATGCTTCCAGGGAGGATGAGGGCAAAGAGGGATGAGCGGTATGTGAGCTTCATGCAGTCCCAAAAGCTTGTAGGAATGGAGACTTGCTTTGCTAATAGATAAAGACGCCAGCTCAACGCTAACTTGGAGATCTGATAGGCGGCAATTGCAAGGGTGATGGAAGCTAGACTGATATCACTCAGATAACTGAGATACTTAGGCCAATCAATTTGATAGAACAGCACACTTAGCATCAGGATCGAAACTAGTATTTTCAACCATAAGGGTAAGCTCTTGGTCTTGCGGGTGATTTCCATTTATGAGCCATTCTTCCATATGCTTTGTAAATAAAGTAAAACACCCAATAGAATCGCTGTTGGTTGAGTAAAAATCAAGTCCCGTGTGAATCACTTGAACTTCTCTCTGAGTGAGCAGCTATCTTGGGTAGCAGCTAAGCTAAGGACTTTAGGAGCTTACAGGTTTTGCTGGGCTTGACTTCGTGGCCGGGAGTCGTATGCTGACGAGCATAACACGGAGGATGCGTATGACTATTTTTTGTGAGCTGCTCACGGAGCGCTTTGCCAATTTTGCGAAGGCTACCTGCCTCATGATGATAAGTATTTACCCTACAGGCCTTTTGGCCCAAACACCCTATACGATGTGTTCTGCCGACCACTGCCAAACCGTGACAACTAGTCTCATGACCCTATCTGGGCCACTGCCTAGCACAGTTCGCACGGTATGTAAGGCTCAGGATGCGTATGCTTTGACGTTTGACGATGGTCCATCTGCTAATTGGTACGAGGTATTATCTATTCTAGAGCGCCATCAAATTCCAGCTAGCTTTTTTGTAATTGGTGACAAACTCCATAGCGAGACTGGGCAACAGGCTATCCGGGATGCCTGGCTGCAAGGGCATCAAATATCCAATCACAGTTACTCCCATCCCGATCTTTTACAATTGGCTGCGGCCGATATTGTTTGGCAAATTCAAACGACAGAACATCTCATTATCGAGGCTCTTGGCAGGCTGCCACAGGTCATGCGTGATGCTCGGATCATGCGCCCACCTTATGGTTATATTGATCAACGTGTGGAGGATCTTATCGTTGCCAATCAATATACCTCTGTTTTTTGGAATAGTGATCGTAAGGATTGGGCTTTGAGCGAAGGGGAAAGCCATATCGTGATCGAGCGACTTGAGCAGCATATCGCCTATATTGAGGCGCAAGATTTAGTTGGGCTGAATACTTCGATCATTGATCTGAATCATGATTTTTTGCTGGCAAGCTTGAAAGTTCTCGATGAGCTGATAGGGAAAGTGAAAGCTGCGGGCTACCGGTTTGTTACGGTCAGTGAGTGTCTTGGTCTTGACGATTAATTCAAATCCGCAGATGGTTTAGTAGGCGGCTCAGTATGTGTTTTGGTTTCACGGAAATCGAATAGTTTTTTCAAGAATATATTGTTCGTTTTCTTTAAACCCAGGACATTAGCTGTAATTATGGCATGGTAGACTCGGAAAATGGTTTTCGCAGCGACACAATTTGATTTCTCCTTAAATTTTCAATCGCTTATCCAAAGCATCGACAGCCCACTAATATCAATAATATTTTCTATTTGCAAAATCGTTCTGTTGCAGAACGATTTTATGGTAAAATCGTTCTGAAGGAGAACGATTTATGGAAATCAATGAAATAATAGATAAAATATCCACCATTCAGGCCCGAATCACCGGTGCTTTACGACCAATCTCAAGGCCATACTTGAATGGCATACACCTTCACAAGCAGCAAACTGCGCTCGTTACCGGACCCCGTGGTGTCGGCAAAACCAGTTTTCTTCTTCGCGAAGCTCAAAAACATGGCAATGCTCTCTATGTTAGCGCCGACCATCCACTGGCTAGTACCTACTCTTTATGGGAGCTTGGTGAACAAGCTTTTTTAAGTGGTTATAGCGGACTCATCATAGACGAGGTCCACTTTGCCGCTAATTGGAGCGCTCACTTGAAGAGTCTCTACGATTCATTTCCCGACAAGTTTATTTGGGCAAGTGATAGTAGCAGTCTTATTTTGCGTCTTGGAACTCACGATTTGTCCCGTCGTTTTCCGGCACAGCATATACCATTTCTTTCACTTCGAGAGTATATGACCCTTAGAGGACTACCTGAGCTTAATCCGTTCGACCCACTGCGAGCCAAACATCAAGACTTTGAAGAAGCTCTCGCGCATCCAGATATCCTGGCTTACTTCCGTGATTATCTCCAGGAAGGATTCCGTCCCATATTTATTGAAGGCCAATATCAGAACAAAATTCTTGCCATCATTGAAAAGACTATAATGTCTGATATTCCATTCTTCGTGCCGGGCACTCATCATAATCATCTGCGTCTGATGCGAGCTATCATGGGATATTTGGCAAGCTCCCACATTCCGACACTTAACATTGATGGTCTTAGCAGAGAATGGAGCGTTGGCAAGGAGAAGCTTTACACGCTACTCTCTGTCATGGATGAAGTCGGATTAATCACAATTGTTCGACTTCCATCTGATTATAAAGCGACAGGTAAAGGCGCTAAAATCTTCTTTTCTGATCCTACCATGTATGCTGCATTGAATGGAAACCTGGGCAATTTAAGGGAGGCCTTTGTCGTTGCATCATTCAAGCAAGCTGGAAAAACTGTCCATGCTTCCGAAAAGGAAGTTGATGGAGATCTGCTAATCGATGGGTTCCTTATTGAGGTGGGTGGTAAACAAAAAAAGCGCAAAAAAGCCGATTACGTCATTAGAGATGACAGCGAACGGCCTGTTGGAAACGGAATCCCACTTTGGTCTCTGGGCATGATGTATTAAGTATGATGATCTGCGGTAAAACACTATTTAGCAATGCCTTTCACTCTGCGAATTCATTCAAAAACTCATGCCTTTAGTCATCCCTCCGCGGAGCCACCTTACACGCTGGGCTGGCGTCTTTGCGCCGAATTCGTCTTATGGAAAAAAGATCGCCTTCGAAGCCGAGATCAAAAAGGGTTACTATTAAAGTCTAATATTTGCAAATTATAAGATTCAATCTTATAATTTAGATGGGTGTAATCGAAGAAAGTATAAATATGTGGATTCAAAGAGAAATAAGTAAAAAAATAGCGACAGTTGCCAAGCAATTCCCAGCTTTAGTCCTCACTGGAGCACGTCAAGTTGGTAAGACCTCATTACTCAAACGATTGTTCCCCCACCACAATTTTGTCACTTTAGACTTACCATCTTTGAGCGAATTGGCTGAAAATGAACCTGAAAGATTTCTGGCAAAATATCCACCACCCGTTGTTATTGATGAAGTGCAATACGCTCCGAACCTTTTTCGTTATCTCAAACTGCATATTGATCAGCATCGCCACTTGAATGGTCAGATTATCATGACGGGATCTCAAAAGTTTACGCTTATGAAAGGGGTTTCTGAAAGCCTGGCTGGTAGGTGTGCAGTCTTGGAATTAGAGTCACTCTCTTCTTTTGAGATCACAAGTGCCTTAAAACTTGATGCACCCAACTTGTTTTCACAGGTATTCCACGGTGGATTTCCCCAAATCTATGCTGGAGACGAGGTCGATCGCGAAATCTATATGCAATCTTATGTAGCAACATACTTGGAACGCGACGTGCGAAGTTTACTAAATATCGGACAGCTGAGAGATTTCGAACGATTTATTCGAGCTTGCGCCTATCGCTCAGGTCAAGTGCTGAACAAGGCTGACTTAGCTCGAGACATTGGCATTAGCGCACCAACGGCAAATGAGTGGCTATCTGTACTTCAAGCATCGAACCAAATTGTACTGCTAGAGCCATGGTTCAATAACAAAACTAAGTCGCTAATTAAGTCACCCAAGATTTATTTTCAGGATACTGGGCTTCAATGCTTCCTTCTAAATCTAAACTCGGAAACGGAAATGCTCGAATCTCCGTTTTGGGGAAATATATTTGAGTCGTTTGTTTTTTCTGAAATGAGAAAAAGATTTCAGGCGAATTCTGGTAAATGGGATATTTGGTTTTGGCGGGATCTAAAAGGTCTGGAAGTTGACTATCTCATTCCAAAAGGGGGGCGCTACCAACTGATCGAAGTTAAAACTAAAGAAAATCCGATATCAAAGGACTTTGACAACCTTGAGCGAGTTAGTCAGCTATTGGGGCCAGAATTAGTGGAAAAAATATTGGTATGCAGAACTGCAAATTCCCACTTAAATCGCCAACACAATGTGCAAGTCGTTCACTTTGATGAGCTTTGGCAATTTCTTAAATCGGGCGGACAGCCATAATTTAGAAAATCTTGAGGATTTTATTCACTTATCACTTCTAAATTTTGTCGAGGCTATGGATTGTTAAATGACATCCCTCATTTAAAAGCAAATCAAACGTTTGGTGTCGATTCCAATCTTCAGCTTTTAAAGGCCCTTTCCCAGAGAACACAGCTTGTGGCCTAAATGCTCATGGCCAGTGTAGCTTAATAGTCGGCAGCGTAGCTCGCCGACTTCTAATAGTAGGTGCCTTCAAGTCATTTGACTGTTTTGAGGATAAGCTAGTTCGCTGTCAGGAGCGCGCCGCCGCTTCAACGTCCGCAAGGATCGGCTTGGTGTACTTCATCACCACACCGTGCTGGTTTTCGATCGTGAATTCCTGGGTCATGACTGTGCCCTGAGCTTGTTCCGAAGCCTGCGACGCGGCTTTGGAGTAGTAAGCCTTGCCGCCGAGCTTGGTGTTTTTGAAGAGGCTGGTATAAAACTTCGCAGCTTCTTCGCCCTGCTTGTCGAACCAAAGGCAGGTTTCAATCTTGTTCATTAGGACTCCTATACTCTTAAGTCGTGCAAATTTTGAAAGCTTATGGTCATCAAGTTATAGCACATGAAGAATTGCATGCTAGCTGGAACATTCAGACAGGAAATACTGGATTACATATTTTAGTGCATGGAGATTGGATGCTAGCCGGAGCTGTGGCTCACGAAGTCGGGACAAACGATGACTGCTTCGATGAAATCCCCCATGCAACATAGATCTCATGTTGATGCATACGGATCATGATACATGCTAATCCAGTATCATAAACTTTCTTTGCCTGATCATTGGCCGACTCATGCGGAAAGGAAAAGTTTTGGGAGACCATAGCTGCCCCCAAAGTAAAATAGGAACACGATGCTTCTTGTAGAGCCAATGTTTAATGAAAATGTTCCTACAGATTGCGATCAGTAAAATAGCTGGTAGGAAGTAATTCGAAAAAACTTGTAAGGTCTCAGGAAATAAGAAATCCAGCAGACATAGAAAAAACGCGAGAGGTGCAATGAGAATCTCACACAAATAGTGTTGAAATCGAATCGATGCCCATAGGCCGCATAAAAGGATGATGCTAAGAACTAAGTAGAAAATATGCCGGAATAGAAAATAACTGACTAAAGACAGGCAGACATTCAGTATGGATAAATAATGAGCGCTTTTTAAGGTGAAGTGATCCCAAGTCTTCGACTCGAAGCGGCATAAATAGATACAGCAAGCCAATGCGGTTAAAATCAAAGTCGCGATCTTGATTGCCATGCCCAGTCCTTAATATGATAATGATTATCAATATCAAATAAAGGCATGGCTCTTGTCAAGAGTGACTTGTCAAATTTGCATTTTATGCACTTTCATTTTCGAGACTTACAGCCAAGCCTGCAGAGCTTTGTTCCTCCACTTCTCGGTCCATCATCAAGCCAATGGCTGTCAGTAGTCCTAATACGGCCAGAAGCAGTGCAGCCGCTAACCCAAGTGGCAGCGTCTTATGGAAGATTAAAAAGATAACGCTTAGTCCCAAAGTCAGGACAAAGCCTCCAACTGCTATCAGCTGGCTTTTGCCGGACAGCACGGGGTCATACTTTTCACGGACTTCCATTTGCACGGGAACTTCTCCTGTTTCAGGATGCCAACCAGGAGCTTTGACGAGATACCTCGCTTTATCCTGCCACCGCGGACTTGCTTTGATCTTCTGCCACAGATCGGTGAGTGTGATGATTTGCGCGCTTAGTGGATTCCAGGTTTTGGTTGGTACCGTAACCCCGTAGATGACTTCTTCCTTTTCCGGTTCAAATGTGCCGAAAAGGCGATCCCAAATAATGAAGGCTCCTGCATAGTTTTTATCGATGTACTGGGGATTACGCCCATGATGGACGCGATGATGGGAAGGTGTATTCAAAAAAGCTTCAAATACTTTTGGTAGCCGATCGATCAGGCGTGTGTGGACCCAAAACTGAGATAAAGTATTCAGGACGCTGACAATGATTAACATTGTCAAATCAACTCCTAAGACGGCAAATGGCAGGGCGAAAGGAATCGAATACAGACGCTGTAGTATAGATTGACGTAAAGCAACAGTCAGATTGTATTCTTCACTCTGATGGTGAACGACATGACCCGTCCAGAGAATATTGATCCGATGTGAAAAGCGGTGAAACCAGTAATACTGAAAATCGACCATAAAAAATAGCAGGACCCACATCCACCATACTTGTTGTCCAAAGAACTCAGGCGCAAGAGCAAAGTGTTTGAAGACCAAGAGATAGGCTAATACTTCAAAGAATATGGGAATAAAACCAAGGACTTGTTGGATAACACCAGCACTGACATTGCTAATTGCATCATTGACACGGTAAAAAGACATTTTTTTGATATGATTGAAAAGGATTTCCGTCAGTATCAAAAAGATAAAAATTGGTACGGCCGCGATAATTAAATTCATATAATCCCTTCCCCGGTGATTGCTGGTCATTATCTGAAAAAAACTGCGTTTGATAAAGAAAGAATGACGGTTATTCATTTATTGTGAAATGGAAAGATCATTGCGGGAAAGTGTGTAGGCAACGACCCGCAAAGCGGGTCGGTCTATTTTGTCCTTCAAGAGACTTGGGAAAGATCACCAGATAATCCTTTTTGCTGTAACATTTTCAGCAAACCATCCTTATCAACCGCCCGGTGAATCGCATCCTGTGGGGAAATCACGCCTTTGCCGACAAGTTGTAGCAAATTATCATTGAGTTGAATATTGCCCTTCGCTTTTTGGGTTTGCATATGATTTTGAATCATATGCGTGTTGGCCTCACGGATCAAACTACTGACAGGACGGTCGACGACGAGTATTTCATGAGCAGCAACTCGACCACCGCCTTTTTTCTTGACCAAGGTTTGACTGACGACACCTTTTAGCGACTCTGCCAGCATAATGCGGATTTGAGCTTGTTGATCGGAAGGAAACTGATCGATCAAACGGTCAATGGTGGATATTGCGGTGCTAGTGTGTAGTGTGCCAAATACGAGGTGACCGGTTTCAGCAGTTTCGATAGCTATGGCGATCGTCTCCAGATCACGCATCTCACCGATCAGGATAATATCAGGGTCCTCTCGTAAAGCTGCCCGCAAAGCTTTGGAAAAGGATTTTGTATGGCGATGGACTTCCCGCTGATTGATCAAACATTTTTTCTGCTCATGCACAAACTCAATTGGATCTTCAATCGTGAGAATATGATCCGGTCGCTGCTCATTGATCAAATCGATCATCGCCGCCAATGTCGTCGACTTTCCGCTACCTGTCGGCCCAGTGACAAGGATCAAGCCCTTGCTTAACTCACAAAATTTCCGTATTGCCGGTGGTAGGTCTAGGTCATCTGCACTTGGAACACGGTCTGGAATCTGACGCAATACAGCGCCAACACCATTGATGTCACGAAAAATATTCACCCTAAACCGTGCCAAACCATGTACTTCGTAGCCAAAATCAGTATCATGGTGGTCAGCAAATTCCTGCTGGTTTTTCGCTGGCATGATCGGCAGAAGCAAGGATTGCATTTGCTCTTCATCCACATTTTGCCCTTCTAAGCGCTGAATATCACCATCGACACGCAGACAAACAGGTTTACCTAAAGTCAAATGCATGTCGCTGGCGCCACTATCGATCATCACTCGCAGGAATCTATCGATGGGCCTTTCACCAGCATTTCCCAAGGTGTCGCCTGGAACATGGGGCCCGAAAAAAATCTGTTTTGGGGCTTCATAACTCTCTGTGTTGGCTCGTTGTGGGATATGTTCAACGTGCTGCGCCTGCCCACCCACGTGCTGCTGAAAATTTGCAGGGGGAGCACTATGATTCCAATTGGTATAGGATTCGTCTTCATCTTCTTGCTGCTGACTAAAATCAGAATCTATATCATCTTGTTGCTTATAATTATGATTCAATTGATGCTGCTGATAGGAAGACTCCGGTTGAAACATCTGATCAGCTTCATCATCGTCATACGATTCTATCGGTGTGCGAATGGCTGCATACTGTTTGCCATCAGGAGTCGTGTAAACTGTACGTTGGTGATCGATAGCCTGCTCATGTTCATCGTCATTATCCTGCAGAGTATGATCCGCTTCATCATCCTCGTCCTGCCCGATTTGAAACAAGGCTTCGTTGGCTTTCACTGGGTCAAAGCTGCTTTCTTCGGTAAAGTTTGAATCCACAGATGGCGGTGGGGGTGGCATCATCGGTGGGATGGTTTGATTTGCGTTAGACTCTTCATCTGGGGTCCAAGCATTTTCATGAATGGGGCTTGATTCGTCAGCATCTGCCATGGAAAAAGCTCCCATCGCATCCTGCTCATCTTCCTCTGCATTTTCAAAGTTCGAGGGCTCGATTGGCAGGGGCGGCTGATGTCGGGCTTCTGTGAGCTGGTTCCAGACTTGACGAAACCGCTGATTTCCTTGCGGTGGAATGAATACGAAAAGTCGGGGTTCGGTGCCCAAATGGCCTATTAACTTCAATTCACCGAAATTGACAATCGATAACTCACCTTGCACTGGTTCCGAGCGTTCGACCGAATCGATATGTGGCATAAGTGTTTGGATAAGAGACTCCAGGTCTTGAGTCGTATAAGCAGATAAGCCTTCGACGGCTTGTTCGCTGCTACCACTTAAAAGACATGGCGGCTGTCCCGCTGCAAGGCGGATACCTTCAACCTTTTCCGTTATGGCAATTTTTAGTGATTTTTTAAATCTTTCCATGGGTGTTTTACTTCCTCTCGGCAACCCCGAATCTACCATTCTTGTGGTAAAATGAATCTCGTAGCGTATCGGCACTTTTCAGCTTTTGCTTAGTCAGCCTATAGTGCCATCGGATATTCAGGAATTTCGATGACAGTATAATTATTACATGGTGAGGCAAGTTATGGTTCAAAATCTAAATTCCAATGATATGGGGTTTAGAAACGTGCCGCGGACTGGAGTCATATTTGTCATGTCTCGGGCTCAGGCTAAGGGATTCACTTATGGCGATCCTGATTGGTCGAATTTGGGACAAGGGGCTCCAGAAACGGGACCGATCGACGGTGAAGGTGAGCGCTTAAAATCAATCGTCGTTGACCCGCGTATGAGTGAATACAGTCCTGTCGCCGGTGATCGGGACTTACGTCAGTCTGTGGCTGATCTATACAACTACCGGTATAGACGAGGCATGGCCTCACAGTATACCTACGAGAATGTAGCAATATCTGCCGGTGGAAGAGTGGGCTTAAGCCGGCTGGCAGCAGCTTTGGGCGGCATTAACCTAGGACACTTTTTGCCAGACTATACGGCTTATGAAGAGCTGTTTGAAATATTTAAAGCCTTTGTCCCCATTCCCATTGTTTTGGAACAAAGCTCAGGTTTCCACTTGGGGGCCGATTTGCTTCGAACTGAAGTCGTCAATCGCGGTCTCGGTGGCGTCCTGCTGTCAAATCCTGCAAACCCTACAGGTCAAGTTCTGTGGGGAGATGAGCTGCAAAAATTTGTCGGTGTTGGTCGAGAGATGGGCTGTTGTTTAATTTTTGATGAGTTTTATTCGCATTATGTCTACGTCGATCCGGGGAAAGTTTATTCCTCCAGCGCAGCTGCTTATGTCGAAAATGTGAACCAAGACCCTATTGTGTTGATTGATGGCTTAACAAAAAACTGGCGTTATCCCGGTCTGCGGCTTTCGTGGACTGTTGGGCCAAAGTCAATCATTGAAAAAGTTTCCTCGGCCGGCTCCTTTTTAGACGGCGGCGCGGCACATCCTATTCAAAAGGCTGCGATTCCACTGCTTGATCCAGACTATGCAGACGGGCAGGCCAAGACGATTCAAAATGCTTTTTTAACAAAGCGTAAAATTATGACAGAACGTCTGTTGCAAATGGGATTTGAGATACCAGGGAAACCTCAAGGCGGGTTTTATTGTTTTGTCTCACTCGCGAAATTACCAGAATCTTTACAAGATGGTATGAGTTTCTTTGAAAGAAGCATCGAAGAAAAAGTCATTTGCGTTCCAGGTGAGTTTTTTGATGTAAACCCAGGCAAGCGACGCAGCCATATTCCCTCCCGTTTAAAAGGCTTTGTCAGATTTAGTTTTGGCCCGTCCATGGAAGAAATGTGCCTCGGTTTGGATCGATTGGAGAACATGCTTGCGGCGCATCAACCGAAACGAATTAGCCGCTGAAATCTTTCAAGTTTGGCTGATTTTTTTGCTTGGGTTGAACGGCTTTCCGACCGAATAGAATTGAAGATTCAACGGAGAGCCCATGAAAGCATCGATCTTACAACTGGAAAAGCGTTATGAGCATCGTGTTCACCTCTATCGAGGTGAGCTGGCGCCGATTACGATCATCTGGGGTAGCAAGCGATTGCAGGTGCAAGGCTGTGATTTGAGTACTCAGGGTGTTGGGCTAATTGTTGCAAATCCCATGGAAACATTGCCAACTCTGGCGACTGCGGTTTCCTTGCAGCTGCCCAAGGCTGAATCGACAATACCAGGTGTCGTCACGCATATTTCCACGACACAGTTTGATGGAGAGAGCTGCTTTAAAGTCGGCGTGCGATTCACAGAAGTACCACGCAAAGCGGTTTTGCGGGAAAAAAATCGCTTCAACTTGCAATCGTCTCATGGGCCGATCATTCAACTAAGTTTCTCTCATCCCAGTTTTTTTGGGCGTTTTATATTTGCTCGTTTGATTAACCTCTCACGAGATGGTTTAGCCTTTGCTATTGATCTATCCGAAGAAGATTGGATCACCCCAACTATGATCATCGACGGTACCGTCGCTCTCCCAAGTGGCGAAAGCTTTCAGATCCGCTTTGAAGTGAAACATAGTCGTATGGATCATAGCGCACGGATTTTTGGCTGTCGTTTGCTTGGAGTATCGTCACGATTTTCACAGGAAATGGCTGTCTATCTTCTGCGTCATGAGCAAGGTCCTTCTGTTAGTCAGCTTGTTGCCGAAGGTTTCCATATCGGTAGTATTGGCAAAGCACTGCGCTTTTCCTATGCCGATGTCAAAGAATATCAGGACGTTCTACGTCTTCGTTGTTTGGCAGCACACAGCGAAGGACGCTTGTTAGATTATCAAGAACTAATTTTGTTTGCAGATGATCAGGATCAGTTCGCACGTCATCTCATTTGTCGGATTGGAGGAAAAATTGTTGCGACAGCACGGATTATGTTTCCTCAAGGTGTTCAAAGTCGATCGACTGCGCTGCGCTATGGCATGAAGCTTCCGTCATTTTTTTGGGACGAAGGCTTTGTGGAATTAAGTCATATTGCAATCGATCCGGACTTTCAGACGACAGATATCTGCATAAACATTTTGCGTCACGCTGCACGCATTGCTCTGCAAAACGATGACCGCTATATATTTGTCAGTTGCCAGGATGAGCAGACGGCCGTTTTAAGGGAATTGGGAGCCTATCCAATCGGACTTCGGTATTATCAAACTTCGTGGGAAGGTACCGCTTTAAATCTGATGGTGATCGATGCCGAGCGTAGTTTATTAGGAGAAGGTTTAAATCCCGCCTCATGGAATATGTTTTCCAAGCAGCTAGCCCAATTTTTGATTGATCAACAGCAACTCCACCCCAAACTTTGGGACCGTCTAAGGATGCATACCTATCACCTCCTACGCCGACCCGGTCAGTGGTGGTATGGCGACAAATTGCAAAAGCGTTTGCGGGACTTCCATCGCCCAACCGTAAAGAAGTCAAATAGAAAAGAATGACAATTCACCATCAGCTGGAAAAAACCCGAGCGGGTTTGGACGCATGTCAAATGTAGCCAAATCTCGCTAATTTTTTTGTTTTGGCTTGTTATTTCAGCGGTATCACATATATATTTGATCGCGCTTTTGTAAATCGTTATGACACACAATGCTCCGATGAGTCAGTAGGGGAAAGTTTTAATGTCAGCGGAATGGAAATTGCAATAAGTGCGGCTGTAAAATTATACTGCCAGCATTACAGATGGATCTGATGTATGGAGTATGATCAAAACTTCAGTTACACTTTTTGCAAGATTGATGGATAAAATTACGCTGATTTGAGGGGAAGTCATTATGATGGAATCGGTCCCGTCGAGTCAAATGACCAACAAATTAAAGCCTAAGTATAGACCATGGATGTTGCTTCGGGTGCGTGGCAACGGTGTGATAGCACCTTCGGCAATGTTAAAAATTGCCAAAGAAATCGATGCCAAGCGCAAGCAAACCGGGCAACCTTCCCTGGAGGAGAACATGCGGGTTTCGTGAAGCGGGCAGCCTTTACAAATGCTTCCTCAGCATATGGGGAGGCTAATAAAGGCCACCGGAACGATGCACACTTTGAATGTGACGAAGCTGCTGCAATCGTTCACCTGCAATATCCTCTTGTGGTATAAAAGACGCTTCATCAAGCGCTGCAAGCAGGTGAATGCTGCCAAAAAATTGATCGCGTAGCAGGTGAATCCATTTTAAGGTGCGGAAGGCGTCGAACCAAACATGGAACTGCTGACGAATGCCTTTTGTGTCCCTAGCCTGCTTTGCTGCTGTTGCGCAGGCCTTGGCAAAGCCGAAGCTGGAAATGGCTTGCTCCCATGCAGCCGCGTTTTTTTCGTTGCAAAGTGTGGGACAGATTTGCTGAGCACTTTCCTGTAAAATGGTCGGGAATGCCGCTTCTGGATCTTGATGCGCGAGGCTTTGGATTGCTGCTTCAAGGACGAGCTTTAAACCATCAAACACGACTGGATGATAGACCTGAAAGTCTTCATTTTTGCGCATCAAATTTTCGATTTTTGCAGTCCCTTGACCAGTTCCAAATGGGACACGTATCGACGGACGATCAGTTAAGACGATAGGCCTACCGCCAAGTACCTGAATTTTACCTAGTTTTGCTAATTTATTGAGAAGATAAAAATCTTCGCCGGCACTTCTGCGGGGGAAGCCGTGGACACTTTCGTAGGCGTCTGCTGCAAAGGTGATCGTGCTGCCTATCGTCGGAAAAGCATAAGGTGACCCAGCATAAGCCAGGCCGAGTTCATAGTAACGAAGCCAAATTTCATATTGCTTGGCAGCTTGCCAATGACTATCTGCAGTGCTGCCGCTTTGATCCTGGACATGTTGGTATTGATAAAGCAGAGCTTTGGATGTTTGATCACGATGCCAGTTTTCAGCTTGTAGGAGATAATCACCGGGTAGGCTTACATCGCCGTCAGTGTTGTGTAGCCATCTACGGCGCAATAGTCCGCCTCGATAGAGGCAAAGGCCGATATCAGCGATAATCTTCCGGGCAAGGCCAACGCCTTGTTTGGCCGGAAAGCGCCAAGCCTGTGTGCGATTGACCACGATTGTGTCGAACTTATGGGGGCTTGACTGATCAAGCCAAGTCGGAGGTGCAGTTGATAAACTACGGCTGCTGCCCTGGGATAACTCCACCAAAGTTTTTTGATTGGCATCGATATAGTCTGCAGGCGTATCGGGGTGTTCATTGACCAAGAGAACGAGCAAAATACGCTCATGCGCGCTGAGTTTCTCTAAGCGAGCCACTGACTGGAGGACGGTTTGATAACGCTCGTGCTCACCGCAAAGTGGTATCCCAATGAAATAATCCCAGGGACCAAGAGACGCATTTTGTAGAGCCTGAAGGATGATGCTTCCTTCAGGCTCGCATTGTCTTTGTAAATATTTGCTGGGTTTCACTAAACTGCCTGGGCTTTAAGGGGCCTCTTTACCTAGCACTTGGAGGGCTAAGTCAATTCGACCAAATGGTGCTGAGACCTGGATTCCTTGGACGTTTGAACCTAGCTTTCTTACCATATCGTGGGCGATTTCAACACCGATCTTTTTCGCTTCTTCAGGTGAACTCGGCTTCGACATTTTTTCCATAATGTCATCAGGGATCACGACTCCCGGTACCTCGTTATTCATAAACTGGGCGTTACGGAAGCTGAGTAGTGGCCAAATGCCGGCAACAATCGGAATTTTAATATTCTCTTTATCGATATATTCGAGAAATCGGTATATTGCTTCCAAGTCAAAAACCGGTTGGGTAATAGCCCATTCTGCACCGGCTTCGACTTTATAGCGAAAGCGCTTCATCTCATAGTCAAAGTCTTGGTGGACTGGGTTGACGCCAACACCGATAGATAAAGCTGTGGGTTCGCCGATAGAGCGTAATCCCAGATCAATTCCACCATTGAGGCGATGAACCATGTTCGTCAAGCCAATGGCATCGACGTCAAAGACACCGGTAGCATCCGGGTAGTTGCCAAGTTTAGGGGGATCACCGGTCACCAGCAGCATGTTACGCAGGCCGATAGCATGGGCACCCAACAAATCCGATTGCATGCCGAGTAAGTTGCGATCACGGCAGGTATAGTGCAAGACTGTTTCAATGCCGACTTGCTGCTCAATCATCACAGCCGTGAGAATCGCACTCATGCGGGCGCTGGCACGGGGGCCGTCCGGAATATTGATGGCATCGACACCCGCTTCCTTTAAAGCCTTGGAGCGAGCCAGGATTTGATCAGGCAGAACGCCGGCAGGAGGTAACAGCTCCACACTGGAAACCATTTCCCCCTTGGCAATCTTATAAGACCAACGTGATTTATCGATTAAAGGGACGCGCTGGCACTCTTGGACAGGCGGACTGTGTTCCGAAGCCGAGACTTCGATGCCAGTTGCATTTCCAACCTGTGGCTCGTCATGGCGCATCGCGTTCTGATGGCGAAAAGCTTGCGCCATGGCTTTAATATGCTGAGGTGATGTGCCACAACAGCCGCCGACAAACTGGACTCCTGCTTGCAGAAAGTTCTTGGTAAATTCCGCCATGTATTCTGGAGTACACATGTAAATATGTCGCCCATCAATTTCCCGCGGTAGTCCGGCATTGGGTTGGACGATCAAAGGCAAGTCCAACTTGGTCTTAACTTTGCCGACAGCGGTCATGATAGGTTGAGGGCCGACCGAGCAGTTAAAGCCGATCACATCAACCTTCCACTCGCGAAGTTTCGTTACGGCCCAATCATAAGGCGTACCAACTGGTAGGTTGCCATCCAAGCCAATGGTGACTTGCGCCATGATTGGGATTTCAGGTGCTACCTCACGACAGGCAAGAATCGCTTGCTGTAGCTCACTCAGATCGCCAAAGGTTTCCAAACTGAAGACATCAATGCCACCATCGACCAGACCTTGAGCCTGGGTTTTAAATGCCTGCTTTGCTTCATCAAATGAAGTCGGGCCCCAAGGCTCAATGCGCACACCTAAAGGTCCCATAGAGCCGGCGACAAAGCCCTGGTCTTGGATGCATTCTTTGGCAATCCTGGCGGCATTGCGATTGATTTCATAAGTTTGATCGTGAAGGTTATGCTGCTTGAGCTTGAATGGGTTGGCGCCAAAGCTATTGGTCGTCAAAACCTGAGAGCCGGCCTTCACGTAATCCATATGCAGCTCTTTGACGAGACCTTGGTTGCTTAGATTGGCTTCTTCAAAGCATCGGTTGATGAAGATGCCCCGGTTATATAATTCGGTTCCTGTGGCGCCATCAAAAAGTAAGGGAATTCGTTTGTCGATGGCTTCTTGGAAACTGCTTGGTAATCTCATGACTCACCCTGTGTGCTGCAAACTAGCTAGGTTCCATCCGGAAACGCCTGATCCTGCGTTTCATCGGCGAAAATAAATCCTCATGTATCCGAATACACTGCGGTTTATTTTCGCCTCGCGCCTTGTCTCCGGCATTCCCGGATAGACCCTAGATTCGTTCCATCCGGAAATGCCTGATCCTGCGTTTCATCGGCGAAAATAAGTCCTCATATGGCCGAATACACTGCGGTTTATTTTCGCCTCGCGGCTTGTCTCCGGCTTTCCCGGAAGGACCCTAGCTAAAGAAAAAAATACCTTAAAGACACGGCTTAATCTGGTACTTTAGCCCAGTTCATTGAAAATTCCAAAAAGAAATACACGAACTGGCGGCTAGACTTACAGTGATGCTACATGAAGGGTCTAGAGGCGTTTCAAAGCGACGGCACCTTTGCCTTTTTCAGCAAATTGGTAGACGCGCTGAACTGCTTCATAGGCATAGCGAAAGGCCGGGTCTTGGTAGACGATCGGATAAAGATACTCAAGACTAGCTCGATAATCTTGGCTGTAGAGAGCACGCCAGCTTGCTAGGAGACGTAAATTCGGCTGATCTTCGTGGGCAAGGATCGCTGCCAGCCATAACTTGGGATCATGGTCCTCGCTCCGTGTTTTTTGATACCTTGCGATTAAAGCTGTGCTGAAGCAAACTAACTCCTGCTCGCTAAGCGCTTTGTCAGCTTTCCGCCAGAAGTTTGTGCTGACAATATTCTGAACGGAAGCTTCCATCTGTTGGGTTAAGCTCTCGGTTAAATCGCATGTATTCTTATTATCTTCAAGATTGAGCCTTTTACCGACAGCTTCTTTCTGAGTATGATTGATATCCGTGTGCAAAGCCAGAAAGCTGGCTAAGACTTGCGAGCTTGTTGCAGCTTGCCACTTCTTTAGTTGTGCCTCACCGACTTGAAAGCTTTTGGCCTGCTCTTCCAAGTTTGGAATCTGTTCTGCAGTGAAAATTGGCAGGTGATGAAAGGCCAGGTAACCAGCAAGCCACACGCGGTGCATTTGCTGTGCTGTTAATTCATACTGCTCAGGTTTAGTCGCTATCAGTTGATATTCCCGTTGAAACACTTCCTGTAATAAAACTTGCAATGGCAGGGATTGCTGTGGGCTTGCATACGCGGTGCAAGCTATCACAAAGATCCATGGTATGAGGCTGATCTTAGCTATCATCTTTAGGCTCCATTTTTAATTATGATAGCTTAAATAGAGAAAGTTTTTAAGGCTCAAAATAGAAAAAATGCCGTGCAATCGATTGCACGGCATTTTTGGAGGAAGAGTAACCTATGCTTATTCCTGATCCAATGCACGGATGATCGTTTCAGAGAACTCACGATCAGATTCATCGGGTCGAGGAGCATATTTTCTGGCTTCTAAGCGTCGTAACAGAAAGTTTGCTTTTCTCTTTATTTCCAAATTTTCGTTACTAGGGTTTCCTAGTAAATTAGCAAGCAATTTAATGGCTCGCTGATCATCTTGTTTGCCATAAGCGGATATCAACGCCAAATAGTATTGGGCTTCAACATGTAAAGCTTCTCGGCTTAAAATAGCGGCAAAGGTTTGCTCGGCTTCATCATATTCCTGGAGGAGACTGCTAGCGATTCCATAGCCGATCATGGCTTCAGAACAATCTCCACAGCGAGAGCGAACAATACGAAAGACTGATTTTGCCGCTTCCGCATTCGCCATTTCCAAGTGTAAATGGCCGAGATTTAAACCACTCGCGACTTGATTGCCATGTGCATCAAAAGCCTTTTCAAAATGAGATGCTGCTTCCTGAAAGTCACGATAAGAGGCGCCGGGGCGGTTTAAAACGGCAAGGCCCAAAAGATTCGCTGTTTCCGGGTAACCCGGGTAGTATTGCTCGATGAGATTACCATAGTATGCCGCCAAACTGTAATTTTGCTTCATGGCTAAAGCCGTTGCTAAAACTGTAAGGGCGACTCGATCCTTGGGATGGTCTTTTAAATAAGCTCTCGCATCATTAATTGCGACATCCCAGTCTTTTGTGCCAAGACTCGCATACAAGCGCATTTGGTCGCTATCTGCTGTTTTGCGAACCTGTACCCAGTAGTCTCGGCCCATATGGCTCAATACGTCACGACCGGTAGTTTGATGGACAATCTGGGCCCGATCGTAGGGATTGACGTGACTGCCACCGAATCCGGTGACGCAGCCTATTTGCAAAGACATCATGCCGACAACAGCAGCCATCTTTAAGACATGTTTCATGATAACTTTCCTCCAAATATCAATACAAATTCTGATTCGCTTAACGTTCATCTGACATCATCACTGGTGCCCATTGCACATAACCATTACCGCTGGTGGGGTTGCCTTCCTCAAAATTCCAGTCAGTGGAATTCACCCACATAATTTCCCGCGACCAATCCGGGGTATTGCGGCCTTCTTCAGTCATACCAAGTGCGCGTTCATCACACTTGTTAGCCAGCTCAGATAAGTAGACAACAATGCCTAATTTTCTTTTTTCAAACTTCTGTACAATTTTTTCATCGAGAGTCTGTGCAATCGAGATCTCGTCGATCGTATTCAGAGTGTTCTTGGTTGTTTCCGATAAGCGCATCATCGCCGGTGCACAGTAGCTGGACATACCAGCTTCACAAACACCCTCATAGAAATTCTGAATCGTTCTGAAGATGGCGAACTGTTTCTCCAAGGTAGCTGACGGATCTTTCAAACCAATGTTGAAAAACTCCTGCTTGGTGATGTCAGCGCGGCTTTCGGCGATAATAAAGCGAACCTGGGCCAAAGCTTCCGCAACTTCCCGGTAAGAACTGGGCATGCCACTCAACTGCTTTTCAAAGCGTTCGACTTGGGCAAAATTGCGCTGACGCACAGCATTGCGGGTCTCAAAGGCTAGAATGCGGGCAATCACATCCGGCTTGTTGCCGGCAATTTCGCGTGCCTTGTTTGCACCCCATTGGGCATATTTCGTTTCACCATAACGCTCTTCAATATCCATCACTGCCAGAGCTGAGCGAATTTGCTGCTCGCGGCTTGAACGTCTGTCAGTGGCAATAGCCTGATGTGTACGGGCTGCATGGCCGTAAAGGTCACGCCCCATATACAGGTCGATCAAGTGCTCGCGCAGGGCCGGAGTTCTTTGATCACTTGTAAATCGCTCCACAAAAGTTTGGAAGAAGAAGATAGTCTGTTCTTCATAAGCCATGGGAACTGACCAATTTCCACCTAAGTAGAGAGCTTCACGCATAAAGCGGCTATTTGGATATTCGTTGACCAAGTACATCATGGTTTCAACTGCCAGCGGATGGCTGGCATTATTGTGATGACCTTGGGCAAGGAAGAACAGGCCTTCTGGACGTCGCTGATCATTGCGGAACGTCTTCACAAACTCATCGAGTTTTTTCACAGACTCAGCCCATTTTTGCTGGTCAAAGAGCTCCTTGCCGCCAAAGAACAGAGCATCACCCAGGAATACGACCGGATTGAGGCTACGATTGCCGGCAAGTGGAGCGAGGCGCGAGGCGATCGCTAAGCGAGCCAGATCTTCCATGGCTTGCCATTGGCGGGCACCCTGATAAGCCATCAGCATGTGACCGGCTGCACGTCGGGCATGAACACCTGTTGCCTGCTGCTGCAGCTTCTCTGTCCAAGTCTTATAAGCCTGAGGTGCCTGGCCAAGTTGAATCCATAAGAGTCCAAGATGAGCCAGATCATCCCAGGAAGATGTTTTTTGATATTTTTCCGTATACAAGCTTGCAAGCTGACCGCGCATCGCTCGATTGCCAGCTTTCACGCCAGCCCACGGTGCCTTTGACGGCCAAGCTGCCAGTACAGACTGGGAGCTGATCGCCAAGTTCAGGTATTGGAAAGACTCCGCGTCGCGGGTGCGGTTTTTTAAATCAAGGTAAATCGCTACTGCTGTCTGATGGTTACCAGAGAGCACATGAATGCGGGCAATTTGTGATTTAAGCGATACATAGTCACTACCTTGACCATGAGTCGCCAGATAACGTTCAGCAATCTGGATGGCCTGATGACGATAGGCCTTGCTTTGTCTTGCCGCTTGACCGCGTTGCAATACTTGACGAACCAGGGCTTTGTGTTCCTGGTCAATCTTTTGACTCATATCTTGAGCGACTTGTTGGTTAAAGTTACGGTTCTGGTCTCGATATTTTTGTTGATAGCTCAACAGAGCATTCTGGAAACGGCTTGGTTGCTTCGTTCTTTCGGCAACTAACTTATGGATCGACAGGATGCGATGATCGATATGGCCCATGATCGGCAGACCTTTGTACTGATCTGATAACACACTATACTGACGAATCGCTTTATCATACTGTCGGCTACGCAAAGCTCCGAGGGCAGAACGCTCCGCCATAGCTCTTGTTAAATCAATATCAGCGTAAGCTTTTTGATTGAAAGGTGGCTTGTTCCAACTTGCCTTTTGACCTTCAGCGCCGCGCCATACAGCAACAGTGAAAGAAAGGATTTTTTCCCGATCAAGACGACTAAACGATTGGCCACGGCGCGCAGCTTGCACCAGCCAACTACGGTAGCTCGCTTCAGATTGGCGAACTTTGCGACCCAGGCGATTCAAGCCGGCATCGTTTCTGGCAATAGCAAGGCGAGCGGCAACGCCACCGGATTTCGGTAAGCCGCCTACCACTTGGCGGAGAGTGTTCTTGCCTCGAGCGCGGTTTCCATAGGAAATATCATCTAAGCCAGCGAGAAACTGAACCCGCCTTTTTAGATAGCCATTCAATTGCTTTTCCAAACTTTTTAGGGAGCGTACCGCTCCACGTGAATTTCCTTCAAGTAAATATCGACTAGTTTGTGCGTGATAGAGTGCGGTTGCTTTTTTGCTGGTATTTTTCGTTATGTTGGCAAACTGGGTGGCATAAGTCATCGCCATTTTTCTGGTATCGGCCAGTTTTGGTTCGATGGGATGATAGTTTGCCTGAACATGAATGCGACCAGCGCGCACATCTTCCAGGAAATAGCTCATGTTGACAAAGCCTCGGTAGAGGTTTTCCAGCAATTCCTGGCGACGCGGCCCTTGCATCACCTGCAACTCAGATTGCGCTGCCTTCATCTCCTCAACAGCCTGCTCATAATACAGATCGTCAGAGATCGAGCGCTTTAAAATTTCAGGATCACGTAGCGTCAGCTCCACCAATGGGATGTCTCGGCTACTGTATGACATCGGAATCAGGGGCTGGAAATTCTGGGCAAGAGCGACATCAGCGAAGATCCAGCTCAAGCACAATAACTTGATCAGATTTCTTAAATAGGTTTCCACAACAAGCTCCACAACAGCAAATAACCACAATCATCAACTCAACAACACGGACAACATAAGTTCCAGAAACTGCAAGCACTGGTAAGCGCTCGCAGTCACAAGCAAAGTGCAAGTTGGATTCCAGGATGGCAATGGTCTTAGTATATTGATATTATTTGTTTTTTGGATTATTGCCGGAAGGATATTTGTCGTAAGAATTACAGACTGTCAAAAAAAGCGACAATCTTCTTTACCGGGGAAAAGGCAAACAGGCCCCTGGAGAGGAGCCTGGAGTAGATTTAGTCTTCGTCCGTTTCGCCTTCGGTTTGTTGGAAATGCACCACAACCCATTTGCCATCGACCTTACGCATGATGCAAGTTGTGAGAACATTGACGGAAAAATCTTTGCCTTCTTCGTCTTTGCTGGAATATTCGCCATCCATAATGCCAAAGGCCATTTCTGGGGATTCTTCAATAAAAACCAGATCATGAGTCATTTTCCACTCATCCTCATGGAACCACTCTTTGAAGAAATCCGTAAAATCTTCGACGTCATCGATCAGACTTCCGTCGTTGAGGATGACAGCCAATGGGCCTTCGGTTGGGAGAAAGGACTGAACGGCATTTAAGTCCTTTTTTTCAATGGCTTTAAACAGGGATAGGATTCTTTCTTTCGGTTGCATTTTGGCACTCCTTCGGGGTTGCTGGAAGAGCTAGATGTTTACTGAAATGTGGCGATTCTGGCAAGGGTTCATGTTTAGGTGGAGAAATTGGGGGATTGCTAGGTCATAAACTACTGGTATTGTTTGGGTAAATATATGTGCAAGTCATCTTCGTCGATGATTTTCCAGGTTAAGCCTGAAAGAAATTTGCTCCGAAGTAGCAGAGGAGTTAGATTTCGAAATAAAGGAAATGGAGTGCGAACGAGATCACATTCATCTACTGATCGAAATCGATCCTCAATTAGGAATTCACAGGGCAGTTAAAATAATGAAAGGTAGGTCTTCAAGGCTACTCAGGCAAGAATTCGCTATCATCAGACAGCGCCTTCCGACACTCTGGACCAATTCCTATTTTGTTTGTACGGTTGGAGGAGCACCGATAGCGGTCATCAAGCAATATATCGAGAGTCAGAAGGAAAGAGCAGCACACTGAAGGTTTGCTCACCTCCACTACTCGCTGCGGATCACAAACGCCTTATATCCCCATGGATAAATCCAGGGGCTTTACGGGGAATTTTCGGTAAAAGGATGGCGGGAGTTCCTTGACCAGCTTCCAAGGCATAGCACTTTAAGCTAAAAATAAACCTCCAGCTCCAGATAAGCCATTTGCGGATACAAGCCAAACTCACTATCTTGTCGACCATGTCCAGAAAAAATTCCCAGCTTAACTTGCCAGTCCTCAGCTAGTTGGTACTGGAAATGACCTGATACAAACTGAGAGCTTTGTTCCAGATTCCTCGTCATTTGCCCCTGAATCTGAGTTAGCGGCGTTAAACTGTATGACAACGCAAAACTTACATAATTGCGACCCAGTAGATAGACCCCTCCTTCCTGATAGGCATACGTCGTGCTAGGCAGGAGGCGGAAGTTTTTTTTGCCAGCGCCATTGTAGTGCCACTCACCCAATAAGTAGACCTCGTTAGTAAAGTAGTGCTCAGCACCGATGCTTGCCCGATTGTAGGAGCCGCCACCAGCTTTTTCCTTAACATCCACATGGCTGAACTCGGACCAAACGCCACTGCCAGCGATTTGAGAGGCATAGCCAAAACCTAGCATGCTTGCTCGTTCATGCACCAAGCCTGTCAGACTCCAATCAGCTTCTCGCCAGAAAAATTTGCTGCGGATAAAGAATTTGGGATCGATATCTGCATCGTCGCCATCTAAAATCAAACCAAAGTCAAGTTCAGACATAGTTGCTAGGGGTATTCTTGCTCGAATGCCATCGACTCCTGGCCGGTAGTCCTCATCAAGGGCGAGGAGATTAAATGGAAGAATGACATCATTTGGTGAGATAAAGCGAGCGGTCCCTAAGCTGATCGCCTGTCTGCCGACAATAATGTCTCCCCAGTCCGGTGAGCATTCCATGAGGAGCCTATCTAAACCATAGTCGAGATATGCTGGACGCTGGTCAGAATCGTCATTTCTCCAACGCCCGGCTAAAGGCTTAAGGCGGTAATCACCACGAGAAAGTTCCTGAGGATCAGGGCGAAGTGCGAAACGAGCGCGACTTTCCTCACGGATCACAAATTGGGCTGCAAACTCAGTTTTACAGCTTTCTGCAAAGCGATAGTCCAGCATCAAACGATTGGAGAGTTGCACACTGTTTTCTCTGTCAAGATTGGTGATGGCTTGTGTGGACTCTGGATAGGATTCGTGGATTAAAAAAACTTTTTGAAAAGCTCTAATATTTAACTCAGCACGACTTGGCGTCGTTACAAAGATAAGGTTAAGCAAGAGCCATTTTAATTGAAATGGTCTCATCATCATGGGCAATATAATTTTTTGACTATCGTCTTTCATCACTGATAATCTCACCGTCTCTTAAGGAAATTAGACGTTTAGCACTACTCATGATCTTTTCATCATGAGTGGAAAAGAGAAATGTCACTTCCTCGTCATGATTGAGCTGCTTCATCAATTCGATCAGAGCGATACCGTTTGTCGAATCAAGATTTGCTGTGGGTTCGTCAGCAAGGATGATTTTTGGTCGTGATACCACAGCCCGGGCAACGGCGACACGTTGTTGCTGCCCACCCGAAATAGCATTGGGGCGCCGATTTTCTAAGCCCTGAAGCCCAAGTTTTTCCAGTATGGACAGACTACGTTGACGACGCTGCTTCTCATCGATGCCTTGCAAGAGCATCACGTATTCAATATTTTCCAAAACCGTTAGCACTGGGATTAAATTGAAGGATTGAAAAATAAAACCGATATGATCTCGCCGAAAGTCGCAGAGTTCTGCTGGACTCATTTTGCTGATTGCGGTGCCGTTCAAATAAACTTCACCCTCACTCGGCTGGTCCAATCCACCAATTAAATGTAATAGGGTAGATTTGCCGGAGCCTGAGGGACCAACTAAGGCAGTAAATTCCCCTGGTGCAATCTGTAAATCGACCTGACTAAGGGCGTTAACCCGGGTTGGACCTTCACCAAAATGCCTGGAAAGCTTTTTAACTTCGATTAAACTCATAGTTTTACCTCAATTACGCTGGCGCATAGCGTCAAGCGTCTGAATACGGATCGCATGCCATGCCGGATAAAAACTGACAAGCACAGTTAAAATCCAAATCATCAGGGGTATGGTGATGAGATCAGTCCAGATGAATATCGAGCGGATGGGCTCATAAAAGCGGATATTCATCATTTCCATTTCGCCATAGTCTATGCCATAAATGGACACATAATAATTGAGGCATGCACCGATAATCATCCCGATGAGGCAGCCAAAGCCTGCGATGACAGCTGTTTCTAATACGATGCTTTGAAAGAGTGTGCTCGGCCTGGTTCCTAAAGCGCGTAGGATACCAAATTCGTAGAATCGCTCATAAATTGACATGAAAAGTGTATTCATCACACTGAGGCAAATCATTGCAAAAAGAATCAAGCCGATGATAAAAGTCGAGTAGGAGCTCATTTCGAGAACGCCTGATAACGACGGGTATTCATCATACCAACTCTGTGCAACGAGATTTGGATCAATTTCATGTATGATCTTGGTCAGCTCTTTCCCGGTTTCGCCGATTGCATCTTCGGCATGATCAAATTGAACGATATACTCATGAATACCACCTGGAATTCCCAGAATTTCTTGAGAGCGATGAAGCGGAATAAATGCCATAGATTGATCCATAGCGTTTAAACGAAATTCAAAAATTCCAGACAGTCGAAATAGCTCCTGTCGCATTTCACCTCGGGGTGCTGCTGTCGTCGTCAAGACCAAACGATCACCAATTTCTATGTCTAAACGTCTGACAAGTTCTGACCCAAGTATTATCTGCTGCCCTTCTTCGGCTTCGAGATACTGGCCTTCCTTCATCGCTTCTTTGAGCTTCGATACCTGAGCCTCTTGCTCCGGATCGACGCCCACAAGCTGTATCGCAGCGATTTCGGCACTTGAAGACAGCATGCCCTGAGCCAGGGTGCGGGGTGTGTAGGATTTTACACTTGGGTGCTTTTCAAGTGCGGATTGTACCTCTGCGGCTTTGGGGATCGTATAAAAAGTCTCATTTTCAGCTGGAAATTCAGGATGGTAAATTTTAAACGAACCAAGATAGGTGGCGGTAGTTTGTTGAACCATGATTTGCGACATGCCAGTGGTCATACCACTGACGATGATCAATGAGGCGATGCCCATTGCAATTAAAAACCCAGTTAGAAAGCTGCGGCGTGGGTTTCTACGGGCATTTCGGCTAGCGATTTGCAAGAGTCGTTTCCATTCCATATTTCGACCTTTCAAACATGGCTCATTGCAATCAAAGGATCTTTTTTAGAAGCACGCCATGCGGGCCATAGACTGACGAGAATCGACATCGTAAACAGATAGACCGCCGGTTTGAAAATTGTCGATGGTGAAATCATGCTTATGATGCGATCGTAGTAGACGCCTCCCATATCGATCGGTGCTTGAAGCAGGATGCCGTGTTGGCTCAAATAATAGTGGATAGGGAGACTTAGAATCATGCCGATGATCAAGCTGATGCCACTTAGCAAAGCAGTTTCCAGAATAATTAAACCAAAAATGATCGATGGTCTCGTGCCCAGGGCTTTTAAGATTCCGTATTCCCTAGTGCGTTCCAGTATCATCATAAATATCGTATTTAATACTCCTAAGGAGATCATAAACACTAAAATAAAATTGACGACCCTGTTGCCTTTTTTGTCAGCTTGCATGGTTTGGTAAAATTCTTGTTCAAGCTCCTGCCATGGTCTGACTTTTGCCTGGTCAAAAATATCTGATTCTTGCAATTGCCGAGCGACAGTTTGAGCTTCGCTTGGATGTCCGAGCTTTATCATCCATTCATGGACCTTGCCGTACATCATAAAGAATTCCTGAGCGACGTCCAAGCTAAGGTATAAGCTTTGCCGATCCGCGCTATCATCGGTTCCAACGATACCAACCAGCGTGAACAAGTCATTGGCAACTGAGCCGTCAGCACCTTGGGAAACGACGGCGATCTCATCGCCAATAGCAATATTCAAGACCCGCGCAATGTTCGCTCCAGCTAAGGCTTCGTAGTTTCCCTCGTCCCTGGCGCTTGCTTCGAGATAGCGGCCTTGTTGGATACGTTGCCGAATGTTGGTAAGTTTTGCTTCATGATCGATATCGATACCGACAATCTGAACGGGAATTGATTTAGGTTCGTGATAAGCAAGGCCCCCCGAGCGAATGCGAGTGGTGCTGCCTCGTACCTTTTCAAATCCTGCTAATTGATCGGCTATTTTATGATTGGCAGGCAGAGTATCGTTCATGCTAGGACGTTCAGCATAAGCTGGATGATGAGCCTGAATATGCCCTGTATGGCTTTCGGTAAAAAGGCCAATGATGTGCTCATACCCGCCTTCATCAATGCCAACCATCAGTGATAATAAAACAAAACCTCCGATCACTGTCATTCCAGTTAGCGAAGTACGGCGTTTTTGGCGAAAAAGATTTCGAAAAGCCATGCGAATATAAAGTTGCATCCAACTATTCCATGGTCGAAAACAGGTTCAGATTCCCTGTTGTAGGTTACGTAAACTGAAAATATCTTCTTCGAGTTTAATGTCAAATTTTAAAGATTGGTATTCTATACTTGTCTTGTGTCCTTTTTTTGTAAGTGAGTGTACTTCCATTTTACTCGGAATTTTTCGCCCTTCAAAATCTTTGACATCGGAAAAAGTGATGCGACGAACGGCTTCGTCACGTTCGTTGAAAAAGCTTTGCTCAAGGGGTAACCATGGCTTTTCCACTTTCATTCGCATTTCGATACGACCCCAGACAGATACTGTCGCTTCCCTTGGCGTTAAGACTAAAACAAGCTTATCGTCGACTTTTTTGATCGTATAGGTATAGTCTTCTTCATACGAACTATCACGAACTAAATCGTCATTTGTTAAATCGCTGCCCATCCAGGAACCCATCATCATAGATGGAGGAATACGCATAACACGGTCTATTTTGGGAAAGAAGTTCCACATCTGATCTCCTTGTTTCAGGGTCGAGATGCCTCGATCCTTCTTCGGAGAAAGAATGCGGATCAAGGTGTGATCAAGGCCTTTTGACCAGACCTGCATGGATAAGCTCCGCGTCCATTCTGGGGTTTCAATCGTCATTGTCATTTCTGCTTGGCTACTGTCCGCACGGTACAGATAATCCAACGCTCGCAAGACTTCCTTGGGATCGGGAAGTTTCTTATCTTGAGACCAGCCAAGGTTTGTTAGTAGAAGGAGCAATAAAGTGCTCCAATTGCGATGAAATTGCATGATGTTCCCTCCTAGACAAGATGCTTAATTTTTCAGCGAAGCGTGAAAGCATATTTTATTAAATTTAAAAAAATATTTTGCAAACCACTAATTTAATAGTTTTGTTGTCTTCTGGTAGCAGTTGATTACATAAAAAGTCTGATATAATCATGGCCTGTCCTAATGCTGTTACAAAGAGTACAGGAAGCTGAAATGAATCGCTATTTTTTTGTGGTCAATCCCAAAAGCTCATCTGGCGCCACGACAAAGTTATGGCAGCGCATCTATCCTCAGTTATTGGCGAGCTTTCCGCAGATGGAATATGCTTTCACCCAATCTTCTGGTCATGGCAGTCTTTTAACAGAAGTCGCATTGCGGGAAGGTTTTAATCGCATCATCGCCGTAGGAGGTGATGGAACCAACGGTGAACTGGTGAATGGCTTTTTTAAAGCGGGACTCGAAGAATACCATGATGCTGCAATCGGTTTTGTTCCTGCTGGAACCGGCAATGATTTCTGTCGCAGTATTGGTGCTCCTGAGGCAAAAGTAGATGATGGAGATCTGGAACTTGTTATGATCGGGGAACTAGGTAAAGGAGAGTTTTTATGGAACTTTCCCAAAGTCTATTTTGGTCAGCATAAAGCCAATAAAAAAGTGAAAATGTGCGCTTTTCAGCGTTTGGAAATCACTTCGGAAAAACGATTGGCTCTAGAAATGGATGGCGAAGTATTTGGGCATTTACCAGCAGAAGTCAAGGCTTTGCCTCATTCGATACAAGTGATTCTTCCGTGAAAAAGCCGGGGAAAACCCCGGCTTCCAAGTCTTAGTTGACAGTACAGCTACAACCACCAAGCTCTTGATACTGACTTGAAGATACCGGGTGGGCCAGACAATCGTCGGCGTTGCTTGACCAACCCCACTTATCATCACTTATAATTGAGTCAGCACCACAGACCGGATAAGGACGGTTGGAAGAGCTGCTCGGTCTCGGCAAGTAACAAGTATTCCCTTCGGCATCAATACCAAAGCGATTTTCATTCACAGTCGTCCCTTTAGGGCAGATGCCGATGCAGGAATCAAATAATTCTTGGCTGGCGTAATCTGTCATACAGCTCACCTGATTTAGAATCGCATGACCTTCAGGAGTCGGAATGCGTGCTGTTTGGAATGGTTCGTAGACAGGGAAAGTAAAATCGTCGAATTCTGCAGCTCGACCATCGCTAAGAAGTGGAGCAGCCTGCCAAACCATAGTTCCTGCGAAACCTGCGCGCGTGGTTGCCTGAAGCATGTAAGATAAATAGTATGCCCGATCATCTTTATAGATTTTTTGTCCGTAGCCATCAGGGTTGGAGTTAAAACCTGTTTCTTCCAAGACAATGGGCTTTTGATTGAGGCGAGCGATATTTGCCCGATGCTCGATTACACACTGCTTAAACCAAGGTAGATCACTTGGAGGAATATTCCAGTTGTCGGGGTAGAGGTGAACCGTCAGAAAATCAATGTTGGCAATGCTGGCATTACGGATAAAGTCGACACCCTTAGAGCCGTTGTGGATCCAGCGATGTTTGCCACGACACTCAGGAGCTAAACTGTCAAGACTAGCGAGGTAGCCTTCTTCACCAGTACTGACAAGATGGTTTGGACTGACTTCTTTGACAAAGGCACTGATGCGGGTGAGCCAGTTATAGACGAGGGTTCCGGCGCCAAAGTCTTTCATATTGCGTTGCATACACGCACTCTCGGAAAGGCCGGTAACTTTGCATTCATAATAGTCTTTGGTGTGTGGTTCAT
Source organism: Oligoflexus sp. FD111 (assembly GCA_048816425.1). Lineage (GTDB taxonomy): Bacteria > Bdellovibrionota_B > Oligoflexia > Oligoflexales > Oligoflexaceae > JBMDZZ01. The sequence goes on from JBMDZZ010000005.1 coordinate 362,555, forward strand.
TTGCAACTTCAATAGCCATAATCGTCGGATCTTCACGATAGGCTTTGCCGGTAAACTGATTCTTACGCTCTAAAACTGACCGAACATAAGATGTATAAGCATCCCATACTTTTTCATCAGTATAAAAATCATGTTGATTGTTAGAGCCGGTAATTTGCTTGACCCACCAGCCCATACCGCAATACTCAGGTTCGAAATTCACGAGCGGCATAATGAGCTTAATGCCATGTCTGCCAGCGGAATCGATGACATAGTCGAGCTTTTCAAAGGCTGGTTCATTTAGCTTAACAGGTAGCTGTCGTGCTCCTTGAAAGGTGAGCAGTGGAGGATTTGCGCCGTGTCCCGCCCCTTCGCAGGAGAACCCCCAAATACGGACAACTTTGATTCCTTTTTGTTTATAACCTGAAAAAACATCGTCAACAAAAGGGTAGCTTGCTTTTCCTGCGCTGACAACGCGCTTGTCCTGACCATAGAATCGGTCAGATAAACTCAACCGATAAAAGTTGCTACCGACAAAGAAAAAATCTTCGGAATTATGAACAAAGCGTCCATTTTCCACGCGAACAAAATCACTGGTAGACTTGTTTGAGTTGGCACTTAATCCAGTTGACATCAAGCCAACAATGGCGGCGATCCCTAAGGCTCGCAAAGAATGCCGTTTTTTCTTCATAGTAAAACCCCTTTTGTCTTATACACATTAGATTCCGCCCATTATATGGCGGAAGTCATCTGTTTCATTTTTTCGTGTGAATGATGGTTCCCAAGGCTTCTTTCGACTTTTTCAATAGAGGTAGGAATTCTTTTTGCATTTCATGGGGACGAATCGTACGTACGACCTTGTTTGGTTTTCCTGGATTAAATGGCTCTTCGGCGACTTCAAAGTATGCCCAACCCCAGGCGCCTGCATAGTTGTTGTAATACAGATGTATCAGGTCGTCAGCTTTTAGACGCTGGTGACTACCGGTAATCAAATTCCAGTATTCGCCGACAATCAGCGGCTTATCAAGTTCCCAAAAATCTTTATTTTGAAAAAATGGAGAGATCAGGCGGGTGATTTTGTCTTCTGGATCAGACCACTCGGGATAACCATGAGCATGATAGAAGTCCAGAGTGCCTAATGGGTCACCGCCTGCAGCAATCAGGCTGGCATCTGAATAGTAATTTTGTGGTTGTGATTCAAAATGGTCAATCTTACCTTTGATGGCAGGAGTGTCTGTTGTGTAAGGCATGCTATGGGCGCCTACAGAAACCTTAGCATCCGGAACCACCCGATGAATGGTTCCAGCAACACGGTTGATAAAACGTAAGACGTTGTTTAAAGGCACTTCAACTGTCTGTAAGCCGTGATTGAGAATTTGATCAAGTAAGAATGAATACTCGGAGTTATACTTATTGGTCACATCATGATACATGTATTCATTGAAATAGAGGTTTCCTGGTTCTCCGGAAGTGAAATAGTGGCCATCAAACTTGGCAAAATATTCCTGGCCCTGACGCCAGGAATCTTGGGCACACTGATCACCTTCGTTACAGTCATGCAAAAATCCACCACCATAGGGAACGCCCAAAGAATTATTCGCTTGGCTTTTTAAATAAGTCGCTGAACGATAGTCGACTTCACGATACTCTCGTTGAGCATCATAGGCGCTTGGATTATAATAGTAGTAGGTGCCTTGGCCGAGATTGTATTGATAATTATGATATAATCGCCAATCCCAAGAGACGCCCTCAGGCTCATTCAAAACCTCCCAGGACAAGACAGCATCATGAAAATCTTTACCGTCACGACAATCGGTCAAACAATCTTTCATTGCCAATAGTAATGGTTGGAGAGCATTTTGAATATAGGCGTCGGTCGCTGCAGGATCGGTAATCATGCGTACCGCTCGATCACGATTTTGTTGAGGATTCAATCGTCTGACGGCAAGGATATCATGCGACCATAAACTGATGTTGACATAGATGCCGTTTTTATAGGACTCCCTTAGCAGCCACTTTAAGTCATGGATAAGTTCAGGTTCTAAACCTGAAACGACTTGCTTGCCTGCATCATTCGGATCAGCTGAAAAACTTGGAGACAGACTACCGTCGATATGAAGCCAAAAACGGATCGAGTTCGTGCCATGATCAGCAAGATTCTTTAAGGCTTTGCGAAGCAAACTTTGTACAGCAAGACGCTTGCGTTCGCTTGCCGGTAGTGCCGAGGAATATGGACTGAGGTCGAATTCATAAGGAGCCTTACTAAATGGCATGAAATTCACATTACCAAGATTGATGCCGCTCCAAAATTTTTGCTCGCCATCGTGCTCAATTAAATCGGGTTGCCACGTGCACCAGAATTTCCTGTTGTCATTCTCCGACCAATTGTCATTGATTTTCCGGCAATAACTTGTCTTTGTGCAGAGAAAGCTGTCACCATAACCTCGGCCATTATCAGCAGCATCCCGACATTCAGGATATGTGCCGGCATGAAGGCCTGTCGTCAAAAGACAAAATGAAACGAACGTGTAAAAACTTCGATATCTCATGCAGTTTCTCCTTATAATTTTCCAGAACGACTAAGAAAAGCGACTTCAGCTTCGTGGAAACCTAAAAACTGTTTGATATATGGTTCTTTCTCTAATAACTCATCCGGTCGACCGTGGCTGGTTATGTAGCCATGTTGCAACAGATATATATAGTCGCAATCCCTTACGAGGAAAGGCTTATGAGATATCAGAATTATGGTTGTGTTGCCGCGCAAGTTTTCAAGTGCCGCTTTGATTTTTTCTTCTGATTCCAAATCCAAAGCACTGGTTGGTTCATCAAGAATTAAAATGCGCGGTTTACGTAGGAGTGCCCGCGCTAGGCCGAGGCGTTGCTTTTGGCCACCGGAAAGTTGCACGCCCTGCTCGCCAATCATCGTGTGAATGCCGTGTTGCAAATCTTTAACAAATTCCCATGCATTGGCACTTTCCAAAGCTTCAATCAATTCTGCTTCCGAGTAATCTTGAGAACCATACGTAATGTTTTCTAGAATGGTTCCCAGAAAGAAAGTTTGTTCCTGCGCGACGAGGCCAAATTGACGGCGATACCAAGCAAGATCAAGCTCTTTTAAATCGTGATGATCAACTAAAATTTGTCCTTTCTCGGGCTCAAATAAACCGAGTATTAATCCGACCAAAGTTGATTTGCCGCTTCCGCTTGGGCCGATCAAGGCGATCATTTGACCTGGAGGGAGTGATACGCTGAGATCACAAACAGTGGCTGTTCTACCAGGGTAGCTAAAGTCAACATGGCTCAGCTCTATGAAACCAGAAAAACCTGCTAGTTCAAGTTCGTGTCCGCCTTGACGTTCGTATTCTGTTTGATCAAGGAACTCTCCTAAGGAAAGACTGGCGTCGCGAATTTGCGCCAGGATAGGTATGGTTCCTACAAGCCCTAACAATGACCCGCTGATGCTGGCAAAAAAAGCATTGAACATGACAACATCACCGACAGTGATCCAGTTTTGATAACAGGCATAAATCGAACCCAGCAGAAACACGGTCTGAATCATGGTAAAGCTGACAAAGCTTGAAGCTCCCATTTTTTCAGAATTTATATCAAACTGAATGCCGCGATCATAAAGGTGACGGATTTGGTGAGAGACTTTTTGGTCAGCATACTGTTCCAAGCCATGCGCTCTAGTGATCAGGTGCATGCTCATCAGATTCTGTAGACCTATGGAAAGATCTTCAACTGACTGACGATATTGATGTGAGCTTGTTTCCAGACGCTGCAAAAAGTGGTAGCGCAAAAACACAGCAACCGGAATAAGGACAAGAAAAAACAGTAAGGCTGCTGGGGCGCGCACCGATATACTGATAGCGATAATCAGCAACGAGAAAAATGTCGCTAAAATCTGATTGAGAAAGAGCCGAGGCAATTGTTCCAGCAGTTCAATGTCACGGATGATTTTCGCTTGCAAAGCACCATGTTTGAGACGTTCCTGCTGCAGAAAATTTAAACTATTGATAATGCGGCAAACTTCAGAGCGTAAACGAAGACTTACGCCCCGAGTTACCCGCGCCTGGTAACGCATGCCGATCATCGTTGCAGGGAAATTAATGGCGACCAGAAGAACTTGCAGGCCGCCAAGCCAAGCTAGCCAAAACAAAAAGTTTTGGGAAGGATCGCGAAGAATGTCAATTAAACGGGCCATGATAATGGGCGAAAACCAGACGCAAAGCGACTTAAAAACGAAAAAGACGGTCATGAAGCTGACGCCCCGTCCTTGCCCTTGATAAAAATTTCGCAGGATCGGGAAGAGCTTCTTTTCCCCGCCAGTGGCAGACACTTTGCTCATTGTTTCAACCCACTCGTTTAACCTTCAAAGCCAAATCGTTTTGAAAACGAGGCAAGGTGACTTTTAACTTCCCACGACTATGATCGATTAACTTTGCTTCACGGACTTCACCGCGATAGGTATCCCAAAACTCAATTTTATAGCGACCCGTTGAATAATCACCAAGTTCGACTTCGACCTTATTGAACTCTAATGGTTCACTGCGTTTGGTAAAGTGCTTGCCCTTACTGTCGCAAATCCAATACCAGCTTTTGTCATCGCCCTTTAAACCAAGTATTTCCAACCAATTATTGTCGTTCTCGGAGACCTGTTGTCGCATCCGGACTCTTTGTCGATTTTCGCCTCGTGGATCATATCCAGTGATAAACTGTGCGACTGCCCGGAAATGAAAATAGAGATTGTTCGGATGGATGTGACTATTCCACCACCAGGGCATGGCATTGCCAGAGGCTGGCTGCATCAACTGTGACCAGAGGCCGGCATGGAGAAAAATACCGGATTTATCCTTGTCATCCTCGCCATCGCGGGAATCGCTACCAAATTCGGCGACGAAGTGTGGTTTGTTGAATGCGGCAAGGCGTGGCACCAGATCACCAATCAAACGATAGGCGCGCTGCTTGTACATATGGTATTGCGTAAAGTCGATGTCATCCAAAGCATAGGTTTCTCGATTGATATAATCATAGTAACTGGTTGTGATCATATGCTGATAAGGATCAGATTGCTTTAACCATGCTGCCATCTCTTTATGCCAAGCCGTGTCATTTTCGGGATTAAAGTCATCAGAGAAATTAATTTCATTGAAGAATTCCCAGGCCATAAGATGAGTGCTATGACCCCAGCGGGCGATGATGTAACGAAGACGCTGTCGATATAATTCTTTGGCTTTCTCACTGGTAAAAAACTGATGAGCTTTTTCCAAAAAGCCACCATTGACGACATTGTAGGGGTTGTTGTGCCACTCGGGGTTGACATGACTGCTGAATGCACCATGAAAATCAAAAACGAGTTGCAAATAAATGCCATGGCGCTTGGCTAGGGTAAAAAGCTGATCCAAGCGTGCAGCATTTCTTAAGTTATAGTTGCCTAGGCCCCGGTAATGACCCATGGGCTTCCATTCCAGGCCAAAGCTCCAATGAGACATCCAGATACGTGCCCAGTTCTGCCCGTTTTCAGCCATTTGTTTGAAGTAAGCTTCATAATTTTCCAGCGAGTCCCAGCCTAGATTTTGTCCAATTGGATAATAGAATTGGCCGGATTCAAAGGAAAAGTAATTGCGATCATCCGGGTCAACCTGTAAAAATCCAGGCTCCTTGCTAGGATTGACTTTGAAGCGATAGGTTTTTGACTTAACTGTGCCGACCGGGTTTTGCAGCTCGAAATGATAAGACCAAAGTCCAGTTTCCCGGGGAGTAAATCGTAGTTTCCAAATGGGGTTTTCGACGGCTTCACTGAGCGTGACATCTCCCGATTCTAAAAAGCCCGAAACATCGTAAGTTTTTTTCGATGGGCTGACAAACTTTGCACGAACAGCAATTTCTTTGCCATCGTATGGATTATGGTAGAGGGCATCAAAGTGGATTGTTCGCTCAAATAAGCCATACTGTTCAATAGCTTCGTCTTTTCCCATAATGGAGGTCAGCCGCGGTGCTTTCTTGATATCTGGTGCAACGTGCGTCATAGATCGAGTCTTTGCCGCCGTTTGTCCTTCCGTGCGTACATGATCAAGCACGACATGGCCCTCCTTTGCATCATGGAAATAAAAAATCACGTAGATCGAGCCAAGAAACAGGCCCTGATCCATTTTCAAGCGATTTTCCCAACGGCTGGCATTTGCCTTAAAAGTCGGATCAGATAAGGAGAACTTTAGATTGCGGTTCCACCCTGGCTTCAGTTCCAGAGTAGCAGATTCGTAGTACTCATCCGCGTCCAGGCCGATGGCGATGTTGACTTTGCTTTTCATAGGATTATACAAATCGAAGATGATGGCTTTGCGTTCACCGATCGAACCATCCAAAGGACGTCGAAGAAAGGCGCCCTTATTTTTATCTTCAACTCTTTGATCTTCCGTGAAAGAGATTTTGAGACCACGTTTACCGTGGCTGGCTTGGTCACTAATGGTTTTGATCGCGACACGATCACCCCATTCTTTAACTTCCCAAAGGTGTTCGTTAGTTTCAAAGGAATCAAGCACAGTAGCTATTGCACTGCTGCTGAAGCAAATACTAAGTGCTAGTAAAAGATAGTGGATGCCCCCCCTCATAACCCCTCCTTCGCATATTATTAACGCAGTTTGGGAACTGCGGTTATTTCGATGAAATGCCCCTCACCTTCGTTCTCTAGGGATTCTCCATAAAGGCAAAGTCCATGACGCGCCTTGGCATCATCCTTTACCACAAATTTTAGGACATTCGTTGGCTCAGTCTGCAAATTTAAGCGTTGCAAGACCCCTTCCTGATCAATGATCCACTCATAGACCTGCCCCTTTTGATCATCGGGTTGAACCCGCTGCGTACCGACCTCGACATCATTGACCACTACTGTGACTTCGCTTATCTCATGAGGACGGCCTTTATCGGCTGATTCCGCGCTGAGTCTGGCACGGACGATCAGGCTACCAATTTCGTTTTCATCTACTCCAAAGTGGTAGGCATAATAGCCCGAATCCGGGCCACCGTACTGATGTTCGAAGCTGCCACTATCATCATAAAAACCATAGGATTTCCAATCGGCATCGAAAAACTCGCCGACTCGCAGGGTGACGGTTGGTTCCAATTCCGATTTCCTTTCTGCAGACTGGTGGCTGCATGCAAAAAATACCAGGCTGCAAGCGATGCTTCCAAGAATTCTCATGAGTTCTCCTTTGCGTAACTGTCATAGACAGAGCGCAGAACCAATTCCTGTTTCAAGCGGTTTTCATCGATCGTGGTTTTTGCGACACGAATGATGCGCTCTTGTCCAGCATCTAAATCAAAAAAGTTGTCTGAGTAAACCAGGTCAGCTTCCTGGCAATCCAGCATGACAAATTTGGCAAAAGACTGTGCTGAGACACAGATCAAATAGTCTTGATCATCGGCATCGAGGTGAAAGTCAAGTTTCGGATCTTCTAGCTCCAGATGTTTGTAAGGGACAAAGCAAGCGGTGGCGAATAAATTTCTGCTTTCTGTGCCACTTTTCTCTGTATAAATTGCAGAAAGATAACGTTCGCGCTTCAAATGATCTGCCAAGTCTTTTTTGAAGTCGAGATCCAAACAGAGGCTAGAGCTAAGCGCACTTACTTCAACCGCTTTTTCACCACTTTTTATGACTTCTCCAGAAAGACTCATCAGGCGCCAACTGATCGTTCCATAAGTTCCAGTCAAGCGCTCGTTGCTTAAATGAATTTGTGCCTGCTCGCCTTCCTCGCGGATCGACAGCAATAGCTGATCATAGACGCGCTTCGCACTGTAATGCATTGCTTTCCAACGACCAAAATAATCGATCGAAGACCACGAGGTGACGGGCCAAATATCATTCAATTGCCAGTATGTCGATCCCATACATTGGCCCCGGTTTTGCCGCATATGCTCAACGGCATAGCGCAGGGCTTCGCTCTGACTACATTGAGAGATATAGAGAATACTTTCGAAATCTTTTGGATAGCGATAATAGTCAGCAATGAAGTGGAAAATCTTGGCATTGCCGTTTTCACTTTCATTACGCTGGTGATCTTCCATCACTGAGCTAAAGATATTTCGATCTTCTGGTGCTGTGAATGAGCGGATGGTTTTGATGCTAGGGAAAGATTGAAAGCCAAATTCCGACAAAAAGCGAAACTTATGCTTTCTAAATTCGGTATAATTTTTTCTTCCATGCCACACATCCCAGTAATGAACGTCACCACGATCGGGATGGTTTGGTTCGTTAAAATGACCCCCAGAGGATGGTGAAGCCGGCCAATAATCAATTTCCGGGCATACGTCTGCGACGATGGATGGGATCAAGACTTCATATTGTTTGATGTACTCGACCCGGTGTTCTTTGGTATGCGGAAAGCCCCAATTTTCGAAGGCCCATTCCATCTCGTTATTACCACAGATCAAGCCCAAAGATGCATGATGGCGCAAGCGTAACAGGTTGTCACGCACTTCAGCGGCAATGTTGTTATAAAACTCAGGGTTATGCACATCATAGATCGCGCAGGCAAACATCATATCTTGCCAGATAATGAGCCCTTGCTCGTCAGCTAAATCAAAAAAGGTATCGCTTGGATAAATCCCACCACCCCAGATGCGGAGGCAGTTAAAGTTCGCATCACGTGCTGCTTGCAGTAATTTCTGGGTCGATTCTCTGGTGGTGCGGGTCAGGTAGATGTCTTCTGGTATATAGTTTGCACCACACGCAAAAATCGCGACTCCATTGACTTGAAATTGAAAGCTTTCACCCCACTGGTCTTTTTCCCGCTGCAAACGCAGCGTTCTGAGACCAATTCGCAGGGAACGGCTGTCGACATTTTCGCCATCCACTGAAAGCTCGACTTTCAGACTATAAAGAGCTTGCCCGCCATAGCCATTTGGCCACCATAACTTTGGGTCATCAATAGTAACAGTCGTATTTTCGCCGTCAATCAGTGCGATATTTTCTACTTCGCCATCAGGGTGGGTCAACACACAGTATATCTGAAAGTCGAGTTCAGACCATTTTTCCAAATCTGCCCGGAGATTCAGCTTAACCTTGCCATTTACGTGTTCCTGAGTCACCCGGAAGTCTTGGATTTTTGCGCCGAAGTAAGAAGCCACACGGATATCACGATAGATACCAATATCAGGAATTTGTGGGCCCCAGTCCCAACCAAAGCTACAATAGTTTTTTCTTAGATGCATGGCGCCGCGTACAGGGGTTCCTACCTGCCATAGTTGGCGCTTATCTTCTCGCTCATTGATCACTTTGATGGTATTGGCAAAGTGGATACTTAGGTGGTTATCACCAGACTTGATCAGATCGGTAACTGGAAAAACCCAACGACGATGCATGTTTTCAACAGTGCCAAGCGGTTGCTGGTTGAGGCTGGGGCTGGCGATGGTATCCAAGCCGTCGGCTTCCAGGAAAAGGCGGCGATGCTCGCCAATCATTTCCGCTGGGCAATAAAATTGTCTTTCATAAATAAAATCACGAGCGGCGAGTTCAACGCATTGTCGATTATTTTCCCGATAAAATACAGTGTGTTCGCCCCAAAATCCAGATTTTTCCAGCTCATAAAAGAAACTACCTGGTACCTGAGCATCATCAAATTGAAACTTTTTATCTGTAGAATAAAGCTTCCAGGAGCCACCTAAGTCGATTCGTTGCATACCTCATCCTCTCCTAGCAGGGGATTGCCGCTTCGGTGCGACTATCAAAAAAGTAAATTTTGTCTTCTAATACAGGTAACTCTAAGGAGTCGCCCATCGGCACAGTACAGGTATCATCCAGCCTGGCAATGGCCGATGTCTGGCCTAAATCCAAATGCACAAATGATTCGGCCCCTAAAGGCTCAATCACACGCACGCGGCCTTTTAGTTTTGGTGATCCGGCCACCATTTGCGCTCTGGCACTGCCGATGCCCTCCGGGCGAATACCCAAGGTTATACTTCGGCCCTCTCGCGGAGCGAGTGTCGGCAGGAATCGTTCGCTTAAGTCCAGGCGAAATCCATCCTGCTGAGCGAAGGAATAACCTCTTTCCGTTTTTTGCACTTGACCTTCAAAAAAGTTCATTGGTGGCATACCGATAAAGCTGGCAACAAAGCGGTTGATGGGTTTCAAATATAAATTCATCGGTGTATCGATTTGTTGAATAGCTCCATCCTTCATGACGACGATTCGATCTCCCATGGTCATCGCTTCAGTCTGATCATGAGTGACATATATCATCGTCGCTTGCAGTCGCTTATGCAGCTCGATAAGTTCAACACGCATTTGCACCCTTAGTTTGGCATCTAGGTTGGATAAGGGTTCATCAAAAAGAAAAACGGCCGGTTGTCTGACGATGGCGCGGCCGACAGCCACCCTTTGCCTTTGTCCACCTGATAATTCTTTCGGTAAACGCTCAAGCAATCCTTGTATGCCAAGTAATTGAGCTGCCTGTTCAACCCTTAATTTGATTTCTTGCTTTGGCAGGCCTCTCAGTTTCAAACCGAAGGCCATATTCTTATATACGCTCATATGTGGATAGAGAGCATAGTTCTGGAAGACCATGGCAATATCCCTGTTTTTCGCCGGAACATCGTTTACCAGGGTCTTGCCAATCCAAAGTTTGCCGGAACTGATATCATCCAGGCCAGCGATCATATTTAACGTGGTCGATTTCCCACAGCCTGATGGCCCCACAAGAACAAGAAATTCACCATCCTTGATACTTAAACTCACATCTTTGACGGCCTGAAAGCCGTTGGCATAGGTCTTGTAAATGTTTTCTAAGCGCACGTCTGCCATGCGATTACTCCTTCAAGCCAGAGTTGGCAAAACTATCGATGATCTGTTTTTGTAAGGCAAAGAATATGACAAGCACGGGAACGATGGATAGTAATGCTCCAGCCATCAGTATATTTTCCTGTCCGCTGAAGCGCCCCTGCAACATGGAAATGACCAAAGGCAAAGTATAGGTCTGTTCATCGAACAAGTAAACCATTGGTCCAATAAAACTATTCCACGAACCCAAGAAAGAAAGTATGCCGATGGTTGCGATCAAAGGGCGACATAATGGAAATACAATCTGAAAGAAGATGCGAAATTCTGAGCATCCATCCAAGCGTGCGGCTTGCAGGATCACATCAGGTATTTTCATAATAAATTGCCTAGCTAGGAAGACAAAAAAGATGCTTCCTAAGCCAGGAATAATCAGTGGAAGGTAGGTGTTGATCCAACCCAGATCACGCACAAGTAAAAAACCTGGAACTAAGAGCACGGAACCAGGAATCATCATGGTTGATAATAGTAGAAAAAAGATGCGATCTCGACCTGGAAAATTCTGCTTGGCAAAAGCATAACCAGCCATGGTGCAAAAAAGGATATTACCAATAGTACTGAGTCCGGCAACGATAACACTATTCCAAGCGGACTTTAGGTAAGAAGATCCTGCTAAAAGATTACGCATGGGATCAAGAGTTGGATTCTGTAAACCAAAGCTTATCTCCAACTGAGCAAGTTCAGCGTTGGATTTAAAGGCGGTGATGATCATATAGTAAAAGGGAATATTTAAAATGATGGCAGCGATGGCTAAGGTTAAATATATTCCCCAGTAACGTTGCTGCATCTTCCAAAATCGCCGCCAAGCATAAAAGACTCCTTGATTTTCTAGTTTGATTTCAGAAATCAGAGCTTCCTGTGCGGCTTCTTTATTGCTGATAGCTTCTGATGGTAGCAAGTTCCTATCCTCCCCATGACCCACGACGATTGATCACCTTTAATTGGATCAGCGTCAGAATAAATATGATGCCAAAGAGCAGATACGCGACAGCAGCAGCTTGCCCCATCTTAAATCGCTCAAAACCTAAATCGAAGATCAGCGGTACCATCGTTTTACCGGCATCGTTCGGGCCAAATTTTGCACCGGAAAATCCTGAGCCGCCGCCTAGCATGTAGATCGGCTCAAACACTTGAAATGCACCGATCACTCCCATTAAGACGACAAAAACGATCTGAGGTCTAAGGCCTGGTAAAGAAATATGCCAGAATTTACGCCAAAAACCGGCACCATCAATTTCCGCTGCTCGATAGAGCTGTTGGGGAATCTGCTGGAGACCGGCAAGAAATAAGAGAATGGTAAACGCGAGGCCATGCCAGATTGCTAATCCGATGACGCAATATAGAAAGGTCCGCTCATCTTTGAGGAACAAGATCGGATGATCGATAAAACCAAATTTTAGTAAGAGCGCGTTTAACCAACCATTGGGTGATTCAGAATAGATCTGAGTAAAGATCAATGCGACCGATACGGAGCTGGTAACTAAAGGCGAAAAGTAAAGAAAACGCCAGAGCCTTTGTCCGATCAGATCGTGGTTCAGGAGAAAGGCGAATACCAAAGAGACCATGATGCCGACTGGAACACTGAAACCGACATAGATAAAAGTACGGGATAAACTTAAGAGGATGTTGTCGTTGTCACTTAAACTAAATGAGGTCAGATAATGTTGGATATCCACCCACTGAGCCGCTGAAAGGGGTAAAACCGCATGATATTCTGTCAGGGAAAGGTAGAAGGCTGTTAACATTGGCAGCACAACAAAAATCATCGCCAGCAGAACGGGAATGGCAATAAATAAGTATGAGATAAAGTGCTTCCGATAGCGGGGAATTGCGGTAATAACGAGCATCATAACCAAGACACTTGCCACAGTACCAAACTCTAAGTAATCCAGGATATCCAACTTGCCTTGATAACTTTGCAGATCATCGATGATGTTGCCGTATCGCTCTTCATATCGAGCTTGTTCATTTTGCATAAGATCTTGTGCGTATGGGCTAGCTTGCTTGTATTCCGCCGCAACTTGTGTCGTAATGGATTCGCGCAATTCCTGGCGTTCTTCCGGATACTCGCCGGCAGCCGAGGCCTTAACGTAATCCCAAATCGTCAAATTGTGCTTGCGAGCTAAATTTTCCAAGTTGCGATAAGCAAAACTCCGCAAGCGATCAAGTATGCGTGCCTCGATCAGATTGGCCTCTTGTTGACCTTTTAGATGATGCGTGGATTGAAAGGTCCATGAGACTTGGCGTAAGGCTTCGATGACATCGGTGAATGGTAAAAAAACATCCTGCTGCCAGAATTCACGATTCTCATCTTCCCAGATGGCTCGAATGGGAGCGATATTGAGTGCAGCGCCTTGCCCTGGGCGTTGTAAGCGCGAGAGCAGCATGCGCTGCTGCACTTCGAGTGAGCTCAGATAACGAATCCAGGCGAAGCCCTCTTTCTGCATTTTCGACTCATTAAATATGACATAAGAGGTTCCGCCCATGATGTTGTTGGCTTTGCCGTCATCAGCTTGCGGCCAGGGAATCGCCTGCCACTGTGTTCGTTCTTCAGGAGCTAGCTCGTGAATGGCGGCAGCTAACCAGTTACCATCGGCCATGAGGGCGATAGATTCATCAGGAATATCGGAAAGAAATCGAGCAATCTGCCGCTCCATGCTGAGTCCGCCGAGTTCGCCATGCAGATACCAAAGATCCAGTGCATGCGAGATGGATTTTTGGTAAAGTGGATGCAGCCAATCCATTTTCACTTGCTCGCCTTCCAGTCGGACACCAGCAAGATCATATGGCATGGTGTGGTAGGAAAGCGCCCATTGCTCACCCTTGGTCCAACCATAATGAAAGCGATAAGAATTGGTTTCCAGTTTTCGGATGGCTGCTTGCAATTCGCTCCAAGTTTCCGGCGGTTTGATTTGCAATCGCGCAAAAACATCCGTCCGATAATAGAGCAGCATGGTCACAAGTTCTGTCGGAATGGCAAATAAGCGCTGGCGAAATTCAAATTGCTCAAACATTCCAGGGAGAAATTCTTTTTTGAACGCTTCGATTTCCTCAGGAAATGCTTCATAGAAATCAACTAGTCCACCTACGGAACCCCATTCCATCGGCGAACCTAAATTGGTCACTCCGACATCTGGCGGCATACCAGCGGCCATAGCAGTCAAATATTTTTGGTTAAAATTGCCCCAGGCAAGTGGTGTGATCGCTACGGAAATGCCGGTTTTTTCAGTGAAATCTGCAGCCAATTCCTGATACATTTGCGCATCTTCGATGCCGTTGGCGACGACCCAAAATTGCAGTTGTTTTTCTGTCTCCGTGGAGTAAGCGACGCTGTAACGAAGAAAGAAGAAACTGCAAAATCCGAAAAAAATACAATAAAACCACGAGCCGACGTTCGCAGTACATTTCATGACTTGCCCCCACCGATGCCCTGACTACAAATTGCTCGTAAAAAATTTCCACTGTGTCCGCGCCGATCAAAACCCAAGTAGCATAAAAAAGCAAGCTTATGTCGTAGGCGCGTAATCAGCTTCATGGGCAAATTCAGCAAAGATCAGATGCACAGCGATTTCATAGTTTTTTCATAAGTAAAAAACAAAGTTATTTTAATTTGCTTATAGGCTGAGAAGCCATCCTGTGAAAGCTTCTAGCTGATTGCTTGTGCAGAAAATAGGACTTAAGAAATCCTCACTTTGGTAGAAAATGAATTGCGGCACTTCGACTTCGACGATATAGTCCGGCATAAGCAGACACAGGGGAAAAAAGGGGGGAACATGCGCATCGGCATCGATTTAGGAGGGACAAAAATTGAGGCGATCGTGCTGGGTCAACAGGGTGAAATCGCCTTTCGTAAAAGAGTGGCAACACCTCAGAACAATTATCAAGACTTGTTGTATGCCATCCAGAATCTGATTTATGACTGTGAGTCAGCAGTCGAAAATAACTGTAGCGTGGGAATCGGAATTCCGGGTTCGCTTCATCCAGATAGTGCAAGGGTGCGAAATGCCAATCTGCAAATTTTGAATGGTCAAACTTTTGCCGTGGATCTGGAAGTCTTGCTGAATAGACCGATTCGTGTGAGCAATGATGCCAATTGCTTTGCCTTATCTGAAGCATGTGATGGTGCCGCAAAAGGCGCGCAGGTGGTGTTTGGCGTCATTCTCGGAACGGGTTGTGGTGGCGGTCTCGTTTTTCATGGCAAGGTGTGGCAAGGAGCATCTGGCCTAGCAGGTGAGTGGGGGCATAATCCGCTACCAGCTATGGATGAATCTGATCACCCCGGTGTTCGTTGTTATTGTGGGCGGCAAGCATGTATTGAAACGTTTGTTTCAGGGACAGGTTTGGCAAGGGATTATAAGCTGCATACCGGCCATGCTCTTACAGCAAAGCAAATCACAGCTGCAGCAGAAGCAGGCGAGGCACAATCTCAGGATGCGATGATGCGGCTTGAAAGGCGTTTGGCGAAAGCTCTCGCAGCAATTATCAATGTATTAGATCCGGACTGTATTGTCTTGGGCGGTGGGCTCTCCAATTGCCAGAGACTTTATCGCAACATACCACTTCTATGGAGCGAATATATTTTTGGGGGAGAAAGTAAAACTAAATTAATGCCGGCCATTCATGGAGATTCTAGCGGGGTGCGGGGAGCAGCCTGGTTATGGCCAGCAGACGGAGACTTGCATCCACCGCAAGACGCAGATGCAAGTTCTTTCAATGTATGCCAACAGGAATCCGATGATTCTTTGACCTAAAAAGAAAATGGAGGAAGAATCATGCATCAGCGTGTATGGGCGCTTGGTCTTTTGATATCTTTGATTTCTTGTCAACGCGAAGAAGCGCGTTATCTTGGGGAAGAAGAAACGTGCGCGAACGGCTACTATTTCAGTCTTAAATCCCTTGCTTGCGAACAGATCACAGGTTTTTTTCTAGGCACTGATGCATATTCTCAGGATCAATTACAAACAAGTGATCTCCTGCGTGTTCCCACCGAAATTAATGGGCGTTCACCGTTTATGGTGTCTTTTTACTACGATGTTGATTTTGATGCAAGTAAGTTTGAGATCGCGGTGCGACGTATAGAAAACGGTGTATTTCTCAATCCCGTTTATTCTGACTGGAAAGAAGTTTACGTTGATCGGGGGCACGGTTGGTACGATGTTCGGGTGACGATTCCGGAGGGTCAGGACCTAGCTGCTGGCCCAGCTATTAATCAGGTTCAGGGGCATTGGCTGCAACGCCACGGTTGGTTAGTGGAAGTAAAAGGTGGTGATCCTGATGAGGATAGTGATAAAGATCGCATCCCTTCTTGGCGAACCGCTGGCTTAGAAGTTGATCCCGATGCACCTGATCAGTATGCAGCGAAAACTTTGATTCTCGGCCCTGTGGAAGGCCCTGATGAAGTTTTACCGTGCAAAGAACTCAAAGGAAAGTTTGCTGTGGAAAAGCTTGACTTTGATATGACGGTGACGATTGCTCTCAAACAACCGGGTTTGGATTGGCGGGATTGGGGGAGTGTTGTGTTGGAAGTGCCACAAAATACGAAAGCTTGGGTGCCATTTTCCTTTGTCGCAAAAGATGCAGAAGGCATTTGTCCACCACCTGCAGGTCCAGCCTCGCGTAGTTCGACGGGTCTTTATGTAGGCGATGGTTATCTCCTGCAGTTGGATTTTTACAACAATTCGGGAGATCGCCTAGAATTAAATAGCGAAGATTACCTGTATGCGGTTGATCATGCCTTTCTGGAAGTCTTGCCCTTGCAAGAGGGGCAGGGTGAATGAAACAAAAATTGATGATGGGTCAATCTAACAAGTTCACTCGGCGTTTCCCGTCTGCGTTCCTATTTTGGGCGTTGGTCATTCTTTTGATGCTTGCTCATGATCTAAGTCTGGCTGACAGCGACATTCAAAACTATGGGCGCTTAAGTCTAGGTTTGTCGGGACGAGAGGGGCGTAGCTTAAGCCACTGTAAGCCTCTCCAGGATCGGCAAAGTTACTTTTTTGCCATGCGCGACTGCAATTATGCTGAGTTAGCCTTGTATTTCACCAAAGATCTTTACCAGATGCAGGATCAAGATGATCTGTGGGTGCGGGCACATGCTTCGATTTTAGCCGAAACACAAATGTTTCGTGACTGGGCTGACACCAATCAGCAAGGTGACGAGGGCTTGCGTCTGACTCAGCGTTCCTTTTTTGTTGAATTTGGAAATGGTTTACAACAACAAGAAGCAATTTGGTTAGGGCGCAGGCGATATGCCACCATTTATTTTCGCATCCTCGATCTCTATGCGTTGGATGTAGCTGGTCCAGGTGTCGGTATCGATCGAGTACGATTTGCCAGAAATTGGTATCTGTCTCTGGCATTTTTTCGCAACCTGACACTCTATGATGGGCCAGTACAGGATACCTTGGATTGGCGTTTGAATTGGACTGACAATCAGCACCAAAGCCTCACATTTGTCGCCTTATATGCGCAAACGGGACGTAAGAATCCGAGGGGGGGTGACCAGCGTTACGAATCGGCTCAGGGTATGCAGACCGTCATATTTCATCAGTATGAAGCCCAGCGATTTGAACTATGGTCTATCGTTCAAGCTGGACAAGGTTTGTTTGGTAGTGAAGATGGCAGGTCTTTTCAAGAAGGCCCTGCCGAGATGTTGAATCAATTTGGTGCTGATCGGCGCTACACTTTTTTGGAAGAAGGTCTCTTTTCAGCCGAACGCAAAGCCATCCAGCGCTCCAAAAGTTTTCGTGCTGCCCAGCAGTTCCGCTGGCTGCCCCTGGAAGCGGGTTGGCTCATCGAAGCGGCTTGGGCTTACCAGCAGGCAGATTTTGGTGACTTGAACTACATTGACTCCGCTGGCCAGGTCTGGTCACGCCCTGATAGCAGAACTCAGGTTTTTGTTTTCCGGCCAAGCTATGAATTCACCAAATTCTACGGCTTGGAATTGAGTCTATCGCAAGTGAAGATCGATGAAGGGTTGGGGCAGGATCGCATACTGGAAAACGGTGAAAAACAAACCAGTATGGAATCAGTTGATCGCAAGCTGCAACGTCATGCTTTAAGTTGGAAGTGGCGACCTTTAAGCTGGGGAAATGCTGAGTTGCGCGTCTTTATTGCCAGTCAACAATGGAATCGCGAAATTGCTCCAGATTTATCACAGAGTGTTCAGGATTTGCGCACCTCTTCTTATGCTGCAGGTTTGAATTTTGATATGTGGTGGTAAGCGATGAAAAAAATTTTATTTTTATACATGATATCTTGCTTTCCCCCGGTCATAGCCCAGGAAAATGTTTTGCTTGAGACGTTTGAAGAAAAAAACATTTACTGGCGCCTTGCAGATTGGGGAGATGGAGCAGATATAGGGCGAAATCATGAAGAAAAAACAGAAGGGGAAACGTCGCTAGAAATCCATTTTGATGCGGAACATACGGATCGCGGCAAGGGCCTCGTATTGGAAAGAGATCTCACGGCATTGCCGGTGGAGTTTGACCGGATTATTGTCGATGTTTGGAGTGGGGTAGGGGATGAAAAGATTTCTCTCGCTCTGGCAATCGATACCGATCAGTATTACGAGTCGCAGTCAATTGCCCTGAGATCTGGCTGGAATCGGAATATAAGCTTCGATCTCAACCAGTCCAACTATAAGTCGGCCAGTACTCAATGGAATTATAACTCATCAGTCCGAAGAGATCAGTTGGCAAAAAAAATTATGCTTTTGTTTTATAAAAGTGGCGTCCAGGAAGCCACCATTCTCATCGATCATGTCCGATTACAAAAAACAGCCGATCCATGCGCCGCATGTCCTGGTAGAAAACCACGCAGTCGTATCGAAAGCGAGCCACGCAATCATCCATTACCAAGGGAGTTACCATTGGAAATTTTTCTGCGTCGGACTTCATAGATATGAAGGTTATAGGATATCACCACATTTTGCTCATTTGCCTGCTTGGTTTGAATTGGATATCGACAGGCTGGGCTGTCAATGCAGATAGCAAGATTTACTCGAAGTTTGGCTATAACCTAGCGTTAAACGACGAACGGCGACCCTGCTTATGGTTCCAGGAACCGCCAAGTTCCGGCGTTTGGTTTCAGTCAGGCGGCTCCTGCACTGGTGGTTGGGCCGAAGCCTATACCCAGTACTTTCTCCGTCGCCCCATTGAAGCGGGATCGCGATGGGTGCGCTTGGATTTTGATGTTATTTTAAATGGCATCGATGGCAATAGTGGTATTGATCAAAATTTGAGCCTTGCCAATCGTCAGGTTTTTGTCGAAATGGGCAATATGCTTGGTGATGAAACCTTGATTTGGATGGGTAAGCGCAGCTACCGATGGGAGGGCTTATGGGTGATCGGCATGCCGATTGCTGTGCAGGATGGTGTTGGCTTAGGTTTTTATAACCGTAAACTTGCCGACTTTGCGCGGTTTGGATTGGCAGCATTTCGCACCATCCCTTGGGAAAAAGGTCCAGCCCAGCATACCTTGGATCTGCGATTTGAAGATATCGCTGTTTTGTCCGGCCGCATGAAATGGATCGTGGGATTGACCGAGACTGGTGCAGAAGATGCGCGTTCCGGTGAGTCTCTATATGAGCCGATGAAAGGTCAGCGACTGGCTTTGATTTATGACATGTGGATGCAGCAAAGTGAATCGCGACTTGTCTTTGGTTGGGGAACAGGCCTTTATGGATCGAGTGATAACCGTGACTATGCTCGCGGCTCTTGGATTGAAGAATCGGGAGCTTGGCGAGCCGCGGATACTCTGGATGCAGCTTGGAATTATGATTTTCGAGCATTTTTGCGACGCTCTCAAACCTGGCGTACAGGCGGACAATATCGCTATTATCCTCAAGGATCAAAATGGCATTTAAACGTTGGTCTAGGATTGCAAATCCTCGATTTTGGTGGCCTTCGTTATGTCGACGAGGGGCAGGTCTATTCCCGGCCAAATATGGAGACACTCGCGCTTTCCATTCAACCCGTCTATCGCCTGCACGAGCGTTGGGAAGCGGAGTTCCAATTCGGACATATTGCCGTCAAGCAGGGGTTGGCTAACTATCATCGCTTGCAGGATGGCACGGTTCAGCAAAGCCTGCGGCCTATAGATCGGCAACTCAGTCATGTGAGGCTGGCCATGAACTATCTGCCACTCGGGCGTTGGCAGGTGAAGTTTTCTCCGTATCTGGGCTACAGTTGGTGGAATCGCCTGACTCGCTTTGATGTCTCGCCGGAGACAGGTCGTAGCTCCGGTACTTATGCAGGCATGCAGTCATCTGTGGAATTTTGACACACCCCCCCACTCTTCTTATAATTGCAGTTCTCTTCATTTCTCGCTAAAACTAGCCACCAACTTGTCCCGAAACCAGCTCACACAGCGGGAGGTGCGGAATGAATTTGACGTTCTTACGCAACTTTTTATGCTTTACCGAGCATATGAGTATCGCCGCTGCAGCTCGTGAATTGAAATTGTCGCCATCGACAGTCTTTGTCCAATTGCAACAATTGCAGAAAATGGTTGGCAAGGACTTATACTATCAAAGTAGCGAAGGTTTGAAACTGACAAGTGCCGGTCAGGAACTTGCCAAGTTGCAGCGTGAAATTAGTGAGATGACGCATGATTTTGAGACACAAGTGGTGTGCGATGCGCGACCCACGTCACTTATTTTTGCCAGTAATGCCAATCTCATGTTGTCGTGGATTCGTCCAAGCCTGACAACACTTTTAAATCAAGGTATGACTCTCCACTTAAGAACTTATGAGTGGGCGATGGCGCAAGAACATCTGTTAGATGGCAAGGTCCACCTCGCTCTTGGTGAATGTTTTCATGTGCCGACAGACTTAGTGTTCACGCCATTAATGGAATGCCATTACTGCCTTTTTGGAACCGATGATATGGCGCTTTCGGATATAACAGAACTGGAGGTACAAGAACTTGCAGGCCTCTCCTTAGTTCTTCCATCGCCCAGCATTGAATGGCGCAACCAGCTTGATGAAGTCAGTAAAGTTTTAGGCGTAGACTTGCGCATTAGTGCCGAAGTTGACGTTGCTGATTTGAGCATCCAACTGGTTCAGGAAGGGCTTGGGTATGGGATTTTACCTTCTTACTGTCCTTTACCCGCAGAGTTTCACAGTTGGCCCATCAAGGGCTTACCTAAAATGCAGGTTGGCTGGTTAGAGCGCCCGCAAGCGATACGCCGACGTGTTCTTGTTCACTTCAAAGAGGAGGTGGCTCGTCATGTTCGAAGCCTTTGATCCAGCATTGACGGACTCGTTATTTGCATTAATGGAAGAAAAAAACTATACTCGGGCAGCCAAACGATTACATATCACCCAGCCAGCGCTCACTCAACGCATTCAAAAATTAGAGCGCATTCTTAAAGAAAAAATCGTTCAGCTTGGACCCTCGGGAATAGATTTGACCGATATTGGCAGACGCTATCTCGATGAAGCCAAGACCATTCAATTTACCTTGACGCAGGGTATCCAACAAATACGCAAATCTACTGGAATTCGGATGGCGGCTGAACACGAGATCATTTCATTTTTTTTACTCAAGCCAAGTCAAATTTTTCATCAACATTGGCGCTTGCCCCTGCGCCTTGTTACCGCGATTCCCAAAGATGCAATTATTGCTGTTGCTGCTGGTGATTGTGATCTTGCTGTTGTCGATCGAACCGAGCTTCCAGATAACTTGTCATTTCAGGAAGTCGGACAGATTGCCTATCACTTAGTGCTAAACCAGAATCATCCTCTGGCGCATCAGCCCCACTTAACGATGGCTGATTTGAATGGGCAAGACTTTGTGGCTTTTAGTCCCTACTGCCAGCATCGTAGCTGGTTCGACAGTGTCATGAAAAAAGCCGGACTGAAGGTTTCAGTTCGCTTGGAATCTGTGTTATCAGAAGTACTTTTTTCCGCAGTATTGTCGGGTTGGGGACTTGCTTTTGTGCCGAGCTTTTTGCCGCTACCTGAGGGCTGCCTATCGCGAGAAATTTCTGATTTACCTGAGCGTAAATATTTTTTGGTCGCCCAAAAGAGTCGGATGATTCAAGAAGAATTCCATACCATGATGACCATTATCACGGAAAGTTTTCGTTATTATAATAATAAATAATAGGGTAAAAGCTCTTCCCTTTATCTGCCATGGGTTTTTCTTAAAAAACTGAAATTCACTAAAGCTAAATTTGTTTTGCTTGCTTGCAAGCAATGTTTGCTTCTGTTAGTTTCTCACTAAGTTTAGCTAAGATTACATCTCGTGTCGTGATTTCAATCATGATGTAGCCAATTACTGTGAAGTTTTGTTTTTAAAAACTGACGCTTTGTAGTGCAAAAATTATGGCTTGATGAAGAAACTGTGGCTTTCAACAGACATAAGTTCGTTATGTCAAAAATTTAAGATAAGGAAAAATAAGCGATGCGTAATTTATATAGATGGCTATTCATGGCCGGGCTATTATTGATGTCGCACGCATCTTTTGCGACCGTTGATAAGACGATGGATTGTGGTTCCGGAAGAGGGGAATTTCCACATTACTCAGATTATAGTTTAAAAATCCTTTCGCTCTGGGTAAGTCATGGTGATGCGACTTTGATCTGGTTACCAAATGGCGAAATTGCATTAGTCGATACCGGTCAACACTTTGCTGTAAAAGATTATCTGATGCCTTTTCTGGAACAACATAATATTGAATATATTGATCATCTGATCATCACTCATTATCATGGCGATCACATGGCCGGTATGCTTGAAGAAAAGGGCAAAAAATATGTCGGTTACTTTTATGATCCTCAATCCAAGCGTATCCCAGTAGGCAAATTTTGGGATTATCGTAGCTTTTACGCTGGTGAAGAACTTGAGATCGGGGGAGCCAATTTTAAAATTCTCAATTCTTACTATGGAAATGAACCCTACGGAGAAAACGGACAGTCGTTGTCATTTGTCATTGAATATCGAGGATTTCGTTATGGCCTAGGAGGCGATATTTACGCCGATCAGCAAAATCGCATTTTGCAAAACTTTCCAGATGATGTGAGAGTCCATGTTTACCAAACCAACCACCATATGCATGGCTCTGTCAGCAAAGACTATCTTCGCAAATCCGATCCCTATCTCTTTATTACTTCAGCAGAGCAAACTGTTTATGAAAGAACAGCCTATACGGAAGACTTAATGGGAGTTGTCGATGAACTCAAAGGAAAGAAGGCCCGATTTCTCGAGTCACTCTTAACCTTGGAGCACGGCAATATCCTGATATGGGCGAATCATCAGGATGATTGGAACTATACCTGTAGGCAACCAGGTGTAGCGTTCTCGAAACTACAAGATAATGGACTGAAGATTGAATGAACGCTTTTTTCACATTTATGTTTGGGTGGGTTTACCGATAACGGTGGCCCACTTTTTATTTGGAACAAGCAAGATACAAGTGTCTACATGGTTTTGTGGGAAGTGAAAGGGGGCGTAACGATGAAAGTATTATTTGGGAAAAAGGTATGGCAGGTACTAATTATCTCATTCCTTCTTGGTTCGTCTTTGCTGCAGGAGTTGGAGGCAGTCACGCTAGCTAGTGATGATGTTCAGCGACAGCGCCACAACTGGCAGGCGCAAGTGCTATTGAAAAACCTGCAAAAGATTAGTCAATCGGGGCGGTTTATTTTCGGTCAACAGCGGGCGACGTTAACTGGTGTGGGTGAGTATGGGCAAGACTGGTGGAATGATAGTCAATTTGGAAGAGATTCTGATGTCAAACGTATAACTGGTCATGAAGTAGGGCTTTTAGGTATCGATGCCTGGGATTTAGCGATAAAAAGTTCCTTGTGGAATCGATCCGCCTATTCACAGGCAATCCGACGTTTTTATCGCTCGGCTCAAGGAGGAGTGATAACTTTGGATTGGCATATGCGTGCCTGTGATGTTCGGGAGGAATTAGGTTCTTATGGTGAGTATAGTATTCCCGGTTGGGGTTTTAAGATAGACAAGTGGGACCATGACTCCAATCGATCTTGTCTTTGTCGCATCGTCAACGAAGAGCCATGGTATGGTGGAAAAACCTGGAAAAATTGGTTATTTGAGCAAAAACTGGGTCAACTTGCAGAGCTTCTCCGACGAGAAGGATTGACAGATATTCCCATGATTTTTCGTCCATTCCATGAACACAATGGCAGTTGGTTTTGGTGGGGACAGAAATCCTGGAATTGTCAGCAACACCTAGGTCGCTCAGATGTCATATCAGGAGCGGAAGCATATAAAAAACTGTTTCGGATGACAGTCGATTATCTGCGTTATGATCAAGGTTTTGATAATTTTCTCTATGCATATTCAACCGATCGTTTATGTAAGCATGAAGGTCACACCTGTGATGTTTGGCGAGCAAAAATGGATAGTGCTTATGACGATGAATTACAAAAGGATTATCTGTATGCATATCCCGGCGACGACTATGTCGATATTCTGGGAATCGATTTGTATTTTACAGCCAATTACGGCCATCATTGGCAAACTCCGGAGTATCAGGAGCAGGTTTTTGGGCGTTATGTCAAAGCCGTGTCTGATATAGCCAAAAATAAGGGCAAAGTCGCGGCTATTACGGAAATCGGCAATAATAATATTCATCAGGAAAAAGACAGCGGCAGTAAATGGTTTTCTGAGCACCTAATGCAGATGATACAGCGTAATGGTTCGGAAATCGCTTTTGCAATGGTCTGGGAAAATCGTGAGGCTAAACCAGGTCATTATTTTATTCCCCATCGTACCCATGCCGGGGTGCATGATTTTCTTCGATTTTCTGAAAATCAGAATAGTTTATTTTACCCGGATATCAAAGGCATCTACGAAGAATCATTTTGGCAAAATGAAGAACCCTCGTCGGACCATCCATATTGTCAATCAACCGACTCGGATGCTGACGGTGATGGCTGGGGGTGGGAGAACAATAAAAGTTGCCTAGTCAAAGAAGGCAGCTCTGTTCCGACTTGCCAATCTGCAGACTCCGATCAAGATGGTGATGGTTGGGGCTGGGAAAATGGTCAATCTTGTCTGGTTCGCTGGTAGTTTATGCAGGAATTTGACTATAACATTTACATCTTAAGCTTTTATTTTTGATGTTTTTTGGCATTTAGATAAGAAACGCTAAGGGTCAGCTTCCTAAATATGGTACTTCTTTTGTAGGAAAAACGGAGTAGAAAGCTACGATGTGCTACGCAAGGAGGGCATATGAAGCATAAAAATAACGGATCTGATCCTCTGGTCAGTGATACTCGCTTTGGCAGAGGTGAACGAACTCCGCCAAAGCGCCTTTGGCTGTTCTTTTTGGTGCCAAGTTTGCTGCTAGTATTTGCATCTTTGAGCTGGTTTTATAAGGAAGATTTGCCAACCGATTTCTCCGAAATGGAAGAGGATCATGCCCTGCCGGCAGGTAAGTCCGGCACCTTAGATACTTGGATAGGAATTATCAATGAGGGCGAGAACGAAGTCGTTCAGTTAACAGAGGAAATCGACCCGTTAAGCAAAGTGGGCCAGCTAGTGAGAGTTCAAGGTACGATCAGCAAGGTGCTTACATCAAGTGCTTTTATCCTCTCACCAGCAAGTAAGAAGAGCGGGACAAACTCGGAAATTTTAATCATCTACCTGATGGATGATGTCGTGGGGCAGCCACCCGTCGAGGGAGGGGCCGTCTTGGTCCAGGGGGAAATGTTGGCATTTGAGCTGGATCGGGTAGAAAGCCTTGTCGGACCTCTTGGAGAAAATAAAAGGACCTATGGTGCGTATGTGGGCAAGCCGACAATTATAGCTGCAAGTTTAGCTTTTTAAATCTAGACGCGAACGAACCTGGTGCTAGAAAAAATCGCCAAGTTCCCTGTGACAAGTCTGCTTATAGAGAAGCTTTTCGGTAAACATAGAAAAAGTCGCGCTCGTTGTTATCTAAAATATATCGATGACGTTTAAGTCCTTTTGGATATTCCATCTCCTGATGTAAATACTCGACATCGACCTTGTCAGACTTTTCATAGTTAATGATAGCATTATGAACATACATATAGGCATTCATATCAAGGTGCATAGCCATTTGACATTGATAAGACTGTAAAACTTTCGCCATACTACTTGGTGTCGCGGAAGTGAAGGCGGCAAAAATCAGGTAGCGCTTATTATTTTGATTTTGAATACAGATAGCAGAGCGTATGCTTTGTAAGCGTCCTTCGGAATCTCCTGACCAATTTCCCCAACCCCAATTTTTAACTAAGGCGTGCGGTTCACTATTTTCGATGATGGGCACACCGTTTTGTCTTGCAGATACAAGTTGTTGCTGTACGCTTGAGGCTTGTGACCAGGATATAATGTCAGCTCGCTTACCAGTTGAAATAAAAGTCGCAAGTCCTGGACTTAAATTTTCCAAAGTAACTCCATTTTGGGTGTAGCCGTAAACTTTACCCTTATGTGGGCCACGTTTGATGCGGCCATGGCGCTGTTGAAAGCCACCAATGAAGACACCGACTGTATCCTGGCGCCGATATGCAGGTACATTACCTACGGGAACAAATTGTTTTTGCAGGGCATTTGGATTGCGAATTCCTGGTTGCTGCAAGCCGGCAACATATTCTGCTTGGTATAGATCCAAATCGTAGGCAATCAGATAAGCCAGTTTATCGGCTTCTTTATTGTTGAGTGCATTGACCCGATCAGGAAAGGAAGATTTAATCGAGTCTGTGATCCACTCAGGTGTCATAAGGCTCACATATATTCCCTGGTGCATTTCAGTTTCGTACCATTTTCCATATGCTAGTTGCTCTAAGTCTTGTTTGAGATTGATGCCAATTTGATGCTTGGCAGCAAACGGTACTCGATCATCCTTATAGCTGACTAAGGCCGCAGTTGGCTCCTTCATTTCAGGCTTTTTCGGTCCTGATTTGCCATAGACATTGCTGCCTTGTTCCGCTGCAAGGCTGACCAAATAAGGTTTCACTAAATTGATCACTTTTTCGCCCGATTCAAAGTTTTGTCGCAACAGGCGACTGATGCTTTCTGTCGAGGAAATCTTCGTATTGCTCGGCTTTGCAAGACGGATAAACGCTGTACCTTCACAAATAGGGAAATAGGGATCAGTATGTTTGCTGAAGTCTACAGCTAAAAGGTCAAACTTTGGATTTTCCCATAGTGGGCAGACCTCTTCATTAAACTGCAGTCCAATCTTATGTAAATTGATCATTACAGTTTTGTCTGCCGGTACTTCAATATGAAAGGTGAAACGATTTTGCTTTTTCTTAGTCTCCTGGACGTGCAAAATATACCAGCTACCGATCATTGGATTTAAATTACGCAAAATCAAATTATATTTTACAGTTTTGATGTGCTGGATATCAGATCGTGAATTTGCTTGTGCCGAGAGAAAGAAGCAAGTGCAAATGATCGATGCGTAGAACTTGTTCATGTCATTACCCCGTAAATGCTTTAGCAAGTGCCACCAGGGATCAGGGTCTAAAGAAAAAACGATTTTCTTTTGAAGTTTGAGATGCAAAGTGATGAAAAATACTTCAATATAACCCTAATCCATTCAATTAATTCAGCTTGCGATTCAGTAGGAACACCAGAGTTTCACTACGTGCCAGTGCAAAATATGATCCTGACTGAATGACAAGAAAATTTCTCTTTCAGGAAATTTTCGTCTATCGCATTTAACTACCTGAAATCTTGAATCCTGAAATTTCATGCTTGGCTTTCCTTCCATGAAATGTCTTCCCATAGCCGGAAAAATGATGGACATGAGGCCGTTTTAATCGTGCGAGATATCGCTGATTTGCTGATGGAGCTGTTATCGGTTTCAGCAGGTGTCATATTTTTAGTCACCATGGTACTGAAAAAAATTAATCAATCGACCTGCCCAGCCCTTCCATCAAGCAAGTCCAAGAAAAGCAACCCAAACACGAATCGGTATTCTTTCGATTTCCTGTATTGAAACTTGAAAACATACTTTGTTAACGTTCTTTACAAATATGGGTATAGGCTGTTTTTAACGCGAAATTTTGGATTATAAATGACATGTAGGGGGACAAGTTCATGCGTCGTCAATATAAGAATTTATGTTTTTTTTCCCACTGGAAGGAGCTACTCGTCGTAGCTTTCTGTGCAACACTTGCACCGCATTCCTTAGAAGCGAATCCCTGGGATCGCTTCGACCCGCAAGCTCCTGCCAGAGCTCAATTGCAAAAAGTTCACGGAACTGGTGGCATTCATATCGATAGTCCAAATGGGCAATGGTCGGCAGGGAAACCTGATCTACCACAAGTTATCGTTCATAGTGATGGCTTTGAAGTCCGCACAGCTAAAGGTGAAAGTGTTCGTTATCCTACCGGTAATGAAATGCAAGATCGATTTTTTAGTCTGTGGTGGGATATTCACAATCCCGAAAACGGTTATTTCAGTGCGCTTGATGTACCCTTTCATTCGGTTGAGACCCTCATCATCGAAGCTCCCGACTATGGGCATTTGACAACTAGTGAAGGTTTAAGCTACTGGGTCTGGCTTGAAGCCATGTTTGCTCACTATACGGGTGATTTTAGTCTCTTACGCTACAGCCTGGAGCGTATCGAAGCACATGCCATTCCTGATTATCAACCAAGTGTCGATTCATACAATCCACAATCTCCAGCCCAGTATGCTAGGGAAAATCCTGTGCCCGAACTCTATCCTTCACCCTTGGAAGCCAATGTTCAGGTGGGGCGTGATCCCCTGGCTACAGAGTTGCGCCAAGCCTATGGCGATGGCATCTATGGAATGCATTGGTTAATCGATACTGAGAACTGGTATGGTTTTGGTCAAGATCGACTACCAACGTACATCAATACTTTCCAACGAGGTCCGGAAGAGTCGGTGTGGGAGACAGTCCCGCATCCTTCGATTGAAGATTTTCGCTATGGCGCAACGAATGAGGGTTTTCTAAGTCTCTATGCCATCGATCTTGCTGGCTTTAAAAAACAGTGGCGTTATACCAATGCTCCTGATGCAGATGCCAGGCTAGTTCAAGCCATGTATTGGGCGCAAAGCTTTGCCGAAGAGCAAAATCAAGATGGTGCTATCGATGATTTGATCGACAAGGCAGTGAAAATGGGCGATTTTCTGCGCTATGGTATGTTTGATAAATACTTCAAAGCGATAGGCTGTGAATCGCCAAGTTGCCAAGCCGGGCAAGGCTACGAGAGCGCGCATTACTTACTCTCTTGGTATTACTCCTGGGGCGGTGCAAGTCCTGGCGACTTTGGTTCCTGGTCTTGGCGTATCGGCAGCAGCCATGCGCACTTTGGTTACCAAAATCCGATGGCAGCTT
This sequence comes from Oligoflexus sp. FD111, assembly GCA_048816425.1. GTDB lineage: Bacteria > Bdellovibrionota_B > Oligoflexia > Oligoflexales > Oligoflexaceae > JBMDZZ01. The sequence continues at coordinate 391,681 of JBMDZZ010000005.1, forward strand.
ACGTCTTAAGTAAGGATGAGAAGTTCCGCCCAAAAACTGCAAATGGAGCGCGTGATTGGTCACAAAGTTTGCAGCGACAGATTGAATTTTACCGCTGGCTACAGGCAGCTAATGGTGGGATCGCTGGTGGTGCCACCAGTAGTTGGAATGGGCAATATGGAGCTTATCCGCCTGGAAAAGCGACCTTCTACGGCATGGCTTTCGAACATAATCCTGTCTTTCATGATCCAGGCTCTAACAGCTGGTTTGGCTGGCAAGCTTGGTCGATGCAACGCATTGCGGAATATTTCTATGTCACAAAAGATCCGCAGGTAAGAGAATTGTTGGATCGTTGGACCGCTTGGGCTATCGAGCACGTTCAGTTGTTGCCTGACAATGAGTTTGCAATACCCGTGACTTTGGAGTGGCAGGGCGAACCAGAAACATGGAATCCTGAGCAACCACTGGAGAACAAGAGTCTCAGTGTCACCGTCACCGATAATAACCAGGATGTCGGTATCACCTCTTCACTCGCTAAAACTCTGATGTACTATGCTGCGTCTTATACCGATAAGCCTTCTGCCCAAAGCCTTGCGGCAAAGGATCTTGCCTATGAGCTGATCCAACGCTTATGGTTGAAGGCTCGTTCTGACAAAGGCTTGGCCTTGCCAGAAGTGCGCAAAGACTACGATCGCTTTACTGACTCAGTCTATGTTCCACAAGGCTACTATGGAAAAATGCCTGATGGATCGCTTGTTGACCAGAGTTCCACTTTCCTCAGTATCCGTCAGCAATACCTTACAGACCCTGACTTTCCGAAAGTTCAGGACTATCTGAATGGTGGCGAGGCACCTGTTTTCTACTACCACCGCTTCTGGGCGCAAGCTGCGGCAGCCCTGGCATATGCGGAGTATGATCGACTATTTGACCATTAATCTCTGTCTTGCGTCGGCTACTGTTGATGTCAGTAGCCGTCGCGATTTTGTCCTGCTAAAATTCCCTCCGTGTTTTTCTTTAGCTCCCTATCCTAGGAAAGATGTCTTCATGAATAAAATTTTATGTCTGGCCTTAAGACCGGCCTTGATCGCTGTCGTCAGTTTTTTTTCCACCTCGCTCTTCGCGTCCGATCTCATCTCCATTGGCACCTACAATGTGGAAAACTTATTTGATACGAATGATGACCCGAACAAGAGCGATGAGACCTATCTGCCATTGTCCCAAAAAAAGTCCCCATCCCACCAAAAGAAATGCAAAAAAATCAGAGGCGCAGCCCGACAAAAAGAGTGTTTGACACTTGACTGGTCAGAGGAAGCTCTGGCTAAGAAAATCAAACAACTAAGCTCAGTGATCCTTAGTATGAATCAGGGCCGTGGGCCGGATGTCTTGATCCTCGCTGAAGTCGAAAATCAAAATGTTTTAGACTTGCTCAATAAAGAGCTAGGAGCTGCACAGTATCGGAGTGCGGTCCATTTAGATGGTTCAGATGGTCGCGGCATCGACAGCGCTATTCTTTCAAGATTTGAGATTGCCGATAAACCAAAGTTGCACGCGATTCCCTATGCCAAGGATCGTGGTGGTGTGTTGAATAGCCGGGAAATCTTGCAGGCAAACTTTCATATGCCAGATAAAAAGCGCCTGACTGTGTTTGCAGTGCATTTCCCCGCACCGTATCATCCGATTGAAAAACGCCAGGCTGCCTTTGAACATCTCAACAAGATTGCTGCTGAGCTAACAGCCGACTTGATCATCGCGGGTGGTGACTTTAACGTCAAAGCCGAAGAAGATACGAGGTTATATCGACATCTTGCAGCTCCCCATTGGCAGGTATCGCATCTGCATGGCTGTGATACTTGTATCGGTACGCACTATTTTGCCCCTCGTGACTCATGGTCGTTTCTTGATGCGATTATGGTTTGGCGGAAAAGTCCCTGGCAGATTGCCCCGGAGTCGGTTGCGGTGATTCATGGGGCAGATGAAGCGGAGTTGGTGGCAAGAAAGGGAGGGAAGAAAGGGAAGCAAGATATTTCTGATCATTTTCCTTTGTATTTAGAGATCAAGCGCTAGTTGTTCGCTTCAGAATACTATTGCTAGGAAAACAGGCTTGCAGGTCAATGAGGTGGTTGCTTATGAATTGAAGAGTTTGCCGCTGATGAGGCACTTAGTCAGTCTTGCAGATGAAAATCCATCAGCGTTGCAGAATCTTCCAGTCGGTCGAATTTTTATCTATGATGTTAGTGTCTTGTATGATGGATTTGCCTACCTTGATTACCGGATTTCTTTTGATGAGTTGATCGAGTTTCTTTCATATTAGGATTTATGTCGGTAGGCATAACGGAGCTTCACTGAGTTAAGTCACAATCTCATGATCCCAAAGCTCTTTTAAAAAATCTCCATAGGGAATGATTTCGATATCATCGACTATTCGTTTTTCCTTTTCTCCACAAACTACGATTTTTCTTTGCAGCGAAACATCCTCACTTAAAGCCTTCAATCCCTTCAGATCTTGATTCGATACCCGTGCACTCGCCTTAACCTCAACAGCAATCGATTCATTGATCAGAAAATCGACTTCCAGTTGGGATTGGCTTCGCCAATAATGCAGAGAACTATCTTTCCAGTTATAGTCACGGTAGGCAATCAGCTCAAGTAAAATCAAATGTTCCAATGCCTTGCCAAATTCTGGAGTTCCTAAAGCAAGCTCTCCTCCACGCGCTAGACTCCGAGCAACGCCCACATCAAAGAAGTAAAATTTATCGGTAGCTACTGGTTTGCGTTTACTAGTCTTCTGGAAGGGGGGAAGAATATGGGCAATTAGAGTGTCTGAAAATATTTGAAAGTAATCTCTGACTGTTCTTGGTGGAACTCCTGAGTCATTCCCGATTTTTGTATAGTTGATTTGCTCAGTATTGAGGTGAGCTGAAAAATTCAAAACTCTTGAAAAGTTTTCTATTGAACGAGTTAAAGCTTCGGCTTGAATTTCTTCTTTTAGGTAGACCCCTACATATGCATCCAAATCACGCTTAGGTACAATCGAATCAATAATAGCTGGAAGGCTGCCATAGTTGCAGCGATCAAGTATGCGAGCTGCGCCACCACCAAGCTCTGAACTTACCAAGGGATGAAAATTTAGGAAGTAAGCTCTTCCACCCAAGAGGTTTGCAGCTCCTCGCTTGAGTTTACGAGCGCTGCTGCCAGTCAAAATAAACCGAAGGTCTTTATTGCGATCAATGAGCAGCTGTACTTCGTCTAGTAGTGATGGAAGCTTTTGAATTTCGTCGATGATGACTAATTTCTCAGTTGGCTTAAGTCTTTGTCGGAGAGTTTCCGGATGGCTGCTAAGTTCACGAAAGGTATCAGCTTCTAATAAGTCAATAAAGCGTGTTGATGGGAATAAGGTCCGCAAGAGTGTACTCTTTCCTGTTTGCCGGGGGCCAAGCAGAAAAATGCTTTTTTTATCAATAATATTAAATAGTTGAATGTATCTTTTGTACAACAGGGACTTCCCCACCAAATTACATGTAATTCCGTGACAGTGTCCCTAGAATAGACTTTGTCGACATTAAGTCAATGTTTATTATGAGATAAATTCAATTCTAGGGAAAAGGTGGGCCATCTTCCTAAAAATGATTCCATTTTGATCGCTAAAAGCTTCCATAACCTAGATTAGCTGCTTTGCCGAATGGAGTAGGATAAGCTTTATGCTAACCTGCCTTCAATACAGGCCCTGGATCGCATAGATAAGCATGCACGGGTAGTACTAAAACTATATAAAACGAATGATACGGCTCGCGAGCAAGGTTCGTTTCATCAAGCACTATAAATGCCTCACCTCCAATCTCTTGCAACAGCTTACGTACGGCAGTCATACCCACACCGCGGCCCGAAATTTCAGTGACTTGATCCTTCGTGGAGAGTCCCGTTTCGAAAATCAGGTTAGCGATCGAATTTCGATCCCAGGCATCGAAGTTAAGTGCGATACCGCGCTCGCTTGCCTGCTGGCAAATCTTAGTCAGATGAAGGCCCTTTCCATCGTCACGTATATGAAGTTGCAAGCCAGTAGCTTCCTCAATGGCGGTGATGCTTATGGTTCCTTGGGGATTCAGGCCGACTGCCTGTCTCTCCTCACTTGATTGAATTCCGTGATCAAGGATGTTGTTAATGATGTGATTTAAACAATTTTCGAGAACACGAGCTAAATCAGGTGTGCAAAATACTGGCTTTTATGCGCTACAAAGAACCTCTCAAATGGACATATCCATACCAGTAACACGAGCTTAGTATGATCAACCCTGACTTGATAAAGTTCCCCTTTCCTATTACCCTCCAATGTCAAAATATGCTTTAAAGTTACATTCATCATCGCCAGATTTTACAATGGAGTGACCATGAGGGGACACATGACCTTACGAGGCGTAGTTGCTCTAGGCTATCTATTCAGCCTAAACCCCGCACTTGCCCAAGACGCGGAGGAAGTGGAGGTTCAGGAAGAAAATCTCCAAGAAGACATCACACCAGCACCGAGCTCAGATCAAGCGGCAGAAAAGATCCAGATTGTCGGCTCGCGTATCAAACGGATTGATATGGAAGGCCCGCAATCGATTGAGATGATCGATCGAGCAACGATCGAGCGCAGTGGTGTGACATCGATATCTGAGTTATTACGCAGTCAGTCGGTAGCCGCTAATTTTGGTAACTACCGTTCGCAGGTGAATGAAGGGGAAACTCCGGCAGCCGGTGGTAATGGAATCAACCTCAGGGGGCTGGGCGAAAAGAACACCTTGGTCTTACTTAACGGCCAACGCTTGCCGACGGATGGCATTTCAGGTTCAGTGGACGTATCGACAATTCCAATGGCTGCCATTGAGCGGGTTGAAATCTTGAAAGATGGTGGCTCTGCCATTTATGGTTCAGATGCGTCAGGTGGTGTTATCAATTTAGTGACGCGCAAAGACTTTCAGGGTTTCAATGTGACGGCGCGCTATGATTCTGCAAAGATTGACGGCGGCGATATCACGACCCTGAGTGCTGCTTATGGTTTGCAGACAGATCGCTTAAGTTCGACGACGATTCTTTCGTATCGGAAGTCAGAGCCGGTTTATGAGCGGGATCTTTATTATGTTGAACCCGTTTTGAGCTTATATGCATTTCCCGCTAATGTTTATACCGACGCGACAGAAACCGTTGCACCTGCCACCTGTGAAACACCTAGGCCAGATGGAAACTGTGGCTATGACTATACCCGCACGGCTCAATATTATCCAAAGACAACACAAATTTCCTTACTCAATACGACAGAATACCAGTTTGATAATGGTTTGCAGGCCTTTGGGCGACTTTTGGTAAGTCGGCACACAGACCTTCATAATATGGCGCCCAACGCAGCGCAAGTTACGGTTCCTGAAGCTACAGCCCAGCAGCTTGGTATACCCGGCTATCAAGGTGGAGCAGCCACCTTATTTATGCGAGCAGTGGGTCTGGGAAATCGCGTCACGGAAGCAGAAGTCGATAGCTATGATTTACTTGCCGGTGTGCGCGGTGATTTTGGAGCAACTTACACTTGGGAATTGGCGGCGTCGACGGGACAACAAAAAATCGATATCAGCAACCCCGAAGGCTTTGCTAGGATTAGCAGTATTATTGAGCTCATTAATAATGATGATTACAATCCTATCACTGCGGATAATCCAGGCGGCATTTTACCAGCAAAGTACGAACCATTTCAGGTCATCACGACGACACAGAATAAAGTTGATTTTTCAGTCACTGGTGATCTTTGGAATCTACCGGGCGGTATCGCCGCATTTAGTACGGGAGTCAGTTTTTTAACTGAAACCTATAAAAACACTGCTGATGAACCTTCCACACAAATTGATCCGGATCTTGGGCAAAGTGATGTCTTAGGAGCATCGGCTAGCGTTGGTGAAGGTGATCGGCAAGCTTCGGCAGTCTTTGCCGAATTGATGCTACCTGTCATTGATAGCTTAGAACTACAGCTAGCAGGACGCTTTGACAATTATAGCGATTTTGGTTCTAGTTTTAATCCTAAATTTTCTTTTAGTTACAAGCCGATTCAAGAGGTACTGATTCGAGGTTCAGCAGGTACTGGCTTTAAAGCCCCCCCACTTAGACGATTGTTTCAGTCCAGAACGGAAACCAACCCTTTTATGCCGGATTATCAATACTGTGAAAGTCAGGGCATTTCAAAAGATGATTGCCCGGATGAGCAATATATCGTCTATGAGTCCGGTAACAAAAATCTAAACGAAGAGGTCTCGGAGTCCTATAACTTTGGAATCGTTCTCCAACCCTTAAATTTTATGAGCTTGAGCGCTGATATATGGGATACCAAAATTAAAGATGCGGTGCCAAGTTCATACGATTATTATAAGGTCATGGAAGCCGATTCACGTGATGACATCGATTTAAATAATTTTGGCATTCAGATTAATCGTCGTACTAATGGCGAGATCGCTAATATCGATGCTCCGCTGCAGAACTTAGCGCAACAGCATATCCGTGGTTTCGATGCCAATCTAAATATGAAGTATAACACCGGTCAACATCGCTTTGAGCTGGATTCAAGTTATGGCAATGTCATCTTTTTCAAGACGGAAGAAATTCCTGGTCTCGGATTAGAAAACATATTGTTGGACAGCGGATATCCGAAATGGCGACTGATTAACAACTTAACGTGGGCAACAAACTCACATGCTGTAGCAGTGCGCAATAGCCATATCGGTAACCATCGTAAAAGAGGTGACGAAACACAATGGATCGGCAGCTATTCTCAGTGGGATGCTCAGTATGAATACTTACATCCTTGGGGAGGTAGCATTACTGTTGGTGCAACCAATGTCTTTGATAATAAGCCACCCTTGGATGATTCTCGAACCTCACCAACTGAATACCTGATCAATAACCTTTACCACGCCCTAGGCCCAGTATACTATGTAGCTATCTCACAGAATTTCTAAGAAATTTATCAGACAGGGAGCTGAAGCTCTCTGTCTGTTCCCACCCTTGCAATTAAAACAAGTTAATAAAACTTCCCGTCTTCAGTTCGCCTTAATCGTTGCAGCCCCAGACGAACTCAAATTCATTTTCGGTTGACCTTGATAACTAACCCGCGAAGCACCACTGGCTTTTCCCTCAATTGATTCCGTTGGCCCTAGCTTCAGATTGGATGCTCCTGAAAGCTCCAATTTAGCTGCTTTACTGCTGAGATCAGTTAGATTTAGATTAGCTGCACCAGAAGCTTCAATTTTTAAAGTTTCAACAGTACCAGCCAGCAGAGACTCATTTGAGCCTGAGCTTTCTAGCTCAAGTTTTCCTGCTTGAATTTGTCGAATTTCCGTTTTCGTCGCTCCTGATTGATCCAAATCAATTTCACGACTGATCAATTGTGGGATTTTCAACCTGCTAGCTCCAGAAAGATCAATTTCCATCTCTTTCGATGCAATCTTATCCCAAAGAAATGTCACGGTGCTGGCTCCACTCAATTCGATTTCTTTGATCGAACTTGCAGGACTAAAAACCGTGATCTGCAACTGATCTTTGATTCTGCTAAGATGGGATTTTGGCTTAATCACAAGCTTGCCGCGCACCGTCTCAACTGTTAGCTCTTGAATATCTTCACTGGCCCCATTGACAAGCACGCGTCGTTGATCAGCATTTTCTTTTATATCAATGGTATAGGCACCAGAAACGGCCAACTCATCCCAGTCGCTAATGGCAAAACTTTGCTCAGCTGCCATGACAGAACCATGATTGAGAAACCCTAAAAGTGAAACGAGGGTTAAGGTCTGCTTGATCTTCATCATAATTTTCCTTTGCGACGGAAGTCTTGATTTTAATGGCAGGCATGCTGCCCATTTGACTGTCATGTTTCCACATTTGCAGCGGAGAAGGAAGCAGAGAATGTAGGTCGTGATTAGCACTTATGTCTAAAAACATGGTGTCAAAATTAACCTTTATTTCAGATCCGAAATTTATTGACTTCGCGTAGGTGTCAAGGCAAGGGCTGAAGTGTCGTCCAAGCTTGAACTTGTGATTCACGCAGACTCCCGACGTGGTTTCTACGTAACCACTGGGAATGACGGATAGCATTAAAGTCTCATGCGCCAAATTTCTTGATTTTAATTATTTTAAAGTCGGTAAGTTAATGACAGGTATGGGACAAAAAAAATATAGCCTTCTACTCGAAAGTAAAAGGCCATAAATAAAGAGTGGATGGTCGAAAAGGACTCTATTTGCTAGTGCTAATGGTAAACAGACACCTTACCATTTAAAGACTAAGGACAACGGCCGCGATGTCACATTGAAAAGACACAATCGGTTGTCCGATCGTTTGAAACTGAATTTTGCTGACATCAGAAAGCTCAAGTGGGCGATTGATTCCCCATCCTCCTTGCTGCAAGTTGGAAAACTTAATCGTTGTTGGCTGCCAGTCCTGACTGCCATTACCACAAGCGAAGTCAGCGCCAAAGAAGTCAGTCTCTTCACTTTCAAGCTGCTGGCCCATAGGCAATTTTAAGCGAAAATTACGGCCCTCACCCCTTGTTACCAGATAGATGCCGCTGTATTCTGCAAGGTCAAGCTCTGCTAAGTCAAATCCCAGTCCGGCAAAGCCGTACTGAAAAGTGGTCGTGACTTTGCCTGTTCATGTTAGAGCACAGCTATCATCGAGAAGGCCAGTTGAAAGACGCTGCATGTCAGAGGTGGAATCACCACTGTTGAGTTCGTCGTTGAAGGTATACCAATAGCTGTCGATCTGAGTCTTAAACTCAGACTCACAGTCGCTAAAATCGTCGATGACTAAACCTTGGGGGAGTGTTAAACCAAGGCTCATGTCATTAGGAAGTGTTTCCGGCTGATCTGAGTTGCTGATGGAATCATCGCTGCATGCTGCTGTCAGGCTAAAACATACCATCAAAATTCTGAGATTTCTTGCTAGTTTCATTTGAGTTCCGTTCTCTGCTGATGGCGATAGGTTTATTGCTGCGCATAAGGGCTGTTTTTCACTAATTCTGTGGCAATTTCCGGCCAGAAATGACCTGCTTTAGGTCCACCGTTACACTCACCATCCGATTCACCAGGCCTTTTGATCCAAAGGTACGCATCAAGTCCCGGCTCATCTTGAACTACCTGGGGCGGATAGCCTGTGGCGCGGCCGCGTGGGTTACACCAGGCGTTATCATCGCTGGGTCCAAAACCATTACGTGAGGTGTCGATGACAAAGCTTTTACCAGGAAAGCGGTGAATTAATTTTTTACCAAAGGCGACACTATCTTCTGTTGATTGATAATTAGAAGTGTTGATAGCAAAACCATCTGCTTTGTCGATACCGATCTCTCTCAGGCGCCCTTCAAGTATCCCAGCCGGTACCCAGTTGCCATGACCAATATCCATATAGACAAGGGCCTGGGTTTTGCTTTTAAAAGTTTCCAGGGCAAAGTGCAGTAACTGCCAACGCTCCTCTTTTGCTTGTGCAGACAGGCAATTGATCAATGGAATCGCATCCGGCTCTAAAATGATGACGGCCTTGTGCTGACCCAAACCAGCAGCAAAGTCATCAATCCATTGACGGTAGCTATCAGCTTTGAGTCCGCCAGAAGAATATTGTCCGCAATCACGATAAGGCACGTTGTAAGGTACAGCCACAAGATGAGTCTGACTCGCCTCCGCCTTCTCTACTTCCTTAGCGACAGCCTGGCGAATGGGTCCGCTCCAACCCCCAAACCAAACGGCTGCTGGCTGTTTCGCCAAATAATCCAGGGCTGCGCTTGTATCTGCTTCAGCATTTGCCAAGCGACTCAATTCTTGGGCGACGACGCTATCGTCATCAACATAGAAGTTCATCCCTTTTAAAGGGTTACTACGGCTAGTAACAGGTGTCTCACTCACCGTACTGCATGATTGGCTAAAAAGAAAACCTGCGATAGACGCTGCAAACAGACAATTTTTTAACATCTCGATTCCCCCAGAAATCATCAAATTATAGCCAGGCTTCGCCCATCACCCCAATGGTGTAGCCAGTAGTCTTATTTTCGTACAATGGTCGTAAATAACCAGTCAGATAATTATCGCCCTTGGTTTTATCGTTCCATTTGGCGACGGTGCCGTAAAAGCGAATCACCGGCTTTGCCCATTCGAATGGCAAAGGACGTAAAACATAAGCCATTGTTAGTTTATGCAGCTCACGATCGATCGGTTTACCATCGTATTTGGTTTGGAAATTTCGATCTTGATAAGGCACTCCGTTTTCAATCAGCGAGTAATAGTAGTCGGCTTCGATGGAGTGATGATCGCTAAACATATAAGTCGGACGTGCACCAATGGCGAAGGTGTTGCGATTTTCCAGTTCTTCACCTTGGCTGTCTTTACGCCCGCCAAAGTCAGCAACTCCATAAAAAGCCGCCATGTCCACGTAATAATTGGCATCCGGATTCCACAGAAGGTTAGTCACTAAGCGATAGCTTGCCGATTTTTTCCAGGCTTCAGCTCGTTCTACGGCTGCAGGATCACTATCTGCAAACGCTTGCTCATCAAAACGGCCGACAGTTGCACCTGTTGACCAGCCTCCTTGATAATGATCGGGTCTGGCCCCATAGAGTCCTTTGCCGACTTGGCCAATGATCTTATACTGGTACGGTCGCTCATTATGTTCCCAGTTAATCGTCAGGGATTGTCCAGGAACTTTAATCCATTTACGCTCGCCACTGCGGTGATCCAATGGAGCTTGTTCACCGGCGATGGCGATCAATTCCAGTTTCGATTTGCCGACAGGAAAGGCATAGCGTAAGTCAAAATTGTTGTGGAAAGGTTGCGAGTCATCGGCATTACTGGTGCGCCGTAGCCAGGCTACAGAGAGATGACCAGAACCGACAGAATAATCCATCAGACCAAAGCCACTGCCGTTATTTTGCAGAATGAAAAAATCCCATATCGGGATATGGAGCCTGCGATAGAAGCGTTTGCCGACCCAAATCCTTGAACCTTCGCCAAAAAAGTTGATACCCTCGATGTAAAGTTCGCGATTGGCCCAATCGAAATCAAATTGGCTGCTCTCACCCGCACCAGCCGGACGGTTTTCCGGGCGAGTTTTTTCTTCGCTTTGGTTACCGTCGGCTGCCAAGGAAAAGGTGATACCACCACGCATCCACGGAGCTTTGGGATTTTCTCCTTGCGGCTTGTAGTTTTTGTAGAACATAAACTCGCCATAGTTGCCGCATTCGTTACCCAAGCGGGGTATGAGATCCGGCCAGCCGGGTTGATTGTAGCAGACCTGATCAACATTAGAGCGGCTATAGCCGATACCAGTCCGGTAATAAGCATTAAAGTCAAAACTATACTGGGCCACAGCATTGCTGGCTTGTAAGCCGAGCCAGACCCCTAGCAAAGAAAGAAATCGTCGCATACCCTCGTCTCCCGATGAACCTTAAGTTTGTAAGGAATACAATTCCGAACCCCGTGAATGGAGTTTGAATTGAGAGTGCTTGTTGGTGTTTTTGCTACTCGTCTCTGCTTGCTGCCAAAGTTGCGGCTTGTGGCAAGCGACCAGATGTTGGCCCGATGGTTGAAGTTGCACGGATTTTCTGCGACAAGTATCGTCGGCTTTGGGGCAGCGAGGATGAAATGGGCAGCCACTTGGCATCGCTTCGAAGTTCACCGGGTCGCCAGGTATGCCCTGATAGGCTTCCATATCGTGGCCGATTTCCGGAAATGAGTGCAACAAGCCTGAAGAATAAGGATGCTGTGGGAATTGCTGGACTTGCTTGGCTGGCGCCTGTTCAACGATACGGCCTGCATACATCACGGCAATGTCATGGCAAAAATCTAAGGCCAAAGGCAGATCGTGCGTAATCAAGAGGATGCTAAAGCCCAGCTCTTCTTGTAAATTAAGAATATGTCCCAGAATTTCCGCTTGAGTCACGACATCCAAGGCTGTCGTTGGCTCGTCCAAAATGAGTAACTTTGGATTCAAGACGAGCGCCATAGCAATGATCACCCGCTGACGCATGCCACCGGAAAGTTCATGCGGAAATGATTGCAGATGCCGTGCATCAAGGCCGACCATTTCCATAAGTTCGCTAGCACGGCGCTGTTTGACTTTACCATCGTGAATGCCATGCGCTTCCATGGTATCAAAGATCTGCTGGCCAATTTTAATCACCGGATTGAGCGCATCTAATGCACTTTGCACCACCATGGCGATTTCTTGCCAACGTAGCTGATTCAAACCCTCGCTGTTTAAGGCGAGCAAGTCCTTGCCTTGCCACAGGATCTGCCCGCCGGCAATATAGGCCGGGGCGCGTAAACTGCGAATTATCGCCCGGCAAAGAGTCGACTTTCCGCAACCTGACTCGCCAACCAGTCCAATGATTTGCTTGGGCGCAAGATCTAAGCTGACTCGATCAATGACGATGGTGTCGTTGCCATGCTTAGCCGCAAAAGCAACGCTGAGTTCTTTGATTTCAAGCAGACTTTGGTTTGACAGCATAGCGCAAATCCTTTGCCAAAGGGGTGACACCAATTGCTCGACGAAGCGGATCGACGAGTCGGGCGCGAATCACTTGCTCGGCCCGCAGACTCGGATTATTGATCGCATCAACAGCATACGACAGTAAGGTCAAGGAGCTGCATGCAATGGCAATGCAGAGTCCTGTTGGCACAAAAATCCACCAGGAACCCGTAATCAATGCTGCATCATTGCTGGCCCAATAAAGGTTGGTGCCCCACGTGATACGGTTCATATCACCCAATCCCAAAAACTCCAGGCCAACCTGGGCGCCGATCGCGTATATTGTGGCTCCGATACCGCTTGAAGCGAAAGTAGCTAAAAGATTGGGAAGGATTTCATAAACAACAATTCGCAGCCTGGATTCGCCAGTAATCTCAGCCGCCGCGACAAAATCTTTACGCCTTACCGATAAGGCTAAACCACGAAAAACCCGGGCATTCCAAGCCCAGCCGGTAATAACCAGGACTAAAAACAGACTGACTGGTCCTGCTGGCAAAAAAGCGGCAAGGACGATAGCCAATGGCAAACCGGGAATGACAAGGGTGATATTGGTCAGGTGAGAAAGCAAACGATCGACACGCCCACCGCTATAACCGGCAATCAAACCGATGAGGGCTCCAATGATTGTCATTGCAGCTCCCGTTAAAAGAGCGAGACTCAAACTGGAAGCTGTACCAGCTACGGTTTGACGAAAGACATCCTGGCCTTGGCCATTGGTGCCAAACCAGTGGCTCCAAGACGGACCATGCAAAGGTTCGGCTAAAAATTCCGCCGGATCACCTAAAAACGGTAGGACTAACCATGAGCCGAGAAAAAAGAGCAAAATCACAGCAAGCCCATAGGCTGAACTAGGGCTTTCGGCCACAGCGCGAGCAAGAAAGCTTTTAAAAAATAAATCTTGGATACGCTTCATGTTTGTGCTCCCCGCGTACGTGGATCTAACCAGAGATAGGCGATATCAACTAACCAGTTGGCGAGTAATACCGCCACTGTGATGCAAAAAAACAAAGCTTGCATCAGTGGAAAATCCTGATTTCTTACTGCTTGAATCAGGAGATAACCTTGACCTGGATAAGAAAAAACGATTTCAGTTAGTAAGGAACCGGCAAGAACGTAGCCGAGAGCCATACCGAGCCCTGTTATGTTAGGGAGTAAGGCGTTGCGAGCGGCATATCGCAGTAAGACCACACGATGACGTAAGCCTTTGCTATGGGCGAGGTTGATATATTCCGTGCCGAGCACGGCGATCATCGCATTGCGCATGTTGAGAATCCAACCGCCCATGGTTGCCAATACGATAGACATCATTGGTAAAAACAGGTGATAGGCGGCATCGACAATAAATTCCCAGCTCAACGACGGTCGCATACCGCTGGAATAAGCGTGGGCAATCGGAAACCAATCAAGTGAAAATCCAAAAACATAGACAAGCAGCATCGCCAGCCAAAAGTATGGGAAAGATCCAAGAAAAATCAGGCTAGGAGTGATAAATCGATCGATAAACCCACCACGGTACCAAGCGGCGAGCACGCCCAGGAAACTGCCGATACTAAAGCTGACTAATAATGCCATACCTGCTAAGGCGAAGGTCCAACCCATGGATTGCCAGATGACGTCAGCGACTGGTGAAGGAAAAAAACTGGTCGATATGCCGAAATCACCTTGCAAGATACTGGTCAAGTAATTCCAGAACTGAATATGCCAAGGATCATCGGTAAAGCCCATGGACTCCCGCAGTGCAGCGATCGCTTCGGGCGAGAGTTGACCTTGGAAGCGGGAAAACAAAACGTTAAACGGATCGCCAGGCATCAGGCGCGGGAGCAGGAAATTGATGCAAAGTGATAAGAAGATGGCGATTAGATAAAATCCAAGTCTTTTGACGATGCCGATCATGTTCGTCCCTCAAAGCTTTTTGGGTAAATCAGAACGTTTTTCCAACTGCGTTAGCACCTGCAGGATCTCCGGTCGAAAATTTGGTGATAACACCGCATACGGTCGATCTCGTCCCGGATAGTTGGTAAAATGCCGCGTATTTGCCAAACCCCAAGCTGGGTTGGGGAATAGGGGAATCGCTGGTGCTTCACGCATAAAGACCAACTGTAAATTTTTGACCAATGTCATTTGCTCATCTTCATCAAAACTGGTCGCTAGAGCCTGCAGAGCGGCGTCGGCATCCGGGTGTGAAAAACGGTGCCAATTGCCGTTGGCGGGTTCACCGACGTCAAGCTTCGTGCTGGATGACATCAACCAGCGGTAAAAATCATAAGTTTCGACTGTGTCTGTTGACCAGGATATCGCTGCATCGAATTCTCCCCGCTGCAGTTGACTAAACCAGGCACCAAAGTCATAAGTACGAAGCTGCGCATCGATACCAATTTCTCGTAGATTGGTGGCGATGATCTGCCCAGCCCTTACCCAGTCGGACCAACCGTTGACGACGGTGATGTCAATTTGCCAACGGCTACCATCAGCAAGGCGGCGATAGCCGTCACTTCCCTTCGAAAAGCCAGCAGCATCGAGTTCCTGATTCGCTTGATCTGGTTGGAATTGTGTCCACGTGCCCTCCGGATGTTCGGCAGGCAATCGCCACTTTTCAAAGGCTTGTGTCAGTCCGCTAGGATGTCCGGGCTCGGTATAGTTGAACATAGCAACTTTAACAATTTTTGGCCGGTCAAGGGCGCGACTCAGAGCTTTGCGGACGGCGACCTGATCATAGGGCGGCTTGGTGGTATTCAAGTAAAGAAAAACCATATTGCCGACTAAGGGAAACCAATATTCATGGTGGTCGGGATCTTTTTCGACAAAAACCCGATCGACTGCTGGCACAAAATTACCAGCCAAATCGATATTGCCCTTTAGCAAGTTGAGCATGACTTGCTCATTACTGGCCAAAGCCGGAAAGCGGATGGCAGGTATTTTTGCTTTATCCTTTTGCCAGTAGTAGGGGTTGCGACTTAACTCATAGCTTTGACTTTCAAACAAAGTCAGCTCCGTGTATGGCCCTGTACCAACCGGGTTAGGGTTGGCAAATGACACTGGATCTTTGACGTCTTGCCAGACATGCTTGGCAACAATCGCTTGGTGGGCGATATAGAGTAAGCCTGGAGCAAAGGCTTTCTGAAAGTGGAAGCGCAAGGTTGTGGGGTTAAGCACATCGATGCTCTTCGTAAAAGACCAAACGCCGTTCGCATCTAAAGCGGGAAATTGTTTGAGCAAGTTGAAGGTAAAGGCGACATCTTCAGCCGTAAACTCTGTTCCATCTGACCATTGAACCCCAGCGCGCAGGTTTATTTCAAGCTGCTGATGATCATCACCGACCCACTGAACCCCAGTTGCCAGCCATGGAATGTATTCACCTTCCATGCGATTGTATATCATCAGTGGCTCGTAAATCGTTGCCAAACTCGCCCATCGTGGATTACCCGCCGTTGAAAGAGGGTTGAAATTACGGATCCAGGAAGCAGTGGGTTCAGTGGAAATAATCAGATGATTGCGAGGCTCATGTTTGTGTTTCGGGGTGCATGCAACACTGCCGATCATAGCCAGCAGTAGGATCACACCCTTGACCCCCTTTGTGATTTGCCTGGCAAGATTTCCCATAACTCTCCCTTATTATGACAAACAGTATTCCTTAAAGCGGACCTTGCGCTCACGCGCTTCACAAAACAGCTGGAAGTCTTCCAGCATTTTTTCCAGAACCAAAGTCGCAGCACCCAAAGCCGTCTGTTTTTCCCCAAATCGACTGACTTCGAGTTGTACGCCGCGAAGCTCTGGCCAAACCAGATGGTGAGAGATCTCACCTCGAATCAGGTTGACGAGTTCATCACCCAGATCAGGTACGACACCACCAACGATGACAAGTTCCGGATCGAAGCTGACCAACGCGTTGACCACTGCCATCGATAAGCGCCGAATAAAGTGCCGCACAATTTCACGCACCTCAGCGTTACCAGACTCGTAAGCTTCTTTGAGAATTTCACCCCGGTGCAAAGGTTTAGTTCCAATCAAAGGAAACTTCTCATGCAAATCAGCGAGGACATAGTTGATGCCGATCATTGAGTTTAAGTTTTCTTCAGTTGGTGATTTATCGCCTTGTCTTTCGCGAATAAAGGTATGTCCCAACTCACCAGCCAGACCATGGCCTCCCGCATAGATTTTACCGTCGATGATCACTCCGGCACCTAAACCCGAGGCTACTTTGAGATAAATAAGATGCTTGCGGCTTTGCCTTTCCGTCCACCAAAGTTCTGCTAAGGCACCAAGGTTGGCATCGTTTTCCAAAAACACGGGAATCGACAAATGTTCTTTGATGATACGACTTAAGGCAAAGTCAGCCCATTTTGGATGAATAGCGGGGTGTATCGATAAGGTATCACCGCCGCGATAAACAGGACTTGGTACCCCAATACCTAAGCCAATCACCTTGCGGTTGATCTTTTTCGCAGATGCCATACCTTGTTTCAGAAGTTCCATGGCTAGCGAGATTGCTTGCTCGGGGTGCTGTGTGGTTGGCGAGGGAACAGAAAGCCATTCGACTTCCTGCCCTCTTAAGTTGGTCAGCATCAAACTGATATGCGAGGCACCTAGATCCAGGCCGGCGATCAGATGTGCGTCATCCTCAAAGCGTAGTAAGACCGGTCGCCTTCCACCTTTGGAGACGCCATGTCCAACTTCACTGATCAGTTCACGCTCCAAATGCTCGGCGACAATCGCTGAAATACTTGGTCGGCTCATCCCCGTAATGCGAGCCAGTTCTGCGCGTGAAATAATCTGGTGCTGCCATAAAAGCTTTAAAACCAGATTGTTATTGGAATGACGAATATCCGATGCATCTAGTCCATGGATATTTTTCATAGGAAACCCCTTTCACAGACAATAAACTTTTAAGGGTCTCAACCTACCTCAAAGACCTTATTGGCGGCGATCACTTCTTTCAACCAACGGAAACTGGCCTTCGGAGTTCGCTTTTGATTGGCATAGTCGACATAGACCAGGCCAAAGCGTTTTTCATAACCATGTGCCCACTCAAAGTTGTCCATTATGGACCAGGCAAAATAACCTTTGAGTGGAATACCTCGCTGACATATTTCAGCAACTTGTGATAAATGGCTGGTAAAATAGCCGATGCGATCGAAGTCATGGATCTCGCCTTGAGTATTCACTTCATCCTGAAAAGCGGCACCATTTTCGGTGATGTAATAGGCTTTTGCTGGATATTCCTTGGCAAGGCGTACAAACAGATCCTGAAGACCCTGTGGGTATATTTCCCAGCCCATCGCTGTATATTGCTTAGGATCTTGCATCGCCTGCGGCGCAACGTTAGGTCGCTCACCCATTACCGCGCGCGTATAGTAGTTCACCCCGAGAAAGTCGTTCGGTTGGGCGATTTGCTGCAAGTCACCTTCTTGAATGAAGGACCAGCCATCCTGGTCGAGACCGCCACGTGCCTCGTAATCTTTCATCATGTCTGCTGGATACTGGGCTTTAAATATCGGGTCGAGATACCAGCGATTAAAATCACCATCGAAATGCCGCACGGCATCAAGATCTTCTGTTGAATCAGCACGTGCTGGATATGCGGGGTTTAAGTTTAACGTGATGCCGGCTTCAGCTTTGGGTGCTAATTCGCGGATTCTTGGCATCGCCAAACCGTGCGATAGCAAGACATGGTGAGAGGTTTTCAGGGCAGCATTCAGCGATTTGAGGCCAGGGGCATGCTCACCTGTGCGGTGGCCAAGAACGGCAACACACCATGGTTCATTATGAGTGATCCAATGGCCGATGCGATCGGCTAATTTTTCGACGACCAAGGCTGCATAGTCGGCAAAGGCATAAGCGGTGTCACGGTTGCGCCAGCCACCGGCTTGTTCCAAAGCAGACGGCAAATCCCAGTGATATAGAGTTGCCCATGGCGTGATGCCTTTTTCGAGCAAGCCATCAGCAAGTCTTTGATAGAAATCCAAACCTTTTTGATTCACGCTGCCACGGCCTTCAGGCAGGATACGCGGCCAGGCGATGGAAAAACGGTAGGCCTTGGCACCAAGTTCTTTTAAAAGCTCCACATCTTGTGGCCAAAGTTCATAGTGCATACAGGCCTGACGGCCGTCACTGCCATCGGCAATAGCGCCTTTTTGCTGACAGAAATCATCCCAGATGGAAGGGCCGCGGCCATCACCTGGAACACTGCCTTCAATTTGAAACGAGGAGCTAGCTGCGCCCCAAATAAAATCCTTCGGTAGTATTTTCTCTTGCATGAAAATCTCTTTCTCTAGTGGTCGATGTGTAGGGGTGTATGACAACGAATGGTTCTCTCATCTGCCAATGGTCGCAGTAGAGGAGCTTCACTGGTACATATACTGGAGGCACGGGGGCAGCGCGCTGCAAATGTGCAACCGGCTTGCTGACGTAACTGACTTTTTAAACTGCCATCATCTTTGGTCCGGCTTGGTGTGCGGATTAGACGCTTTTTTGCCACTTCAAGCAAAAGATTCGTATACGGGTGCGAAGGCTTTGCCAAAATTTCTTCCGTTAAACCGGCTTCGACGATCTGGCCGGAAAAAATCACAGCAATACGATCCGTTAAATACCAGGCACTCGGTAAGTCATGAGTGATCATGACTATAGTTAAGTTTCTGGTTTCGCGTATTTTTTTTAACAAATTTAGAATATCCATGCGGTTGGAAACGTCCAGCATGGAGGTCGGTTCATCAGCAATCAATAGATCAGGCTGAACGGCCAGAGCTCTGGCAATTGCCACGCGTTGCCTTTGCCCGCCCGATAATTCAAAAGGATATTTGCTGAGAAACTGTTTGCCAGGGCGCATGCCGACATCATCCAAGAGCGTGGCAGCCTCTTTTTCTAAATCCGCTGTCGACCGCGTTTTACCATGTAAAATTAATGGTCTGCTCAATTGATAGCCGATGGTATGTGCAGGGTTTAGCGAGCTGAATGGATCTTGAAAGATCATCTGGACTCGCGCACCGTAGGCTAAGCGTTCCAGTTTTGATTTTGGTCGTCCGAAGAGGCGATTGCCATCAAGCGAAAAGTGACCGCTGTCGGCTACTTCCAGGCGGGCGAGAATGCGAGCTAAGGTACTTTTGCCACTTCCCGATTCACCGAGGATGCCGAGAATTTCTCCACGCTGAATTTCTAAGTTGATGTCTTGCAAAGCAAACAATCGCTGTTTGCGTTGAAACAAACCACCGATGGGATATGTCTTGGTGATCTCTTGAATTCGAATCAACTGATCCATAGCTTGGTCCTTGCGAATGCTGTGACCGTTGTAACGGCCACAGCGAAAATACCAAAATGACAAGAAACGAAGGTTTAAAGCTTAAATTGACCACTGGCCAACAGCAAATACAGGACTCTTAAGGACCCTTGATAATAGGGGTTGTCACCGACCATATTGTCTGGAGATTGAGGAATGCTGCTAAGCCATTCTTCGTACCAGCGATCTGTCAGATCTTGACTTTCAGCAGTGGCAGTTAAGGCAAAACCACCGATGAAACAGCTATTTTTATGCTCGGTTGCGCGCGCTGGTCCACTATTACTTGCGACAAAACCACGGATACCATTCAATACTTTTTTCGCTTCAGCGCGACTGTTCCAAGCATAGTCGGTCGCCATTCGCCAGGGCACACGACATGCTTCGTAACCATAAGGTCCCGCCAAAGAACCGTCAGCGTAGCTCCAATCAGGTAGCAAGCCATCATTGGACTGTTGGTATTGATCGAGCAAACGGTAGGTGTCAATGACTAACTGATTCCAAAAATCAGCCTGATTCGGTAAAAAGCGACCGAAAGCCTGATAATATGCCGGAGCAAAATAAGAGGGATTTAAACGTTTATCGGATGGGTCCTGGCAACCACCCCAATTATCACCTGGTCGCAAGATGAGCATGCCTTTGCACTGTGAGGTGCCGTATTGTTTTAAGGCTGTGATCACCGATTCAGCCGCTTGTCGGTACTGGCCCCATTTGCGATCAGCCATGATCAATGCCATGGCGATATCAAGATCGGCGTCCGTCGCGGCTCCCGGTTGCCAGACGTCGCCACAGACGGCAAATTTCCATGACATCATGCCGCGAAAGTTCTTTCGCTTTTCAAAACCGCGCAAGAGCTGATCAAAGGTTTCTTTGTCGTCCATGCTAACAGCGATCAGCAAACCATAAGCTGTGGCTTCCGAAACCGACTCCCCAGGAAACATTTGTACATCGGCACTGCCATCACTACACTGAACGAGGTGTCGCGCTTTCCAATTGTCATATTCGGTAGCCAGTTGACCTTTAAAAATATTTTTCGGACGATAAGCATGCCAGATACCTTTGCCACCTTCATCACCTCCAACTTGTTCGGAGATAAATTTGAGATCAGCGATGGCAAAGGAAAAGTTTTCAACACTGGTTTTGAATTGGATACTGACAATATTTGCTGGATTAAATGGCACAAGCGTGGTTGCTGGTCCCCAATCTTCTTGTAGCATTTGGCTCCAGGGAATGGAGACTTCTCGCCAGCCGTCTCCACGAGCAACAATGTCATAACCATGGCAGTTATAATCAAGGACATAACGGGTGCATACTTGCAAGCGAAGGTTTTGTTCAGCACGTAAAGCGAAACTTAAGCCGCGATAAACACTAGCGTCGTAACCGTTGTGGCAAAGTTCCGGGTCGATATCCAGACCTTTATATACAGAAAGAAACTCCACACCAATCCCACCGCCAGACCAGCCATTGGCCGTGCATGATTTGCCGGAACTTGCGGCAACATAGCCTTTTTCTTTATCTGGAGTCATAGTAAATGCTTGATAAGAATCAACTTTCGGCTCCTGCTGACAACTCGCGCCAGGATTGAAGGTGTACCAAGTGCCGAGCCGCCCTTCCGCTGCACCGATGAAATGATCACCATCTTGCATATTGTCGATCAGAGAATTTTCACCTGTGGCCTGGCATTTTCCATAGACTTCTCGCTCGTTTTGGGAGCTGCTTCCTTGTGCCTTACCAATAGTTAACATCGTCAGCAACGCTGCTCCGTAGTGTCTGCCCGTCCACAGTCGCATGCTACAATTCCTTTTTTTAAAAGTCTTTGTAAAGGTAGTTAACAATTGCGTTCTAACAGCGATTGGCTTGTTGGTCAAGCCATCTTCCCTGCTGAAGGTGCAGCCAAAAATGCTGATTAAGAGCTTTAATCTTCAGCAAAACGCTAAGAAATGCGATATCTACGTAAAATTTGCAGAAATTGAGCGATTCTAAACTTGCCCAATCTTTGTTAAGTAACTAAATTATGTCGCGAGGTATTGCTTCAAAACTGGCATATTGTGCTTTGTAAGAGACATTGCGCCATGTGTTCTGAACCCCATCCATATTACCTCTCTTCCATGCCTTCCCCGGCTTGGTAAAAAGAGGGAAGTTGTTAAACCTCCCTCTTCTTTTTTTTCACATCTTCCTATAACTGTTCTTTATGCCTGGAATGTATAAATTTTAATCCGCTGTTTATATGACCAAAAATGGGGTTAAGAAAAATTTTACGCAATTAAATTTTCACTCGACTTAAGCGTGCACAGTAGGAACCGAGATTTCAAAGGTGGTAATTGATGACGCAATAGTGTTCTTTTTAGTTATAAGGAAGCATAACGATGGGAAATTGTAAAAAGATGTGGATGGCAGCAGGGCTTGTCATCGGTCTCGGCCTCTGGCAAGGGTGTGGCTCTGATAGCGACACGCCTGCAGCTGGAGATGGAACCAATGGAACTGTTGGTGATGTTGGCTCGGTTACCTCCCTGAAAGACATCGGTTTAAGTTCGGTACTTATGATTACCTTACCTGAATCTGTTAAAGGTGAAGGTAATGCTGCTGGTCTTCGCTTGGATGGTGGTAAGTCGTTTGAAGCGTGTGAGCTGCGCGAAAGTGTTCGTGAAGGTCTAGATAACATTACTCAAATTGCTTCAACAGTGTGTATGTTGGAAAATGATCCCAGCATTACTTTTGGTGAAAAGTTGAGTGTCACCTTCCCTGATATGGGCGGTGATTTTGGTGATCCCGGCGAGGGCCCTGGCGGCGAGGGCCCTGGTGGCGAGTTCCCTGGCGGCGAGGGCCCTGGCGGCGAGGGCCCTGGCGGCGAGGGCCCTGGCGGCGAGTTCCCTGGCCTTAGATTAACCCAAGGCGAAGAAATGTCTTTCCCTGAGTCGATGCAAATTTGGATTGATAATGAAAAGCAAAGCGAAGGTAAGTTAACCATATATATGTGTATGGATAATGAGCTAAATCAGATGATTGAAATCGAAGGTGCTGCCGATGGTAAAGCCAAAGGTCGGATGATTGTCAAGATGGATTTAGGTGGCAGCATGGTTATTCATCATACTGCAACTTTTGATAATCGTTTGACAGATGCAAACCGAACAGCGATTTCCATGAAGCAGCTCATGTCGTTTTCTGCGAATGATAAATTGCGGCGCATGCTCGCCATGGATTTACGCGACGAAGGTGTCAGTAAAGTTCTTAGCTCCTACAGTGGTTCTATGGGAGAAGCTGGAGAAACATCGTTTGCCTCTGTTGGTTTGTTTGATCTTGACTTTGGCTCTGTGCTAGCAACAGGCTCAATGACTATAGCGAACGAGGAGGTTGAATTCAGCAATGCTTCCTACTTTGATGGTGTAAGTAATCTCGTCGATCCTTCACTTTATCCCGATGCTTTTGGTGAAGAAGGCACTGTGAAATTGGAAGCTAGTATGGTGCCTGGCTATTTGCCTGCAAGTTTTACTCCTGACGATTTTCCGGAAGGGGCATGGGATTGCAGTGGTACCACAGAAATTGAATTGTCGATGGATGATTCATCTGCTGGTGGCGAAGCCTGTATGGAAGATTGGGCAGAGCTAACAGAAAACAACTGTTTTGATGATGCGACTTTCGCTAAAGGTGAAGTCGTTGAGATCGAGATTGATGAAAATTGGGATCCCGAGTCTATCGAGGATCTGGATTTAGGCTTAATACCAGTGAAATAACAAGGAAGTCTGCCGTAAGCTGATTTGCGGCAGACTTTACTCTTGGCAAAAATCAGCTAAAGAACCAACATCCATGCGTATTCATCTCCTTGACTGACTAGAGTGCGAACTTCTTCTCCTCAATGAAAATCATCATGACAAAAGTGATGCTAGCATTAACTCAATGCAAGTCCTTACTTTCTTAAAGACCCTTCAAAATATGCTTTGAATGGACTAGATTAAATCTTTTACTATCCTTTCAAGGAGGAAAGTTTAATGAGCCGCATTCAATTGATATTATTGCTGGGATTTATTCTAACTGCATGTGTCCATAACAACAGGGGGCAGAGCGCAGGAGCTAGTAAAATGGGACAAAAACAGGATATGCAAGTCATGATGATGTCACCTGAAATGCACGAAGGCATGGCAGCTATGCATCAGGAGGTCGCTCAATGCTTAAAATCTGGAAAGGCAAAGCAGGATTGTATGGAAATCATGAGATCACACCACCAAAAGATGTGTGAAGATATGGGGAAGGAAAATTGTATGATGATGGGAAAAATGATGATGAATCAGAATGCAGATGTGGATCACGAAATTCACCATCAATAAGGCCCTAAAACGAAGCCGCCTTTTGTTTGCAACTGTCGAGGCGCGTGCCAGAACTCCACTTAAAGGCTGCGCGATAGACAGACCTTAGCCGACGGTACTGTCACTCGCAGAGAAAATACCTCCGTGAAAACCTTGCAAAAATACCTGTCTGAGGCATAGTCCCTATTAGATTTAAAGACTGAAGAGGACGAAGCTATGACGAAATACCCTGCTCCCAACTACGCCGCGATCAATCCACCAAAACGTATCCTGATGGGGCCTGGGCCAAGCGATGTGCCACACAGTGTGTTAAGCGCCATCGGCGCCAATCAATTAGGGCATTTAGACCCGAAATTTCTGGAAATTATGGATCAAAATCAGCAGATGCTTCGTTATGTATTTCAGACGGAGAATAAGCTGACCTTACCCGTCAGTGCAACGGGTTCTGCTGGTATGGAAGCCTGCCTGGTTAATTTGCTGGAACCTGGAGATACGGCGCTCATTTGTATCAACGGCGTTTTTGGCAAGCGTATGGCTGATTTGGCCAGTCGCGCAGGAGCCAAGCTAGCTGTCATCGAGCGTCCCTGGGGGAAAGCCTTTCACCTGGATGAAATAGAAGAAGCTCTTAAACGTCACCGACCCAAGTTACTGGGCATCGTCCATGCAGAAACCTCGACAGGTGTTTTGCAAAATCTCGATGGTCTTGGAGCCCTTGCTCACAAGTATGATGCTTTGCTGGTTGCCGACATGGTGACCTCACTTGCCGGTGTGCCGGTGTTTATCGACAAGTGGCAGGTGGATGCTGCTTATAGTGGCACGCAAAAGTGTTTAAGTTGCCCCCCAGGCCTTGCGCCTGTCACATTCAGTAATCGGGCATTAAATGTGATCAATGAGCGCAAGTCGCCGGTACAAAGCTGGTATCTTGATCTGTCGATGGTGCAAAGTTATTGGGGAGGCGAACGCGCCTATCATCACACGGCTCCCATTAGCATGAACTTTGCGTTGCACGAGGCTTTGCGTCTGATCTGTGAAGAAACATTGGAACAACGCTGGCAACGGCATGCGCAATACCATCAGGTGCTGATGGCGGGACTTGAAGCGATGGAGCTTAAGCCACTTGTTGCTGCCGACATCCGTTTACCGCAACTGAATGCCATACAGATCCCCGATGGAATCGATGACTTAACAGTCAGGAAACGCTTGCTGACAGGTTTTGGTATTGAAATCGGTGGCGGCTTGGGGGCTTATAAGGGCAAGGCCTGGCGGATCGGTCTGATGGGCGAAACCTGCCAGTTGAAAAATGTGCTTCTCTTACTCTCTGCACTTGAGCTTTGCCTAAAAGAGCAAAGTATGAAGCTCACTGCCGGTGCTGCCGTCGGTGCTGCTAATGAAATGATTCAACAACTGAAACTTTGAGTTGAGATCCCCATAGACCGACTATGGGGAAATTACCTGGCCCCGCCTAAAATGAATGGGTCATTTCTATCGACTTCCAATTGGTAAATTTACAAGCTTTTGGCGTTTGACTGACCGCCTATTTTCGAGGATTTGCAGTTTTCTTCTGATTTAATCTAAGATAGGAATGGAATTGTGAGGTAAAGCGGCACAAAATTGTAGGATATAGTATGTCACAAAAAGTCGATACGATAATTTACACGTTAACGGACGAGGCACCTGCACTGGCAACTCAGTCACTATTGCCAGTCGTGAAGGCATTTACTCAAGTTGCGGGGCTTAACGTCGAGACGCGGGATATCTCGCTCGCCGGTCGCATTTTAGCAAATTTTGCTGACTTTCTCTCTCCTGAGCAGCAGCAAAGCGATGATTTGGCTGAATTAGGCGAACTTGCCAAAACACCTCAGGCCAATATCATCAAGTTGCCGAATATCAGCGCTTCCATACCACAGTTGCAGGCAGCAATTCGTGAGCTTCAAGCAAAAGGCTATGCTGTTCCGAATTATCCGCCAGAACCAAAAAATGATGCGGAAAAAGCGATAAAAGAACGCTATGCGAAAGTGCTTGGTAGTGCCGTTAATCCGGTTTTACGTGAAGGTAACTCGGATCGACGAGTGGCACAGCCAGTCAAGGAATATGCAAAAAAACATCCCCATTCTATGGGAGCCTGGTCGAAAGACTCGAAATCTCACGTTGCGCATATGCAGGAGGGGGATTTTTTTGGTAGTGAAAAATCAGCGGTGATGGATGCGGCGACTGAAGTTGCCATTGAATTTCAGCCTCAGTCTGGTGAAAAGAAAGTCCTCAAAAATTATTTTAAACTGCAAGCTGGCGAAGTGATCGATGCTTCTGTCATGAATTGCAAGTCCTTGAAAGCTTTTTTTGCCAAAGAAATCGATGAGGCCAAGCAGCAAAATATTCTTTTATCGTTGCACATGAAGGCAACGATGATGAAAGTGTCCGATCCGATTATTTTCGGTCATGCTGTGAAAGAATTTTACAAAGATGTGTTCGCCAAATACCAAGATACTTTTGCCAAACTAGGTGTCGATGCCAACAATGGTATTGGCGATGTTTACGATAAAATTCGTGAGCTACCTGCTGCGGAAAAAGCTGCCATCGAGAAAGATCTGAAGGCAGTCTACGAAAAACGTCCGGCCCTGGCGATGGTTAATTCGGATAAAGGGATTACCAACTTACATGTGCCAAGCGATGTGATCATCGATGCTTCCATGCCGGCAGCAGTCCGCTCTTCAGGGCAGATGTGGGGCCCAGATGGTAAGTTGCATGATATGAAAGCGATGATTCCTGACCGCTGCTATGCAGGTATTTATCAGGAAGTCATTTCTTTCTGTAAGACTCATGGCGCTTTTGATCCTGCGACGATGGGTACCGTACCAAACGTTGGTCTCATGGCGCAAAAAGCTGAAGAATACGGCTCGCATGATAAAACTTTTGAATTGTTGGAAGCTGGAACTGTCCGTGTTCAAGATAAAGCCGGTAAAACGATATTCGAATTTGCCGTTGAAGCCGGCGATATTTTCCGCATGTGTCAGGCCAAGGACGCTGCGATTCGCGACTGGGTGCGTTTGGCTGTTTCACGAGCTAAGGCTACTGGTGCTCCAGCAGTTTTTTGGCTGAGCGAAGAGCGTGCTCATGATGCTCAGCTCATCAAAAAAGTACGCAGCTACCTCGAAGAACATGATACCAAAGGATTGGATATCCAGATCATGTCTCCTGTTGAAGCGATGCGACTCAGTTTGCAGCGTTGCAAAAAAGGGCAAGACACAATTTCAGTGACCGGTAATGTGCTGCGCGATTACTTAACTGATTTGTTTCCCATTCTGGAGCTGGGAACTTCAGCAAAAATGCTTTCCATCGTCCCCTTGCTTGCAGGTGGTGGACTGTTTGAAACCGGTGCGGGCGGCTCTGCCCCCAAGCATGTGGAGCAGCTTTTAGCGGAAGGTCACTTGCGTTGGGATTCGCTGGGTGAATTCTTGGCGTTGGCGGTGTCACTGGAAGATCTCGGTGAAAAATCAGGCAATCAAAAAGCCAAGTTACTAGCCGAAACCCTGAACGAAGCCACCAGCCGCATTCTGAATTACAATAAATCACCCCGGCGTAAAGTCGGTGAACTGGATAATCGTGGCAGTCACTTTTATCTGGCCATGTACTGGGCACAGGCGCTGTCCGAGCAGGACAAAGACCAGGAATTGAAAGGATTATTTGCTGAGCTAGCAGTATTTTTGGCAGAAAATGAGTCAAAAATTCTTGCAGAAATTAACGCAGCACAAGGTAAGTCAGTTGATATAGGCGGATACTACCATCCTGATTTGAAAAAACTTTCTGCAGTCATGCGCCCAAGTCAAACCCTGAATCAGGCACTAGATAAGTTGATCGCTCGCTAAGAAACCTGCGAAAAGATTTGTCAAACTAAGCTGACTCGCGATGCCAAGAGAGTCAGCTTTTTATATTCCTAAGCGTGAAGGCGACAAATTTAACCAGTTTTGAGTTTAGTAAGAATAAAGTCGTTTTCATAAAAGCTATGGAATAGCTTGCCCCTGCGCGATAACGAGGATTCTTACACGAGTGAACTGGCCTCGTCATGTTCGAAGAAGGGGGATTTACTTCATGATACATAAACTTGTAGTCACAGCTGTTTTTTCGGCAACCGTAGTCACTCCCTGGGCTAAAACTTGGGCTCAGGAGCAGACTGCTGAAGATGATTATAAAGACGATGAGCAAATCGAGCAAATCACAGTCACAGCTAATAAACGCTCCAGTACCGTTCAGGAAACCCCGCTGGCTGTCAGCGCCTTTACGCAAGATAATCTGGATCGTGCACAGGTCAAAGACTTAAGTAGTCTGCAGTCTCTCGTGCCAAATTTAAGCATTGAGCAACACGGTGATTCCGGTGGAGTGCATGTGTTTCTACGAGGGGTTGGCTCCACCAATCATACTGAGTTGGGTGATCCGGCAGTGGCATTCCATGTCGACGGCATTTATGCGCCCAGGCCACAAGGAGCAACAGTTCTCATGTATGATCTGGCCCATGTGGAAATTGCCCGTGGGCCGCAAGGAACGTTATTTGGGAGAAATGCAACGGCTGGTTCCGTTAACCTTGTGACTGCCAAACCTGTCTTGGGTCAGGCCAGTGGTTCAACGAGCATGGTCTTTGGTGATTACAACCGCCAAGGCATACAAGGCGTTTTGAATATGCCGTTAACTGACACGATGGCATTGCGCGTGGCAGCGATCAATGAGCGCCACGATGGCTATATCGATTTTCAATCCCGTTCCAATGTAATGCCAGGTTCCAGGAAGTATATGGCAGCAGACCAGACCGGTGCGCGCGGCACTTTTCTTTGGGAGCCAACAGTTGATTTTACGTTGACGGCAGCAGTTGAAAATTATCGTGATCATGGCACTGGTAACGTTGCCTTGATGCAAAAGCCTCGCGCGGGAGAAAAACATTACTCAGCCTTAATCGATACTCCAGGATCCTTGGATCAAAGCTCCCTCACTTACCGTGGACGCATCGATTATCGACTGTTTCAATCCGTTGAGTTGAGTTACATCGGCAGTTGGAATCGTCTTGAACGCAAAAATGCGAGTGATCAGGATGCTGGTACTTTACCTGGCTTTAAACAAGAGCATCGCACGGAATGGTCGCGTTTTGATAACGACTCACATGAGCTGCAAATTAAGTCCATTGGCGATGGGGATTTCCAGTGGATTGCTGGAGCTTTTACGATCAAAGAGGACAATCGCATCCGCTTCGATATCGATATCGCCCAAATAGATCCTCCCCCTGGACAAGGCCCCATCGTCGTATATCCGGTGCAAGACAGCGACACGGCTTGGGCTATGTCTTTTATTCAGCCAAAACGTATTCTAGAATCGGAAGCATTATATGGGCAAGTAAGCTATTCGATAACCGAGCATTTCCGCCTTACGGCTGGGGCTCGTCATACGATCGAGCGGAAGGAAGATATTGGTGGGCGTAATTGGGTGTGTCCTGATTTTGGTGCCACGATCGGTAGTGGTGGGCGTTTAATCGGACCAGGTGGAGTTGTCGATGAAACGACTTGCAATAGTGCCTATGCACCTGGCACTTGGCCTGGCGGCGGTGCAAATGACGGCAAGGTTGAAGATGAGGCGACAACCTACTTGGTACGAACGGAGTTCGATCCAAGTCCAGGTATTCTTACCTATGCGACGGTTTCAACGGGCTTTAAGTCAGGTGGCTTAAGTGATGGTGGCAGACGGCACAAGCCGGAGTTTATCACGAATTACGAGCTTGGATTTAAATCAGAATTGCTCGATCGTCGTCTTAGTTTGAATGTCGCCGCCTTTGTGATGAATTATGAAGATATGCAGGTGTCCGCGATTGAATATCAGCCCAACGGGCAGCAGCAACTAGTTACGAGTAACGCAGCGGAAGCGACGATTCAGGGTATCGAAACCGAGCTTAGCTGGCGAATCAACCGTCACAATCGTCTGGCGGGCCATGTTTCGTTGCTGGAAGCCGTCTATGGCGATTTTACCACTTGTGATTCGGCGCTTTTAGACTGCGATGATCCACAAAATGTCGTGAATTTAAAGGGCAATTCCTTGCCACATGCACCAAAAGTTTCACTATCTGCTGTGTATGAGTATGACTTTGTCTGGCCAAGTACAGGCATGCTGACGCCAAGAGTTCAAGCAAATTATCGGGCAAAAACCTACATGAATGGATTTAACTCGGCACCAACTGCTGAAGAAAAACCAGGCTCATTTTCTGAAGCACGCATGCAGGATGCCTACACAACAGCTGATCTAAGCTTACTTTATCAGTCGGCGACTGCCAATTGGTATGCAGAAGCTTTTGTTTTAAATGTCACAGACGAGACGATTAAAACGGATGCATCGTGGCTAGCAGATTCCAGTACGTGGACAGCTTTCTACAATCCACCCCGAACCTTTGGGGTAAAACTGGGCTATGAATTCTTCTAAAAAAATCCCCCCTGAAAAGGGGGGCTTACCTTACTTCGTTCTACAACGAACGATTATTGATGGCGATAAACGACTTCCTCGTCAAGCTCAGTTGGTCGCTCAGCGGAGTCAGTTTGTTGCAGGAATAAAAAGTTCTGGCCGAAATACAATTGATTGTCATCGCGAATCTTATAGAGCTCAAAGATGGTCTCGCCTTCGCGAACAGAGAATCCCATGCAGTCTTTGTTTGTAATATCGACTGTCTGTGCTGCAGCCCACTCAATATCGCAGAAATTGATACCATTGAGCAGATCAGCGGCAGTTTCATTCCCTGGAGTCAAGCTAGCCTTAGTGATTTCAAAATTGATCGGCTTGCCTTCTAATTCTTCATTAGTACGGTCAGTCCGGTAATTACCTTCTACACGGTACTCAATCAATTGGTTACTACAGGCATCGTCATCGTATAGAAATTCGATTTTAGCAAAGCTACGACTTAGACCAAACTCATATTGACGACGGGTGTGTGAGAGGTCGAGAATAGAATTCGCAAGGCAATCGCTTACCCATGTTCCTTCTAGCTCTGCAACGTCACCAGTTTGTTGAATTTCATCAGGTACATTATCGTCGTCATCGTCAGAACACGCCATGGGTAAGCTCATCGTTCCTAAAAATAGACCAGCTACAAGTAGACTCTTTTTGGATGATTTCAAGTTTCTCATAATGTCTCTCCTCTTTATTATCTCATTGAAAGTACTTCGAGAACGGTACTGAAAATCTTCATTGAGTCGCATTGAAGGACAATGAAATCATGAAGCTCTATCGTTATCTTGTAATTGCAAATCCTCAGACTTTACGACTGAGGTAGCAAGTCATCTTTTCGAGCATGAAAGTTTATTCTCATGCTGTGGAGAGATGCTTTGCAAGTACGATGCCGAAATTATTTTACAGAGAAAAAAATTGGAAAATAGGATGGGACTGTCTCAAATTCGTAAGTTTTCCCGATAATCAATGAGATATTCTTCGTCTTCGACTCTGTCTCCCCAGCGGATATTTTCTACGATCGGAATGATGCCGACAAGTTTGACCTGTATGCCCTACACCAGTTTTCCAGCAGGTCTGTTGGTCGGATTATACAATGAGCCGCAACTGTCGGCATATAGCATCATTTTAAATAGAAACTGACGATCACATTCGACTCTATGGCTATTTCACCTAGCGCTAAGGTCATAGCTCCTCCTTCGTCCATCATTGAGCGGGATTCCATCGTTTTAAAGGCTAGAGGAACAGGAGATGAGTGACGTAGCCCGCCTTCCTGGATGGACTTTGTAGCGCCAATTTGCGATCCCAGTTCTTTTGCCATAGATTGAGCCTTTTCTTTGGCGTTGCGCAGAGCCTGGCGCCTCGCTTCTTCACGAAGCTGCTCTTCCTTGGAGTGAAGGAAGCTGATCTGCTGTATCTGATTTACACCACTTTGCAATAAGGCGGACATGAGAGACTCATAGCGCTGAATGTCTTTTAGGAGTATACCCATTTCCTTTCTTGCGAGGTAAAGGACTGGCTTGTCTTCTTGTTCACCACGTCCAGGGTATTGATGTTGAACTTGTGGACTAAGGTGGACATATGTGGTCTGCACGTCACGCTCGTCAATTTTAAATTCTTTGATGACCTTAAGAACTTGGCGTACAGCCATGTTGTTATTGTTCTGCGCCTGACTCAGGTCTTGATCACGGTGTTCGATACCGATCATAATCATGACCTGATCAGGTTGAACAAGTTTTCTAGACTCACCTTGTACGGTAATGGTTCCCATGGATGACTCCTTGGCAAAGGTGTTTCCTGCGATAGTGGTGGTGGCAATGACTAGGAGTAGGCGGAAAACAAAACGCCAGCTTGTCACGTTTGCTGAGAAAGGCATAGGTTCCTCGTTTCTATATTCAGTCAATAAGAGAGCACTTCACCTTCATATTAGCGAAGTTTTGTGAAAATGTGCTGAAGGAAGCAATTTTGTAAGAAAGTGTGAAGGCAGCGGCCAAACTAACTGGCAGACTTGTATGTGGACTCGCTCTTTTTTGCAGTCTTCTTTTCGTAAAACAAACCTTCTTGATGAATTTCGGCGAGTAGAATCTGACTAAGCTTTTCACCACCATCAAGGTCTTGGTCCAATGGCTGTAAGGTAAATTCTTCCGTGGTGCTGACCGCATCCTGATCAGCTTCCTGAATCTCAGGCTTTTCCGGAAATAGCATTTGGGCCAGAACGTGACCGGCTAAGATACTGGCTAAGGCGATGCCAAATAGAATGAGAATGAGTTTCAGGTCTTGCTGACTGCTAACGAGAGCAGGTAGAAGAAGGGCTATAACAAGAGCCAATCCTAAACTGAGCGGGCCATAATTCTTCCAAAATTTTTGTAGCATACCTAAACTCCCTGTCGACTTATTCTTTATTGGAGTTTTTTCCGTTAAAATGGAGTAACTGTTATAAATTATTGTAATAATTGATTTTACTTGCGCTAATTTGCGATGTGTTTTGTTTTAAAGTCTTCGCCGTCAACGATTTCCCCTCTCATTATTGTAGTATTCGTAGATTTTGCGAAATGACTCCGAATAGGCCTTACCTTGTTCATTTTCGGGTTGGCGGAAGATGTAGATGAAGGCAAACAAAATCATAAGAAGAAAGATGGCAAAAGTTGTAATTTGCAATTCTCGACTATGCTTTTGCAAAAAAGGCTTTTGTTTTGGCTCCTTAGCGAAACTGCCTTCTTCGCGAATGGGAATATCGGGAAGGCTGCCACTACTCAGGCGTCGAGCAACCGTTGGAGAGTGAAGCGTCTTTTTCATAGAGGGTGTTAATGAGTG
Source organism: Oligoflexus sp. FD111 (assembly GCA_048816425.1). Classification (GTDB taxonomy): domain Bacteria; phylum Bdellovibrionota_B; class Oligoflexia; order Oligoflexales; family Oligoflexaceae; genus JBMDZZ01. The sequence goes on from JBMDZZ010000005.1 coordinate 425,030, forward strand.
AGCCTCGTCTCGCCGCTTTTCTTTCGGGTTGGCAAACTGCAAATGGCGGAAATCCAGGCGTTGACCGAGAAGCTGCTCAGCAAAATGTTTGACCAAATCATGGGCGAGACGTTGCCTTTCATCAGCTAGTAAATCCGAAATGGCAAGTTCTATGACATGTGGAAAGCTTTCAAGTTCATTGTTTTTATGAAGATAGGAATGCACAATTTTACCAACGACTCGGCGTTGAAAATTTTGCTTAAAAATAGGAGCATCGATCATACAAAAACCAAAGCGTCCCAGCTCATAGGGTACCACCATCCGTGCTGACTCAGGATGAATCTGAATCATGCGCGCCGGTAGCCTTAACTCGGCAAAGGAAAAACGATGATTACGGGGAATATAATAGCCAGCTTCGGGCTCATCGCTACGCATGAGACGATCGAGTTTACGTTTCAAATAGTTTAAAAAGTTTGGTGGTAGTTGGGGGGTGACGATTAGCGAACCATCTTTGCGGCCAGTGATTTGCTCATAGTGTCCTTGTTCCGCTTTGCTAGCCCCGATTATGTAAATTGGTACTGAACTGCGAATATGTTCGACCATTTTTGTAAGGTATATTTCGGATTTAGAATCGATTAAGCGATGTTCGATGATGATCACATCCGGATCGATAAATTTTGTCTCATGCATCAAGCCGGATTTTTGTAAGGCGAGCGTTAAATCAAACGCTCGATCTTTTAAGGTCTGTATGAGCAGTTGCCGCAAATTAAAGGACTTTACGGCAACAAATATTTTAAATGGGGCCTGATCCATTGGAATTTTCAAACCATCAAGCAATAAACTGCGTTTGCTGCTTACTTTGCTTGGTGTTTCCCATTCGCACAGGTAAGCTTCGGAAAAGCGGAATTTCAAGTCAGTACGCGAGTGTTCCAAAACGCGAATGGATATACTGCTTAAACCTAATTCTTCGCCGATTTTACCGATAAGGCGTGCCTTGCCCCCTTTGGGTATGATGATCTTCGACTCCAATTTAAGGCGTTGAGAATCCATCCAGGTGATGCGGGCAGGTATGCTAATTGCTGAAATGCTATGCAAAGTCATTTGTGGGTTTGGCTCATACCAGTTCATTTCACCACTTGAACCGGCAAATTCAAAGCGCTTAATCCAAGTTTCTGGAGCTAAGTCGATACTGATAATATCACGAAATCCTAATGTTACCGCCAGACGGCAGAGGCCTGGGCGGGGGTGGCTGATGGAAAGCAAAAAACGAACGCCATTAAATTCCGGTTTGTTGATAACTTTAGGCAGTTGGTCAAGAAGAATTTCCTCACTCAGCTCATCACCGATAATCACTAATCCCAAGCGCTTTTGGTTGAAGCGATCGCAGAGGTCCTGGAAGGTATGCACTTGGTTTACGGCAACCTTTTTATGACGTAAGGCCTCAAAGAGACGATCATGTATCGGTGATTTTGGTGAAACCAACCAATAAAGTTCTTTGACTTTCATCTTTTCCCCATTTTGGCTCTAATACTTTCATCGGTATTTTTTTAAAATCTTTTAGAGAGCTCATCGACCGAGAGTTGGGATATGACAGGTATTTGCTGTGCAGCTAAGTTCTGGCGATTCTTGTAGCAAGCTATGATCCCTGCTACAATAAGGCTGTCACTTCTTTTCACGCAAGGTCTCCAGACCTCTTTGTAAAATCTGCTATTTCGCTTCAAAGTGAGAGGCATCCTATGGATTTATCGAGTTTGCTCGGTCCGATCATCGCGATCGGTATGATTGTTGGCGGTATGATTGCTAAGCATGCTGCTGATCTCCTCCCACAAATTGCCTATAACCCGCCGTCTGTTTTGATTGTAATTGGCGGGACCTTTGGTGCTCTTATGGTGGCTTATCCCTTAACTGACTTTATCAATGCCTTTAAAGCTATTGGTACGTTCATGAAAAATCCGGAAGCCAATCGCGAAGAAATACTTGAGCAAATACTGGATCTCGCCCAGGTTGCTCGTAAAGAGTCAATCCTGGCCCTAGAGAAAAAGCGCGATTCCATCACCTTTCAGCCTTTAAGAAATGCCGTGAAAATGGCTGTTGATGGTACTGATCCCCATGTTTTAGCTGAAACTCTGGAAGCCGAGGCTCACTTCCAGATGGAAGAAGGTGAAGTCTTCGTGAAATTCTGGGAGGATTTTGGTGCTATCGCGCCGACAGTTGGTATTTTGGGTGCGGTAATCGGTTTGATGAAGGTCATGAACGTCTTGGATCAACCGGAACTGATCGGCCCAGGTATTTCCGTTGCCTTCGTCGCCACCCTTTATGGAGTAGGCTTGGCAAATATTTTTGGTATTCCCATGGGAAAGAAGCTGAAGCGCAAGCTTGTTTTGCAGAACTATGCTTATGAAATGGTGATTGTTGGCATTGATGGTATCCTGACAGGACTCAATCCAAATCTCATCAGAGAAAAATTGAAGATCTTTGTCAAACAGTCTGGTGGTGAAGAAGGCTGATTTTTATACCTTAAATTTTTTCAACAGACTGTAAGCTGTAAGGAAATTCTGTGGCAAAAAAGAAAAAATGCCCTGAATTTGAAAATCACGAACGGTGGCTGGTGAGTTATGCGGACATGATGACGCTACTCTTCGCAGTTTTCGTGGTTCTATATGCCTTGAAAGAAGATGGCGCAAAAGATGCAAAGGTCGAGCAGGCAGCCGCCTCGATTAAAGAAGCTTTTAATGAAGTTATGGAGGATATCCCAGTTAACCGTCGTGTTGGACCAACGCAAGAAGGTTTTGGAATCTTCGAGCATATGCATGGTGATCAGATCCGTCCGCCAATTACCGAAAAATTTCCAAGTTCGGACAGGCATTTCCGTATCATTGATCAGGAATTGAAGCAGGTGCAGAGACAGGTCGAACTGCGCTTATACGGCGATAAAAAATTTCGCGAACTTGAAGCTAAAGGCCAGCAGCGTATTATTACAGTGCAACGTGATGACACAGGCATACGCATTCAACTTTTGGCAGCCCATTTTTTTCCTCCGGCTTCCTATCAATTGAACCCGAAATCGCATAAAGAACTCTTGGAAGTAGCAGGTATTGTCAAAGATTTGGGAAGACGAGTCACGATTGAAGGCCACACAGATGCGACGCCGATGAGCGGTTCCATGAACAACTGGGATTTATCCTCTTTAAGAGCCACGCAGGTTGTTCGTTTTTTTATTGAAAGAGCGAACTTTCCTCCCACCAGTATTGGTGGCGCCGGTTTTGCTGATACCAGGCCTGTCGCTAGTAACGCCACCGCTGAATCAAGGGCTTTGAATCGGCGCATCGAGATTAAGGTGCACTATGATGAGTAGGCATTGCAAAACCAAGTTTTTGCGAGGGACTTGTCTTTTGATGCTGGTTTTATTGCTGGGGGCCTGTGATTTTTATCGAAAAAACAAGTGTGAATGGTACCTTGTCCCTGAACCTGATCATATCGATCGCGTAGAGCCCGGCTGGGTTTCACTATGTGCACGGAACTATCAAAATAATAAACAACGCTGTAATCTCAAAGCTAAATTGCCATTTGCCAAGAAAGTTTATGGCAAGCCTTTTCGCTATGCGTCCATGAAAATAAAAAGTGGTCCATTTCCCAAAGAAGTGGAAAGCGTGACGCTCTGTGAACCATGATTAGCGAAAGTTCAACGCTTGCGGTGGCCGCGCGTTATACTGGTATTTATTGCGAAACGCTTGAAGCTGCGCTGATGATATCTCGATTTTTTCATGAAAGACATTCCACTTGACCCCTTCCCGACAGGGAGGTGTGGTTATTGATCCGACATAGGTATAACTTGCCTGGTCTTGGGGGATCAGGCGTTGAATATCGACCTGTTGATCTTGAGGCTTGTACAGTAGCCCCTTTTTTGAAGGGACATTGCGCCAGATATGATCAATATCCGGATGGGCTTTACCGAGTTTTGCCATAACTCCCAGAATCGCCAGCTCACCCCGCTCATTGCGATGAGCAATTTGAATTTCCAGTGGATAAGCTTTACCGTTATGCAAGTGCTCACTTGGGCTGCGGAATTGAATTTGCTCGACTTTATAGATTTGCCCGCCGATTCTGACTTCCTGATGGCGCATCAAGTTCACTTGCAAGGTATGGCCGAGGTCGATCAGGGAGTATGGAGACGGTTGGTAGCTCACTTGCATTTGATCATTCGGTCGCCAGAACCTGGGGATGTCGATCGGGCTTTGTTCTTGACCGCTGCCGCAGGTTCTGTAGGCACGACTTAGATGAGGCCAGCGATGCGGAGCTGTTTTTCCTGCATATGACCAGGCAGCGTGTTTGATTTTTGCTTTTGTGGGGATGTCCTGCGATCCTTTCTGCTGATCAGGTTGAGAACTCGTTTGCTCCTGACTGGCAACGAAACGATCACTCAGTTGGACTGCAACCTCTTTAGCTGGCGCGACCTTATTCTCAATCACTGGCACTTGGCTTTTTGGAGAAACAGCAGTTACTGCTTCGTTCTTTTCATGGCCTGGATCTTCTTCATAGTCGCTAGACGAGATCACGTGAACATTTTTCGCCGATTTTGCAACAGGCCAGTTGTTTTGATTGGCAATCATCCGATAAGTGAAGGCAGCGACCAGCAGTAAACCGAGACTGCTTAAAAGCAATGATGATGGATTTTTACTTTCACTAAGCATCCAGGCAAGTATGGTAAAGCAACTTATCCCGGCAAGGACAGCAAGCCCTGCAATGTTAATCATGCCCATCAACCCCGGTGTACTGATAAGAGCAAAGGCATGAAATCCCATATAGAGCCAAAGACTGACCAGGTAGGCTGCCGTACAAATATGCTTGAATGCAACTGCATTTAAACGACGCCAGAAAAAGGCTAGAACCAGGCCAAAGACGAGATACAAAAACATCGTGAGCATCGAGTTTTGCGGAGCATCGGCGTATACGACCTCGCGCAATGTCATCAGTGCGAATACGGGACAGCTAATTAAAATCGATGTCACCAGACTAGAAGGCGTGACGCCTTCATTTGGTGCTTGCTTCGTTTTGCTTGGACGTTGGGCCATGCTCGATCCTCCTCGCAAAACTTTCTTTCGGTGTCGATCGCAAAAAGCTTAAATAGTCGCTTTGTTGTCTTGCATCCGGCGAGGTGGTGCTTGGTGAAATAGGGAATGTAAAAAAGGGGAAATATTAGGTAAGAGAACGGGAAAAATTTTTTTTCCAAATCTTGGCTGGTATTCAGGCTAGGATTTTCATTAAGTTTTTGTTTATGCACGCAGATTCCCGAAGCACTTTCTGCGAAAGTGCTGGGAATGACTATGGATGAACCCTTACTAGACGATGCAACTTGCGAAAGGTGGATGCACCCTTATTAGGCGATGCAACTTATTCAAACCGGGATGCGAAAATCACTGGAATGACAAGTTAAAGGCTTTTCCATTAAGGTTTCTGCAACTTGCAAATAGATTTTTGCCAAACTAACTAAAACCGCAGCCGGCACAGCAGGGACTTCACCATGACCGCTAAAATCCCGCTCTAACAGGTACCGGCGGACATTTTCTTTATCAAGCATATCAGGCGCTTGCTTTTCTTCTAGTCGTTTTGCATAAGTTTCCTTGATCCAAAGACGGCTAGAATCGGGCGTGTGAATCTCATCGATGACGATGATGTCGCCGTTGGGCAGGCGACCAAATTCGTATTTCGTATCAACCAGAATCCAGCCTTTTTTCGCATAGACTTCCTGCCCATAAGCAAATAAGTCCAGCGACAACTTCTCAATCTGCCGCCACTCGGTCTCACTACACACGCCTTGCGCAAAAAGTTCTTCCGGGCTTGCGTCGACATCGTGCTCAAAAGCAGCTGCCTTGCTGGTTGGTGTGATCAGTGCCTGTGGCAGGGAGCGATAAGCGCGTAAGCCTTCACCTAGAGTTTGCCCACAGAACTGGCGCTCACCTTTTTCATAGGCACGCATCATACTGCCTGCCATGTAACCACGAACTATGACTTCAGCCTTGATGGGTTGGCAGTTTTTGACTTCCAGAACGCGTTCATTCATAGCTTTGATTAAATGCGTTGGCACCACTTTTTTGGCATCTTCCAGCCAAAAGCTCGACATTTCGGACAGGATGAGACCCTTATAAGGAACCATGCCGATATAGCGGTCAAATGCGCTCAAACGATCCGTATGGAAGACAAATAATTGCTCTCCGCGGCGGAGAAGCTCGCGGACTTTGCCCTGGTAGACGGTAAAGTCGTGGTTCTGATAGAAGCTGCGATCATCCTCACTTAGCCCGTAGTAGGCATAGGTATCAATGAGTTTTTCGCCATGCTCACTTTCCTCAATTTCTCTTAGACGGCTAGCTACCTCTAACAAAATGACACCTCTTGGCCTAGTGTTTCGATCGCCCGATGGTTGCGCGGTTAATCGATACCAAAAGTCCAAGGGCGACGCAAACAGTAAGCAAGAGGGAGCTACCATATGAGAAAAAAGGCAAGGGCAAGCCAACCACCGGGAAGATGCCGAGTACCATGGCAACGTTGATGGTAAATTCCATAAATATCAAGCCTGCGACGCCAATCGCCAATAATCCGGAAAAGGTATCTTTGGCTGTGCGGGCAATTTCCAGAGCGATATAGGTGAGGACTCCAAAGCTAATAAAAACCAGGGCAGCACCCCAAAAGCCGTGCTCTTCAGCAAAGACCGAAAACACAAAGTCGGTGTGGCGTTCAGGGAGAAAGCGCAGTTGCGCCTGAGTACCCTGCATGAAGCCCTTACCGAACAAGCTGCCGCTACCAATGGCAATCAGAGATTGCAGAGAGTTGTAGCCGCTGTTTTGCGGATCGAGAGTCGGGTTCAAGACGGTTAAAATACGCATTTTTTGGTAGGGTAGGAGGAATAGATGCCAGCCAATCGCAGCAACGATTGGAATGGAAAACAGGACGATCGCAATACTCCGCGGATCAATACGAACAAATGCCAGTTGAATGGCAAAAATAATCAGACACATGCCAGCCGTACCAAAATCGGGCTGGATAAAGATTAACATAAACAACAGTCCGATTAAGCCGAAAATCGGCAGCAAATCCCGCAGACGGTAAGGCTTTTCCTGTTTATGGCCCGCAAAATAGCGGGCGACGACCATGCCAGTTGCCAGTTTCGCAAACTCGGAAGGCTGAAAGCCGATCGGTCCAAGGGATATCCAGCGCTGAGCACCACCAGCCACACGACCAAGTATCAAGACGACAATGAGCATCAATATGACGCCACCAAAGAACCAATAGGTGTAGTTGCTGACCTTTTTCAAGGGAATCAACCAGCCGAAGAGGAAAAAAGCGCCGATTGTGATCGGCAGATTGCGCAGTTGCGCCCAGAAATGATGGTCACCCCCGGTCGCGCTGTATAGATTGACAAGTCCAATGATTAACAAGCAAAAGGCAACCAGCATCAACATCGTTGCCTGATGTGATTTCGGCTTTTTAATCGAGCCTTCCGGAGTTAAAAACACACCTTCTTTACGACTAGCGGATCTCATGGGATGCCTTCCCTTGATTTTGCTTGGCAATTTGTAATTGGCGTTTTTCTTTCAGCTTCCAAAAGGTACTGATGATTTTACCTGCTACTGGAGCTGCCGCTCGGCCACCGCCGCCAATCATGTCGTTTTGACTAACTACGACCACAGCAATTTCGGCATTATGTGCAGGTGAAAAAGCTGCAAAAATCGCATGCTCCTTCCACATGCGGCTAACATCGTCCTGGTTACGGTTCTTCTTCAAGGCGACGACCTGTGCTGAACCTGTTTTACCGGCAACGGTTGCATAGGAGACCATGGAGCGGCGACCGGTTCCCTTGGGGTCATGGACCACATCCATCAAGACATCTTGCATAAATTGAAACGTCTGCGGCTTGATCAGGGTTGAGGCCGAGCGCAAAAGTTCTGGGTCTTGCTGGACCACGGTTTCGCCAACATGGTTCGTCACTTTTTTCACGTAGTAAGGCCGCCAGACATTGCCGCCGTTCGCCATGGCAGCATAAAATGTGGCCATTTGCATGGGAGTGAGAAGGTTATAACCTTGGCCGATAGAAATATTGGGAGTATCGCCAGCAGTCCAAGGAAAACGATGCACCAGTTGCTTCCATGCCGAGGTTGGTACCAGTCCAGGGCGTTCCATGTTAAGACGGACGCCAAGGCGGGAGCCAAGACCGAATTCCTTGGCATAACGGGCAATGCGATCCACTCCCAGTTCAACGCCGACATGATAAAAATAAACGTCACAGGATTGGACCATAGCCTTGCGCAGGCTAACTTTGCCGTGGCCTCCGCGATCATGACAGTGGAATATCCGATCCCCCAACACAAAGTATCCAGGGCAATGAAAGCTTGTCGAGGGAGTGATGATTTTCTCTTCGAGGGCTCCCATAGCTATGATCGGTTTATAGATACTGCCTGGGGGGAATTCGCCACCAGTGGTTTTATCCAAAAAAGGCTTGAAAACATTGTTGGTCAGGCGTCGCCAATCTTCATTGGAAAGGCCAGTTTGCATCATTTCCGGATCAAAACCTGGTTCGCTTAAGGCCGCAAGGATTTCACCAGTCCTTGGGTCCAGGGCAATAACAGCACCAAATTTGCCATTGAAAGCATCGCGCGTGGCTTTTTGCAAGTCCTGATCTATGGTTAGCTCAAGGTCGGAGCCAGGAATTGCCGGTACACTGGGAAACGACCAACCGCTTTCTTCAAAAGAGCGTGTCTGGCGGCCGAAGGCATCGACTTGGATCAAGCGATAACCGCGTTTGCCTCGTAAATGCTGCTCCCAGCGAAACTCTAATCCTTGCTTGCCAATTAAATCGCCCGGTAAATAAGGATTGTCAGGATTCGTTGGATTAAAATCATCGATGGTTTCCTGATCCACTTCCCGCAGGTAGCCCACCAGGTGAGGCGGGGTGTCTGGGTGATAGTCACGCCGCGGAGCTACCCGGACCTCGATGCCCGGCAGGAAAATCTTATTTGCTTCAATGGTTGATACCTCGTGTAATGACAGATTGCGCTTTAAGCTGATCGGGAGAAACTTCGGTCGGCTTTGTGAGACGCGCAATCGGCGTTCCAACTGCTCGACGGGCATATGCAGCAAGCGGGAGAGGATATCAAAGGTGGTTTCACGATCTTTCACATATTGCGGCACATAGACCAAATCAAAAAATGGGCGGTTGCCTAACAGAACTTCGCCGTTCCGGTCGTAAATGATTCCCCGGGGAGCAGGGATTTCAATGCGTCGCACCCGATTCCGCTCGGAAACCTGCTGGTAATATTCACCGCGATAAATCTGAACGTACCAGACACGAAATAAAAGAGAGGATGTAATCACTAAAACAAACAGTCCAGCCCAGAGAAAGCGACTTTCGACGAGCAGGCTATCCTGTTTGAAAATTCGTTTCATTGGGGTATCGGCTCCTCGGCATCAATTTTATGCCATTCACGCGCAAGGTACATGCCGAAAGCAACGGCGGAAATGATGCGAATCAACTGGTTGATCCAATGGGTCCAGTGAAGGTGACTTAAGCCCAAGCTCGTCATCATGACCAGTGATTCAAATAATATAATCCATAGAGCAGCTAGCGCGTACGTTACAGCCCATGGTACAAGGTGGCGCCACGATAAAGCCGGGCGAACTTGGGCTATAATATTCGCAGTGATCCAATATGCGCAAATGTAAAGTCCGGCGGGGACGGCTGATCTGGTTTCCAGAGATATGGCGCCGATGATGGCCAGGATGGTTGCGCTTGTCAGGTGCTGGCGGATAAAGCTGATCACCAGCCAGGGAGTTAATAAGTCGACTTGCAGGTAACCCTTGCTCAATGTGGGAAAAAATGACGTTTGTATCCAAACGATCAAGAGCAAATAGGCAATATCTTTCCATAAGGAGCCCGTGTTCGGGCGCGGTTTGATCGCTAGCTTCAGGCGTCGCCAGCGTGTTGCGATGTCAGTTCGATATAGTGAGTGCATCATCCTCCCCGCTTCTCGGAGAATGGTTTGGCCAGCCAATCTTGTCCGGCGGTTTCGTGGATCTTTTGCAGCTCCGGATCATGGTTTTCAAGGATCACCACCTCCTCAACCCGATCAAAGTCCACCCAAGGCTCGACCGTGACAGTTTGCGAGATATTGTCCGATTCGTAAGCAATACGCACGACGCGGCCAACTGGTAAGCCTTTGGAAAAACCACCGACAATTCCGGAAGTGATGACTGTATCACCAATGCGAATCTCGGTCCGGCGATTCATCTTCAGCACCGAATGGGTCTCAAAGCCTTTTAAAACACCTCGAACACGTGTCCTCTGGACTAAAACGTCAATATTGAAGTTTGAGTCAATCAGCAGATGGACATCGGAAAATTTCTTCCCTGTGCGGATGACTCTGCCGACTACGCCTTCTGCGGTGACCACCGGCATACCAACTTTGACACCATCCCACTCACCCTTGCTAATACGGATCGATTGGAAGGACTTGTTCGCGGGTGTGCCGATAACTTCCGCTACCACATGCTCACTATCATGATGTTGGACAAAGCCTAATAATCGACGGAGGCGGGAAATTTCCTGCAATTTATCATCATAGTCCAGCAGTTTGGTCTTTAAGAGGACCATCTCTGACCTTAGGCGGGTATTTTCCTTGGCCGTATCGCTCAGATCAAAGTAGTGGTTCCAGGTGTTCGCAACGAAGCTAATCGAAGTATCCCAGGCAAACTCAAACGGATAAAGTAATTCTTGCGTGATTAAGTTGAGAGCGCCTTGAGAGCTCCAGGGTTTGCGACCAGACGAGAAAAATATAAATGGTGAAATTAACGAGATCACCAGAATCACTCGCCAAAACAAGCGCTTTTGATGGTTTCGCATAAGCTGCCTCGGTTCTGGCAATGCTAATCAGGTTTTTCTGCGTACGTGCGGACCTGATCAGATTGATGCTAAAAAATTTATGAAACCAGCACGCATGAACTGAGTGCTGGCTTGCAAAGAAACCATGTCTAACAGAAAGAAACCGGGAAGATTTACCTTAGGGTCACGTCACTTAGAATATCGATCTGGTCGAGAGCTTTACCACTACCCAGAACAACGGCAGTCAGAGGATCTTCGGCGATCATGATAGGCAGTCCTGTTTCTTCGCGTAACAAAATATCAAGATTCTTAATTAACGCGCCACCACCTGCTAGAACAATGCCTTTATCGACAATATCGGCCGCCAGTTCCGGGGGAGTTTTTTCCAGTGCAATGCGAACAGTTTCAACGATGGTGTTGACCGGTTCAGCGATTGCCTCGCGAATTTCTTCCGATGCGACTTCGATGGTTTTGGGAATACCAGCGACCAAATCGCGACCTTTAACATGCATGGTCTGGATTTCTTCGTCGGGATAGGCCGTTCCGATTGCGATCTTGATCTGCTCTGCCGTGCGCTCACCGATGAGCAGGTTATATTTACGCTTGAGATAGTTGACAATGGCTTCATCCATCTTGTCACCACCGACCCGGACTGACTTCGAATAAACGATACCTGCCAGAGAAATAACAGCAACTTCGGTCGTGCCACCACCAATATCGACAATCATGTTGCCGCTTGGTTCGGAGATTGGCAAACCGGCACCGATCGCAGCCGCCATCGGCTCTTCGATCAAGTGAACTTCACGCGCGCCTGCAGACTCAGCAGATTCTTTTACAGCCCGCTTTTCAACTTCAGTAATACCATAGGGGACACAGATGATAATCCGTGGCTTGACCATGGTGCGACGATTGTGAGCCCGCTCGATGAAATAACGAAGCATCGCCTCCGTGATCTCAAAATCTGCAATGACACCATCTTTCATTGGTCGGACGGCAACAATGGACCCTGGGGTACGCCCCAGCATATCTTTGGCTTCCTTACCAACCGCAAGAATTTTCTTTCCACCACGAGCGTCTCTTTGGACAGCGACCACTGAGGGTTCGTTGGTGACGATCCCCTTCCCTTTGACGTAAACCAAAGTGTTGGCGGTCCCCAAGTCGATCGCGAGGTCATTCGAAAACATACCGGCCAACCAGTCGAATATCATCCCGCTACTCCTGTTAAGAATTACACTAGCCAGTTTACTATTAAACCACACCCGAATCGAGCATCCAATTGCAGAGTTTAGTTTCACTCAGCTTTTTTTTCGGTTTTAGCCACCGTTCCCAAAAGCGTCCATTTCCCGTCGTGAATGTTGCCCGTGGGGGACAGACTACCAGTCTATAGTGGCTGGCTTGCTGTGGCTCAAGACCCTGGTTTCGCCGGAAAGTTCGTCGCATTCCCCAGCAAACTGTGATAGATATAGTGGTCTTTTTGCTATTAACAGACCAGTTCCGAGTCGTTTAAAATAGCGGCTTAGTCATTTTCGAATCGGACCGAACGGAGGATGAAGGCGGAATGTTTCGTTGGAAAAATAAAAATCTTAAAGATGTTAATCCCTCAAAAATCAAGAGGAACCTGCCTGCCTACATCGTTCTTGGCCTGGCAGTTGTTGCTATGACCTTTTTTGGTGTTTGTACGCCAGAAGGACAAAGGGCCGTTGGTCCAGCCGGTATTGCCGCATCCGTTGGTAGTGATGACATTACATCTTTAGATTTCCGTCGAGCCCACATCACTCAGTCGCAGCAGTATCAACAACAGTTTCAGGGTAATTTTGATCCCGTCACTATGAAATTGTCAGAGCGTGTCCTTAATGACTTAATCGAACAGTCGATCCTCTATCAAGAGGCGCTTCGAAACGGCATTGCAGCGTCCGACGAAGAGGTCGAGCGGGTAATTTTGGAAGGACAATTCTTCCAGGATGAAAACGGTCGCTTTAATCCCCAACAGTTTCAAGCCTACCTCCGCAACCAAGGCTTCAACGAACGCACTTTTACCGAGTTTCTGAAAAAGAGCCTTGTGCAGAATAAGCTCCGATCATTTGTGACCAGTACCTATACCATTTCACATAAAGCGGTGGAACTGGACTATAAATTAGCGGAAACCAAACTAAATGTAGAATTTATCAAACTTGATCGCCAATCGACTCCTGTCGAGGTGGGCGATGAGGAAGTCAAAAGCTTTTTGGCTGGTGAAGAGGGGCAAAAGCGTATCAAAGATTACTATGATGCCAACCTCAGCGACTATAACCAGGAAAAACAGGTCAAGGCACGCCACATCCTGATCGGTTTTGAAGGGGCAAGGCGAGCCTCGGGAGACGCCGCCCAGCGCTCTAAGGATGATGCGCGAGAATTGGCGGAAAAAGTTTTGGCTGAAGCGAAAAGCGAGAAGGTCGCCTTTGCTGACCTTGCCAAACGCTATACTGATGAGCCTGGTGGCCAGCAAAAAGGTGGCGATCTGGGCTTTTTCAAGCGTGAGACCATGGTGCAAGAGTTTAGCGAAGTTGCCTTTGCTATGCGTAAAGGCGAGGTTTCTGGCGTCGTCGAAAGTCCCTTTGGCTTCCATATCATCAAGGTTGAAGATATCAAAGAAGCCCGCTCGGATAACTTGGAAGACGTGCAAGGCAAGATCGCTCGCCGTTTACTCAGCCAGGATAAGGCCCCGACTGTGTTGAATGAAAAAGCAACGGAAGTCCTGGAAGCCGCAAAGAAAGGTCAGCAGGAAGTGATTCGCCAGCTTGGGTTGCAATGGCAAGAAACTGGCGAATTCGCTCTCAACAGCCGCTCCATTCCTGGTGGTATTGGCTCTGCGGAATCTTTGAAAACAGCGATTTATCAGTTGGAAAACACCGGCGATGCTTATCCTGAGGCTATCGAAGTAGGTGGAGCCAAGTACATTCTGCGTCTCAAAGATCGCAAAGAGGCCGACATGTCCCAGCTTACTGCGGAAAAGAAAAGCGAGTTGGTCGATAATCAGAAGTTTATGCAAGCTTTCTGGTTGTTCAACAATTTGACTTCGGCATTGAGGCAGAAATATGAGGATGAAGGTAAAGTTTACCGAAATCCGGAATACATCCGCTATGATGAGCTGCTCCGTTCCAGCTAAGCCATCTCCGGAAGGTGATTTCCGGAGTCAGCATTCTTTGAGTCGTTATTTGCTATAGAGCTGAGATTGATGAATATACTACTGATCCGCAAACCAACTAATCTCGAGCAGCACGGTGATGATATTCGTCGGCTGCTTGGACATGAATCAAAGCATATCGATCAGCTGACACAGGCTCATGAAGAGCATTATCGCTGCTTAGAGGTGGTGCGTCAGCAGTTGGCAAACCATGACATCTCGTACACTGAAATAAGTCGCAGTGAAAATCAGCCGGGTGAGCAATTCGCAGCTGTGATCACGGTCGGGGGAGATGGCACCCTTTTGACCGCAAGTCATTATCTCGACGATCATCCCCTGCCAGTCATCGGCATCCGCTCGTCGCGTGCAAGTGTCGGCTATCTGTGCGCAGGAGATATCGACCATGTCCCACAGTTGGTTTCGCAATTGGCGCAAGGGCAGCTTGCCTATTTACTAAGACAGCGGTTGCGGGCGGAGATTCGCAGAGCGGAAGACGACAGTTTGCAAAAAACCTTTCCAGTTTTGAACGACTTTCTTTTTGCAAACTCAAATCCGGCATCGACGACTCGCTATCGCTTGGAAATCGCGGGGCAGGTGGAAATTCAAAAATCGAGCGGGATCTGGATCGCAACTGCGACTGGAAGTACCGCTGCGATCAGTGCCGCTGGAGGCCAAGCGCTCGCAACTGATGATCCGCGCTTTCAATATGCAGTACGCGAGCTTTATCAGGGTGGTGAACCGTTTCAATTACAAAAAGGTTTTTTTGATCCTGAGCAAGATGGCTTTTTGATTGAAAGTCATTGTGCACGGGCAATTTTGGCCTTGGATGGTGAACGGGGCCTGATGCGCTTGAAGTTTGGCGATCAGGTCAAATTTCGAAAGGCAAAGCCCATTTTAATCGCCAAGCCTATCGATCGCTAGATGCCGGGCATGATTGCCCAGCGTCCCTCAATCATCAAGGTGCGAGGATGCCCTTTTCCCGCCAGATTTCCCCTCGAATCGTTTCCACAAGTATATCGTCCCCATCTTCACCTAACATATAGTTATGTTGAATTGGAATTTTGCCGTGGGGAGTGTCGAGAGCATAGGTGGGGATCCCAAAGCCGGTAATGTTCCCCCGCAGAGATTTCATGATTTCCATGCCCTGACGCAAGGAAACGCGCAGATGTTCGGTGCCTTCCACATAATGGGGATGGAAGACGTAATAAGGACGCACACGGATTTTTAACAAGCCGCGACAAAGATCGAGCATCTTTTTGGGAGTGTCATTCACTCCTTTGAGCAAGACAGCCTGATTGCCGACCGGAATTCCATGATTGACAAGGTTGGCTACGGCAAGTTCAGCCTCTGGTGTGATTTCTTCCACACAATTAAAATGGGTATTCAGCCAAACCGGATGAAATTGGCTGATGATTTTCGCGAGTTTGGCTGTGACCCGATAAGGAAGAGTCACAGGCGTTCTGGTGCCAAAGCGGATGATCTCGACGTGTGGAATCTCACGAATTTGCTGTAACAGTGACTCCAAGGCGCTGTCGGAAGCGATAAAGGGATCACCACCGGTAATCAAAACATCCCGGATTGCTGGTTGGCTGCGGATATAATCCAATCCCCGTTGCACGACATTGCGATTAAAGTGCAAGCCGACTTCGTCATCGCGGCGCTTGCGAAAGCAATAACGGCAGTAGACCGGGCAAAGTTGAGCGACGCAGAAGGCGACTCGATCGGGATAGACGTGCACCACTTCCCGGACCGGAGAATGGTCAACCTCCTGCAGAGGGTCTTTTAATCCCATTTGGTCTTGAAGCTCTTCCTGTCGTGGTAAAGCCTGGCGTCGAATGGGGCAGTCTGCCTCACCGTGTTCGCTGATTTGTTGTTTCATAAGGCTTAAATAATAAGGAGTGATCCCAGTTTGAAACAGCTCATTCAGCTCGGTAAAGCCAGCTTCTTCAGAACTGCTAAGCTCGAGAATGCGCTTTGCCTCGGCAGCATTGCTGATTTGGTGCTTCATCTGCCAGCGCCAATTCATAAATGTTTCCAGAGAGATTCCAAACAAATCAGCGCCATAAGAAGCGATGATATCTTTTTGTTGGGCTAAAGTCATAAATTCAGCTGCTGCAGATTGTATGCTAGCAGCTGAGCCGATATTTTCAGACCGAGGGAAGTCTTTCATCTTGCGCCTTAAAGTTCGTTCCATCATCATGCTGGACAGGCCGAGAGGCCGAAAAACAAACGATTCTAAAGGAGCTGTTAGTGAAGATCAATCGTTTGGTTCTGGCATCAAGCTCGCCATTTCGATCTAGTCTGCTAAAAAGTAGCGGTGTTGATTTTGACGTCATGAAGTCCAAGGCTATTGAGGAAGACGTCCAGGCAGAGCACCCGCTTGATATGGCGCGCCTGCGCTCCGAGCATAAGGCGACAGGCTTGGAAGTTTTGCCATTTCACTATTTGGCGATTACTGCCGACCAAGTTTTAAACTTTCAGGATCACCCCTATGGTAAGGCAAGCCACCGGGATGAGGCCAAAGAACGTCTTCAACTGTTTTCCGGAAAAACCCATGAACTGCTTTCTGCCTACAGCTTGGTACTAGTGCCTAGCGATAGCCCCATGCGCATTCTAAAAACTCGCGTGGTGGCGGCAAAGATGCATATGCGGCAGTTGCCAGAAGAAGACTTGAATGCCTATTTGGACACAGGAGAGTGGCAAGGGTGTGCTGGCTGCTACCAGTTTGAAAATCGCGGCATTCATTTGTTTGCGGCAGTCGAGGGACATGTTTCGACTATCATCGGCTTGCCAATGCTTGAGCTGCTCGAGGACTTACGAAGTCTGGGGCTCAACGCTTTGCGCCAACCGCGTGGCCCCTGGGACTTGCTTGTCTAGCTGTGATTGTCGACTGTTAAAGGAATAACATCACCTGAAGCCTGCAGTTTGAGGGCTTCCGGGTGAGCCTTAAAGTGCCGGCGTAGCTGTTCAGCCAAGGCCTTCTTTCGTTCTTCATCGATCAGGCAAGGTGAGGTTTCCGGCAGCACCTGGAGCAGACTTTTTAAGAGTTGATCTTGAGGTGCTGGCAGATCTTTTTCCCAGGATGCCAGAAGCTGCCGATCGATATGGGATGGCAGAGAACCGAGAACGCCCACATCGTTTTGATTATGAACTAACAATCCAGAGCTGGTGCCGCGATCAAGTGTGAGGACCTGAAAGAAATACAGAGTGTGATAAGCAAGCTGTTCTGCAAAAGCTTTCTCGTCAGGTGATGGATGCTTTTCAATCATCGTCTGCAATATCTTCGAATAGGTATCGATCACCGATTCACCAAGCCTTTGACTGAGATCCTGGTCAGCACTGGGGTCGTCACTATGGTATTCCTCTAAATAAAAGTGAGCCACACCCCGATGGCGTTTGCGAGCTGGTATATAAAAATAGCGATCACCTTGGTCGGCAGCATATCGATGAATTTTGCCCGAAGCATCGACCAAGCACTGGACAAATTGTTTCTTAGTGGCTTCATCAACGATCGCCGGATTCAAATCAGCCATGATTCGCCAATAGCCCTTGCCTGATTTTAATTCCGTCCAGGAGATATGCATATGCATGGATGGGGCATAGGGATTTGCTGGATGGACAATGGTGGAAAGAGCTGTTGCTGATGCGAGCGCTTTATTGGGATCATCATCGTAATGTATTTGTGACATGTTTACTGATGCGCGATTGAAGATATTCCCTTCAGGAGCAACAAAGCGCACACCGCCACCATGGCGCCCATCATCTCGGAGCCACTCGACTGCTTGAAATTTTCCGCCATGACCAAGCTTTTGGCTGACTTCTTCCAAGTTTCTGACAAATTTCGCCTGTAGGGATTCTATCAATTGACCGGCTAGTTCTGCTCGTGGAGAGCTTGCTTTAGTTCGTTTCACGCCTGCCCCAAGCTGTTGAATCATCGATAAAATCAGCTTGTCTCAATTCATCTAAAAATGCAACGAGCTGATCAGACCTGTTTGATTTGCCGGTTGATCAGAGGCTTTTTCGCTATGACGCCAGCTTTGTTTTTAAAAAGGGCGTAGCTTGGACAAATCTTTGTCAATGGGCAGATCTCACATGCTGGCTTGATCGATTTGCAGGTGTAACGACCATGGAAAATGAACAAATGATGAGCTTCAGGTAAGTCTTGCGGATCGACCACCTCTAGCAGTTCCAACTCGGCTTTTTCCGGAGTTTTAGCCGTGTGCAAGCCTAAGCGCATGCCGACCCGATAGACGTGCGTATCGACGGCGAGTGTCGGTTCGCGAAAAATCTCTCCGAGTATGACGTTTGCTGTTTTTCGTCCAACTCCCGGCAAGGATTCCAGATCCTCCCGGCTGCGGGGAATATCCCCCTGAAACTGATCGAGCAGGATCTGACTTAAGCGATAAACATTGCGGGATTTGGTTGGAGCTAATCCGATTTCCCGGATCTTACTGAGCAGTTTTTCCTGCCCCCAACGCACGACCATCTCCGGCGTGAAGCCTTTTGCATAGAGAGGCTCCATGACGCGATTCACAGTTTTATCAGTGGCTTGGGCAGAAAGAACAACAGAAACCAATAACTGATAAGGCGTATGATAGCTTAATTCACAGTGGGCATTTGGGTATTGTAAACGCAATGCGGCCACCACAGCCTTGGCCTGGCGTTTTCTCTTGCTCAGGGACCAGGCTGGGCCAGGTGGCAGGAAGCTTTTTACAGCTTGGGGTTTTCGCGTTTTAGGTGTGAGTTTTTTTTTACTCGGAGACTTCAAGCTTCACATCACCATATACTTTACATTGACAAGCGAGTCGCTCATCCGGCTCGGCAGCCATGGTTTCCAGGAAATCTTTTTCATCGTCTTTCATGGGGCTCAGGTGATCACTGCCATCAAGGACGCGGACCATGCAAGCGCCACAGGCTCCGTCACGACAGCCAAATAGTATTGAAGTATCATAATCTTCACACATATCGATCAGCGCGTAGCCGTCTTTGACTTCAATGGTTAAATCGTCAGTTGTAATGTGGACTTTTGGCATTTCAATTTACTCCCTTGTGGTGCCGAAGGCCCCACGATGGCCTTGCTCGTCAAAATGGTGGGTAATATATTCTACCCGTCTGAAATTTCAAATATTTATCGGTCTTTGTTTATAAAAACTCGACCGAATCGAGTGAGATGTGATTTAAATCATGAATATTAGGAACTTGAGATAAAGCAGTCAAAACTGATTCAGGGGGACCTCTCTCATGGACCAATATAGTGGCATATTGATCCTTGTAAAGGGGGAATTCAATGCGAAGAGGCAAAAGCAACGCAAATGCTTGGAGCCAAAGAGCTTGTCAATTCACTTTGACTGTTCTAGGCTCCGTATTTCAAATTTCGGAAAAACCCGTGCACCTGCGTGAACTCAAGCGTTTTGCAGCCTGCGGGCGAGGAGGATGAGTTGGAGCAATTTGACCGACTTTTTCTCGCCAATAAAACAGAAACATAAGACTGAAGGTTAAATATTACATGAACAATGCTGCCAGATCGATTTAGCCCTCCCCGGCGCAGAGCTACGACTCGGTAGTCAAGAAGGAGATGTATGTCTATGTCGCCTAAGAAAACTTCCGCTTCTGCCCGCAGCGGATCTCAGAAAAACCAAGGACAAAAATCACTTTTCGGCTGGGACTTGGTGTCGTGGTTGGAGGGGGCGGATTTAGTGCCGCAGTCAGGTGCTCATGCCCGGTTGATTATTGCTGGCAGCGAAAGTCAACATAAAGAGCTCGACCAGCAACTAGCTGATCAATTACCCAACTGGCAATTAGCTCACCTCAAGGAAGGTAAGGAAATCATTCGTTTAGCTGGTCTGCAAGGGCCATTATGGGTGATCAGACCACGGCATAATACCAAGAAAGTCGAGCGTGATCGCGGCTTGCTGGCGGCCAATCACTATACGACGATGCGCGATCTGCTAGGTCGATGGATTCAGGAATTGGATCATTTTTCTGACGAAACTTTGGCGGTTGAGTTTTTTCAAGCTGATACGCAGGAGATCGTTGGTGCCTTGGCTGGTCTGGAGATGGGGGCTTATACTTATAAAAGAGCATTGGTCGGCAATGGACTGCTCAGCATCAACTTGCAAATCTCAGGAGCAACGGACGAGCAATTGCAGGAAGCAAAAGTATTGGCAACTGCCGTCAACATCACCAGGCATCTGGTGAATACTCCAGCCAATGAGCTCAATCCAGTTAGTTATGCCGAAACTTTACAACAGCTCTTCCAAGGTCATAGTGAACTTGAAATTGAGGTGTGGGATGAAAAGCGGCTTGTTGAAGAAAGGATGAATCTCATCATCGCTGTCGGTCAGGCTTCAGCTACTGCTCCTCGCTTGATCAAATTCAGCTACCGTCCAAAAAGCAATCCAGATTCCAAGCCACTCGCCTTAGTTGGCAAAGGCATTACTTTTGATACCGGCGGACTTGATATCAAACCCCCTGCTGGTATGCGGCTGATGAAAAAGGATATGGGCGGCTCGGCGGCGCTGGTTGGTTGGTTATATTGGTTAGTGCAAAGTGGTCAGAATCGTAAAGTTGATGTGTATCTGCCGCTTGCAGAGAATGCGATTGCCAATAATGCCTTTCGCCCTGGCGATGTTTTTACCGCGCGAAATGGGAAAAGAGTGGAAATTCATAATACCGACGCAGAAGGTCGCCTGATACTTGCCGACGCTTTAGCACTTGCCAGTGAGGCCAGTGAAGCGCCAGAGGCGATTATTTGTCTGGCGACTTTAACGGGTGCAGCAAAAATAGGTCTAGGCACTGATATCGCCGCTTATTTTTCGACTGACGAAGCCTTGGCTGAAAAATTGGAGCAGGGTGCGGTGCAATACGGCGATTGGGTTTGGCGTCTACCGCTTTTTGATGGCTACCGAGGTTTATTAAAATCGACGACTGCTGATATTAGTCATTGCGCCAGCACACCTTTTGCTGGACCAATCACTGCCGCTTTGTTTTTAAGCGACTTTGTTGCTCACTTGCCTTTTATGCATCTCGATATTTACGCCTGGAATGATAAGGCTAAGGGTGCCTTGCGGGAAATGGGTGGAAGTGGTCAGGCTGTTCAGGCTTTGGTCGGTATGTTTCAGCGACTAAATTAATATCAACGTCAATAGCTGCGGGACCAACCCCGCAGTGCGTACAGAATGCCATCCCCAGCAGCGCACACAATGCCACCACTCCAGCAGTGCACCCAATGCCATCCCCAGCAGCGTTAGCTGCGTCGGGGACCTCTCCGCATACCACCCCTCCCCCCATCCATAAACTCACCACCAAGCACTGATATGCGTTTCAAAGCTTGAATTCCCAAAGAAAAACAAAATAACCAACCGATATATCAAGAAAAAAAATCCCCTGTAAAGTTACGTTTCATTTATGCCGTTAAGTAAAGAAACGAATGGTAGAAAGCTTGCGCAATGACGACCATATCCAAAACCAGAAAACTTGTGCTTCTCCATGCTTGCAGCAAGCTTTCCATATTTGACTACCTAAGCTTCAAAGATTACCTGAAAGAACTCTACAAAATCCTGAAAGAAGAGCACGAAAGCTATTCCTATAAAAAATTTTCCGAAGACTTGGGGCTCTCCGTTTCAAACGTTATTTGGCTATATATTTCCGGCAAAAGACACATGACGCCAAAAACTGGCGATAAGATATTTAAACAACTACAACTGAAGCATGAAGCAAAGCGCTATGCCGAGTTATTGGTTAAATTGGAAACCATCGTCATCCATGCAAAACGGGAACAGATCTTTCAAGATCTGTTTGAAATCAAGACCAGAGCCGCAAAAGATGAATCAAAACAACAACTTGAATTCTACTCGGAATGGTATTTCCCAGTTATCAAAGAAATGATAGCCATGCTTCCTGCAAGCGATCCACAAAGCTTGGCAGAAAAATGCTTATTCAAGGTGTTTCCCAAGCAGATTGAGCAGAGTTTAAAAGTCTTAGAAGGTCTCGATCTAATTCAGTTTGATCCAGCCGAGAAATGCTATCGAATAACTAGTAAGCAGATAGGCTTGGACTATGAAACCAGTAAGATCGCAACCGCCAGGTTTCATCAAAAGGTTTGTGAATTGGCGAGCGAAGCGGTCGTTCAGGTTCCTGATGAAATGCGGGAGCTGAATACCCTGACATTGAGCCTGGCGGAAAAAGACTTACCAAAGATTCGAGAAATTATATTGGAATGCTGTCAGAAAATTTTTGCAATGGAAGGGCAAGAAACGAAGCCGGATCGGGTTTTTCAGTTGAATGTCCAATTTTTTCCTGTGACACGCAAGTTGACAAGGGATGGTGCGTCATGAACTTTGTTTTTCGCCCTCTTGTAATCATTGGATTAAGTGCACTCTTGCTTTCTTGCGGAGCATGGCTAGGCAATCCCAAGGACTTTGAAGATGATAAGAATAAAAAGAATCAAGTCGATGGCCCAACTGATATCGAACTTAGTCTGGTAGCTACTGGCTTGCAGGAAAATCGCATTAAGGTACGCGATCGATCTGGGGCAAGCGCAGGAGATTTGCAAATCAATCAGCTTAGCATTTTCTTTAAAGATATCAAATTGCAGGATGAAACCAAAAATCAAAAAATCGTTTGGAACATGAATCAAGCGGCAGACTTAATGACCAGTGATCGCCTCTTGATTGGTCGGATGCCGGCAGCTTCTTTTGCTGTTGCTTCCCTCAATATAGAATCTTCAATCGAGCCTTTCATGGCAATTAAAGCCGAATATGCAGGCAAGGCGTTTTCCATGTCGCTTTCTATGAGCCTGGAGGAGGCATTGCTGATTACTGGCGAAAAATCCTTTGATCCAGCTACAGGACTGCCGATTGTTTTGGAACTTGCATTGAGCCGTTGGTTTAACTTTAATGGCCATGGCCTCGATCTCGGCCAGTTAACGGATACCAATACAGACCTCGATCAAACAGAAGTGGTCGAGCTGCAGCAATTAAAAGCCAATATCAAGAGCAATATCATGGCTGCGATCAGCTATGGTCAGGATAGTGATGGCGATGGGCTCTTGTCTGAATCGGAACGAGCTGCGCCATTTATTCCGCCGCAGCTCGAAGATGATGGAACTAGTGAAAACCCCAGCGAAAATCCATCTGAGCTTGAAAAAGTCGATGACGACGATGATGATGACGACGACGACTAAAATATGAATTTAGCAAGTATTCTTGTCCAACCGTGAAATTTCAGGCTTTGCCAAAAGGTATCATAAAATGCGATTTTTACTGGCTTGCATAAGCCTAGCTATGCTTTCGGCGTGTACTTATCAGGATTGGCGAACGGCTGATCGCAGTAGTGTTGGCTTAGCGCCATCACCGGAAGAGGAGCCAGCCGCAGTCGTACAGATTTATGCCGCAAGGGCCGTGAAATGGCGAGGTCACTTTGCTGTGCATAGCTGGATTGCCATCAAGGAAGCCCATGCTGATCATTATCTCACTTATCATGTTATGGGTTTTCGTATCAAACGGACGGGGTCGGCTGTTGTCATCGGTGAAGACATTCCGGATCGTCGCTGGTATGGCGCAGAGCCCGATTTGGTATTTGATTTGCGTGGGGAAAAAGCTGCTTCGGCAATCAAGCAGATTCGGGAGGTCGCTGCCAGCTATCCCTATGCCGACCACTACCGGGCGTGGCCAGGACCAAATAGTAACACGTTTATTTCCTACATCATCCGCCGGGTTCCTGAGCTAGGCGTGGAACTGCCGCCACATGCCATTGGCAAGGATTGGATCAATGAGGGCGATTTTGTTGGTATGAGCGAGTCGGGTACAGGCGTGCAAGCGTCTCTTTATGGAGCACTTGGCGTAACTGTCGGCTTGGCTGAAGGGGTCGAATTAAACGTTTTGGGAATGAGTTTTGGTGTGGATTTCTGGCGACCGGCAGTCAAACTGCCTTTTGTTGGTCGCCTGGGCTTCAAAGATGAGCCCGTCTTTTAGATTGAAGCTTATGAGTGACTCTCATCCTTCGGAGGTGAAGCACTGGCCGTGATGTAGCCAGAGTGAAATTTGCGAAGGATGAGAGTCACGGAATGATTTATCAATCATCGTCATCGTCATCGTCATCGTCATCGTCATCGTCATCGCTTTTATCTTTGTCATCTATGTCGTCGTCACAGTCTTTACTCTGTGATTTCTTATCACCCAATAAAAGCTCTTGCTCCATAATTACCGGACAATCTTTTTTATCCTCAGAATCGGTCAGATCAGTTTCACTATCCTCTCCCTCCAGATTTTCCCCACCGTTGATGCCTAAATTCTCACCGCCACTTTTATCTTTTTTCGAATTAAATAGGCTATCACCACAGGCTGTTAAACTAAAAACCAGTAAAAACAAAATATGCTTCATGCTTATCTTCCCCTTCAAAGCTTCAATGTTTCCTTAGGTTCATCATCCTGATCGGCGAAAATTAATATTTTCTTGAGTTATATTGAATACTTATGTGAAATCAGAGGGTTAGATGTGCGAATTAAAGCTTCAAAGTTCCCGCTAAGTGTTCTATTTGGCTTTTTAAGTCTAAGATATTATTTATCTATCGATACTCAGTAAGATATGCGTTTCAGTGAATGTAGAATATAAAATGACCAAGGTGAGAAGGAAGTTCCATCCATGAGCAGTATTTCCGGTGTCCTCCTTGACTCCCTGCAACCATTTGCAATTTCTCTATTAATCGGATTAGGTACCGGTATTGAGCGCGAGCGTAACCAAGCTGTCGAGCAAAGTATCATGGGCATGCGTACCTTTGCTTTGATTGCCATATTGGGTACGCTTGCAGCACATATCGGCTCTTCGGCTTTAATTTTTGGACTGGTGCTTTTTGTGACGGTGCTGGTGCTTGCTGGATATTGGCGTTCGACTTCGAACCCACCACCAGCAACAGACGGGCAAATCGCTACGCCCGACATGGGATTAACCACAGAGATTGCTGCAGGTGTTGTCTTTGGTCTGGGCTTTCTAGCCAAAGCAGAGCCTTTGCTGGCAGCTACCTTGGGTATTTTGCTGGTTGCCATCCTTTACTTCCGTAAGCGTCTCCATTGGTTTGCCCGCGATGTCCTTCGTCCCCAAGAAATTGCGGCAGCAATCCTGCTAGCTGTGTTTGTGTTTGTCGTCATTCCATTTTTGCCAAATGAAGCGATCGATCCTTGGAACCTGGTAAATCCTAGACAACTCGCTCAAGTAGTGGCCTTGATTGCCGCTATTGAATTTTGTGGCTATGCCAGTGAACGTTTTGCAGGGCCGAAGGTAGGCATCCTGCTTACGGGCTTTCTTGGTGGCTTTGCCTCAAGTACAGTCGTCTTTTTAAGTATGTCGAAGGCAGCTAGCAAGCAAGCCGATAAAATGCGCAGTATCATCGGTGCTTGTTCTCTAGCGATTGTTTCGCCGTTATTACTTTATCTTTTGATACTCAATGCGACAGCACCTAGCTTGATGGTCAAAGCAGGAATTCCGGTTTTAGCAGCTGCAATTGCCGCATGTTTTTTAGGAATTGCTATAGGTCGTCGAGCCGAGTCGATACCTAAAAGCTCCGACCAGCAGCGTAGTCCGCTTGACTTGCGTAGCCTGGCAAAGTTGGGTGCATTTATTTCCGGTTTATTAATCTTATCGTCTCTGATGCAAAATCATCTCGGCGCCCAGGCCGTTGGTCTCGTGAGCTTTGTGGGTGGTTTATTTGAGCTTCATGGAGTAACCCTGGCTACTGCGACCTTGCATGCCGCTGGAAACCTTGCTGATATTGATACGACACGAGCCCTGCTGCTTGGAGTACTGGCCAGCTTTGTGTCCAAACTGGCAATTGCCTGGTTCCTTGCTCCAGGACGCTTTGCCTTGTTGATGACGGCCTTGATATCCGTAATTGTTGCCGTCGGAGCGACAAGTTCTATTTTGCTGATGAATTAGAAGGCTTAACCTGGACAAAGGTGAGCTTGGCGAGAGCGGCATGTAGCTCTTCAACAGCATCGACCATATGCTGTGATACGGATTGAAGATTTTTTTCCGAGATAAAGACAAATCTCTTTTCTTGCGCCGCAGGTAAGTGACGCCAGCTTGAGGCTAACATCGCCTCGATTTGCTGTTCACGGTTTTCGTCGCTGATGACGATGATATCCGGTTTTAAGGTGACAAGTAATTCGTCATTCATGCGGGACCAGCCTTTTAAGCCAATTTCAGCGCTGATATTGATGCCATCCAATGCCGTGATCATGCTATCGAAGGTGCTATCCTTGCCATAGAAATTCCCAAATTGCGAATAGTTGAGGTAGCGTAGTTTTTCCCCCGATTTTGACCGTAGGGTTTGCTTCTGCAATTCTTGCAGTCGTTGGCGCAAAGACTTGACCATAGCCTTGGCATGTTTGTCAGCGCCAATCGCTCGGCCAATCTCCAAGATGTTTTGCAGCACGTCTTCAATCGAACGAAAACGCTGTTGCAGCAAAACTTTGATTTTTGATTGTTCGATCTGACGAACGAACTCGGGCCGATTGTATGACGCCAAAATGACTAAATCAGGCTGAAGTTTGAGCAAGGCTTCAATGCTGTCACCAACGCGTGCTTTTACGCTGGGCGGCAAAGTTTCTTCTGTAAAGCGGCTATAGCTGGGATGACCCCAAAGACTGGAAACAGCGATGAGCCTTTCTGGCGCCTTCAATTCTTGCAGCAATTCCCAGACAATTTCGTCACCTGCAACGGTTCCGGTGGCAATCCGCTTGGCAGTGGCGTTCGGGCTTGCAAAGACTGCGCTTGGAACGACCAGGGAAAGAATGATAAACAACAAGCAAAGCCTGGTTTTAGCCGTTAAAGCAAACAAGGCTGCTGCAAGTGAACTGAGTTTGAGTGGCTTTGGTCGATGATTTATCGACATCATCCATCCTCCGTCGTTTGCTGGCTCACTAAGTCAACGTATCCTGGGGTGCAAAGCAAGACGCTTGCACGAAACTGTGATATATAGCAGGCTTTACTTAGAATGAAACTACGGCGGAAGGGCCGATTAATCCCATTGTTGGCAAGAGAATATTATGAAAGTTGCAGAAATTCGCACCCGATTTCTTAAGTTTTTTGAAAGTCGTGGCCATACCATTGTCGAAAGCTCATCGTTGGTCCCACACAATGACCCAACGTTGCTTTTCACCAATGCCGGTATGGTGCAATTTAAGGAAACGTTTCTCGGGCATGAAAAACGCCCTTATACAAGAGCCGCAAGTTGCCAAAGGTGTGTGCGTGCCGGCGGAAAACATAACGATTTGGAAAATGTCGGTTTCACCGCCAGGCACCATACCTTTTTTGAGATGCTAGGTAATTTCTCATTTGGCGATTATTTCAAAGAAGATGCCATCAAATATGCTTGGGAATTTGTCAGCAAAGAACTGAAACTTCCCGCTGATAGAATATATGTCACGGTTTTTCTCGATGATGATGAAGCTGCCGAAATTTGGGAAAAGAAAGTCGGCATGCCCAAGGAGCGGATTTTCCGGCTAGGAGAAAAAGATAATTTTTGGGCGATGGGCGATGTCGGGCCGTGTGGTCCTTGTAGTGAGATTTTTTATGATCGGGGTCCCGAGTTTGGTTGTGATCAGCCAAACTGTGGTATTGGTCAATGCGATTGCGACCGCTACCTGGAATTTTGGAACCTGGTCTTCATGCAGTTCAACCGCGATCAAACTGGGCAATTGACTCCTCTGCCGCGTCCTTCCGTTGATACCGGCATGGGCTTAGAGCGCATCGGTGCCATTATCCAAGAAGCCGCCAGTAACTACGATATCGATAGTTTCGTCGATATTCTGAAAAAAACGGCGAGCTTGGCTGGTAAGACTTATGAAGCGAAAGCAAAAGACAGCTATGTCTATCGCATCATTGCCGACCATGCGAGGGCAACGACATTTTTAATCGGTGATGGCGTACTGCCTTCCAATGAAGGTCGTGGTTATGTCTTGCGTCGGATTATGCGCCGAGCGATCCGTTATGGCCGCAACCTAGGATTCAGTGGACCTTTCTTTCATGAAGTTTGTGCCTACGTGGTAGCACAGATGAAAGACGTGTATCCGGAAATTGTCGATAAGCTGAGCTTCATTCAAAAAGCAGTAAGAGCTGAAGAAGAACAGTTTCTGCGCACTTTGGAGCGCGGATTACAATTATTGGATGAAGAAATTCAACAGCTCAAAGGCCAGAAAACCCTTTCGGGTGAGGTCGCCTTCCGCCTCTACGATACCTTTGGTTTTCCTCTCGACTTGACGCGCATTATTTGCCAGGAGCAAGGACTGGGGATTGACGAAGCTGGCTTTGAAAAAGCGATGGAGCAGCAACGATCGCAGTCGCGACAAAACTGGAAGGGCTCTGGTGAAGATGCCACTGATCAACTTTATCACTCCATCCTGGAACGCTTACAAAACAAGGGATCGTTGCCGGACTTTGTCGGTTATGAGCAGACCCAGGCTGAAGGGCAGTGTTTAGCGATTCTAAGTGAGCGCGAAGGTGCAAAGTCGGAATGCGATGTGATTGGTATTGATGATAGCGGCACTCTTGTCGAGGCTGTCTTCAGTAAGACTCCATTTTATGGTGAAAGTGGTGGTCAGACAGGTGATCGCGGCCGTGTTTACTCTGCAGATGGGAACTTTGAAGCTGACGTTCTGGACGTGCAAAAACCTCTGCCAGACTTAATCGTAGCCCACCTTAAAATCAAAAAAGGCAGTCTGCGTGTTGGGGCTTCTTATATTCAGGAAACGGATGATATCATTCGTCAGTTCGTCGCTCGTAACCATACGGCAACTCATATGCTGCACTGGGCACTGCGTGATACTTTAGGTGATCATGTGAAGCAAGCGGGCTCGCTGGTGACAGCGGACTTATTGCGCTTTGACTTCACCCATTTTCAACAGTTAACGGATGCCGAACTGCATGATATCGAACATAAGATCAATCAGCGCATTTGGGAAGCAGCTTCCGTAAGCAAGCAGCTGATGTCCAAGGATCAGGCTATTGCAGCCGGCGCCATTGCCTTTTTTGGCGAGAAATATGGTGATGAAGTCCGTGTGATAAAAGTTGGTGATTTCTCTGTGGAACTCTGCGGTGGTACACATGTGAATAACACAGCAGATATCAATCTCTTTAAAATTGTGAATGAGTCGAGTATTGCCTCTGGTGTGCGACGGATTGTTGCTTACACCTCGAAGCGAGCATTTGAATACCTGACGCAACGTGAGCAGGAAAGCAAAGTTCTGCGTGAAAGACTGAAGGCTGTGAGTGCTGAAGACATGCTTACGAAAATTGATCGTATGGCAGCCACGGAAAAAGACTTGCGGCGTGAACTTGAACAGCTGAAATCCCGTAATTTAGGCTCTCAACTTGATGAATTGTTAGCGAAGGCTGAAGTTTATAAAGGTGTGCGTCTGGTGACTTTTGAGTGCCCAGGCGACCAACAAGGTGTGAAAACTCTACGAGATCTTGCTGATCAAGTTCGACAAAAAGCACCGGATGCACTTGTCGTTTTAGGTATGAAGCAAGTTGAAGAAGGCAAAGCTCTGCTTCTTATCGCCAAAGGTCAAAATGTTGCTAAGGAAGTTAAGGCTGGCGACATGATAAAAACTTTGGCGCCACACATAGATGGTCGGGGCGGCGGAAAACCGGACATGGCACAAGCTGGTGGGCAGAATCTTGATGGTTTAGCCAAGGTGTTTCAAGAAGCGAAAAGTGCATTACAGCAGTTGATAGGATAGTACATGACGACAAGGTTAGTTTCCTGGAATGTAAATGGGATTCGGGCGATTTTGAAAAAGGGTTTTTTGGAGTTTGTCGATCAGTGTGATCCCGACATTCTGTGTTTGCAGGAAACGAAAGCGCACCCGGAGCAGGTTGATTTAGCTTTGATGCAATACCCCTATCACTACTGGAATAGTGCTGAGAAAAAAGGTTATTCAGGAACAGCGATTTTTTCGAAGAAAAAACCACTCACGGTTCAAAATGGTCTAGGCGTGGAAAAGCATGACAAGGAAGGCCGTGTTATCAGCTTGGAGTTTGAAAAACTCTACTTGGTTACGGTCTATACGCCGAATGCGCAAAATGAATTGCGCCGCTTGGATTATCGGACGACCGAATGGGACATTGATTTCCTAGAATATGTGAAGGAGCTGGAGAAGAAAAAGCCAGTCATTTTTTGCGGTGATTTGAATGTTGCTCATCAGGAAATTGATCTTGCTAATCCCAAAACCAATGTGGGCAATCCCGGTTTCACACTTGAAGAGCGTGCAAGTTTTGATCGAATTGTTGCTGCTGGATTCATCGACACTTTTCGCCATTTTAACAAGTCACCGGGGCATTACTCTTGGTGGAGTTATCGGACACGGGCAAGAGAGAGGAATGTTGGCTGGAGAATCGACTATTTTTGTGCTTCAAAGTCTCTTGCTGAGTATTTGAAACGAGCGGAAATTTTAAATGATATCCATGGTTCGGATCATTGCCCAGTGTTATTGGAAGTTGCTGATTTGTTCTAGACCGTAAATAAAATTCAGATTTATGACTTTGTCAGATGAGACTGCTTAAATATCAAGTGGTCTCTTTTCTTTTGCTTCGAATAATTGATTGGAGCAACGCCTTTCCATGATTTAAATAACGTGTCGAGTTAAATTAACTAAATTCACCCGCGAACCGTCATTCTTTACAGACATGTCTTTTTTGTCATATAATTAATTACTAGGATAATAAGATGTAGTGCTGTCCTTGCTCCTCAAATTGTCTGTCGCGGAATGGCTCAAATAATTAATAAATAACGCTTCTGTCTCACGAAAACCAAACTGCCATCGTGTGCGTGCGATGTTCTATCGCTTCTATTTCTGATAGCGGTCCAAGGAAGGACTGTCTTCGATTGATAGCTATTGGCAAAAAGAGGATCATTATGAAGAGTTTCGCATTGGCATTTGTCGGCTCTTTGGTAGCGACCATGGCTTCTCCAAGCTTGGCCAAACCAAAAACTTATAACCTTGATTGGGAGCATGTTCCTAACCAATTAATTGTTAGCTTTGAAAGTGAAGTGCCTGCGGAGATCAAATCTTTAGTAAGTCGTAAATTAGGTGAGTTTGGTTCTAGTCATATGCCTAGCTTGCAATCAACCGGTGGAACCTATTTGCTTGAGGCACATGGACCACGAAAAGAAGGTTCGTTGAAAGAACTGGCAGAATATATCGCAAATTTGCCTGGTGTGCGCTTTGTTGAGGCTAATAATATCTATCGACTGCAAGAAAGAATTCCCGACGATCAGTTCTTTGATCGTCTTTATGCACTGAAGAACGCCAGAAACTCGGACAGTTTAAATACCCGTGATATCAATGCGACATTTGCTTGGGATATCACTACTGGCTCAAAAGATGTTGTTGTAGGTGTCTTGGATACAGGCATTGACTACAGACACCCTGATTTAGTCGATAATTATTGGTTTAACCCAGGTGAATCAGGAAATGATGAAGCAGAGGCAAATAAAAACAGCAATAGCCAGGATGATGATGGCAATGGTTATGTTGATGACTGGCGGGGTTGGAATGCATATGCAAACAACAACGACCCGATGGATGGCCATGGGCATGGCACCCACGTGGCAGGCACGATCGGTGCGAAAGGTAATAATGGCATCGGTGTGGTTGGAGTTAACTGGGATGTTTCCCTGGTTGCTGTCAAGATCTTTTCCGATTCAGGCTTGACCGATACCGCCGCTATCGTTACAGGTATCGATTATTCAACAGCTATTGGTGTCGATGTCACCAATAATAGCTGGGGTGGGGGAGCGGCATCAGAAGCTATCTATGAGGCAATTGCCCGAGCAAATGATGCTGGTATTCTGTTTGTCGCTGCTGCAGGAAACTCCAGTTCTGATAACGACAGCTATCCGCATTACCCCTCTTCCTATGATTTGCCAAATATCATTGCCGTGGCCTCTACCGATCGTAATGATCAACTTTCCGGCTTTTCCAGCTATGGAGCCACTTCAGTTCATATCGCCGCTCCAGGAAGCGATATTTTTTCAACTGAACCAAATAACAGCTATGGCCTGAAAAGTGGAACGTCCATGGCGACGCCGCACGTCGTTGGCTTAGTAGCCTTAGTCAAATCCCACTTTACTGAGCTTTCGTACCTGCAAATCAAAGACCGCATCTTGTCGACAAGTATCCGTTTGCCATCCCTGGAAGGGGTTGTTCGCCATGGCCGGATTGATGCTCTATCAGCACTCGAAATTGATGAAGTTCCACCGAGTGATCCTTCGGGCTTACAAATTGAATCAAGCAGTCTGCGCTCATTACAAGTATCCTGGCAAGCATCCGGAGATGATGGTGATGAGGGGCAAGCAACACGTTATGAAATTCGCATGGCGAAAGAACCGATCACAGCTGAAACCTGGGAATTGGCAGAAAATCTAAGTTACACAGGTCTGTCGAGTGCAGAGGCCCGTGTCAAGGCAGAATTAAGCGATCTTGGCTTCAATGCATCAGGTTACTTGGCAATCAAAGCCTATGATAATGTTGGTAATGCGAGTGGTATTTCGGAGTCCATTGCCTTCGAGCTTCCTCCAGTTGTGACCTTGTTTGAAAATCTTGGTGATGTCAAAGTAGGTTTCGAAACAGCAGAAAAAAGCTGGGGCTCAACTGAACTTGATGGTCGATTGATTATTTCAGACAGCCCAGATGCTCAGTATGAAAACAATACCAATGCATCACTCACTAGCGCTGCTTTTACAGTTGAAAATACCGATCTTGTATTAGAGCTAAAAACACGCTACGAGCTGGAAAATAGCTACGATTTTGGCTATGTCGAAATTCAAGTTGATGGTGGCGACTGGCAAAGCCTGGCAACTCTTAATGGGAATAGTGACTGGGTAAGCTTGTACTTTGATTTAAAATCATATCTGACGGGAGCTGAAAGCTATCGCTTCCGCTTTCGCATTACAACCGACTCTTCAGTCACCCGTCAAGGCTGGGATATCGATGAAATTCGGCTGATCGGTGCAGGGCATCGCTAATCATAGCTGTTTCCTGGTGAACGCATGAATTCTCTCTTTGCAGGCATGACTTTGGTGTTGTGCCTGCTTTTTTTGTGTGGTCGGTAGGGAGTGGAATGTTCCCGATAAATCGATCGCTCGTTAAGCACTTTTTCCAAACTCTTCGGGTGAACCAGGTTGCTTTCCAGGACGGTAGCGAGGCTTTGACCGAATTGGAGTCATGCCGCTTGAGATTGGGCTGAGTTGTGACGATATATTCTTGAGTGAATTGCAGGAAATTCTATGAGTTAGCATTAATTATTAATAACTAAAGAAAACGGACTGTTTTGTGAAAAAGCAGCAAAATTTTATCGTCATCAAGTTTCTAATACTAAATCTCTACTTTTTCCCGACCCTTCAGGTTTTGGCAGAGGAAAAGGCATCTTCTCCAGATGAATCCCGTCCTTTAGTTCTGACGGTATCAGGTGGAGTCTCTTTAGGTGCCTATGAAGGTGGATATGTCTACTATCTTGCTAAGCAATTGAGCCAACTTAAGCTCACCAACCTGAAGGTCGTTACCGGCGCTTCAGCGGGCAGTATCAATGCTCTTATGGCAGCTATGCTGAATTGCAGCAATATCACGGAAAACCCAGAAGAAAGTCTTCCTTGGAAAGTCTGGATTCCCGTGGGATTAAATAAACTAAGTGAAATCGCAGATGTCACGCCAATTTCCATTTTTTCTCGTAACGCGCTTCAGAATTCAATAAATCACATGGCGGATTTTTGGTCCAACGGTTTAAGTAGCGACTGCGACATTGCCTTTGGTGTATCAGTCACAAGGAAAAAGCCTCTCCATTTCCAACTGCGAAAGGAGATCTTGATTTCACGCCATCATGAGCAATTTGTATTTCGCATTCGTGGTCGTGGTCCAAATCAAGCTCCAATCATAGAAAATCTCATGTTGCACAATCCCAAAACCTGGCAACCGGTGCTACCTTTTAATGGCAACGCTGAGCATGACTTTAAACTTTTCATGAGCGTTCTTGAGGCATCAACATCTTTTCCATTGGCTTTTCCTCCAAAGCCAATTCATCATTGCCTTATCCAGGGAACTGCGGACCCGAAGTCTTGCAATCACGAAAAGGCGGAAACCTACTATTATCTGGATGGTGGCGTTTTTGATAACACTCCTTTACGACTTGCTCATCAGATTACCCAATTCCTCTACCCTGACAAAGCTCAACAGAACCAGCTCCTTTATGCTGTTATCACTGCAGGTGAACAAACTCATCCAATATCCATCTATAATGAATCAGTAAACAAAGATGGCATTTTTGATTTCGTGACCGGTTTTGCCTCCGACGTCATCGAGACAGCTAGGGGAAAGGAAATTTCCTTCCTATTACAAGAGGCACCACATTTTGAACGGCAATTACTGGTCAACACCAAACTCTTACCCCCGGCAGGTTCTTATTATTATGCTTTTTCAGGCTTTATTGATCAGGGATTCCGGGAATTTGATTTTTATTTGGGAATGTGGGAAGCACAATTCCTGCTTCGGCAAGGGCTCGCTGAACAAGGCTTTAAAACTAGTTTCCAGACTAGACTGAAGGAAATGCTGGAAAATACCGGCAGTCCCCTTTCTACCTGGAATTTTATGGCGTGCTTTACCCAACTGATCGAACCTAGCGCAAACACTGCTAGGCATTGCGAGCTAGCTCAAGCATCACACCCAGCTCATTCAATCTTAATTGACACGATTTCTGATCTTGTGACTCAGCGTTGTGCAGCCTCAAGCGTGAAATCCCAAGATTATTATATCTGCCGTCAATTGAGACCTTCCCTGCAATTTTCTGATTCAAAACGTCAAATCAAAGATTTTGAATCTGATCGGGATTACTTTTTCCGACGCTTAAAAGAGCGGAATTACCCTTTTGAACTGGCTGGTATGACAAGCGATGGTCCAAACATACTTCGTAGCTCTATCTACCCCATTGTCAGTAAGTTGGCCCAGTATCAATCAGAACTTGAAAGTATATTGGTAAGCAACGGTTCAGAAATTTTTCTCGATACTCTGTACTATACCAGCCCCCGAACCATCCAATACTTTCAACTCGGGACAGCCGCTTCTTATGGTATGAGCAGCCGCCTTTCAGCTCCCGAATCAAGTTCACCTTGGTATCACGGCGAAGTTGGAGTTCTTGCGCAAGGGATTTCATCCTATCTTGGACGTACCCGCGACATACTTTCCCTCACACCATATACTGGGATTTT
Source organism: Oligoflexus sp. FD111 (assembly GCA_048816425.1). GTDB lineage: Bacteria > Bdellovibrionota_B > Oligoflexia > Oligoflexales > Oligoflexaceae > JBMDZZ01. The sequence goes on from JBMDZZ010000005.1 coordinate 460,298, forward strand.
ATGGGAACTTAAACCTAGCAGACGAGGTTTGTTTCGTCATCGATTAGGACTAAGGTTCGGTTATCAATTCAGCAACGACGATAATGGTGGGCGCGAAGCTTGCGATACCCAGCAGGCCAAAGATCTTAGTTATGCCTGTAGTCAGCCTACATTACATCCTTTTTACACCCTTACTTTCCTAGATCGCGCCCGTTTCGAAGTAGTCTATCAAACTTTCCCTTGGGCTGAGGGAAGCAGACGGGGCGAACTATCGGTCATGTTTGGCTTCCAACGTATAACTTATTAGGATGGATGGCACTGCATCCAGTTGGATCGGTACTATTGGCGACTGGCTTCAGATACAGAAGAATAGAACGGGCTTGATCTCACTTTTTTGCTATTGATAGTTAGAAACACTGGCTTTGATGTGTACTTCCACTGATGTGAGAGTTCCCGGCCGCTAGGCCGGTCTTTGGCGAATTAAAGTTGAAAATCAGCACCAAAAAGCAAAGTTTGCTCGCCAATGAGGAAAAGATCTAAACGCAAATCAACAGTCGGCGCTAAAGCAAAACTAGATCCTAGACGGACGTTTAAGCGATCATCTCGCTCGATATCAGTACTGAAGTTATTATTTTCTAAACTACCATCAGAATAGAGTACTAGTTCCAAGCCGCCATATAATGCCAGATTTTGCATTCTATGGATCATCAAGCCACCAAATTTAATTTCTGTGACCGTAAATTCCAGGTCGGCACCTTGTTCGAACTTAAAACGGTCATGGACCAATGCAAAAGTTCCAACGAAACGATTATTATTTGATCGGTGAACTTCAAAGTCACCGTCGACGAAAAATCGAAAGCCGCTGCCATCGCCGATTGTTTGATTGGTACCTAAGTCACCGTCAAGCATGAGTCCCAGTCCAAGACCAAAGGAAAACCCAGGATTGACAGGCGTTTTATAACCGAATACAAGCAAATCACCATCAACGGCAAAATCATTGTTAGAACTCTGATAATCAATATCGTGCAAGACTAGAGAACCGGAAAATCGGGGTTGCTGCGACCCTCTCGCGCTGGCAACGGATGTATAGGCCTGTAAAGGGGCGCTGACGAGAAAAAAGAAACCGAGGGTTGTTAACTGCCAAAACTTCATAAGTGCTCCCGTTCAATCAATGATCCAAATGGTTCACCAATTTATATGGATTTTACGGCTCCCGTCAGCAAAAACTATGAAAGGCGATGAGTTTTTGGCAGAAAAACATCAATCGGGGCTGACCTGTCGCAAAAATGCTTCTCTGCGACAAATACACATATATTATTTGGATGACGATTTCGGCCATTCTACATATTGATCGGGTAGATCATTTACTTGGATGCGGGAAAAGACAACCGTATCCCGCAGTTTCCCATGACTATTCCGTTCATGGTTGCGCAGAACCCCTTCCAATTGAAAACCAAGCCGCCTGGCAACAGCAGCGCTTCTGTGATTTTCGATATCACAGCGAATTTCAACCCGCTTTGCTCCTAATTCTGCAAATGCATAGCGAGTGATGGCATTGACAGCTTCCGACATCAAGCCCTTACCCTGCGCTCTCTGCGTCAGCCAGTAGCCGATTTCAAACCGAGGGACTTGCCAGTCGATGTTGTGCATACCCGAGCTGCCGACGAGTTGACCAGTCTTGCGATCCCATAGAGCTAGCATCAATTCTTCACGCAGAATGCACTTTGCATAGGAGCTTCTTGCTAAAGCTTCACTAGACTCCAAGCTCGGTTTTTCCTTTGCCCAGATCATCCAAGCGGAAAGGTGAGCAAAGTTGTCACATACGGCTTTGTTATAGGCCGGTCCATCACCTGGCTTGGCTGGCTCTATGCGGAGACGCTTCGTTAAAATTGGCATTGGCATGTCGATAAGGCTTGGAATCATGGCGCACCCCGATCAAAGTTTTCAGACTCTGCACTTAAGTAATCGCAGAGCGCAAGATATTGCAAAATAATTCGCCATGCTTTGGCGCCTGTAAGGCGATCTGATGCTGGATTTCAGGTAGGGAAAGGATTGGTCGAATCCAAACCGCGGTGCCGGCCTGTTTTAATCGCAGGCCGGCAAAGGGAACACGAGCGGAGATTTAATTGTCGGCTATGATGGCATCATCTTGTGTGGCTAGCTCGTAGACGGTTTTCAACGCTTTAAAATAACCGCGAAATTCCGGTAGAGTTTGCCGCCAAAGGAAGTCTGGCCGCTCTTCGGACACCCATTCACCACCAATAATTTTCCCTTCCTCGTCAATTTCCAAGGTATATTCGTATGTGCGCATTTTGGTGGCGGGTTGAAAGCTCGTCCAGCGGGGCAATGTGGAAACAGAATGTTCGATATTGGTGCGAACTCTCATTTCACGCACGGTCCCTTGGGCAGCTGTGGCAGAAGTTCCTTCTTTTTCCTCAAGAACGGTCGTACGATAACTATGTACCGGATAATTCCAAACTTCTGCATCACGCGTCACATCGGCAATAAAAGCTTTTTGTTTGATACCTAACTCGTTCGCTAATACCAAATGAAAGGCACCCGCATTGACCCCTTTGCATGGACCCTCATTACGGCGACGATGGTACTCTTCTTCAGTAATTTCCTCATTCTTGAACATTTCATCAAGTTTTAGAAAAGATTCGTTACACCGCTCCGACATGAAGTAATTTCGTACCGAACGATTACCTTTGTATTGTTGATAATAAGTTAAAAGCGCCTTGATATCCGAGGAACCAAAGGAAACCTCGACACCATTGGTGGCAACTACTGTCACCGGCTTGGGTTCCTGAAAATTCAAAGAAGCCGGAGCCCAGCCGTGGCAGAGTCCAAACCAACTTGGTATTTCGTACTCGGGATCGTAGACTGGCGAGTTGCGATTGGTACGCATCACCTGTGTCCTGGAGCGTTCAGCATTAACGGTGGGAAAGTCAAATCGTCCCATATAATAATCGTATTTTTCTGCAGGCGACAGTCGTGCGACATTGATCGATGTCAATTGATCGGTAGTCGGCAAGGTATAGTAGTAGGCACGATCCTGCCAGCGATAACTGATACCGCCACGAAACGATGGCCAATAGTCGTCGCTCCACCCTTTCACTTGGGTGTATCCCTCTAAAGGGAGATTTTCAAGCGTAAACTCCATATCACTGCCCGAAATAATTTCCGGACGATTACTGTTCGACCACCCCTCCTTTAGCCGGGATAGAGTATCGCTACCGCAACTCTGAATACCCAGAGTGACAAGTAGTATACTTGCAAAATACGTCGTTTCTTTAATTAGTCTGTAGGCTTTCATGACTTTTCTCCCATTCCGTTAGGTAGATTCGATAGGGTAAAAGTCGATCTGAACTCGGTCTTCGCTCGTTTCACCTTCAGAAAAACAACCAAGCTGGATCTGGGCAGACTCGGCTGGCTCTTGATTGATATATTGACAGGCAACACGGGCCAGGCTTGGAGTCTCAGAGCGATTTAACAATTGCTCGCAAGAACTAGATCTGACGGTAACGACTGAACTACCCATGGTATACTCAACTCTTTGATTCGTTGGGCGCAGGATACCCATTGTCTCAATGCCATCAATACTGCCAGAATATGGGTAAATAAACTGATAGCGACGGCTGAAGACGTTGTTGTCAATCGCCTCTCTATTGGCACTATTGCAACTTGTGTCGATACGAGCTGTCAACAGGGATCTTTGATTCGGGTTATCATCTGGAATGACTTTAAATATCCGTCCAGTCTCATGGTGCATTTGGTAGCTAAGGTTGGTCTCGTCTTTTGGTCCACAAATAGCTACCTTGTGATAGCCAATTCCTAAAGGCAGCGCTTCAAATCCTGAAATGCTTGGAACGCTGTTGGCAACGTCATTGTGTAGATACTCAACTTTATGATCAATGGAAAATAAGAAATGGCATTGTCGATCATCGGGAAAGCGGTAGATCGTCCTTAAATCCTGATCGTCCATGACAAATAAGCGTTCGGGTCCAAGATTTTCCAGAAAAATCTGAACGTTCAGATATTCGGTTTCCTGAAGGGTGACTCGGAGGGAATCTAGGTTATCTTCTGTCTCCTGCAAGCGTTTTTTGGCTTCTTCCAATTCTTGCTCGAGGCGGCTGTAATCAGGGTCGCCTACAGCCATGCCAGCAAGTTCATCTTGTAGTTGATTTACCAAACTCTCTTGCTCACTCAACTTGCTTTCCGCTAGTTTTAATTCTTCACGTAGTTCTTCTACAAATTGAGTTTGATCTTTAAGCTCGGATTCCAGATTTTTAATGGCTGCAAGTTTTTCTTCAATGTCATTAAGGAGTTTTTCGTTTTCCTCATTTAGCTGATTGAGCTGATCCTCGTCGTCTTTTTGCTGACCCTTTAACGCTTCGATGGTGGACTGATTTTCTTTAATCTTTTGCTCGGCCTCGGCAATCTCTGCAATCAGGCGATCGATTTCTTCCTGCTTTTTCTGTTGTTCTTGGATGTTTTCTTGTAAGGCGAGTTGCTCTGCTTCTAAAGCAGCATTCAGCTCTTGAACCTTATCATCATCAGCAGAACCGCTGTCATCACATGCTGACAGGATTAACCCCGCATTCAGACAGCCTATAAATACCCAGGGGAAAATGTTCGTGCGTTTTTGACTTCTGCCAAGTTTTCCTGAAAAGACTTTCATTACCAAGCTCTCCTTTAATGGGCTCAATAAAACTGTTGGTGGAAGGGTCATCGCCTCGTAATTTTTTCAATTCGAGTTTTTTATCGAACGCCTTCGATTCACAGATCATTTTAGAGAGACTTGGTATGAAATCAATCCGGATAGGTGAATTTTGGTCAAAAAATATAAATTTTAGTTCTTTGCAATGTTTATGGTAAAAGCTGGGAATTTACGTAGTCTTTTGAATACAGCTGTATGTTTTTAAATTCATTTTTTATGGTGCATTGGAATGGAATTGCGTTGACACGTTCCCATCGGCAAAATTTGCCTAGCTTACAGTCTCGACATTTGAGTCTCCCTCATGAACATATTTTTGATAAAGCTCGATTCCCGCAAGAAAAGTTTCTTTGGGCGTTCTCCCGCGGCAGTGCTTTCCTTGGTTAGTCCGATCTTCATTATAGAGCCTCATAAATGCGTCTAGATCGGCTTGGATGCCTTCAAGGGTGGTATAGAGCCTTTTCCTAAAAGCGACCGCGTAGAACTCGTTTTGGATCGTCTGATTGAGTTTTTCGGTAATTCCATTGGTCTGTGGATGTCTCGCTTTGGTTCTCGTATGCTCGATGTCGTTGAGGTATAGGTAGAGCTGGTAGGGATGGTAGGGATGGTTTTCAGGCCGTCCGCAGTACTCAGTGCCACGATCTGTCAGTGTTCGTAAGACTCTCAGCCCATGCTGATCAAAGTATGGCAGAACTTTGTCATTTAGAAAATCGTCTGCCGTAACAGCATTCTTTTCTGTGTAAACCTTTGCGAATCCGACGTTCGAGTATGTGTCGACTCCAGTCTGCTGATATATTTTCCCGACGCCCTTGATATAGCCGACATAGTAGGTGTCCTGACCAACTAAAAAGCCTGGATGAAAAGTCTCAATCTCGCCATGAGCCTGCTTTTCCTCTTTGGCTTGTTCAAGCGCAACAACCTGAGATTCAGTCAGGACGTTAGTTTCTCGCCTGGCCCACTCCTCAAGCCGTTTCAATCGATGCTTCCTGGTAGCTAGGTTGTGGCGTAACCAAACACCACGAATACCCCCTGCACTGACAATGATTCCCTGCTTTTTAAGCTCGTTTTCGACCCTGACTTGTCCGTGTGTTGGGTTCTCCAGCGAATAATCGTAACCCCTCACTGATGCACGGCGTTGAGGAAATTTCCTGGATTGTAAATACTTCGCTTGCCAAGGAGGAAGTATGGA
>JBMDZZ010000006.1:0-374056 GCA_048816425.1 Oligoflexus sp. FD111
ATCACTTGAGATCGAAAGTCCTCCTTGAGTTGCTGCATAGATATTTGATTCGGATGCGTAAACTCCTAAGACGTTGTTACGTCCAAGTCCATGATTTACGTTTTTAGTAGCCCAGGATGCTCCACCATTATAAGAAATAGATAACCCGCCTAAAGTTGCCGCATAGAGAACTGACCCAGATGTATAGACTCCATTGACAATGTTATGTCCAAGTCCATGAGAGGTAGTTTTTGTGACCCACGTTTCTCCCTCATCTTCAGAAATCGATAGTCCGCCATTTGTTGCTAGGTAGATATTTGATCCAGAGACATCAACGTCATTAACTTGGTTTGACCCAATAGATGAATAGCCAACGGTATTTTGCGGAATTGACCAAAATCGTGGAAATAGTATATTAAAGGTCATAGCATTCTGGCTGCCGTCGGTGGCTGTTGCTGTAAGCGTATAGGCCGCACCCACCTTAATGACTGATGGAGTGCCCGTGATCTGACAAGTGTTCCCAGTACTCGCAATGATAAGCCCAATCGGCAGGCTGGGGCTAATTTCACAAGTCACAACTGCTCCCCCAGCATTGTTGAAACTCAATGAGGCAGCTTGATCCATTTCCAATATTAGATCGGCCACATTAGTGAAAATCGGTGGATTGGCCTCGATGACCGTAATCGTGACCGTCGCGGTATCCTGGCTACCATCCGCCGCTATTGACGTTATGGTATAAGTAGCTTCAGCTTGTGCTGCCATAGGCGCGCCACTAATCTGGCAGGTACCTATGGTGCTGCTTAGAATCAGGCCCTCGGGAAGCGCAGGACTAATCGTACAACTCATCGCTGGCTCACCGGTGTTAACAAAATTTAAGGGAGAAATTGGTACTGTTGCTACATAAGTCTGATTTGTTGCATTGGCTAGTTTAGGAGGCTGAGGGACATTAACCGTGATCATCATCGATACAGTATCCTGGGTATCATTTGTAGTTGTGACGGTAATCGTATACCTTGTGGCTTTTCTAGCGGCAGACGGGGTTCCAGTGATCAGACATGTGTTGTCAACTACATTAATTGCAAGCCCTGGTGGGAGCTCGGGACTTACCTCACAATTTTCAAGGAATCTGCCATAAGAAATAGTCAGGGTCGTGATGCCTACATCGGTCATGTATATCTGATCAGCTACTTGTGTAAAAAATGTAGTCTGAATTGGATAGCTGGTAGACCTAGCTCCCGTTGGTTCGCTGATGATGAGGTTAGTGATACCGGGAGTTGAACCTCTCTGTAAGATGATATCTTGACCTGTTTGTGTACTTAATGTCGCAACAGATGGATTACTAAGTTCCCAGCTGCACTCATTGCAATCAATTGCAGCTGCTAACTCAATCGATAGTCGTGCGTTCGATAGTAGAATGGTATTGGATGGTCTAAGAATACCTTCTTCATCCCTGATTGGGACACCAACTCTAAAGGGAAAAGTTCTTGTTAACGATGGATATTCTAGCACACTTACCGTCAAGCTTGCCAAATCAAGCAGAGTATCTTTAGCGACCGATAAAGTCGCTTTACTTTTATCGACTTTATCGATATCAAGTTTTATCTGCCCATCTAAACTGTCAAACGGCCAATTTAAGGTAAAAGGCGGATTTGCCCAGCGTACCCGAGCCTTAAGCTCGTAACTTTGGTCCGCCTGCAACCATTCATCAGGCCTCTTAACTACCAGCTCTGGTGTCACGCTAGAGAAGCCATCCGCGTTAAATTCGCCGTTGAGCCTATCAACACAAAATAACTCCGTGGCCTCGCAAGGTGGGTTGTCCTTGACGCTGACGCTGACAGTATGCATACCAGCTCGGGTAGGTGTCGCATAATAAAGAAAGTAAACACCTTTAGTTAGCCTCGTCACTTCTTCTGCGATCTGCTGTAGAGCGGCATCGACTTTGCTGTAGTCAGCTGCTGAGATCAAGCGGCCGGCCGCTCGATTCCGATCAGCATCCGTCACGGTTTGTTCCTTGCCGAGTACTAACTGCACCAATACGTCTTGGTTTATTTCGTTGCCCACAGTAATCGCGAAGAAATCACGATTACCCTTGGCGGTAATGGCTTCTGAAAGCGTGGCGAGCCCGGAGGTATCGTTGCCGTCCGTCAGCAAGATAAGAGCACCGTAGGTAATCTGGTTGAAGGAAAAGGAGTTCGACCAAAGGCTATACCCATGCATGATTGCACCGAACAGGTTGGTCGACGGCCCACCTAAAGTGATGTTGTTGATAGCGTTAGTGAGTGCACTGACATCAGTGCTGAAATCGATGACCTGTCTGACGGTATCATCGAAGACATAAATAGCAACTCTTTGATTGATTGCTAGGTTCGATACGAGGCCTATCGCCGCTTTTTGCACGTTAATGAGGTCGGCACGGGTGAGACTTGAGCTGACGTCAATCATGAGTACAGTGTCGAGCTGATTTGAAATCGATTCGATAGGCTCTAGATCAAGAAAAGATTCTCGCTCCGTGATGGGTTTATCGTCCTCTAGTACCTGAAAATCACTTCTTTCATTGGTGATTTCCAGGTTGGTGACCGGCAGACCGGTGATGCGATTAGTGACTCCGACGGCCATTGTGATAATCGATGGGTAACTTGAACTAATGCCATATGATGTGAGGTTGAAATACTTGGGAACGATTTCTTCTTCTTCTTCCGGTGCTGTACTAACGTCAGTTTCTTCGTCTTCTGGTTGAATAATGGTCTCATCATGTGTACCTTGATCCGGGCCTGGTCCGCCGCCTTTACCTCCGCAAGCTGCTAAGGTCAGGCAAGAAATTGTGAAAACGAAGGAAGACATCACCCTTCGTTGGAAAAATAGTCTAGCAATCATATGAGGCCCTCTCATTATTTTAGGCCATTAGGCAGCTAATGAAAATATAGTCGCGTTTCCCTAAGTAGTGACACCACCTGAAACCAACCTCTTGTATGAGGTGGATTTGTAAATAATGTACTCAAATCATAGATGCCGTATCGGTAGATAGACTACTTGCATCAAGAAAAAATTTATCTGACAAAGATAATAATAAATTATTGGAAGCTAATATTTTATCTCAGCGCAATACGTACTTGTAAGGACGTGTCTTGAAGATTGCAAGTGTTGAGCACATCGATACCTTTTTATTCACGCAAATACTGTGTGCTAAATCAAGCAACTTATGCTTTAAAAGGTTGTCTTCGGATGTGCAAAACAGTTGCGAAATTCACTGTGGGAATTGGTAATTTCAATTTCTGAGTTTTTTCATCAATCGGACAAGGAGTTTGCAAAGGTAAGAAAGGTGAATATTGTTTGACTGGATTGGCGTTTGGCTCTATTAATAGGCATGATCTTCCGAAAAATGAGGTCTTTGATCATTCAATGAATTATGTGCGTTGCTGCGCTAACGAATTCTTGTTTGAATTAATTTTCAAAACATTCTTAATCTCAATCCTTATCATCATTGGATGAGCTGTTTTTCCTAAAGCTAGGCTTGAATGTTAATTCAAAACAGTTGTTTGAAAATAATAGTCTTTCCGCAAAAAAATTCAACTTAAGGAATGATAGTTTGTTCCGACGAAAAACCTGATTTAGAACTGATCAATATTATTTAAGTGAGGAAATGTTATGTTTAAATTCCTGCCATGCATCTTGATTTTGGGAGGCATATTGTCGGCTTGTGGTGACGACGATGAAGCCCAAGATAATTCAGGGGTACTTTCGGGAGTGGTCGTTTCAGATGGAGTCCTTTCGGTTGAGACAATTCTTCCAGCATTTTTAGCTAACAAAACCAATGTCGATGAAATTCCGGCAACTCAGTTTCATAACACCTTTTATTCTAGCTATGGCGGGCGTTTTAATTCATTTTTTTATGACTATGGTCAAGATACCAGTTCAACTGATGCCGAAGTTGAATTGGACTGCATGGATCGAGCAGATCTTGATGCTACGGTTATTAGTACCAATGCGAAGATGATAACGCTAAGTCAAAGTGTATCTACTAGTGACGCTTGTATCGCAGAAATAAAAGCCGAACTGGCAGAAAGCGACTATGGTGGATTCTCTAGGGGTTCGGAGTATAGTTCAGTAAGCTATTTACATTGTACTGGGGATGTAGCTGAGTTTAATGGATTGCAAATCGAATCATATGCAGACTTTTCACCTTTATTGGAAGCATGTGGAGATATGATTGGGTTTTCGTCTTATAGCAAAGGAGTTGGAATCCGATTCTCGGTTACTCGGGAAAACGACGCTGTTGTTGGCGCAGAGCATATTTTCTATGAATTCGAGAATTTCGAAATGGCAAAGGACGGATCAAGCTGTACTTTCCAAAAAGAAGGCAATACCTACACAGCCGAAAATGATTGTCTGAGTGGTTCTTACAAGCATTCCGAGCATGAAGAATTCGAATTGGAGGAGCAGTTTTTCTACGGCGAACACAAAGATAGAGTCGCTATAAAAGGCCCATATGATTGGTATGAATCAGGAACTGTTGATGTCACGGCATGTAACTGGTCCGGAACCGTAACTTTCCAAGGAAAAGAAACTTATCCCACATATAATATGAGCAATGGCACAGAGCAGCTTACAGGAAATTTAAGTTCAGGCTTCCAGTCTCCTTTATATCAGAACGAACTGTCGAATGTTCGCTCAATGAAGCAAGCATTGCGAAGCAGTTTTAAATGACCATCCTTAAGTAAATGAGTGAATTGCTTCCTTAATGTGTCCTTGGAGGGATTTTTGGTTAGTCCCACCAAGGTCAAATCTTTTCTAATAGCGGTAACTGCTGCTAAAATCACCTTGGAAGAATTGAAGTAACGCATTGTGTCGGCTCGATCATCGTATTGAGACTTGGAAAAGGGGCAAGTTATTGGACCTTATGGATAAGCGGAGACACCGTGAAATTCTTATTTATCGATGGTTTGTGCCTTACATCCTTTTCAGTTCTCAATGAATTGGACATATAAGAAGAAACCTTTGTGAAGCTTGAAATTCTTCGATGGCGTGATGTGGGCGAAGGGTAGACTTGAGCAAAGCAACCATCCATAGACTTGAAAAACTAAATCATTTCCCACATAAAGTAAGATTGTCATCCAGATCAGTCGGGTGGCTTACAGAAGGTATCGAAACATGGATCTAGGAACGCAAACAGAGCTGGGGCCAAAGTATTGGCCCATCGGGAGGTACTCAAGATAGATTTACACTCTATTTTAACCAGTGCTGAAGTTGCAAAAACATGCTCACAAGTAAAAGTTACTTGTCAATTTTACGGCAACAGGTAGCAGCCGGTCGGCTCAATACTGTCATGGACTACCATCTCACCATCATCATAGAACGTTTTCGCTGAGATGTTAAAGACAACCGCGCGGGCGCCATCCGGCAGGATATTCAGCGGAAAGCTGGTTTCCAAGTAAGCACCATTGTTGGCCACTTCAGTCAGCTCCTCATTACCAAAATCTCCCTCTAGTCGGTGATAATGTCCCCCTTCCGAACCTGTAAAATTCAATACCGATAAAAAGCCCATATTATTGCTTTGATCACAATATTCATCACTGAACAGATGCACGTACGAGCTATAATGAGCGAAGTAGGGGCGACCATCTCCTGTGCTGTGAGGATGACGAATCTCGCTGCTAACTTCCAGCAAGGTCACCATCGTCTCACCACTGATCGCTGCATAGAAGGCCACAAGATCGGTATATATGTTGCCGGCCTGATCGTTTTTAGGGTCAGTTCCAACCGGGTCAATATTAGTCCGAAGCCAATCATCGATATCGCCGTCTACCGTGAGATTGGCAATCCTTAAGGATCGACTGGTATCCTTAGTGTCAGTAACCAAAAATCCAGGAAAAGCACCGGTCGCACCATTAAAATCATCACAGGTATTGTACGAAATGGGGCTTAAATCATTGATGGTCAGAACTGCTGTCAGGTCGCCACTTATTCCGGCATCCGACCCAAGACGAAACTCAGCGTTGGTATTATCCTCACTGCTCAGGTGAAGCACGCCGCTCACCAGACAGACCTGCTGATCGGCCGATGTTAGCGCTGTTGGTGTGCTGACAGAGAAATAGCCTCCAAGCGAACCCGTCGCGAAACGACCACTAAACTCTGTCTTCTCGCTGGACACACTCAACTCGACAGTTTTGGCTTTATCTTGAGCTAACCAATACACATCGTGGTCTTTCATTTCCAGCAACGGGATGACCGTCTGTTCTGATTGTTGATTACCTATTGAAGATCCTGTCCCTAATACACTGTAAACCGTTGCGCCGTTGGCATCAGTACCCGCCACATCGAACGCAAAGCGGTCTTCCGTTGCCTCCGTCTCGCCGTTAGTCAAGGTCTCACGGACGCTAGCTGCAAGATAGCCACTGTAAGTAATACCACCCAAGATACAATCATTGTATTCCATGGCACCCAAGGCATAAACTTCGCTATCGCCTTGACTTAGCGAACGGCTGACAATCAAACTCCCCTGATCACAAGGCAGCGTTGCCTGCCGACTCACTATCTCACCAGTAGCCAAGGTATTCGCCAATATCTCCCACAAGGCAGGAAGGTCATTCGGCATAGGAAAGACAATCGCAGGTTCAAACCGATGAGTCAATGCACTGACCATCGCTTGGACTGTGTCTTGACTGTCGATATTGAGAGGTAAAAGAACATCGCCTGCATGGCGAGGGCCCGCCTGTATATCAAAGTCTGAGAGCAAAACCTCAATAAAACTCAGATCTTCAATATCAGACTCGGGAATATTTTCGAAGAAGTCACCATCATCACTATCATCCTCGACCACATCCTCACACCCGACCCATAGGAAACTCATCAGTAAAATGGGAGTGAGGTGCCTGATCAATTCTCTACCGTAAAATACCGAACTTGCCTTCATGTGAATTTCCTTTATCTGTTTCATTCCCAGATCGGCGGCAATTGGGCAAAACTTTATGCAGACAAGAATATACTTTGACCTACGCTACGGCATACTCGATAGTACAATAAATTCGGTCTATTTTCGCTCTTTCGTGGCAGGTGGCTAAGGTTCTTGGCCTCCTTCTCGACTTTGTAAACCTCCACCATATAGTCAAAGACCTTATCGGATTCGTCTGAAAAAGAGGAGAATGATCGAAAAAACTTCTGGGGCGCGTGACTTAGATAGTTACTAGTCGATGGAGATGCAAGTCAACTTCGGCGATATCCCGCTGGCCGGAATCCCTACGTAATTTATGCTAACATATAATTCCCTCACCCACTCTTTTAAGTGCAGCTTGTTAAGAAAACCCTCCTCCCTTAGGTTGTTCTCGAGATTCTGATGGTTCTGCCAACAAAGAATCTTTTCAATTCACTACCTCCAATTTTCTCCTGCCAAAACTTGCAACACACGACTAAGTTCCTCTTTCCAGTGCTCCACAGAAATTCCTAAATCTCGCTTGATCCGTGAGCAATCCAACCTAGAATTCAAGGGTCTAATCGCTGGAGTTGGAAATTCCTTAGTACTGATCGGGACGAGCCTTTGTACCTTCAGAGCCAACCCCAAATTCCTGGCTTGAGTAAAGATCTCTTGCGCAAACTCGTACCAACTAGTGGTGCCATCGCAGCATATATGATAGAGCTGTCTGGGAAGGTCATTTGCTTCACTTAATTGCAGCACCATGGTTTTAGCAGTAACTTTTGCCAGTAGTCTGGCGCTCGTTGGCGCACCTATTTGATCTGAAACAATCTTTAATTCTTCATGCTCTGCACCAAGTTTCAGCATAGTTTTAACAAAGTTATGACCATGTTCAGAAAAAACCCATGAAGTGCGAAAGACCACGTGTCGCAACGATGATTTGCGCAATGCCTTTTCGCCTTGATATTTACTGAGCCCATAAAAATTTAGTGGCGCAGGATCTTCGGTTTCACTGCGAAAGTAGTTGCCCACGCCGGCGTAAACATAGTCAGTCGAATAGTGAATCAAAAAACTATTTATCAGACTTAATTCTTCGGCCATGATTGCTAGGGCTTGATGATTGATTGCCATCGCCAAATCTTTTTCATTTTCAGCCTTGTCTACCGCAGTATAAGCAGCGGCGTTGATCACAATTCCCGGCCTGATATCTCGCAAGGCGTGACGCAGTCGAAGTTCATCAGTGAGATCAAGTTGAAGATGGTTTGCCTTATCGGAAGTCTTTTTGCTGCTGGTAAAAAGCTGATAGCTCGATGGTATCCATTTTTGTAAGTCCGAGCCCACTTGCCCATCACAACCAAGCAATAGGACTCTAGTCATATTGTACCTTCAAAGCTTGGTAAATCCTCATCATTAAATTCGCAAAGACGCTTGGCAGTTCGGTCTTTTGGTGAAAGCACGGGATCATGAATCGGCCAATGAATATCAATGTCGGGATCATTCCACTGGATGGTAAGATCAGAATCAGGTTGATAATACTCATCGCACTTGTAAACAAAAAGCGCGGTTTTGCTTACGACGACAAAGCCATGAGCGAATCCCCGAGGAATCCAAAACTGCTTCTTGTTTTCACTACTTAACCGAACACCGTACCACTTGCCAAATGCTGGTGAACCTCGGCGAAGGTCTACTGCTACATCAAAGACTTCACCTTCTAGTACGGTGACCAATTTGCCTTGGCTTTTTGGATTTTGAATGTGCAAACCACGTAACACGCCGTACCGGGAATAGGATAGATTGTCTTGCACCAAGTCAGCCATGATCCCAGTCTCTTGGTATCTATGTTTATGATAAGATTCCATGAAATAGCCGCGCTGATCGCAAAAAACTTGTGGCTCAATTAACTTGAGTCCTGGAATCTTGCAGTCAAAGACTTTCAATGACGCCTCCATCACGAGTGATGAGGTTTAACAGGTAAGTGCCATAGTCACTTTTTTCCAGTGGCTTAGCTAGTGCTTCAAGCTGTGTGGTAGTAATCCATCCCTTGCGCCATGCAATTTCTTCTAGACAAGCAATCTTCAAACTCTGCCTTTTTTCAACGGCTTGTGCGAAGTTAGTGGCCTCCACCAATGAGTCATGTGTTCCCGTATCAAGCCAGGCCGTGCCACGGCCCATGATTTCCAGGTGGAGTTCATCTCGATCGAGATATGCTTTGTTCACATCTGTGATTTCCAGTTCACCTCGCGCAGAAGGCTTAATCGACTTAGCAATGTCTATAACCTTGTTATCATAAAAATACAGACCTGTAACAGCGTAGTTGGATCTTGGCTTTTGTGGCTTTTCTTCGATGTTAACGACACGACCGTATCCATCAAACACGGCAACTCCATAGCGCTGGGGTTCATTCACGTAGTAGCCAAACACCGTGGCACCAATCGTTCGTTCATCGGCACGCCTGACCAACTCCGTTAGACCATGGCCAAAGAAGATATTATCACCGAGAATGAGACAAGTTGGATCATTGCCAATAAATTCTTCACCTATAATAAATGCTTGGGCGAGGCCATCTGGACTTGGCTGGACAGCGTATTCAATATTAACGCCCCAGTGACTGCCGTCAGAAAGCAGTCGTCGAAAATTAGCGGCATCCTGTGGAGTAGTGATAAGCAAGATATCTCGGATGCCAGCAAGCATAAGCATGGAAAGTGGGTAGTAAATCATGGGTTTTTCATAAACAGGCAGTAACTGCTTACTTGTTGCTAAAGTCAGCGGATAAAGTCTAGTACCTGATCCACCGGCCAGCACGATTCCTTTGCGGTTCGTGTAATTTTTATATTTGCAAGTCATAACTGAAGCTCCTACTTTTGCTGATATCCCAAGCCCTGGCGCTGAAACTTATCTTTGCTCACCAATTCAAACCACTCACTACGATTGGCCAGATACCATTCGACTGTTTGCTTGAGACCTGAATGAAAATCATATTGAGCTTTCCAGTTCAGTTCCTTTTCGACTTTGCTAGGATCAATTGCATAACGTTGGTCGTGACCGGGTCTGTCGGCAACAAAACGGATCAACTCTCGTCGGGATCTCAAGCCCGGCCAGGGACTGATCTCATCGATGAGGTCACAGATTTTTTCAACAACTTCCAAGTTGCTTCGCTCGTTGCGGCTACCAACATTATAGACCTCGCCGACACGTCCTTTCTCGAGTACTGTCAAGAGTGCAGAGGCATGATCATCGACATGCAACCAGTCACGCACATTTTGACCAGAACCATAGACGGGTAATTCCTTACCTTCCAGTGCATTGATAATCATCAATGGAATCAGCTTTTCAGGAAATTGATAAGGTCCATAGTTATTCGAACAATTGGTTATCAAAGTTGGGAGCTGAAAGGTCTGCCCCCAGGCGCGCACCAACATGTCAGAAGAAGCCTTACTTGCTGAGTAAGGGGAGTTAGGCTGGTAAGCAGATTCTTCCGTGAAAAACTCATCATTGGCAAGAGAACCATAGACTTCATCTGTTGATATATGCAGAAATCGAAAGCCATCACGCTTTTTCCTACTAAGACTACGGAAGTAGCACCTAGCGACCTCAAGTAATATGTAGGAACCAACAATATTTGTTTGGATAAATGGGCCAGGATCATCAATGGACCGGTCGACATGTGATTCCGCCGCCAAGTGCATAATGGCGTCAGGTTGATGCTCAGCAAAAACCCGTTCCAATTCAGGTCGATTACAAATATCCACTTTTTCAAAATGATAGCGCGGGTTATGAGCGCAACTCGCGAGGTTTGCCAAATTACCTGAATAGCTAAGCTTGTCGACATTGACAAGGTTCATTTTCGTCTTGCTTAGCGCCATACGTATGACCGCTGAACCGATGAACCCAGCTCCGCCAGTTACAATGACCTTCACTGTGCCCCCAACAGAATTGATAAATTATTTACTTGCTCAAGCAAGGGACGCGTTTGCAACCACGACAAGTATGCGCTGATATTTTGATTTAAAAATTTTGGAGTCTGTCATAATATATTATTTCACAATATAATTCCTGTTTCATCAACTATATTTCCATCTGACTTGTGTCGGCAAAGTTAGTAGTTCAAAGTCTGGTTATAAAGCCACTCAATTTTTCGCTCACGGGAAGCTTATAAAGGCAGCGATCATGATAACTGGCTTGATTTTCCCCCTTTGTTTCATAAGTACGACATTGTACGCCTATCTTGAGGAAAAAATGAAAATACTCAAAGCGAAATTGCTTCAATAAATCACGAAAACGACGGTGTATGGCGGATTTTAGCCGGAG
The DNA here is from genome assembly GCA_048816425.1 of Oligoflexus sp. FD111. Lineage (GTDB taxonomy): Bacteria > Bdellovibrionota_B > Oligoflexia > Oligoflexales > Oligoflexaceae > JBMDZZ01. The sequence goes on from JBMDZZ010000006.1 coordinate 11,195, forward strand.
TTGGAGTTTCCGCGGGAGCGTCTATTTGTCAAGCTAACGTTTAACCAGAAACTTTCTTTCACCAAAATAGACAGCCTCATAAGCTTGCGCCATCTTCTGCAGGCTCGGAAATTTCACCTGTTTATTAAGAACCTGCGAGGGCAGCTGCAGGTATTGACAAATCTTGCGAATATACTGTGGAAGTGTATCAAGCTGATTCAACTCGATAGTCCAACCTAGGTCGGAATTGCGAATTCTTTCCCCAACAGAACCGATATTGAAGCCGATTACCGGCAAGCCAGCTGCCCACATCTCACTCAACACATGACAGTAAGTTTCAGGCCAAATAGAAGGGACAAAGCCTATGTCAGGTTTTATTTTTTCAACCCGCTGGACGAAATCATCCCGCTCGTAAGGGCCGTGTACTGTGATTCTTCCTTCCAGGTCTAGTTTTGGGTCGATAATGGAGCCCAGTAGGTGGATATCCAACTCATCCCTCTCCATCGCTTGGCACAACTGCTGAATAATCAGGCCACCCTTGGCAGTCGTTAAATTGCCCGCAACCAGAACTTTGAGGGGCTTGGAATCGTGCTTTGGAGCTTGAATGGGTCTAATGTTTGCAAAGTCACGACCATGTTCAATAATATGAAAAGGTCGATCTGAAAGTGACGGGAAATGTTCAAGTATCAGGGCGCGGGCGAAATGTGAGGTAGTCACAAATTCATCTACGGTCATTAAGGCCCGTTCGATTTGTTTGCGCCAGGCGAAGACTTGCTTCCCCTTCAAATTTTGGATATCGTCCTCAGGCCAAAGTTCGTGCTGACAAGGTCCACTTCCAGTGCTGCAATAGCCTTGGCAGTAACGTTGGTTTTCGTCCAGCAGCTTGATGTTGGGGCAGATAGTGTAAAAATCGTGGAATGAAAAGATAAGTCGTAACCCAAGCCGTTTACATTGCTCTAATAACCCCAGGCTGTGCCAAGCGATATGCCGGATATGCACAAATTCGATGCCATACTTCACAAGGTAGCCGGCTATTATGTCATCGTATTCAGCCAAGCGATGAGGAAAAGCCTGCAGCGGTACGGATAGCTTTGCTTTCTCCAGCGTCGTCGATTTTCCTTTATAATAGAACGAGAGCTGAAGTTCCTGACGATTGGAGTGCAAAACAAAAGTTTCGAGCTTTTCCTCAAGTGCTTGCATCAAATCCTTGTTAGTCAGAGGAGTGCCGCCATCGCGATTTGCCAGAACGTAGAGGGTACGGGGTTTTGCTTGCCTTTGGTGGTTTGTGTGGCTGATGATTTTCGCAAGCCGGTTGCGGACTTCTTGAATCTTCGGTGCCGTGTTAAAGGTAGCAGTTGCTTTCTGGTAATCTGGATAGCGCTGCTGAAGAACTTTTTGTGCGTGCTGAATCAGTTCCTGCTTCTCATCGGCAAAACTTGCTGATTGATGGTGGTAAACATACGTAGCGTCATCAATAATGTGGCGCCAAGCTTTCAAGATCGCGCGTTGACAAAAATCATTTTCCTCGCCATAAGCGCGCGGAAAGGCTTGCTCATCCATTAGACCGACTTCATCCAGACATTGCCGCTTGATGTAAAGGCAAAATCCATGGCCAGTAGGGACTTCGGGATATAGTCTAAGGCTTACCTGATTCAGCGCGCGGGCCATACCTTCGAAAGTCAAATGTTCAGCAATGGGATTGACCTGGTGGCACACAGGTGCGGAAAACGCACCAGCAGCATTGGAAAGGGGGGTGGCAGTGGCAATGGATTTATCACTATAAGCGGCTATGCAAAGGTTTTCCAGCCATCGGGGGCCAACGATGCAGTCGCTGTTTAGCAAGACAACATCGGCTCGGCCTGCTAGGCTAATGGCTTCGTTGATGGTACGGGTATAACCCAAATTGTGCTCATGATGTACAAGCAGCCACTTATTTTTTTGGGTGTATGATTCCAGCAAAGGAGTAATACGATAGTCACTGCTGGCATCATTGATCACCAGGACTTGTGTGATTGATTGCCCATATTTTTCGACACTTCTTAGACAATCTTTAACCTGGTCGTAAGCGTTGTAGACTGGTATTAGCACCCAAATTGTTTTACGTTCGATCTGGCTTGCAGGAAAACGCAGAGTCTTGCGGCGTGCCGGATGGGATTCAAAATGACTCCACCAAATGTCGGGTAATCGCTTTGAGATGCAATGTTCAAGCTTTTTTAATGCCAGTTCGACATTGAGCTCAGCTATTTTCTTTAGATCCGGATAAGACTGCGCGATGTCTTGAAAAGTAAGTGCAGCTTTTTCGTAGTCGCCGCTACAAAAAACTTGATGAGCGCTTGGAAAGAGAAGCGCGCATTTCCTCTCTTGTATTCGGGACACAGCTGTTTGACCAAGCTCACGCAAACCTTCTTTTTGCCACTTTTGCAGTAGCGTGGATTCTGCAGCCCAATGGTGTCTGCTGCCGGCTTGATAGCTGTTTAAAGCATGATGATATGTTGATGTACCGTTGTAACCCAGACCAGCGATCGACACTTTTTGCCAGTCGCCACAAATCTTTTTTAACCAGGCCAAAAATAAGACGCCGGCACTCGGGGGGGCGGATAGCTCGCGAACTAGAGATCGCCAAATTTCAAGAGGTACAGTAATCGCCGGACTCTGTGGAGTAGAGCTTAGACGATACTCCATCGCAGGCCCACTTATAACACTATACTGATAGTTGTTAGGCCTTGGGCCGTGGTAGCTGGGTGATTGCACCCAAATATCAAGTTTTTTGCCAATGCCAGGACTTCCAAAGCAATGGTTGAAGCGGACAACGCAGCCTTGTTGGTCGATCCATGAGGAAATGCTTGTTTGTGGCAGTTTGGATGAGTTGCCAAGTACCACTATATTGCTTTGTTCTTGCAGAAACTTGATAAACTCGTCCCGAATCAATCCTTGCTTTTTTTGCCAGTTGCTACTGCTAGGGGCGGTGAAAAAATTGACTTCAGCGAGTAATTGCTTTGCGCGAAATTTACTCCTACCGCGCAAGTGGTTCATATATTTCAAAAGTAAGGAAGCTTTATTGGCGCTTAATGGATAACCTAGATCCCTTCGAAAACTGAGATAGGCTAGCAGATGATGAGGTGACCTGCTACGCAACCAAAGGAAGCGGAAAAGTCGTAATGTGAGCAGATCATATAGACCACGCTGGCGACGGGTGCGGGCTGCGAGAGCGATAAATATTAGGGAGCGTTTAGGAATAGTGGTGATCATGGCTGAACTTCGATAATGGCGTTGTTCGATATCAATGCCTGCATTGAACCAGCCGATAATCATGGTGCGCAACTTGTGAAAGGATGTATGGGCTTTCAAAGCAAGTCCCAGTCATAATGGATTCTTGATTTCAAACAAACTTTAAACTTCGATGCCAATGCTGAAATCCTCCCTGGTCTTGGTCAAGTTAGGGTTGTAAGAAGGATCATCAGCAATGATTTCTTTCCAGGATTGTCGCATAAACTCAATTTCCCGACGCTCTCTGGCTTTTTGCTCCAAACTAAAATCTTTTCCTCTACTTTTTGATTCGTAGTGATAAAGTTCGGCGTAAGGAGTCCAAAGGTTGCGGTAGCCAAGTTGGGTCACCTTCAGACAAAGGTCGACATCATTAAAAGCAACATGCAGTTTTTCTTCATTGAGTCCACCTACTTGCAAAAATAGATCTTTGCGCATAACGAGGCAGGCAGCGGTGACAGCAGAATAATTCTGAATGGAAATCAGTCTCTTTTGATAACCGGCATCACCCCGAATATAATTTTTGTGAGAGTGGCCCGCCAATCCCCAAAGGCCTAATATCACCCCGCCATGTTGAATGGTATCATCAAAATAGTAAAGCTTTGCACCGACGCAGCCTATATTCGGACGACAGGCGTGTCTGACCATTTCAGTTAACCAGCCACGATTAATGACTTTGGTATCATTGTTGATGAGGCCGATCAATTGACCTCGCGCTTTTTGGGCGCCAAAATTATTTATAGCAGAATAATTAAAGGGATGATCATAATCAAAAACACGTATTCTCGGGTGCTCTTTTAATTGCTGAAACCACCTAAGGGTAGGATTTTCCTGGCTTTGGTTATTAATGATAAGAATTTCATAGTTAGGATATGTTGTGCGTCGCAGGATGCTCTCCACACACGTTTTTGTAATTTCCAGAGCGTCTCTGGTAGGAATGATAAGGCTGACTAGGGGAAGATCGGGGATTTGATATACTGGCCTGAAAACCCTGGTTTTATGATCAAAGTTGATGCGAATGAGTCGATTTTTTTGTATATGCGCAATACTGGTCTGTAAGTGTCTGATCACAGCCAAGTCTCTAAGTATCGACAAGTCGTCTTTATTTTTATGGGATTGATGGTAAAGCACTTGAGGTAAACGAGCTATAGGTAGTGGTTCTTCGCAACCAGTGGAGTATAACTCATAGGTTGCCTTGATGATGCGAAAATAACTACCTCTTACATAAGCATCTAAGCAAAGGATGTCACCTTGAATCCACACGGAAGGTCCCAGATAGTTTTGAGCTGTAAGCAGGTCTGGATTCCAATTCGGTTTGAAGTTTGGCTCAGTTCTTTGCCCCTTCTCATCTAAAATGTCATGATCGCAGTATAAAACCTTTTGTGTCGCTGATTGTTCTAAAAATTTCACGCATTCAGCAAAAGCTCGCAAAGAGAGCTCATCACCAGGCTTCATCCATAGGTAATAGGCTTTCGGGTCGAATCTGGTCACTGTCATTTCAGATAGAAAACTAATCTGGCAGGTACTAATTGCTTGAATTTGGCGTATCTGTTCTTGGCAGGCGGTGATTATGGTGATCTGCCAGTTGTTATAACTTTGCTTTTGGATACTCGTTAAGGTGCCCTTTAAATCCTGGGCTAGAAAGCCGCGGCCAATGGCGATGACGACATGAAATTTTTGGCTTCTGATAAAAGACGGAAGAGAATTGGGAGCATCATTCTTTTCCAAATTTTTTTGCCAATAAGTATATGGGTCACAGCCGACTATCTGGTGATTGAAAAGCGGATGGTACTCTTGCATAAGTTTTTTTAACGTATGCTGCCAGCCCTTTTTGCGAAAGCGCGCCCAAGACTTGCGGTACACCCGTTGCCAGTCACCTGTTTGCACCTGATCACGTCGCGCCACACAACGAAACATATGGCACCAGGCGTGTAGATGATGAATGGAACACAGGTGAAATGCCAACTTGATGTCACCTCTGGAAAGAGATTTCTGCTGCCATTTTAGATGAATCCGCACAAGGTTCTGATGGCGGTAAAAAACTAGATTTTGCCGATTTGTGGAAGATGGAAGTATTTGAACTGCAAACGGACTCCCGTTTTGGTGGATGGCAATCGGCTTAGAGGTTTCAAACCATGCCAATGCAAGAGGGTTTAAGGCTTTGAGTTCCAACCTATACCAGCCAGGTTTGCCTGGTTTCTTGAATTCAACTTCAAGACCGTATTTGTCTAAACGACAAATTTTGATCGCGGAATCTTTGATCTGTATGTGCGGTATAAGATTTTCTTCACTCATGACGGTTGCAACTAACCTATAGTATGGAATTCAATATGTGTCAGTTATCAAGTTGCGCCCTGAGAATACGGAAAAGGGCCATCCAATCGGTTTTTCTTATCACCACCAAAGAGCTTCAAAGATTGCATGAGGTCTTGTATTGGCAAATGACCAGTTAAAGGAAGTTCAAACACATACCCGCACATGGCATGGTTTAATTGAAAATGGTTTTGTACATCTGGTCTGGTGATTCGATGAAAATTATCAAGTAGTATTTTTTTGCCATTTAGATCGACTCGGAGGAAGTTGGGCATATTGCCTGAATCATTGAGGGCCCATCCTTTAACAGTCAAAACACCATTATTTAACTTGAGTTGATCAATAAATCCTTTGGTGCCGCTAAAAGGCAGGCAGACTTTCTGCTCAGAAAATTGGGGAGCTTCCCTTGGAAGTTGTAAGTGCTGTTGATATTCATTGGCTCTGCTTTGTGCTTTTTGCGGATCCATTGGTAGGGAGCCCAATGCTTCCCAGTTCAGCATAATCGGCATGTATCCAGCATCCTCAAAAAACTGGCGAACCTCTTTGTGATGTTTTTCTGGAACATAGCTATCAACCGCAAGATCGCCAAGCTGGCCTTGATCCAGAAAAACCTCGAAGAAATCTTTCCAGATTGATGATTGAAACAACTTTTCCATCAGTACCCCAATTGTTTGACTGGAATACTCAGCATCAACCATGCGTTTGAGTGCGCGGGACACTTTAATTTTTCCTTCTTTGATTTGTGATATGGTAAAATCGCCGGAGATCAACTTTATTGCTCGTGATTGGAAAAGAAATCGAGAGATGGTCGATTTTCCATAGGCTGACGGTTTCATAAGCAAATATGCATATGGGCGGCGGTGGCGAATATGGTAAACATAACGTGGAATGGGATCGCCATCTTGCATGACGCTATAGCCAATTCGCTTCCAGACATAATTTTTTAAAATTGCCTGAAGCATAGCTGTAGTCGGAAAAACACGCTGATCAATGCTGCGTTTGACTTCAACCCACTCCTGCTTGTTGGAAGACACAGCCCCAACTTCGAGGATAAAAACTCCATCGGGTGTTAGCCTCTCCATGATTCTGTGGATTAATTTTTCCTGATCTTGGGCATAATGCAAAGCCGATGCTAGTAGAATTGTATCATAGGACCCTTCGGGTAACTGATCCCATGTTCTGGCTAGAAACTCACAGTCAGGAAATCTTTGTTTTGCTTGTGTAATTGATTTTTTTGATCTGTCAAGTCCTATTGATTTTGTTGCGCCATCAAATTTTGCATATCCACAGAAAAACCCTGCGTTGCACCCGATGTCAAGGAAGCTTTTACCTGTCAATGGAGGTATGCGTAATTTGCTAAGTTTAGCAAAAGAATTTGAGTTGCCTTTGATATCAGGAAATGACTGATATTGAGTCATGCGCTGCTCCGAACGGTTTTCTGTTCCAGTTTATTACTATCCGAACATATTCATGGTGCTTACGACAGCTTTTTTAGGGAAAGAATTGAATTTCCTTATATATGAAATATATATTGACATGGGCTAAAACCATAGCTATTTTTTTAAATATATTTTCACGCTATTTTGCCCCCTTATCGCTCGAATACATCAGCGAGTCATTAACATTTGACTGGAATCCCATGAAGCGAATTCTGCGCATCGTGTTTATTGGTTGCCAAAAAAATCCGTTGCGTATGTTTGAGGATCCTTCCTTTATTTACCGTTGTGAAAATATGGCAGCAGCTTTGCATAACCGTGGTCATCACGTGCACATGACCCATATCAGTAAAGTAGGTCTTTGGGAAAGATTTGATGTAGCAGTGTTTCATCGACCGCGTTTTGATTTACGATTTTATTTGCTGCAGGCTCATCTGAAGGGAAGAGGGGTGCAACTTATAGCTGATTTTGATGATTTGATCATGATGCCGGAACTAGCCCAATATTCCCCAGGTGTCATGAATGGCTACGTGTCGATGAAAAAAACAATTCGAATGTTCCTGGCTCATAAAAAAGCTATCGAATACTTTGACAAAGTTTCTGTTTCCACGTCACATCTTGCTAGGCAAATCGCAACTAATTTTCGCCAAATTCATTTGCAAGTTGTACCAAATGCGGTTCACCATAGCTGGAGGGCAAAACCATTCAATAATGAAACGGCCGTAGATAAAGTAAAACAAATTACTTATTTTTCCGGTACACGAAGCCACGATCATGATTTTGCGCAAATAAGTCCCGTAATAAATCAAGTGATGAGCGAGCATCAGGAATTGAAAATGACCGTAATGGGTCCATTGAAATTCCAGCATGCGATATCTGACCAGCAATTGCGACAACTCGAGAAAGTGCCATTTCCAAAGTATGTTGAGATGGTGAAGCAATCCTGGTTGAATCTTGCTCCTCTCTGCGATAACGTATTTAATCACTGCAAATCTGCTTTAAAGGTTATGGAAGCAGGTTATTGGGGGGTTCCGACCTTGTGTTCCCCATTTCCTGATGCTGCGAGATTTCTTGATTCCGGTGCCTTGCTCTGTGAGCATCCGCATGATTGGAAAAGCTTGATTGAGCGCTGTTTTTTAGATAAGAATTTTTATAGTAGAACTCAATATAAGCTGCGCGAGCGAATACTGCAGAATGCTGACGTTTATCGAATATCGGAGATTTTCTTGAATTTAATAAGTAAAATATAATAGAGCATTTTCATTCTGCTGGCCAGGGTTCATCCGGGAATGCCTAGGGTATTTCCGGATGGAACCTAGCTAACCGATTACTTTCCTTTGCAACAATTTTTTAGATTGATTCACTTTTCTTGATCACACCATCAGATGTTCGCTATGAGTTTGAGTCACGTGACTATAAAGGCTTGCGTCATAAGAGTCTTTTTTGGGTCTTCAAGAGTATCGTTAAGCAACAGAAGGTGTACGTCAGCTGACAGGAGTCTGGCAAAATCCGCCTCGCCCAATACCTACTGCAGGCATTCTAATCATGGTGCTCCCGGATTATAGTATAAGTCAATTGCCATGCTCCTATCATAAGTCCGAAGCCAAATATCCATGTAACACACCAATAGAAGCGTTGGGGATACTTTGCATCTTCTGCAGCCTGGGGTGAGCTCACAACAACCATATGGCGAAATTTTTGACTGGCTTCTGCTCTGGCGCGCTCAAATGCGCTAAGGCTTGTTGTATAGCGATTGGATGCAAATTCTAAATTAAGTTGTAGATTTACATACTCGGAATTGAGCTGATTTAAGTTATCAGATTTGCCCCCGATGACCCGCCTCTGTTGTCTTGCAATCTCATCCCTAAGTGCTTTGATCCGTGCTTGACTGGTCACGATCTGTGAAGCAGTAGGAGCTAAGTATGATTGGTATTCGCCCAGTTGTGTTTCTTCTTGAATCAGTTGACTTTCCAAACTAGACAAAATGGTCGACAATGATTGGATTTGTCCCTCCGGATTGATGACTTGATTTTGGTTCTGAAATTCTAATATGGCAGCTTTTTCTTTGCGCAAAGAGTTTTCAGATAAAGCGATCTCCTGGCGCATGAACTCGACTTCCTGATGAGCTAGGGCCAAATTGATGTCATTAATAAAACTTTCTGCATACTGCAGCAACTTTTGCGTGACCAGGAGAGAAAATTGGGAGTTAAAAGCTTGGACTTCAATATTCAATAGGCCCGTGGTCCCGTCTTGGTGAATTTTGACATGCTGGCGATAGAAGGCAAGAAAATCTTCGCGACTTGCATTTTTGGGTAAGCGGGAAAGAATGTCGATATCGTTACTGCTGTAATGTTCTCTTAATTTTAGTTCCTCATCAAGTTTTTGCAAAATGTCCGGAGATTGCATGTAGGCAAGAAGAATTCGCTCATCTTCAGTCGAAATTGTGTCGCCTAATCCTAATGCTGCGCCGATGCCAGAAACGGCAGGGCTTGAGGCATTTTTTTTGATCATTATAATTGCCTCACTGGCGTAGCGATCGCTCATGAAAAATGTCAGATAAGAAATTGTCATGACCAGTAGTGTAAGCAAATAAGGGAAGGTTCTCTTCGGCATTTTTTGATAAATGCGCCTGCCATGCTTCTGATAAAGCAGACTAATTTGTGTTTGCATTTCGTGCGATAGGGCAATTTTATTCAGATATTTCATGGACTCTTCTTAGTTTCTTGTTTTGATTGAAGCTGTTTTAATATTGTTGATTTCACCTGAACATTTGTGACGCTGTAATAAAATTGGACTCCATCCAAGACAGAATCGAAGGAGTGAATATTCGCGTCATGCAGTACCAGTGCCATCTGACAGTCTTCGATCAGCTCGTTGATATTATGTGATACTAAAATAAAATTAGCCCGGTTTTTGCTGTCAGAAAATATAGCTTGTGTCTTTTTACGAAACAGGGCATCGCCGACTGATCCCAACTCATCAAATAAGTAGCAGTCAAATTCAAAAGCTAAACTGATGCCGAGTTTGATTTTCGAGTTCATCCCGGAAGAGTAGGTTTTAACCGGCATATCGAAGTACTTTCCCAATTCAGCATACTCTGCGATAGCTTTGATGCGTTCTTGCATTTGCTTATAACTGTCGCCGAAAATTCGGCAAACAAATTTGGCGTTGTCCCTACCACTCATGGAGCCCTGCAAGCCACCCGCAAGACCCATGGGCCAGGATATGTCCATGTCAATCGTGATTTTCCCTGAGTTGGGGTTATCAATGCCGCCCAGTAAACGTAGTAATGTGGACTTGCCGGAGCCATTCACCCCTAGTATCGCAACATTCACACCAGACGGGATCGTTACGCTGACATCACGTAACACATACTTTCGTCCATGAGGAGTCGGATAGTATTTGGTCACATGCTCCAGTCGAATCACGTTGATACCAGCTTGTGTCGTTGCGAAGTGTATACCAGAAGGCCAATTGTCGTTACGAAGATGGCAGACTTTAATAAGTACAGGATACTGGTTTCTTCACCTGGATAATAGGGAAACATGGAATAACGAAACTGTTCGATGGCATGCAACAGCGGATTCCATAGCAGCCAATGCTGCATGTTGCTAGGTATGGAAGCCAGGGGATACATGACGCAGGAAATAAACAGTAGTGGGCGACTGATGACTGGTAAGAGCTTTGCAAGCTCGGGAAAAAGCGTGCCGAAAACCGCAAAAGAAAGGCCTAAGCCGAAGCTAACTACTATAAGTAGTAAAATGACCAGTCCTGCCCTCAGTGGATCATGCGGCATCAGATTGTAGTCAAAAAACCAATAGCCGATAACTGATAGTGTGGCAACGGTAGAGATAAAAATCAAAGTTTCCAAAATGGTGCGAGAGACTAAAGTATCGAAGGGTTTGACTTGTCGATAACCAAACAGTGCTTTATTCGAGTTGATACTATTTGCTGCTTGAGTGGATAAGGTTCTAAAATATTGGAAGAGCATAAACCCACAAGCGACAAAGACTGGTACCGGTATATTAAACCAGGGTTCTCGTCCTCGGATAAAGCTTATAATTACGACTAATGCCGAAATACCAATTAATGGCTCCAAAATTGCCCAAATATATCCGAGTCGCCAAACCCCAAAGCGGGTTTTCATTTCTCTGACGATAAGCGCAAAGACGACAGAACGGAATATTTGAAAGCTTGTGCGCTTTCGCGATCTCATAGAAGAATACCTTCCGCGATATCGTGGCTTTGTGAGCGTCTATAATGTCTCGTTTATTTCATAAAAACTTAGCAGTAGCTGATTTGTTAGTCAATCTATATTTCTCCATAAAGGAAGTTAATATTGATTCAGTATTTTTGTAGAAATCTGGCTTTTCTTATAAAGAATGTGTCGAGTTAAAAGATATGCAGTGATAGAGACCCAGGCAAGCAATGTTATGATAATCAGGAAGTGAAAGTATTTTCTGAAAAAGCTGGGGGGTATATGGGGGGGATCAATAACGGCAATATGAACATCCAAGGCGTTTGTTTGTAAGGATTTCTTTGTAACCTGCTTTAAGCTGATCTGATAACGATCTTCAGCAAATTGCTGTTTTGTCTTTAAAGTCATCCATCGTTGCTGCAGAGATTGATCGGTTAAGAAATCGTCAGTTAGTGTGGGTAATTGTTGTTCGAGTGCGGTGATGCGACTTTTGAGGCGGTTAATTTCTGGTGCCGTTGGACTCATATAGGTAAGTTTGGTTTGTAGTTGAGCCTGAAGTTTTGTGATTTCAGCTTTAAACTTGTCGATCGTTTTAGTTTGGGGCGATGGTATACCTTTGTTGTAGACCTGGGGATGTTGCGATTCAAATTCGGTAAGAGCAATTTGGGAGGTCAAAAGCTGATTTAAGTCTTCATTAAGTTTCTCATTATACGTTCGTAACTTGCTTTTCTCGATGCTCCTCTGGAGTTCAACAAGTTTATTCTGTAATACCTGTATGAAGTTCTCCAATAAACTGTTGACGTCCAGTTGCGAATCTGCAGTGCTTAGGGTGTACTGAACCGTCATGTTCTTGATGGCAATGTTTTTTTTTATTTTTACGCTAGGATTTTGCCGCAGCCATGCTTGTTCTAACGAGTGTAGCAAATGATAACTTGAATAAACGTTGGCGCTTCTGGTGGAATCCTGCTGGTGAATAATAGCTATGCTCGCCGTACTTTTACTGGTTCGATACTCATACCAACTTTGATAACTTAACCACAACGCTAATATGCTACATAGAGCCATGAAAACAATTGAATAGCGTTTCCAAATTTTACGAGTTATAGCGATCACGTCCATACAATCCTACTATTTTGTTTAAATGGTTTAAAACGACTTAAGCTCGAGAAGGATGTGACTTGATAACTGACTCAGCGTCAGTAAACACATCTTCCAAGCTGGCATTGGGTGCGAGCAGTGATAAATCACGTGCGAGCATGACGTCAGAAACGCGAGTTATGAGGCATCTTCCCAGACTTCCGCCAGGATGAAATCGTGCAAAATGGTCTGGATCAAAATTACGAGTCTGCATTAGCGTGACAGCAATGACATCACTGAAAGCCAACGTAGCAGTTGTAGGCGATGTGAGGGCAAGATTATGTGGACAAGCGTCCTTTTCGACTTTAACTTCAAGACAAACGTGGGCGCCTCGTCCCAACTTTGAGTCCTTGCGTCCGACGATGGCAATAATTTGATTGCCATAGTTTTTCAGAGCGTGCATGAGTTGGCAAACTTCAGTAATTTCACCGCTAAAGGAGATAAGTATGATGATATATTCTGAGGCGATGATGTCGAGATCGCCATGAAAAGCCTCAGTTGGATGCAGAAAAAAGCTTGGTGTGCCGGTTGATGACAGTGTTGCAGCTATTTTTTTGCCGATTATTCCTGATTTTCCTAACCCGGACACTACCACCCGACCTTTGCATGTTTGCAAAACATTTATGGCGAGTTCAAACACATAGCATAGATTGCCAGCAGTTACTTGTAACGCAGCAGCTTCTTCTAGAATGACAGATTTACCAATAGGCCTTATTTCGTTGCGCTTGATCTTCGGCGGATGAGCTTCGGTCGACATGTAGTATCCTCGATTTTGCATGTTAGCAAAAAACCAGAGTCTTAAGAAAAATTAAGTAGCCACTTTTTTTCGAATTTTTCAGCAGAATTTCAATCATTTTAGAGTCAATAAACTTGTATATGTGAGAAGTATATTGCCAGCTCAGATATTCTATGTAAATATCGGGCTAATTAATTAGGTTTAATTCAAGATTCAACGCGAGACTTTAGTGGCGTGTCGTTTGATTTGTCCTACGTATTGTGCCCTGAACTGACAAACAAAAACTTCAGTCGAAAAAATCAATGTATTAACAGTTCAAAGACTATGAAAAAAACTAGAGTTTAAGAGATCGGTTGAAAAGTATTTTTGAGAAGGGGGGGGGTGTGTGGATATTTTCTGAATTTGGACTATTCGATGTGTGCAAAAGTCAGATGATTTATGAAGATGGAAGCGATGAAAGTCGAGACTTTTTTCAAATATGTGCGCCAAGCGAAATCCATCTTCAGCAACTGATCTTGGCCTTCCCTCGATTGTCAGTAGATATTGAAAATTCGGAAAAGGCTAATTTTCCATTTCAAATAACTGTTGCAAAAGATTTATGGGTCGATGCCATGATGGCTATGACCCAATATGTTGACTATCAAGACTTCAAGCATCATCTGTCAAGGTGTGACGATGTTCTATGCAATGAAATAATTGATTTGTTGGGTTAAAGTGTCTTGCAATGAGTCTTCTATTTCTTTTGATCCAAACTCTTTCTGAGATCCTTTAACTCTTTTACGATGCGATCAAACTCCTGAACAAAGTCTTTGTCGGCAATCTGTGACCTAGGCTCGGCGTCAATCAATCTTTCGACGGGAACTTCGAGCGCTTTAGCAAGGCTCTGTAGAACATCAACGCTAATATTCTGTGGTGTATTTTCGAGTAAGCTTAAGTAGCGGTTAGTCATTTGGATTCTGTCAGCTAATTCCTGCTGAGTTAGACCCAAACGCTTGCGAATCTGACGTACGTTACGGGCTATACGTGTCTTTAGATCCATACTTTTAGGTCTCCTCAAATAATCCTATAGATTACAAGAAGCTGCGGGATCAAACGATGGAAACAATTAGCCATACGCAGGAAATAAATTTCTACAAAGTCGTTTGGAGGGATGAAGGAAGACACTTAGAAAAATTTACTTGGTAAAAATGGCTTATTTATTCCTATAAATGAATCATTTTGGGGAGCTCCGCTCCTACTTTGGTGAAATGTTGTTTTCAAGTGCTGGCAATTGGTACGCCTTTTAGTGAAATCTCTCGTTTGATCCGGAAAAACCATAAACCTGTATTTTGTAGACATCATTTCATATCATGCCCCATTTTCATTGGATTAAATTGGAATCTGTACAATACAAGGGATACATAGCCGACCATTTTGCTAAATTAAGTCCGGTAATGAGATATGGATTAATTTAATCTAAATTGTAGCTTTATGATGGTAGTGAGGAATGTCAATAAGGCGCTAATTGGGTGAAATGGACCCCTTGTCTATTTTCCCTGATTTATGCCCACTGAAATGGACCCCTCAAACTGGACCAGTGCCTTCAAATTGCTGATTTTTGGAGTCTTCAATTTGGGCAAAAATCTTAAACAGGCGCTTGCGATCTTCGGTTAGCTAGAATTGGATGAATGGGTAGATTTGAATTGCTATAGAAATTTGGGCTAAGCTAAATCGTTTATTTTAAATTTATTTAATTTTGTGACTTAGATGAAAATAGGTTCCTAGTTTTTTAAGACGCTGCTATATTGACGTGCAAGATTTTCTTTGGTATCCATTTATAAAACTTGTCGTTTCAGAACTTGCTGCATGTCTAAGCAGCATCATTTTCTCCTTTGTTAAGCTTGGGATCAAGTTTAAAAAGATTGACTTCACCAATACCTTTAAGCTCGAACTTACCAGCTACGCTCCACTCGTCTAGCAAATAATCCCTGACATTGGCTGAAATATATATTCCCCCGGGTTCCGCATGAGCCTGCACTCTTGCTGCATAGTTTACGGTAGGACCAATTGCTGTATATTCAGATCGTAACTCACTTCCAAATTGGCCTACAACTGCCGGTCCATGATGAATTCCGATGCGCATTTGAAAGGCTTGCAATCCCTCTTCCTGCCAGACTTGATTTAAATCTCCTAACGCTTCCTGCATCTTGCGCGCACAGCGTGTTGCCAAAGAGATCTGTTCAGATGATGAAATGTTTTCAGGAGCACCGAATATCACCATGATAGCATCGCCGATGAATTTATCGATGGTTCCATGATGCTCAAAAATAATTCGACTCATCGTTTCAAGGAAGTGATTTAAAATAGAGGATATTCTCTGTGGACCAAGTTCTTCTGAAAGTGTAGTAAACCCGCAGATATCGGAAAACAAAATTGTTACTGGCAGAGTGCTTGCTGTCTCATCGATCGCTAACTTACCGGTGACAACTTGTTCGACTAATTGAGGAGGTAAAAAACGGCATAATACTTTTTCCGTGAGGTAACGATTCAGTTCCACTATTTTCTTTTCGCTTCTCTTCAATTCCACTAAGTTTTTGGCCATCATCTGTAATTCCAGTTCATCAAATGGTTTTGACAAATAGGCTGTTGCTCCTACTTGGGTTCCGATCATTTTCGATTCTTCGTCACTCTTTGCTGTCAGAAGAATCGTCGGTATCGAGCGAAGTTCTTCATCCTCATGCAGCATACGAATCAATTCTGGCCCAGTAAGCTTCGGCATCATCCAATCAGTAACGATTAGATCGGGCTTCAATTCTTGAATTTTAGCTAAGCCGCTTTTGCCATCAGCTGCGCCAATCACCTGAAAACCAGCTTTCCTTAGGCATGTCTTCATAAGTCGGCGCATATCGTGTACATCGTCACAAACAACCACTGTACCTAGATTAGACTCGCCGGCTTCTATTTCTTCATCATGACTGATATGGGGATGTATGTCATAATCGGCGAGATGCCAAGATTTGATCGACAGATTTTCTGTTGAAGTATCATCAAAATTGTTTTTAAGTGGTGAACTGTCAAAAGCTGCGGTAAGTGTCTCTACTAAGCTTTCTACTTCGAATGGCTTCATAAAAATATGGTGGATATTACAGTGATCGATGACATCATTTAAATGTTCAGGGGTTTGCTCTGTGGTAAGTAAAATGTGGTAAGTTAGAGAATCAATTTGTTGCAAGAATTTTAGCAGTTCACCACCCGACTCACTATTTTCCAAGTTCGTGTCCGATATCACAAGTTTAAATCTCTTGTCTTGCAAAAACTGTTTAGCTTCTTTGAGGCTGGAAGCTACAATAATACTCTCGATGTGAGTTGAGCTACGGATTTCCGTCATTAATCGGTTGATAATGTTTGGATCATCATCGACAATCAATAGATCATAGGTTGATTTCTCGTCAGTTTTTAAAGTGTTACCAACCTGAATTTTAGCTTTATCTACCAAAGGAAACTCGGCCCAAAAACAACATCCTTTTCCTGGTTCTGATTCAATGCCGACCACTCCATTCATTTTTTCGACCAACTCTTTTACTAAAGCCAAACCGATTCCGGTACCCTCAAAATCCTGATGCTCAGAGTCATCGATTTGTGAAAATATTTTAAATAACCTGGTTTGATTCTCAGCAGAGATTCCCCGCCCACTATCTTTGACATAAAGCCTTAAACGTGATCCTTCGGTTGACAGACCCAGAGTAATCTGTCCATCCTGTGGAGTATACTTTAAAGCGTTTGATAAATAGTTGAAAATGACTTTTTCTAGAGCGTCTACTTGCGCTAAAATTCGGAGTTCACTTTGCTCAAAACCTTCAAGGGCTAGTCTAATATTTTTAACTTCACAAGCCTTGCGAAAGTAGTCGGCACAAGTTTGTAAAAATGAAATTATATTAACGGGGCTCATCGAAAACTTTTTTTCCGTTTGGGTTAGCTTTTGGAGATCAAGAAGCTGATTAACCAACCTTAGTAGTCGTCGGGAATTGCGTTCTGTAATATCAAGATCATCGTCTTTAGGATAGCGTTGCACAAGACTTTTAAGAGAAGCCAAGATTAGAGTTAGTGGCGTTCTGAGTTCATGAGAAATATTTTGAAAAAATCTGGTTTTTTGCATATCATGCTTTTGCAAGGTTTCATGGGCAAGGACTAATTCCTTTTTTTGCTCCATCAATTTATCACGCTGAATTTCCAACTTTTTGGTCTTCGATTTGACTTCTTTTTTAAGATTATCCGTCAAAAATTTTATTTTTTCATGATTCTTCTTTTTTATATAATTTATGCGTGCGCCCAGTGCCAATGAAAACAAGGCCACCTCTATAGCTCCACCAACAAATTGAGCCCAGTAATTATAGTGAGTGGCCTCCAGTAGACCGAAATTTACGGCGACAATTGCCCATGAACCAAATAAGTATGCTCCCCAGGCTAGGAGGTAGTACCTTGCCGGCCTATAGTCCGATCTAAAACGAATAATGCCAGCTGTCATAAATAAAGCTATGCAAATACTGGAATTTATTAAGGTCCCAAGGCTGGCATGCCATGCAGACATAAAGTTGCCGACCACTAAATTGAACATGCTGACAAAAATATTAAAACTAAAAAGCCGACTTAAAAGTGGAAAGTCTTTCTTGTTGATATTGAGCAATCTTCTGCTAAACAATGTTCCAGATATTATGATGAAATCTACCGCGAAAAGTTGAATATGGTTTGAATAGACACCAATCTCAAAAAGAATCCAGGAAAAATATTGACCTAAATTGAAATTTGAAATGGAATAGATCAAATTAAATGTGACAAAGAGCACATAGTAAAGATAAATTCGATCTTTTAACGAAAAACCAAGAAAGGCATTGTAAAAAATCATGATGAGATGGGCGCCAATCAGTAGGCCGAAAAATAGTTGCTCAAAATAAATCTGATCCCGATAGGATCCTTCCTTCCAGAGCCTGATAGGAATCTGTAGGCATGTATCGCCATATGTTTTAAGCATAAAGCGATTGATTCCAGGCTGCAATGTAATTTGGGTATTGATCGTTCTAGCTTTTACAAAGCGTTTCGAAAAGTCAACTTGGTCACCACCGGAAAACACTTCATGGAAATTCTTAAACTCATCCATTTTGTAAAGGTGAAAATAGTCTAACATACCGAAATTGTTTTCCAGAATTAGTTTCAGTTTCTCTGAAGACTTATTTTCAATTTCAAAATAGGCAAAATAGGCCTTGCGGCTTAAGCCATAATTCGGTCTTTGTTGGGAAGATAATTCAAAATCACCACTACTAATGCGCTGCCAGGCTTCTTCGGCTGTAATCGTGCGTTGATCAAAACTAGTGAGGTAAAGATATTTACCAAGAAATTCTCCCTCGATCGCCTCACTATATTCTATTCTTTGGGGCTCAAAATTTTTTCCTATGCCGGATTCTGCTCCTACGACAGTCCATAAGGCTACTAATACATGTATAAAATGATTCCAACTCATTTAGCGCCCCGATGCACCTCTAGTCAGTTTTAGAGAATGAGGATAAATTTGATGAAAATGCTCTTCATGGTAGATCTTCTTTAAATTCATTCTCTTAGTTTGTAATCGGCCTGTGTTAAATAAAATTTACCAAGCTTCAAAATGGTAAATCATCTATGGGAAAAAATGCGCAATTTTAATGATTTAGGAGTCAAACAAACCTATCTGCATGGCGATTTGGAATCTTAAAGATAGCCTGTTTTTGAAACCAATTATTTTACTTTGACTACACTACGTTACCTTAGGCACGTAGTGGTTTTTATTTGGAATTTTCGAAGTCACCTTAGGCTAGGCTGCAAAGTAGGCTCCCTATGCATGGCATCCGGGATCTCTTTGATTATGATTCACTGATTGACCTGTTCAATGATAAATGGGTGATCATTCACAAACTTAATGTTTCGTGGAAAGTGGAGGCCGTTTTTTGAAAATCCATGGGGATTTCGTTGTATCCCTATTTGTCTTCTAACCTGCCTTTTCAAGTTTCAGATCAAAACATGTTGCGACTTCGTTGTCCCTGAGTTCTAAATCACCATGAACCCGTAATGCAATTCGTCTGGAAATGTATAGCCCGAGCCCCGACCCGGCCGCACCTTTGGTGCTAAAACCACGATCAAATAACTTCGCTTTCACCTCTGAATCAATCGGCTTTGCCTGATTACGGCACAATATGTGGACATAGTTGTCGTTACTTGTTTCACAGCTAATCTGAATTTGTTTTTTGGTTTGATCCGATTCTTCGTAGGCATCTATGGCATTATGAATTAAATTCAAGACGATTTGTCCGAGTTCAATGCGAGAAATCTTTACTTCTGTCTGTTCTGGGATATCAACAACGATTCCTACTTTCGCTCGCCTGCTCTTGAGGGCCAAAAGTTGCAGGGCATCTTGGATCGCTTCTCCAAGCAAGCATGTTTCGTTAGGCTTAGAGTCGCGTCCGTAGCGCAGGATAATGGCTATTATCTCATAAGTTCGTCTAGCACTATCGCTCATACGAAGGACACTTGAGGTAAGGTTCATCATTGAAGCAATTGCGACGACTTGGCGTTGTGAGGAACTGAGTATTTCGGCCCAAACTTGATCGATCTGTTGCTGGTCGAGTGCAGAACTGGCAAGGATAATACGAAGCGTTTCAAGTGCTTTCTTGCTTTCGATCAGGCTGGTTGGAATGCTCATTTGGTTAAGTCTTGCTTGCAGGTTCGGTTGGGCTTTGGGGCGACAAATCAAGTTTATTTCACCAGTAGCTGGCATTCCCAGACTGGACCAGAGTAGATCGATGTCTTTAAGGCAACCTTTTTGATCACCTAGCACTGAAGCATTGACATTTTTGATTTCGTGGGAAAGTTCATTGAGAAGTTCACCCATCAGTGCCATTTTTTCTCGGCTTTCCAAGTGCTCAGTCAGCTTTGTCAGTTCAATTCTACTGAGTAGGTTTTTTACTCTAAGAATCAGCTCGGGAATAATGATTGGTTTAGCTAAATAATCATCAGCTCCCATTTTAAGGCCTTGAATGCGATCTTCCTCGGTTGCCCTAGCCGTCACTAGTATGACAGGAATTTCTTTTAATAGACTATCGTTTTTCATTGCGACTAGAACATCTTCTCCAGAAACCTCGGGCATCATCAGGTCGAGAAGAACTAGGTCGGGGCGATGGTGTTTGAGATATTCCAAGCAAGCCCGACCTCCTCCGGCCACATCAACTTTGTAACCGCAACTACCCAGGACATCGCGAATGACTTCGCAATTCATTTCGTTATCATCTACGACCAGAATCTTTCTGCCAAGGGCTGTTTGATCGTTTGCCAGGTCCGACTTATGATCAAATTTTCCTACTAAACCCATCTTATCATCAGAAGAATGGCTGACGGTGAAATCCGGATTCATTTGCGATGGATTTGTCGCTTCCGAAATCAGCGCAGCATCCTGATTAGATAATGCAATTTGAAAGCATGAACCTTGACCAAGTTGGGATTCTAGTTTTAAGCTGCCGCCAGATAGTTCAACGATTCGTTTAACTAAGGCAAGACCCAGGCCAGTTCCCTCGTAAGCCCTTCGGGCATCATCCTGAACCTGCTTAAACTCGGAGAAAATGGACTCTTTTTCATGATCGGGGATACCGATTCCCTGGTCACGTACCTCGATTAGAAGCTGATCATCAAGCCTTATGTGGCAACTGACTGTGTTTAATGTCTGAGGTTGATTAAACTTAAAAGCGTTGCCCAACAAATTCCGAACTATGGTAAGCAGTTTCTCTCGATCAAAGATAAAGTGAGGAATCTCTAAACTGGAGTCCCAGCTCATTGTAAGCTCGAAACTTGCGTTTGGATGTTTGAGTTGAAGCCCAGAAGCTAAACTTTCAATATCTTGAATAAAGTCATTCAAATCAATTCGGGAATTTTGAAACTCAAGTTCTCCTCGTTTTGATTTTGCCAGATCGAGTATCATGTTTACTTGGTTCTTAAGAGAGGTCGCCAACCTCAGGACTTTTGTAAACTGTATAGACATTTCTGTGGTAGGGTGACCGTAACGTCCTTGACGAAGCAACTCAATGAAGCCAATGATGCCATTGAGTGGGGTGCGAAGCTCGTGCGACGTATTGTGAAAGAACGTTGTTCTGGCCTTTTCTTTTTCTACCAATTCGGCTGCATAGAGTTCGGCTTGACGATAAGCGTTGGCACTACGTTTGGCAACGAGCTGAGACTGGATCAGGAGAAAGACTGCAGTGGTGATTGGGCCTATGAAAAAACTTTCTATCTGAAAGATGCCGACGATGAATAGGTCGTACATTGTTCCTATAATTGCTAAACTAACACCCGCTAATACAAGGGCTGCACCATCTTTGCGGGAAACTAGTGCCTGGCCAAGTAACCAGGAAAAAACGCAGCAAGAAACACCTATGTGCAGTTGTAAAACTAAAAGCCAGGAGCTATAGAAAAATGTGGGAGTAAATAGAATTAACATCATCATTCCGACTGCAGGAATCATAATAACTAAGCGTAGTAAGCGATAGGAACTAGGAAAAAATGCCGCATGCAAAAAATAGAACAAGGACATGATAATCATCGGCATAGAAAAATATTCGAGGCGTTTAAGAAAATGAAATGAGTTTTCTGGAAGGATTTCAGCAACAAGATCAGTCGTACTAAAGGATCGCAGTAGCACTGACAAGCTAAAAAGGGCTAAATATAGCGAAGGAAGATCCTGCCTGCGTCGCCAATAGATTAAACCGCTATAAAAACAGACGGCCAGTGCAATTCCCATGCTTGCCGCATTAGCTAAACCGTCAGTAATGATAGATTTTCTTGCCAAAGGTGGCGGTCCAATAATCGGTACTTTCCAAATTCCTCCAGTAGCCAAATCATGATTTGCAACATGGACGATAACGCTAATATCTCCTTCCTCTTTCAGGTGAAAATGTAAGAATAGAGGGTGCTTTGATGGAGTGCTTGAATAGGATTTTGGTTTCCCAACCTGATCTCGTATCATTTCCAGATCGCTATTTTTCTTCGAAACAATAACTTGTGCAGAGCATGAGATACCTGATAAAAGTAAGGCATACCCTCCCGGTCGAGCTTTTAAGCCTTTTAGCTCGAGTCGATAAGTCCCAAAGCCTGTCTTCGTAAAACTTCGGCTATTTTTCGCTTCTTGTTGATGCCAAGGCTCGATTAGCTTCATTCGTAGGTCTGGTTCCTGCCAAGGCTCATCAGGCTCAAGAAACTTTTGCCAGTAAAAATCCCAGGGCCCATCCAAGCGTATCACCGATTCGCCGTCCCATTCACTTAAGTCGATGCTGGCTGCCTTAACCGGGTTTTCAGAGCTATTGGCGTTTGTAGAATTTCCAGTGATAGTTAAGAAGATGCAGAATAGCCAATTGATTCGCATTGTCAGGCTCGCGTTAGCATCATGCAGCTTCATTTTTGCCTCCAAATCGTTTGAGGTCGATTTGATAGAGATTGACTTTTCCGATTCCCTTTAGATCGAATGATCCAGCCCTTTGCCAGCCATCGCTAAGATAATCCCGGATACTGGCAGAAATAAAAATACTTCCCGGACTCGCGTGATCTTGCACTCTGGCGGCATAGTTCACCGTCGGGCCAATGGCCGTATATTCCGATCGAAGTTCGCTCCCAAACTGTCCGACAACTGCTGGGCCGTGATGCATGCCAATTCTCATTTGCAAGGAAGAAAATTCATCTTCATCTCGCCAAGTCTGTTTCAGCTTTTCCAAGGCGTGGTGCATCTTGATAGCGCATTGACAAGCCTGCTGAATTTGTAGCTCAGCGGAGAGCTGCTCAGGTGCTCCGAAAATCGCCATAATGGCATCACCGATAAATTTGTCAATGGTACCATTGTGTTCGAATATTACGCGACTCATGCTTTCCAGGAACTGATTGAGAACTTTGGAAACTCTTTGCGGGCCCAAGTCTTCTGACAATTTGGTAAATCCACAGATGTCAGCAAACAGAATAGTTACTGCTAAGGTGCTGGGCTGATGGTCGATGGCCATCGTGCCTTGCACAACCTGTTCAACCAATTTGGGAGGCAGAAAACGGCACAGAACTTTCTCAGTGAGATAACGATTGAGTTCAGCGATTTTTTTCTCTCCAGCTTTCAAGTCAATTAAGTTTTTTACCATAGTCAGCAGTTCCATTTCGTCAAATGGCTTGGAGAGATAGGCCGTTGCACCACCTTTGGCCCCAATCATTTTAGATTCTTCATCGCTCTTGGCAGTCAAAAGAATGGTTGGAATTGATACAAGGTTTTCATTCCCATGCATCTTTGCAATTAATTCTGGCCCGGTAAGGTGTGGCATCATCCAATCGATGACGACAAGATCTGGTTTAAGTTTTTCAATTTTTCTGTATCCGTCATGTCCATCAAATGCTCCGATGACGCGATAACCCGATTTTTGTAAACAGCGGCTTATCAACTGCCGCATATCCGAAACATCATCACAGACAACGATCGTTCCTTCACTGACAGTCCCTAGTTCTTCATAATTAGAGTCATTGTCTGTTTCAGTGGAAAAATTTTCTTTGATTTCGATACCAGCAAGATGCCAGTCTTTAATATTGATTGCTTGTGCTTCATTGTCCGCTTGCTCAGGCTCGATTTTAGAGCGAGCGATGGAGTTTTGAACAATCGGCAACAGGGTCTCAAATTCAATTGGTTTGTAGAAAATATGATGGATTTTACCCCGATTAATCGCTTCTTCAAGTACCGACGACGATTTTTCTGCCGTAAGTAGAATCCGTTGAGTCTCCGGTTCAGTTTGAAATAAATATGCTAAAAGATCCGCACCCGATTCAGATTCCCCAAGATCAGCATCAGAAATCACAAGTTTAAATCGATTTTCCTGTAGGATACGCATTGCTTCTTTCACGTCTGATGCAATCTGAATTTGTTCAATAAGGGTCGAATTACGGATTTCAGTTACAAGACTCTTCAATATCTGTGGATCATCATCGACGAGCAGTAATTCTTGAGTCTTCTTATCCAACATGTTTTGGCTTCTTTGAGCTAAGTCATTGACGATGGAATAGATTTCGTTGCCGAGTGGCTTATAGAAGACCTTTTCAACTATTGCGGCATTGATGGCGTTTTGGACAAGTCCATGATTCTCCTTCCGAGATGTCATGAGGAGACGATGAGCCTTGGGTTGTAGTCTTACCACTTCTTCCAGAAAGCTGGGTCCATCCATTCCAGGCAAAACGGCATCAGTTAAAACGAGGTTGATGCGATATTTCTTCAGATAGGGTAGGGCTTCTTCGGCACTTGCTAGGATTTTGTAGTGTTTGATAGCTGCTAATTGAGTCAATTGAGTAGTTAAGAGCTCTCGTGTGGATTCATCGGGATCGACAACTAGCAACTGTAAGGATACGGTTTCATCTGCAATCGGAAACTCTGCCCAGAAACAAGCCCCTCGACCCGGCTCAGATTCGACACCCACAGTGCCTTCCATCTTGGTGACGAGTTCTTTGACAAGTGCCAGACCAAGACCTGTACCTTCGTGGGAGCGTCTGTCGGAGTCATCGACTTGGGAAAATAATTGAAATAGTAGCAATTGATCACTCGCGGCAATTCCTGGCCCACTGTCTTTGACGAAGACCCGTAAGTATAGACCCTGTCGCTGGATGCCCAAAGTGATATGGCCACCAACAGGTGTATATTTGAGTGCATTGGAAAGGTAATTGAAGATAACTTTTTCCAAAGCATCGACTTGGCTTAATATTAAAGCTTTGTCATCTTCCATGCCCTTGATATTGAGTTTGATCTGTTTACTATCACAGAAATTTTTGAAATATTCGGCACAATGTTTCATAAACGGCACGATTTGAATTCGTTTGAGACACAAGTTCTGCTCAGATTGAGTGATCTTCTGAAAGTCGAGGAGTTGATTGACAAGGCGCAGTAGTCGCCTGCCGTTGCGCTCGGCGATGCTTAGATCTTCTTCCTCAGGGAAGCGATGAAGTAAGCTCTTTTGTGAAGCCAGGATCAATGTCAGAGGGGTTCTTAACTCGTGGGAGATGTTTTGAAAAAATCTGGTTTTTTGTACATCGAGTTTTTTGAGATCTTCATGGGTTCTGCTTAATTCTTTTTTTTGTTCGATCAACCTATCCCGTTGGAGCTCGAGTTTTTTCGTTTGTTTTTTGACCTCTATTTGTAGATTTTTTGAAAGGTTCTTGAGATCGTCGGTTAATTGCTCTGAGCGTTTGTAAGCTGCTGCGGTTCGTCTTGCGACAAGCTGGGACTGGATCAGGAGAAATACGGCAGAGGTAATTGGAGCAATATAGAAGCTGCCATTTATTAGTTTAGTAGCGATGAAGATGTCATAGATTGCACCGAGCATTGCTAAGCTAATCCCTGAAAGTACAAGGATGGCACCTTCCTGACGCATTAGGAAAGCATGGCCAAGCAGCCATGTAGCAGCAATGCAACAAGACACTAAATGTAGTTGCAAAACGGTCAGTATGAAATCATAGAAAGTTGGTGGAGTAAGCAGACTTATAGTCATTAATCCTGCACCAGAAAATACAACAGCAAAGTACATTAAGCGGTAGGTTTGGGCAAAAAAAGCTGCGCGTAGAAAAAGTACTAATGCAACACCACCTGCGGTTATAGTGACGAATTCGAGGCGTAAAAGTAATTGAAAATAGTTTTCTGGTAGTAATTCAGCAATAAAGTTAGCTGTGGTGAAAGATCGAAGCAATACAGTCAAGCTAAAAAAAGCTAAATATAAAGAAGCATAGTCTTGCCTGCGACGCCAAAAGATCAATCCGCTATAGAAGCAGACAGCTAAAGCAATTCCCATACTTGCTGCATTGGCCACCCCATCCGTATGTAGAGATTTTCTTAGCAAAGCAGGAGGTCCTAAGGTCGGTGCCTTCCAGATTCCTCCCCAAGCAGTGTGATGATTTGCAACTTGGACGACAATCCTGATATTTCCTTCTTCTTTAAAATTGAAGTGTAGGTATAATGGATGCCTAGATGGACTGCTTGAATTAGATTGTGGCTCGCCAACCTGATCCCGGATTAATTCTTGATAGCTATTCTGCTCGAAAACAATGACTTTAGCGCTAGATGTAATACCTGTTAGAAGCAACGCATAGCCTCCGGGTCGAGGCCTTATGCCATTTAACTCGATTTGGTAAGTCCCATAACCTATCGGCTCCAGAACTTGCTCATCTTTCAATTGTTTCTGCTGCCAATATTCGATTCGCTTCATTCGTAGGTCTGGTACCTGCCATGGCTCATCAGGGTCAAGAAACTTTTGCCAATAAAAATCCCAGGGCCCATCCAAGCGTATCACCGAATCGCCATCCCATTCACTTAAGTTTATGCTGGCTGGGCTAGAAGATACTTCAGAGATTTTAGCGACAGCAGAATCTCCAACGATAATTGAGAAAAAGCATAGTATCCAGAAGCGTCTTAAAGCGAGAAAGTCATGGGCGTCAAGCAACTTCATTTTAGCCTCTAAATCTTTTGCGATCGATTTGAAGAATGATGCCACTCATGACGCTAGAGATATCGATCGTGACAGGCTGTAGCCAATCAAATTCTAGATAGAGTGATGTGATAGCGCTGTTAAAGTCAGGAGTAATGATCAAGCTTAAGCTTTGCAGACAATCCGATACTTCTCCTTTGAATTTTTTAACTGTCATCCTTGACATTACCTTTACTTTTTATGGCGCATTGGCTCTCGGTTTCCCTTCTTTAAACCCTTTTGACATTTGGGAGCTTGGATGACCCCTTTTTTAAAAAAGCCGACACTTGAATTCGTTGAACCTGTAGCTCCGAAGTTGGTCTGAAAGAACTGAAAGTTTGATACTCAAAAATGTGGGATTAGAATCAAACCTGCCAACCATACAGAATTTCCAATTTACAGGACTATTTTGTATCGCCCCCCTTGAAATACTCCAAATATCGCGAATCTGGAGGTCACACACTTGCTATCAGCAGCAAAACTTTATCGGCATGTAGTCCATCCATGTAAACGCTATTTAAGTGACGTGCTCTTTGAATATGAAGTCGCAAGAATTCTTTCCAGCTGTCATTCTATAACGATAAGTTAGTGCTTTTTAAATTCAAGTGGGGTTAACTTTTCAATTAATCAAAGATAGCCGTTTTAATTCAAGGACCTATTTAAAGTTCGGCTTTGATGGGAAAAGATATCCCATGATTGAAAGTTACTACCATCTTCAATGAAGCAACCGAGTGTTGTTACTCAGTTGCTGCCATTGCTACTACTCCTGTCACTGGTCTCCCCATTGCTAATTGGCTCAAAAAATCTCGAAACCGCCAAAGTCTCCGCTTTTTGGTTTTCGATTATCACCCCATGCAAGCTTAATGGCATTGATGCGCGAGATTACATCTGCTTAACCCTAAACGCGATTTTATCAAAACAATCTAATCTGATGCCATGGGAATGGGCCACCCACACATCCAGCTCCCAGTAGCCCGTAGCGGAATCAATATCGAAAATTTAAAAAAAATCGAGAAAGGTCGTGCTTCACGGAGGGGTTACGAACAATCCATGGAAATAGCTTTGAAAACAAAGAAGCCCCCTATAAAAAGGGGGCTTCATTCAAAATTTTATTTATTGAGCCAGGTCTTCAGTGCGCAAAAGCCAGATCACCGATCTCTGCTTCGGTCACCTTTTTCAAACGCTCAAACAGCTCATCCTGAATCTCAGCACCTTCTTCCGGATGCTTCCAAACCAAGGCATGCATCAAGACCTGATCCATGTGCTCAACAGGAACCACGGTGAGATCTTTCATGATATTCTTTGGCATATCAATAAGATCATTTTTATTGTCGATCGGAATGATGATCTTGCGGATTCCACCACGATGCGCCGCCAGCATTTTCTCTTTCAAGCCACCGATTGGTAGCACACGACCGCGGAGGGTAATTTCGCCCGTCATCGCTACATCTTTGGAAACCGGTCTTGCTGTCAGGGCACTGGTCAAGGCAGTGGCCATGGTAATACCGGCACTCGGCCCATCTTTAGGAATCGCACCTTCCGGTACGTGGATGTGAATATCGACCTTAGTATAAAAGTCTTCTTCGATATCGAGAAACTTCGCCCGTGAGCGGACATAGCTGAGCGCTGCTTGTGCCGACTCCTGCATCACCTCGCCAAGTTTACCGGTAATAGTCAGCTTGCCCTTACCAGGAACCACGGCGACTTCCGATACCAGGAGATCGCCACCAACCTCAGTCCACGCCATGCCGGTACAGAGGCCAACCTCGTGCGTCGTGTTTTGTAGTCCAATGCGGAACTTTCTCGGGCCGAGGTATTTGTTGATGCTCTTTTCAGTGATTTTTTCAATGATATCGTCATCTTTTATCTGAAACTTGGCCTTGGTCGGTTCTTCGATTTTACCGCTGGTACTTTTCTCGCGGCGATCGGTTTCCAATTTCCGCATATGTTTGCGGGCAACTTTACGGAAGACCGAGGCGATATCCCGCTCCAGACTACGCACGCCAGACTCGCGGGTGTAGTAGCGGATGACTTCTTTAATGGCCTTGTGGGAAAACTGGATATCCTGACGATCTAGGCCATTTTCTTTGGTTTGCTTCGGGATCAAGTATTGATTGGCAATCGATACTTTTTCCTCTTCGGTATAACCAGATAGGGAAATCACTTCCATCCGATCCAATAAGGGGCGTGGAATAGTGTGCAGGGAGTTGGCCGTTGCCAGAAACAGGACCCGCGACAGATCGTAGTCCAGGTCTAGGTAATGGTCGTTGAATGTCGCATTCTGTTCAGGATCAAGCACTTCAAGTAGGGCAGACGAGGGGTCACCGCGAAAGTCCTGACTGATCTTATCGATCTCATCTAACAGAACGACAGGATTGGACGTGCCGGCTTTTTTCAAAGCCATGACGATCTTGCCCGGCATGGAACCGATATAGGTCCGTCTGTGACCTCGAATTTCTGCTTCATCCCGCACTCCGCCTAAGGACACCCGTACAAAAGTGCGGCCTGTGGCAGCGGCGACACTGCGCGCTAGCGATGTTTTACCAACGCCGGGAGGTCCGGCAAGGCAGAGGATCGGGCCTTTCATGTCATCGACAAGGGTACGGACTGAAAGATATTCCAGAATGCGATCTTTGACTTTTTCCAAGCCAAAGTGATCGCGGTCAAGAATTTGCTCGGCGTAAAGAGTGTCACGAATTTCCTCGGAAAATTCCTGCCATGGCAAGGAAAGTACCGTATCAATATAGTTGCGAATAACAGTTGCCTCAGCCGACATCGGTGACATCTGCTTCAGCTTTTTCACTTCTTTGGTGACTTTTTCCCGTGCTTCCTTGGTCAGTTTTTTCTTTTTGATATGATTTTCAATTTCAGCAAGCTCAGTTCGGCCATCATCACGATCGCCAAGCTCCTTTTGAATCGCCTGCATTTGCTCGTTCAAATAGTATTCTTTTTGAGTTTTTTCCATTTGGCGTTTCACGCGAGCCCGAATCTTTTTTTCCACTCGCATGATTTCGATTTCTGACTGGATATAGCCGTATAACTCTTCCAGGCGTTTGGCAGGATTGGTTTCTTCTAGTAAACGCTGCTTATCCTGAAGCTTCAGATTGCTCAAATGAGCGACCAAGGTGTCAGCGAGTTTGGACTCATCATCCATGGATGCGATGGATAGCAACATTTCCGGTGGGATGCGCTTATTGAGTCGCACATAATTATCAAAGGACATCTTCACCGTGCGTACCAAGGCTTCATTTTCGACGCCTTGAGCTTTTTCTTCCGGCAAGTGCTCGGCTTCGACAAAGAAAAATTCTTCAGTCTGCAGGTAGTCAACGATGCGCGCTCTTTTTTGCCCCTCGACCAAAACTTTGACGGTACCATCCGGTAGTCGCAATAGCTGCAAGATGGTCGATATGGTACCGATGCGGTAAATATCGTCGGGTGAAGGTTCGTTGGTTTTCGCTTTAACCTGTGCAGCGAGAAGGATTTCTTTGTTGGATGCCATGGCTTGTTCCAAGGCCTGAATCGATTTTTCCCTGCCAACAAACAGAGGGACCACTGTTGAAGGGAAGACTAGAATATCCCGCAGTGGTAGCAGGGGAATCTGCATGGTCTGTTTTGGGGATGTGGCAGTATTGGAATCACCCGTCATAGGGTTCGCCTCCTCGCATAGAAGTTGAGCTAACGCCAGCACTTGTCTGGGTATTGATGTCAATCTCCTGACTTGTCACGATGATCTCTATTTTATTTTAGCCCAAGAAGTATGGGGAAGACAGCCCTTTTCATTCGAAGCATGAAAAGTCAGAGGCTGGGAGAGGCCTCTGACTCTTGAGAATCAATGGAGCCAAGGTATGAACAATTTCAATTGGAAGGTGCAGTGCCGAAGTCTCGATCCTTAGTTTCCTTGTTGGCATCTTTTTCGGCTGCAATTTCTTCCGGTGTCTTAAACACCATAATCGGTTGTGAGCCGTTGACGATCATTTCTTCTGTAATGACCACTTCCTTGATGCTGTCCTCGGAAGGAATATCGTACATGACGTCGAGCATCGACTCTTCCAATATTGCCCGTAGACCCCTGGCGCCGGTTTTGCGTTTCAAGGCTTCTTTCACCACCGCGCGCAGGGCACCTTCTGTAAACTTGAGATTAACTCCTTCGAAATCAAACAGCTTCTGAAACTGCTTCACAATTGCATTCTTCGGCTTGGTCAGAATTTCGATCATCGCCTCTTCCGATAATTGCTCAAGCGAGCAAATTACCGGCAAACGGCCAATAAATTCGGGAATCAGGCCAAATTTTGCCAGATCTGCCGTCGTCACTTTCGATAGTAGGTCGGACACATTGCGCTGCTTTTTCGAAATAATTTCTGCGCCGAAACCAAGGGAAGAGGTTTCAATACGCTGAGCGACGATGTCTTCCAATCCAGCAAATGCACCGCCACAAATAAACAGCACATTTGTCGTGTCGACCTGCAAGAATTCCTGCTGTGGATGCTTGCGGCCGCCACGCGGAGGGACGTTGGCAATCGTTCCCTCGATAATTTTCAATAAGGCCTGCTGCACACCTTCACCGGAAACATCCCGAGTAATCGACGGGTTGTCACCTTTGCGGGCAATCTTATCGATCTCATCGATGTAGCCAATTCCTCGCTGCGCGAGTTCTACATCATAATCGGCATTTTGCAGCAGATTGAGAATGATATTTTCCACGTCTTCACCGACATATCCGGCTTCCGTTAGGTTGGTCGCATCGGAGATCGTGAAGGGGACATTCAGAATTCTGGCCAATGTCTGAGCGAGTAAGGTTTTACCGCTACCGGTTGGACCGATGAGAAGAATATTGGACTTGCTCAGTTCAATTTCGTCGGTCGCCGACTTATGGTCAATTCGCTTGTAATGATTATGAACGGCTACGGCCAAAGTCTTTTTCGCTTTCTCTTGGCCAATGATGTATTCGTCCAAAATCCGTTTAATATCTTTTGGATTTGGCACCTTATTACTGGTGCTGAGCAGCTCTTCCTTCTCGACTTCTTCAGCTATGATGTCGTTACATAATTGAATGCATTCATCGCATATGTAAACGTTCGGTCCCGCGATGAGTTTTTTCACCTCTTTTTGGGACTTCCCGCAAAAGCTGCAATGCAAACCACTGTCCTTGCTGGCCATATAAAAGATCTCCCATTCAGCTAATCGTGCCTTTGGAGACACCGTTGATCGCGCACGACGACTCAGGACTTAGAGTTATCGGTTTTTCTTGCTGGCGCAACTATTTCATCAACGATTCCATAGTCTTTAGCTTGTTGCGCTGACATGAAATAGTCGCGATCGATATCTTTCAAAATTTTTTCCGCCGAGTTGCCGGTATGCTCTGCCAAAATTCCCGCCATTTTATGCTTCAAGTTAATGATCTCTTGAGCATGGATATCAATATCGGTCGCTTGACCGCCGAGTCCACCAAGCGGTTGATGAATCATGATACGTGCATTTGGTAGTGCGTGTCGCTTACCAGGTGTTCCAGCAGCAAGTAACCAGGCACCCATACTGGCACATTGGCCGATACAATAAGTTCGCACATCAGGGCGGATTAATTGCATACAGTCGTAAATTGCCATGCCAGCCGTAACTGAGCCACCTGGAGAATTAATATAGAAGTTGATGTCCTTCTCAGGATCGACGCTCTCCAAGTAAAGCAATTGCGCCACGATTACATTGGCAACCTCGTCCATAATAGGTGAGCCCAACATCACTATCCGCTCGTTAAGCAGTCGTGAATATATGTCCCAGGAGCGCTCACCCCGGTTCGTTTGTTCGACGACAACAGGTACTAATGGCATTACGACGTCCTCTTTCGACAAGGGATGTGGTTCATTCAGGCAGCAAAAAATCCAAGTAGCTGCGCCTACATACAAGACATAAGATTAAGGCACATCCTAATTAATGACAAGATCCTTCATAACCTTCGTGATTTAACCAGGGTCTTGCAAATGACAAAACCCCTTTCGACATTATTTTTAGATCGAAAAGGGGTTTTTACGACTGTTTTTTAGGAAGTGTAGTAATTACTGGTGCTTGAATAAAATTTTACTCTGATTTTTCGACAACATTGGCCTGCTCGATGATTCGATCCAAGGCTTTTCGAAAGAGTAGAGATTCTTTTGCCTGCTGTCCAAGTGACTGTTTAATGCTCTCCAACAATTTCTGATCCAGCTCTTCTTGGCTCTTGCCAGCACCAGAAATCATGTCGGCAACGTAAGCATCGAGGTCTTCATCCGTCACTTCGATTTTTTCGGTCTTGATAATCTCGGAAAGGATAAGCGTGTTACGGGCACGTTGCTTCGCGGTCTCACGCAAGGCTTTGCGCTGTTCCTCGTCCTTCTTGGCATCTTGTCGTTCCTTATCGCTAGGAAACTGCATGTCGTCGATCATGCTGTCGATGACCTGGTCGACCATGGATGGAGGAACGTCGAATTGGTTCTTGGCGCCTAGTTGCTCGAAAATATCCGTTTCAAGCTGGTTGCGTTTATGCTGCTCAGCTTGCCGGGCTAAACCGTCGCGAATGTTGTTTTTCAATGCATCGAGATTTTCCAAACCCAGATCTTTCGCTAACTCATCGTTAAGCTCGGGTAATACCATTTCCTGCAGAGCACCCAAGGTGACAACGCAGTCAACTTCTTTACCGACAAGGCTTTGCTCAGGGAAGGTCTCGTGGATTTTGACTTTAATGTCGCGTTGCTCACCGACTTTCAAGCCGATCACGCCTTCTTCGATTTCTGGCAGGATGGATTGCTTGCCCAATTCCAAAGGAACTTTTTCCAGGGAGTAAGGCGGAAAATCTTCGCCCTCAAGCTTTGCTGTCTGCGAAATGGTTGCGATATGGCCGGCAGCGGCAGCAGTGCCAGCTTCGGCATCCTTGGTCTTGCCTTGACGGCGCTGAACCATCTCCAGCTCACGCTCAAGAGCGGCATCGTCAGCGACAAACGGTTGGTAGGACAGTTCCAAGCCTTGGTAGCCTTCGACTTTCAAAGACGGCATGACATCAATCAGTGCGCTAAACGAGTAGCTGGCATTTTCCGCTGGCAATTCACTTGTTTCCAATACCGGTGTGGCGATTGGCTGCAGGCTTTCTTTCTCAATAGCTGAGAAGAGATGATCGCGAACCAAGCGATCGGCGACATCCACAGCAACGGAAGTTCCATAGAACTTCTTGAGAATTTGCATGGGCGCTTTTCCAGGGCGGAAGCCGCGGACATGGGCTTTTTTTCGCAGGTTTTGGTATACCTTGTTAAAAGCGGTGTTCACATCGCTCTCAGAGAGTTCGATTTTGATTCGTCGCTGTACCGTATTGACTTCTTCAACTAAAGCTTTCATGAGTACTCCTAGAAATGACCGGGTACAGGATCCCGAAAAAAGTCTGCAAATTATAAAAATTTCTGATGCATTGTCAATCCGGGTAGCGACTGATTGCAGCGATACTCCCGATCTTGCGCAAGGCCTAGTTTCTTTTCCACGTTTTCGGTTGAGTAGCAAGACTATTTTGCCTAGTTTTCAGAAACTGGGTTGAGAAACGCAGGTTTGCCGATGACTGGGAGGCGACGCCAGTATCGGGTATAATGTCACTATGTCTTTATAGTCGGGTAATCATTATTTTTATTTGTTAGGGGAACCCATGCTGGTTGAAGTCGACAAAGAGCTTCAGGATGTTTTTCCAATTTATATCAGAAACCGCCAGGAAGACCTGATGAACATGGAGGCATCCCTGGGGCGTATGGATTTTGATGTGTTAAAGCAAATAGGGCATAAATTTGCAGGCAATGCCGATGGTTACGGATTAAAGGTGTTGGGAGACCTCGCCCGTGATCTGGAAGCACAGGCGAAGGAGCGGAACATGGAAAACTGCTCACAGATCGTCGAGAAAATGAAGACCTACATAAAAGAGATCCAGCTGAAATTCGTTTAAAGCCAGATACCCTTAATGACTGGTTTGCGCAAAGACGCGGGTCAGAAATTCTTGCATCTTCTGCCAGGATTGCTGATCTGCTTCTTGATGGTAGGCCACTGGCATATCGAATTTCTTGGCGATTTCATCAGCTGCTGGATTGGTGAAGGAATGGGCGGCTCCCGGATAGGCAATAAATTCAAACGAGGGGGCAGCCAGAGTCATTTCCACGGCCAGGTCAGCAATCGACTGGCTGCTGATCATATGATCCTCTTCACCATGCAATACGAGTACCTGGGCTTTGACCTCGCCTGGTTCGGCGCGTTTTTGGCTGCTTAAACTCCCATGAAAACTGACCACTCCCTTCAAGGGTAGCCCTCTTCTTGCCATATGAAGAACAACGCCTCCGCCAAAGCAGTAGCCGATCGCTGCAATCTTTTTCTGATCAACCTGTTCTAATTCGGTAAGGACGTTCATCGCTGCTTGAAATCGTTGTTCTGCCTCGTCGAGATTGGCCAGTGCCGCCTGTGCAAAAGCTCCGGCTTCTTTCGGGTGCTCGGTGCTTTTTCCGTCGCCATACATGTCAATGGCAAATGCCGCATAGCCCAGCTCTGCCAGCTGCCGTGCGCGCTGTCTGGCGTAATCATTCTGTCCCCACCACTCATGGACCACGATCACTGCAGCTCGAGGTCCCTTGATGCTGTCGTCGTAGGCAAGAAAGCCACGCATTTTG
This sequence comes from Oligoflexus sp. FD111, assembly GCA_048816425.1. Taxonomy (GTDB): domain Bacteria; phylum Bdellovibrionota_B; class Oligoflexia; order Oligoflexales; family Oligoflexaceae; genus JBMDZZ01. The sequence continues at coordinate 46,432 of JBMDZZ010000006.1, forward strand.
GTATTTTCATGCTGATATTGGATGTTTTTGGTCTGGATTTTCGCCTGTGCGCTGCCTGCAAAGGTCAAGATGATTCCGGTGATTGCCGCAGCAAATCCTCTTCTGCACATCGGGCACTCCTTTTTGGTGAGTTCTGATATTCCATATTTGTACCCTAGAGTTACCTCAACTTATCCAAAAACCAAAGACCAGCCGAGAGAAACTCTCCGTGGCGGTCGAGCTAACAGGCTATATGCCTCAATCTCATGGGTTTTTTGCCGATACGAAGGCAGGATGCTTGTGCTCATGCATTTCTACTTGTACTTATCATGCCTGGCTTGGGTATGTTAACGGAGTCTGATGTTGCGTCTGCCCCGATTTCATCGTTTGCATATATTTTTTACCGGACCGTTTCTCATCACGGGTCTGCTCTCAATACTTATTGTCAGTATGATTGCCATCAAATCAGCACGCACAGTTATGGGGCGCATGGCGCAAGAGCTTGCTATGGAATCTCTTGATGGCATGGTCAATCGCCTCCGTGATATCGAAAAAGGCCCGGCTGCGGCCCTGGATTTTACGATCAACGTCCTATCTCTGACACCGCGAGAGCACTACCTCCACGATGAGTGGGTTGGCATCTTTGCTGGGATGCTGCATCAACGTAGCGATATAGAATCCTTATTCATGGGTTTTGCAGAAGGAGGGTATGTAGCTGTTCAGCGCTTACCAGACGGCCGGATGATTCTGCAGACGACAGACAGTCGCTATGCGGGTTTAGTGAAGCATTACGATTTGCAGGGCAATGGCACGCGCACCCTCATACCAGAAAAAGGTGGGATTGTCGATGCTCGCAAGGCATTTTGGTTTCAACAGACTCTCGCTGCTGATGATGAAAAACATATTGAATGGCCACAAGCCAAAGGTAGTCAGCTGCAATACCCAAGCTACCAGCGAACCAGCGTTGTCAGAAATGCCAACGGTCAAGTGGAAATGGTTCTGGGGGTTGATGTTTCTCTGCAGGGCTTGGAAGCCATTGTCCAGGGGCTATTTCAAAACAAAAACACGTTCGGTTTTGTCACCGATGGCTACGGCAATTTGGTAGGCGCGTCTTGGGTGAACGAACAGCTTGAGGCTTATGCTAGCACCCAAGCTTTTCCCAATGCTTTCAACCATCCCGATTGTCTGGTCCGTTGCAGCTTACGCCAAGCGCAGAATTTGTTTGGCAATCTAGAGCAACATCAGCCCGAGTCATTTGTGGCACAAGGTGATGATGGAAATCTGCATGTTGCCATGCGTCAGGTGGCAAATCTTGGTAGTACCGGGCTTGTGGCTTTTGCCGTGATTCCCGAGACGGTCTATTCGGCCTATATTCGCGATGTCATCAAGGTGGTCTTCTGGGCGACTTTGGCCATTATTCTGCTTTTGATCCTTGCCGGTTACCTGACCTCCTTTATGGTGACAAGACCGATTTTGCAGCTGAACCAATCCTTAAAACGGGTGGGGCGAGGTCAATGGGATGAGATTATCCGCCTGGACCGCAATGATGAGATTGGCGAATTGTCGCAGTCTTTCCATCAGATGGCCACCAGATTAAGAGATCTGGTCCGCAACTTGGAAAGTCTGGTAGAAGAGCGCACGATCGATTTGAAAGATCTACTGGAGAAGTATGCACAGGCCAATCGAGAGCTGGAAAAAACCAACGCTACCAAGGATCGTTTTTTCTCGATCATAGCCCATGATTTAAAAAGCCCCTTTACTGCTTTGAAAGGCTATAGCAGCATTATTCAAGATAGTTTCGATTCCCTCAGTCGCGATCAGCTGCGGTCGATGATCAACCGCATTTCGGTGTCATCGGAAGAGGCCTACGGCTTGTTGGAAAACTTGCTGCAGTGGGCCTTGGTTCAAAGCGGTGGCATTCGCGTGAAATGGGAAAGCTTTGATGTTCGGGAAGTGGTACTTGAGGTCTTCGACTTATTGAAAGTGAATGCCAAAGTCAAAAACGTCAGACTGTACAATGCTATCAAAGAACCTCTTTGGATAGAAGCTGACCGCAATATGGTTTCCACAGTATTGCGTAATATCGTCTCCAATTCGATCAAATTTACCAAGTCAGAAGAAGGTAAAGTGACGATTCAGGCCGCGGTTGAAGGAGAGCATCGGCTGATCATTATCGAAGATAATGGCGTCGGTATCAAAGCTGATAATTTGAAAAAATTATTTGCCAAGGATATCTACTTCTCGGAGAAGGGTACTGGAAATGAGCGTGGCACGGGTCTCGGTCTAGGTCTGTGCAAAGAATTTGTCATGATGAATCGTGGCCAGATTGAGGTGCAAAGCAAACCTGGCTGTGGTACGACTTTTACGACCTATTGGCGGTCAGCATCGCCGCAACCCCAAGCCCTGCAAGCGACAAGCCGAGAACTGGCCTTAAAAATTCTCTGTGTTGATGATTCAGAGGATAATCATAATCTCCTTTCTATCTTTCTAAAAGATCAACCATGGCAAATGAGTTTTGCATCGAATGGCGAGGAAGCGCTGGGCATGCTCCGGGATCAGTCCTATGATATTATTCTAATGGATCTCAACATGCCTGGCTTGTCAGGCATCCAGACAACAAGTCAAATTCGCAGGCTTGAGTTGGAAGCAAACCGTTCCCCCGCTTATATCATCGCCTTTACCTCCTCCGTCCTTCAAGCGGATATCGATGCTGCAATTGCAGCAGGTTGCGACTCCTATCTCGTCAAACCTATCAAAAAGCAAAAATTGATCTACGCCATAAGTCGGCATGAACGCTGATGCTGGCGAAATATCTCCGGCTCTGCTTTTTTTTCTAGCCAAACTATTGTAAGGAAAGGCCTCGTTTAGGTTTTGATGAGGAGTCGCATGAGCGAAATTGAATTGAAATCCCATCGAGGCGGGCGCGTGGAATCGATGCCCTGGAAGAAGCGTCTGCAAGTTTGGCTTCTATGTTGGGTGGCTTATATTTTTATTCGTTTATTGTATGCGAGCTTGCGCTTTGAGGTCGTCGGGGCGGAGCATCGAAAAAAAGCTGAAAGTCTGCATCCAAATGGTTCCTTGGCGATTGCCACCTGGCATCAAAACTCCATATTGGGCATTACCGGTCACGCGAAGCAGGGAATATGCATCATCATCAGTGCATCAATCGACGGTGAGATCATTTCTTGGATTGCCAATAAGCTTGGGTTGAAATCGATCCGCGGTAGTTCTTCGCGCGGTGGGCGGGAAGCTCTGCTCGCTTTAGTGCGCTATGTCAGGCAAGGGGGGCGCGTGGCGTTTACCGTCGATGGGCCGCGTGGTCCGAGGCACGAAGTCAAACCTGGAATTCTTTCGCTAGCTAAAAAAACGTCTTGTCCCATCCTGCCCATGGGCGCCATTGCCGAGCGCTATTGGAGTTTATCGAAAACCTGGGATCACTTTCGTATACCAAAACCCTTTTCACGAGTAAGGGTATACTATAAAGAGCCGATCATGCTTGCATCGGATGGGGATCAGGCGCTTATAATAGATGATGCGAAGCAAAGGCTAACGCAAGCTTTGCATGCGATTGAGGATGAAGCTGCAAAAAAAGAATTCAATGATTGACAAAAAGGAGAGATCTTGATGTTGGGCGATGCGATCATGAAAAACGAGCCTTTGATTCGCCTGATATTTTTTACCGGAGTGTTGGGCATCATGATCGTCTGGGAGTATTTGTCTCCGAAACGCTGCTACCAGTATCCTCGCCTGCAGCGTTGGCCAGCAAACTTTACGGTGATTGCCGTTGATACCATTTTTTTGCGGCTTTTATTTCCTACTGCTGCGGTTGGTATTGCCATTCTTGGTGAGGAAAGATCTTGGGGGCTACTCAACAACATTGAACTAGCTTTCTGGCTGAAAGTTATCATTGCAATTATCGTGATGGATCTAGCGATCTACTTTCAACACGTTCTTTTTCATGCAGTTCCAGGCCTTTGGCGCCTGCATCGGATGCATCACGCTGATTTGGAAATCGACGTCTCCACCGGTTTGCGCTTTCATCCGCTGGAAATTATTTTATCCATGCTGATTAAATTGATGGTCGTAACGGCATTAGGTAGCCCTGCGATTGCTGTATTAATCTTTGAAATCCTGCTCAACGCCACCTCGCAATTTAATCACTCGAATATAGCTCTTCCCAAGCAAGTGGATACCTGGCTCAGGTGGCTCGTAGTGACTCCTGACATGCACCGGGTGCATCACTCCATTCTTGCCAAGGAAACCAATAGTAACTTTGGTTTTAACCTACCTCTTTGGGATCGCATATTTGGGACCTACCGGGATCAACCTGTCAAAGGACACGAGGGAATGACAATTGGTATTGATCAGTTTCGGACGAAACGAGATCTGCGGATCGATCAATTGCTGATCCAGCCCTTCCGCCGTTCATAGGGCGCCAAAGCATCCTGGTGATTGCCTGTCATCTTGGTATGTTTTAGGCGAAAGTGCTTCTTCTGCTCATGATTTGAAATTCATCCTACCATGGCTGCAAGGAATTGCTATGATGATTGACTAAGCCCAAAGGCTTGGTGGCTAGACTTTTTGACAATGACAGCACTAGGAAATCAGATGACTCGCTTGCTTGGGTGGTATGCATTTTTGCTAGCAATGGCCACGACCGTGACCTCCTTTTCGCTCCTTCATGCTGAACCGATTAGCTACGATATGTCATTTGCAATGGCCGAAACGGATATTACCGAAGGTATCCCAATAGAAGTTGAAGCAAAAATCAAGCTGCCAACGGCACGTGATGAAGTTTGTCTCTATCTTGCCTATAATGATCCTCTCTACTTTTATGATCCCAGTCAGGACTTGGGTAAACCTCAGGCTTTAGGGGAAATGCGCTTACCTAAACAAGGACGCATTGCGATCAAGAAAGCCAGTTATGATTTTGAAGAGTTGACGCCGGCTTTGGTTCGGATCAAAGATCGTCAAAACCTACAAGAAGTCGCATTAAACTTTGAGTTCGTAGTTCCCCGCTGGCCGGATCGTCTTGGCAATCAATTTCTCTTTCAACAGTTTTACCCACAAATCCTCGAAGAGTGCCCGCAAACAGAGCAACTGAGTTATCAATGGCAGCGGGTGCGCGATGTCAACTACCAAGCAAGCCTGAAATGGCCGCGCTCATGGCAGTTGACCACACCGCATCAGTTCATGGAACCACAGGTTCTGCGATCTCAGGATTCGATGGTATTCAATCTTAGTAAGAATTACCGCATCACTAGTTTTAACTTGAAAGATTTAACAGTTCAGATGGTTTATCTGTCCGATGATTTTCCTGATCATGAGCTCTATGTGCGTAATTTTCTCGTCAGCCTGCAGTCCACTTTCGGTGACTTTCCTTACAGAAAGCTATTGCTGATTGAATCTGAGGATTTGGAACGCTCCAGAATACCTGGAGTGATCACCTTGAATCGGCCAAAGCAAGCAGCCATGCAAACCTTGCAGCAAGGCTATCTCAACTGGATATCCTGGCAACTTGGTTTTCTCCTAGCCGAACAGTGGATGGGAACAAGTGTGTCACCAAAGACTTATGACGACTACTGGTTTTTTCGTGGTACCTCTGAGTTTGCGGCCTCAATTGGCATCCAACACGAGCCTACCATTAGAAATCTGTTCGCAAATGATGATACTGGGACTCCCTTTCTCAGGTTGACCTATCATCAAGGAGCCGACCTAGCAGCAGCATTGATGCAACTATTCAAACCAGGGCAAAGCTTACTGAAGCCGGAGTCCATGGAAACTTATGACAGTTACCTCCATCAATACCCTTATGCCTATTTTCGACATGTCCTGGCCATGCGTTACCTGCATTGGTTGTATGGTGAATCATTTTTAACGGCAATTCGTGAATTTTACGCGGAAAATGTCAATAAGCGGGTTTCACATCTAGACTTTTTAAACTTTCTGAAAGACCAGCCGGGTTTGACGATGGGTGGATTCAGCGCTGATGAAATATTGAAAAACTGGTGGACGATCAGTGATTGGCCTAATTTTAGTTTAGAGCGGGTGAAAGTCCTCGATCATCCGGCGATACCTGGAGAAAAGCAAGTCGAGGTAGAAATCAAACAATCCATAGCCATACCTTTGCCTGTAGATGTGGTTATGACCACCAAGCGAGGGCGTCGACTGAAAGAAATTGTCTTTAGTGGCGAGGAAACTGCAACTGTAAAATTTGATCTGTTAGCCGATGAACAGCCCGATATCGTCGAAATTAATCCAAATCGGGAAATCTTTGATCGGGATCGCTTCGATAACTCCAATCGTCATCTGCGATTTAAATTCTTCCCGGGTAATGCTGATGGTTTGGCTGATGATGCCTATACTTTAGTTTGGGTGCCATTCCCGGCACTTTTACCTGGTGAGCCATTGACCTTTAATTTAGGCTTGCAGATGTTTCGCTACGTTTCTGCAGGTGTATCTGGAGTCATCAGTTACAATCCGCAGGAAAATCGTTTGGGTTATGTCTTCTATTATACAGCGGATTTGCCAAGCCTTGGCTCCCAGTTAGAAGGCAAGCTGGTTCAAGACTATGGGCAGACCTACAAAGCTAGCCGGGTTGCGGCAATATCGCTGGCACGTTCCCCCTTATTTCTGCGGGACCCAGAATTTGGCTTAGCTCTGCGCATCAGTTTTCGCGAAACCATTGCACAAGCGGATTCGAGACACATGCTTGCTGGCCTACGAGCGAGTTTAACCTCGAAGCGAACTCACCTTTGTTCTTACTTGCTATATGCTGAACGCCATCAAACCTTTGCTTCTATGGCCGAATTTGATTACACCAAAGATTGGGGAGTCGCTCAATTTTCTTGTGCCGGTAAAGGCATGGAGCTAAGGTTGCGTGGATTCGCAGGGAAAATTGTCGGTGAAGGTAACTTTCCAGGGGGCATTCGATTTAATCCACAGTCCTTGGATGAAGCCAGAATCCGTATCGACCGACCAAATTTTGTGTCAGCCAATGCCATAACTAGCTTTGGGGCAGACTTCAGCTGGCCTGCTTATTTGCCACTACCTTCGTCGCTTTTTGTTTTGCCACGGCAATCGCGCTGGAAGCTTTTCTATGATTACGGTGAATCGTTCGGACCAGATGAGATATATACCACCGGTGGCTTTGGTTTCACTCTACCATTTGGTGGTGATGTTGTTGGTAAAAGTAGTATGTCCTTTTTAAACTTTACCTTGATGGGGGTCTTCTATCGCCGCTATGGCGATACAGTATCCTACGAGCCCGGGGTGATTTTTGACTTTTTAGGGGAATTGTAAAATTATCAGTATCTAGTCCTAGGTCTGAAAGACTGTGGAGTCTCATCTGGATGATCACCAAGTTTACCATTTCTTTAAAAAGCCAGCCAATTAAGCTTGTCTGGGGACCTCCTACAGCTTTTACCCCAAATCATTCTCAAAAAAGCCGACCATAAGGGATGGGAAGTCTAGACTAAGCTGCTGATATGAATGATTTTAAAATGCAGGTACAAGAATCTTTACAGAATATTAAAAATTGATTTATTTGGAATTCACGATTTCACTCTAGTTTGTGGCCGTCATTAGAATACGACGTATTTTCCACATTGAGAGGAGAAGTGAAATGGTGCCTGGATTCCTAAGGCAAGTCTTTCCTGCACTAGCACTTTCAGCAAGTTTTTTGGCGCCTCTAACCTTAGCCCAAGTGAAAGTTGACCCAGCCCTTCCAGATTACACTCCTGTTCAAGGAATTTCTGGCAGTATAAAAAGCGTCGGTTCAGATACCATGAACAATGAAATGACCTTATGGGCTGAAGGATTCCTAAAATTTTATCCCAATGTTCAAGTAGAGATCGAAGGTAAAGGTTCTTCCACAGCTCCGCCCGCATTGATCGCTGGAACCTCGCAGTTTGGACCAATGAGTCGGGAAATGCGTGGTCAAGAGATCGATGCCTTTGAAAAGCGTCACGGATATAAGCCAACCGAACTGCGAACTAGCATCGATATGCTGGCGATTTATGTTCATAAAGACAATCCTATTGCTAAAACCGGCTTAAGCCTTCAGCAAGTGGATGCAATTTTTTCCAAAACTCGTCGGGGTGGTTTAGCGCAAACTATTACGACTTGGGGACAATTAGGTTTAAAAGGTGAGTGGGCTAATAAGCCTATCAGCTTGTATGGTCGAAATTCAGCTTCAGGAACTTATGGCTACTTTAAAGACAATGCCTTATTCGGTGGTGATTTTAAAGATGAAGTCAAAGAACAACCAGGAAGTTCCTCTGTCGTACAAGGGGTTGCTCGCGATAGGTATGCGATTGGCTACAGTGGTATTGGTTATATGACTGCTGATGTTCGTGCGCTACCCTTAGCTGTAGATGTGGACGGTGAAAAAGTCGAAGCCAGCGCCGACAAGGCTTATAGTGGTGAATATCCATTAGCTCGCTTTTTACTGGTTTATATGAATCGGAAGCCCGGCAGCTCGGTCGATCCAGTGAGACGTGAATTCGTGCGCTATATTTTTAGCAAGCAAGGTCAGCAAGATGTCATTCGGGATGGTTATTACCCGGTTCCAGCGGCCATTGCCAAAACGGAGCTGGGAAAAGTAGGCATTGATCTGAACTGAGTAATTGAAGCATTTAAGATCAAGCCACGCATGAAAAGCATCTCTAAAGACGCGGCTCGGGAATCAAAGCAGGATCGAAACATGGCTTGCGATGATTCCCAAATTAATTTGCTTAAGGATCCACTATGAGTAAAAAGACTCTTACGGGTCGGGAGCGCAAGAGGGAAACGAGTCTGCGGGTGAAACTTGCGGATATTTTCGCCAAGTTTACCATTACAGCAGCAGGCATGGGAACGATTCTTGCGGTCACTGGTATCTTCGCTTTCCTAGCATGGGTCGTTATTCCACTTTTTCTTCCTGGCTCTTTTTCGGAAAAAAACCTGGTGCTCTCTCCCGATCCAAAAACGGCTCTGCTCAGTCGTCATTTTGTAATGGATGACTATGAGGTACTTGGTTGGTCTTACCAGAATGATCATAGTCTGCAAGTACGCCGCCTCGATACTGGCGAGGTATTAGCCCAGCATGAGTTGTTTCCTGCTGATCGTCAACCGGTTTCCTATCGGTTTGACCTTAACAGTGATCAGGCGATGTTTGGCTTTGTTGATGGCAGCATGCAAACAGGCCGCATCGGTTTTAGCACACAGTTTTTAAACTTTGCGGACTTGGATGAACGCTACCAACTTATGACACCAGGTGATTTTCTTCCTTACGAAGATGGGATTTTGGAGCTTACGCCGACAGGTCAATTCCGCTTGCAAAAATTAAGCTATGAACTACAGGAGCCCCTGCCAATTGCAGAGAATCTCAGTCTGATTCTTGTTGATCAAACGATCCTCAATTCCGGTCCCGTTCTTAGCTCTGTTGACGAAAGTGGAATGTTTCGACTTCAAGGTATACGGACGACGCGTAATTTGATGACGGGAGAAGTCAAGCAGAGTCTAAGCGGCGGTCAATTGCAACTAGACTGGCCTGAGGGTAAAGGTCTGCCTGTCCATCTGTTCCTCGAAGGTCGTGCCGACTCTGCTTTGATCATCTGGAAAGATGGTTATGCCATCCGCTTAGATACGCGTCATCGCAGTCAACCGGTCATCGCTGAGCGGATTCAGTTACTAAATCAGTCCGGCTTGGAGCTGACAGCTTTTGGTAGTATGATCGGCAAGATGACAGTCATTACTGGTGACAGTAAAGGTCAAGTGACAAGCTGGTTTCGCAGCAGACCAGGCGATGCGGTAGGGGGCGAAGATCCGGAAACGAGTGATTCATCTCAATTAATTCAAGCACAGGTTTTTGCTCCTACTGAAGAGACGGCAGGACAGGCTGTGACCGCATTTGCTTTTTCGCATCGAACCCGTAAATTTCTCGCCGGCTTCGCCAATGGTACAGTCGATTTATTGCATACGACTTCGCAAAGTCGTTTGGCACAGATAAAGGTTTTTGCCGAGCCTGTGGAAAGTCTGGCAATCAGTCCGAAAGATAATGGTATGCTGGTGACCACCAAGGCAGGCTATGCCCGTTACGCACTCGACTTTCCTCATCCTCAAACAACGCTATCAGCAATTTTTACCCCTGTGTGGTATGAAAGCGCGAGCGGGCCCGATCATGTATGGCAATCAACCAGTGGTACTGATGAATTTGAACCGAAGTACGGTATGATGCCCTTAATTTTTGGGACCTTGAAAGCTACATTTTATACCATGTTGTTTGGTGCACCTTTGGCCTTGCTTGCTGCCGTCTATACCAGCGAGTTTTTAACGTTGAAATGGCGAAGCCGTATCAAACCCATCGTCGAAATGATGGCCAGTTTGCCAAGCGTGGTCCTGGGCTTTCTAGCGGCCCTAATTTTTGCTCCATTGGTTGAGCAGGTTGTGCCCGGGATACTTGCGGCTTTTATCACCGTCCCGTTTTCGTTGCTCCTCGGTGCATTTATCTGGCAAGCTTTGCCAGGTCATTTCACGATAAAATGGCAATCACTTCGCTTTGCTTTGATGGGATTAATGATTCCCATCGGCATTCTTCTAGCCGGCCCTTTGGGGCAGGTGATAGAGTCCTTACTTTTTGCTGGAAATATCAAAGCCTGGCTATCCTTTGCTGGACCCGTCACCTCTAACAGTCCTTATGCGGCAGCGACTGGCGGTTGGATCTTATTGTTATTGCCTCTATCAGCCATCCTCGCAACAGTTCTCATGGTCATGATCGTTAATCCATTTATCATGCATCGCTTTGCCCATTTGGAGCGAGGTGCTCTCGCTCGGCTCAATCTTGTGAAATTTCTTGTCGGCGCTTTTGTGGCGATTGGAGCTGCATACTTGCTATCAGCGACACTAAACGTTGTTGGCTTGGATGCTCGCGGCTCCTATATTGATACCTACGTGCAACGCAATGCGCTAATAGTTGGCTTTATTATGGGATTTGCCGTTATCCCGATCATTTATACGATCGCCGAAGATGCCCTTTCCAGTGTGCCCGAGTTTTTACGGGCAGCCTCTTTAGGCGCCGGTGCTACCCCATGGCAGACGGCAATAAGGATTATTATCCCGACGGCTATGAGTGGATTGTTTTCAGCACTCATGGTTGGCTTTGGCAGAGCCGTTGGCGAAACAATGATCGTCTTGATGGCTGCGGGGAATACGCCGGTCATGGATTGGAATATTTTTAACGGCTTCCGCACCCTGTCTGCTAATATCGCAGTTGAGCTGCCAGAAGCGGTACAAAACGGAACCAATTACCGCATGCTGTTTCTTGCAGCTCTAACGTTGTTTTTGCTGACCTTTCTGATCAATACAGTTGCTGAACTTATCCGACAGCGATTCCGAAGGAGGGCCTACCAGCTATGACACCTCTAGACAGTAAGCACTCCGCGTTGAGTCAAGACGTATTGCGACAGGGTAAGGAAGCAGCATCCTCACGTTCACCTGCAGACTCCCATGCTTCATCCAAGTCTACCCAGCGGCGAGTTCGTAGAACCTCGCTCATGGCGCACGGTGAACCTTGGGTTTGGCTGACCGGCGGAGCTTTGGTTTTTGCTCTGCTGATGATCTTTGGCTTTGTCACCATTATTTTTTGGAATGGGGCCAAGACCTTCTGGCCTGGTTCGGTGTACTATGCGGAAACACATCAAGGCGATGTTTTCATGGGTGAGCTTGCACGTCGTGAAAACTTTCGCCTTCAAGCCAGCCAAGTCGAGATAATCGCCAATGACCCCAGAATGCAGGCTGGTGCCGGCGTGGACGATGGATATGCCGTGCGTAGTCTACTGCGAACGGGCAATTTTGATATCAGTGGTAGCCACTATAAATGGATCAATCACTTTGAATTGAAGGAATTGACAAACGAAAAAACTCCGTGGGCATTGGTTGTTGAGCGAATGTCATGGGGAAGATTGTATGGTTATCCTGAATCTTTCCTTCTTGATGGTGAAGTGGTCGCGACGACACCAAATGAGACTTGGCAGCTATTCCAAACCTATCATGGTACGGTGCGCGATCTTTGGCAACAAAGACGAGAGCTGGAAACCAATGAAATTGGTCGTATCAATCGAAAATTAGAGCAGGCTAGACTCTCGCTTAGGCGAGCAGAGCTTGAGTATGATGTCCCTGGTGCATGGTCTGCCGCTTACTATCGTCTGGCTGAAATGCGAAAAGGTGGATCGCCTGAAGAAACTCAAGCTGCGGAGAAGGTGCTAGCTAATTTATCGGCGCAAGGCCTAGCGCCGCCGCCCGAATTTCTGGTAGCGGTTGATACTTATGAGCAGACGATCCAGGAGGGCAATGCTGAATTTGTTGGCATTACAGCGAAAATTGCTGAAATCAATCAGCAAATTGGCCGCTATCAGTTGGAAATGAAAACGGCTCAAGGTCAAGACACCCTTTTAGCTTTGGAAGACGTTGTTCGCGCTTATCCGGCTAATCAATTGAATCTTGCTGAAAAAGTCGGTGTTTATCTTTCCCGCTGGTGGGAGTTTCTAACAGCTGACCCACGAGAGGCAAATAGTGAAGGTGGAGTCTTTCCGGCCCTCTTTGGAACAGTGGTGATGACCCTTTTGATGTCGATCGCGGTTGTTCCCTTTGGAGTTTTGGCGGCGCTCTACTTGCGGGAGTATGCCAAAGCAGGGCCAGTGATCAGCGCCATTCGCATTGCTATCAATAACCTTGCTGGTGTTCCCAGTATCGTCTTTGGTGTATTTGGACTAGGATTCTTCTGCTACATAGTCGGCGGTGGCATCGATCAGATTTTCTATCCGGAAAAATTGCCCAATCCGACCTTTGGTACAGGAGGATTGCTTTGGGCTTCCTTAACTTTGGCCCTCTTAACCTTACCGGTTGTCATCGTCGCAACTGAGGAAGCCCTGGCTGCAGTACCAAGTTCCATGCGCGAAGGTTCCTATGCCTGTGGAGCCAGCAAATGGCAAACGATTCAGCGTATCGTATTGCCACGTGCCATGCCTGGTATCATGACTGGTATGATTTTGGCGATGGCTCGAGGTGCTGGCGAGGTTGCTCCATTGATGCTTGTCGGTGCAGTAAAATTGGCTCCTGAATTACCGATTGATGGTGTTTTCCCTTTCATTCATCCCGAACGCAGTTTCATGCATCTGGGATTTCATATTTATGATTTAGGCTTTCAAAGCCAAAACAGTGAAGCAGCTAAGCCCATGGTTTTCACAACAACCTTACTGCTGATAAGCATGATCACCTTTTTAAATATCAGTGCAGTGACTCTGAGAAGCAGATTGCGACGGCGGTTTATGACCAGTCAGTTTTAAAAAGCAAATCATGGCATTGAATACGAAATATTTAAGAAAAAGGAACAAACCGTGGCGAATAATGAAGTGCTTGGCGACAGCATAACAGTACCGCGTGTCAGTATAGGTCAAATGGATTCGATGAAATCATCCTCTCGTCCGAAAGCAAATCGATTGGAATCGATTGCTGCAGGTCGGGAAATTCAATCCCGAGTTCACAAAGCTGTGTTAAGTCCCGAGCCCGTATTGGAGATCAATAATTTTAATCTCTGGTATGGTGAGGCACAGGCTTTGTATGATATTACGATGCCCATTCCGCGAGGGAAGGTGACAGCTTTGATCGGACCTTCCGGTTGTGGTAAGTCGACTCTCCTGCGCTCAGTCAATCGCCTGAACGACCTTGTTGCTGGGGTACGCATCCAGGGTGATATGAAATTGAACCACGATTCCATCTATCACAAATCCGTTGATGTGATTGAATTACGCAAGCGGATGGGAATGGTCTTTCAAAAATCAAATCCCTTTCCGATGAGCATTTACGAAAATGTAGTCTATTCGCTTCGCATTGATGGTGTGCGAAATAAGCAGATTCTCGATGAGGTCTGTGAAAAAAGTTTGCGTAGTGCTGCCTTGTGGAATGAAGTGAAAGATCGCTTACAAGCCAGTGCACTTGGTCTATCCGGCGGTCAGCAGCAGCGGTTATGTATCGCTCGGGCAATTGCGGCAGAGCCGGAGGTTCTTTTGATGGATGAGCCTTGTTCCGCACTTGATCCGGTAGCAACACATAAGATTGAAGAATTGATCCACAATCTTGCCGGCGATTACTCCATCCTCATCGTTACGCACAATATGCAGCAAGCCGCTCGTACCAGTGACTACACGGCTTTTATGTATTTAGGCCGTTTGATTGAGTATGGACCTACAGAAAAAATATTTTCATCAGCGCTTTGTCCGGAAACGAAAGATTATGTTTCAGGGCGCTTCGGTTGAGGCGCTTTGCTTGACTTTATCGAGGAGACCCCATGCGAAATATGAAAAAGATTACACTGCGGTTTATTTTCAGCTCGCGCCTTGCCTAAGGCATTCCCGGATGGAACCTAATTGGGCCGGCGCAGCATGTGCTGCCCAGACCCAAGGCTCACACTGTCAAGCCCAGGCCCAAAGGGCCGTCGGGCTTCTCTCCGCAGTTAGAAATTACCAGTCACCCCAGCAACCACCTGCATTTCAGCCATCGGCTTCGATTTGCTGGCATCCTGAGGATCAACAAAGTCACCGCTTTTGCTGAAAAGCACGACATAGGGGCGGAATACCTCATTCACCAAATTGTAATGGCTACCGATACCCCAAGTCATATTATTATCATCAAATTGCGTGTAAGCGCTATTGACCTCAGTTGCAGTTTGTCCTGGCGCCGTAAATTCATCGTACGCAAAACTTGAAATGTGGAAAAATGGAGTGAATTTACCTTGATTCCACTCGCCATGCACAACGTAACCAGTCATGACATTTTCTTCTTTACGAGTCTGTCCGGCATCGACACCACGTTTGACACGATTATCAACAACGTAATCACCATAAACATCAAAGCGTTGTGTGTTGTAACGGATACCAGCAGTATAAGTTGAGCTTTTACCCTGGTCATAGCTTGCATACTGAACCAGAGGTTGGATGGCTCCAAACGTACCAATCCATTCAGAAAGTATGGCGGGCTGCTTTTGCTTCTCGCGCCCATTGGCATCTAATTCGTTCCAACTATCACATTGGGCGCCGTTGCAATCAAAGAAGTCTTTCACGACTTGCAGTAAAAACTTGTGATTCCCCAGCTTATAAGTCGCTTGCACGCCATCAGGATAACCGAAAGGCTTTAAACTCAAATAAGCTGCCGTGACTGGTGTCAATGAGCTTGTCTGCCGTCTATGCCAACCGAATATTCTCTCTTTCGTGCGACCAACAGTCAGCGTCAAAGCAGAGTTTACTTTGTAATCAAGATAAGCATATTCCAGTTGATTACTGGTCATCGAATAACGGACCATAAGATCAACATTCTCAGCTAAACCGCTTTTAAAAACTAACTTTGCTGCTCTGGCATTGACACCAAATCTTTGCGAAGCAGTACGCCCAGCGGCTTCGGCATCATTTAAGCCGTCATCGCTGTAGAATAGGTTAAAATGGTATTGACCACCAAAATGAAATGTTTTGACATTGTCATCCTGTGCCTGGGCAGTATGAGCTGCGCAGATCAGTCCGCTCAATGCCAATCCTCGTTGCCATGCTCCAATCACAATTCACCTCCGTTGAGTTTCTTTTTTTGATCAATCAGCGTGAAAAGAATATAGGACCATCGATGGTAAAGTCCAGCACTGTCGTGCTTATCCCGCAAAAGAATGCTTTCTTCTGTTGACTCACAGCGGTAAGTTGGATTTCAAGCGACTTTAGTGCTGGGCTGTTTCTGATTGGACGTTAGACCAATTAAAATTTTGCAGTTTTGTAGGAGTTTGGGAATTAGCGTCTTATTGACTTTAAAAGCATCAAGTCCATCCTTGTTGAAGACTTCGATGCACTTAGAATCAAGGTTTTTGAAAAGTTCGGTATGTTGTCGCCAGGTGTCGGTTTTAAAGGATAGGTTCTCGCCTTCACTCACTAAATCTTCGAGAGTGATGGTCAATGACGTATAGGCTGATTTTTGACTAATCCGCTCCATCACATCAGCCATGTCAACAATTTCTTGCGGTAGCTGCTGCAGGTCAGGTGCAGAGCTACGTAGTCCCTGAATAAACTCATTGAGTTTTTCTGTGACACCACGATTGGCAACGACGAATACGTCAGCCTTATAACGATTCTTGCTTAAATTCAGCAAACCGCCTCTGACGAGCTTATCTAAAATATTCTGGACGCTCTCTGTCGGTATACTCAAGATCGTCGTGATCTGCTCTTCTGCAACTTTTCGTTCCAAAGCCCAGGATTTAACCTCTTTTTCACCAAACTTGTAATAAAGGAGGTTGAGGATATGCATGATACGACCAAGCTGTTCAAGTAAGTTCGTTTCGCCTTTATATTGCATTTCTAATTTCTGCAATTTGTTATTGGTATCCCGAAGACGTCCAGAAAGATTTGCCATCAAAGTAACAAACCATTTGGGAATCTGTTTGAGAATTTTGTTGAAGTCTTCGTTGCTGATATGGGTGACTTCAACAGTATCGACTGCGCGTGCACTGGCTGATCGTGGTTTATTATCAAATAAAGCCATTTCTCCAATCATGGAACCGGCAATCATCTTGGCTAAAGGGATCTCATTGCCGCCCTTGTCCAAATATACCTGAACGTTGCCACGGCGAATGACATACATCCCATCCGATTTATCTCCTTCACGGAACAGGATGTGTCCAGGCTTTAGAATTTTGTTATTACCAGCCAAAGATTGGTCTCCGTCGCTATTTTCGGCCATGATTGTTTTCGGTAAATTTGTGGTGAACTGAAGAGGAAGGATGGAGGCGGCAAAATATATTAATGAATTCAATCATATAACTAAATCCCGTCGTCTGACGGGATCACCAGATTAGATAGAGTTGCAAGCACAGATAACGCTTCCGCCGATCGGTGGGAAGCGGCTTGGATCTAATTCCGTTGCCCCAGCCTCGTGTATGATCGAGGCACGACCATTGTCATAACAGCCATAGCCTAAGGTAAACATAGTACGGCTTTGAAAAAAGATGGAAGGACCTGAATTGAGGTTTTCATAGATGTTGCGACAGCTTGCATCTCCATCCTGGTTGGCACTGCCAAAGCTAGTAAACCAAGCTTCGTGGACTGTGCTGTTCATATTTTCGCAGCTACTGTTGCAAGAACGACTGGAGCGGAAAAAGCACACACCGTTAACGCTGACGCCACTGCTACATTGATTGATGCTGGTTTCAGAATTAATCGGTTGCAACGTATCTTGCTCTGGTGGTTCCGCCAGCAGAGATTCGGTTTCACCATTTTCATGCTGCCATTCAAAGGAGTAACTGCTTTGCATGGCAGCCTCGATCAACTCGCTTTGCTGCAGGCCACTGAAAGTAAACAAGGCATCCCAGTCGCTTGCGACTTCGGCCGCTCGTTTTTCGATATTTAGGCCAGGAATATTTTCTGGGGTAGTGACGGTAAATTTTTGCCACTCACCGGCTGGCAGTTTGACTCTCTGCTGACTTTCTTCTTCGGCGATTTGACAGCCGACTTCCAATTGGCTTTCTTCAACCTTGTCGATAGCACATGACATGATATATCCAGGCAAACCAACTCCCTCTTCGGAGGGGCGATCGCTACTTGACTTCTGCTTGACTTGAAGGTCAGTACTAGCCTCTTCTTTAGACTGCTGATAAAACCCTCGGATCTCATTGCTTGGGCTGCATGCGAGCTGAGACAGCAGCATGAAAGTCAAAGTGATCCATGAATGCGCGTATTTTCTTTGCAACACGGTCTTCCCTTCCGTGAGATTTCACTCCGCCATCCTCTTGAAAGAAGAAGAGACTGCATAGCTATCGGCGTTTCCTGCAAAATACTGAAGTCCTTGGCATAAGTTATAAGAAATCAAAGAAAATTTATGGGAGAAAAAGGCCGGCGCTGGACATGCTTCACCAATTTCTAGGAAACTTTGCTTTTCCAATCCACTTCGACCAGATCAGCAGCAAGCCCCAAAACATCCCGACTACGTCCCTGGCTCAGTTTTTGGCTAAGACTTGAGTATTCATGAAAAATGATGCCTGCGATCTCAGCATAGCGATTACGATAAAGCCAACGGGTGATGGCCAGCCAGCTTAAAAGCTCCTTATCGATATTTCGCAGCAAACTGATTTTCCCAAGGATTTTTTTCATGCTCGATAGGCGGTTAGCGAAGGGTATGCTGGTATCATAGGCAGCTTCCAATTGCTGCGCGATACCATAAAGGTGAGGATAGTGGCGGAAGTTTATGGTCTGGTATTGGCCCAGTGAGTTCAATTTCGGTAGCTTTTCCAACCAGTGGGTTTTTTGGTGGCAGCGCAGCCAGAGAAACAATTCCAGCACATAGGAGGACGTATAAAAAGCGCTACCTCGCCGGCAAAGTTTGACTAAGGGGTTGAGATCCTGCTGCTGATTGACTTCACAGCAGGCAATTTCCCAGCGAAATTCGTTACCATAAGCTGGATCAGAGGATTTTTCCTGGTACTCTTTTGCCAGTTCATGGGCTTCATCAATGGATCCTGATAGACGAAGAGCGCGCACTTGATGGATGCGGACCTTGTCTTGGACCTCAGGATCATCGATGCTATCGATGGCATTTTGAAAGAAGATCAAAGCCATCCCCGTATTGCCCAAGCGCAGGGAGTGAACGCCCATACCGAGTTGTCTGCGACCTTTCATTTCGGGGGAAAGAACGGCCATTTGTGAGCCAAGCTGCTGCTCCCACAATGCCGGCAAAAATTCGCCATTGGCCAGGTGCAAATCACTCAGAACAAAATGCAATTCGGCATATAAAAAACTGAGTTGAGATGAGCCCGGCTTGATGCCACTGACCATCAAAATCGCAGCGGCGAGATCGGATAGATCATGGATTTGCTTCTTGCCAAGTCCACCAAAGCGTTGATGGTGGTAAAGGCAGGAGATAACGAGAATAAAACGCCGTAATAGGGCAGCAGGATCGCTGGACTGCTCCAATCGCTGGATTTCCTGCAGCAGATATTGCAGCTTGGCTTCGATTCCCTGTTCGGTTTGAATTTCATCCAGCTGTCTTTTGACAGCCGACTTCATGTCATCAATGTTTTTGCGGCGCCAGATCTCGCGGAACTGATCTTGCAAAATGTTTTCTCCTTGGTAGGGAAGGGGCTGCACCCATACGAAGAGTGTCCTCCAGCCAATTGTGACATGGCGTCGGGCTGCCACCAACGGCAGATTCTGCCTGCTGGCTGTGGAGTCGGGATATGGATTGAGGAGTTTTTTTATGAATTCAACAAGATAAGCTTAAATATAGAGTTTTTATTGTGACTTGCCTCTAAAATTCTTTGGGCATTTGCATGATTCACTGTAATTTTCATAGGTTGAAACGAAGTTACCACGGGACTTGTCTTTACAGTCGTATCTTCGAGCAGAATCCCAAATTGTAACTAGTGAAAAATAGATGTTTTTTTTCTGGCCTCGCTCTTGCTTTATTCTTATCGAGCACCGAACGACGTGGCTGGCAAATGACAGCAGGTTTGATATGGATTGTTGAACCTGCTGTCTTTGCCAGGATTTCTTTAGGCAAGTTTTGCCTAGGTGTTCATGATGACTGAAGAATTTGAGTCATGCGCAAGACTCTTTTGTGAGCCACTGCAGCTTTAATAGCCTGCAGTGGCTTTTATCTTTGGGCACTTATGCTGCAATCACATAGCTTTATGAGTTAATGTATTAAAATAAATATAATAGACTTTGAGTTGACGTAAATATATCAATATCGATACAATAAAAGGAGAGAAACTCTTATTATATCGATAGAAATATCTTATGTCCGATTTATTGAAACAGCTAGTTCCCAAGTCAAAAGCTCGCAAGCGCAAGACGCAGCGTACCAGCGACTTAGCCGAACAGATCAAAAGTCTGCGCATTGAACGAGGCTTAACTCAGGAAGAGCTGGCTGAAGATGCCGGTGTAGGGGTGGCGCAAATTCGCAAATTGGAGCAGGGTCAAAGCAACGTAAATCTGACAACGTTGCTCAAGCTGCTGAAGGCTTTGAAAGGAAGCATCCAAATTGTCGACAATAGCCAATGACACACAGCAAAAAGCTCAGATATTTGTCGATGGCAGGCTGGCTGGCGTATTAATCAACAGTGGTCAGGATTGGCAATTTCAATATTTACCCAGCTATCAGGATAAAGAGCATCCTGTGTCCTTACTGCTCCCGGTTGTGCCGACTGTCTATCATAGTAAGAAATTGTTTAGCTACTTTGAAGGCTTATTCGTGGAAGGCTGGCAGAAGGCACAGCTGGAAAAGGCTTTCGGTCCGCAAACACTGATGGAAACCTTGCTATATCGTTGCGCCCATAGCGTTGGCGATGTGCAGATTGGTCCTTGGGGACGAGACCAGCCTCCCAGCGAAAAATTTGCCTCACTGCCGACTGCTCAGCCAAAGCTCGACTCGCCACCTGAGCTTTGTCTCTATTGTTTAAAAAAAATCGAACCGCTAACGGGCTATGAATATCATCGTGAATGTTCGAAGACTTTTTTCGGGCAGGAAATTCCACCACAGTTTAACTTCGCAAAAGAAGATCTACCACAGATCAGTTTGAAGTCCCTGTCTAGCGGCATCACCATTCCTGGAGTGCAACAAAAAGTCTCTATGGCTTATGGTTTCAATCACTACAGCTATATCATTAAACCTCAGGTTCAAGGTGTGAAAGAAATTCCTGAGCTGGAGAATTTGTGGATGAGCTTTGCTGAAGTTCTTGGCCTAATTCCGGCTCTTCATGGCCTCTGTCGGTTGAAAGATCATTCTCTGGCCTATATTACATTGCGCTTTGATCGCACCCCCGAAGGACGGATTCATGTCGAAGACTTTAGTCAGTTGATGGAAAAAACCACCTATGAAAATGATAAGTATGAAAGCAGCTATCTTGATGTGGCTAAAGCTTTGGAGCGTTGGCTGATTTATCGCTTGAAAGATCAAAAAACCAGATTTTTTGAGTGGATCTTGTTTAATTTTATTTTTGGTAACAACGATGCGCATTTAAAAAATCTGGCCTTGCTGCGTATCCCGGCACCTGGCAAAAAAAATCTGATCAACGTCTTAGCGCCTGTTTACGATCTGGTACCGACAGCTTTCGTCGAGGAAAAATCTCGTCAACCTGAATTGGCCTTACCGTTGATGCCGGGTGGGAAAGTTAGAAATTTCAATCGCGACGATTTTCTGAGTTTCGCCAAGGAAATCGGCATCAAAAAAAATGCGGTGGATCATTTTATCGATAAACTCAAAGCTCGAAAGCCAGAAATCCAGGAACTAGCAGGGCATAGTTTGTTGTCGGCCGGCAAGCGGCTGGCTATGCAGAAAAAAATCAACAAACGACTTCGTGCCCTCAGTTACCCCGATATCAAACTTGAACTGGCAGAAGCGAGCTTTGATTAGTCAAACTGTCGAAAACTCTTCGGATTTTGGAATTACCTCATTTCACTCCCGCCTTCCTTTTAAATAAAACAATCATTTCATGACTCTACCGCTAATATTTCAAAACATGCGGAAATTGTTTATTTCTTGGTAAGAAATACCGATTGGTAATCTAGCAAGAGTTGGGGAGAACTTTATGAAAATACTAATTGTTGATGATGACCTCGATACCCGCAGTCTGATCGAGCAATACCTACGCAGTAGTTTTCCGGAAGCGAGCATTTATGAGGCGACCAATGGCATAGAAGGCTATCATATGGCGATGGAGGTTCAGCCGGACTTGACTCTGACCGACCTAAGCATGCCAGTGGCTACAGGTTTGGATATGATAAGACTTTTACGCTCGGCAGAGTTTCGGCAATCGATTTATGTGTTCTCAGGACGCAGCGAGCTTTTGGATTTGCTGGATGAATCGCTTATCAACCAGCCGGTTTTCTTTAAGCCCATTGATCTGAATATAATGGTTGCTGCGATCGCTGCTGAAAAGCAGGAGTAAACTTGCCAGCGAAGCTCGGATAGTCTCCTGGAGGCTTCTTATCCGAAGTGTAGATCCAATCATACTCAGCCCGATGGCTGACGACGATGTCGCTGCTTTCATCACAGAGTTGGCTGATTGCGGCAAAAAATTCGCCAATATGGTTCATACGCAAAATCTTCGGGGCAAAGAAAGCGTCGGGTAGACTGCTGCGCAGGTAGTTCCAGATGAGTTTGACCCGCCCAAGTATGCCTCGATCCAAGTTTTCCAAGTGGTGCCTGTCCATGTGACCAAAATTCAGAATCATCAGTTGATCACGTATTTCCGTCCAACGCTCTGCCACATCCAAGCAAGGCGTGAGAAAGGCTCCGCTTGCGACAAAGTTCATCAAGTCGGGAAAACGTTTGCGATATAATTCAACTAACAGGGCATACACAGTTAAACTGTCTGGCAAAACGCTGCTAGGCAAGCGAAGTTCTTCTTTTTGCTGGCGCAGAAGGATAAAAATCCAAGGATTGCGTAACGCGCCGCGACCGATCAAGATATCGTGCACACTATGCAATTGATCTTGTCGTTCTTGAACACTTCTCCAACCTAAGATATCGCCTGAACCGATAACTGGAAAATCCAAATACTCGCCGGCCGCACGGATCAAATCCCAGCGCGCATAGGCGGAATAACGATCTTTACGGGTACGGCCGTGAATGGTGAGCTGTTTGAGTGGCAAATCCTTCAGGCGTGATAAGAGGCCATCAAACTCTCCGGAATCTTCAAAGCCAAGCCGCATTTTTACTGCTAGATTGCTTGCACCCACCTGCTCCAGGCTTGTGAGGAGAAACTGCCGAAACTGATCTGGGGCTTTTAACAGACTGCTGCCTGCACCGCTGCCAACGGCATTCGGCGCTGGGCAGCCGCAGTTCAATTCGACAACTGAGCTATGCTGCAAAAGAGGCTTGGCAACGCGCACAAAATCCTCGGCCTGGGCGGCCATCAATTGCGGCAAAAGCTGATAGCGTACCTGACCGCGAAGCTCATGCAGCTCCGGGGCAAACTCAAGTGGAAATCTCGCCGGGTAAGTCGACGTCACCCGCAGGAAGGGGGTGCACGTCATTGCCGGATCTGAAGCCATTGACATCCACAGACGGAAGGGGAGGTCAGTTACCCCTTCCATCGGTGCCAGGCCAAAGCGAAATGAAGACGCCATCAGTGGATCACTTTATTATTTCGAGCCCCGTTTCACGCTGCGCATATTTTTAGCGAGGATCTTTTTTCGGATGCGAATGCTTTCGGGAGTAATTTCAATCCACTCATCGTCCTCGATCCATTCGATGCAGTTTTCCAGCGACATCTTGCGGATTCCTTGCAGGATGATGAGGCCATCACTACCCGCCGCACGAACGTTGGTCAGCTTCTTCTCTTTGCAGACATTGATGTTCAGGTCATTATCCTTGGCACATTCGCCAATAATCATACCTTCATAAACTTTGACACCTGGGCCGACAAAGAGCTGTCCCCGATCTTCTAGGGATTTAAGAGCGTACTCAACTGTTTCACCGTCACGATCGCTGATCAAAGCGCCGTTCGGACGATGCAACATCTCTCCTTTGAATGCTTGGTAACCCAAGATTTGCGTGCTAAAAAGGCCTTCGCCCCGGGTGGCTGTTAAGTATTTCGAGTGAATGCCCAGCAAGCCGCGGGTAGGAATATCGAAGGTCAATCGAATACGACCGGCATCCAAATTCTCATACGAAACCATGATGCCTTTGCGCTTTTGCAACATTTCCGTAACTTCACCGGAATACCCTTCGGGCAGGTCAAGAACGGCGCGTTCGATCGGCTCCATTTTTTGACCGCTTTCGTCTGTTTGATAGAGAACCTGCGGTCTGCCGACCATAAATTCCAAGCCTTCGCGCCGCATTTGTTCGATCAAAATGGCAAACTGCAATTCGCCACGACCCAAAATGCGAAACTGATCGGAACTATCCGTTTCTTGAAAACGCAAGGCAACGTTATAGCGCGCTGCCTTTTCTAGGCGATCGCGCAGTTTGCGTGACTGAATTGCTTCACCTTCCTGACCGGAAAGCGGTGAAGTATTGATGGAGAAAATCATTCCTAAGGTTGGCTCTTCGACGACAATGCGGGGCAGTGCCTCCATGCCTGCATCATTGACAAGAGTGTCGCCAATCTTGATCTCATCATAGCCTGCAATCAAGCCGATATCGCCGGCTTCCAAGACAGGTACTTCTACCTGACGCAAGCCTTCAAAGCTAAAGAGCTTCGTGACAGCAAAGGCCTGCTGTCTTGGATTGCCTTCGCTGTCGATCGTCTTGCAATAGAGGCGATCATTTTTCTTAACGCTGCCGGAAACTGGGCAGCCGACGGCTGTTTGACCAACAAAATCGGAATAATCGAGGTTGCTGACCATCATGCAGAACTTACCTTCATGGTCGACCTTAGGTGGTGGGACTTCGCTCACCATCAGATCGAACAACGGACGCAGGTCTCCAGATTTTTCACCGCTCACCATCGCAGGAACATCAGCTGCTTCTTGCGTACACCAGCCAGCGCGGGCGCAGGCGTAAATAATCGGAAATTCGGTTTGCTCGTCGCTGGCACCAAGATCACAGAAGAGGTCAAAGGTGTGATTGATCACTTCGTCAATGCGTCCCGTTCCTTGGACTTCCTGACGATCAACTTTATTGATAACAAGGATGACTTTTAACCCTTGTTGAATCGCTTTCTGCAAGACGAAACGAGTCTGCGGCAGTGGGCCTTCGGCGGCATCTACCAACAAAATGGCGCCCTGAGCCATGCCCATAATGCGTTCCACTTCGCCACCAAAGTCGGCGTGACCAGGTGTGTCAATAATGTTGACTTTGCTGTCCTTCCAGCGGATAGAAGTGTTCTTGGATAGAATCGTAATACCACGTTCTCTCTCCAAGTCCATGGAGTCCATAACGCGTTCTGCGACTTCCTGGTGGCTGGCAAAAGTGCCGGCCTGCTTCAATAAATGGTCGACAAGAGTTGTCTTGCCATGGTCAACGTGAGCAATAATGCAAACGTTTCGGATCTGATTCATCGTCCGTTTTCCTTTTCTTGATATCGGTGCGACCTGCATTGTCACAGATCGGTGAGCGTTTCAATGGTTAAACCATGGACTTGCCGTCGAAGCTCTTTTTTGACAAAACCACCCGAGTTATGAAAGTGGTAGAAGGGAAGCCTCTGTGTACCCGGATGTCTACCTTAGTCTGCGCATTCGTCAAAGTGGATTTTGTGCTTCGATTGAAACAATGATACCACTGATGGCGCTAGGTTAGGCGGACCACAGCCCGCAAGTGGTGCCAGGGCGTCTCTATTAAGTTTCTGTAATTACTATTTTTAGGAGAAACAAACTAGCAAAAAACCGTATGGTATGATGAATAGGTTGCGCTACCATCCATAAATGAGGGTCAATATAACATATGGCTAAAGGGCTTATCATTACCGAGAAACCCAGTGTCGCCAAGGACATTGTCAAAGCCCTGGGCGGTTTTGAAGAAAAGCAAAAAGGTGACTATTTTGAAAGCGATGAGTATATCTGTACCTACGCAGTAGGTCATATTCTCACCCTTTTTTCTCCCGAGGATATTTCTCCTCAATTTAAACGCTGGCGTCTTGCAGATTTGCCGATCATACCCGAGGAATTTAAGACCAAACCGGTACCAAAGCAGGAATCGCGCTTGAAGGTGATCTCCAAACTTATGCTCCGCAAGGACGTCGATCGCTTGATCAACGCCTGTGACGCCGCCCGCGAAGGTGAGCTGATATTCCGTGAAATCGTCAAGCACGTCGGTGTGGAAAAGCCTATCTACCGTCTGTGGTTACAGTCGATGACAAAAAAGGCCATTCAGGACGGATTTAACAAGCTGGAAAATGGTGAGCATTATAGCGGATTGGCAGCGGCTGCCGAATGCCGCGCCAATGCTGACTGGCTTATCGGAATGAACGCCACCCGAGCTTTGACTGTGCGCTTGAAATCACGCAACCAGAGGGGTATGTCTTGGTCTGCTGGCCGGGTGCAAACGCCGACCTTAAGCTTGCTGGTCGATCGGGAAATAGAAGTCCTGGAACACGTGCCTGAGCCTTACTGGCGCATCAAAGGTAGCTTTAAGGTTAATGAGCAGGTTTATGAAGGTCTGTGGTTTGATCCTGACTTTAGTCGTAAAGAATCGACGCGCGATCAAAAAGAAGATCGCATATTTGATAAGTCGCAGGCAGAGGCGATCGTGCAGTTGGTGAAAGGTAAGGAAGCGCTAGCCAGAGAGGTGCGTAAGCCTTCACCGCGCAAGCCACCACCGCTTTTTGATTTGACCTCGTTACAGCGAACGGCCAACAGCCGCTTTGGTTGGTCGGCAAGCCGCACTTTAAAGGCAGCTCAACGCTGCTATGAAACGCACAAGGTTTTGACCTATCCCCGTACCAGTTCTAAATTTCTCCCGAATGATTATCGGGCGGAAGTCGATAAGATTTTGGAGATCTTTGCTGACTTTGAACCGTTTCAACCGCATGCCAAACACCTATTGAAAAACGGTCTTCTGAATGAAGACAAAGTCTTTAACGATGCCGGCGTCACAGATCACTTTGCGATCATTCCCACAGGTGAATTGAAGACTTTGGAAGGTGACGATCAAAAGTTATTTGACTTGGTCAGCCGTCAGTTTATGGCTGCCTTTTATCCACCATCAATTTATGAAGAAGTGGAACGCATCACCGAGGTTGAAGGTCAGAATTTTCGGAGTAAACCGCCGAGGGTTCTCAAAGATCCAGGTTGGGAAGCCGTGTTTGATAAGAAGGTCGGCGATCCCTCGCAGTCCTTTCCCCCCTTAGTAGTGGGTAAAGACAAGGTCGATGGTGTTGCGGTCCTGAACCAGGAAGCGGAAATGGAAGAGCTGGAGACCAAGCCACCCAGCCGAATCAGTGAGGCAGGACTGCTGTCTTTGATGGAAAATGCCGGCCGGCAGGTGGAAGATGAAGAATTGGCCTCTGCCTTAAACAGTGCTGAAGGTTTAGGTACGGCTGCAACCCGTGCGGAAATTATTGAAAACCTGAAAGCGCGGGAATATGTCGATGCTAATCTGCGACCGACGACAAAGGGTATTCGCTTGATTGATATCTTGCATCGCACCTTAGCCGCACGATTAACCTCTCCAGAATTGACAGCACAGCTGGAGCTGCACCTCAACGAAGTTGAGCAGGGTAAGCGGACATCTGATGAGTTTATGAAAGAAGTTGCCGAATATACCAAAGAAGTGGTCGATGCCACACGCGACTTTGATTACGAGGCGATCTATCCTGACAATGAATCTTTAGGGGACTGTCCGAAGTGCGGTCGGCCTGTATTTGAACGTGCTTGGTTCTATGGCTGTAGCGAAAGCACCAAACGGGCGGGCAAGAAAAATTGTGATTTTCTTATTTGGAAGGATCACAATGGTCGCTACATCAATCCTCAGGTTGTGCGGACCCTTTTGAAAGAAAAGATGACACGTGAGTTGGATGGCTTTAAAAGCGCAAGCGGCAAGCCATATACAGCTATCCTGGAATTAGATGGCGGCACTCTGGTGCGGAAAAATGTCAGTGAGTCAGAGCAAGTTCTAGGCGAGGGATATGAAGTGAATCCGGAGCCTCTTGGTCCCTGCCCGATCGATTGCAAAAAAGACTGTGTGGTGGTTGAAACCAGTCACGAATTTATTTGTCGTGAGAAACGAGAAGCGCGGGAACAGGGGGAAAAAAATGCCCCTGGTTTTTCCTTTCCGCGCAATATCTGTAAGCGAGAGATTACCCGCAATGAAGTTCTGCATTACCTGCAGCAAGGTGAAACCGAATTGCTGACAAATTTTGTGTCGAAACGTGGTCGAAAGTTCTCGGCCAAGTTGGTTATGGAAAAGGATGGCGTTGGTTTCCGCTTTGAATTTCCGCCGCGCGTGCCGAAGAAAAAGGCTAGTGAAAGTGGCGATGAGAATCTTGACGCAGAAAAGGCAAGTTCCACGACGCCTGCCTCCGACCCAGCTTAATCTGGTTAAAGAATCTTAACTTCCCCTGCCAGGGCAAAAAGCTCCTGGTGGGGGATCTCGGCAAAGCAGCAGTGAAATTTTTTGTCTTGACTTCCCGCCCAAATAAAAATTCTTCCCTTCTCTTCAGAATTTCCGGCAGTGATTGCAGCACAAAGATTTGCAGATTTCTTGCGTTAATTTCAGACTTCCGTGGCTAGAGTTTTGCGCGGAATGTTGCTAATACAAGTCCATGTGACAGGGAAAAAGACGATTAATGGAAAAAACGATTTCATGAAAGAGAGTGGTGACAATATGACAACAACAGTACTCATCATCAACGATCATGTAGTTATGAGAGACGGCCTGAGTTCAGTCATCAATCGCACTGAGGGTATGACAACAGTTGGAGCAGTTGGTTCGTCTAGCAATACTCGTGAGCTAATTCAAAAGCTGCAGCCAGACATTCTGATGCTTGACTTACAAGTTCTAGGATCAATTTTTCAAATAGCAAACGATGCAAAGGAAAGCCGACCAGGTATTAAGATTCTCTTGACGACGAATGTGTCTCTGCCAGAGCATCAGCGTCAAGCTGAGCGAATCGGTGCCAGAGGTTTAGTCTCATCGTTCGAAGATGAAGAGCAGATTCTTGAGGGGCTGCGTACCGTGATCGCTGGCGAAACTTATATGCGCACCAACAATGTCTCCCGGGCATTGGTTCACAAGCAGCGTGAAGGCGTGAACAACCAGATGGATCATCCTCTCAGCCCCCGCGAAGTGGATGTCCTCTGCTGCGTTGCCCAGGCTATGACGGCCAAAGAAATTGCCCGCGACTTGCATATCAGTGTGAAAACCGTTGACCGCCACAAAGCGAATATCATGAATAAACTGAGCATGCGTTCACAGATTGAGCTCGCACGTTATGCGATCCGCAACGGTTTTGTTGAAGCATAATTTAGAGAAATCAAAGAAAAGCGTGGGGATTTTGCGATAGCAAAAGACAGAGAGGTCCTCCCCTAAAAAAGGGAGGACCGTTCTTTTTACTCTCGGAAGTCACGGTCTCTTGAAGATTTCTTTAGTTCGGCCATCAGCTCATTGATTTTTTCGAGACTCGTTTTGATGCGCTGCATCCGGTCTCCAAAATCTTCCGCTTGCGGCCGCTTAAAATGTGGCGAACCTTTTACCTTGCCATCAAGATGACTGACATGCAAAGGAACCCGACCACGGCTGATCTCATTTTCGGCTTCTTTTTTTTCACGATAAGCAGCTAAACTAAATACCTTCTGATCCATAACAACACTCCACTTTCCACACAGCAACAACAGCATATACAACAGCAACAATCCACTACAGCAACAAGAAACAGATTCCGATAGTAATAAGAACGAGACAACTCATACAACAAAACCTGATGGGAGCTCTGAGCGAGTCAGAGCCGCCAGATAAGTTCTGTAAGTATCAGTTTTTCAGACGGTAAGAACGGATGACGCCACGATTGGACTTTGAACGTTCCCGTTGAAGTTTGTTTCTGTTTTCGTGGTTACGACGCATGATCGTTTCGAAATCATAGTCAGGGTCAGGTTTATTCTGATCCTTAGACTTTGATTTCTCAGCGTTACGGTTGCGATCGAAAATCGATACAACCTTCTCTTCGTGATTCTGCTCTTCTTGTTTTTCAGTCTGCATAACAACCTCCAGATAGGCAATCACCAGGTTCAGCTCTTTTCCACAGGGGAAACCCCCTACGTCGAAATATCAAGCAAGTCCCGTGCCACTGAAATTTGTCTCGGTTATCGAGTCATCTCTGGTTTATACTAGTCTTTTCGACATGTTATAATGGTAAGAGTTCCGCTGGTAAAATCTCACTGTAATTTGTCATAACACCTGTCCACGGATTTAGCAATTATTATGAAAACGGAAAGATTCCTAGTGCGCGAAACCTCACTTCGGTAGAAAATAGAAGAAATTATCATTTCGGTTAATATTCATTAACTGTCATATCAGCTCGTTTCGACCCCTTTGGTCGAAGTCCTCAACCACTATGGGATTTGTATGGACGAAAAGCTTCAATCATTTCAATTTAATCAAAATGAGGCGCTTTCCTTCAGTCAGACCCGCCGCCGCTTAGCCTGGAGCTTTGCACGGGTCTTTGATCATTCATATGTTAAATCAGTATGCCAGGCATTACACCAGCAGCGCCGGCAACCAGGAATCGAGTTTCTCGGTGATGGCGCCCATAGTATGACGTACCGTTTGTTTACTGGTAAGCCGATGGACCTCGCGATCAGTCTTGCAAAGCCAGGTTTTTTCAGTTGTTTATCGCGCGGTACGCATAGTTGGCCGATGTTGATGGATCAGCTCAGTCGTTTGGATCATCCATTGATTCCACCGTTTGCCATCATCCATCAAAGCAGCGAGTGGTTGGCTTTTATCCGTCCTTACTGCCCGCAAACAGTTGATGAGCTGCCGCCTGAGATCCAGCAGAACCTGGAGGGATTGAAGAAAAGCCTCATCGATGTTTTGCACGACAAAGGCTTGATGATTGATGACTACTTACAAATCAGGGCATGGAAACAGCACCCTTTTGTGATTGATTGGTCTGACCTGGTGCTAAAAAGGCGCTCAGCGTGAAACTTGGTTTTTGCAGAAATTTGCGATAAAATTTCTGCTTAAATCATGGGCATTCCGTTTTGGGAAAAGGGGAAAGCGATGCTGCGGCGTCTACCAAGTTGTTCTTCTCGATTGTTGGCTCTTGTATTATGTAGAGCCTCAATCAGTCTAGCTATCGCAGTGTCCGGGATGGGTTCCAAGCTTTGGGCAAAGGGGGCGCATGTTCACGGGCAAGCGGAGCTTTACCTGGCAGTGAATACCCCACAGGAATTGATTGTCGAATGGAAAGCGCCTGCTGCGGATATTTTTGGCTTTGAAGCTCTGGGGCAAAATAAAGAGCGGCGTCAAGTAGTAGAGGAGCGTTTGCAGAGTTTGAAAAAGCCGCAGCAGTTTTTGCAATTACCAGCGGGAAAGGATTGTCGCTACAATGTGCAAAAAATCGAAGCCTTCGGTGAAAATTTGCTGCAATTTTCACTGACAGGAAAGGCATCCTCACAGAAATCAGAGAAGAAAGACCACAAAGAGCCGAACTCTCACAAGCACCATCACGATGAGCATTCGGATTTGCTGGTGACTTATCAAATTCGCTGTCAGAACCCCATAACCGGTCAAAATCTGAGTCTGTCGATTGGAGAAGCCTTTCCCCGCATCAAAACGCTTGCGGTGGTATATTTAGGCGAGAAGTCCCAGAAAAAATGGGAAGTCCGGCAAGCGCGCCATGAACTAAGTTTATAAATATGCTAGTGCTCAAGATAGTTGTGTCAGTCGATCGCAAAAGCGATCGATTATTTCTCGACGTGTACCTGCTCGATGTGCGGTAAATTGCGAAAATGGCCATCTAAATCCAGACCGTAACCTATGACAAACTCCCGACTGATTTCAAAACCAACGTAGTCGATATTGTGTGTCATCTGATGCGCCTCTGGTTTTGACAGTAGACTGCAAATCTTTAGCGATTTTGGTTTCCGGACGGCAAACACTTTTATGAGATAATCAATGGTCAGCCCGGTGTCGATAATATCCTCAACCAACAACACATGCTTGCCGGAAATATCCTGACTTAAATCATTTGTAATGCGGACCTGGCCGGTGGAGTTCATCGCCTCATAAGAGCTAACGCCAATAAATTCAATTTCTACGGGAGCTGTAATCGCACGTACCAAGTCAGCTAGAAAAATAAAGGAACCCTTTAAGACGCCAACGATGGTGATCGGCTGTCCTTCATAGTCACGACTGATTTGTGCCCCCAATTCGGTGACACGTTGCTGAAGTTTGGTTGCATGGATGAGGGTTGTTGTCTTTGGCATATCCATGAGTAGCTAGTCCTTTTCCTGTGTCGAATCGTTTCCAGTGCTAGATGGAATTGGCCAGTATTGACTGGTTGCCAGGCGTAAGCGTTGCTCAGTCGGGCTTTCCGGAAGCTCAGCAAATATCTCGGCCCGAAGGTAGCTAGTTCCTGGCGGTATCTCAAGGGAAAAATCCCGCACGGAGCCGGCTTTTTTCGATGGGTCTAGATTCAGTCCTTGCTCACCTATGATCACAAAGCTGCCATCGTTACGGATAGCATTGATGCGTAAACTTGGGTTTTGATAGATTGGGCTAAACACTGCTGTCCGAATTTTTAACTTGAGACGATGTTTGCCGGCGATCTTGGAGCTTTCTGATGAATGTGAAGTGCCGTCAATAATGCTGACGATTGCTCCTGCACCCAAGGAGACTTGGCTATCTGTTTTCTTTTCAGCAGAATAATAGACGGGATGAGCCCTTCTCATGATCAAAGTTTCAGGAAACTTGGGAGCCGGGTTGATCATAAAGGCTTCGTCGCGGTTACCTTGCAACCTATCGATCGCATGAAAGAGTTGATCTTCGTAACGCAGGTTCTGGCAACCGAATATATCAAATGCATGGGCAAAAATAGCTTTGGCTAGACTTTCATAGTCATGGACGCTGATCGTTGCTGTCGGGCAACCTAGTTCGAGGTAGGCGTAAGGTGCATGATCGACTACGAACTGTTTAAGCAGAAAAACAGATGGGTTGCGGTTAGACTCACGAAAATTCTGCCATTTTTCCAGGATTTTCGGATCATTTTTCTTTTGCATAATTCTGACTTTAATACTGAAGCCGGGGTCATAAAACCAATAGCTGGGCAGATCCCCGTCAAGCTGCTGTTGATCCGCCACAAGTTCAAGGGCCTTGTCCGTAACTAAGTCAAGTGGATAAGACATCGATTGCGGCTTCCAGGCTTTAATAGCCGTTTGCAGCTCTTGAACGGCTTTTTGTAGGGCAGTTTCTTCCATGCAGAGCTTGCTGTCTTGACCTGACTTCGACTTGACCAAAAAATTTTCCTGACAAAGCGGGCCGAACTTATGAAAGAGGCTTAGTTGATAGGAGCCTTCTTCCAGGCGAAGCGTGGTAGGATTTGCTGTATAAGGCACTAAAATCGCTGACTGTAAGCTGTCATGCGAATCAGTTTTATAGTTTAGGGCTTGGCGTTCGGCAGTCAGTGGCAGAATGCTGAGATAGACATCCTGTGGAGGATTTTCGCCGGTAAAGCCCGGTAGTCTGACTTCCTTGAATTGCCGTGAATCATCAAAGCTTAACAGTACGGGCGGAACGCCTTCAGTTGCTTGACTGCCAGCAGCCTCTGGTACGACTTGACTCGCATCGGAAGACTTTTGTTGGAAGCTGATACGGCTTCCGGTTGGCAGGTGTAAGTCCAGAACTTCGCCATATATGACAGGTAACTTGAGTTTATCCTGCAGACCCGGCATGGTTATTTGCAGAGCAGGTAGACGGCTGTAGTAGGGCGTCGGATGAGTTCTGGCAGCGAGACGAACTTGAACTGGAACAGTAGCTTGTTGCTGTTCACCCGTGGCTGCTTCCTGTACACATTTGCGTGGGAGGCTTTCTTGAAAGAAGGCGCACTCTGGATAAGGTAAATAACGCCCTGCCAACTCCATCATGCCAAATCGACCAACCAGGTAGTGAAAACCTAATGGACGTATCTGGCTTTGATCCGTGGTCGCTGTCAACAAAGCAGAACCAGCATGATTTTGCCACTGCCAATCACCAAGCTGAACCACAGCCGCCATATCTAGGCCTTGTTGCAGAATATGGACAGAGCTGGTGCCTTCAGAAAATTTGAGATTTTGCTGAAAAGCCTGCGGTGCCCGCAAGCGAATCTGGTAACGGGCCTGGGTATGCTGCGTACTTTTTGGAGTGCGGGCGTCCTGATAGCGCCATTCCAGCTGCAAGCGGTTATCTCGTGGCCCCAGGCTTAAGCGCACAAGCAAAGGCTCTTGTTGCCAGGAGTTGGCGTCGCCATAACGCAGCTCGATGCGGGCTCGACTTTGATCCATCTGATGATTGAGGGCAACCGGTTGCAGAATGCGACCTTGGCCATCGCGAAGGGCGACTCGCAGTTCCGGTAGATTCTCAAGCTCAAGCCACTCATTCTTCGTTTTCTGAAAGATGCGTAGGATCAGCGGGTGTTCTTCCGTTTGGTAAGGAAGCGGTGGAACACCGGCAATCACAACATGAATGTACTCGTTGCCGAGGATTAAATGACCGATGTAGGGAGCAAGATGTTTATTCTGGCCAGTTAATCGCGAGCTAATGGGTTGCGCGACGAGAAAATTTTTTTCTTCGTCACGATCATGCGCTTGGAATAATGGGTCATCGACTTCGTAGGAAATTTGTTCCTGCGTGCATGACGTGGTGAGGATGATAAAACTGGTAAAAATACCAAGGAATTTGTAATAAATTTCGTTTGATATCGACATTGATCCGTCTAAATGTATAGTTTCTTGACAAAATGTCACTTTTCTGAGATAGTGGGCTCGGTTTCTCGCCTTTTTTTAGAATGCGTCTTGAGTTTGACAAAGGGGCCCTTGCCAATGTCGCTAGAAATCGAGAAAGAATTCAAATCGAACAAAATCAAAAGACTTCCTCCTTCGGTGGTGAAAGACATCGAATTGAAGAATCACGCTCGCCGTTTGGCTGGTTTGTCTCCCATTAAAATCAAAGTCCGAACCTGCATAGCCTGCAACACTTTGTTTGAGTCAGCCGGAAATCGCACTTGCGGATGTAATACCCGCAGCACAGGTTATATCGCCGGTCGAGAGATCATCTAACTGTCTTTATAACGAAAAATCCCGACATCCGCACCTCAAAGTTATGCCAGACATCGTCCTTGTGCTGTTTCACTCATCCTGAGGCGAGAATTGCCGATAGCACAAGGAGGATTAGGCATTATGCCAAACTTTGAAGGGTGAAGGGTGGAAATAAAGTTTAACCGTGAGCCATACACGGTTCGTTATACGCAAAACGGTGAGCAAAAAACCTATCGACGACGGCCACCTCCGAAGCTGCACGAAATGCTGCCGAGCGATATCGTAGTTCTGACTCAAAGTAAGAATGACGACTTTCAGGCTGGGCAGGAGTTTACTGTAAAACATATCAATCAACGCCAGCCGAATATTCTGCAGGTGACCAACGACCAAGGTATTTCTACCTTTGTCGATTACTTTGATTTGCGCATGGAAGAGATGGTGGCGAAGCGGAACGGGGTGGACCCCCGTGAATTTCCGCAAAATAACCGTTATCTACTTTGGCCGTGAAATTTAGGTTCCAAGTCGCTCGCAGGCTTTAAGATTTGCGGCAGGCTGGCTTTCCTCTTCATAATTCCGCAACAAGACATCAGTGACGGCCCAGGCTTTCAGGGTATTGCTTTGATCGAAGACCAAGGCTCGGAAAAAATGCTGACCATTGGCGTTTGGCCCTTGGTCATATAGTGTCATCTGAAAGGGTTGCGTATTTGTATTACGGATAAAGCGCGTTTCCAAGGTCGTCCAGACCAATTTTTGATTACTGCAGCGTTCCATATATTCGATCATGATTTTGGCGGCGCCGGTGATGAAGCTTAGCTGGAACTTGATCGCCTGACCGGCTTGAAAGATGCGCTCTCCAGGCCCGAATTCAATTGCGATTTGGCCTCCTAGCTCATCAGAATCATTAACATAAGTCCAGAAAATGCTCTCATCAAAGTCGGGAATGTCTCCCCAATGGTATTGTTCGCTTTGACCTTGGTGCTGGAATTGAACTCCCCCTTGGCCGCCCGGGCTCTGGCAGCGACTTAAATCAAAATCCGGTTCATCGAGTCGCATCAACTCACAGATGCCGCGCAGGATTTTGCTGAAGTTTTTGAGCTGCTCATTGGTATACCAGCTTGGGTTGGCTTGCACACGATAACCATTCACATAACGTCCGGATGAGCCAACTAACATCACCACAACTGCGTTCTGCACCGACTCAGCTTGACCACGATTGTTGGTGACAAGCACGGGGCTGCGGTGTTGCCTGATTTTGATAGGGTTGTTCAGCAGGCTGCTGTCAGGTGGAATGATATAGTGAGCTTGCAAATGTGCTCCCTGTTCCAAGTCAGAGCGGTTTTGGATTTCCAGGCACGCCGATAAGGAGAAAGGGCAGTGAAGGACGCGGACAAACTCCGGACGATTTTTCGGACCGCTGATTTGTTCATAGGTCAATTGCATATAATCGACAGCAAAAATCTCGCTGCGCTGGGTATCGAGTTGTAAGTTGCGCTGAATCTGTGGTGAAAACTGCGTGAGATTCGTACTGCCGGCGCGAGGAAGAAGTCGGATGATCTCATCACTCTTACTATCCTGCCAGTTTGCGCCGTCATTGATGATCTGCATCAGCTCACGGGCAAAGATAATCTGAACATTCTTGCGATTATCATTTCCTTGGCGGTGGAGCAGGGCAAGCTGCCAAACCCAGTCGTAAAATAAGTCAGGCTCATTCAGATGAGGAGCCAGTTCGAGGTGCTTAGCCGTCAATTGAGCAGCAACCCAAGCGGCGTAGGCTTCGATCTGCACCTCCAATTGCCTGCCACCATTTTCCGGGTCAAGGCCAAGAGTTTCCATCGATAGGCCAAATGCTGTCTCGCCCACACGCAGACCAACTGTCAGCTCTTCGTTAACATAAGTCGTATAGCTGGGCTCTGGAGACATGCCAGATTCTTTCAACGCTACTGCCAAGAGCAAGGGATAAGGAATTTGATGGGTCGCAGAGGCATTCAATAAGGCTGTTTCAAT
Source organism: Oligoflexus sp. FD111 (assembly GCA_048816425.1). Lineage (GTDB taxonomy): Bacteria > Bdellovibrionota_B > Oligoflexia > Oligoflexales > Oligoflexaceae > JBMDZZ01. The sequence continues at coordinate 83,091 of JBMDZZ010000006.1, forward strand.
CGGGCCGGGTGCCGGCACAGTTGCGCCTTTTTTCCCGCCGCCACCGCCACAAGCGAAACTGACGAGGAGACCTAAGTATAAACTAAAACGTCGGAGCTGAAGCATCGGATGTTTTCCTCCTTGCCGTAACTTGAAAAGGGTGTCGTGGGAAGAGCTAATCTATGTCATTATAGTTGGTGTGGGGGTGGGTGGCAAAATCTACTAGGCAATATTCGACGAGAAAATTTTGATGGAACGAAAAAAATCCTTGCGATTCCTAATGATATAAGGCAAAACCCTTTCCTGTTCTTCTTTGCAAAATGGGGGTATAGCTCAGTTGGTAGAGCGTCTGCCTTGCACGCAGAAGGTCAGCGGTTCGACTCCGCTTACCTCCACCATTTTCCTCAAATCGAACCCAAATCCCAATCAGATTTTATAAAGCACTGCTGGGCATCTTCCCGACCAAACAAATAATTCACGCAGTCGAATTCGAATGCTTGCTGAGCCTCGATCTAAGTTTATCGACGTATTTGCGAGTTGACCTTACCACGACATGAATCCTATCAGCATACTCTTCACTTACCACATCCACGTAGTCACGAAACTCCGACAAAATGTACAAGTCCTCATAATTCAGAACCAATCGGGATTCCACAAGTTCACGTGATTGCATATCTATCAGTTTACTTCGAAGGCGAAACATATCTTCGTCTGCCAACGCGCTCACGAATAAGGCATTTGAAAATTCCTTCTCCATTTGCGTTCGTGCCGATTCGGTAAGTTTGTCAATTTTATTGAACACTAGCAGACACTGGCTTTTGTCAAGGTGGATATCCCTGATGACCTGGGAGCTCACTTCAATGTGATGCCTCCAGGCAGAATCAGATGCATCTATTACCTGGATTGATAGCCATGCATGACGAGCCTCGGCTAAGGTAGATCGAAACGAGGCTACCAAATCATGCGGCAGACGCTCAATAAAGCCTACGGTATCAGTCAAGTACATTGGAGGAACAATGGGAGGACATATTTTTCTCGTGGTTGTGCCCAGTGTTGCAAATAGCTTGTCTTCAACGTAAATACCTTCTTTGGTAAGGGCCTGCATGATAGAGGACTTGCCCGAATTGGTGTAGCCAATAAGAGCAACAGTAAAATCGGGTGCGTTTATAACGTCAGGCGCAAGACTTTCGATCTCTCGTCTGAGTACTGAAATCTTATGCCGTATTCGTTGTTTAGATAACTCAACATTTGTATGTCCGCGAGAAGCTCGACCACCGCCTCCTTCTTTGTCGCCAAGCGCATGATCGTCTTTTACTCTTGGTAATTGATATTCCAATTTCGCTAACTCGACTTGCAGTTTAGCTTCTTTGCTGCTGGCACGATTCTCGAAGATCTTGAGGATAACTGCTACTCGGTCGATGACTTCGACACCTAAGGCAGACTGTAAGTTTCTTTGCTGTCCGGGACTAAGTTCATCATCAACGATGACTTTCAATTTTGAATCCACCATATCAACTTTGGAAGGTCCTTTGGCCACAAATCCGGTTCCACCTGTAAAAATAGCAATTTCTTTTAATTTTCCCTCTCCTATATAACTCGGGGAATTTCTATTATCTCGCTTTTGGATGAAGGTTTCTTTCACGTCAAGTCCGAGGTCGGATATTAGCATAGAAATTTCACGGATAGACCTAAGGACATCAGAATCTGTCATGTCAGGTGTCTGAATAGATATAATGATCGCGGGGCTTCTTTCTGTTGGGGCAGAATGATCTGATTTAACTATAGAATTGACGGCATGCTGACCGCGGCGTTTACGCGCTTTCATAAGGAATCCTCGTATTAGATTTGTGAAAAATAGACGCAGAGCAGCCGAGTCAGAATTATCTGACGTTACAAACTTGCTAGATGGCTGTCTGCGTTAATTTCGCAATCTAATCGAAGCGATTCCCATTTTTTTCTCCGTAAGAGAGCTCGCTGCTAAACACCATCCTGGATTTCGGAAGGTGTTTCATTAAACTTTAACAATTTACAACATTAAGTCAATTCCCATTAAACTTCGTGACTTTAAAAAGAGTTAAAACCTGCGGATATCGTTCTCCAAGTCTGGTAAACGACATATCAGGCCCAGAAGCCTCTTGAACGATAATAGCGAACTTATAGCCTAGTCGGTACGAAGATAGCGATTGGTCGCCATCAATCGAGCTTTCTTCAAAGTATTAAGCGCTGGCGCATGGAGAACTCTCATATCCATGAGATAGACATCACCAGCGCTACCAACCATCTCCAAAACCCGAAGCTCTACGTCACCAATTTTGTTAGGCTTAAGAAAGCGCTCTCGTTTCTCCGCATTTTCATCAAATAGATCTTTGAAATTCGGATCATTCTGCAAGTTTGGGGCCGTTGCGAAACTCGTTTTCAATTGTTCCACCTTCACGGCGTAATTTTGATAGTGCTGTATCAAAGTCAACAACATGAAGATCGAGATGGACTGGCGTCCAATGTCGTTCATAGCGACGTTGGTCAGTACTACCCGACGAACTTTTACTACCGCTAGCTTTCTCATGCATACATACAGTGACGTTATTTGCGTCTAATATGGCCATCGTGGGAAATGGCCTCGCAGTTTCAAGAAAGCCAAACATCTGGTAGTAAAATTTCAGTCCGGCATCCAGATTAGGAACATCGATGCTTATATGGACAGTAGGCCTGCTATCATTATCAATTTGCTTGATGTTCATATTTTCTCCGATGGGGTAAATACAATGGACTGTATTGGATAAAATTAAATTTTGTTCACTATCATTTCCGCAAAATCTTCTCCATTGCTTTTCCCTTTGCTAGCTCATCTATCAGCTTATCTAAATAGCGAATTTCCTGCATTGTTGGTTCTTCTATATCGTCCACTCGGACACCACAGACTACACCTTTGATCAAAGCCCGTGAAGGATTCAGCTCAGGAGCTTTGGCAAAGAAGGTCTCAAAGTCGGTCTGTTTTTCCAATTGCGATTCCAGCTCTAGCTGGCTATATCCTGTCAACCACCGGATGATTTCATCGACTTCTGCTTTCGTACGTCCTTTTTTCTCTGCCTTTGCAACATAAAGGGGATAAACTTTTGCAAAACTCATGGTATAGATTCGATGTTTGCTCATGACACATCCTCACTTCTTTTGTTTTTTCTATTTTAGCAATAAGGGATGAGGTCTTCATAGCTAAGGGTTCATACCAATTGCGGCCTAACGCTTGCAGGCACTGAAAGTAATGGTCAGGATTACAGCACCTTCGCGTAAGCGAAATGCTTTAAAAACTGAAGGTCGGAAAACTTGTTCAGCAGAACTTGCCAGCGTAGAACATGACCTCGGCAAAATAAATGAATTCAGAACTTGTCTTTTCGTGACATGAAACTTATTTGGCCTTTAGGAATGGCCTGAGAAACTCCGTTTAGCCTAACGATGCAATACTTTCCTAGCCCATCTCAGTAGCTCCGCCGATATAGCTGGGAAACTTAAATACCTGAGTAAGTAAAGTGAAGAAATTAGCCCTAACTTTTATTCTATTGGCTAACCTCCTTGGACTTCGTTCCGAGGCGGCGATCGAATATCAGCCCGGTTGGAAAGGTCAGTTTCCAGACGGTGGTATCAAGGTGTTTCTGGATGAAAGTAAAACTTTGAGCTTGGATGAGGTGATCGAGAAAAATCAATTCCAGGCGATCAACTTTGACAAACAGAGCTTTGGTTGGATTCAGGCAAGAGGATGGGCGAAAATTGAAATTTTTAACCCTTTGCCAAATCCAGTGTCGGTGATCATCGAGCATGAGTCCATTGAGATTGTTAAATTCTATCAGCTAAAAAGCGACGGACAATTACTTGCGATCGATGATCTTCGTAACAACAGTTTTTTTACTGATCTTCATGCTTCCCGCTATCACGCCATCTTAGTAAGTCTTGAACCCGGCTTAAATCAAATCTTTGAAAGTGTTGATGGTACTGCGATACGTTTTCCCTTGAAACTATGGCAATCCGATTTTTTTGTCCTGCATAATCGCAAAGAAATTCTGACTTATTCTCTTATCTTTGGCGCATTCGCTGTCTTATTTATCTATAACTTAATTGTTATGATTTCGACCAAATCTTTAGCCTATATCTATAATGTGGTCTATCTTTTGGCGATCACACTATTAAACGCCACTCTTAGCGGTTATTTTTATTTCTTTTCCACTGACTTTGGTCAATTGATGGGGCCATATTGGATTCAGGGCCTTGGTCTGGCTTGTGTCGCCTATATCATGTATTCCAAATACATCATGAACGAGTTTTTAAGCCATTTTCAACTGCATTATCTAAGGTTTTTTGCTGTATATTACGGATTGTTTTTTCTCTGGATCCTAATCGATCGCTCTTTTGCGATGAAATACTTGTTCCTCGGCTTATTCTGCTTCTGGCCCATGATGTTTTGTCTTGGTATCAAACATTCACTGCAAGGGTATAAGCCTGCACTCTTCTACACAGCAGGCTGGGTTTCGATTGCCGCTGGAGGAACGGTGACAGCTGCTGTCTATGGTGGGCTGCTGCAATCGACTCCTTTAATACAGAACGCATCAGTTTTTGGTATGATTTTGGATCTGGTTTTCCGTACCCTGGCTTATGCGGAAAAAGCTAAATATAACGAACTTCAGGCCTTATCAGTGGCCTTGGAAAAAGAAACGAAAAACAAGCATCTCTTAAGCCAGTTGCAAAATTTAGTCTATCCACACCAGGTGCAAATCATTAAAAATAATCGGACGATTAATGAAACCATGCCGCTAAGTAGTGCTAAAGCCTGCGTCATAGCTTTTGATATTCAAAATAGTTCGCTGATCGGTCATAGCCAACATGCTGAATTCTTCGCTAATGTGATCAAGGCTTGTTATAGTTACATGAACTTGAATTATGACGAGCATAAGCTTTCTGCCAATGCTTACATGATTAAGGAAATGGGAGATGGCTTTATTTGCTCCATTGGTTTTCCCTTCCGCTGTGAAGGCTCAGTATTTGCTAAAGCTATTGAATTGACAGAAAAATTTGTCAGTATTATCAATCAAGAGTCGAAGTCTTACTTTCCCGATCGCCAAGTCTATTGTGGGATGGGTGTCGCTTATTCCGATGTTACCGGCTTTTTTCCGAAGGCGGGATTGCAGTATTATGACTTGTATGGTGATGCGATCGTCAAAGCGAAACGCTACGAAGAGTTTCGCAAAGTTCTGCAAAAGCACTTGTCTCTTCCAGAATCCAACATCACTATTATTCATCAAGATGTTTATATGCAGCTCAATGAGCTTCAACAGGCTGAGTTCACAAGCGTAGAACTTACCGATAAAAGATCAATTCGTGATGATCCCACTGCCCATGTCGCCTATGTGAAATGCATTGATAGTGATGGGAAAGCCATAGCTTTGTCTATGAAAAGGGGGAAAGAGCAGGCCGTTTAAGCTGCCCTGTAAATCTCGTAGGCTCGCTTTATGATTTTTTGGCAAGACGCATACTCAGCTCTCCATCAAGAGCTGTTGCCCAGCGGCGATAACCTTCTTTGGTGGGATGTAAGTAATCATACATAACATCAGTTGAGATGCTTTGGTCTTCCTCTAAAAAGGCGTCACCAAGATCGAGAAAGCTGACTCCCGGAATGCGGAAGTTTTTTAGCAGTTCATTGGTTCTTTGTATCTTTTGCCGGAATGGATCGGTTGCCTGCTCTCCAGCGGGAAAGATGGCCAGGTGTAAGATCTCAGTATCGGGCAATCGTTCGCGGAGGTCGTGGAGGACGGCCTCGATGCCGGCAGCAGTTTCGCACTCTGACCAGTCACCATAGCCAATATTATTGACGCCAATCAGCAGGACCAGAACTTCGGGGGAGAGTTGATCCACCTCACCGCTTGCCAAGCGCCATAAAAGATGCTGGGTTTGGTCGCCGCCAATCCCTAGGCACAGAGCTTGAAAATTGATCACATACTGCTGCCAGATATCACTGGCGGAATGGGGCCAGGCTTCTGTGATGGAATCTCCCATAAAAACCAGACGGGCATTGTCACGGGCTGGATCAGTCAAATTCCGTGTCACTCGCTGACACCAGTCCTCGACGCTCATCCAAGGCATATCAATATTACGTCCAAAAGGTAGGCTTGGGCTTTCCGCATACGGCGGCTTTTGTCCAGGACAGGCAAATTCAGATCGAAAATTTTCCACGGATCACCTCTGTTTCTGATAGAAAAGTCGGGCGTATTATGCCAGCCAGAGGAGGAACAGAAAAACAGTTTTTTAACTTTCTTTAGTTAATTTTTTGACTCCTATATAGGCGAATAGACAATGAACCAGAGTAAACAAAAGTAAGATGCCGCATGAACCTGCCAATGAGTGCCAGTTTGCGGCACCTAATGCAAGGCGGCGTAGACCGTCAATATAATGAGTTAATGGCAAGAATTGGCTGATCACTTGTAAACTCGCTGGCGCAATGCCTAGCCGATGATTAAAAGGCTGGGTGATCGCGATATTCGCATTAGTGAATGGATACTCCCTGACTCCCGTTCGCCTGACCAGGAGAGAGCCAATCCTAAGAGGGTAACCTGTTGCAAGACAGTCATCGTGAGGTTTTTCTGGTACCAAGCGGATTTCAAAAGTTTTGAGATCGATCGTGCCACGATCGGCTGTAAGCCGATGACTGGCAAAGGCCGGTAAGGGTTTGAGGTATTGCAGCGTCGCTGGAACTGTCGCCATATTCAAGGCCGGAATCTGGATATGATAGCTCTCCCCTTGCTTAAATTGATGGAGCGTGTCCTCCCGCACAAAAAAACTAAACCAAACATCATCTCGCTGCAGTACTAGTTGGGACACAATCGACCATTCCGTTCCTTCGCCAGCTTGTGCAACGTTATCTTAGCTTTCATCTGGAGAACCAAAGACAGGCTATTCTCGTAACGAAGTGCAAGAACATGATCAATGTGCAAAATTTAAGTCCGCTCTTGCTCGATGAGTTCAGCGATTTCCGGCAGAAACGCCAGGACTATCTTGCCGCTATATTACAGCGTGGTATAGATGAAGGTGTCATACGCCAACTGCCTGTTGCTGAAGTAGCGGACTTCGGTATCCGTCTACTGGATAGCGTCTTAAGCAGTATGTATGAATTCAAAACGGATAGTCAGCTGAAAGATTTGGAAAATTTGCAAAAAATTGCAGAGGATATGTTGGTACGCGGGATCTTAAACCTGTGAGCCGGAAGTTTTATTGATTTCGGCAAATAAAAGCTAAAAACAGAGTCAAGCTTAGTCAAAAAAATCCGAAGTAAAGGAAGGCTCGAAATCTCGGCTAGATACGAGAAGTGGCTCGAAAGTATTTTCATCTAACAGTCAAGTCAATCTCAAGGACTTGACCGGATTCAATTTATGATTGAAGACAAATAAGGAAATGATGGATGCAAACACCATGGCTTAAGCAGTATCATGCGAAAATTAGCCCGCAGATTCATGTTCCAGAAAATCTTAGTATTGCCGACTTAATCGATCAGGCTTGTGAAACATATGCCGACAAAACTTCTTTGACATGTATGGGCAAGGATATAAGCTTTGCTGAATTTCAAGCCTTTGGTAATTCCTTCGCCAGCTTTTTGCAAAATGAAATTGGTTTGGAAAAGGGTGAGCGTATTGCGATTATGCTACCCAATCTGATGCAGATGCCCATTGCCATGTATGGTGCATTTAAGTTAGGCCTTGTCTGTGTGAATACCAATCCACTTTATACCCCCCGAGAGATGAAGCACCAGTTTAAAGACAGTGGTGCCAAGGCTGTCGTCATATTGGATCTATTCTTGGATAAGTTGGAAGAGATCATCCAGGACACTGATATTCAACATGTGATTGTCGCCAGCTTAGGTGATCATTTGCCTTCATTGAAAGGCAAATTGATCACTACAGTCTTAAAACTGAAAAAAATGATTCCCAAACATAGTTTGCGTGTCATTCGCTATCGGGATGCTCTTAAACTTGGTTCAGAGGGGACGTATCGGCGCCCTGAAATGTCGAGCGAGGACCTGGCTGCACTGCAATACACAGGTGGAACGACAGGCGTCGCAAAGGGTGCGATGCTGACTCAAAAAAATATTCTGGCTAATGTCATGCAGGTTCAAGCCTGGTCCAAACCTTATATATTAAGAGGGGAAGAAACTATACTGACGGCCTTACCCCTCTATCATATCTTTTCCTTAAGTGTGAATTTTTTGACATTTTTAACTTTGGGCAATCGCATGATATTGGTTCCCAAACCGGTGCCGATTGTTAACTTGGTGAAGATCTTCAAACAGTATCGCATCACTGTCATGACCGGGGTGAACACCCTTTTTAATGCACTAAATCACGACAAAGATTTTCAAAAAATGGCGATTCGTGATTTAAAATTCGTCGTCGCCGGTGCGACGGCGCTTCAACCTTCGGTTGAAAGGCAGTTTTTTAAAATTACCAGAACGAATATTACCGAAGGTTATGGCTTAACGGAAGCTTCACCAGTGACTCACTGCAACTTGGTTGATGGTGGAACCGTAGTTGGGTCAATAGGCTTGCCTTTGCCATCGACTGAGGCTCGGATCGTTAATGATGAAGGCGTCGACGTTGAGCCAGGCGAAGTTGGCGAATTAATTATTCGTGGACCGCAGGTGATGAAAGGGTATTGGAATAAAGATGAGGAAACGGCAAAGACCTTACGTGATGGCTGGTTATGGACCGGTGACATGGCCCGTATGGATGAAAAAGGCTATTTTTACATCGTCGATCGCAAAAAAGACATGATTCTTGTTTCTGGTTTCAATGTCTATCCAAATGAAATCGAAGCTGTGTTAGCCTCCCATCCAAAAGTTGTCGAGGCCGGCGTTGTTGGGGTTACTGATGAAAAAAGTGGCGAGGCAGTCAAAGCCTATATTGTCAAAAAAGACGAGAGTTTGACTGAAACCGAGATCATGGAGTTTTGCCGTAAAAATCTGACGGCATATAAGTGTCCGAAGCATATCGAATTTACGGATACCCTGCCTAAAACCAACATCGGTAAAATACTGCGACGGGAATTGAAAGCACAAGAGCCCAAAGACCTCGCCTCTTAATTTGCGAATTTTTCCCCCTTCATCTCAGCGACAAAGTCATGAGATGAAGTTCACCAAATTTTAGTTTTTGATCATGGCAGTCAACTCTTGTTGACAGTTGGGGCATTTTTCGCGCACAGGCCAAAGCTGTAGATTTTGGGGTAAGTCTATTTTCTTCTGGCAAGATGGGCAGGAGACTTGGCTGAGACGAATTTCTTCTTGGCCTTTGAAAAAGCGGTATATGATGAAGCCGATGAGCGGTCCAAGTATCAGTCCGGCAGGAGTTGATACAAAGTGAACAATTGGAATCGGCAGGGTGGCAATAGCAAAAATAATGGCTCCAGCAAACCACTTGAGACCCTTATTTGCAGCTTTACGTGGCGTCCAAAGGAAGTAGCGCCCCGCATATTGAGCTTCCTTTTTATCTTGACTCTGAACGGAAATCGTTAACGTCTGATTGTCTTCCATTATGACCCTTCTATCGACTTGATCGCTTTCAGCCAATATTTACTAATAAATGCGGCGAAAGGCTAGTAAGGGAGTAGCGTTTGGGTAAAATTACCCAATCATCTCAACAATGCTCATCCCATACTGCCGGATAAAATATAAAAGTGACGCTAGGCGTTTATTTTTCTTTGCTTTTCCTTCCTATCACTTTTCCAATCGTGACGTTGACTCCTGGTCAGTGAGAAGCTTCGGCTAAACGCTCTGGAAAAAACCATAATTCGCCAGCGAAATCCTATAAACATAGACGAGTCTTTGTTTTGCTGTTAATTTTATGCCGCAAGTAATTGCCGCTCGTTTGTTTGCCGTCATTTAGTAAAATGTGAGAATTTTGCGGGAGATTTGTCTTGCGTTATTTCATCTTATGGAGCATGTGTTTCATACTCCAGCTATTGCAGATGCCATTGGCCACAGGCACTAACAACGCTTCCTTTATCACAGCAGATTTGACTCCTGGCCAAAAAAAGCTGCAAAGATCAGAGCCATACACCTTAGAATTGAGTCCCCAAGGCATTAAGATTGACGGCCGCTATACCTTGTTGCGAGGTGGGAGCTTGCAATGGTTCCGTCTACCTCCCGAGGTCTGGGAAGATCGCATGCAGCGCTTTGCTGCGATGGGTTTTAATACGATCGACATGTACATTGCCTGGAATCAAATAGAACCGCGAGAGGGGGAATTCAATTTCTCCAGTCCTGATATCCGCCATTTTCTGGAGCTGGCAAGGAAGTATGGGCTTTATGTTATCGTCCGACCTGGGCCTTATATTACCAACGAAATGGATGGCGGGGGCTTGCCAGCCTGGTTAACGCGTTATTCAACGAAATCAGCTTATGAAGCTGACGGCCTCGCCAACCTTCGCACTCATGATCCAGACTTTATTGAACCAGTTCGCCGTTATCTGCATGCCTTAAATGAAGTGTTAAAACCATATACGGCACCGCATGGTGGTCCCATCGTTCTTTATACCATTGAAAATGAATACAACTGGTTTGAGCGTTCTTTTCAACTTGATCGTTTGTTTAAATATAAGGGAAAACTCGAACGACCACTGTTTGACCCGCTGCCTACGGCTCCCTACTTTACCGCTTTGCGCGATATTGTTTTAGAGTCTGGGATTGAGGTCCCCATTATTGCCTGCCCGGGAGACGGCAAGATATCGGCGATGGGTGATGTGGAGGGAGTTATTCCGTTTCCCAATATCTACGAATGGGCGAACCCTGGACAACCGGAAGAAATCGCCTATGATCTTTTGCAGAATATGCGTGATCCGCAAAAGCATGGGGGTATCTATCAGCAATTTCCTTCTGGAAGTCTTGAATTAAATCGTTCGGCACAGGAACTTCGACGGCTGGTCATGGGCGGTTTGGATGCTTTTATGATCTTCAATCTTGTCGGTATGATCCAAGAGAATTATTTAAATTCTCTGACACTTGCCGCACGGGCAGGCGATCAAGCACCGCATTGGGGACCACCGAATGAGCCGGTACCTGACTGGTTCGGAACAATTTTCGATTTCAGTAGCTTCGATCGCATCGTCAGTGGCTTTGTTTCGCCAGACTATGGATACTTTGGAAATGTCATCGATTATAAGGGGGCAGTCAGTTCCTCAGGTGTCCTCCGTGATCTCTTCTATCTCTTTCGTCGGGATAACCAATTTTATCAAGCTGTGGAGCCTGTATTGGCTGGAATGGGAATGCCGCAAAGAAGTGGCACCTTTGAGGGAGCTCATACGGACTTGCAAATTCACCATCCTGATCTGGGAGCGCGGCAGGGCATTGGCAATGTGCATTATTGGTTAAGCAATGAAGAGGGCAGCAGTTTTGTGAGCCTCTTGAACCAAACAGGAAAAAGCTTGGAACTGTTTCCAGGGCAGATTAACTTTCGCGGTCAAGTTTTGCCGAAGTATCAGCCTATAAGCATTCCTCCTAGTGACGAAGTGAAGCTGAGCTACGCACACATAATGCCCTTTCAAATAAACTTGGCTCAAGATTGGCAGTTGAATTACACCACCAGTGAGCTATTGACCTTTCGCCCTTTTAACGACGAAACTTTGCTCGTCGTTTATGGCAGTGAAGGCTCTTGGGGTGAGATGCAGCTTGCTGGTAAGGGTTTGCAGCATATATTTGCCGATGAGGACTTTACCGTTCATGAGCAAAATGAACAAAGCCTGGTTATATCTTATCCCCATCGGCATGGTGCTTCTATCCTCATTCGCGATGAAAATGGCAATAAGTTGCGGCTCATTGTGACAACAAGAGCTCAAGCAGGACACTTTTGGTTTTTGCAGTACGAAGAACAGGATCTAGTCGTTTCAGGCGTGGACTTTATCGATCAAATTCGTATGGAAGATGATCAAATTTCTTTCGTTTATGATTATGATGAGCGTAAGCGTCCCTTGCTTTTTGTCAGCCCAGTAGCTTTGAAGGTGACTGGTCATAAGGTGATACAAAGCTATCAACCCATGACCCAGATGCTATGGTTGCAACGACCACAGGATATTGAGAAACCCCACCTACCTGATCTAACAGATGAGGTTTGGCTGCGCTCAGATCTGGAAGAAGCTGACCCCGATTTTGATGATAGTGATTGGATTGAATGGCAAGGTGAGCCACAAGCCTTGGAATACCTGGATATTTTGCAGGGGAGAGCGTGGTATCGAACGGAATTTGAAATCGCTGATCTCAACAGATATAAAGGCAAGGGCCACCTTTATATCGAGAATGCTAGCGACATCATCGGTATTTACATTAATGGCCATTATTTGACGACGGTCGCACCTGTCGGTACTGAGATTAATAATCGCAGCATTGATCAGCGCTATCGCTTTGCTTCGTTGCGACCATTTCTGCGTACAGGTAAAAATGTCATCGCCTTTCGTACGGAAGTATGGGGGCATGGAAGTTTTATGTTTGGGCGGGGCAGAGTTATTGGCACCAAAGCACGCTTATCCTCAATTGCCTACGACGGTCTTAAAGGTTTATATGGAAAAGCCCATATGGATCAGATCAAGCTGGAAAAGTGGAAGGTGCGCAGTGAGCTCACAGGTGAGAGGCAAAACTTCTCAACTGAACTGGATGAATCATGGCAAGCACACTCAGGGTTGCCCAAACTTAATAAGGGTGAGGTGCTGTGGTATCGAAAGCAGTTTCCTACCAGTCAATTGCCTTCTCCTGAATATTTGCATGCTCCACTTGTGCTCAACTTGCAAGGCCAGCGGAGTAAAGCGACGATCCATTTAAATGGACGGATGCTTGGCCGTTGGCTGAGTGATGCCGACTGGTTAAGCCAAGGCTCTTGGGCTAGCCCCCAACGTGGAATGTGGGTACCCTTGAATGCCGATCACTTTCCCTTACCACGTGAGTTGATGCGTGCGCAAGGTATGGTAAACGATCTGGTGATTGTCTTCGAAGATACTTCGCATAGTGATGCACCGGCAGGTCAAATAGAGAAAGTTGAACTCATCTACAACCAGGAAAATTTACGTTGGAACGGCTCAAAAGAAGTTTTTTTAGAAGGAGTAAGAGCTCGCAAGAAACTGGAGGTCGATTTCTTAAAAAACACGAAGTGATTTTTAGATGAACGAGGACTCACTGTCGATCCTGAAACGAATTTTGTGAAGGTAGTTGGCACTTACCATCCTGGCATGGCTGCCGCCAACGGCTTTGCGCTAGCCGGCGGTATAGAAATTCGCCGCCGGCGTGTTTCAATAGGTAAGAGGGTAAAACAATCGGCCAAAGTAGGGGAAGGCGTCTGATGATTTCATGTAGTGCTGCATAACCTGTAACGATGCGCTTGCCATCCCAGGCTTGAATCAGTTCGATTCGCTGCTCTAAAGGAATTTTGCCGAGAGCGATGTGTTCTGGATGATGAGCTCGGTCAATCACGACCAGCTGTAAAAAATCAAGCTTTTTCACACTACGAGCTGCCTGCTGGCAAATTCGACATCGTTCATCAAATCCTACCGTGAGAGGTCCCAGTGATAGGACTTTTTGCATAAGCTTCTTCGCCCAGCTTTTGGCAAAAGATCGTAGACAAGAAAAGACCATCATGTTTCCAAAGGTAAAAAGGCCCATATAGGTAGCGAGTCCGACAAAATGCAGAACTGATATCCGATTAAGCTGAGTCGAAACGTCGTCTGCCATGCTAATATCGGAAAAAGCGGCTAGAAACATAAGCTAACATAAGTTTCAGGTCTTGATAAGCTGGGCGTAAGCTTGTCAATCCACGAAAAAAAGAAACTTGTGAAGCATATTTAAATCAGCCTTGTCTTCATTTACCTATGGTGCCTCCAGAGAGCGGAGTCTGGATAGGCATGGCGCGCTGATCTGATAGTGACCCTATTATTTGATTTATTTTAAGGCATTTTTTTCCAGATGGAGGCTTGGCGCGCATGTAAGTTCATTTTAGGTGCCATTCAAATCGGCGCGCCCTAGATAAGACGTGGCATTGGGGATATGGATGTATATTTGTCGCGGTAGATTTTGAGCCAGGAAACTTAGCCGCTGAGCTGTAAAAAAGGCTTGTATTCAATCGTTGAGGGGACTATACCATAAACGCAATTTACTGCATTAATGAGGTCGAGGACTTGTCGAAAGCCAACCACACGATTTATGACAAACTAGGGATCTTTGCCTCGTCAAGTTGCCTGATTCACTGCTTGTCTGCACCTGCGCTGATCATACTGCTCCCGGCTTCCGGGAGGGTGATCGAGCATGAGCTGTTTCATCTGCTGGTTTTGCTAGTTGTGGCCCCTGTGGCTGTTTTTGCTCTCTATCGAGGCTATGTGCGGCACCAAAGTAAGGCCATTCTAAGTCTGGGCATACTGGGGTTGTCACTTCTTATACTGGGGATCCACTCAGAGCAGATACAAAATTATCTGGAAACCATGTTCTCTCTGACAGGAAGTGCGGCACTAGTGGTAGCCCACACATGGAATATGAAGCGTATGCGCTGCCTTCCAGGTCATCGCCACCAAGAACATAAGCATGCAGCTTCGCAATAGACGATCTCTATAAGCTGGGTCGTGGATCTTTGACCCAGCTCAGGATTTAGCGCAAATTTTCCTGTAAAAAGGCATAATTGACTGCCTGAGTAACATCAACGTAATGGGAATAAGCGATCCATTCGCCATGCGTACCTTGCACGAGTTGCCCGCCTGAGGTAATGCCTGCAAGCTTGCCATCGTAAAACAGAGGACCACCAGAATCGCCACTGCCGCTGGCTGCCCACTGACCGATGCCGAGATGCTCATCCTTTTCAGGTAGACCAGCAAAACTCATCATGCCGTTTTCCAGACTTTGCACCTTGTTCGTACCAAAGCGCTTGACGCCAGCACCTTCTCCGGACTGGACGCCGTTTTTATCAAGATAACTTTGTTCGTCACCAAAGCCGACGATGGTAACTATGGAATCAAACTTTGGGCTCTGCGGACTTAAGTTCGCTGCAGCTGGTGCAGTGCTTATGGGAAAGTCGACGATCGCCACATCATGCGGATGAATTTCCGGTTGGGCGCTAGCCTCGTATAGCGGATGAATCACGTAACGGCGCGCTTGGGAACGAACCATATAACTGATGCCATCATTATCGCTGACCGTCTGCGCGTAATAAAGTGCGGGCATTCGGTTAGTAAGCCCGGCAACGCAATGGGCCGCGGTGACAACTTGATGATCATTGACAAAGGTGCCAGTACAAATGCGAGTCCCAGTAGCTCCTTCTGTCAACAGCAAGACGACTGCTGGAAATTCATCATCTTGAATTTCAAAGCCGTTGGTAATTTGCAATTGGCTAGGGTTTTGTCCTAGTTTTTGGCTACCGCAACCACTGGTGAAGGCTGATGCGGTTAGAATGCCAAAGGAGCCCGCCGTGACGAGTCGATGAAAGACTTTCTTTGCCATAGAACACCTCCTGCTAAGAAAACGAGATCGATGCATCATCATAACTGGATAGGGGAAGTTAATTCCATACACCTTATCCCACATGACAGACAAAAAATCATCTGAGCTTTTGCCGCTGCTTTTGCAAGCCCTGCTCCGCAAGGCTTTGGTCAAATAAATCGACAGGAAGCGCTTGGCCCCCATTCGGAGTGGGAAAATTTCATGCAGCAAATGCTTCAAGCGAGCAATATGCAGCAGAGCTAAAATGACTCTTGTTGGTCGATCCCAGTAATAATGCCGCCGCATTCATACCTGGTTTTTCTCATTGGACTCGTCCAATAAGCTTTTCTCCTTGACTTTGCCAGGTAAAGCTTCCACTTCTGTCGATGGCTGGCACGAGAAATGCAGAATAACGGTGAAACACTGCAGCTGGTATTTAATTGTTAGAGGGAGTTTTTATGGGAAGCAAGTATGGGTCCTGGCTTACATGGTGGACGACTGCAGTTTTATTACTCATTCCCGGTATGGTTCAAAAGTGCGGTCAAGCCCAAGACCCCTATTTACCAAGGATGGTTGGCGGTGAAGAACCTGGAGATTCCCATCCGGCCGCATATTCTGCCGTGGCATTGGTGGCCAAAAATTCACGGAAACCATTCTGTAGTGCTACGATCGTCGCTGACCAATTGGTTGTGACGGCAGCGCATTGTATTTTTAAAAGGCGGGCGGAAGACATTCAAATTATGTTCGGGCGTGATTCTCAAGATCCGAACGTTAAGTTTATTGATGCTGTCCAAAAAGACACCTTCAAAAAAGATCAGAAATACGAATCCAACTTTGATATCGGTTGGGTCAAGTTGAAACGACCCATTCCGGAAGCCTATCAGCCGATTGAAATCTGGCATGATCCGAACATTCTGGCGCCTGGCATGCCATTGCTTATTGCTGGTTATGGCCGCACGTCTTCAAAGTGTGGGTTCAATGATCCTTCTTGCCAAGGAGGAAAACTTTTAGCTGTTGAAACTGAAGTAACTCGTTACGTTAACAGCAATCGACTTTCCAGTCTTATCGTCATTGGCTCCGATAGCTTGTCTGGCCCGTGTTTTGGTGATTCGGGGGGGCCAGCTTATATGAATTATGATGGCGAATGGTTTTTAATCGGTGATTTTATGGGCTGGGATAAAATTTTGGTTCATGAAGATGTCGATACAATCTGCGATCGAGGAGAGGGTATTTATAATTATGTCGGTGATTATGTTCACTGGATAGAAAGAAGCTCAGGAATTTCTCTTAGTTTTAATGAAGACAAAAACCCGCGCCAGCAGCCACAGGATTTGCCTGTTTTACAGGAGGAGCCACAAACCTTTAGTGATTGGTGTCTCTACAATAATCATGAAGATCCAGCATGGTATACCGTGCAGCGTATCATTCGCATTGCTGCCGAAGGCTTACAAAAATCTGGGCAAATATCTGATCCCAGTGACGCTTTTACCGATTGTGAGATAGCCTGGCAGACTGTAGAAACCTACATTCGCGAGGAGCAAAGTCTTAGATTAGTCGGCTTTGATCCGGAACAGAATATTGACTATGCAAGACTCGAAGATCTGCGTCCGTTACGGACCCTAAGCGGCTTAGGCTTAAAAACGCTGATCTTGGCCGATCATAGCATCGAGGATTTTTCACCCATTGAAGATCTGACAGAGCTGGAAACCCTTGAGATTATCGATAACAATTTTACAGCAGCACCCCTTCCTGAGGACCGGATTAGTCGCCCATTGCAACTGTCTGGACTTAAGCAATTGCGCGAGCTGCGCTTAAATAATGCCAACTCATCTTTTGACTATCAAGATCTTCAGGAATTACAAAACTTGCAAGTCTTGGATCTAAGTTTTACCGAATTTCCTGATCTTCAGCTGCTGGACCATAAACAATTGCGGGAATTACGCTTGGAAAATGTGGAGCTGACACGCTCTGGAAGTTTGCTTAATCTAGCCAACCTGGAAGTCCTGGTTTTGCGGTTTGTTAACGTAACAGCCATTCCTCAGGTCATGCCGAACCTGAAAACTCTTCACCTTTGGGATTTACCCCACCTCGAAGCAGTCGATGTTACTCAAAGTCGCAGCCTGGAAAGTTTGATCCTCTATGGATTAGGCTTACGTCAATTGCCGGCTCTCTCAAATTTTGCGCAGTTAAAAGAGCTGGCTATTATCGGCAATCAAAACTTGGCACACATCGAAGGCCTAGGCCCCTTGCCTTTGTTAGAAACAGTGGAGGTTATCGACAATCCGCTGACAAATCTTGGAGTCATCAGGGACTTGCCGCAACTCAAAGAATTGATCTTGCATCAAAACCAACTGCAAAGCTTGGATATCCAATCGCCTTTGCCTGTCCTGCAAAACCTTGAAATGACCTACAATGACTTGCAGAGTCTTGAATTTTTAAGTCAAGCTCCGGCCTTACAATTTTTAAATATCAGCCATAACCCGGATGTTGAAATTCAAGCTTTACAGGGTTTATCAAAGCTTGAACGACTGGCGATAGAAAATACGAAAGGGGAAGGGCTAACTAGTCTCACCAGTTTGCGTGATTTGCCAAATTTGAAAGAAGTGAATGTGAAGGGCAATAGCTTAAAAAGCTTGAACGAATTGCTGGTGTTTCCGGATATCGAAGTGATTTTGGCCAGTAACAATATGATTACTGATGTCAGCATGTTAGGTGAACTGAAAAAATTGGACTATTTGGAAGTCATCGATAATCCCATTGAGAATAAGGATTGTCCGATTGAGGATCATGGTGGCTTCTGTCGCTTTGAGTTTATTAATATTAATATATGAGAATGAAGGCATTCCCTTAAGCTAGGTTCCAAACCGGGAATGCCTTAGACAAGGCGCGAGGCAGGGAAAACCCTAGTATATTAAGTTTCACGACCCGCTCTCTTCATTTGAATTAATGATGTAGAACTTTTTTGATAAATTGCTGCAACCTTGGATGCTTGGGATCTTCGAAGAACTCGTCGGAAGGTCGATGTTCGAGGATGCGACCAGCGTCCAAAAACATACAACGATGCGAGACCTGGCGGGCAAAACTCATCTCATGCGTAACGACGATCATGGTCATACCGGATTCGGCAACTTTTTGTAGGATTTCTGTCACCTCATCAACCAGCTCAGGATCAAGGGCGCTGGTTGGCTCATCACACAGCAGGACTTGAGGCTCAGTTGCCAGTGCGCGGGCAATGCCGACTCTTTGCTGCTGGCCACCTGAAAGATTTTGCGGGTGTTTGTGTATTTGATCTTTTAAACCGACACTGATCAGCAGTTCATCAGCGCGCGCTGCGGCATCAGCCTTTGACATCGACTTCACCATGCGCAGTCCTAAAGCGACATTTTCTTGCGCTGTCATATGCGGAAACAATTCAAAGCGCTGGAAGACCATGGCGGTATTCTGCCTTAGTTTGTAGGCTGGCATTTTGCTCGTGCCATAGTTGATACCACAGACGGTGATTTCACCGGAATCGATCGTTTCCAGTCCATTAATGCTGCGCAAACAGGTAGATTTTCCGCTACCTGAGGGGCCAATTAAACTTAAGACCTCGCCTTTTTCGACGCTGAAGCTGATATCGTCGAGCACAGTCAATTGACCGCTGGGTATCGTAAATTGTTTGCTGACGTGACGTAATTCAATCAATGGACTCACGGGATACCTCGTGGTTCGATAAATGACACCAAACCTCAGAACGCGAGATTTAGTTTGGTTCCATCCGGAAATGTCTGATCCTGCGTTCTATTTTCGCCTCGCGCCTTGCCTCAGGCATCTCCGGATGGAACCTAGTTCATATGCTTAAGTTGAGATTCGCAAACGGCGCTCCAGGTAGCGACCATAACTGCTCAATAAAAAGTTAAGCGCAAAGTAAATCAAGGCGATGACAAACCAGGTCTCGAAGCTGCGGAAGCTGACAGCGACGACATTGAGTGCAGATTTTGTCAAATCAGTGACCGAAATAATGGAGACAAGTGAGCTGTCTTTTACCAGGCTCACAAATTGGCCCACGAGTGGCGGTAGCATGCGTCGCAAAGCTTGTGGGGCGATCACATAGCGAGCGATCTGCCAAGGCTTCAAGCCGATGGACTTAGCCGCATCGATCTGTCCTTTTTCAAATTCAAGTAGCGTACCGCGGAAAATCTCAGCAACATAGGCTGAGCAAAATAGACTTAATGTGAGTATGCCTGCCGTTTCCGGCTGTAGATCCAATGCTGTACCGACGATAAAATAAAACACGTAGAGTTGGACGAGCACTGGCGTATTGCGAAAAACATCAACAAAGAGTTTAGCTGCATGACGGGCAAACGGTTCTTTGCCGATTAACAGGAGGCCGATGAAGATGCCAGTGATGGAGCCAAACAAGATGCTGAGAGCACTGATATACAAAGTTCCCCAGAGTCCTTGTAGGATCAAGCCAGGTCGATTGGTTTCCGGCTCCCACAAATAGTGCCAAAGAAAGCTAAAGTCCCAGTCGTATTCCAAGCTGATAAAACTATGCCATATCAGGCCGAAGATCGCTCCCAGTAAAACGATTGTAAGCAGGGAGTAGATCAACGGAAGCTGCTTTTTATACATTCATATTTCCTTGTGAATGACGCTGTTCAAAACCGGCTTGATTTAAAACATCTGTGGAAAATGTTCTTTCCAGGTCATTTCATCAAAGACTTGGCGATAGACATGGTCATATCCATTCTTTTTGTCGGCTTTCCAACGCTTGAGAAAGGCGTTGAAAGCAGTGATCAATTCTTGGTCCTGCTTTCTTGCGGCAAGACCGAATTGTTCTTTGGAAAGGACTTCATCCAATAGGCCAACTTGAGATTTTTTCGAAGCGGAATAAATTTCCAAGTAGGGTTTGTCATAAATAAAGGCATCAACCCGCCCTAAAATGACGCTTTGTGCGGCATCGGCTTCTGTATCCAGTTTGCGGATGCGCGCTTTCTTAACATTTTTTTGGACGAAAATGTCACCCGTGGTACCTAGTTTAACAGCGACGGTATATTTTGGATCATCAAGTTCTTGCAAACTTTTGATTTTGCCGATCAAATCTTTTTTGATCATGATTTTGAGGCCAGCATTATAATATGGTTCGCTGAACAGGACGGCCCTTGCCCGCTCGGGAGTGATGGTCATGCCGGAGACGATGACATCGTATTTTTTTGCCATGAGACCGGGAATGATTCCATCCCATTTCGTGCTGATAAATTTCGCCTCGACTCCGATGTCTTTGGCAAACGCGCGCATCATTTCAATATCGAAACCGACAAATTCTCCCTTTTGTGTCAACATTTCAAAGGGCAAAAATCCTGGTTCACAAGCGACAGTCAAATGACCCCGCTTTTTGATTTCTTTCAAACTGGACGCAAGTATATGCGTGTTGATAAGCAGCGATAATAGAGATAGTATGAATAGTTTTATTGGATTTTTCATTTCGACTCCATCTGACGAGTAGCTCGCAAAAGTTGCGAGAAGACTAAGGGAAGTACCCAGCAGACTCAACTTTAAAATGACCCTTCGCGCCCTGCAAACCAAGTATCTGCTGGATTTTCCGGGAGGGTAGGCTATTTTGACGCACATAAATTACATAGAGTGGTTGATGGAGACTTGAGGAAATTTGAATGCCTTTAATTTGCCAGGATCTGTAGCTTGATACAGACCTAATCAATTCACATCAATCAAAACTCGCTGGATGGAAGCTGTGGGCTTCCGAGAGTTAGGGAAGTGTTGATGGCAATGCAAAGGAGTAATTTTATGCAAAGGCTAAGTTTGTCAGCGATTGCAACTTTGGGGTCGGGGCTTTTGTGTGCCTCGGCATTGACCGCCAATCCTTGTGAAAGCAAGCTGGATCAATGGCCCTATGCCGTTGATTTTGGTGGTCAAGACGCAAATATCTTTTTTGAAGCCGGTTTGGAAGTCAACCGTGATTGTCGTGACCTTGGAACACGTGGCTATGCTGCCGCAGGAGCTGGATTGTTAGGCTTAGAAGCCTTGTTGATTGAGTCGGATGCGAATCTAGGCTTAATAGACAGGCGGCACTTCGAATTGCATGCTGGTATTGCGATTCTTGGATTTGTTGTAGACAGTTACCACTATGAAACAGTGGCGGAGCTGCAATGGCAAGACCAAGTCCAATTCCCAATAGATCTTAGTAGCAAAGAACTGATTATGGTAGGACCAGTGCCAGTCAATGTTACTTATGGAGTTGAAGGCGAAGCCGGTGTTCGTTATGGTGCCAATATAGCTTTCCTTGAAGCTGACTTGGAGGTCGACCCCTTTCTTGACAGCGCAGTCTATGCACAGGCAGGAGTAGATGTTGGTTTTGCCGCAGTTAAAGCGACTGGCCGGGTGAAGTTACTTGATGATCAGTTGCGGACAAAATTGTGGGTGTCCATGGATCAGGTGAACTTTGATAAGGTGGATCTAGTTGCCAGTGGAGATAATGATTTATCTGCTTTGGATGGTGCCATCGAACTTTATGCTGGTGCAAAAATCGGCGGTTTTGATCGGTCCTATTCAGATGACTTATTCCGCTGGGATGGTTATGTGCGCAATGATCGGCTTTTTGATGTTCAAGAAAGCATAGCGCTACGTTAAGTATACTTGTTAGGCCGCACCTCGTCGCTTCTGGCGCGAAGTGCGGCATGCATGTTCAGCTCATTGAGGGATGCGGGAATGATACAGCGGCCAAAGCTCTGGTTAGGTCTTGGAATGACACTCCTGATTGCCTTTGGGCTCGTGGCTTGGTTAGTTGATCGCTCCACAGAAAAAGGTGAATCTGCAGATCAAGAAAGTCAACGCTCCTTTTCTTCAGCAGAGCAATTCGTTCCTGCCTGGGAATGCCAAACAGCGACTCAATTTTCCCATCAGGTAAATTTGCGCTCAGATACAATATTAAGCACACAAGAAGCACCAAATTCAGCTCAAGAATGGTTTTTTACGATCTGGGGGCAAGTAGAAGAATCCTGCTTAACGGAGCTCAGTCCCTTTCATGGCGAGAAGCGCTGGCTGGTCCACTATCGCTGGCTGGCCGATGGACTTGAGCAAAATATTCAAAACGCTGATTTACAGTTTCAAGCAGACGTTTATCAATCACTACGTGATGGCGTTTATATTGAACGGACGGCGACCGATATTTTAAATGTTAGTGTCACGGAAAACGCACATGAGGCGACCTATGAGTTGTGGCGATCATTCCTACTAGGTCAGATTCATTGTCAAGAGCAGGCGTTGCATGAATGTCACGAGTCCTGGCTAAACGACACTTATACGGCAAGCTATCGCCCTTTGGAAGAACTTCACAGCTGGCAAAAGCAAGCGACCGTGAAGCGTAGTTATCGCCACCTAAATCATGCGCAATTACTGAAGGCAAAAATCATAGCGACTGAACACAGGGTCGCTGAAATCGATATGAGCTTGCAAAGTGAACAAGAAACGGCATGGGCAAAAACTAAAGACCTGACCCGCTTGCAAACAAGTTTGACTGGTTCAAAGCTAATTTCCGCTGCTGAGATCAGAGCTATGAAACAGGCGATGAAACAGACTCGGCCTGTTCATCATGCAGTGCATGCTAATCAAAGTCAGAAAGACGACCTGGAAAATATTTATCGACAGGAACTTGCGGCAGTCAGCTTCGACGATCTTTGGCGCAATCTGGATGATGTTCAAGAGCGCACGAATCGCTATTTGCAAATCAAAGCTTGGATCTATTTGCATCGAGATCAGTTGGAAAAGCTTGGCCCCGAGCTTCGTCGTCGCTCGGCAGATGATCGATTGCTACGCCTATGGCTGAAGGGACTTAGCCAAACAGGGGGCTTACCTGGACAGGAACTTCTCGTCAAAACTGTGATTGACCGCTCACAAGAGAAAAGTCTTGCCAAGTATACCCTGGCCGCACTGGCCTTTGCCGAGGAACCTGCCGACGAGATGGACTTGGTCTTGCAGCAACTGATCAATGATGATCGCGTTGGCGTAGACTTGCATGTCAATATCCTGCTTGCACTTGGCACCTGGGCAGGTCGCTTGAGTGGAGAGAGAGCGGAACGGCTCAGTCGCTTTCTCTTAGACCGCTGGCCGCAGATTAGTTCTCAAGAGGAAAAACTAGCCCTCATTCAAGCTATCGGCAATAGTGGTTTTTCTGGTGCGAAAGAACTTCTACTGCAAATTGCTGCTAATGAACAAGCGCCTCGGCTCGTCATCGAAGCTGTTTTTGCCTTGCGTTTTGTGGAAGGCAGCTTTGCTCAGTTGTTAAGTTTTTTGAATCGTGAACCTCATCGTCAAGGCGCAATTCGGGCGTTACGCTTCACTAGCTTTGAACCTTCTGAGGTGACAGCCCTGTTTGCTACGACTCAGTCTTTAAGTGATCCGGTCGTACGTTATCAAATCATCAGTAGCATCGTACAAAACCCAGCAAGTAGCCATTTCATCAGTCCAGACTTATGGCAGTCCTATCTGGACACCGAGTTTGACGAGGAAGTTAGGAAAATCATTGAAAATCATTTAAATAACCGGCGGCATTCGGGCTCATAGAAAAACGGTCTTCTACCGTAGCGTAACTGTTGGTGCGAAACTGCACCTAGTCCGGTTATTATGCCACATTTTTGTTGATATAACGCAAGAAAACCCCCAATATTTTGGTCAATTAGCTTGGCACCATAATTGCTTCTTTCAAGGTGGAATCAGCTACGGCTGTCGATTCAATTTGTTAGGAGCGATTGTTATGTCTTTACAGGTAAGTTTCCGAAATATGGAATCATCCACTGCCTTGGATCATTACGCGCGTCAGAAAATCCGAGATGTGTTGGAAAAATTCATAAGTGCGGATCCAACCAATATCCAATTAACCTTTCAGGTGGACAACCTGGACCATGTCGCTCATTGTGATTTACATCTCGGAAAAGTCGGAAATATTTCCATCGATGCCAGCTCTGAATCGATGTATGCCAGTGTTGATAAACTTGTCGATAAGCTGCAGCGCCAGTTACGCAAAGAGAAAAATCGCTTAGTGGAGCATCAACAATTTAGCTCCAAATTTGATCGTGCTAACTTAATAGAAGAGCATGTCAATAATATGAAAGAAAAGCGCGATATCGCTGAAGCGATCGACGCTGAAGATATTGTTAGAATAGAACAATCCCGTGGAGGAAGTGTCGTTGGGTCCTAGCACTTTCTCTGTTTTGTGCCAGTAGAGGATCCTGAGACTTTGTGAGTCCTTTTCATTCAAGATTCCTTTTTGTCAGGTGATGTCCATGGGATGTTGCCTGACTTCTTTTTGAGTGAAATCTGTAGCCTTTTTCAACCAATCTTGTATTTGGACGCTCCCACTATTTGCTGTGGTTAATTCCACTAGTTTTGTGGCAATTGCCACAAGATGAACCGGAAATCAGCTTAAACTCTACTGGCATCAAACTTGCGATGCTTAGGCGAGATGAGTGTAGCGAGGAATAATTTATCATAGGGAAAACGACAATGAACGACCGCTTCTTTGCCAATGGAGAAAGCATCGTCGTACCGGTCCAAGTCGATCAGGCGAATGATTCCATAATTCCCTGGGCAGTAGCAATGGCCAAATTGCTTGATAAAAAAATCAGGCTGATTCATGTGGTGCAGCCTTGGGTGCAGATTCCATCCTCTTTGAATTATGGTGAGGGAACAGTACTTGTTAGTTTAAAAGACGCGATTCAATCGAGTATTCGTGATCAGGCTGAGCAAGATCTGCAGGGGCTTTGTCGCAGGTTTCCAGGTGATGTTGAAGTCGGCTACAAAATCCGTGAAGGCCATATAGTGGATTGCATCGTCGCCGAGGCGATTGAAGATCACACCAGTTTCATACTCATGTCACTTGGTCCACCTCGCAACCATCGCGTCTGGCTAGAAGGTTTATCAACCCCGTTTTCTGTGATGGCCCTAGCGCCAGTACCGGTCATGGTCGTACCACCGCATGCCGTCGAGCCGGACCTGAACGCGAACCTGAAAATTCTACTAGCAGATGATCTTCGGCCACATACCGAAGCGGCTTTGAAAGAAAGCTTTGATTTGCTGACCCTGTTAAACAAGGCGGAATTGCACTATGTCCATGTTTGTGATCTGGATGAGGGGCAGATTCGTTTCGCTTTGGAACGCGGCGAACGAAGGTTCTTGGAAAAAATTTCACCTCATCTTTGTGTCGATGACATATTGCAGGATACCTGTCGCCGCCTTGAGGACAAGATGACTCGACGACTGGAACAAAACGTCGTGCATCATGGTTTGGCGAAAATGAAGTGCTTGCAAAAAGTTCTGGTAGGTGACATTGCCCAGCAATTAAAAAATTATATTCGCCACGAGAGTCCGGATATTCTGGTCTTTGGGCGCCACCATGCTCTGCATCAGCGACCTTTCAGCCTGGGACGGCTGCCTTATCGGATGATGTTAGAGCATAATCGACCGATATTCGTCATCCCCAATAGTGAGTAAGATACGTCCTAGTACATTAAAGTATCCATCGCAAACGACGGCTGGGAAAAGAGGCCAACTTGATTCCGAACGCTAACTGGTATAACAGTTTGAGCCTAGTCGAACGTTTTAGATGCGGGGGATCTTCCTTATGGATACATCAAGTTTCAAGCGGACTACTGGGTTCAAATGGTGGCTGTTGGTTGTCTTTTTATGCTCATGGGACGGTGCCCTGGCACAGACGGATGAAGAAGAAGACGAGGAAACCATTGAAGTTGAGCCCTCGACCACTGTCGTACCAGGAACGGAAGCAGCAGCAAACGAACGCATACAGGTTACGGGCTCGCGGATCAAACGTATGGACGTTGAATCGAGTGCGCCTATTACTGTGATAAGCCGTGAAGCGATCGAGCAATCCGGATTGATCAGTTTAGGTGAGGTTTTTCGGGACTCCGCTTCGTTAAGTCCGGTAGGTAATTTTGCTGGGGCAAGTGGTTTTGTCTCGCAAGGTTCGGCAACTTTGAACCTGCTAGGTCTGGGTGCCGGCCGGACTTTGGTTCTATTAAACGGCAAGCGTCTACCTGTTTCCGGTGGTGGCGGTGGTTTGAATGCCGTCAACGTCGATAATATTCCCACTGGCATGATTGAGCGGATCGAAGTGCTTTCGGGTGGTGCCTCAGCGATTTATGGTGCCGATGCTGTCGGTGGTGTGATCAACATCATCACCAAAAAACAATTCCAAGGTACGGAAATCAGTTTCACGGGCATACTGCCCCACAATCCTGGTGGCGAAGAATATGAATTCAGTGCCTTTCAAGGTATGAACCTGACCGATGATTTCAATCTTTCTGTCGCGGGTGGCTATCGCCATCGTAAGCCTATCGATAAGAGGGATCGGGATCTGGCCTATTCCAGTCCGGAACGACGATTCACTGCCACCAACCCTCCGCCCGGGCAGTATTCCTGGCGGCCGGCAAATACCACAACAAATGATGCCGGCAATGAGGTCTTGGACTTTGGTGATTGGGCCCCTAGTGCCAATTGCCCTGCTGGAAATCAGGTCGCGACTGTGCCTTCGGAGCCAAACGATGTTTACTGCGCTGGTTTAAGGGAAGAGGTTCGCTCGGAGATCATCCCGCAGAAAGAAGAATGGTATTTGTCAGCTACCATGGACTATGCAATATCACCACTTTGGAACCTTTCTGCTCTCTTAAACTATCACCGCAGTGAAAACATTTTTGATCAAGGAAAGTTTCTCAGCACCTCCAGTGAGCCTTATCAAAACCGCAGTACGACCTTGAGCAAAGAACGGGCGGTTGAACTCGGAGTTGTGGGTGCAGATGTGAATGCCGAATTCATTCAAATTTATGCTCCTGTTCAGGAAATTCCCAGCCGCCGCTATACCAATACCAATGAAACCGGCGTGGCCGCTTTATACCTCGATGGTAGCATCGGTGTGGACTGGACAGTACAGGGCGGCTTGTCTTATTCCAAGACTGAAGGTCGAAGAAAAGGGGAAAACATTTTAAATTCGACCAGAGTACATGAAATGCTTTTCAATCAGGATCATCCTTTCGGTGCTGATCCAGCTTTTGTTTCGATCGATCCGAACCGTGACTCATCAATTCTCTTTGCAGCCATGGATGAATTGAACTCCAAAGAAATCAACGACAGTTTCAGTAGCGATGTTTTTGCCAGCCGTCCTGTATTTATGCTGCCTGGAGGTGATTTTTCTCTTGGCATTGGCGCTGGCTTTTATACCGAAAGTTTTGAGCTGCAGCCGGATGCCAAAGACCGACAATTTAACCCTTTAAATCGCCCCTTATATGCCGGTACCTTCGCCAGTCAGGGGAGTGGCAGCAGAGAAATCACTTCAGTCTTCGCAGAATTTTTAGCTCCGGTTTTAGAGTCGGTTGATTTGGAAGGTGCTTTGCGTTTTGATCATTATAGCGATTTTGATAGCACCTTAAATTTTGGCTTTGGTATCAAGGCAGATGTTTTACCTTATTTAAGCCTACGCGGGCGCGCAGCCAGCAGCTATACGGCACCAACCTTGTCTTATCTGCATCAAGAAGGTGGTGGGGGTTACTTCGTCATCCGTGACGAGAAATGGTGTCAACGGGAAATCGATCGTGGTCGCATCTGTGAAATGTCAAATCCGACTCGCCAAGTCTATGTCGAAAATCCAGGTAACGAGGACTTGGAGCCAGAAACTGGCGTAAATTACACGGCTGGCTTCATCTTAGAGCCGATGCATGGCATCAATCTTCTGGTCGATTATTACTGGGTTAACTTGAAAAAAACCTTTCA
The DNA here is from genome assembly GCA_048816425.1 of Oligoflexus sp. FD111. Classification (GTDB taxonomy): domain Bacteria; phylum Bdellovibrionota_B; class Oligoflexia; order Oligoflexales; family Oligoflexaceae; genus JBMDZZ01. Next base: position 111,316 of record JBMDZZ010000006.1, read on the forward strand.
AAGAGATGACCTGCAGGCAGTCGCTGATACCTGGTATGAGCAAAATCCAAATGCAACGGAAGGTGGGGCAGTGAATGAAAATACTGTCGCGCTCGACGATGAAGGGGTCATAGCTTCCATAGGTCTACCTTATCGTAATCTAGGTCGTTTGGAAATGCGAGGTATGGATACGAAGTTGACTGCTCAGCAAAATTTTGGTGACTATCGTTTTGCTTGGGAAACTCAGTATTTCCGCCTATTCTCGTTTCGTGAGCAAGAATCGCCCGATGAGCCGCTTCGTCAGCAACTTGGCTACTTTGGAATGCCGCGCTGGCGGTTGAACAATCAATTAAGTACAAGTCGTGATCGGCATACTTTCATCTTACGCTCACGTACCATTGGTCGTCAGGGGCAAGACCCAGATACAGCCACCCCGGATAGTATCAATAGTAAGGTTGGTCCATATACCCGCTATGATCTGGTTTATGGCGCAGCCTTAACGAGTGCCTTCAATCTTCAGGTCGGTGTCAACAACCTGTTTGATACCTTAGGTGGGTTAGAGGATGGTAACTCTTTGCGCTCTGAGAACATCGTCAGTACTTCACTTTATTCACCAGTCGGTCGTTCCTACTTTGCTCGTATGACCTATCGATTTTAACTGAAGTCGCTGCCCCTTAGTGGGTGGCGACATCTTTTTCCCTGTCTTCTTCATCATTTTCGTTTTGATGAACATGGGCCGCTAGAATCTTCTGGTAGGCCCTAATGTTTTTTACGAAAGCGACGGGTTCCCGGCCGCGGGCATAGCCGTAACGTAAACGACTGTAATATTGCTTGTTGGAAAGTAAAGGTAGAACGCTTTTTACATCTCGCCACGAGTTCGGATTTTTTTGCTTATCGATCGCTAGGCGTCGTGCGTCCTGCAAGTGATAGTAGCCGACATTGTAGGAGGCAAGGCCAAACCATAAGCGATCCTCGCGGGGGATAAACCCTGGAAAACGATCGATAAGACTTTTCAGGTACTGGGCTCCGGCCAACATACTTTGCTTGGCATCCAAGCGATCAGTGACGCCAAGGGACTTGGCAGTTGGAATCGTCAACATCATAAAGCCGCGAACACCTGTTTGGCTGATACTATTGGGGTCCCAATGCGACTCTTGATAGGCGACCGCTGCCAGCAATTCAAATGGTAAGCTCGTCTCTTCAGCAGCTTGTCGGATGATGTCTTCGTATTGAGGTAGGCGATCGCGGATACGACGGCGAAAAATCTGGACATCGTAGCTATTATAATCATAGCCACCGGAATAATATTTCTCGTATAGTGTTTCCACTAACTGGCTACTGTAGGCATAGTGAAACCAAGTTTCCATGCGGCGCGCAAGAAACTCGTGCTCCAGTGCAACAGGCCAAGCCAACTCTGATTCACCAATGGAAAAACTGATACGCAGTTCTGGAAATAGATGACGATTCATTTCATAAATGCTGGAGTCGGCGATACCACAATCGTAGCCAGGTTCTTGCTCATTGACGTGATTGAGAATGTCTTCGGTCGAAAGCTCAGATTGTGTATACCAGGTGAGAGCAGGTAGTTTTTTACGACTATCTTCCAAGATTTCAATATAAGAGCTTTCACTGGCCAGGACAGTATTCCGGCCGATGAGATCGGCGAGAGATCGCGGACTGTGATGACGATGACAGGTAACATAGACTTGCACATTTTGATAAACAGGGCCGAAAGAAAACTTTTTTTCCCGCTGGGTAGTACGGCTTAAGCCTGATGCAGCAAAATGAACTTCGCCCCTATTTAAAGCTACGATGATCTCTTCCGTGGTATCAAAGATTTTAAAAACGGGTAGTTTTCCCTGGGATCTGGCAAACTCTGCAGCAAGTTCATATTCAAAGCCGGATTCATGACCTTCACGATCAATAAAATAGCTAGTAGGAGCATTCCGGGTTGCGATGATCATTTCCGCGCTTTGTGCATATTGATCTTCTTTGCTGACAGCATGGGAAGCTAAAGACTGCAAGACATCTTGCTGGCAACTGGCAAAGCTGACAAGTCCGACGATCAGCGCAGAAAAAAGATAAGGCCAGTATACTCCAAACATACAAGGCTCCTTGTTTTGCTGTGGAAAGCAGCTTCGCCAGTGTAAAAAAGCTTGGCAAAATAGTCAATTTACGGGCATTTACTGTCTCCTTTATGAAACGAAAATAGGAAAAGTCTTAGAAAATAAGGACTTCGGCTTTTTGTTCGTGATTTTCGAAGATTCACAATTTTTTTTAAAAAAAACTGCAAAGCTGATTTTTATGTGTTATTTTGGCGTGTGATGGCTATGAAAGCCCCATCGTACGTAAGCTTGCTGTAATCCCATCTATGTTGCGTTGAAGCTGAAGAAAGGATCGGACATGAAGCGAACCACCTGCCCAAGGAGGCAATTGCCTCAAGACCTCTATCAAGAAAAACCTTCATCTCACCGGTATCATAAATTGCTCGTTGCGGGATTAGGACTAGGAATGCTCGCCTGTGGGCGCGCACCTCTTATGCCTGAACCATCGCGGCTGGCAAATGTTGCGATCGAAGAACTCGGATCACCTGGTTACGATCGTTATACCTTTGTGATGGAAGCCCTCGATGAAAATTCCACTTTCCAAATGAATCCCAAAGAGTTTACCAAAGGACAAGGTCAGATCAGTAACTCGGTACCACCGGGAAATTATCTGCTTCGTCTCAACTACTTTATGGGAAATCAGAAGATTTACAGTTCGGAATTTTGTCCAGAAGGCACCCGCAATGACCGTGTTAAACTAGATCCTGGACCCAACCAGGTGGACTTGCCGATTTGTAATGAGGATAAAAAGCCGGTCGACGCTGATATCATCATCAATCCGGTAATTGTTGATGAAGACCATGAAGGCGGCCAATCGACCTTTTATGTAAAAAACGGCAAGCTTTTTGATAAAAGCGGTCATGAATTTATTATGCGAGGAGTCAACAATCCCCACGCTTATTATCTGGAGCAATCCTATCAGGCGCTGACGGAAATCAAAAACATGGGTTTTAATACGGTGCGCATCGTTTGGTGTGCGGACAATCTGCAGCGGGCGGACCGCTGTGACCCCAAAGACATGCATCCGATCGAGGAGCTGCGCAAGGTCCTCAAGCGCATGAAAGAATTACAACTGGTCGCAGTATTAAACTTGCAAAATGCAACCGGATCAGACGAAACAGAGCATTTGGCGGCAATGGTCGATTGGTATCTGAAACCAGATGTGAAGCAAGTTCTCATAGACTACCAGGATATTTTGCTGCTCAATATCGCTAACGAATGGTTTGGTACCTGGAGCGATGCGGCACAAAACTACCGCAAAACTTACATGGAACAAATCCCACGTTTTCGCGATGAGGGCTTGGATCATGTTCTGATAGTGGACGCTCGTGGTTGGGGCCAGCAGTTTGAGAGTATTCCGGAAAATTACGCTGCAATTCAAGCCGTTGATGATAATCTGATGTTCAGTGCCCACTTATACGATGTGTTTGATAGCAAGGAAAAAGTGGAAAAGGTGTTTAACACTGTCAGACAACAGAATATCCCCTTTCTTGTTGGCGAGTTTGGTTGTGAGCATTATCCGGGGCAGCCGGTCGAGTGCGAAGCCATTATGAAAGAAGCCAATAGTCAGGCCGGACGCTACGGCTACCTTGCCTGGTCATTTAGTGGAAACAGCGGCATTCTTAAAGCTCTCGATGTCGTTGAGTCGAGCAATTGGAAAGAGCTGACAGACTGGGGAAGGACCCTGTTAAATGACCCCAATGGGATCAAGTACAGCAGTCAAACCGCTTGCTTCTTTGCACCAAAATCTTGTCGTCAATAAACGAATTTCGCCTGTTTCCTTTTTTGCAGTGAACAGGCGAAAGACGGTGTTTTCCTCTACCAGCTCCCCGTATTGCCCATAGAGAGCCATGGCTCTTGTGGTTCCAATGCGGGGCCTTTTTGTAGCAGCTCAATGGAAATATCATCAGGACTTTTGATAAACGCCATCCGTCCATCACGCGGAGGTCGTAGAATGGTCACGCCTTGTTGTTGGAGATGACTGCAAAGCTCGTAAATGTTGTCGACAGCAAAAGCTAAGTGACCAAAATTTCGTGCATTACCATAGCTATCAGGAGCATCCCAATTATGGGTTAATTCAATTTCCGCTTCGCCTGGTGCCGTTGCTAAGAAAATCAAGGTAAAACGGCCTTGTTCGCTCTCATGCCGTCTCGTTTCCACTAATCCAAGTTTATTACAAAAAAAGTTTAGCGACGCTTCAACGTCACGGATGCGGAGCATCGCATGCAAAAACTTCATAAATTTTCTCCTTCGCTTGAACGACATGCGCTGCTTAGCTTAATGATGACGGTTGGATTTGGCCAGTATTTGCGTTGAAAACTTGCAGGCTGGGAACTTGCCCGATCGACAAACAAGCGATCGGGTGGATGAAGTAGTTGAAATTATTCAACTATCTGAAAAGATCCGCCGACATGTGCCGGATGCATATGACAACGGAAGTCATATTTCCCAGGCTTTTCATTAGCTTGAAAGGCAAAGGTCAAGTTCGGTGCATCGATGTTTTTGAGTTTTCCAGGCACGACAAGTGGGTCAGTAAATTGCGGCAGATGAAATCCATGAGCATCCTCCAAGTGATTGATCAGCTGGACTTTCACCGTTGCACCCTTTTTAATTTTAATGCTTTCCGGCTCGGGTACCCAAACCTTGGCTCCATCGATCAGGCGATTATGGAAGGTGATATTCACCTCTTTTGCTTGCACTTGAGCAGATAGAAAGGAACTGACGAGTGCAAGGGTGATAACTATACTTTTTGGTGAGGTCTTCTGTAGGAACATCATGCTCTCCATTTTTGAGTCCATTCATCAAAGATCCTTCCAGTCTAGTTTTCCCCCACAAAAAACGCCAGAAATCGTGCAGAGTCTTTTACTTACACGGCAATGACTAGGTTAATGTGACCTAGGTGATATGCATTGGTATTAGTCAGCTTGAGGCAAGCAAAAGCGCCTCATATTGTAGCTTTCGTCAAAATAGCTGCGCCTTTCAACATCACTTGTTCATCTAAGTATTTGAATTCCTATATATTTTATGTATGCAGACCAGACATCTCAAAAATTTAAACAAGCGTTTAAATTTTCCGATGAATAGGTTAAATTTCTTGACGGCACACACTATCAAAATGCCGGGGGTCACATGAAATCAAAATCAGATCAAGAGGATCTTTCCACAGTCTCGGAACAATCCTCGTCAACAACACAGAAGATCTGTGAAGCTGCATTACGTTTATTTGGCGCAAAAGGGGTCGAGGGAACATCGATTAGAGAAATTGCCGATTTAGCTCAGGTGAACCCCAGTCTGATCAGCTATCACTTTGGCGGTAAAGACGGTTTGTTCCGGGCATTGATGGAGACGATCGGTCGAGCTGAGTTGGAGGTGATTGAGAGAATATTGAAGAAACCAGCAGATGGTGCTGAGTTTAAATTACGCCTCAAAATGTTTTTTGAAGAGTTAGTCGATGTCCATTACAGACGACCTGAATTTTCCGTGGTTATGGCTTATTTCTTCGAGAAGTCCGATGCGGAGAGCCTGGCGATCTTTAATGAGGTCTATATGAAGATTTTCAATCGGATTCTTGCATTTTTTGAGGAAGCGCAGAATCTCGGATTCGCCAACCCTAGGATCAAATCCATACATTTGACTCAAGTCGTCATTGGTGGGATTGCTGACATTTTCCGCATGCGACAATGTCTGAAGGCAATTGCGACTGTGGACTATGAGCAAGAGGATGAGCGTCGGGCGCTTATAGAATCAGTTTATGAGCTCTGTGTGAATGGTTTTGTTGATAACGCACCGGCAGAAGCTTAAAGCAAGAATTGCTCGAAGTACATGCTGGCCTTTGAAGAATTTTTTATACATGTAGTCTCAGTGGGAGAAAAGGATGAACTTAAAACGCTCTTTCTTGCTATCGTTGACTGCTATTTGGTCGATGACGGGAATGGCAGAACCTCGAAGTCTCAACTTGGAACAAAGTTTACAACTAGCTATGGATAACTCTGAGGCTTTGCGGATTGCCAGCTTGCAAATAGAACAGGCCGCAGATGAAGTGTCGGAGGTTTCCTCTAGTGCCAAGCCCCAGGTGACGACGAGCGCAAACTATTCGCGATTTTTTGATGCGCCGGTATTGCCAACTCCCATGGGCGATTTTCCCATAAAACGCAACTGGGACTTGACCTTTGAAGCTCGAGTCACTCAGGTATTGTGGGCTTTCGGTCGAGTTTCCAATGCAATTGAAGCGGCAAAAATTTTCCAGGATTTACGTGTGTTGAATCAGGAGCAAGCAAAAAATGAAGTGGCTTCTCAGGTGAAGTCGCTCTATTTTTCGTCTTTGCTTGCGGAAAAAACACTCGCGATTGCCCAAGAATCTTACAATAACGCCAAAAGGAACCAACAATCTTTACGGCGACGCTTTGCTAGCGGTCGGATTCCTCAGTACGACAACTTAAAAATGGAAACTGATCTTGCTTTGCGATTACCTCAGGTTATCAAAGCTGAGCAAGATCTGGCACAATATACCTCGACTTTAAAATTCTTAATCGGTTTAGACCAAGAAACTCCGATCAAGATTGTGGGCGATTGGCCCAACAGGGTCGAGATTACCGCCAATAACGAGCTGTTGACGAAGGTTTTGGAAAGCAATTTGGACCTTAAAGCTTTAAGCACACAAAAAAGCCTGTTGGAAAAACAGACTCAAAACGAGCGGGCCTCGCGATATCCGACGATAGCCGGTTTTGCTTATTATCAAAAAGCCGGAACTGGCGACAAATACTATATCGGTGGGGACAATTTGATTGATACAACGGCTGTTGGAGTCCAGATTAACTACGATATCTGGACCGGTGGTAGCCGGTCATCAAGATTAGCGAAATCTCTGAAAGAAGAGCGTATTGTCGAGGAGAATATCTCGCAACTGCAGCGCAATATCAGCAGTGAGATTGCGACCATCATTGCCAACCTGCAAAGCCTGGATCGCAACTTGGAAGCCAGCAGGCGAGCACAAACCCTGGCAAAAGAAGCCTATTCATTAACACGGACTCGCTATGAGTCAGGGCTTGCCAGTCAAACAGAGCTGAACGATGCAGAGATGAATCAGACTAATGCTCAGTTAAACATGGAATTGATCTTATTCGGGCGACAGATGGAATGGATCAAACTTGAAAAACTACTTGCTGGAACCTAAGGAGGGCAAAAGCGTGTTGATATTTATTCGGGTACTCGCATTTGTTGGAATAGCGCTCGGATTCGTTTTCGCAACATACTGGAAGATTGGAGTGATTACGGAAAAACGCCAGGTGGATGTGGTCACCATTCAGGGTGAATACGAAAATTTTGGTCGCCCTGTTGTGGTCTATCGTGTCGATCAAGGCAAACTTTTTGACTACGAAAAATTAACTCTGCAGCCACTCGGTAATCGTAGCCTCGAAGCGATGGTGCCAAACAATGTTCTTTCTCGCCTGGAAGTAGGACAGAAGGCGATCGTGCTTGGTGAAGAAATAACCGGAAAAGTGCATTCCCTATCACGTAGCCCGCAGCTTTTATCTGGACTTTATCGGGCAACGATCCGTCTCGATCGAGCGCCGATTGAGCCTCTATCGGAACAAGTTATTGCCAGAGTGAAGATTAATGAAACAGCGGTTAAGGCACGGGTTCCACGCAATGCTGTATCTCGCAAAGGTGAGAATGCCTACGTCTATCGTGTCGAGGGTGGTGTCGCCCTCAGGACGCAGATCGGTCTCGGCAAAAGTGACGAGAATTACTATGAAATCCGTTCAGGTTTAAAAGCAGGTGATGTGATCGTGGCCAAAGGGCACCGTTATATTGATGATAAACAAAAAGTTCGTCCTGTTGCCGAACAAGAGGCTGCAATCGAACTTGTCGAACGCCGATAAGATAGGAGCTGGCGATGATTGAGTCCTTTGTCAAAAGACCGGCCATGACCATCATGTTGGTCATGGTGTTTGTGATTCTTGGAATCTATTCCTATCAGAACTTGATTATTGAAAGACAACCAAAAGTCGAGTTTCCGATTGTAACGGTGCAGACGATATATCCTGGCGCTTCACCAGTCGAAATTGAAAGCCAAATTCTGGAAAAAATCGAAGATGCTGTTTCGGAAATTTCAGAAATTGAAACCATCCGCTCGGATGCCTTTGAAAACTTCGGTGTCGTGGTTATCGAGTTCTTGCTGGAAGCTGATGTAAACGTCAAAGCCAGCGAGGTCAAAGACAAGGTGGAAGCGATTATCAACGAATTGCCGGCTTCTGCCGAGCAACCGATTATCGCCAAGTTTGACCCGCTGGTGGCCCCGATTGTCGAATTGATTTTGACTTCCGATGAATTGAATGAACGCGAACTATATGACTATGCTGACCAGCGGCTTAAAGATGAATTTACCCGTATCTCAGGTGTTGCCTCGGTTGAACTCTCAGGTGGAAAACAGCGACAGATCAATGTCGATATTGATCCCTTCCTGATGAGTCAGAAATATATTGTCCTGGGGGATGTTGTTCGGGAGATTCGTGGTGCCAACTTGAACGTGCCAGGCGGTAGTCTGGTGCGTAACTATGATGAAGTCAGTGTGCGGTTTGAAGCAGAGTTTCAGGATATCAAAGAAATTGAAAACCTGATGATCGTTTCTAACGAAGGCACCAGTCATCGCCTCTCGACTTTTGCCCGAGTCAGCGACTCTCATAAAGATGTCGAAAGTATCACCCGTTTTAATGGTGAAAATGCGGTCGGTTTGTCCATCAATAAGCTTTCAGATGGTGATGCCGTAACGATCGCCCAGTCCTTAAAACAACGAATTGATGAATTGAATGAGCAAATGGCTCAAGGTCTAAAGATCACTGTCGCATTTGACTCGACTGATTCGATTCTTAAAGAAAACAATGAAACCATCATCAATATTTTGATTGGTGTTGGTTTGACAATTTTGATCCTGTTTTCCTTCTTGGGTAATTTACGAGTGACCTTTATTGCGGCAGTCGTGATTCCTACAAGTCTGGTTTCGACCTTTCTTTTGATGGATTTTTCGAATTTTTCAATTAACTTCATGACCTTGCTGGCCATGGGTACAGCATTGGGAACCCTAATTGCCAATGCCATTGTTATTATCGAAAGTATTTCAGCCTTGCTGGATGAAGGCTACTCTTCGACAGATGCTGCGATCAAAGGCACCAAACGGGTGAGCTTTGCGGTCATTGCATCAGCTGGAACAAACCTTGTGGTATTTACGCCGATCGCCTTTATGGGCGGTATTGTCGGTAAGTTTATGATGAGCTTTGGTTTGACCGTAGTTTATGCAACCTTGTTTTCAATTCTTGCCTCCTTCACCCTGACGCCGATGCTCTGTGCTTTGCTGTTGAAGCCCAAAAGTGAGCAAAATCAAAAGAATTGGTTGTATTGCTTGGGTTATCCGTTACAGGTTTTGCTGGTAAAACCGACCGAAATGTTAATGAAGTTTTTGATTAACGAATACCGTCACCTGTTTCATGTGATGTTTAAGGTGCCGATCGTAGCCTTGATCATCGCTTTAGGCATCTTTATCAGCCCCTTTATTTTCATCATGTCTTATGTAGGTGGCGAGTTCATCTCCAGAACTGATGTCAATATGATTCAGGTGAAAATTGAAAGGCCACAGGGTACTCCCATCGAGCAGACTTTGGCTACGATTGAACGAGTGGAAAACGTTGTTAAGGATGTCCCTGAAGTGATCAGTTACCTGTCACGAGTTGGAATTGATGGGGTCGAAAATGCAACTGTGACTGTAAATTTGGAAGACCGCAGTGAACGTAACCGCAGTGATGAGGAGATCATCCGTGCCATTACCCCGGAGATGGCGAAGATTCCAGATGCCATTGTCACCTTGGAACGTGGAGCCGGTGGCCCTGGTGGCTCTATGGCAGATGTGACGGTTGATGTTTATGGTCGTGATTACGAAACCATGGTCGAAATTTCCGACAAACTGCGCAATATCATGCTGGAGACCGGTAATTTCAGTACCGTCGTCACCACCCATAAAGACCCAAAAGAAGAGATTGTATTCCGCCCAGATCGGGAGCGCATCTTTCAAAACGGTTTAAGCAGCGCTGCAATTGGTACCCTGATCCGCAATGCCGTCAGCGGCAACGAAGAGGTGAAGTTTAAAGACCAGGGAGAAGAGTACGATATCAACGTTAGTGTGCGTGATGAATACAAAACCTCGATTGAGGATATCGGCACGCTAGCGATTATGGCCAAAGGTGGTTTACTGCCGATCGAGCATTTTGGTGATTTATCCATGACCCAGTCTTTACCACCGTTGAAACGCCGCGACAAGCAGCGTTTGATTCAGCTTGGTGGTAACTTAGCAAGATCGACAGCAGCGGAAGTCAATCAAGACTTGGCCAAGCGCTTTGCCGAAGTTGAATTCCCAGCAGGCTTTGGCTATCGTTTTTCGGGTAATGCTGAAAATATGGAAGAGTCTGGTCGAGAAATCGGTAAGGCCTTTTTGTTGGCTGTGATTTTGACTTATATGCTGCTTGCTGCCATTCTCAACTCATTTGTTCATCCATTTACTATCGTCAGTTCCGTATTTACCTCCTTTGCAGGTGTATTTTATGGCCTGTTTTTCCTTGAGTTTACGATTAATATCGGTTCGATGATGGCAATGGTCATGTTGGTCGGTCTTGCCGTAAACAACGCCATCTTGCTATTAGACGAGACCTTTGTGCAGATCGACGAAGGCAAGTCGCTTCAAGATGCATTGTGGCAAGCAGCGGTGAATAAATTTCGAGCTATATTAATGTCCTCGATCGCCATTATCTCCGGTACGCTCCCCCAAGTATTCGATCCTGCTGTGACCAAGGCTTCTATGGGTGGTGTGATCCTAGGTGGTGTTTTGGCTTCTGTCTTGTTTACCTTTATCCTGACACCGCTGGTCTTTTACTATCTGGAAAAGATTCGTCGCTGGTTTAATGGTTTATTTGCTGGAAAAGTGGCCCCTGCGGATCATACAGCATCAACGCCGAGTCACTGAAAAAATTCAATTTGCAGGCGAAACGTGGAATTCGCCTGTCCAAATCCATTGTCGATCACGCGAACTTAGGCTAAAAAAATAGGGATTTGTTTTCGATTAACTTTTTGGTTCAAGGATACATTATGGCTAAGTACAAGACAGACCATCGCGACATATACTTCAATCTGTTTGATCTCCTACAGGTCGATCAAAAGTCTTCCGATATGAGTGCCGATGAACTGAAAGGCATTATCGAAGAATATGATCGCTATGTTGCGAATGAAATCTACACTTGTCGGGAAAACGGGGACCAAGTCGGCGTAAAGTTGAATCAAGGAAAAGTGAAGGTACCTCAATCATTTGAAAAAGCCACCCGCGGCTTCTATGAAAACGGCTGGTTTGCCTTGGGCCTGCCTGAAGAGTTTGGTGGTGTTCCCGTACCACATGCCGTTTCTATTGCTTGTGCCTCGTTATCGACCGGTGCAAACACAGCCTGGATGATGTATCCAGGTTTGGCAAAAGCAGCATTAAACTTGATTTTGGAACGTGCCAGTGCCGAGCAACGACAACTTTATGCTCCACCGATGATTGCCGGGCAATTTGGTGGTACCATGTGTCTGACCGAACCAAATGCGGGTAGTGATTTAGGGGAGATCAAAACCACCGCTAAACCTATTGGCAATGGCCTTTACAGCATTTCAGGCAGTAAGATCTTTATCTCATCCGGTGATAGTCAACTTTTTGAAAATATTGTCCATTTAGTTTTGGCAAGAACACCAGGTGCTCCTAGCGGGACGAGTGGTTTGTCCCTGTTTATTGTGCCTAAATATCGTGTCGAGGCTGATGGCAGCATCGGTGCCTTCAATGATGTGAGCTGTAGTAAAATTGAAGAAAAAATGGGCTTACATGCGCAAGCCACGTGTGAGTTGTTGTTTGGTGCAAACCAAGACTGCCAGGGCCAACTCATCGGGCAAGAGGGCGAAGGCATCAAGCATATGTTTGTCATGATGAATGAAGCCAGACTCGGCACTGGTTTGCAGGGTGAAGCCCAGTCCAACCTTGCTTATATGCTGACTGAGCAGTATGTCCGCGAACGAAGTCAGTTTGGTAAGAATATTGTCGAGCACCCCGATGTGAAAAAGAACATGCTGAAGATCCGAGCCATGTCGCGGGGTATGCGGGCTCTTTGTTTGTATGCTGCCAATCTCTTTGATCAAGGTGAAGAGGGAGAGGCGGAAGTAGGCCTTTTGACTCCCGTTTGTAAGGCTTATTGTACTGATGAAGCTATGAAAACCACGACAGATGCCGTGCAAATGCATGGTGGCTATGGCTATTGTAGTGAATATGGTGTCGAACAATTTATGCGCGATACCAAAATCGCGGCCATCTACGAGGGAACCAATGGCATTCAGGCCATTGACTTTGTCATGCGCAAGATTCTCCGCGATCAGGGACAAACATTACAAAAACTAGGCGCGAAGATTCAAAGCAGCTTAGCAAACGGTTGTGAAAGCTGGCCGGAAGAAACGAAGCTGATGGCAAGTTCTTTAAGCAAGTCGGTGGAAATTGTCGGCCATTTCGCAAAACAAGCGCAGTCTAATGCCATTGATGAGGTTTTGACTTATTGTTGCGAATTTTTGGAATTTTCCGGCCACCTGATTACTGCCTGGCGACTTCTGGAATCGGCAAAGCGGGCTGAGGATTTGTTAAAATCGGGTGCTAGCGGAGACGAAAAAGCCTTCCTCGACTCAAAAATTACAGACTTTAAAGTCTTCTGTCATTTCTATCTGCGAAAGAATATTAGCTTAGGTAAGACCATTTTGGAGCCAAGCTTTAAACTTGCTGACCATAGCTACTAAGCCAAGCATTTTTCAAAATCTGAGCCAAAGATGATGGATCTTTGGCTCAGGAGCTCTTACTTCAGCGTCATACTTTAGTCTGGCCGCGAACGAGTCAAATCCCTTTCTTTTCTTGATCCCTAAAAAAACTATCATATCAATAGCTTAAAAAAAGCTTGGGCAAGGCCTATTTAAGATCTCGCAAAAATACAGTTAATTACTTCGTATTGTCGGCGGCTTAGCGTTTTTTATCAGATTCCCGTTTCGCTCAGCCGTAAAGAACTTTAGAGAAGCCAAACATCAATATTAATCTGCATGAAGTGCAATGGGATAACCATGAAACAAAGTGTACAAAATATCGGAAAATTTCTGCAAATAACTTTGCTGGCTAGCCTTTGGGTCGCTTGTGGCGAGAATGCTTCGAATCCAGGAAATACTGATGAAGACGAGGCAGCGCGTAAGTATGCAAATACGCAGGCCCAAGGGGCAGAAACCGAGCTTGCTGCGGCGAAAGCAGATCAAGCGAGTGGTGGACAGAAAGCGAACTTAGGAACAAATAGCGATACTAGTTCGTCGGTAGACCCAAATGTCCAAGCAAACCCAGATGTTGGAGCTCAAAATGCTCCATCACCTATTGTCATTGTAGGAGAGCCGATCGCAGAAAGTAACGAGTTCGGTGAAAAATGGTTGGAAGATCAGCAAGAGCGTGTTGAAGAATGGGTGGAAGAGGCTTCTGATATTCCAGCTGGCCGACCTGAACCAGAACTGGCTGAACAAGAGGCCCCACGAGTCGAACCTGAGCATCCGGAACAAGCTCCAAATCAAGCTCCAAATCAAGCTCCAAATCAAGCTCCAAATCAAGCTCCAGAAGCCCCTTTGTATCATGATGAATTCAGCGATTACGGGCAAGAAGATCACGCCTATGAAGAACCCAGTGAGGAAAGTTGGACCGATACGGAGAGTCAGGATTCACCCCAGCAGATCCAACCTGATTCCCCTGTTTATCAAGAGCCAGTCTATGAGGAAGAAGTCAATCCAGTTGTAACTGAAGACTATGATATGCCGGATGTGTATGTTGATACTATGAGTCAACTGAGTGTTTCTTTCTCCGATGAGATGAACTCCTACTTGGAAATGGGCTTTTATGCACTTGATACCATTGATCGCACAGCATTCGTTGAAGCCACATTGCCTGTTATGCAAACTGATGTTGAGCCTTCTTTAGCAGCATTGACGATGATTCCTAGTGATGGCGACGAGCAGCTTGCTTCTCATCAGGCTTCGTGGAATGTACCACTTCTGGCAATCATGCCGAAAATAATGCCGCTTTTACAAGGTGGTGTTGGCCAAAAGTGGACGCAGGTTGATGTAGAAACAGCAAGTGGCCAAACGGTGCGTTTGTGTTATACCGGCAATGGCAAAAAGCCAAAGGATCGAGGTACTGAGATGGTATTTGTCCGAGCAAAATTGATGGCGTCAGGACAAAAAGGAGGAGCATCGTGCCAGCAAAAAGCACACAGCCTCGATCACTTCAATTTTCAAATTGCCGATGCAACCTCGATCAAGATCTCCATGCTGAAAGGCGGCGGTAAACAGCATGGTGACACAAGCTTGAAGTTTGAAGCTTTAATTCTTCCCTAACTAATCTGGAACTTGAAATAAACAGTCTTTTTGGCAGATTTTTTCAGAGCGCCTAGTTCAATTTGAGCTAGGCGCTCTTGCATTTTCCTTGGCCTCAACCCGCAATCTATCGCTACTAGCACCAAGTCATAGCTTTCCTGACTTGCATCGCTTGGCATTGGCTGCTAGTCATGAGCGGATGTTTACTCCAATCTTACCTTACCTTCGATGAGGGGACGTCATGGGTCCATGCAATAGATTATTTTGTCTTATTCTTAGTTTTGTGCTGCTGGCAGCAGCTTGCACGCGTTCGGGCCAGCAATCTGGCAACGATGGCGATAAAACTGTTCCGTTACCATATCGCGAGCAACCAGGTGAACCGCTGGTGATTCCCGAAGATCGCTGGCAAGGAGCTGGAAAGCTTGTCATCCAAAATGCAACTATTTTGACGGCAACCGGAAAAACTTACTCAACAGGATTTATCCTGGTTGAAGACGGTCGCATCACCCAGGTGGGTGAGGGAGAAGGCCAGGCCGAGGGCGCTCAGGTCATTGATGCCAAAGGCAAGTATGTGACTCCAGGAATTATCGATACACACTCACATATTGGCGTATATGCTATGCCAAGTGCAATCGCTCACGGCGATGGTAATGAAATGACGAAGCCATCTACGGCAGAAGTTTGGGCGGAGCATAGCTTTTGGCCCCATGATCCTGCCATCTGGCGGGCTGTTGCCGGTGGTGTGACGACGATTCAGGTCTTGCCAGGCTCAGCTAACCTTATTGGCGGTCGAAGTGTGACTTTGAGCCTGATCCCTGATTCGAGTGTCAATCAGATGAAGTTTCCCGATGCTAAGCAAGGGCTGAAAATGGCCTGTGGCGAAAATCCTAAACGAGTTTATGGCTCGAAGGGAGGGCCGTCGACGCGCATGGGTAATGTCGCGGGATTTCGTCGCTACTTCCAGCAAGCGTTTGAATACCAGCAAGAGATGCAACGCTTTGATCGTGACCTCGAGCACTGGCAAGCCAGGAGGGCTGCCATTAAGGGAGATGATGATGCTGCCTTGAAAAAACTGGGGGATGCTCCCAAAGCACCAAAACGTGATCATGCCCTCGATACGCTGGTAGCTGCGATGAATGATGAGATTTTAGTGCATATTCACTGCTACCGTGCCGACGAAATGGAAATCATGATGGATCTTGCCAACACTTATAAATTCAAGATCCGCTCCTTTCACCATGCGGTCGAAGCTTATAAATTGCGGGAACGATTGGCGGCGGAAAATGTCTCTGTCTCCATCTGGACAGACTGGTGGGGTTTTAAAATGGAAGCCTTTGATGGCATCACTTATAACCCGGCGCTTGTCCATGATGCCGGCGGACGGGTGATCATCCACTCTGATTCGCCGGAAGATATCCGCTTTTTAAACGTTGAGGCGGCAAAAGCTCGGGCTGCAGGAACTTTGTTGGGTATTGAGCTTGATGATGAAGAACTATTGAAATGGATCACTCTGAACGCGGCATGGGCACTTGGCATTGATGATCAAGTCGGCAGTATCGAGCCTGGAAAATATGCGGATCTGGTGATTTGGGATCGTCATCCTTTTTCCTCTTATGCCAAGGCGGAAAAGGTTTATATCCGTGGAAAGATGGTTTTTGATCGGATCACTCAGACTTTTGCCCTCGGCGATTTCGAAAAAGGTATCAGAACCTATGGACTTGGCGATCGGGGCAACGCCGAAAAGCCTGAACCTGGACAGGGGATACCAAGCTTAAAACCCTCAAAGGCACAAATTCCGAACGCAGCGCTACATCAAGATTTTGCGATTAAAAATGTGCTGGCGGAACTTGGCAACGGTGAACGATTGGAAGCGGCGACGATCGTCATTCGGCAAGGAAAAATTGCTGCCATCGGGCCAACAGCAAACACGAGCATTCCAGATGGTCTGACCGTTATGGATGCCGAAGGCATGGTAGTAACTCCTGGTTTGATTGAAATGCAAAGTGAATTGGGCCTCGTTGTCGTCGATGGTGAAATGCAAGCCCAGGACCATAACTCAGGTGGTGGAATGAAGCCTGGCTTCCATGCTATCGAGGGTTTTGATCCGTTTTCTTTGCGCGGACCGATTGAGCGTGAGCAAGGGATTACCAGTGTTGTCGTCAGGCCTACCGGCGGCATGATTTCGGGTGTCGGCCAGTTGGTGGATATGCGACAGTCGATGCAGGCCTTGGAATCACGGGCGAAGCCGGTGATGTTTGCCGATATGCGCTCTTGGGAGGGTAGCCGGGGAAGCTTCTGGCTGCAGTTACGTGAAGCTTTAGACGATGCCAAGCTCTATATGGAGCAGTTACGAAGCGAACGAAAAACACCACTAGCGCAGCAGCTTTCTTTAAAGCCCGTTCATTTGGAGGCGCTGATAGGCGTCCTCAAAGGAGAAACGATCCTGGCCATGAGCGGACATCGCCTCAGTGATGTACATGCGACTTTGCGTTTTAAAGAAGAGATGCGCAAGAAAGGTCATAACTTACAGTTAGCGATCATCGGTGGTAGTGAGTCTTGGATGGCAGCCGAAGAATTGGCGAAAGAAAAGATCCCTGTCCTTGTCACACCTACCAAACAACTGCCTTACAGTTTGGATCAACTGCGCGTGCGTGATGATAATACAACTTTGTTAGCAGAAGCTGGCGTCGAACTCATCCTGACAAGTTCGGATCGCAATATTCGTCGGCTGCGTCAGCAAGCAGGCCGTGCGGTTGCCTACGGTATGCCTTATAGTAAGGCGATAGAATCCATAACGGGAACGCCAGCTCGAGTCCTTGGGCTTTCTGATCGGGGAACGCTTGAGCCAGGTAAGCGCGCCGATCTAGTTCTATGGACGGGTGATCCCTTGGAAAACCATAGTCATGCGGCAAAAATTTGGATAGCCGGTGAAGAGCAGGACTTAGATAACCGTCAACGCATGCTTTCGCGCACGTATCATAAATCAGCTGTGACTCACTAAAACCAAGATCACTTGCGACCGGATTTGCTTAAGACAGCAGATCCGGTTAGGTTTTTCCATATGGCTCTGTCATATTACCCATAGCATCGCGTGATCCATTCTGCAACGCAAGCCGGTTTGCTGGCCCCTTCTCTTTCGATGGTGACTGCCCAAGTCTGCTGCTCACCTGCAAATCCTTCTAAAGGCGCAATCTCTTCACTTGCTACGAGTTTGAAATGGCCCCGCAAACGTGATCCAGATGGAACTGGAGCAGCAAAGCGAACGCGATTCAGACCATAATTCACCCCCATGCGCGGATTTTCATTTTTTAATGCCGAGCTCAAGAAGTAGCTACATAAGGAAAGAACCAAAAACCCATGTGCAACTGTTGTGGTAAAGGGTGATTCTGCTTGCTTCATAGGGCCTAAAAGGCACGGAAAAGGTCTCGATCGGATTGCCAAAGCGATCGATGATACCAACGGCCAGATGATCGACGTTGATATCAATGCCGATGGCTCCGCTGCCATAGCAAGGTTTTGGATCTTTCACCACTTGAATGATGGTTTGTAGATAGTAGCGAACCTCAGGCTTTCCCGCCTTCTTATACATCCTCTTTTTGATCCGATAGGATACTCCTTATTCACTCCGGCTGCCCAGTTTAACCAGCTGGCAACTGTTTTTCCGGAAGTATCGGAACGGCCGCGAGCTTCGTTAATAGGTTCCCACATCAAAATCGTAGGATCATCACGGTAGGCAACGCCTGTGTAACTATTTACACGCGAAGTGATGCGTTGCACATAATCTTGGTACAACGCTCGAGCTCTGGGGTCGCGATAGAAGTCTTCACGATCATAAAAAAGTTTCTTTTCCGGTGCTAATCCCGCCCATTGGGCTAATAAGCTAATGCCACCAAACTCATCCCAGTAATTGCTGATAGGAATGATGAGGCGAATCTTATGATCACCGGCTTTTTTTATGACATAATCCAATTTGCGCCATGCGGTTTCGGGGTATACCAAGTCAGGCGGTTAGACGTTTGGGTTTCTATTATAGACTAAGAACTGGTCTTCCCGCTGAGGAACATTACCGTTTACGAAACCCCAGAAACGGAGCGCATTGATGCCTAAATTTTGCATGGATGAAAAGTTCTGATCGATCACGTCAGAAGATTCTAGCATGCGATAGCTGTTAGTTGCGTAAAAGCGAAAGACGTCATCTCCTTCCCATAATTTGCCATCACGAGACTCAATAAATGGATTGGCCTGACTTATGTTGGCGCCAAATAACAAAAGCAGACACAATGCTTTTCCAACGAAAGCTAATTCCATAGTTCATTCTCCTTACAAAGGTTTCTGCCTTAATTCCGCAACTTAGAAATCTTAGGCTACAACCAATTGCGTGCGACACACTGAGCCCATAAGCTTCATGGTTTTGGCTGGTGAGTGATTGAGCTTGCTAACAGCATACCGGCCACGCGCAACATCATAGCTGATATTAACTACCGGTGCAAAATAAGGACTGATGCTTGTTACAGCAGATCCAATTTTTCATAATTTCGCTGCAATCCTCTTGAATTATGGAAAGCTCAAGGCGAGCGGCATAGGAATCGCGTCAGCGCATACCGTCGCCAAAGCAGCTTGCAGCTAGGCGCATGAAGCCTTCTGTGTTTTACTCTACAAATTTGCCAAGGCAATTTTTACCGACTCTCCGCCAAATCCCGGCGTGTTAGACTAGCATCAGTTAACACGATCTATTTGTGAGTTTGCTCCTATGTTTGCATTGATAAAAGATTACCTGCAAAAACTAAGCAAATCCGAAGCGAGTGTTTTCTTAGTCGGTTTATCATTAGGGGTGGGACTAGGCTATTGGCAGTTTGCTCACCCACATCAAAACTTGCAATCACACGTGGCAAATCTGCTAAAAAGCCAAGAAAAGGTTCAAGATTGTCAAAATAAGCAGGAAGTGAGCCTTCAGCAGCAAGTTCAAGATTTGCAACAGGCCAAACAACGGCTTTTTGCAAAAGAAGCGCAAATTGCGGCTTTAGAGTTGCGGCAGCAATCGACCTTGGCAGCTTTGACCCAAACAAGGGAGACGATCCGTGATATTTCAAAAAACACTGATCCCACTGATTGTATTCATCAACATTTACCAAACAGCCTGCGTCACCAATAAACAGCCCTCGCAAAGCAATTCAAGCGAGGCCTTATCATCATCCTTGATCATCAAAAAAATCCGTCAGATTCTTGATGAAGGGCAGTGTCAATCAGATTTTCCTATGCTGAGCCGAACCTGGGGAGATCTGGCCCAGGAACGTACTGTGGCGTTACAATGTTTAAGTAGTTGCCAGACGAGTTTGGAAAAAATTCGACTGATTATGGAGTGATAATTTTCTTGAACCACCGAATAATGACAATCATTTGCCGGTCATCTGAGGCCCATCATGCTCAGACTAATCTTTATTTATCTATCGCTTATCATTTCGGCGAAGTCCCTGTTGGCAAGGGAAGCTTTTCCCATTCAGGAGCAGCATAACGGTGAAGCTTTAGGACAGTATATGCTCGTCTATGAGGACCATGAGCAGTATCCTGTCGAAAAGCTTATCGATCACTTGGACAAATTTTCTCGCTCATTACATGATTATCCAAACTTTAAAATTACAACAGCAAAAACATGGGCCTGGATCAGCTTTAATAACCCGTTCCCGGAAGATCGAACAATTCTAATTGAAAATGATTACTCCATGACCGATGAAATCGCTTTATATGCATTTGAAAAGAATCAAGCGCAGTTCATCATGAGTTTAGGAGATCATCAAGCGCTTGTCGAACGATCGCTGTATTATCGTAATGCAGTTTTCCCATTGACTTTAAAGCCCGGTATGCAAAGTTTTTTGATCTCGGTGAAAACTGAGGGTCCAAATAAAATGCCGCTCAAGATTTGGACCGAAACAGCTCTTGAGAAAAAAATGACTCAGGAAAATTTTTACCTGGGCAGTGGTTTTGGCTTCATTGCCCTCATGACACTTTACAACGCTTTTGTCTGTGTTTCGTTGCGATCGCGTTCTTATCTCTATTATGTCTTGTATAGCTTGTCGATGCTATTTTTAATTAATGCGCTGATGGGGCTAAGTGGTTATTTGGTGGCTGATAAAAGCTTGCAAATCTGGTTGTCAAACTGGGGCTTTCTTATGGGTGTCATTAACTGCAACATATTTGCCCTATTGTTTACGATTAGATTTCTCGATTTAAAAAATCAGTTGCCGATTCTTCATAAGATTTTTTTAGTATTTTGCGGGATAAATTTTTTAGTTTTGTGTGCCATCATAGCTCAAATAAATTATTTTCATTTGGCACGCATTGCCAATGCGTTCACTGGGATTGCGACACTCAGTATGATCGGTGTCGGCTGCTATTTCGTTTGGCAACGCTACCGACCAGCCTATTTTTATACTTTGGCCTGGAGTTTTATTCTAGGCAGTGCTTTAAGCTTAACTTTAAGTAACCTGGCGATCATTCCGACGAATTTTTGGACGACCTATGGTGTGTTTTTCGGGGCTTGCTGTGAGATGGTTCTCTTGTCTTTTGCCCTGGCTGATCGTGTCCGCTTACTTCGTGAAAATCATGAACGTAATAAGGATCTTTATTACAAGAACCTTCTTAACAAGGATCAGGAAATTCAACACTCCTATGGCCAGTTGGCAAAAATCGTCTATCCTCACCAAATTCATATGATGAAAACTGGTCTAAACTTGGAAGATACGATGCCAGTTGGCAAGTCTAAAGCGACAGTTATCGTTTTTGATATTATTGCCAGTGCAAAAATTCGTGCGAGCAATAAGCAGGATTTTTTCCAAGAGGTGTTTGCCACTTGCTACCGGCATATGATGCAGGAATATCATCAAGAGGAATACCGTGGTGGTGCCTACCGATTAAAAGAACTGGGTGATGGTTTTATCTGTTCCGTGGGTTTTCCCTTTTTGCTGCCACAGCAAGAAAAGCGCAATGAATTCGCTGTGGCCTTAGCGCTAGACTTCGTTAAAATCTTTCATGAATTAAGTCATAAAATGTTGGCTGAAGAAGCTTGTTACTGCTCCATTGGCATCGCGGAAGGACATGTTTCCGGCTTCTATCCAGCTAGTGGAGTCCGCGAATACGATTTATATGGTGAGGCCATCGTCTTGGCTAGTCGCTATGAAAGTCTTCGTCGGGTGATGTTTCCAGAAGCTGACGAAAGTATTATTATTGCTCAGGTTTCAGTCATGCAAGATCTCGAAAGAAGCATGACGGAAAAATTCGCACGGCTATCACTATCTAACACGAAAGTCTTGCGGATTCGGGATGATCCTTTTGCCGATGCCGTTTATGTCGGGAAGTTTGATCGAGCGAAGGCTCAAGAAGCTGCCTCGGAATTGCCGATTGCCAAATAAATCTGGAAAGCCTAAGCAGCGTCGGCAAGGTCTCTTACCGAGACCTTGCCTTGCACTAAATTAATCTAGAACTAGACGTCGCACTCTTGTTTTTTAAAGATAAATTCACGCGTTTTTTTCTTCAGAATATGATCTCTGTCCTTACAATAGCCATCCTTGTAAAAATCTCTTACGTAGTCGATGATGTAGTTTTCACAACCGGCCTCAAAATCCCTTTTTCCGGGATTTTTAAAACAGTTTTGATCATCATAATAGAATTTAGAAACAATCACGTCACAATAATCGGCAGCAGCCTCTAATGCATATTGCTTGCCTAAGTCAAAACAAGATGACGAAGCGAAGGCCGAGGGAGCAGCAAGAATAGCACCTGCCAGTAAGACAAACTTTTTCATAAGTAAAAACTCCTTTCAAAAATTGACAAAGTTATATTTGTCAATGTAACGACGAAGGAGAGAGCAAAATATTGCAAAGAAATTTTTTTAAAAATGAAAAAAATGAAATTTGAAGATTTCTAGTGAAACTATGTAAGCTTTGATGTGCAGGCTGTTTGATCCACACGCATCTGCAGATACGTGTGGACCGGTGAGACACTTTTTACTTTAACTTGCCTTGCCTTCGGCTTTCATTTCTTGAATTAAAAACGTCGCATCATCCAATTTTTCCATGACCCATAACATGTAACGGATATCAACTTGAATGGCGCGTGTGAAAGCCGGATCGAAACCCCAATCAGATATGACACCATCGATCGTTCCATCAAATGCCAAGCCAACTAATTTGCCGTTACCATCAAGTGCGGCCGAGCCAGAATTACCACCGGTAATATCGAGATCGGCCAGGAAGTTGACGGGAACTGTTTTCAATTTTTTCGAGGCATAGCTGCCATAATCCTTTGCCTGAATTAACTTGAGCTGCTCAGCAGGGGAATTAAAAGGCTCCTCGCCGCTGTGCTTATCAGCAATTCCTTCCAACACGGTAAACGGTTCTTGTTTTGTGCCGCTTCGATCCGTATAGCCCTGGACGGTGCCATAAGTGATGCGAAGGGTGCTGTTTGCATCAGGATAAATGGCCTGACCCTTGCTGCGATAGAAAGCAATCAGATCATTCATGTACTGGGCCCGATACTTTTGAAACCAGCCATTGCGTTCTTTGGCCTCATTTTCCCTTTGCATGTGGTAGTCATGGGCAGCGACTGCCAGTTGAACGATGGGGTCTTTGCTTTTACGGAAATCTTCCGCCTTGGCTTGTAAAAGACGCATGCGCTCTTTTTCCTGACTGATGCTGCTTTCTTGATACATTTTGCTCAGTTGGGCGTTTAGTTTCTTGGCATCGAGCTTTAAGAGATTTTGATAGGCGTCCGGCAGTTCCATGTCCTTTGCCAGACTGCGTGCTTCTTGCAGGCCTTTAAACCAGATCGCTTGATCAACATTTGCATCATAGCGTCGCGTCATCGCAACCATGCGTTGCTGGTTCATCGGCAGATCACGCTCTTGGTAACCGGATTCGCGTAGGGTGTCAGACTTTTCTTGCTCCAGGGCGTGGCGATACAGCCAGCGTGCAGTGGCATAAAGCTGGGAGTCTAGCAGGAGGAGATCGACGAAGTTAGCCTCTTGCCCTTGCTGTTCCTTGGTAATGAGAGTTTCTAACTCCTTAAGATTATGTAAAGCATCCTTATTTTTATTTTTGTTGAGGTATGCGACAAAGTCTTTTTCATCTGCTTTTTTCCGCGCGAGTAGCTTAGAGGACTCATAGCCTTCCAGCTGACCTTCAATGTTTTTACTGTAATTGTTGAAGCCAGCAAGACGTCCTGCATAGGTAATGCGGATGTCAGCTTGTTTTTCTGCCATGCCTTCGATCAATGCGATGCGATCATCAAGATAGCGCTTCATCTTGGGATAATAAGTGGAAAATGTGAAGGCGACCTCACTGGTCAGGCGATGCCGGTTGGTGCGTCCTGGATAGCCAAGGACCATGACAAAGTCACCGGCTTCCACTCCTTGAGGCTCGATCGCCAGCCGATGCTTGGGTCGATAAGGGACATTGTCCTTGGAATAAGCGGCAGGTTTGCCATTCTTATCAACATAGGCGCGGTAGAAAGCGAAATCGCCAGTATGTCGTGGCCACATCCAATTGTCGATGTCTCCGCCGTACTTGCCAACTGCAGAAGCGGGCGCGTAGACGAGGCGGACATCGGTGATCTCCAATTGCTTGGTTAAGCGGTAATTGGCCCCACCAAAAAAGGCATCAACACGGCAGCGATGGCCAGCATCCTGCTCGCATTGAGCGACCAGTTCTTTCCGGCGCTTTTCAATTGTTTCATAGCGCTCCAGACCATTTTTGGCTTGATCAAGTTTGTCCGTAATTTGATTGGTGACGTCTTCAATTTTGACTGTGACATAAACCCTCGATCCTGGTGTAGCTGGCAGCTCGTCGACAAAGTTTTTGGCGACAAAGCCATCTTCCAAGAGGTTTTTTTCAGGCTTGGAATTGTATTGGATGGAACCATAGGCACAATGGTGGTTGGTGACAACCAGGCCTTGGTCTGAAACGAATGAGGCACTACAACCGCCTAATGAGACGATGGCATTCATGGGAAAAGCCATCAGATCAGTCAAATTTTCAGGCTTCAATTCCAAGCCTTTTTTCTTCAGATCAGCACTGATTTCAGGAAGTTGCTCGGGCTGCCACATTCCCTCGACAGCATAGGCGTTCAGGGATAGGCCAAGTAGCGTTGTCGCTCCAAGTCGGCATAGGGTTCTTCGCTTCACGTTTTGACTCCTTGTTGAGTTGCAAGTTAGCTAAGCTACCAAGGAATTATGAGAGCGACAACGCCTTTGTCGGCTTTCTTACAGGCTTTTTGTGGCCGAAAACTAGGATGTTCGCATGCACCCGAGCCTTGCAAAATAAACCAAGTGATGTGACCGTAGTGTCAGAGCGGATATGAAAATCATCCTTGCAGGCCCACAAGGGGCCGCAAAAAAGGCGATTATAAAAGATAGGAAACTTGCAGGGAGAAAACATCAGCACTTAAATTCGAGCGTCCTCTGGCTTGAGCGGTAAACGCTTGACCGACAAAGACCCGCTCATCATCAACTGGGACTTCGTTCATGAGCAGGCGCGCATAGCCGCCGTCAAGAACCAAAGCCTGATTGAAACGATATTGGCCGCCCAGCGCCAACCAGGTCATGTCGCCAGTTGGAATGCGAAACGTACGAGTGGCATCGGGAATCGGCGATTGGTCATAGGCAACTCCGGCACGTAATTTGAATTGCTGACTATAGTAATGTGTCGTCCCCAGTGCGTAGCGATAGGAATCTTTCCAGTTTTGGTCGACATATGTCTGTAATGAACCGTCAGTACGTTTATACACCTGCAAGTCCTGGAACCGGCTCCAACCAGTGCGGGTGACGTCGGCTGAAATGGACCAAAATGGTAAAAACCGAACATAGGCACTTGCCGATAAAATATCAGGCAGGTCCAGAGGGGCCTCCGCATTGAAGTCGGTAAAGGCATCGACGTCGGGCGTATTGCGAAATTCGCTTGTGCCGACCAAGGTCATGTTCACCGGAGAACGATATGCGAGGCCGATACGGGCAAATTCACTCAACTCATAGATCGCACCGAGATTCCAACCAAAGCCTAGGTCATCGCCTTTGATTTCACTATAGCCTAGACTGCTGCCTGTCGGCGCAATCAATGGAGCGCCATCGGCATTCAGTAGTGCTGCGCCATCAGCTCCGATTAATGGACCGATTGCTGGATTACTGGCCGACAAAGTCGCTTCGGCGATGACGGCATTTAAACCAAAACCAATGCTGAGTTTGTCACTCCAACGATAGGAGAGACTAGGGTTTAAGTTGATCGTTTGCACTTCCGATTCCAAAGCGAGAATGCTCGCGGCAAATTCCTGGTCATATGTGGTGCCAGTGGAGAAGTTACTAAAGGCACCAAAGCCTACGGCGACCTTTTCGTTCAAAGGCAACGACGCATAGAAAGCCGGGATTGCCGGTAAGGATGGAGCGATGTTGCCGCTTTTATATTTGCCCGGGCTGCTGCGTAGACCGACGCCTGGTACAAAGACTCCAGCCTCGTCTAATTCCACCTTAGCCTGACCGGAAATCGTGCTTATGGCGAAGGAGAATTGTGCTTTATCAAGTAAACTCAAACCGGCCGGGTTTGAGCCGATTGTTGTGGCATCTTCCGCAATGGCCGCATTGCCAGCAAACGCACGTCCCAGATCACTGGCGTTTTTTTCCAGGATTTGATAACCGCCGGCATGAAGACCAGTGGGAAGCATCGCACCAGCCAAAGCTGTTAGGTAAAGTGGTCTTTTCGAAAACTTTGGTATCAGAAACTTCATTTTGTTGATCTCCCAAGATTTAGCTGCGGTGTTTGTAAGGCCATAGCGTGATGGCAGAAAGCCCTTCTCAACGATTGGCCAGTTTTAAGTAGGATTCGCTAAAAAGCTTGCAAACCATTCGATAGGACTGATTACCGCCGGGCAGTTCCCATGGCCAAAACGTGGATCATCAATGATCACCGCCCGCACCTGGGTTTCAGGATCGATGGTCTGGAAGACTTCTGCTGTCGCTTGGGCGACAACGGCAGGTACCACCTCGTCCTGACTGCATTGATAGAGGCGTGTTGGAATTCTGGGAGCCCAGTCTCTCACCAGATTGTTATCATCAAGAAGTGGGATCAAGCCGGTATCGTCCGCTTCAGGATTCTGTGTTTCATAGGCCTTGTCAAAATCGATGCTACGGATACGCTGAAGATAATTCTCTTCCACCAGTTGATTTGTCACTGGCGTAATCATTTGCAACAGCTGCATCACTCGCCAACGGCCACTCAGTAAATCTTTTTCGATTTTTTCTTCGAGGCCCTGTGCATCGTCGACAGCGAAGGTATCAAGTTGGAAAAAATCGTTGTATTGCAGCTCCGCTTCAGGATACCAGTGGCGATAGGATTTGATCACTTTCAATAAGTTGACTGGATTCACCTGCTCCTGGTTTAAAGAACGAACGGCTGTCAAACTCAAATTGTATGGGCCAGCGGCAGGAGCTGAAGCTAGGAGTCGAAATGCCGGTGATAAAAACTCCTCTTTCAGGTGGTCTTGGGTTTCAATTGCTTGTTGGATGGCAAGGCTTGCATAGCCACCTTCCGAGTAACCCGCTAAGAAAAAAACTGGGACGAGCATTTTGTTTTGTGCAGCAAACTCTCTTGTGGCACGAATCATATCCAATCCGGACTGCACATAGGCTTCCGGAATCAAATAAGGATGCGCGGTGGTTGTCGCAGTTCCAAAACCGATATAATCCTGAGCGGCAACCATAAAACCCTGCGAGGCTTCCAGTATGCCTTGCCTTGGACTGGTAGACGGAGCATCGACTTGGCTGGTAATAGTTCCGTGTTGCAAGGCGATTAAAGGATAGACGTCCCGTCTTTCCGCAGGGAGAGCAATCATGCCCGAAGCATCGACAGCCTTGCCGTTTAAATCGCTCGTGCGGTAAACGATACGATAAAGGTGAATCGGAAACTGTGGCTCTGCCAAGCCGGATAAGCGCTCACGCAATTCATCCAGGCTCAAACTAACGATGCGTTGGACTGAGATTAAATCACCATTTTCCAGATTCTGCCGACTTGTGGGATCAGTCAGCGTGAAGTTGGAAGGTCGGTCCAGTGGGCGTTCGTCTATCGAATTCTCTTGGCGACAGGAAACAGCAATTAACAGGCTGATCCCTAAACATAACAAGGGCTTCCTCATACATCATCCTCCGAGTGTATTTCGTGACGGCTTTCCAGAACCCCTCAGTACGGAAAGCTGTCGATATCGCCGCAAAACCTAGGGGCGATTCTTTGTTAATGACATAGACTTGGCGAAGAAGCAATGCAACCAACGGTTGAACGCATTGGAGGACAAAGGCTTGTCGACATCCATGGGACGAATTTATGAACCTCGATGTCATACTGGGAGAGAGCATGGAGATTTCGCTGGAAAAAAAAGGATAGATAGTTTGCAAGCTATCTATCCAGGAAGGCATGCTAATAGCATTGAAAGGAGTCCACTAATGCGTAGCTTGTCAAAGTAGCGATCGATAGATTGCTTTATTGACATGGACTCTACATTTGTAATGAATTTAAGCAATTTTGTTAAGTCTTTTTTACTAATAGGTAAGGTTTTTTATTCATGCTGACCAGCCAAACTCCCCGAAATGGCCAATCATTGGCGTCTTCAGGAAATGAAGGGAGGTGAAAAATTTTCCAGGCAATTCACTCATTTTGTCGCTTCAGGCTGCAGAAGGCCGTGACAGGTAGGCTCTGAAAAATCCGAATCGAAAATAGTAGAATAAATATCTAATTATATTATTAAAAATCTATTTTTAGCAGAAAGTTCTAAAGAAAAATCAGTACATGCCGATAAGGGCTTTGTGTGTGGTGAGAGAGTCTCGTGAGAGTTTCATGGTTAGAGGTTGCTGAAAATATTTTGGTGACCTCTAACACCCTTTTTTCCAGTGGAAACGGCATGACTGACAGCAAAAAATTGAAGAGCAGCCATAAGGTCAATGGCCTCTTGCAAAAAGAAGCCGACAGTCATCGCATTTTTGACTTCGTCCAGTATACCGATTACTTGGCAGCAATATATGCTGAATTAAAAAATCAGCTTTCTTCTTATTCCTACTTACAATTTGCCGAAGATCTTGGCTTTCCCCGTAGTAATGCGCTGTGGCTCATCATCTCGGGCCGACGCAAGCTTTCACCAAAGGCTGCTGAGCGTATCCTCAAATCGATTCCCTTGAAATCGATGCAACGGCGTTATTTTCTGGCGATGGTTCGTCATAATAATGCCAATCAGGGGCGGGAGAGAGAAAAATTCCTGCAAGATCTTATAGAAATCAAAGCGCAGGTCATTCCTGATCACGAAGATCGTGAGCGTTTGGAATATTTTTCGGAATGGTACTATCCAGTGATTCGGGAAATGGTAGGAACAACATGGTTTCAATCTGATCCGCAATGGATCGCTGAGCAGTTGTTTATGAAAATCATGCCGAAGCAGGCTGGATATGCTTTGGACTTATTGGAGCGCCTAAACCTAATAAGCTGGGATGTAAGCAAGGGGCGGCATGTGTTAACGGGAGGCCAAGTGCATCCAACCAGGGAAGTTGGACCGATTGCAGCCATTCGTTATCACGAAAAAATGTGTGAAATTGCTCGTGATTCGGTGACCCGGGTGCCTTCAAGCCTACGCGATCTCAATGCTTTAACCGTGCGCTTAAAACCAGAGGACGCCGCACGTGTCAAGGCTCGGTTGATAGAATTATGTCACGAGGTTTTTGCCATGGAAGCTGCGAGTCAAGGTAGTGAAGATGAAAATGTTTATCAGGTTAACATGCAACTGTTTCCGTTAGTTGTGCCGAAAAAGTAGAGAGCTAAGGATCATGATGAAAAATGTAAAGTGGAGCGCAGTTTTCGGGCGATACGTGCAATTGTTAGTGAAAGTCAGCTTGCTAGTTGGCTGCGGTACTTGGCTTGGTAATCCCCCCGATAAAGAAGGCGATGGCCCGA
Source organism: Oligoflexus sp. FD111 (assembly GCA_048816425.1). Taxonomy (GTDB): domain Bacteria; phylum Bdellovibrionota_B; class Oligoflexia; order Oligoflexales; family Oligoflexaceae; genus JBMDZZ01. The sequence goes on from JBMDZZ010000006.1 coordinate 140,816, forward strand.
AAAAAAACCAGCTTGAGTCGGAAGCTGTGACATTAATCTTTACCGCCTTAGAAGAGCGGACCTTTGATGTGACTGATCGCAATGGTAATGTCATCGCACAAGTCACTCTTCAGGAAAACCGCCATGTCTTGAAAGATGTTTATCTCTATGCTGATACCAAGCCTTCGGAACCAGCGTTTCAAGGCCCCTACGTCCTCGATCTTCTGACCGGTGAAGTTACACCGAAACCGCAAAGTAAGGATTTGCAAGTTGGAGTTTATAAGACGGCAAGTATTACTGGTCATGTCTTACAAGCTGGAGAGATTCCTGGTTTAGAAGAAGATGACCCATTGATCGGCAAAACCTCCATTATTCGTGGTCAACTAAAGATTGGTTCCTTGCAACAGCCGTTTGAATTTGCCTTTGATTGGAACGATGAGTTGGTAGTCAATGATTCGGGCAAAGATGGTGGCCCATCCGAGGTGGTGGCTGGCTTATCGAATGAACTGGTGATTGCCATCGATTATTCGAAATGGTTCCAAGTCGATAGCCTGACCGATCTCGCCGATGGCAAAAAAATGGGACGACATCTCGTCAATAGCCTGAAAAACAATACTTCTTTCCGTATTGAACGGGCGGAATAGTGAGCGAATTCAGGGATGAAGCATATTTTCTGGACGAACGATGGCATCAAATTCTTCACTTTGCAGATAGCCAAGTTCTCCGGCTGCTTCTTTTAAGGTTTTGCCGTTTTCATGGGCAAACTTCGCAATTTGTGCTGCTTTATCATAGCCGATTTTAGGTGTTAAAGCTGTGACGAGCATCAATGATTGTTCGAGATGCCGCTGGATTTGCGCCTTATTGGGGGTAAGGCCAGCGACACAATTTTTTAAGAAGGAATTCATAGCATCGCCCAGCAACTGGCTTGATTCTAAAAAGTTATGGATGATGACAGGCTTAAAAACGTTCAATTGCAAATGCCCCATGGAACCGGCGAAGGCGATTGTCGTATCATTGCCGAAGACTTGCGCGGCGACCATGGTCAACGCTTCAATTTGTGTGGGATTGACTTTCCCTGGCATGATCGAGCTGCCTGGTTCGTTCATCGGTAATTGCAACTCGCCGATGCCACACCTTGGTCCACTGGCGAGTAAGCGGATGTCGTTGCCAATTTTAAATAATACGGTGGCCAGTAATCGCAAACTGCTGCTTGCTTGCACCAAGGGATCATGGGCCGCTAAGGCCGCAAATTTGTTGGTCGCGCTGCGAAATGTGTGGCCGCTAAGTTCAGCAATTTTTTGTGCCACTTTTTCTGCATAATCGGGGTGTGAATTCAAGCCGGTGCCGACAGCAGTACCGCCCAGCGCCAGCTCATAGAGGCCATCAAGGCTTTGCAGAATCTGTTTCTCACAAAATGCTAATTGTGCTGCATAGGCTGAGAACTCTTGCCCAAGGCTAAGTGGTGTCGCATCCATCATATGAGTGCGACCAATTTTTACCAGTTCTTGGAAAGCTTTCGCCTTTTGTTCCATTTCAGAGTGCAGGCGATGAAGACTTGGCAGGAGGTGCTCGTGCAGAGAATTGACAGCGGCCAAGTGCATCACTGTAGGAAAAACATCATTCGAGGATTGGGACATGTTTACATGATCATTAGGATGGACTGGATTTTTACTACCCAGTTCGCCACCAGCAAGCTGGGTCGCCCGGTTAGCAATCACCTCATTGGCGTTCATGTTCGACTGGGTGCCACTGCCCGTTTGCCAAACGACGAGGGGAAAATGATCATCGAAATGACCGTCGATGACCTCGTCACAAGCTTGCATGATCCATGCAGCTTTTTTTTCATCCAGTTTACCTAAAGCAAGATTGACAGCGGCCGCAGCTTTTTTAACCAAACCAAAAGCACGAATAACTTGTCTTGGAAAACGCTGCCCGCCAATAGCGAAGTTTTCCAGCGATCGTTGCGTTTGTGCTCCCCAGTAACGATCAACCGCCACTGGTATTTTACCCATGCTATCGCTTTCTAGCCTTGTATTCATCGTCGTTGACTCCTTTCATGTATCACAAAGAACCTTCGACGAGCTTAATACGAAAGGCGGAGAGATAGTAGTCGATTCGCGCCAGGGCGAGACCTATGCGTGATTGAAGTAGGTCTTCTTCTGCATTGAGCAGATCAGAAAGACTGCGACTACCACTTTGATATTCGATTTGAAAGGCGCGCGTGGCTTCTTCGGCAGATTTGACGGCAAGTTCCAGCGAGTCGAGATTGGAACGAGCGGCATAATGTAAAGAAAATACTTCTTCGCTATCGCGCCTTAAGCGGCGCTTGACGATTTCCAAATCTTCTCTCGAGCGACGAACAGCCAAACGACTGCGGGCGAGGTCATGATGAGTTTGTAAGCCGTTAAATAGATTCATACTCATACCGAGGACAAATTCCTGTCTTTGCCGCTGATCCATCCCGCCTTCATCACGTTCAATAACCCGCACTTCAGCAGCAAGTTCCGGCAAATATTGAGAGCGAACCACCGACATTTGGGATTTTTCCAGCTCAATCGACATTTTTGCTGCTGCTAGACTAGGATTGTTGTCCAAAGCCTTTTGGTAGAGGCTTTCGACGTCGGTGGGTAAATTTTTCGGTAATTCTGGCCATTGCAGACTGATGCCTGGGCGGAGGCCAAGCAAGCGCTGGAAATTAGCCAGGGCCTGATCTCTTTGACTTCTGCCCAGAGCTGCCGCTCCCTCACTTGCCGCAAGTCGAGCTTCTGCCTGGCGAACATCGGAAAGGATAGCAGAGCCCGCTTCAAAACGTGTTTTCACCACAGATAATTGATTTTTCAGTACGTGGACTTGTTCCAGCTGGTGTTTGAGAATTTCTTCGCGAGTCAAAACTGTCAGGTATGCTTGAATCAGTTCGAGCTTGAGCTCCTGAATGATAGCCGCGACGCTGGCTTTCGTATTCTCTGACAGGTATTTCGCCGTTCTCCAGGTATAATAGCTCGCACCTCCTGTAAACAAATTTTGTCTCAGGATTAAGGCGTATTCCTGAATTTTTTGGCTATCATCGAATAATGGCTCATCAAGCTGTTGAATATAGCTGGCGTTGAAATTCAAGCTGGGCAGCATGCGGCCGAAGGCCGATTGCGCCGTTCTATCAGCCTCTTCCACACGATAGGATTGCGACTCGATATAGGGGCTTTCAGCAAGGAAGTCATTCAAGGCTTCCTCTAAGGTCAAGGTTTTGCCGAATCCTATTTCACCAAAAAAGATACTTATCACGAAACCAATGCGGATCATGTGCTGTCTACTCACGAAAGAACCTCAATACTTGTACTTGTACTTGAACTGGACAATTCCGATTCCAACTGGCGTTCAATTGCCTCTGGAGAACTTGTTTTTTGACATAAGAGACGATAGAGGACCGGTACCAGAAAAATGGTAATGCCCGTCGCAAAGATCACTCCAAAAAAGAGGACCACTCCAATAACCAAGCGGGTCTCTTTACCAGCTCCGCTGGATAGGATCAACGGCACAGCTCCCATTGCTGTGGTGACCACGGTCATAAGTATGGGGCGTAAACGCAGGGCTGATCCTTCTAAAATAGCCTCTTCAAAAGGCGTGCCTTCATCACGTAACTGGTTGATGAATTCGACGATCAAAATCCCATTTTTGGCAGCAAGGCCCACCAACATGATAAAGCCGATCTGGGTGTAAATGTTAATGCTCTGTCCGGTTAACATGAGGCCGATAAAAGCACCGATGATGGCAAATGGTACGGCGATCATAATAACCAGAGGTTGCACAAAACTTTCAAACTGTGCGGATAAGACCAAAAAGACGACCAATATCGATAAGCCTAGTGTTAAGTACATGGCACCGGATGACTCTTTAAAGTCCAAAGACGCGCCCTTGTAGTCGATAACAGCGCCGGCTGGCAATTCAGTGCGGACGACATCTTCCAGGAAATCCAAAGCATCGCCAAGGGCATAGTTTTCTGTCAGATCGGCGCTAATAGTAATCGCATTCATCCGGTTATAGCGATTGAGGTTACCGGCATCAGCAAATTCCCTAACCGTAACCAAGCTTTCCAAAGGCACCAGTTCGCCGGTGTTTTCGGAACGCACAAAAATATTGTTGATGTCGGAAGGTGAGCTTTGCTGGTCACGTATACCTTCGACAATCACATTGTATTCTTCACCGGCAGTAATGTAGGTTGTCACAATTCTTGACCCCAGAAGACTTTCCAGAGTCCGACCAATATTGGCAATCGAGACGCCGAGATCACCGGCGCGTTCCCGGTCGATGTCAATCCTGATCTGAGGTTTGGTCTCCTGGTAGTCATGTTCGATGCTGTGTAAGCCTGGATTTTCCTCAGCCTTGGCGATGACGATGTCCCGCCACCTCGCAAGTTCCGAATAATCAGCTCCACCAATGACAAACTGTACGGGCTTACCGATCCCGCCACCTAAGCCTTGCCTCATAATCGGCATGGCTCGAACGCCAGGTATTTTACTGAGTTTGCCGCGAACTTCTGCCAGAACTTCATCGGCTGGTCGGCGTTTCGACCATTCCTCCATGATGACGATGGCCATACCGTTGCTGAAGTCGGCGACATTGCCAAAGCCACGTGGTGCTCGAATGAGGACCCGGCTGACTTCGCCGGTATCAACATAATTCATTAGAACATCTTCAACGATTTCCATTTGCTGCGAAATATATTGAAAGGAAGCTCCCTCTGGTCCTTGCGCCATCACAAAAAATGCTCCGCGGTCCTCTCTAGGAGCAAATTCCGAAGGAATCATACGTACCAAGACAAAGCCAAGTGCGATAACCGCGACGAGGCCAATAAAAAAATATTTCGGCCGGTATATCAATGCCTGTAAAGCACTCATGTATGAAGACTTCGCTCGATCCAGAAGATTACCGACCTTTTTCGTGATGAGCGATGGCTCGCTGATCTTGCGAAATAACTTGGTACACAGCACGGGTGATAAAGTTAAGGCCACAAAACTGGAAAATATCACAGCAGCGGCGATAGTAATGGAAAACTCGCGAAATAAGCGACCGACATCACCTTGAAGAAAAGCGATCGGGAGAAACACGGCAGCCAGTACACCGGTTGTTGCGATGACTGCAAATCCTACCTGCCTTGCGCCTTGATAGGAAGCAACAAGGCTGCTTTCCTGGCCTTCCTTGATCCGCCGATAAATGTTTTCAAGCACGACAATGCCATCATCGACGACAAGTCCGATCGCCAAAACTAATGCCAGCAAGGTAAACATATTAATTGAAAAGCCGAGAGCATAGAGCACGTTTGTTGTCGCGATAATGGAAACGGGAACGGCGACCGCTGGAACCAATACCGCCTTGATATCGCCAAGAAACAGGTAGATCACTAAAACGACCAGAAGAATGGCAATGATTAAGGTCGAGTAGACTTCCCGGATGGCGTTGCTGACAAAGACGGATGAGTCGTAGCTCATTTTGATTTCCATACCGATTGGCAGTGTATCGGCGATTCGCTCGATCTCAGCTTTGACGGCGTCAGCGACTTCCAAGGTATTAGCAGTGGATTGTTTGATCACTCCGATCCCAATTGAGGGAAGGCGATTGCCGCGATAGACTGTCCGTGATTCTTCGGGTGCCTGCTCGACATTAGCCACATCGGAAAGCTTAACCAGATAGCCATCGTTGCCCCGACCAATCACCAGATTTTCAAAATCCTTTTGCGTGCGGAAGCCACGCTCGACTCGGGCTGTGAATTGGCGAGTGGCGGATTCGATGCTACCTGCCGGCAGCTCGACATTTTGTGAGCGCAAGGCATTTTCAATATCTACGATGGTCATACCTCTGGCAGCCAACTGCCGGCGGTCAACCCAAATGCGCATCGAATATTCGAGACCCCCACCAATGCGAACACGGGCAACGCCATCGAGGGTCGAAAAGCGATCCTCAAGATAGCGCCGGGCATAGTCGGTCAGTTCCATGCTGGTCAACCGATCGCTTTCAATGCCCAGCCAGAGGATGACATCTTCGTCGGAATCGACTTTTTGAATTTCCGGTGGATCAGCTTCCACTGGCAGATTATTGGCAAGGCCCGAAACCCTGTCTCTGATGTCATTGGCAGCTTCATTCACATCACGTCCGACTTCAAACTCCAGGCTAATGCGGGAGCGGCCATCTGAGCTTTGCGAATTAATAAACTTGATGCCTTCAACGCCAGCAATCCGATCTTCGATTAACTGCGTGATGCGGTTTTCGACTACGGCTGCTGAGGCGCCGCGATAATTGGTGCTAATGGAAATCACTGGCGGATCGATATTAGGATACTCGCGCAGTGATAGGCGATCGAAAGATATGATGCCGAAGGCAATTAAAAGTAGGCTCATAACCGTGGCAAACACAGGGCGTTTCACCGAGATATCAGACAGCCACATGGAAAGCTCCCTTGGAAAAATGAATCTACAGGTACAGGTCGTGGCAGAACGTAAATTTTTTACATTAAGTGCCGGTGGCTGGTGGATTTAAGACTTCCACGGCATGCCCAGGATTGACCTTAACGGTACCTTCTGTGATGATCTGATCACCTTCTTTTAATCCCTCCACTACCTCAACCTGTCCTGGTATTCGCACACCAATGGTGATAGCCACTTCTTCAACACGGTTTTCCTCATCCACGCGATAGACAAAGTTTTGATCGCGCCGGGAAATAAGGGCAATTTCCGGTATCAGTAAACCTTCCCGTTCTTGCTGGACGATATCGACATTCATGAAGATGCCTGGCTTTAAGAGGAGTTCGTCGTTAGGAATCTCGGCATGAACCCGAAGCGAGCGGGTGGTCGGGTCGATACGGCTATCGATCTGAGTGATGCGCCCTTCAAAGATGCGATCGTTGCCAAACACTGGTGATCTCGCCACAAGTGGTAAGCCAACTTGTAGCCTTGGAAGGAAGCTTGCTGGTACGGACATCTCCAATTTCATGTTGGCAATATCATCCAGGGTAGTGATGACATCGCCTGGACGAACTAATGCGCCTACGCTGTAGTTGCGAATGCCGACGAAACCATCAAACGGCGCGCGAATCATGCGCTCTTTAATTCTGGCCTCAGCTTGGCGAAGCTGCGCTTCGGCTTTACGCAACAATGTGAGGCGGGAATCCAACTGGGATCGTGGTGCAGCACCCTGCTTCACCAGGCGCTGCAAACGGTCAACTTCGCGGCGATTCTCAGCAATTTCGGCGGCAATCACATCGCGTTGTGCTTGAACTTCAGCGAGGCGAAAGGTGACTAAGAGATCGCCTTTTTTTACGGATTGTCCTTCTTCAAAATGAATTTCTTCAATAGTTTCGGCGACAGTTGAGGTGATCAGAATGGATTCTGCAGCTCGAGTGGAACCGAGAGCTTCACCAGAAATCGTGATGGCCTGCTTCTTCACTTCGACGATACGGACGCCAGTTGCCGGACGGCCTCGTTGCCCACTATTGGCTGAATTGGGTGTATTTGCCCACCAAATAAGCAGTCCTGCGCCAATGACGACAGGAATGATCCAAAAATTTTTCCGCATGTTTAATGTCACCATCCCACCTGTTAGTAAGTTCACTATAAGACATCGGAAATGCGAATTTCGATGATCGACGAAGCATGATTATAACACTCTCTCTTCGCCGATGAGAATTTCATAAGGGTGTAGGACCAGTCAAGTCTGTCAGAGCTAGAAGTGTTAAGCCTTTTAGGGGGCTGTCTTGTTTCAACCCCAGGGGTGCCTCTTGCATAATACAGGTCAAGTGACGATTTTTTTTACCTTTCCTAAGGATTGCATGAAAGACAGAGGGTAAATAGGATGATAATCGAGTTGTTTGTTTTTTAGGCAGAATTGAGGAGCGCCATGATGAAAAGTATGAATCCCGCAACAGGAGAACTCCTAAAGGAGTATCAAGCCTTAAACAATGCTGCCATTGAGCAAGCATTAAATAAAGCCGAGGAAGCCTTTTTTACTTGGCGTACAACAAGTATACAAGAGCGTTCCGACCACTTAAAAAGTGTCTCTGAGCTATTGCGTAAGGATAAATTTTCATATGGCAAGCTGATAACGGAAGAAATGGGAAAACCGATCGAACAATCTGTTGCTGAAATCGAAAAATGTGCTGCTGTGTGTGAATATTATGTGGAGCATGGAGCCGATTTTCTAGCCGAAAAATTAGTGGATACCGGACCGCGGAAAAGCAAAATCAGCTATCAACCACTAGGTCCGATTCTGGCGATTATGCCGTGGAATTTCCCTTTTTGGCAGGTATTTCGCTTTTTAGCGCCGAATCTTATGGCGGGCAATGTGGCTTTATTGAAGCATGCTTCCAATGTTTCAGGCTGTTCCCTAGCTATTGCTGACATTCTTGTGCAAGCCGGTTTACCTGAAGGAGTGATGCAAAGTTTACTCATCGACTCGCAGCATGCGGAGAAACTGCTGCGCGATGAACGCATTAAGGCTGTCACGCTCACAGGAAGCAATCGTGCAGGTGCAGCTATTGGCAAAATTGCGGGCGAACTGGTGAAAAAATCGGTGTTGGAATTAGGTGGTAGTGATGCTTATGTGATTTTGGACGATGCTGATATTGAGCTGGCCGCAAAGACTTGTGCTGCCAGTCGTTTGATCAATTCCGGACAAAGTTGTATCGCCGCCAAGCGTTTTATTGTTGTCAACTCAGTTAAAGAAGAGTTTCAGGCTAAATTGGTCGAGCAGATGGCGAAAGTCAAACTCGGCGATCCGATGGATAACACGGTTGGATTAGGCCCATTAGCCCGCGACGATATCCGTCAAGATATTGCCAAGCAGGTACAGGAATCAGTGAAAAAGGGAGCACATTGCCTACTCGGCGGCCATCACGTTGACAGTCCCGGTTTTTATTACGAGGCTACAGTTCTAACTGATGTTAAGCCTGGCATGCCTGTCTTTGATGAAGAAGTCTTTGGCCCCGTAGCAGCGGTAGTGGCTGCGGCTGATGAAAAAGGAGCGATACACTTAGCCAACCAAAGTCGCTTTGGCTTGGGAGCAGCGATATTTACCCGTGATCTGGCAAAAGGCGAATCGATCGCCACACATGAGTTGGATGCCGGCACCTGTGTGGTCAATACCATGGTGAAGTCAGACCCGCGCCTGCCCTTCGGTGGCATTAAGAAAAGTGGCTTCGGTCGTGAGCTGGCTGAAGTCGGCATGCACGAGTTCGTTAATATTAAGACGGTTGTCATCAATGAATAAGCGGCGACTAAGTCGGTGAATACGAGGCTAGCATGCCTTCGGTATATTGCTGAACCACTTGTAGCAGCTGCTGATATTCGATCGGTTTACCAATATGACCATCAAAGCCTGATTGCAAGCAACGCTCCCGCTCCTCTTTCATGGCATGCGCTGTGAAAGCCAGGATCGGGCAGCGAATATCGCGCTGACGCATTAGCTTTACCGTTTCAAAGCCATCGATACCAGGCATTTGTATGTCGACCAAAATGAGATCGTAAGCATCCGAGCGCGACAGTTCGACTCCTTCGATACCATCGCAGGCGGCATCAACCTTTGCTCCGGCAAGCTCCAAGGCACGGCGGACAAAGTGCCTGATATGCTTTGAATCCTCTACTATGAGAATTTTTTTCTGATCCAAAACTTCCTGACTTGTTTGAGATGGAGGTCTTGCTGAGGCTGTTCTTTGCACAGGTTCCGTGGCGGAATGAAGCTCGGCTTGTACTGCGATAGTTGGCATGCTTGCTTTCCTGAAGTCCTTGTTGGTTCGAATAAAGGGATTGGGGTCAATGGTGAAGATAAACTCTGAGCCTGGTTCCGGGCAATTGTTGCGGGCAATCAACTCACCGCCCAGGCAGCGGCAGAGATAACGGGATATCGATAATCCCAGGCCTGTTCCACCGAAGTTTCTGGTATTGGAAGTATCACCTTGCTGAAACGGCAGGAAGATCTTTTCCAACATATCTTCTGGAATACCACAGCCGCTATCTTTGACCCGAAATTCCAACTGCGGGTGATTTAAATGCGCGCCATCTTCCATTAAGTCGACGCTGACTTTGATACGGCCTTTTTCCGTAAACTTTAAGGCATTGCCGATGGTATTGACCAGCACTTGTTTCAGGCGTACAGGATCAGTCGTAACCAGATTAGGGGTGCGTTCTGAATGTTCAAACTCCAGTTGAATGCCTTTCACCTCGGCTTTGCTGGTAAAGACAGCCGAAATCTCTGCCATAATCTTGGGTATTGAACAGTGCAGCTTTTCAAGCTTGAGATTACCTGACTCGATTTTAGAAAGATCAAGAATATCATTGATAAGATCCTGCAGGTGCTGACCATTTTCGATGATTGAACCCAGATACTGGGCTCTTTCATCTTCATCGATCAGATCATTGGTCGCCAATTCTGCCAGACCGATGATCGCGCTTAATGGTGTGCGGATTTCATGGCTGACATTGGCCAGAAACCGGCTTTTGATTTGATTGGCTTTTTCAGCTTCTTCTTTGAGTTTAGCTAATTCTACCAATCGTTGGTTGATGACCTTTTTGGAAATATCCAGTTCGACAAAGACATTGATTTTACTGCGGACCACATGAGGATCTAGTGGCTTGTGCAAAAAATCAACAGCTCCATTTTCATAACCTTCAAAGATCTCTCGTTTGTTATGCTGTCCAGCAGTCACGAAGATAATTGGTAAATCACGGTATTCTTTGCGACCACGGATGAGCTTAGCCAATTCAAAACCACTCATCACTGGCATTTGCACATCAATCAGGGCGACGGCAAATTTATGATCGATCAATAGACTTAAAGCTTCTTCACCAGAGTTTGCCGTTAGGATTTGTAAGCGCGGTGAAGTGATTAAGGCTGTGAGCGCTTGCAAATTTTCCGGTCTATCATCAACTAGTAAGATTTTTGTTAAAGTTTCAGCCATTGCTTGCTACCTAATCTTTAGCTTCAATCTCATGCCCGAAAAATCGGAGCCTGAAACTCCGCGTTTTTTTGAAAAATCCGATTCTTTTCATCATAATCATCAAACAAATGCGAGCATGAAAGGAGGCGTACTGTTTCCGCAGATCCCAGGCATAATATGCCTTTATAAACTAGGCTGTTGAGAAAGAGACGCGCGGTTTTTTCCTGTAGAGACTGATTAAAGTAAATAAATACATTCCGACATAAGATGAGATGAGCCTCAGTAAACGCCGCATCTGTTGCTAAGTTGTGTTCAACAAAGGTGACATTTTCAATTAAAGATCTATCCATACGTGCATGACCATAATGAGCGGTGTAATAATCGGAAAAGCATTCCCGCCCACCTGCTTGCTGATAAGCCTGCGTATACTCTTTAACCTTGTCCACGGTATAAATACCTTCTTTTGCCAACTTCAGTGCTGTGGGATTGATATCCGTAGCAAAGATGGTTGCTTTGTCGTACAAATTTTCCTCTTTGAGAACGATGGCCAGAGAATAAACCTCTTCGCCGGTACTGCAACCAGCGTGCCAAATATTGATATGTGGATAGGTGTGTAACAAGGGTATTACGTTTTGACGCAGACTCAGAAAGCTTTCCGGATCACGAAACATGCTACTGGTGGAAACAGTCAGAGTCGGCAATATTCGTAGGAACAGATCTTGGTCACGCAGGCAGTGCCAGGTGAGCTGACCGATATCGCTGATATGTTCCTGATCAAGGATGCTTTGCACCCGACGGCGTAGAGATTTTCGTGAATAGTTTCGGAAATCATAACCATAGCGACGAAAAACGGCTTCCAAAAACAATCCATATTCGATGTCATCAATCGCGCTTTGGTCTTGCATCATCCTTAACGCCTTTCCGAATGGATGAAGCCTTTTGTGTGCACCTGACTTAACCAGACTCGCAATAATGAAAACAACTGTGACAGTTCTATCGGTTTAGCTAGATAGTCCGTCGCACCGGCTTCCAAGCAGCGCTCGCGATCACCTTTCATGGCTTTGGCAGTTAGCGCGATAATGGGAATATTTTTGTGTTCTTTAGTTTCCCGAATCTTTTTGATCGCCGTAAAACCGTCCATGACAGGCATCATGATATCCATCAAGACGATTTCAATTTGACTAGTCGGATCTTCTAAGACTTCAAGAGCTTCCTGGCCATTCCGTGCAATGGTGACCGTCATGTCTTTGTTTTCCAGAACGCTAGCCAGAGCAAAGACATTACGTAGATCGTCATCGACTACCATGACTCGACGATCAGCAAACAGACGTTCGTCATTTTCCAGGTGTTTATCACTTGTTCTGGCTGGCACCTTGCTTTTCTGTGAACCTCCCCGTTCACCGATTTGGTGCAGGAATAACTCAACCTCATCAAGCAAGCGCTCAGACGATCTTCCGCCTTTGACAATGACATTGCTAAAGCGTCCCTTCAAACGCTCTTGCTCTTGAGAAGAAAGGTCCTTGGCAGTAAAAATGATAATCGGCGGATATTGGTCGCCGTTCAACTGACCTTTTTCAATTTCATCAAGGACTTCAAAACCAGAAAAATCCGGCAGGTTAAGGTCAAGGATAATGCAATCATAGCTTTGACTGCCAAGCCTTTCTATGGCTTCCTGACCAGTGCAGGCTTCATCGATTTGAATAAACTCCGAAGCTAACAATTTAATAACATTCTGCCGTTGCTCCGGCTGATCTTCGACGAGCAAAATGCGTTTTTGATTTTCAGCGATACTCGCTTCCAGCTGACTGAAGGCTTCACGCACGTCTTCAATCGACACCGGTTTCAGCTGATAACTTAAAGCTCCCAGATCTAAGGCTTTCTGTTTATAGTCATAGCCAGAAATGACATGGATGGGGATTTTTTGCAGTTCGGCATCTTGCTTGATTGAGTCAAGTAATGAGAGGCCGTCAGTTCCTGGCAGGTTAATATCCAGGACTATGGCTTCAGGTATGTTTTTACTAAGATAAGTGATGGCTTCATCGCCATGATGAATGGTTTTACTACGTAAACGAAACTCTTCCGCAACTTTAGCAACCGTTGATGCAAAGGCATGGTCATCTTCAACAATCAAAATTTCGCGGAATTTATAGACGCGATTTTCATCTGATATACTTAGATCCAATGCGGCGTTTCGAGTAGCTTCGTTGTGATTCGCGCGCTCGACGATATCGTCAGCGGTCTGTTTTATTGACATCTCCTGGGGAATATGCAGGCAAAACTTGCTTCCCTGACCGATCTCACTTTCGACGGTAATCGTGCCCTGCAAAAGGCTTGCTAGTTGCTTACAGATGGCAAGGCCCAAGCCAGTGCCACCATGCTTTCTACGAATCGAGCCATCCACCTGGCGGAAAGCTTCAAAGATTTCCTGACGATCTTCCTGGCTGATGCCGATACCCGTATCAATCACTTTAATCGTCAGAAATTCTGTGCTGTCAGTATGAGTCAAGCTGCTGATGAGGTGGTGATTGCGGGTTTTTTCAATACGCAGCGTGATCTGGCCTTGTTCTGTAAATTTAAAAGCGTTTGAAAGAAAGTTGTTGATGATTTGTTCCAGCCTCTGCCGGTCAGTTATGACGTGTGGACTTAATCCGTCCTCAATGTCGATGATAAAATTGATCTGTTTTTCATCTGCGAGTGGTTGGAAGATTTTTTGAATGCCGCTCACAATTGCTGTTAAATTTTCCGCTTCAGGATAGACGTTCATTTGCCCTGCCTCAACCTTGGAAAGGTCGAGAATATCATTGATAAGATTTAATAGATCCGAGCCTGCTTTGTTGATGGTTTTTGCATAGTCGACTTCTGTTTCGCTTAAATGCTGTTTTTGATTCTCTGACAAAAGGGTCGACATGATGAGTACGCTGTTTAACGGGGTACGCAACTCATGTGACATATTCGCCAAAAACTCCGATTTGAAGCGACTGCCCAATTCAACTTCACGTGCTTTGCGTTCGATTTCTTCCTTTGCTCTGACTAAATCTTCATTACGCAGTTTCAGGGCATTTTTTTGTTCTTCCAGAATGCGAGCCTGCTGTTCCAGCTCGATATTTGTTTGTTCGAGTTCTTCCTGCTGCAATTGCAAGCGCTTTTTCGCATCATTTAAGGCATGAGTTTGTTCTTCTAACTCTTCATTGCTCGCCCTCAGCTCCTCCTGCTGCATTTGTAGCTCTTCTGTTCGGCGCGTCTTTTCCATTAAGAGTGAACTGATTTCACTACGTCGGATGACATTATCGAGCGAGCGTCCAATGTCTTGTTGGATGGTTTCAATGAAGCTCTTATGAATCTTTGAGAACTTGCCCAGGCTTGCTAATTCGATGACGGCGGTAATTTCACCGTCAAAGAAGATAGGAAAAAGCATGATCTCGTGGGGATGCCATTCGCCAACTCCTAGTCGGACCAGTTCCTGATTCTTTGCATGCATGGAGCTGTTGGCGATTTCCTGAATGTGGATGGTGTTTTTGAATTTGATACATTCTCCGGCTAAACTACTGTCTAAAGGGAGGCGCGGAAAATCTTCAATTCGTAGAGGGATCGAATTCGGCTCGTTAGATATCGGACCAGCAGCAAAGCTACCAGCTTTGATGAGCTGACCATCATGATGTAAGTAAAAAACACCACGCTGCGAACTCAGGTAGCTAGCCAGAATACCAAGCGTACTACTGGCAAAATCTGCTAGATTCTGCTTGGAACTCATAGCCGAGTTTAGTTCAGCTTCTCCTGATTTCAGCCAGTTTTCAAACTCTTGACGGCTGATATAGCGACGAACGAGAATAAATCCGGTTAACACGAGTAGAAGATTGAGGACAGCGGCACCCAGAAACGAGGCGTTAGCCATCATCTGATCCCGTTGAACCTTATTTACCTTCTCGTTCATCATGGTATGCGTCGGTTCACGAGCGGCGGTCAGTGACTTGTCAAAGCTTGTGCGTATCTCCTGACTGATCTCATCGGCTTGAAAATCCAATGCCGCAGCCCGGCCGTCGCGCTGCATAATCCGTACTCCACGCCGTAGCAATTCCAAACGCCTTGCAGCATGAGTCAACAGATCGAGAACCAATGGCGGCAAAGGCTCCTGGTCCGGAATGAAGTTTTCAAGATTCCGCATCGCTTTTTCTGTCAGTTCGGTGGCTTCAAAGAAACGATCCAAATGGTAGCGATCCTCACTAACCAGATAAATCTGCTGTGAGCTTTCCGCAATGTGCAAGGCACTGACCATCTCTTCCAAGGCAAATGCGAAACGAGTGATAACTTCCGCACGTTGTTGGTTCTGATCGAAAAGCCGTGTGTTCTCATATAAATTAGCTAAGTTTACGAGAAATACTGCCAGGATAATGATAAAACCAAGATTGACGCCAAACAAAACCGGCTTGCGGCTGAAGCGAGAGCGTGACAGTCTTGTTTGGCGGCGGATAAACATCTAAAAAAGTTCCTTTAAGGAAATTCTTGCGTTACATTTGGTTTTTTGCTGCCAGCATCCTTGCAATCAATTGATCAATCTCAGTGACAAGAAACCTGGCCTCGTCAGCCTCTGACGGTTTCGTTTCGTGGAAATTCTGGCTATGGGTCTCCAGCTGACCGACTATGCTCGCTAGCTCGTCATAACCATAAGTTGCGGCCGTCCCTTTCAGCTGATGACAGAGTTGTTGCGCGATGCTCCAATCAGCTCGATCAACCATTTCTTTGATTTGATCGCCGAGTTTGGGTAAATCATCCAAAAAATCGAGAATGAGCGGCTGATATAAGGGGTCTGTGTGATATTTGGAATGGATCGGCTCATGGCCCTGTCTCATAGCGGACTCCTTCTACCGATAATTATCTTGGTGAAAGCCGTAGCGTTCCATCAACCGATAGATGTCGGCCCGATATCTTCCCGATTTTCGAGCGACTTCAGAAATATTGCCTTTGGCTTCTTTCAATAAATGCTCGACATATTCTTTTTCGAAAAATTGCTTGGCATCTGTCAATGGCATGGCAAAGGCTTTTTCCACCAGTGAAGCTTCGTTTTGTCGCTCGGGATGTGACGAGTGCAGATGTTGGAACATATCCTTGATATCGAGTTCATTTTCTCTCGCTAAGACAACGCCACGTTCCACTGCATTTTGTAATTCACGAATGTTTCCTGGCCAGTCATATGATTGCAAACGGGTAAGGACCGCCTTAGACGGAGGATTCACGTTTTTGTCAAAACGCTTATTAAACTGATTAAGAAAGTGATTGATAAGAATTGGCAAATCTTCGATTCGATGACGCAACGGTGGAATATGAATCACGACGACTGATAAACGGAAATAAAGGTCTTCCCGGAAGTGATGGCGTTTCACTTCATCAAGGATATCACGGTGGGTTGCAGCGACGACGCGGGTATCGATATCGATCGGTCTGCTGGCGCCAATCGGGGTGACTTGCCGCTCCTGTAGGACCCGTAGCAGTTTTGTTTGCAAGGAAATAGGCATGTCGCCAATTTCATCAAGCAAAAGGGTGCCACCGTCACAAATCTCAAAAATACCTTTGCGGTCAGCTTTGGCATCGGTGAAGGAGCCACGTTTATGGCCAAACAATTCCGATTCCAATAAATTTTCCGGGATAGCTCCGCAATTGATAGCTTCGAATCTTCGGTCTTTGCGCTTTGATGCCTTGTGAATGGCGCGGGCGACCAATTCCTTACCGGTGCCTGATTCACCAAGTACCAAGACAGTGGAGTCGACATCTTTTACTTTATCGATCGTCTCTAATAATTCTTTCAATGCCGGGCTATCACCAATAATGCCCATATTTGCGTAACTTTGATCATCTGAAGTGCGGTAATCGTTGCTGATGGTGATATGTTTTTTAACTTCGGTGACAAATGCTTGCGGCTCCATTCCTTTGGTTAAGAAGGAAGTCGCTCCCCTTTGCATCGCCTCAACAGCATTTTCCACGGTCGAGTGTGCAGTTAAGATCAAAACCTTGGTATGAGGCGCATGTTTAAGGACATACGGCAGTCCGTTGATGCCTTTTTCCTGGCCGATTCTTAAGTCGAGCAGTAAGCCGTCGTAGGAGTGACGGTTCAAATACTCCCGCATCGATTCCAAATCGTAGCCGGTATCAACCACGAAGCCGTTTGCACTTAAAGTTGCTGCATAAAATTTGCAGACATTGGCATCATCATCGATGATAAGAAGTCGTCCATTGTACGGATTCATGTTGTTTGTCAACCTCATTTTACGTCGTGGTATCGTGCTTGCCGCGCATCGGTCAAGCTATAAGAGACGAAGCTACTTTACATTGTGCAAAGTTTAGCTTTTCCATCTTCACCTGACTGTGGCCAGGTCCAGACTCTTTACCATAGATCCTGACTGTATGCTACGCCCTACATGACATATCCAAAGAGATACCCACTATCATCTGCGGAAAGTAACCGATGACATTTAGCTTCTGATTTTGCTGATTAGCTAATCAATTCATTGAAAAAATAGATAGGTCATTTTGCAATATTTTGCTGGCAAGCCTTTTGCAATCAAGCGGCCAGAGATTTTTCTGTGTGAATCCGCCCTGTGATCAGTGCAGCAGTTCTCGCGATTTTGATGACAAAGGAGATACAGGTGTTTGCTCAGCAAGAAAAGCAGCAGCATAGGCGGCTAAAAATTGGTCGCCGTTATTTTCGCTTCGGTCACGCGAAAGCCGATTCCAGACAGGCTAAGCGTGACTCCAGGGAGCTCAAGAAATTTAACTTTTCTCAAATCATGATCGAAAACCGCAGCTTCCGGAGCTTGCTATCAAGCTCGCAAATTATTTTGTCTGTTGTGGCATTGGGCTTTCTCCTTTTCTACACAAAAACAATTATATTGCCGCTGCTCCTGGCTTTTTTGCTATATAACCTTGTCATCCCGGTCTTAGACTTCCTTGAAATGAATTTGCACCTTCCCCGGCTGATCTCCTGTACACTCATCTTTTTAACCGTTGTATCTTTACCAATACTCCTCGCCGTACCATTTTCCTCCATTATCAATAAAGTCATTGAGGATGCTCATCTCTACCGCGATCAAATCACTTCCATGTTCAGTTTTGCTGAGCAGCGAATGGCGGCACTTGGCTTTGATTTTGATGAAAGCATGTGGGTTATGGCGATGAAGGAAGTTCCTTATTCAACCTATTTGCAGGAAATGGCATCTTGGTTCGTCGATATATTGATATATATTGGTTTAGTCCTCTTATTCTTTTTATTCATCTTGGCCAGTCGGCGATCTCCGCAGTACCGAAGTGCATTATTTAACGAAATCAATCGTTCGATCAGTAAATATTTGGCCTTGAAGGCCTCGATATCAGCATTAACCGCCATATCAGTCGGGAGCATTTTATATGTCCTTGATTTGGAATTTGCCTTATTGATTGCAATCTTGACCTTCTTATTGAATTTTATTCCCAATATTGGCTCAATTTTGGCCAGTATTTTACCGCTGCCGATGGCCTTGTTGGATTACAGAGGGATCGAGTGGTTTTTGGCCGTCATGTTACTACCCGCAGGTGTGCAATTATTCTTCGGCAATATTGTTGAACCGAAGTGGCAAGGAGACAGCTTAAAGCTGCATCCCATCACGATCCTTCTCGCTCTCTTAGTCTGGGGCCTGGTTTGGGGGCCGGCAGGAATGTTCGTCGCGGTTCCATTAACGACAGTGGCCAAAATTTTTATCGACCGTGCTCCCAAACTGCATTGGCTTGGCCAATTAATGGAAGGTGATCTGTCGGGTTTTTGGCAGGACGAGGAGCTGGAAGATCACTCTGTAGAAGCGGCTGAGCCGAATGCACCAGCGCAGACGGCAAGTTTTAGCTCGACTTGAAGTGTTTATGCAACAGGCATTTCAGGTCGTTTCCCGCATCGATTTGACTATTGACCGCGCAAACACCAAGGTAGTACACCTCCCTTTAAGTTGTCTCTTAGCATTGGTGCAATATCATGGACTAGATTTGGATATGGCAAGAAGGATCTGGAGGTCAAGTTGCTGTTCTTACGGATGAAGTGGAAAGGGTGTGCTATTGTGGCTTACATGATATTTCCAGCGATTTTACAGGCCGTCGAGGATGAAGCCTCCAGTCGCTTCGAACTGTGCCCCGGCATCACGGTCGAAACTGAGGAATATTTGCGCCTGACTGAGCCTGAGCAAATCTTAGTTTGCAGCGGCGTTGGCCAACCACCTTACAATGAGGTGACCTGGAACCAGCAACAATATTTTTTGAGAAACTTTTTACATGACCGCGGCTTTTTTCAATTCAAAATGGAAAGAACCGAGAGCGGACGAGTCAGGATCGATCTCGGTCCCCGTTCTGTCATTCGCGAAGTTCGTTTAGTCAACACTCCTTATGACCTGCAAGTTAATCGTTTCTGGAAAATTTTTGGCCGGGATATGACGCCTGATGCGCTTAATCAACTTGAAAGTTGGTTGAATCTTGAATTGTCACGTTCAGGTTATCCCTGTGCCAACGTCAATACAAAAGCTTATCCGTTAGGTGATGAGGTCATCATCGATCTTGGCCAGCCCTCTCTCATGGAATTTTCCGAAGTTGAAATGGAATTGATCCCAGGCACAATAGGTGGCGTGGAAAGGCGTTTTAATGCTTTTCACCGTGGTGATCGTTACGATTCGATGCTGCTCGACTTAACGGTTCAGCGGATGATCAATGACGAATTAGTTATCAGTGCCAATTATAATGTTAATTGTCAGCCGGAATATGAAGAGGTTCATGTCCGTTTGCAAAATATTGCCGGCAAGCCCCGTCTAGTGACTTTTGGGCTGGGCTTTGATACGGAAGAATTTTTCATCGTCGAAGGCGCCTGGCGCAATAATCGCATGGGAGAAATGGCCTCGCGTTTAGAGGCAAGCGTTCGAGCCTCCTTCAGGGAACAACGAGCATTTATCGGTTTTGACTGGTTTTATGCGCCGATGGTGATACGGCATTCCATTCGCTCTCAGTTGACAGCAGAGCGATTAAACGAGCCAAACTTCGAAAGTAATCGTTATGAGGCCAGAACCGGTCCGGCCTGGACCTGGGATACAGCCCCAAACCTCTATGATCTTTGGGGGTCGGTGGCCTTTGACCAGGTGGAAACCCTTCGTGGAGAAGGGCCCGGTATGGCTAGAGCCATAATGTTTCGTCTCGACTTGTCCATGATGAGTCACGATTATGAGTATTTTCTCCTCAATCCCCGCTCGGGATACCGCCTCGGTTCCTCCGCCGAGTTCAGCGCGAAAGCTTTTGGGTCTGATTATTCGGCGACTCGTTTGAATATCAATGGGGCTCACTTGTGGAATCTTTTTGATTTGGAACCTGCTGTTTGGATCTTAGGACTGCGGGGGCAATTAACAACGATAGATTTGGGTCGAGATACAACACCAGATGAATTTCCGACGAATCGGCGACTGAGATTAGGTGGCTCGCAAAATCTGCGTGGCTTTGGTAGACAGAAGCTTCCTGGCGATGGCGCTTTAACAAGCGCCTATTTAGGGGCTGAATTACGCATACGTGAAGTCATACCCTACAACATACAACCAATCTTGTTTTATGACTTCGGACGAATCGGTTTAGAAGGTTATCGGCTTGAAAACGCCAATTTTTGGTCACCAGGTTTCGGTGTGCATTGGGATACTATGATCGGCACCTTTCGGGCATCATTGGCCCATGGCTTTGTGTCTGGCGAGCTGGAGGATCAATTTCAGCATTTAGAGCGCTGGCAAGCTTATTTAAGTTACGGGGAGCAATTTTAATGAAACGCTGGATTAAAAGAGTTTTTTTAAGTTTGTTCGCCTTCATTGCTATGTTGTTTGTTTCCGTGCTTATGATGATCTTGTTTTTTCCGCAGGCACTTGTCAATCACTGGACTGTCAGCCAGGCTTTACACTTGACGGACCGTTACGTAATGCCCTTGCAATGGCAGAGCTTAGAAGTTTCAGCTTCTTCGCCAAAGATTTTACGCAAGGCTTTTGTCGTTAAACTGCGTGGATTTTGCCTAGAAGAGCCGCGCATATGCAGCAAAGATATCGACCTGGCTGCCCATTTGGATTTACATCCCTCAAGGCCAAGAATGCCACAGCTCGGCCCGATTCAAGTCACAGGCCTTGTAGGTGAAATCGAGCTCGGACCACCCGTAGAGGAAAAAGAAGAGTCCAGCCCACTTGCCGAACCACTCCGACCACTGATGTGGTTGCGACAGCTCGAAGATATCGTCATTGAGCCGATCGAAGTGGAAATCGTGCAATTTCAGCTCAAACAGCAGGATGCTGAAATTCTTACCGCTAGCGGCCAAATTCAGCTTACCGGTTTGCATCGTCACAATTGGCAGGAAGGCGAGCGGGCAGAAGATCGATTGCGCGTGGCAGCAAAGGGCCGCTTTCAAGGTCAGGATTTTGCTGTCGATGCCAATCTGCAACTTCAAGATTATCAAAGCATACTCGATGAAAAGGCAAGGATAACAGGTGAGGCGAAAGGCAATTGGTTGGAGCATCGTGTGAATGCTAAGCTTGATTTTGAACCTTTAACGAATAGTCGGGGGCGTGCAACGATGCTGCGTCTTCGATATCAATCGCCCCTTGCCAGATTGAATTTTTTGAGTCAAGGGCGCTTAAGCCAAGGTAAGTTTGTCGGACGGATTGAAGCTACTGCCAAAGAAATTATGGATGACATCCTTGATGTTGAACTTACCCCCTGTCAGGTCACTGCCAACTGGGGAGAGCGGCTGCGCGATCAGATGAGTCTCGATCTCCATTGCGAAGGTAAAACGATCAGAAAGGCCAGGCTTGCTCAAGACGAGCTCGTTGCCAAATTTATTCCCGAATTTATCAATTTTAATTTTGATATAGTAGGGAAATATCAGCAAGCCGAAGCCGGTGACGCTTACGAGGTACAATCCAAACTGCGCATCGAAGATATTAAAAATGGCAGCTTGCACTTGGGCGGCGTGGTCCAGGCTGAGGCCCGCAAAAGCGAGGAACAGGCAAGTCCTGCTTTCAATGTTAAACTCGATATAGAGGCCGCAATCCGTGAGTTTGGTCAGATGGTTGAACAGTTGGCAGGCTCACCTCTTGCGATCCCTGCTCCTTTAAATCAACTGCGTGGTGTTGCTGCCTGTCAGATTCGGGGGCGCTATGTCAGCTATGATGAGCGTGATCAATTTCCTCTCAGCTGCCAGGTCGATTTAGAATCGGTAAAGCAAGCGGTGGAATTCGATATGGGTGGCCAACTTGTTCTGGAAAAAAAGCAGGATAAAATCCAACCGCATTTAAATGCCGATCTTAATTTGCAGCGGCTGGAAGTTGCGCTTCCTGACTTCAATATTGGTCAGCAGGTACCGAAGCTGAGGCCGGATGAGCGCTTTGTGGTGGGTCAAGTGCCACCACGGGAAGCTAAAAAGGCTTTTGTTCAGCAGGAAACAAAAAAGAACGAAAAGGAGCCGCCTATCAACTTTAGTTATTTGCTGCGGGTCCGTTCGGCGCGTGAGGATAGCATCCTCGTGCACTCTAATTTACTGGGGCAGCCCTTACCATTAGCCGTCAATGTTGATATTAGTAGTGAAGAAGGTATGGACGGGCAAGTTAGCATTGCAGATTATCGCGTCAGACTTTTCCGGCGTGAGGCATTTGTGCAGAATGTTCGCTTAGAGCTACATCGGGATCGTCAGGATCATCCCATCGCAGGGCGTGTTTTGTTTGATACGCGAGACTACACCATTCAATTGAATATTTTGGGCACGGCGGAATCGCCGACCTTTGTTTTAGAAAGTACGCCACCCCTACCAGAAAAAGATCTCTATGGCATTCTCTTATTTGGTAGCCAACCCGAAGCCTTAACAAGTGATAAGGTGCGCTCTTTAGATGAAACTAGAGCGGCTATCGCTGATGGTGCCATAGGCTTGCTGTCGATGTATTACCTTGCTTCCACTCCCATTGAAAGTATTGGCTACAATCCACATGACGGGATGTTTACCGCGCGGGTTGCCTTGCAGGAAGGGTTAACGCTGACGGTCGGTACCGATGCTGAGAGGGCGGGTGAAGTTGGTTTAAGAAAGCGAATCGGCGAGAACTGGAGTATTGAAACCCGTGCATTGCGTGGAGAAGAAGGAGCGGCAGGGCGTGCAGTTGCTATGCTGCGATGGGGTTTGAGATACTGATGCCTTTGAACCAGGATCTTTGATTGATCAGGCCAATCCATCGGAAAGTGACTAAAACTAATGACGTACTGTAGTCTTTAGCCTGCGATATATCCGGGAACTCCCGTTAAATCATCGAAATTACGCTTGGCGTTGTTTTTGCTTCATCTTCACCGGAGCTCAAGTGCGGATGGAGGATGTAATGCAAAAAAGACGTATAGTGGTTGTGGGTGGCGGCTTTGGGGGAGTATACTGTGCCAAACACCTATCGGAACGCCTCAAACACCACAAAGAATGGGAAGTCGTATTATTGAGCATGGATTCTTATCTGCTCTTTTACCCCTTGCTGATCAAAGTTGCAGTTGGTGAGGTTGAACCACGGCACGCATCTATTTATCTTCGTGGCTATCTAAAATACGTGAAAGTCGTACTAGGGAAATTCACGGACTTAGTGGCAACCCGGAGTGAAATCTGCTATCAGCCTCACTTGCAGGATAATGTGCTGAGCCTAAATTACGATCACCTTGTTTTTGCTCTAGGCAGTGGCAGCGATGTGCCGAACATTCCAGGTTTGAAAGAAAAAGTGCGACTCATGCAATCGATTGATGATGCGGTTAAAAGTCGGCGCTTGTTACTCGATCGGCTGGAAGAGGCCGAATCACTGGGACTATATGATCGACGAGATTTGCAGCGTAAGCTGCTTTCTTTTGCTGTGATTGGCGGTGGTTATACCGGAATTGAGCTGGCCAGTGATTTGAAAGAGTTTTTAAACGAGGTGACAAAAAACTATCCATCGATCGATAAAGAAGATGCTTCTGTCCATTTGATTGAAATGACAAATCAGCTGCTTCCTGGACAAGGGGAGAAGTTGGCGAAAGTCGTCGCTAGACGATTGCAGCAACAGGGAGTCGAAATTCACCTGGGCGAAGCAGTAAAAAAAGTGCAAGCTAGCTACATTCAATTAGAATCCGGAAAAAGCTTTCTGGCTGATACCATCTATTGGTGTGGCGGTGTCACGCCACCAGATGTCTTGAAAGATCTGCCCTTGCCAAAAAGTGATAAAGGCATGATTTTGACGACGCCGTATCTGAACGTTGCTGGGCATCGCAATATTTGGGCAATTGGTGATTGTGCCGCAAACGTTTCACCAGACGGTAAATTGCTACCGCCGACAGCACAAATTGCCAACAAGTTGGCAAGGCACTTAGTGCGCAACATATTGAACGCCATCAAGGATAAGCCCTGGCTTGCCAGTCGGGTGAAAAGCAGTGGAATGATGATTCCCTTGGGACAACGCTTCGCCGCGATCAAAATGGGGCGATTTGTTTTTAAAGGTAAAATGCCCTGGTATTTATGGTGTATTTACCATTCTTTGAAAATTCCACAATTTAGTCATAAGCTAAAAATTTCTTTTGAGCTCCTGATTGATAGTTTATTTGGTCGCAATGTTGGTGACCCTGGTTTGCGACAAAAATCAAAATCGAAAGAAAACCGTGTTGCTTGACCAGGCCAAATCATGGTCTTGACCATGTAGCACTATTTGAAAATGAAAATAGTTTTGCATTGTTCATCAAGGGAGAATTTATGTCAGACACTCAGGACCTGCTAGAAAGCACCTTGAATTCTTATTTAGATCGGGCGTTTCATGAGATCGGCTGTGCTACGGATAAACATATCGCTTTGCTTTTGAAAAACCCACAGCGCAAAGTTACTGTGGAAATCCCTTTGAAACTGCAAGACGGTACCATTCAGGTGTTTCACGGCTATCGAGTGCAGCATAACAGTGCGAGAGGTCCTTTTAAAGGCGGATTGCGTTTTCATGAAAATGTCAATATCGGCCAGTTTGATATTTTAGCCTCATTAATGACGTGGAAGACAGCTTTGGTCAATGTTCCGTTTGGAGGAGCCAAAGGGGGAATTAATTGCAACCCTCACGATTTGGCTCCAGCAGATTTAGAGACAATCACTAAGCGATTTGTCGAAAAAATTCATATGATGATTGGCCCCGCTTTGGATATTCCAGCACCTGATTTGGGAAGTGGTGCACGGGAGATGGGCTGGATCTTTGAAGCCTATTCCAAGATGCTTGGTTATCAACCAGCAGTCGTAACAGGGAAAGATCTGCAAATCGGTGGTATTCGCGGCCGAAGAGAAGCGACAGGCAAAGGTGTTGCCCTTGTCTCTGCCTGGGCGGCAGAAGAAGAAGGTATTAATATCGAAGGTGCTAGAGTTGCCATCCAGGGTTTTGGTAATGTCGGGCGGGAAACAGCGCTTTTTCTGATGGATCAAGGTGCAAAAATTGTGGCAATCAGCGATCGTCACGGTGGTCTATTTGCAGAAGATGGCTTAGACATCCGTCGTATCATTGATTTGGCATTTTCTCAGCAGCCGCATCGACCATTGCATGATTTAGCTCGCGAGTTTCGGGGGGTTGAAACGCTTGAAAGCGACGGCCCTTTGTTTACTATATGCGATATATTAATTCCGGCAGCGATCGAAGCCGTTTTGAATGAGGAAACTGCACCTAAGGTGCAAACCCGCTTGATAGTGGAGGCAGCGAATATTCCAACGACCTATGACGCAGAAATGATATTTAAAGACAAAGCTATTCCCATAATTCCAGATATTTTGGCCAATGCAGGAGGTGTCATCGTTTCTTACTTTGAATGGAGCCAGAATTATCAGCGTTTTTCATGGGATCAATCACGCGTCCAGCACGAGTTGGAACGGGTTTTGGAGCAAGCCTGGGCCGATCTGCTAAAAGAACGGAAATCCCGCAAATGCTCGTATCGGGATGCGGCCTATATCGTTGCCGTCCAACGTGTCAAAGAAGCAATGGAAATTCGCGGTTTTTAGCGACTAGAGAATTTTCTTTAAAAAAACTTTGCCAGTCTGGCTCAAAGCCTTATCAAGCACTGTCTTAAAGACAAAACGTGATAATTCCCCAATCCATTCGCCAGTTGGGGCTTGCGTGGAGGTATTTTGCGGCTGTGGCAAGGGCTTTTTACTGGCATACGGTGCCGGAAAACCGACCACATTGGGTAATAAGTCCAAAGAATTGAATAAGTTGATAATTCTTGCCGGTAAGAGGCGATATGGGTCGTAATTAATGACCATGCTGCCAGTAATCACGTTGTTGCTCACTCGTCGTACACCATCTAAGCGAAAGACGATCTGCTTGACGAGGCTAGCCTTGAAGTGATTGTTTTTGAGCGCAGGAGTCTTTATGCGGATGCGACCCCAGCTTTGATGGATAAAATAATCCAAATCGACTCTCCAGGTGTGATTAATTTTAAGTATAAAAGCTTTTAATTAATTTTACACCTGGAAAAACCGAATAAACAGTTTGCTAGGAAAAAAATTGTATGTCGCAATTTACATGCTTCTCGGGCAGTGAATGTATATGCTATTTAGACCTACCCGCCTCCAAAAAGGCAAAGGCATTTAAAAATAATGTCAGTGCCGCCGGGAGCACTTTACCGGCTCGAAATTGAAATATGCCTAGACCGATAATGGAAAGTCCTGTGACTAATTTGATATCAGCCTTGCCATGACTGAAATCACGGATCAAGCGATCAAGAAAACGAAACAGGCGGCGCAGGCCGATCGTGACATCGACTGTCGGTCGCTGACCTAGTTCAGCGTCGATGAGTTCGATGATGCCGTCCTCCGCAGCACGCTCAAGCAGATGTTTTAAGCTGCCTTCTTCTTCTTCTTGAGTCAGCAGTATTGATCCAGTCACCGGATTACTTTTCACAGTTAAGCTGGGATACTTCTCCCTTAAATCTTTTTCCAATTCGAAAAAAAACTTTTCGTCATATGTATGTTCAGGAAAGCTGACACGCAACCTACCTGGGCTTTCATGTTTGATAAAAGCATTAGAAGTCATGATGAAGTCCTGTCGAGTGCCAATGGCGTGGTTTAAGCTTTAGCAGCGACGGTTTTCTTTTTCTTGCTTGGTCCGGTTTTCGCTTCTTTTACTTCCTGGCTTTCAGTGCGAACTTCGGCCACGAGATCCTCGATAGCTTCTCCGACATGAGCAAAGGCTTCACGACTTTTTTCCACAGCTTGCATACCAGTGCGCATAAACTCCTTAGCCAGAGGTTTCAGGGCATTTTTACTAGCTGAAACAATTTCCCGCGAAACAAAACCGGTTCCAAATCCAGCGATAAACCCAAGTCCAAAACTGGCAAGGTTAAACATGACAAGCCTCCCATTTAAGAATTCACAATTTGAATACTATTACCTACAGATTTCTCTGTGGGTTTCATCAGTTCGTTACCCATAAAAGAAAGAATAGAACTGACAACACCAACCGTTAAGTCTTTAGTATCCAATGTTTCATTTTTTAGCAAGGTTCTTACATGAGAAGATCGCACCCCAGAGAGGATTAGAGCCAAAGATAGGAGCATTGACCACTTGACCCAACGTTGTTCTTCACCAATTTGTAGGAAATCTCCCAGTTTCAAACGTTTTTGATGAAGTGCGGTTAAGGTATATATGGTTTGACTTGTCGTTAAATTAAAGAAGACTTGCGTGTTAGCTTTCTCCAAGCTACCGGTTCGATGACGGGCATATTCAAAGTTTACCAAAGAAATACCGGTGATCAGCGTACCATGCTTGAGCATGGTCATTTTTTCTTTGCTGCTGAAAATTCCTTCTTCCGGTTTTATCGGTTTTTCTTGCATCAAGCTGGTCCGGGGTTTTTCCAAGGCTAATGCCAGAGCAGGGAAGACGTCAGTCAAAAGATTGATCCACAAGAGCTGGATAGGATTTAATGGGCTGCCGCGACCAAGGGTGATAGCGCCAAACATCAGCATAATTTCGCTGAGATTGGTTGCTAATAGGAAGTGGATCGAGCGCCGTAAATTCGAGCGGATACTTCGTCCCATCTCAAAGGCATCGTAGAGTACATCTAGGTCATCACTTTCCAAAATTAAATCGGCCGACTCGCGTGCGGCATTACTGCCAAACTTACCCATGGCAATGCCGACATTTGCCGCCTTTAAAGCGGGACTGTCATTGATTCCATCGCCAGTCATGGCGACGATATGACCTTTCCTTTGTAGGGCTTGCACAAGTTTTAATTTTTCCGTGGGGCTGACGCGGGAAAAGACATGCACGCCTTCAATCAGTTCATCGATTTCACTGTCACTTCGCTGAAATAAGTCTTTGGCATCGACGACTTTCAAGAAGCGATTTTCGCTTAAGTTAAGTTCTTGGCCGATCGCCCGCGCGGTTGCCGTCTGATCGCCGGTCATCATTACCGTCCTGATATGGGCATCGTGTATACTGGCAATCAATTCCTGAAGTCCAGCGCGTGTTGGATCTTGAAGTCCGACTAAGCCAAGCCAAACGAGTTCGAGCTTTTTAATCGATAATGACTCCGGATCTTGCGTGCGAGCAAAGGCTACCCCCAGAACCCGTAAAGCGTTACCGGCCATCTCCTCGTTTTGGGTTAAAATTTCCTGGCGCAATTCGTGGGTGAGTTCGCGTAATTCACCTTCGTGAAAGTAGCAGTTACATTTATCCACAAGTTGCGTCGGATTGCCTTTAACGGCAGCGAAGTATTCTTCGCTGTCGACAGGCTTATGGAAAGTGACCATATATTGTTTGTTTTCTGTGCGGTAACGGGTTTTAACTCGCGGCCATTCCTGTTGCACCTGTGTGGCTGTCAGCCCTAATTCCTCGCCTAGATGAATGAAAGCCAGTTCAGTTGCGCTACCATGCCATTCTTCTTTTTTGAAGTAGCTGTCGTTGCATAACATTGTCGTTCGCGCGAGTAGCTGTAAATCGCCATTTAATAGTTGACCATGTTCAAGAAATGGTCGCTGATAGCTTGATTCCGCCATCATGATTTGCTTGGTGATCATTTTATTGACCGTAAGCGTGCCGGTCTTATCAAGGCATAAAACATCAACAGCACCAAGGGTTTCAATCACAGGCAGTTTGCGGGCCAGAATCCCTTTTTTTTCCAATCGCTGGACCCCAAGTGCCAAAGTGCTTGTACCGATAGTTGGTAGACCTTCAGGCACAGCGGCGACGGCGAGGGAGATGGAAGTCGAAAGTATATCAACAAAGCGAAATCCACGGGTCAATCCGATCAAGAAAACACCACCACAGATTAAGCTTGATGCAATGACAGTTTGCTTGCCAAGGGTTGATAGGTTTCTCTGCATGGGTGATAGTTGATCTTCCGTTTCCTTCACTAAACTGCGCACCTGGCCGATTTCAGTGTGGATGCCGGTTCGCACAACCACGCCAATAGCTTGTCCGGATGTAATGATGGTACCACGGTAGAGCATGTTTGCCCGTTCAGCGATGGGCAAGCGGGTTTCTGCAATTTCTTCAGCGATTTTGTTGGCAGGCAAGCTTTCACCTGTTAAAGCTGATTCGTCAACGGTAAGCCGTTTAACATAAATAAGGCGCATATCAGCTGGTACAATTCCCGAATCAATGACGACAATGTCGCCAGGCACCAGCTGTTGCTCGGCAATAAAGGCTTCTTTTCCTTGACGTATGACGCGAATACTTTGTGGCGGCAAATGACCAATTGAGGAGATGACATTCTCGGCATGACTTTCAGAAAGATAACCGAGTACACAATTAAATGCGACCACCCCACCGATCAGAAGGACATCAAACAAACCGCCCGTGGCAACAGAAAGAAGGGCCGATCCAGTAAGCAAAGCTGTTTGCGGCGTTGCAATTTGTCGCCACCAAATCTCTGCTTTTGATGGCGGTTGGTGCTCATCCATCATGTTTGGACCATATTGCAGCAAGCGCCTTTCAACTTCATCCTGAGTCAGGCCCTTTTTGGCATCGGAGTTTAGTTCTTGAAGTGCCGCCTCAGGCGATATTTGCCACCAGTGCTTTTGCTCGAGCCCCACAGCTTCCGTATTGATATCAGTCCAAGTCAGATCTTCGACGTCATGGTCTTGAACCTCATCCAAGACCTGTTCCAGCTTACGCACGAACTGATCGTCATAGTCGATTGGCTCGACAAAAGTAACAGTGACTGAGCCAGTCCACTCCTGAGCTTTGATGGATTTTACTGTGGGATGTTGACTGAGTGCATATTGCACATACCGACAACGCTCCTTCTGGCGATAAAGGGCTGGAACGATGTAACGCAACCGCCCGCTGACGCGGTGGGCTAGCTGGTAGCGAAGTTCATCGGTTACTGTCGGTGTGCTGGTTTCAGTGACTACTTTGCTAGCAAACTTCATATGAAAAACACCTATGATCGGGGTGGTGTGGATGGCGGCAATCGAAATTTGGTTAGCCTATATGATGTTGAAAAGCAAGCCGGCCAAGTCGTGCTGGCTTATTCTTGCCATTCGTCAAGTTAAGCTGTGTAGAGGGCTCTTGGCAAAAGATGGAAAAATTCTTGACTGGTGGCGAGCTCAACATAAAGGCCTTTTGTGAAAAATTGATAAAAATTTTTTGAAGAATAAAAAAATGGGGCGCACTAGGAGAGGGTGGAGAGAAACCACATGGTAAGTTTTCCAGTATGAGCATTTAAGCAAATTGCTGATGCGCCGTTATCATTTCGTTGAAATGCATGTATCATCGAAGTTTCAAGAATGGAATCTAGGGAGAGAAATATCCTCATGCAGAGTGAATCAGCGGATTCGGAAAAAAAGCAGGAAAAAAAAGTTGTCATAATCGGCGGTGGCTTTGGCGGAATAAATGCGGCAAAGAAGCTTGGTAAAAATCCTGGCATTCGTGTGGTGATGATCGATCGTCGCAATCACCATCTTTTCCAGCCTTTACTCTATCAAGTGGCGATGGCCGCCTTGAGTCCGGCTGAAATTGCCTATCCGATTCGTAGCCTTTTGCGCAAGTACGATAAAACTGATGTGTTGCTGGCAGAGGTCACTGAAATTGATCTGCAAGAAAAGCAAGTTAAAACCAAGAGCAAGTCGATTGCCTATGATTATTTGATTCTAGCCTGTGGGTCGAATCATTCTTATTTTGGTCATGATGATTGGGAAGAGTATGCGCCCGGTCTAAAAACTCTGGCGCAGGCGACGGAAATTCGCAGGCGAGTATTACTGGCGTTTGAAAAAGCAGCTAATGAGGCTAATGTCGAAAATCAAAGACAGTTTTTGACTTTTGTTATCGTTGGCGGTGGACCGACTGGTGTGGAGTTGGCTGGCTCCATTGCTGAGATGAGCCGCAAGACATTTCTTCGTGATTTTAAAAACCTCGATGTCTCTCGCACCCGAGTGATCCTACTTGAAGGTAGTGAACGTATTCTAAACAGCTATCCCAAAAAATTATCGTATAAAGCCGCCATCGATTTGGAAAAGCTAGGTGTTCAGGTTTGGACTAATGCAATGGTGACCAAGGTCGTTGATAAGGGGGTCTATGTTGGCGATGAATTCATCAAAACCTCGACAGTTTTATGGGCTGCTGGAGTTGAACCATCCGAACTCAATAGGAAACTTGGAGTGCCATTAGATCGATCGGGTCGCATTATGGTCACTTCCGGCTGCAATCTGAAAGATCATCCGGAAGTTTTTGCGATCGGCGATCAAGCTTGTTTCCTAGACCAGCATGGTAAGCCCCTTCCTGGGCTTGCGCCGGTTGCGATCCAACAAGGAAAGTACGTGGCTCACACGATCAAACGCATGGAAAAAGGGCAGGAGTTGGTGCCGTTTCGCTATGTGGATAAAGGGCAAATGGCGACTATTGGTCGAAATAAGGCGGTTATGAAGGCCTTTGGTTTGGAGGTGAGCGGTTTTGTTGCCTGGCTTGCCTGGCTATTCGTACATATTTTTTATTTAATCGGATTTAGAAATCGTGTCTTCGTATTGATGCAGTGGGCTTGGGCATATTTAACCTTTAAAAAAGGTGCTCGCTTGATTGTTGATAAGGAGTGGCGCAACCATCTTAAATCAGGCTAGGAAAAAGAGACAGCCCACATGGTGGGGTGTGTGGGCTGTTGAAATAGGGTAAATGAGGGCACATAATAAGAGGGCAATCCATCGTTGTTCTGGTCGAAACGACACGAGAACAGAGAAGTAAATCATCATCCGTGAAAAAACCAGTCTTCTTCCGTGTGCTCCAAGTTTGAGGTAGACCTGGAGGACTACTGGCCTTTTGGCCTCGGCCGGTTGCAAGCGCCTATCCTAGGCTGTTGAGCTTCCCTCCTGGTTTGCAACCATCATCGGCCAAAGATACTTCTTTATCGGTTTTTTTGGAGAAATATTTAGAAATTATTTTCTATTATTTAAATTACTAATATATTT
This sequence comes from Oligoflexus sp. FD111, assembly GCA_048816425.1. Taxonomy (GTDB): domain Bacteria; phylum Bdellovibrionota_B; class Oligoflexia; order Oligoflexales; family Oligoflexaceae; genus JBMDZZ01. Next base: position 173,145 of record JBMDZZ010000006.1, read on the forward strand.
ATCAAAATATTGATTGGTTCCGAAAAAATTCTACTAATTTTGAAATGAGCAAGCTTGCAGGCTCCTGCCTCTTGGTAATATTTGCCGACTTGGATCTCTCGCGCTTTGCCGATGAGGCGGGTTGAGCATAAGCGGGTTGGAGACGCATGAAGCGCTGGATCATACAAAGCCAAAAGAAATATCTTTTTCTAGCTCTGGGGCTATTGTATTCCCTGATGATCCCGGTGGTTTGGTTAAAAATTGAAAGTTGGGTTGAATCATGGGCGTTGCAATGGGGGATTTATTTATACTTATTTCTGACTTCCGCATTGATTATTGGATTTTTCAGTTATCTGCTCGGTTACACACAGGATATGCTTTACCAGGTTCTGGAAAAGGACCCGCTGACGGAACTGCTCAACCAGCAGGCATTTTTTCGTCGGGTTCGAGACTATTATCAGCTTGGCATCCGCTATCATGATGAAGTGGCGATGATGATGTTGGATATCGATCATTTTAAAGAAGTTAATGATCAGTATAGCCACTTTGTTGGTTCTCAGGTATTGAAGCAGCTAGCTCTTCTGATTCAAAAAGAATTGCGCCGTACGGATATTGCGGCGAGGTTTGGTGGCGATGAGTTTATCATCTTTTTACCCCGTACCGACTTTGAGCGTGCAAACTTAGTGGCCGAACGTTTGCGTGAGTTAATTGCGACAAGCATTTTTGTGCATAAAGACCATCGCGTGCATATCAGCGCCAGCTTTGGTGTGATCGTTAGTCGATGTCGCATTGATGTCCAGGTGGAGGAGCTGGCCGAGGCGGCTGATCAGCTCCTTTATCGGGCTAAAGACTTGGGCCGCAATCGGGTTTGCGCGCAGACAAGGGAGCCGCCGCTGCAGTCGACGGCTTAAGGCTTCTTGAGGTTCAATGCGGAAATGACTGCTTCTGCGTTTCAGCGGCAAAAATTAGTTCTCGTGTTTCCGAGTACACGGCGGTCTATTTTTGCCTTGCCGCCAGCATACCCAGATGTTCCCTTTAGCGGCTTTCACCCCGGTTTTGACCACCTAACCTTGGTGCGTGTTCGACGACGCGATCAGCAAGTCGGGAAAAGGGTAGGCTTTGTAACCAAACGGTTCCATGGCCTTGTAGGCGGGCAAGAAAAAAGCCCTCGCCACCAAAGAACATCGATTTTAGGCCACCGGCGCGTTGAATCTCATAAGAAATGCCTTCCTCAAAGCCGACGATACAACCGGCGTCGACAAGGATAGCATCGCCCTTTAAAAACTTCTGCACCACATAGCCACCGGCGTGGATAAAAGCCATGCCGTCACCTTCGAGCTTTTGTAAGATAAAGCCTTCCCCTCCAAAAAAACCAGCGCCCAAGCGCTGGGAAAAGGCAACGCTAACTTTCGTACCAAGTGCAGCGACAAGAAAGCTATCCTTTTGACAAAGCACCGGCTTACCGAGCTTAGCAAGATTGAGGGCGATAATTCGTCCAGGGTATGGTGCGGAAAACGCGACCCGCTTTTTACCGCTGCCGGCATTGGTGAAATGCGTTAGAAAAAGTGACTCTCCTGTTAACAGGCGTTTGCCGGCATTCCAGACGCGACTTAGTAGGTTTTGATCCGGAACACTGCCGTCACTCATCTTGGCTTCAAACCGAATGTCTGCATCCATATAGTTCATGGCACCGGCTTCAGCGACCACTGTTTCACCAGGATCTAACTCCACCTCGACAATTTGCATGGATTCGCCGAGGATCTCATAGTCGACTTCATGACTGATCATTCTTTTCCCTCTCTCATACGGGATGACACTTCATTTGCCACACGCTGGCCATTCTAATCGAAAGCACCAGTATTGCCCAGGATTGTTGCTAGGAGATGGCTTAAAGGCAGTGGTGGAATGCATATGCAGCCAGTCATCGTCGACAGGCTGCGCGACGCACGTTTTGAAGCGCGATGACTTATTCGCCGCTAGCGCGATCTTTGAAGAAAGCGATGAGCTGGGCGCGACGATCGCTGCGGATCGTGTAACGAGATTGATCTGTTGGCGGCATGGTGCCATCTTCAAGGCGGGTTACCACCGTAGCAAAAGCTAAAATATCTTCAGCCCGAACATGGCAGTCGGCCGCTTGGCAGCTAGCTTGCATGATAGATAATGCACGAGATTCACTAATAATTTCCTCACTCCCGGGATCAGTATCGGTATCATCATCCGCATCGCTGTCGTCGCCATCATTGTCTGTTGTGTCCTCATCACTTGGCGTAGCGGGTGATTGATTGGTGGTTCTTGTTGGACTTGAGCTACTGCTATTCGAGGGGCCTTCACAACCGATCATCCAGGCTAATATTGTTATTAAGCTTGTAAATACAATTAGTTGTCGAAATCCAGCGACAGTCATGTCAATCTCCCGAAGGTCTTGCGGTTATAGATTGTGAGCATTCGTTTAGCTCCGCTTCCTATCGGATTGACCGTGTCAAATCTTTACAGGAAGAGGCTATCGCCAGAAAGCTTGCCGTCTTTGACAAGGCAAGCTAGAAAAAGCTAGTCCCTAAATGGGGCTAGAATGGGCAAAAGGAGTCAAACAATGTATTACAGTAAAAAATCATCCACACCGGTTGGGCTGATACACCTTATCGCAAGTGATAAAGGCCTTTGGGCCTGCCTTTTTGAATCGCATAGGCCTGGTAAAGTTGAATTGCCTGAAGATTTGGAGGCTAGTCATGATCACCCCATCTTGCTCCAGGCGGAAAATGAACTTCAAGAATATTTTGCGAAAAAGCGGCAAACGTTTTCGGTTCCCTTGGACTTTGGTGTCGCAAGTGCATTTCGGCTAAGTGTATGGCAAAGCTTGCTGAAGATACCATATGGGCAGACGTTTTCTTATGGAGAGCAAGCTCAAAAATTATTAGGCTGTGTTAAAAGCGTGCGGGCTGTGGCTCACGCCAATAGTAAAAATCGCCTTGCGATCATTGTGCCTTGTCATCGCGTGATTGCTGCTAGTGGACAATTACATGGCTATGCTGGTGGTTTGGATAAAAAGCGACAATTACTGGAATGGGAAGGTGCATTGGGACTGGCGATGGCATAAAAAAGTGGACTTTAAGCCTTACTGCAGCTTCATGTGAACAAATGGTGGAGGTAAGCGGAGTCGAACCGCTGACCTTCTGCGTGCAAGGCAGACGCTCTACCAACTGAGCTATACCCCCATTCACTGAAGTGGGAGAAATACTGCACGATCATCTGAATAATTGCAAGCTTTTTTCCAAATAGGACACTCATGCTTGAAATCATCGACCACTCTTGTTCAGCTTACTAAAGTTTAAGGTGATGAAGAACTACCAACGAGAGCCGTAGCATCCATTTGGCGTTGGTATTGCAGGGCTGCTCGAACATCAAAACCAGTTGGATTTTGAAATATGTGCAAGCCAAACTCAGCGGCTATGGCTAGGATATGGTCAAAAATATCCGCCTGAATGCTTTCATAAACCGCCCAGCGGATATCGTTGGTAAAGACATAAATTTCGATGGGTAGACCATGATCTCCGGGAGCGAGTTGTCTGACGAGAAACGTCATGTTTTGATGTATGTGAGGGTGCTGGCGTAAATAGTTGACGAGATAAGCACGAAAGGTTCCGATATTGGTCAGGCGTCTGGCATTGACAATCAATTGAGGATCATGTGCAAATTTACTGTTATGTTCCTCTAATTCGGCACATTTTTGCTGAATATAGTCTTTCAACAAAACAAAGCGCTCCAAACGTTTGATTTCATCCTGCTGCAAGAAACGAATGCTGCTCATATCGACATGAACGGCGCGCTTGATGCGCCTGCCGCCCGACTCTTGCATCCCACGCCAGTTCTTAAAGGAATTTTCCAAAAATTTATGGGTAGGTATAATCGTGATTGTTTTGTCCCAGTTCTGCACGCGTACGGCGTGCAGCGCGATATCGACAACATCGCCGTCGGCACCGAACTGAGGCATTTCAATCCAGTCGCCGACGCTGATGAAATTATTTGTGGTGAGTTGGATGCCGGCGACAAGGGAGAGTATCGTGTCTCTGAATATTAACAAGAGAACGGCGGTCATTGCACCCAGACCACTGAGAAAGACCCAAGGCGAGCGATCCATCAGAATCGAAATCATCAAAATGAAGCCAAGGATGTATAAGATGATTGTCACCACCTGGAGCAAACCTTTGATGGGCCGGTTTTTGGCCATTTCCAATTGGGAATAGGTATGGTTGAGGTTGCGAAACAAAATGGTAATGGCCCGCAAGATTAAAATGATCAGAGTGGCTAACGCTATGCGCTGCACAAGGATACTAAAAACACTTGGGAGTCCGCTGATCGCCTTCGTGCCGTAGTGAATGATGAGATTCGGCACAATCCAGGCAAGTTGTGAAAAAAAACGCTGGTCAAAAAAAGCTTGAGCCCAGAGGTTGGAAATATCTTTTGTCAGTAAACGAATAAATTTTAAGACATAGGCGCGACAGATGAAAAACGATATCCAAGCAAGAACGATGACTCCCAAAAAAAGACTATAAGCAGCGATGAGTGGATATTCGGAAAAAACTTCTTGAAATGACATGTATGACCTCGAAATTTACCAAGCATATGAAGGTAACATTTTGCGTGCGCGATCTTGCCGAATCGACTTAAGTTTTGCAAGGCTGATTCACCTGATTTCGCAGTTGTCGATGTTTTTGCAAAAGTCTTCAGGTACTTATTGTCAAAGATTGGGCATTTGAGCATGATAACGCGGACCATCGTGACTTGTAAACGACTTGTGTAGGGTTGGATATGCAACTAGCGAGAGAAGTCAGTCTGTTAGGTGCTGTGTTTATGGGTCTGGGATCGATATTGGGTTCTGGAGTTTTTGTCACTTTGGGTTTAGCGGCCGGAGTTACTGGTTGGTCCATGCCTCTGGCCTTATTGCTAGCAGGGGTTGTGGCAACATGCAATGGCATGTCGACGGCTCAATTGGCTGCTAGCATCCCCCGTAGTGGTGGCACCTATGAATACGGCTATGAGCTGCTGAGTCCCAGTTTTGGTTTTGCGGCGGGAATTTTATTTTTAGCAGCCAAATCTGCTTCAGCGGCTACTGCTGCCTTGGGTTTTGGTTACTATTTTGTGGAATTTTTCGACCTAACGATCTCTTCTTGGTTGGTCAGCGTCACAGCTTTGCTGCTGTTAGGTGCGATCGCCCTTGCCGGCATTCAAAAGAGTGCCCGTATCAATACCGTGATCGTCAGCCTTACCATTCTAAGTCTCCTTGTGTTTGTGCTGGGCTTATTACCAAAAACTTTTCTTGCAAATACTACTTTCCCAAATTCATCTGGGGATGATTTCCTTGTCGGCGGTTTTTCCGGTTTCGCTGAAGCCACGGCCTTGCTCTTTGTTGCTTATACCGGTTATGGCCGCGTCGCGACTTTAGGGGCCGAGATTCGAGAGCCGGAAAAAAATATTCCTAAAGCCGTGATTTTAACCTTGGGCATATCGTTTCTATTTTACGCCTTGATTTCATGGACATCGCTGGCATTGGTTGGGCCCAAAGAATATGCAAGCTTAAGTGAAACTGGAGCCGCCAGTTTACTGAACATAGCACAAACTTATAGTGGCCAGGGGCTGCGGACTGTGATTGCTATGGGTGCCTTAACAGCTTTACTTGGAGTCTTGTTCAATCTTATTCTCGGCCTTTCTCGTGTGGTGTTTGCAATGGCTGGCAGGGGGGATTTACCGGCGCGCTTGTCACAGATTCATTCGGTAAATCGTGCGCCTTCCGCAGCGACTGTGCTGGTAATTATTGTTATCTTTGCTTTGGTCAGCTTGAAGGATATTTCACTAGCCTGGTCATTTAGTGCATTTACTGTTCTATCCTACTACGGTTTAACGAATGCAGCGGCGTTACGTTTGCCAGCAGAACGGCGGCTTTATCCCCGCTTCCTGGCTTGGCTGGGATTGTTTTCTTGCTTGTCCTTAGCTTTCTTTATTTCTTATCAAGTCATCCTAAGCGGGTTGATATTACTCAGCATGGCTTTTTTCTTGCGCAACCTATACAAGCGATGGATTTCTTAGGTAAGAGTCTGAGCTATCTGATTCGGGCTCAATCTATGAGCGCTCCCAGTTATGATGGAATCAAAGTTTTGCTAACATCGCACATGTACGGTCTTCAGCGAGAAACTGTGGTGCAAAAAATAGATGCTCATCAGATGGAAATCTTGGATTTATGCTGGGAAATCTTGTAGGGCCAGACTGGCATAGTCTGACCTATTTCTGTCGTAAAACTCACGATTCAAAGATTCGTTGCATAGAACGCTAAGGGTAGTCCAAAGACGAAGGCGCTTGATATTAGCCTGAGAATCATGCCGCGCAGCCAGCTAATTCTGTGAGCTTCAGCTAACAGGATTACACCAAGGAAAAAGCCATAGAGATGAAGTCCGATCAATGTAACTGTGATCCACAATGGGCCCTGCGTCGACAAGTAGGATTCGCCGAAAAGCAGAACGCCAGCCACATGCATCAGGATGCTTAGTGATACAGGAATATAAGACCAAATCAGGGCTTGGCCGACATTATCTGTATTGCCAATACCACCAAAAATTTTACCAAGGTACGTGTTGACCAGGCGCTCCCACTTCCAGAGCAAAGAGCCAAAGACGAGTCCAAGGAAAGCGAAAGCCATAAAGCTAAGTTGCCAGGAGATATTTTGCAAGTGACTTATCTCCAGACTTTGACTTTGGAAGAAGCTCAGTAACCTAGAACCCAAAGCGAAACCGCTAGCGATGATGATCGATTTTCCAGTCATGGGAGCTTGATTGATTAAAAAGCGAAACGTTCGTTGTGGTCGAAACCAGATCGCCCATCTCGGGTGATGGATAAATTCTGGTACTGGTTCATGATCATCGATGAGAGACACATCTTCTTCATCGGCATAATGCGAATAGATTACGGGTTCTATTCCATCGATAGATATGGGTTGGGTCTGTTGCTTCGTTTGGACTAAAGTTTGTGCTCGTAGAGTTGGCGTCACCTGGCGTTGTCTTGGGGGGTGTCGGTTGAGTATGTGATAAGGAGCATGTGTTGAAGTCTCATGCGCATGTTCGGAAACCATGTAATCAAAGTATTCACTTTTCCGGCGAAGGCCAGCGGAAGCTTGAAGGCGGTGATCTTGCAATTCTTCTACTTGATTGTTTTGATTCATATTCTGACGACCTTTCCCAAGTTTGACAAGGGCAAGATAGCGTCATTATGGCTACTGTGTCAATATATAATTTAAAAAATTTAGTGGAATGAAGACGGTGACATATGGCACCGCCTTCGTAGACTGGCAATTGACTCACATCATCTTATATGATGATCAGTCTAGCCTTGTCGGGCATGCTCGTCTTCCGTTCTGAGCCAGCTAGGTTGGTAGAGGCAATCTTCGAAGTTAAACACTTCTTGTTCCAGGCCTGTGGCCTGAGCCTGATCATCTCTTTGGCGAGTGAGAGTCAGGTCAAATCGAAAGGTCCCCATGCTCCGTACCTCCTCTAAGTAAGTCCTGTCGAGGTGTCGATCGGTTTTTTCCGATTGCACTTAAGGATTCTTCTTAACTCTAAGAAATTAAAAGTAAATTCTTTGCGTTATCGAAAGACTTCCGAAGCTATATGGCAGGTCTAGGGCTGAATTTAACCTGTAGCTTCAAACCGCCGCCCATTCTGCGTTCAGAGATATTATGAGCGCCTTAATATGTTGCGCTATCGCAGACTTCCGTGTTGCAGGAATCGTGTTAACCTTGGGTTTCCCCTGACTTTGGGAAAATACTGACGAGCTTTGCTGGGGGGGAGGAAAGTACTACTACTATCCCAAGCGCTCGTTTATGCTTCTGCTTCGAAGATTTTGTGAAATTGAATTGATGACAAGGTCTTGAAGAAATGATGGCCGAGCTAGAGGGCAAACAAGACATGGAGACGCAGGTTTTTGATTATGACATTGCTTTGCTAGGCGCTGGTCTGGCCAATGGTTTGATTGCCCTTCGTGTGAAACAGAAATTACCTCATTTGCGTCTGATTTTGCTTGAGCGCAAGCATGAAATTGGGGCGTCTCAGACCTGGAGCTTTCACCTTAATGACCTCCTGCTAAATGGCTGTGAAACGGACTTGCAATGGATGGCCGACTTTAACTTGACGACATGGAACCGTTACGAAGTGAAGTTTCCGGGACTGCGTCGCGACTTGTGTGGTCCATATTATGCGCTGCGAGGTGAGGCCTTTGCTGCATACATGAAAAAAAATCTTGCTGCTGAGTTATGCTTGGGGCAGGGAGTTAAAGGTGTCGAAGGGAGCAAAGTAAGCTTGGCCGATGGCTCGACTTTAACAGCCCGCTTGATTATCGATGGTCGTGGTTGGGCAGATAATGGCAGCATGCCATGTGGCTATCAAAAATTTTACGGTCAACTGGTCAAACTGAAACATCCACATGGACGACAAAACCCGCTGATTATGGATGCCGATCTTCCCCAACGGGAAGGGTTTCGCTTTATCTACAGCTTACCGTTTTCAGTCGATACAATGCTGATTGAAGATACCCGCTATAGCCTGGATGCAAGCATAGATCAGGCAGAGTTTCGCCAGGAAATTGCTGCTTATGCTGAACATAATGCATGGCACATCACCCATGTTTTGGACGAAGAGATGGGTGCCTTGCCCATACCTTTAAGGAGTTCTTGGAAGCCTCCTAGCCCAAGCAAGAACCTTATCTATAGTGGTTTAGCTGCCGGTCACTTTCATCCGGTGACGGGCTATTCCATAGCCAATGCCATCCGCTTCAGCAAGTGGGTTGTTGCTGAATTGGAGATGCCACAAAATCAGTGGTGCACCCAGCGTTTTCATGATTACTCCATGAAGCATTGGCAAGCAGGAGAGTTTTATCGTCGCTTAAATAATATGCTGTTTCTTGCCGCAAGCTGCGAGAAACGTTATCTCGTACTAGAAAAATTTTATCATCACAGGGAACCGTTGATCTCCAGGTTTTATGCCCAGCGTCTGACTTGCTTGGATCGACTTCGTTTGTTGTCTGGCAAAGCGCCCGTCCCATTGAGCAGGGGAATATCTGCATTTTTTCGCAATATAGGGGTAGAGCATGACATTGAGAAAAACCGAGTCTTTGGATAGTTGCGGTAACCGAAACGAGATTAAAAAAGGGCAGAGGGGAGCTTTGCTGCCAGAGGCTGACTATTTCGATCATTTTTTTACCCATGAACGGGAAAAAGAGGTTGTTTGGCCTCTATTAAGTCGTGTGCTGTTTCAGCCACTGGAAGAGTTTCTGGCCAGACCAAGCAAAATCATCCGGGCAGCACTTGTGCATGCTGGCTACGATGCTGCTTTTGCGGACCAACATACCACCACTTATCGCTATCCTGCTCCGCCCCAGGCCGATTTGCAAACCTGTTCGCATATCATTGAGCTCTTGCACTCCGGATCGTTGATTATTGATGACTTGCAGGATGAGAGCCTGACACGCCGGGGGAAGGAATGTTTTCATCGCTTATATGGTAGCGCTCTGGCTTTGACCGCAGGCAATTGGCTCTATGTCTGGCCCCTCAAAGTGCTGGGGCAATTAGATGTGAGTGAGGAGCAGATTCAAAGGATGCAGTGCTGTTATCATCATGCTTTAGAAGCGGCACATTATGGGCAAGCCCTGGATGTTTCCGTTGCCGTCGATACTTTACAGCAGGATGAAGTGAGCGCTTTATGTCAATGGGTGACACGCTATAAAACCGGTACCATTACCGTATTGGCTTTGGAGTTAGGCGCCATTTTAGGTGGAGCCGACGATGATTTATTGCAAAGCTTACGAGCTTTCGGCATGGAGTTTGGCACATTGCTGCAAAACTACGATGATCTAGCCAACATACTTGGCCATCAAGAATCCGCAAAACGCTTCGAGGACTTCATTCATAAAAGGCCGTCTTGGGTCTGGTCCATGATCGCAGACCACTATACAGTTGAAGAATTTCAAGAATTTACTCGTGCTGTTGATGCTCTGCCGCAAGATCAAGCGTTGCTTCATGCTTGGTTGGAGCGCTATCAATTTGTGGAGCTTGCGGCCCAGACGATGGAGCACCGCTTGTCACAATTGAAGCAAATGGTGATTCATGAAATTGCAACTGATGGGACGCACGACAGAAATACTAAAAAAGTTTTAATCGAGTTATCGGAAAGGCTTAGTCATGTCTACACAAAAGTCCTTGAAGAACATCGCCGTCATCGGTAGTGGGTTTGGTGGTTTAGCGGCAGCTATTCGTTTACAAGCCCAGGGCTGGCAGACAACGTTGTTTGATCAGCGTGATAAGCCTGGTGGGCGTGCATATCGCTATGAAATCGATGGTTTTAAATTTGATGCTGGTCCGACAGTCGTGACGGTTCCAGAATGCATTGAAGAGTTATTTCAGTTGGCCGGAAAAAATATGGCTGACTACGTGGAGCTCATGCCGGTAGAGCCATTCTATCGATTATTTTGGGAAGACGGTGTCGTCTTTGATTACGTTCAGGACCATAATGCCCTCTTACAACAGATTGCGAAGATTTCCCCGCAGGATGTTGGAGGCTATGAAAAATTCTATCGGTATGCTGAAGAAGTCTATAAGGCTGGCTATGAAGAGCTATGTCACGTGCCTTTCTTAAAGTTTTCAGACATGGTGAAAGCCGCACCAGACTTAGTGCGCTTGGGTGCCTATCGCACGGTTTATCAAACGATCGCGAAATATGTAAAAGACGAGCACTTACGTCAAGCCTTTAGTTTCAACAGTCTGTTGATCGGCGGTAATCCGTTTCGTGCTTCAGCAATTTATACTCTCATTCATCCCCTGGAAAGAAAGTTTGGTGTCTGGTTTCCCAAAGGCGGAACCTTTGCTTTGGTCGAAGGGCTGGTCAAACTTTTTCAGGACATTGGCGGCAAAATACTCCTGAATGCCAAAGTCGAGCAGATTTTAACCGACCATGGACGAGTCAGTGGCTTAAAACTTGCTGAGAAAAACCATGCTTTTGATGCGGTTGTCAGTAATGCTGATGTCACCTATACCTATGAACAATTGTTGCGTCAAGAACCGCTGGTGCGGAAAAAAACTCAGCAACTTTTGAACAAACGTTACTCAATGTCGCTGTTTTTAATATATTTCGGTACGAAAAAGCGCTTCCCTGGACTGGTGCATCACAACATCTTTTTTGCCAATCGCTATAAAGCCTTGTTAAACGATATTTTTGACCGCGGTGTCCTGGCAGATGACTTTTCCCTGTATCTGCATGCGCCGACTGTCAGTGATCCCAGTCTTGCTCCGGAAGGAGGAGAAGCCTTTTATGTACTGGCGCCCGTGCCGCACCTTGGTAAAGCAAATATTGACTGGGAGAAGGTGGGGCCTCAGTATGCCGATCGGATCTTGAACTATTTGGACCAGCGCTATGTACCTGGACTGAAGAAAGAAATTGTCGTGCAGAAAATCTTCAGCCCGCAGGATTTTAAATCGGAGCTGAATGCGCATCTTGGTTCGGCGTTTTCCTTGGAGCCAACACTAACGCAAAGCGCGTGGTTTCGCCCTCATAACCGTGATGAACGGCTAGCAGGACTGTACATTGTTGGGGCAGGAACCCATCCTGGCGCCGGCATTCCTGGTGTCATCGGATCTGCGAAAGCGACAGTGTCTGTGATTATGGATGATGTGCGAGGTGGAGTTAGCACTGACGCAATCACGATGAAACAAAATAGGGAGCAAGTATGGCAGGAAAGCCCGAGCAAGGCTTAATCAGCTCGCAAGACCTGGCGCTTTTAGATCAGCAGTGTCGTGAATCGATGAAGAAAGGCTCACTTAGCTTTTTTTTGGCCTCGCGTCTATTACCCAAGGAACAACGCTTGGCGATCTTTCGTCTCTATATGTGGTGCCGCTACTGTGATGATCAAATAGATCGTGCCAGCCTAAGAGGGGAATGGTCTTCATTGAACGGTATCTTGCAAGATCTGAGAGAGCAGACAAAGCGATGCTATCATAGTCTCGATCACCAAAATCCGGTGTTTCGGGCATTTGCACTGCTGGTTCAGCAATACAATATTCCCCAGGAATATCCTCTCGAATTGCTCGCCGGTATGGAGATGGACATTCAGAATTTCCATTATCGAAGCTTCGAAGACCTGCTGCTCTACTGCTATCGTGTGGCTGGTACTGTCGGTCTCATGGCCTGTCATATTTTTGGTGTGCGGGATGAGTCAGCGTTATTGCACGCGGATTCAATGGGGCGAGCGATGCAGCTCACCAATATCGCCCGGGATATTATCGATGACGCGAGTTTAAATCGCGTCTATATTCCGGATGAATGGTTTGTCGATAAGCCTTTGCAAGCCAGAGAAATCTTGAAACTACCTAATCGAGCACCGCTTGTTCCGCTGGCACAACGATTGGTTGATGAAGCCGAGAATCTCTATCGACAGGGTGAGCAGGGCTTGATTCATCTGCCTTGGCAATGTGCTTTGGCAGTGGGAGCAGCAAGGCATATCTATGCTGAAATCGGCCATCGTGTGGTGGAGTGTGGCGCTGGAGCTTGGGACACTCGCACCTGGATTCCAGGTGCACGTAAACTTGCTTTGCTGGGGCGAGCCTGTCTGCAATCTCTTACAGCTGCTCCACAAAGATTAAGTCGCCCGTGGAAGGCCGCAGAAATTTCAGTAATAAGGAGGCCAGTTTAATGACATCATTTGCTTTACAAGTTCGAGATATGTGGCGGGAAACGGCTGCCTATGCCAAGCAAATCAAGTCGTTTGAAAGATCCGACTGGTTTGCTTATCTTATGTGGATCGGAACCATCATGGGATTACTGGTCGGTACCAGTTTTTTTGTGATTTGGTCTTATGCTCATGGTGTCCAGTGGCCAGGTTATGTTTGGAATATTCCGCTAGGAACAGCTGTTTTTGTCTTTGCTCTGGCCTTTGACGACATTGGTCACCGTACCGCCTATAAGCAAGACCTGAAGAAAGGTGAAGCCTACGTTCACAAAATGATCGTCATTACCGCAGTTGGTAGTGTGGTCACCCTGTGTTTGGGGTATCAGCATCCGGAAACAATGCAGATGCCTGCTTTGTCACTCATTGCCCTCTCATTATTTTACAGTGCGATTGATGAAGCCTTGCACTGGCATCGTTATCTCACGAAAAAATTAGATCGTGTGGAGATGTGGAGTCACTTTGCTGCCATTTGTGGCCATGTGATTATGATTTCTAGTTGGTGGCAGTGGTATCGTGCCGGCTACCCAGGTGTTGCGCAAGCCTTGGAGGTCTTGCCATGGTAACAGCCACTTGGCTGGACTTGGTGTTTTTACTTGCATCGTATCTGGGTGCAGCGCTTTGGGTTTATCGTGGCTGGCCGCGTCCACAACCAGAAGCGCGACTTGTAAAAACTCGCCAGGATTGGCCGTTCGTTTCTATTATTGTGCCTGCGCGTAACGAAGAGAAAGCACTGCCAATCCTTTTACAGTCTTTGAAAAAGTTGAACTATCCTTCTTATGAAGTCATTGTTGTCGATGATGAGTCGACAGATAGGACCAGGCAGATCGCAAAAGCGCTTGCCGATCAAGTCATTGCCGGAGAAAAGCGGCCGGAAGCTTGGGCAGGTAAACCGTGGGCTTGTCATCAAGGAGCCCAGCTGGCAAAAGGCGAGTACTTATTGTTCACTGATGCCGATACCATGCATCTGCCGATCAGCTTGCAAAAGTCCGTGCATTTTATGGAAACCACTCGTGCGGACCTTGCCTCAGCGGTGCCTTATCATGCTAATCGTGGGGCATGGGCGAGGATTTTAGGCCCGTTTCAGGCGCTATTATTTGCCTTAACGGCTCCCTATCAAATGCCACGCAAGAATCGTTTATTTGCTATCGGTCAATATTTGTTGTTTCGACGTGATTATTATCAACGTAGTGGTGGCCATGTACCGGTGCGCGATGAGTTTGCTGAAGACCTTGCGCTGGCAAAACATTGTTTGCTGCAGAAGGCGAACTATCGCTTGCATTGGGATGAGGTCTGGTATCATGTCGACATGTATGAGACCTTTGGCGATTTTCTTCGTGGTTGGCGTCGTAATTTTCGTCAGGGCATGAAACATTCCGGATCCTTGGTTTTTGTCGAAACAGTGTTATTGATTGCGGCCTTAATCGGTGCCGGTCAATGGGGGCAAAGTGCCTATGCATGGTTGCCCAGCTTGCTTAGCTTGTGGGTGATATTTGTCATGCAAAAAAAACTCGGACGTTTTTCAATCTGGAGCGTCATCTTTTTTCCGGTAGGTCTTCTGGTATTTATATGGACCAGTGTCGGTGCAGCAGCTGATCGTTTACTGAATCGTCAGCTTGTGTGGAAACAGCGGTCCTATGTGTCCAGCCTTGCGACTGAAGATTAAACCTATAGTTTCGTATGCTCAGCGGGCGAAGTGACAATTCACCCAAGTTTATGCCTAGCATGTTTCGATTGAAGCTCAATTAAGCTTGCTATTCTTAATACTTGCCACAAAAGTTCAATTTGTGTGCGACTTTCTCCGATTAATAAGTTGCGGTGCGCTTTGCGCCGATCTGGTTTTTCTAGGGATTTTTTTCTTAGGAAAATCCGGATTTGTCGTTTCTCAACGGGGGGAGTCCTTACATGCCTTTGAAATCAATGTCTATATTACCAAGCTTCGTCATTCTCGTCTTCAGTCTTATCCTGCTGTCATGCCAAGACCCCGAAAGTGCACCACGAGAAAGAACGATATATGGTGAGCCTGCCCCAGTCGCAGCTGATCAGGAAGCTCAAGAGGAGGAGGAGCAAAATAATGAAGAAACTCCCACTGTAGAACCGAATGAGCCCGTAGATGAAGGGGCTGAAGAAGACCCTGCGGAAGCAGAGGCCCTACAGCTTATTAACTCAAACTGTGTCGGTTGCCATGCGCCTGCAGATCTTTTAGATAACCCTAATTCCATCGCCAGGTTGCAGCTGCCCGCAGGTGATCTGGGAATCATGCCTCCCGAGCCCAATGGTCTGGCTGATGAGCAACGTCAGTCTTTAATTAACTATTTGCAAGCGCGACAGGCCGGATAATGAAGGCGTAATTACTTTTAAGTAAAAAAACGAAAGCTCTGCTATTTTACGGCAGAGCTTTTTTATCGGTGTCTCTTTTTTATTACGAAGTTAAGTTTGTTCTCAAAATACGCGATTTAAGGGTCAAGATTAGGATACTCCTGACCATTTTGAGAATCTTCAGGCTCCAAGATTTCTGGACTTGCCCCTTCGTTGCTAAGGCCTTCTTTCTCATCGTCCCCAGCAAAGACTCCCGGAACATAAGCATTCAGGGAACCTAGGTGAAAAATGGTCTTGGTGAATACAAAACCAACACCCCCGACAAATAGCAAAACAAATAGCATGGTTAAAAGCTTTGCTCGTCGGTTTTCAGAGTCGAAAGCCTGCTCGTACGCAAGAAACGGTTCTTGACTGATAGGTGACTTGTTGTCCGACATGGCACACCTCCTTTGCTAGCGCGCCTATAGCCATGTTATCGGCCAAGCGGGGGGTGGACTTGAGTTTTGCGGAAAGCGTTTCGTTAGTTAAATATATTTAGTGGTTTATGACTATAAGGTGGGATCAATTGAGAGCTAATATGGCGAATAGGTAGCAAAATGAGCATCAATTCTTACTTTTGGTATGGAAAAGGGAAAAATGAAAGCTTTCTTTTCTGAGATTCTGCAATCGTTAGTCTGAAATTTAAGTGGTTCAAACAAGTAGGGTTTGCCAGGAAAAATACAATGCAGACAATGGAAATCACATTTTCCTGTTAAAACTCAAGTTTAATTTTTATAAAACCATATGATACGGCATAAATCTTGAAGGTAATTCTGCCGATAGTTAGTCAAATGTTCAGGCATTTGACTCATCTTATTCGAAAATCCTTGATGCCTGAATTGATTCGGGCTAGATAGTCGTAGGTCAAACAGGGTCAATCATAGATCATAGTTGACCGAACGATCAGATGACTAGAGAGCTCGACAGACAAATGCAAGCATGGGAGTCTCTCTGGGAAAGATTGTAAGCATGCTCATCGACTCCCCGCCCAGGAGTGGGCCTCTTTCCGAGGCACAAAAAGATGTTGATACATTTGTCTATTGTTTTTGTTGAGCCAGGTCTAAACCACAAAGGGAATGACCTTAGAAGAAAATACTTAAAGTTTACGGTTTAGACAAAGTTGATTTGCTAATGATTGGAGTGAGAAGGGTATGAGCAGACATCCACGTGTCAATCAAAAATCACGCCGCCTAGGTTTACGAAAGTTCTATCAAAAGAACAAACGGCCAAAGGCTTTTTTTGTTTTTGGCCAACAATTGTGTGGCGGTGAAGTGGTTGATCGCTCGGAAGATGGGCTTGCTTTATTAATTTTTGATGAAAACTTTTCACCAAAAGAACCAATTCTGCAAATTCCACGGTTTTATCTTTTTGAATGTCAACCGAAGTACCTGGTTGAAAACTTATCAGTACGTTATGTCGTTCCAGTAGAAGATAACGAAACTGGCCAGAAAGCATGGCGTATTGGTGTTGCAGCTCAGGATGCAAATACAGCGGCAAGGTTACGCTCAGTTTTTGAAGACTGGTTTATGTCCTCGCAGAAAAACCATGCTGAGAGCGAGAACAAAGTATCTGACGGCGAACGATTTGACGAGAGGCGTATACCTTACCATCCTGCAGAAGATCAGTATGATTTACAAAGTATTGAACGACGGCGAAAGTGGTTGGAAGCTGTTAGCGGCTGCCGCTTGGAGCATGTCCAGACCATTTCATTTTCACCGCGCATACTCGCTGGCAATATCGAAAATTTTATAGGCTGCGCACAAGTACCAATCGGGCTTGCCGGGCCTGTCCATGTTAAGGGGCATTACGTCGATCGTCCCGTGCCATTACCCATCGCGACGACGGAAGGCGCACTCGTCAGTTCTTTGACTCGCGGTGCGCATATTTGCAATTTGGCAGGTGGTATTAAAACTGCGATCATTCGTCAAACCATGTTGCGTGCGCCGGTATTTCGTTTTGAAAATCTTGATGGCGCCTTGAATTTTGTGCAATGGGTCCGCGTCAACACTCGGCAAATCACAAAAATTGCGGAATCCAACTCAAGTGTTGCCAAATTGGAACGCATTGATCCATTTGTATTTGGTCAAATGGTGCATTTACGTTTTTACTATGAAACCGGAGACGCTGCTGGCCAGAATATGACGACGGCGTGTACATTTCTAGCCTGCGAATGGATTAAAAACGAGCTACAGGATGATCCGGCGATTAAGCTGCTTGCTTATCACATTGATGGTAATATGTCAGGCGACAAAAAAGTCAATATGCAAAACTTCTCTATGGGTCGTGGTGTTGCAGTATTAGCTGAATGTTTGATTCCCGAGCATTTGATTCAGAAATATTTGCGGACGACATCGAAATCCTTGGCCCAATCCTGGGCGGATTCATCAGTCGTTGCTGCACAGATTGGAATGATGGGCGCGAACTGTAATTTTGCTAATGTCATTGCAGGCATTTTTACTGCTACAGGCCAAGACATTGCTTCGGTGCACGAGTCTTCCACCGGTATTCTGCAATTAAAAGAACATGAAGAAGGACTGTATGTATCTGTCTATCTGCCGGCCTTAGTGATTGGTACCGTTGGCGGTGGTACTGGCTTACCGACTCAGAACGAGTGCTTGAGTATGATGGGCTGCGCTGGCAAGCAACGTGTTTTGCGATTTGCTGAAATTATTGCCGCTGCGTGTTTATCTCTTGAAATATCTACGACAGGTGCCATCAGCGCTGGTGAGTTTGTGCAAGCGCATGAAAAGCTCGGACGCAATCGGCAAAAAGAAAGTTTAAAGAATTCAGATCTCAATTGCGATTTTGTAAAATCATTGTGGACAGGTAGCGAAAAGCTTATCGAAGCATCGGTAACACCGTTAAAGCAAACTCTCGGTGTGACAACGACCGTGATTCAAGAACAAAAACGCCAGGCACAAGGCTTATTTCAAGCCAATATCCGCCTAAACACCTTAGCAGGAAAAATCGAAGACCGCTCCATGATTTTAAAAATCAAAGCGGATTCTATGGAGTTGGTCGATTTAGGTGTCAAGCTCGCAGCTCTATCGGGCAATGATCGTCTGCCAGGTCTAATCGGTGCCTTTAGTGATGTCTTTGGCTATAAAAACAGCGAGCGGCGAGAAGTTCGAGTTTACCAGGAACTTCAAGCTCCATTAAAAAAGTTCATGCCTGAAGTCTATGGAACGCGACTTGATCCCGAACGCGGTATTCAAGCCATACTCCTGGAAGATCTCTCAGCTGACTTGAAGCAGCATAAGATACTTCATTGGGAAGAAGATGAGATGATCCGGGCCATCGATGCTCTCGCCGAAATGCACAGTGTCTTTTTTAATCGCTTTGAAGATCTACCGGCTGATATTGGGGTCGATCGTTTTTCCAGTGATCGCTTGCTGGCAGCAAAAGGTCTTTTGGAAGAACTGACTCAGTTTAATCACGAGCGCTTCCCGGAACTTGTGGATACTGCCTTGATGAAGCGTATGTCTCGGCAATTGGAAAACCTCCCTGATCTTTTGAAATGTTTTCAGTCTTTCCCCGAGACTTTGATTCATTATGATTTTAATCCGCGAAATATTTGCTGGAAAAATTCTCAATCTGCACAATCGCAATTGGTGGCGTATGATTGGGAGCTTTGCTGCTTTCATAATCCCCAGTATGATTTGGTGGAGCTATTGATTTATAGCCTGCCGAAAGTTGCGAGCCGGGATTTGCTGGAACGTTTGATCTCGCGTTACCAGGAACAATTGGAAAAACGTGTCGGTGAAAGCTGGAATAAAGCGGATTTCAAACGAGTTTTACACGCCAATATTTATCTGTATTTGTTGGTGCGTGGCAATTTACACCTGCTGGTTCACAATCTATTGAATTTTGACTATATTGATGCCGTATATAAGAATTTGCACCGCCTTCTGTCGCATTTTGAGGCTTAATTTTTGTCGAAAATTTGATGATATGCCGCCTTCCGTTGCCTGTAAGAAAAACTAACGTCAGCTTATTGCGACGCTTGATTAGATTCTGGACAAGTTTCCCTCCTCAATTGATCTGAAAATCTAGTAATATTAATAGTATATGAATCGTTGTTGTGGCGGTACATTGCTTGCAAAAGGGCGTTTCGCAACTTGCGTCACAAAACGCTGATTTGTCACGATTGTTTCAGGGCTATGAATTGCGGACTAGCAGCTCAACTAGGAGAACACCATGAAGAACAGCAGCTTACATTTTTTGGCAGTACTTAGCAGTACATTTTTTCTGCTGCACTGTAGTGAAGAAAAGCATTCAGAATTACAGATGGCTCCACAGCAAAGCCTCTCCATCAATTTCAGTCGATGGCAGGCTGGACAGACTTATACGCTAGACATGGCGAAATCGGACTTTGCAAGTATTATCACGGGTCAGCCGCAAGTCGCCAGAAATCAAAATATTAGCATTGATGCTAACAAAAACCTCTCGTTTCGTCAGGAGCCAGGTAAAGTGGCGGCCACTGGTGGTGGTGGACAGATATTGATACCTATTCAACCGAGCAATGAATATACGCTCGAATACCAGGTTTATTTTGATGGCAATGGTGGTGATTATCACTGGACCTGGGGAGGAAAACTTCCGGGAGTCGGTGGCGGCAAAACTTATTTTGGTGGTGAAGCTGCCAATGCAGGTGACGGTTTCTCCGCCCGCTTTATGTTTGGCGGCGGGGGGCGCATTTTTGCTTATACCTATCACAAGGATATGCCGGGCAAATATGGTGATCCCATGGGGATCGTCAAGCTGAATGCATTCCAATCCAATAAGTGGCATTCGGTCAGGGTTTATTATAAGTTAAATACCGGTTCAAATTTCGACGGAGTTCTGAGAGCTTGGGTTGATGGTGCCTTGGTTGGTGAAAAGACAGACGTCAGATACCGAACCAACGCTAGTCAGATAGATCTTTTGCATATCCCCATCTTCCACGGTGGCCAAGGCCCGGACTATGAACCCAATAAAGAACAGTATATCAAGATTTCCAATATTTACTTGTCTTGGCAGGCAGCATCTGCATCGCAGTCAATCGCGCAGACTTATCAAGCGAGTGTGGGCGGTTATACCTGTGAAGAGCAAAAATCATGGAATAAGTGTTCCGAGCAATGGATGACTCCAGTCTGCGACTATGTTTGCCGTCAGTAAATTTTTGTTCGAGGTGCCCTAGGCACCTCGGGTCCTATGCTGTAGGCTGCCAGTCCACTTTTTTCAAGTTATCCATAGCTGGGCCTTCCATTTTCTTACCATCAACGGAAAAACGCGAGGCATGGCAGGGGCAGTCCCAAGATTTTTCAGCATCATTCCATTGGACGATGCATTTCATATGAGGACAAACGGCACTCAGGGTTTTGAGTTCATCGTTCGTATCTCGGTAGACAGCCAAATAAGAACGGCCTTCCTTAATCACGCAACCTTCACCTTGTAGCAACTCATCAACAGCCTTTCCCGATTTAAGATTGATCCGATCACCGATAAAATGTTTGGCGACAGAGAAGTTCTTTTGCAGGAAGTTCGGAGCAGTAGAAAGTTTTAATCTCTTTGGCTCGTAAAGATCGTCATACTCATGATGGCCATGGACGATCATGGAAGAGAGGATCATACCTGACAAAGTACCGAAAGTCAGTCCATCACCTTGGAAGCCCGTTGCAATATAGACGTTCAAACCAAATGGGTTTTTGCCAATAAATGGTAATCCATCTGTCGGATCATGGAACTGGGCTGACCATTTATTTAAGATTTCTGTCACATCAAATCGATGGCGGATGTACTCCTCCAATTTCTCAAAAGATGCCTTCGATGAGCCTTCCCCGACTTTGTGGTCTTTGCCACCAAAAATGACAATTTGCTCGTCACCATTTTGGTAAGCGCGAATATAGTGATAGGGGTCCTGAGTATCCCAGTAAAGCCCTTCCGGAAGGCTACCGGCGACCTTTGCTGTGATGATAAACGAGCGATAGGAATGCAATTCGCTTTGCAAAAGGTTGATGCCGAGCGGAATGTGAGTTGCTAAGACGACATGATTAGCGATGATTCTGCCTTTTTCGGTGATGATTTCACAGGGATCACGGTCATGAATTTCCACAACGCGGGTATTTTCATGGATCGCCGACTCCCCACTATTGACTTCCCGGGCAAGGCCATCCAAATATTTTATTGGATGAAACTGTGCCTGGCCATCGACGCGAAACGCGCTAGTGTTGGCAAAGGGGAGGGGTGCTTTTTCTTCCATAGTGACAGCAAGCCCGGAACGTTTTGCTGCCTCAAATTCCAAGGTTATTTCATCATTGTCTCTCTCGTCCTCCGCATAAAAATAGCCAGGAACGCGCTTGAATTCACAATCGATGTTTAATTCATGTTGCAAGTCTTCGATTTGATCGATAGCACTCATTATCGAACGGGCTACACGGCGACTCGTGCCAACATCAAAAGTCTTTATAAGTTTTGAGTAACGGGCATCGACTAGATTGGTTAAATGTGCTGAGCTACTTCCAGTGGTCCCAGAACCAATGTGTTCTTTCTCTAAAACGA
This sequence comes from Oligoflexus sp. FD111, assembly GCA_048816425.1. GTDB lineage: Bacteria > Bdellovibrionota_B > Oligoflexia > Oligoflexales > Oligoflexaceae > JBMDZZ01. Next base: position 194,775 of record JBMDZZ010000006.1, read on the forward strand.
TGACCCGTTGACCAGCGCGTTTTAGAAGCAAGGAAGTTGTTAAACCTGTAATTCCAGCACCGATAACAACGACGTCGGTTTCTTTTTCACCTTCTAACGGCGGATAGCCACTCAAAGCGTGCGTGGTATTCCTCCAGAGGATCTGACTTTGTTGGGTTTGATGCATTGCGAGAACTCCTTGCGTTGATGGATAGGACGAGTGCTGGCTAAGCGACTACCCGTTCACCATAGCGCAGGCCTCAGAGGCAAAAAATAGGAGCAATCTCTTGCAGAAAAAAGTGTAGAAACCATCGCGTCCATGTCTGCTTCGATCTCGACGAAGTTACTAGGAACTTTTACCTGGCCAAAGCGCAAGTAGAGCACCAGACATGACAATGAGACTACCGGCAATTTCTCGCCAACCCAAACTTTTGCTTTCTAAAAAATGATCCCATAACAAACTTCCGACAAGTTGCGCGCTGATCAGGCCGATGAAGACTTGACCAGCGCCTATTTTACCGATGAGAAAGGGTATGCCAGCCACCAAGCTATAGCCAAGTACGCCTGGGATAAAGTACCACCAGGCAAACAACTCTGGTTCTTTGATGCGCAATGTCGCTGGAAGATAATGGGGAAAGGATTTAGCAAGTCCATAGATGAATACACTAGTCATAAGCAGGGTGAAGTTATTTAAAATCACTGTTGGAGTCAAACTCCAGTAGGTGATGATTCGTTTATTTAAGCCCCCTTGGGCGACGGCAGCTAAGCCAAGAAAGAGTGGCAATGCCCATAACCAATACATCGACGTTGAACTCCTTTCCCCATCTGTCATAGGGTCTAGTGTTAAATCCTAGACTTCATTGCCGGTAGTTTAGCTGGCAGCTGCATGGCGATTTAATTGTTCGATAAGAGTTTTTCTATCTTTGTGTTTGCGTTCGTATTTTTTAATTTGCAGAATTTGTTGTTTGTTCATTTTTCCAATTTTTTTTACAACTTCCGGCACTGTTAAAGTTTGATAATTCTTTATGGGTAAATCCTTGTCGGTATTTTTATTTTGCTGGCGTTTTTCTTTGGTTTTTTTTGTTTCTCCATATTCGCTGCGCTGTTTGTTGACTATTCTTGCCGCAACCTCCTCTTCTCGTCCTGGGTAACGCTCTGCATTTTCAAACTTGTACTTTAATTTTTTATACTCACGTTCTCGTTTATCTTGACTTCCTTTAGGCATCTTGACCTCCTTAGACAAAACGTGTGATAGTAGCACCAAGTCATTCAAGTGTTTAGCAAATCTTATGCCACTCAACTCAGGAATTCAGGCTGAGGTAAGGCCATGCTAGATAAAGAACCGGTCGCTGACTTGGATGCTGTTTGGTTGCAAATGGAAACTGACAAGCAAGCGATGATGATCACCACCATTTTAAGGTTTGCCAGCAGGTTTCCTATAGACCTGCTGCAGAGTTTGGTCGTCGATAAAATTTTGCGCTATGAAAAATTTTCTTCACGATATGTGAAAGCAAGTTTGCCAGGCTTGAGTGCTTCTTGGCAGCGGGATTCTAATTTTTCTGTTCATTCTCACCTTCACCATATTTTTATGAAGCAAAAATTCAGTCATTCGTCCCTTTATGGACTCCTATCAGAGCTGGCAAGTACAGCTCTGGAACGAGAGAAACCCTTATGGCAGATGCACCTTGTTGATTATGAAGATGAAGGTTCATTTTTGCTTATCCGCATGCATCATGCACTTGCTGATGGCTTAGCTTTACTGCATTTATTAGAAGACTTAACAGATGAACAATTCTTTTCACATCTACCTAGTGTTGGCGTTGATTGTGAGAATGGAAAGACTTCTGCCGTAGAAAAACTATGGAAAGTTTTTAATCGAAGCTTGAGTTTCGCTCATTTGGTTTCTTTGTCAATTGACCCGCCATCTTGTTTCAAGTCATCATTAGGACTTCGCAAACTCCTATCTTGGTCGGATGCTTTCGACTTGAACGGACTTAAGGTCATTGCTCGTAAAATTGACGGTACAGTGAGTGACGTCTTAATTGGAATAACTGCCGGAGCAATGCGTCGCATTTTGACGAAGCATGGTAATAAGCTCACGGATATTCGGGCAATCCTACCAGTCGCCATCAGCGATCGACTCGCTACTATGAATTTTGGCAACCATTTGGGGCTCGTGTTTTTAGATTTACCGGTAACGATCGATCAGCCTTGGAGTCGCTTGCTAATAGCTAAGGAAAACCTGGAAGAAATCAAGGCTTCTCAGGAAGCTCAAGTAGCAAGCGCGATCTTAAGTTTGATGGGAGCGACCCATCCTTATCTTGCAGCGCTATCGATGAACTTCTTTGTACAAAAAGCGTCTCTCATGCTGACCAGTGTTCCCGGGCCGCCAGTTGCTCTGCATATTGCTGGAATCAAGCTTGAAGATATTGTCATATTTGCACCGACTGCAAGCCGTTTAGCTTTAGGTATGAGTTTTATGAGTTATGCAGGTAAGCTGCGCCTAGGAGTTAGCATTGATGCCTCGCTTGGCATCCAGGCAGAGGATTTGACTCAGGCTTTCACAGATGAGTGGCAGCATTTCATTTCTCCTGCTGATGTGAAAAACTAGTTTGAATAGACTATTTTTAATCACTAGCCTTTTTTGAAATAGATTGACCGGACTGTGTCCATCGTCCATTCTCCCTTTACCCCATCCAAGGGGTTTGACCATCATTGTGGTGTTTTTGCGATGAAGTATTCTAAGTTTTTAGAAAAATTAAGCTTATTTATAGCCGCTGCTACCTTGCTGGTTATTTGCAAATATGTTTTTCAAAAGGGGAGTTCTCCGATATCGGAAGCAGCCCTTAAAAAGGATTTCAGGATCTACCAGAAAAGACCAAAGGATACGGCATTTACTGACGAAATTAGGCGATATGGTCGCTCCAATGAGGAAGCTTTACGACTTTCGCAAAAAGTCATCGCCGTTTCTCAATGTCTACGTATCAGTCCTTATATGTTTGCAGCTTTGATCGCCAAGGAATCATCATTTAATCCAGATGCTATTTCACCGACTTTCGCTCGTGGTCTGACTCAATTTACAACAATTGCTGTAAAAGAATTTGCATTTAAAAATGCTTCGTTATACCTGCCAAAATTAAATTTCCCGTTAGCGTCGACAATTGCGTTTTTGCAGGAATGTTCCTTTGATTTATTACCAAGCATCAGACTCAATAACCTTGCTGCAATAGTCTCGGGTCTTCTGTCGTGAATGGCAACAACTTAATCGCCAACGACAAAAACCTAGAGAACAAGTTTGGTCCCAAGCATAAATGATCGCGGCTTACCTGGTCGAGCACCATACGGTCTTAAGGAAACGATCTGGATTTCATTTAGTATATTATCGCCATTTAAATAAATTTCCCATCCGGGATTCACGAAGTAACTCACAGCGGCATCCAAAACGTCGCTAGCTGGAATGCGTTCTCGATCTATGGCAATAGACTGATCATAAGCACTGCTTTGATGTTTCCAGGCTATGTTTGCCTGCCAATTTTCCAGACTGATGCCAGCTTGCAACGATAATTGATGTTCCGGTATATAGGGGAGGGGGGCGCCAGAGCGCACTTCGCCTAAACCCCAGTCGTTGAGGTTAGAGATAAAATTGGAGGCAAACTCAGCTTTAGTATAAGTGTATTGGAAAGAAAGCGGCCAGTAGGCTTGCAACCATTGACCTGTGTAGGAGCTGTTCCACTCAAGCCCATAGACTTTGGCTTTACCACCATCATAAGTTTTATCCAGGTCGGCTTCAGCGCAGCCTGAAGAAAAACTGCAAGTTCCTTTAATATTACGGTAGTCATTCCAAAAGCCGATCATATCAACGAGCGCTTTTCCCTTCATATGACGGAAGCCGAATTCATAATTGATACTTTCTTCAGCTTTGCCGCTGCCGGTATCAGCAATTCCTGCCAAAGCAATGCCACGATGAACACCGAATAGCCAGCCCATATGGTCTGTTAGCTGATGAAAGACTGCAAATCCAGGAATCGTTTCTGCTTGCTCGAGTTTTTTTTCCTCGCGCTGGCTCTCGGTATTCAATCGCTGCAAATGCACGATTTCCTGTCGGATGCCCAGAGTAAAGCGCCAGTCTTGAAAGCGAAAGGTATCGACGATATGGGCCGAGATCGCCGAAGCACTGTCTTTGTTTTGCGTTCCAGCCCGCGCTGGACTAGCATCATCGATCAAGCTGCCAGATTCCATCAAATATGTTTTTTCACTATGGATGCGTTCGATTTCATCCTCATGGAAGCGAACCCCCCATTCCAGTTCCTGTGTGGCTAAGCTTGCCCGCCCTTCCCAATAAACCCCCTGGCTTGTATAGACGCGATGATTTTTACCAAGAAGCAGACGATCATCATTGCTCAAGGTGTTATCGACTCCTTTTATCACCTGATAGAAATGTTCGTAGCGACCGATTGGGTTTTTTAAAATCGTCGATAAATCAAAGTTTGGATCAGCAAAACCATTCAATTTGTTCCAGGTTCGGTCAAATCCATGGTGATAGACGACAAGCCGACTCGACCAGTCTACGAAAGCTGCACGATGCTCCAGAGTATAACCGCGCCTGCCGTTGATCATGCGATCAAGCTGGGAAGCCGGATAACGGAGCAATGGGTTGTTTGCGAAATCTTCACGACTGAGGCCAAGGTAGGTTTCATTGGAATCCTCATCAGACCAGGAAAGTTTTACCAGCAAGTCCTGATGCGGGCTGAGCTGGTAGCTGAGCTTAGCAAGCAGATCGCGTTTTCGAAAACCAGTATTGGACGCAGCAGCCAACTCTTTAAAACCAGTCGTTTGATTTTGACTGGCAAGCAAAAGCCAACCCAAACGGCCTTGACGACCGGAAGTTTCCACGTGAATTTTTTGAAATTGATAGCTGCCGCTAGCGAGATCAAGCCGGTGCTGCAAGCCACTCAAAGGGATAGATTTGCTGCGCAAATTGACTGCGCCACCAATGGTCTGAGGACCGTAGCGTACTGCCGATGGCCCCTTGCTGACTTCGATCCCTTCTAAAAGGCTTAAAGATGGCACATAATAGGCCGCTGGTGCCGCATATGGCGCTGGACCTACCGGAATGCCATCTTCCATGATCAGGACTTTTCGGCTGCGGTGCGGGTGAGCGCCACGCATGCCAAGATTAAGGCGCAGACCAAAACCTTCCTCTTCTTGAATCTGGATTCCAGGTATGTTGCGCAAAATACGGTTTAGGTCAGTATATTTGAAGCGTTCGAGATTTTCTTGATCGATCACGGTCGTCGATCCAGGCTCGCTTAACTGCAAGCTTCGAGCTCCCCAGACGGTCATAGCCTCATCATCTTGGCCGTAAGTGAAGGAAGGGAAGAGGGTGGTGCATGCCAATAAAAAAAAGAAAGCGAAACGGACGCGAATGCCAGAAGTCACGATGAATACCTCTGTAGGCAATGGAAATATTTAATGAAAAGATCAGATATCAAGGGATTGGCGCTCAAACCAGCCGAGATCCGAGAATAATTATCATTATCATGCCCTATTTTTACTGACAGCTTTTTTTTCCAAGAAGACGGCTTTTTTTAACGACACTTTGAGCCGATTTCACCTGTCATAGCATAAAACTACTATAAAATTTCTGAGCCCATTGATGAAATTTTTTTGCATCATAAGTTCTTAGCTATTAATTTTATTAAAAAAATAATTATATTGAAAATAATTCTCATGTTCTTTATTAATTTACCGATTGATAATGAAAACGATTATCACTAATAACAAAACGCCTTGTTTTGTTTTGGCCGCAAAAATTTTATTCGAACCAAGCAATCTTGAGGATGACGATGAAACAGAAGATCAAGAGCCTTTTTGTCTATGGTATGTATACGAGCCTCGTCTTGACGGCTGCCTGTGGCGATGATGAAAAAAAAGAAGAGCCTGTGGCTACTCAGCAAGATTCTGGCACACTCAGCGCAGCCAAACAAATCCTTGCTGAGCTCAGTCCTGAGCAAAAAGCTCTCCTCGATGCTGCTCCGAGCGTCTACGAGTTTGAGAGAGATGGGCAAAGTACGGTTAGCTACGATGGGCAAATTTTTCGACAGATTTTAATTGAAGATTTAAAAACATATATCGGCAACTTGCAGCGTGGAACGTTTCAAGGTGCGGCCAGTGATGTCGTCGCCGCTTTGGACAGCTACTACAGCTATTCCTTCGATCGAGTCATAACCAACGACCAAGGCATCAACGGCAGCAGTTTGTTCGCAGTCAGCCCGAAAAATCTCGAAGGTAACGCAGCAAGTATCGCTGAAGGCACGAGCTATAACGACATTCAAGATAATGGTAAAAACCTCAGAGATAAAACTGCCGGTAATGATAACCCTCTGCTGCGCGAAGGCCTAAAGGGTTGGAATACGAACGAAGTCCATGGTTACGATTTGACAACGATTGATGCTGATGGCAACGGTGATGCCTTTGTCGAGCCAGAAGATCTTTTAGAGCTTTGGTTTCGCATCATTGGCGACCAGGCCGCTGATGGTCAAAGTTTTGTTGTCAGCAATGGTGACCAAGCCGAACAAAGCATCAGCGAAGCATACATCACCGAAGATGGCCTGGATCTCAATCAGTTGATTCAAAAATTTCTGCATGCCTCCGTATCCTTTTCCCAGACTACCGGCGATTACTTAAGCTCTGAGCTAGGCGAAGGCAAAGGTTTGCTGGTCGACAATGAAGGTCCGGCAAAAGCAGGAGTGACTTACACAGCGCTGGAACATCACTGGGATGAGGGCTTTGGCTATTTCGGAGCGGCTCGTAACTATCTCGACTACACTGACAAGCAGATTGCAGATGGTGTATCGATCGATAGCAATAGCGACGGTAATATCAGCTTGTTGACCGAGAAAAATTTCGGCATTTCGGTGAATGCCGCGAAGCGCGATTTAGCTGCCAGTGATGGCGCGATTGATCTTTCGAGTGAAGGTATGAAAGCCTTTTTGCAAGGAAGACAACTGATCACGCAGAAACCCGAAGGCTATCTACCAGTCGTACAAGCCTTGTCAATTGTGATCGCAGATAATTGGGAAAGAAGCCTAGCATCCACTGTAATTCACTACATTAACAAGCTATCAGCTGAAATGGACCAGTATGGAACGGCTGATTATCTCTATAAAGACCACGTCAAGTACTTTGCCGAGATGAAAGGTTTTGCATTGGCCTTCCAATTTAACCCCTATTCAGCTATGTCTGCAGAGCAGTTTGATCGCTTCCATGAACTGGTTGCTGACAAGCCGGTACTGATGCAAGCTGACGAGGCAAGCATCACCGCTTACAAAGCAGCACTTTTGGAAGCTCGTCAAATATTGCAAGACGTTTATGGTTTTTCTTCAGAAAATGTAGCGAATTGGTAAGACTATGAAATTAAGAGAATGGGCTCAGTTATCAGCTGTATTTTGTCTTCTTAGCTGCTCGTCCTCGTCGGATACCCCATCCGACGAGGCGGGTCAGCCTTTAATAGATTTCGATCGTCAGGCTTTGCTGGAACAATGGTTACAAAATCCAGTTGCACGTGACGCACAAGCCTTTCAACTAAGTAGTGAATCATTGGCAACGCAAATCAATTTGCTTTGCGATCAACTTTCAGGTGCTAGTGATTTTCAGGGCCAGTTTGTATCAGCTCGCAAGCAATGGCGAGAGACGATGGAGAACTGGCAGCGCATCGAAGCTTATCAATTCGGACCGCTTGCTGACCTAGCTGGAACTCGGCGATTTGATATTTACACTTGGCCATTGGTCAATTCTTGTGCTGTTGACCGTCAAGTAGCCTTGCTGGCAAATAACCCGGAAAATTTTACGATTTCTGACAATGACAGCGTCAAGGGTTTGGCCGCCATCGAATACTTGCTCTTTGATGATGACGCAGCTCATAGCTGTACGGAAGCAGTGACGGAAACTCAGGGCTGGAATGAGCGGGTTGAAGCCGAGCGCTATGAGTATCGCTGCAGGTATTTGCAAATTTTGTCAGAAGATTTGAATAGCCAAGCTGTTGAGTTACAGTCGGCTTGGGAAGAGGCAACGCAAGTCTGGCTTGCGGAAGCAAGTGATCAAGACTTGCAAAACCGCATCAATCAAATTTCTGATAGTCTTTTCTACTTGGATGCGACTGTCAAAGATAAAAAACTTGGTGCACCACTGGGTATTCATCCCTCATGTCGGGCGGAAACTTGCCCAGAACAGATTGAGCATAGTATCTCAGGCTTCAGCCTTTCAGCAATTCGTGCCAATTTGCAAGGATTTCAATCCTTTTATTTGGGTGCTGATCCGAATGAAGCAAGCGATGCTTTAGGTTTTGATGACTATCTTACCGCTGCTGGTGCGGAAGAATTAGCACAGCAAATGACTGAGCATTTGGAGACTGCGATCGCATCTGCGGAGCAGCTCGAAGAAGAAGACAGTCTACTGAATTTGGTGAATCGCTTTACTGCGAGTGAATGTGACCCGACAAGCGCAGAAGCTGTTGAAGGTGAGCAAGCTGTTTGTGATCTTTACCGGCAGATCAAAAAGATCACGGACGAATTAAAGAGCGAATTTGTCCAGATTTTGCAATTATCTACTCCGGCACAGAGTTCGGGAGATAACGACTAGGTAGGTTTAGCAATGGAAGTTCAGCAGGATTTACTTTCCCAATTTCTTGAGCCGGGGATGATGTTTTTAGACCCCAGTAAAAGAGTGTTTTGGGGAAGTCTGCTGGGCTCGTTGCTGCTGATCGTCCTGCTTTCTGGCAAATCGCGATTGGCAAATCTGGAAAAGCTGTTCTCGCGGCAAATTTGGTGGCACAAGTCGTCGCAGGCTGACATGAAAATCATAGTCATCAACAGTCTGCTACGTACTGTGCTTATCCCCGGTTCATGGATCAGTGCGGCAGCGATCGCTGCTTTGATTTCATGGTCATTGACCAAGCTGTGGGGAGGAAAGCCGGAGCTTACCTGGTCGCCATTGGTAGTTATGACTCTTTATTCCATCACGATGTTTGTCGTCGATGACTTTGCCCGCTTCTTCTTACACTACTTGCAACATCGATGGCGTTTTCTCTGGCATTTTCACCAGGTACATCATAGCGCCTTAGTCTTGACTCCTTTGACCTTATATCGCACCCACCCGGTCGATATAATTGCAGCACGCCTGCGCAATGCTCTGGCCTATGGCTGCGTAACGGGAGTGTTTTTCTTTTACTTTGGGGCAACGGTATCCGGCTGGGACATTCTTGGTGCCGACGCTCTTGGTTTTCTTTTTAACCTTGCCGGTTCTAACTTACGTCATTCGCAGGTATGGATTCATTTTGGTCCTTTCGAGTCAATTCTGATTAGCCCGGCCGCCCATCAGGTTCACCATAGTGATGATCCGCTGCATTATGATAAAAATTTTGGCGTCTGTCTTAGCCTCTGGGATCGTCTATGGCAAACTCACTTTGATCCAAGAAATTGTGACAAAGAACTGAGCTTTGGTGTGCGGGATTCACCGCTTTCTTCCCCGGAACAAAAGATTTGGACTATGTATTGGCACCCATTTCAGCAGTTTTTTGCGAAGAATGAAACGAAGACTCATGCTGAATTAGAGCTGGAAGAAGCTGGTCGCCCCGACGAGCTGCTCGAACTTGATCCTAAAGCGACAGTCTAAAGTATTTTCGTAATGCTATCAGGCAGGTCGCTTGTATGAATTTACCTGATTCATTTGTCCCATGGCGGAAAATTCAATGCTCAAAGCTGTGCAATCATCAATAAGACGAGCATCTTTCTTATCTAAGTTTCGGTGAAACTTTGATTTAATTTCTTCGATGACTAGACTACCATTTTCTTGTTCTTGCATGATTTTTTGCAAGGATTTGTGAGAGGCTTCACTCATATGGTGATTTTCCTGGTCGATAAGTCCATCGGTATAGAGGAGAAAATAGTCACCGGCTTGAAAATTTAATCGTCTAATACCAAATTCTGGATCTAGCCTTAAACCGAGTGGGGTTCCAGGTGCAGTAATGGCTTTTGTTATACCGTCTGACTTATGAAAAATAGCGATGTGGCCAGCATTGAGATAGATAGCTTGATGCTTTTCCAAATCCAGACCAATGATGGTCATAGTCATTAGGGAACGACTCTGTTTGCCGAATTTCATCACCACTAAGTTTAGTTGCTGGGCGATGGTTTCAACCCGATCCTGAAGGCCCTTGCTGTGGTCACTGATATGCTCCAGCGTTGTTTCTAATGCACCGATAACCACAGCCGACAAAAGAGAGGTCGCGACTCCATGACCGGTGACATCACCTATCATAATATAGGCGAAATCCTGCTCTCGATCTTTGAAGCAGGCAAAACAATCACCACCAAGCAGTTCTGAGGGTTGGTTCCAGGAGTGGATTTCAAGACGTGGATCATTTATATCCTTTAGCATAAATGAGTCATGGATAATCTGCGCTGTTTCCAGACTGATTTGCATGCTGTTGCTTTCTTTTTCAACAAAACGCAGTCGGGCACCCAAGGCTAATGACAGCATAATCACTTCAATGGCGATACCGGCGTGTAAGAAAAACATGCTAAAAGCGTTGCTCGGAATCAAACCAGATAAAGAGAAAACATATAATATGGAAAATATAGCCAGGAAAATCCAGGACACCAGATAATAGCGGGCCAAATGATTGCCAGCACGCAATGCCAGTGCACCTGCCAAAACATTGATCGGCCCAAAAAGACAACCTAAGCTTGCTGTAATGCGGACGGAAAGATAGTAGGGTATTAAAAGTGAGCTGAGGGCGAGCAATAAAGTGATAATACTCCAAACCACCAAAACTTTATGGTAGCGAGGCAATAGCTTGGCGCTGTCAAGAAAAGACTGAGTGAACACCGTACCAAAAAACAGAGAGATACAAGTCGTGAAACTGACAGCTCGATTCGCCCAAATGGGAGATTCAGGCCATAGCCAGGCAAAGGCATAACCATCGAAGGTAAAGAACATCGAAAACCAGGCTAGCACATTCAAGGTGTAGAAAAGATATGATTTTAAGCGAGAAAAGAAGTAGATAATCAAGTTACTAAAAACCATGACTCCAAGAAGCCCAAAAAACGCACCGTTCAACCATTCCTTGCGGCGGTTATCCTTGGCAAATTTAAAAGGGGATTTTAGTTGTAGCGGTAATAACACAGCATCATCGCTTTGGACCCGTATTAAAAGTGTTTCCTTAGCCGATGCAGGTAAGCGAAAATCGATACTCGGTTGCGTTGTTTTAATTTTGCGGGCGTTATAGTTGACTCTATCACCAATTTCTGCCCTAAGAGTCCAATTCGTGCTAGCTTGATACAGGCTGAAGCGATCGATCCAGGGAACAAATAGCTGGAGTATCAGTTCCCTATCCTGCGGCATTTTATTATCTAATTCAATTTTTAGCCAAAAAACGGCTGGATCGTAATAAAAGTTTAGGACTTTCTGATCATGGCGTTGGAACTGATCGAAGCGTTCGATCACTTGTGAAAGGCTGAGTTCACCCGAGCTGTCGCGTAGATATTGGATGTAGGGGGCCAAACTACTTTCTTCAAAACCCGGCTCAATAACTAAGGGAGCTGCATTGGCAAAATTTTCTGCTAGTAGCCACAAAAGACCAGAATAAATGAATTGAATCGTCTTTTTTGCAATTTTGCCTGACATGCCAACCTTTAAGTACAGTTAGGATATCTGCGCTTCGGTTGGAATGCAGGGAGACTTGATGCAAGCAACTCGCTAAAAAGGCTCTTCCTTGAGCCTTTACGCTTTTTTAAAGACATTGAAACTGAGGGTTTTGACCACGGTAGCGGACGACAGCTTGGGAGCAGGCTGGTTCAGGTAAGCCTTTCAGGGAGGCCAGGCTTTGATTGCCGCCTAAATCGATTATAGCCATTTGTGTGTATGATTCATTGAAGCTCATATGAATCTTGCTATCATTACCCCGAACAATAAGATAAACAGATTCCAACATGATGTTCTCGACAAACACTGTAATCGAGCTTTGATTGCCACTGGCAAAAATACATATGCCCTTCAATGTGCTTGGAGAGTAACTTGCTAGATGCAAATCAAGTTCGTTTTGATTGCCGGTGACTCGGGCGGCGACGATCGAACTGCCGCGAATCGTTGCTTGGTTCTTATTGCCGGCAACAGTCACTCTTTCACTGTCGACGCCGTGTAGCTGCGCACAGGCTGTTCGTTCTTTGGGGCTAACTGCAAAATCATCATCGCTTGTGATCTCTGGCAAGGGCTCAGTATATGCAGGTAGCAGATCATCGCTGGGTTCATCCTCATTTTCTGCCTGAGAGGTGCTGTCGTCGCTGTCGGTGGAGTTTTCTGCTTCGTATTCATTTAGGATTTGATCGATCAGTTCCTCGTCAGTATGGTCGTCTTGCCAGATAGCGTCATTACTAGCAATGAAGTCTTCACCCAGATCATTTTCAATGGTCAAATGGATACTTGCGCGGGATTTTTCGCCAAATGAAGGTGGCGGCTCCTGGATACCACAGCCTGTGCCTGCCAAGGTATATAGAAGGGCAACACCGAGGCTCTTCTGAGTCGATTTGATTTTTTTGCACTTTTTCATCGGTTTCTCCTCTAAGTGGAGGGTCGGTATGATGACCCCTTCCCATGTACAAATTTCTTCTCGGAAACCCGATGTCAGAAATCGATGCTTGGCGATGAAACTTTTAATAATCAAGTAAAAATAGTAAGTTAAGGCCATGCCTGGGAGGGGTTTATCAGTACAAAACCGAGCTGGGGAAAAGCTGGGGAGCATTTGCCAGGGGCTGGGTGAGCGACCCTGGCAATCAGTGGAATGCTCGATCAAGCGTTAAGCTGTCTCGACTGTATCGGGCTTATACCATTTGCCGACAAAGACGAAGATGATCGCGGTTGCGAGCATGGTCAAGGTAAAAAAGTAGTAGTAGTCTGCACCGGCTAGCTTACTTGTGCCGTCCGGGTTTTGAATGAAAAAGTTTACCAAGGAAACGAAGAGATTTCCGAGGGAAACGGATAAGAAGTACAGGGCCATGACCAGCGATTTTAAGCTTTTAGGAGCCTGGGTATAGGAAAACTCCAGGCAGGTAATCGATACAAAAACTTCCGCTTGGGTGATGATGACAAATGCCAGCAGCTGCCACCAGATGCTTGGTGTTTCGCCGGCATCAATGAAGCTTTGCGCGAAAGCAGCGATCCAAAAGGAAATGACCGCAATAAAAAAGCCGATCGCAATTTTGCGAATGGAAGTTAAAGGAAAAAAACGATTGATCGCTGGATAAAGCACATACGAAGTAAACGGAATCAGCAGAAGAACAAAAATCGGGTTGGCCGCCTGAATCTGGGAGGGAAGAAGCTCGATCCCGAAGATGGTACGGTCCATCTTATCGGCTTGAAGAACCCAGGCAGAGCCAGTTTGGTCAAACAACGCCCAGAACATGGCGACAAAGACATAGATGACGCCCAGCTTACCCAAGGCTTTGAAGCTTTTTAAAGAAAATCCTTCTTTGATAAAGGCATCACCACTGGGTGGAACATGGATAAACTTGTGTCGTCCTAACCAGAAAACCCAAGTGGCAATGATCATAAGGCCGCCTGGAACACCAAAGGCAACGCTGGGTCCAAAACGGTCCAGGAACCAAGGCGTTGCAAGACTTGAGGCGAACGCTCCAAGGTTGATTGAGAAGTAGAACCAACTGAAGACCCGGTCCATCAGGTGTTTATTTTTCTCGCCAAATTGATCACCGACATGAGCGGACACGCAAGGTTTAATGCCACCTGAACCGATGGCGATCAAAGTCAGACCGATTGACAGACCGAGTCTGGTTTCGTCTAAGGCTAACGCAATATGTCCCAGGCAGTAGACGATGGAAAGGGCGAGGATGGTTTTGTATTTGCCCCATAGCCAGTCAGCAAGGATCGCACCAAAAAAAGGAAATAAATACACACCTACGGAAAATAGATGGTAGTAAGCTCTTGCATCTTCATCTGACATCACATCGAGCTGACCTGATGAATCCATGAGATAGCGCGTCATGAAAATCACTAAGATCGCTCTCATACCATAGTAGCTAAACCTTTCAGCCGCCTCGTTGAGAACAATGTAGGGAATGCCCGGTGGAGCTTTATCCGTTGCTTCCGGAATGGTTTTATAGGAACTCAAAGGAAACCTCATAAACTAATGATGTCTGTGATTTCTGCCACTTGAACAAACCGCTGTACTAGCAAATTCCCTTACGGGCCTCAAGGCATAATCAGACTGGCCACATTAATTTTGCAGCGTTTGCGGCGGGGTGTGAGCCTGGTAGCCAGGCAGGTTAGGCTCACTTAGCTCTTACAAATTGGCGGAAAGTGCGAACAAATTTGATCGGTTCAGAAACCATCAGGCCATGACCGCTTTCATGAAAGACAGTTAATTTTGAGTGCTTGATCCGTTCGCGCATATATTTGATAGATTGCACGGGGAAGTACTCGGACTGCTTTGCTGCGACCAAATGTACGGGGATTGGAATCTCAGGAAGGTGGGAGGTCAGGTCAAAGCCTTCGTCCAGAAGCCAGCGAAAGAGACGGTGCGTAAACTGCCAATCTGGCAACCAAGGCTGGCATAACAAATCAGGTGCGCCCTGCATCAGGCGTCGCATCAAGCCTGGTGGAAAGGCGATGCGTGCTAGGAGCCAAACAAATTCCCGATAGGCGCGGACGAAGGATTTGGGCATGTCATGCAAACTACTGCCGAGATCTACTTCCTGTGGTAGCAGATGCAACAGTTCCACGGCTTTGGCAATGGCTTGTGGATTAAAGCCATAGGACCAGTCCTCATCGCTATGAAACTTAGGTCCGGCCTCGATATGGAGATAGGAGTTTTGATGCGGGTTACGCACAGTTGAGGTGTAGGCTAAACCAACAATGGCTCCCATCGAGTAACCGCAGAGTTTGAAATCACGGACATCGAGCTGCTTAATGATCTCGTCCAGATCGCAAACCATAGTTTCAAGCGGGCTTGATTCTTGACCCAGCCGAAACTTGCTCGTGCCGTGACCACGACTGTCCGGAATAATGAAGCTGTGACTTGTCGAACAACTGAGGGCGTGCGGTAGCCATTGGTTGGCATTGAGACCGAAGCCATGCAACAGAATCACAGGTTTTCCACGGCCAATGACGCGAACACGCAGCCGGCAACCATCGCGCAAGCTTAGATCCATCGAGACGGTTCCTTGGAAAGTGAAAAATAAATCATGAATGTTTGTTAGGTTTACAAAAAGTATAGAGGAAAAAGATAGTCGCTGTCAGTAAAAGCTTGCGGTTTTTTGCTTTTTTATTGACGGCGATCTATTTTAGCTTAAGTCATGATAATAGCGGTGGAATACACACTATTTTGAGTGATGGTCAACTTGTTGCGCGGGCCTAACCGACCCGCGAAGCTTGGTTTGAGGCTAAACCATGCTCAAAGATATCTTCCGGCAGATAAGCGTCAAAGCTACTGGCAATCACGCGGCGAAGTAAGCGACCAAGTAATCCTTCTTCGCTGACAACACCATCTTTACAGCGAAGCAAACCATCTTCGATCAGCTTTTTCATGCGTTTTTCATAGCGTTGAAAGTAAAGGGGCGCATCCAGTTGATACTCGTCGGCGATCGAAGGCAAATCAACCTTACCATAACAATAGATTTCGGCAATGACGCGCCGGAGTATCAAATCATCTTGGCTTAACAAGCAGCCTTTCATAGCAAGCTTGCTGTCTGTTGCTTGTTGCCACCATTGATTAAGTTTCTTCGGGTTTTGCCAATAGGCTGTTTGCAGTGAGCTGATGGCAGATGGACCAAAGCCGATCAGGTGTTGATCACGACCCGCGGTCATGCCCTGAAAATTTCTGCTGAGTCGCTTTTCGTGAAAGGCAATGGCTAAATCATCATGTGGTTTCGCAAAGTGATCAAGGCCAATAAATTCATAGCCAGCTTCTTGGAAGCGTTCCATGGCAAGGATTTGTAATTTAAGCGAAGCTTCTCCCTGAGGCAGATCTTCTCTGATAAAGCTTCTCTGCCATTTAAAAATTTCTGGCATGACAGCCAGACGATAGTAAGCGATGCGGTCAGGCTGTAGTTTGATCACTTGCTCTAAAGTCTTGCTCATGCTTTCCGGGCTTTGAAATGGGAGACCATAGATCAGATCAAAGTTTATGGAATGGAAACCTGATTGTCGGGCACGATTGGTCAGCAACTGAACTTGCTCAAAACTTTGCAAACGATTGACGGCCTTTTGCACTTTTAAGTCAAAGTCCTGGATACCCATGCTGATGCGATTAAAGCCGAGTCCCTGTAAAAAGCTTAAGTCTTCATCACCAATCGTTCGCGGATCAAGTTCGATAGCAATTTCCGCATCATCGGCGACCTGGAAATGATCGCGGATAGTTTGCCAAAGATCGAGCCACTCTCCTTGATGCAAATAGCTTGGTGTTCCGCCACCGAAGTGAATGTGCTGAACATGACGGTTAGGTAAGAGTTTGGCTTTGCGGCGGATTTCTTTCTTTAATCCGGAAATCAACAGTTGCAGCTCGGCGGTTGTTTTAGCATCCCGCTCGGGGCGGATCATTTTCGTGCAACCACAGTAGTAGCAAAGGCTTTGGCAGAACGGGATGTGGAGGTAGAGAGATAACGACCTGGAAGTGGCAGCATCTTCACAAAGCATGCTTTCCATAATTGATTCGCTAACTAGGTCCTGCCAATGCGGAGCCGTTGGATAAGAGGTATGCCTAGGTAGGGCGAGCTTGCCATAATAGGTATAGCGACGAAGGAAGTCCTGGTTGTAAGTGATGGCTGGCATTGGCGATTCCTCTGCATGAAAGTCTCTGGATGTCTGCCCTTATGCAAGCTTTTCGCCATTGAGGTCGGAGTGGGTAAATTCCTCTAGAAACTTATGAATAATAGATACTTAAAGAATAGCGCGCAAGGTATGTTGTTTTAACGTGCAAATGCTTCGCGGCAAATGCCGCAAATGACGAGCTTCCTCAGTTTATCTCTAGGGATTTTTGAATTTTTGCTGAGGAAGACCGATAGGGTGAGTGAAGTGGAGAAGTTTGATATTGCCTTTTTATACCGAGATGGGAGCCATGCAGATACGTGTGCCGCCTAGCGTCATATACTTCAGCCTGGGATTTGCAGCGATGCTTACCAGTGTGAATGCTAGTGCTAAAGGTGGCTCATATTTGTTTAAGGCGCACTTTGGTCTTGCCCTAAGTGGCAAAATATCCCTCGATCAGTCCAGCAATTTTTATGACTATCCGCTGTTTTTAACGGCGGAACGCTTTCAGAAATTCGGTAAAAAGTTAATGAATTTCGACCAAGCCTGGAGTGTCGGTGTGAGCGCTCAGTATTCGGCTGCTTCCTATGAGGCGGGAGGCGTTATCCGTCGAGGTTCGCATCAGCTCTTTGGAGTTCGCGGTGGGTGGCGGCTGAGCCGGGGCTCGTTCGTCTTACAATCAAACCTTGAACTGATCCCTTTCGGCATGCTCACCGTCTACTCATCGGTCGACTCGATGGTCAATGGGGAAAGAATTAATAGCACCAGCCAGACGGAACTTTATGGTTATGGCTTTCGCTTGGGTTTTAGTGGTGATTACCAATTTTCCTACAAGCTTTTTTCCGGCAAACATAACTTTGTCGTTGGCGCAAGCTTTGCTTTGCTCAAAGAAAGCTTCAATAAAAGGCGAGATCTTGTGGTCCAAACTAGTTTGGCTACCGGCCGGCGTGATGTTTCGGATAATGTACGGGCTTGTAGTTGTGGACTGCAGCAGCTCGAGCTTAGCCTGCAACTCGGTTACCAGCTTTAAAGGGGTAATGGGCTTTGCCTTGTCAGACTACTACCGTCTTTAAAAAAATAATCAACAGCGATTGACGATTCCACAGGCGTACAGGAATAAGAGTTTTGGTAGCTGAGATCCTGATAGACTTCCATGCAGCCGCGGATATTCAGTGACTCGACATGATTGATATTACTGATTTTAACCTGATAAGGCGCTTGCTCGCCTTGAACAATGATGAATGGCCGCAGGTAAATACCATCGTAATTCGCCGCCATCAGAACACCATTTTCGCGAAAACGGACGCGAACCCAGCGGGTGCCGTTATTCGGGTTCAGGCGAACGGTATAGGATTCGGTCAATGGTAGCCAGGTGCCGACGTTTTCGCCGATCACATCGCCAAAAAATAGGACTTCGACATTCTTATCAGCGAAGTGAGGATATTCTAGGTAGACTTGGACTTCTTCCTCATCTGTCCAATACTGATGGCTGATGATTTGTACTTTCGCTGGATTGTAGTCCGGATCGTAATGAAACTCCATTTCATCTTCTAAGCAGAAATTACCGGCAATATCTCGGATCTGAAAGTAGACCCGTTTGGTGCCAGCTTCCTGGCTTAGCTCAATGGTAGCTTCGGTGCTGCCCTCAAATTTTTGAAAGGAGCGAGAGTTCTCCGTGTCACCATAAACCCGGAAATAAACGGGATGTGTATCTTCTGCCGCGAGGCGGACTTTCACAAAGCCCGAGTGGCTACTTTGATCGGCTACGCTGATCTGGCAGTTTTCGGGAATCGTCGTTTTTTTCAATAAGGGGATGGTTTTTTCCGTCGAGACATTGCCATAGATATTACGGGTTTTGACCTTAAAAACCTTTAAGCCATCGCTGCTACTGATATTGATTGGTAAAACACCGGACTGAGGAATTGGTCGCCAGCGCCCTTCTGGAGCGAAGTCGGCTGCCAAATCACCTTCAATCCAAATTTCTCCGGTATCCGCACCTTTGCTGGAAGAAATATAGAGTAGCGCTTGGTCGGTATTGGTCGCCTCAACGGCAAAACCCGCCACGGGATCGGGAGGGTTGGCCAGGCTATAGCTCCAAGTGAGGCTTTCTTCTTGATATAGGGTGCCGTCTTTTAAGTAGATACGGACATCGAGTTGATAATTTTTTTCGGCTTGAGCCTGCAATTCGACGACATTAGGCACGGCAACGCGATTGCGTAAGGGCACACTTGCTGACAGCCCCTCATCGGGGCTGGTAATTTCCAAACGGAGATCCGATTGGTTGGTGTATAGGAGCAAGCGGTTTTCGTTGTTGCCGGTTGCATTGTATTCCAGGAAGTATTGGATGTCGGGTAAGGATGAGTCTTCGATCGTTTGGTTGACGCATGATAAGGATGTAAGCAGAGCAAGGCTTGTTATAAGCTGTTTAGCTTTGCCATTAGTTTTTGCTTCTTTCATCCTTAAGGGCTTCATTTTATGTCTCGGTTTCTCTTTTTAAAGAGGAGTTTGGCTTCAGACCAAACTCCTCTTATAGGTACTAAAATTGTTAAAAATTAGAGTGATAGGGCTTCAATATTCACTGTAAAGTAACGGTACGAGCTTTTACCTTCCATGATGAAAATCAATTCTTGATAATCAATCATTCTACCGGGACCATTTAATGTTGTTTCGAAGCCATTGCCAGTTAAAGATCCCACTGCTTGACCAGCGTTCGCGTCAAAAACATTTGCGGCGTCAGCCATAGACATTTCGCCAGAATAAGTATCTTCAATCAGCTGAAAGCGAACGTCGTTAAGGTTGAGGTCATCGCAAAAGTTATCCGTGCCATCGTTAGTTATGGGCACTTGGCATTCCACTGTAAATGTAAATGCACCCACGCCCTGGGAATCAACGATGCCATTAAATACCAGGTTGGAAATTTCAAATTGTGGTGCTGGTTGACCGCTAACTTCAAGATTTTGTTGATTTCCCACATCGGCGCCGTTGAGGTTTTTCGCAGTACCTTGTTTCGCCTCGGTATATGAGAAAATAACTGTTTCAGTTGCACTCAGTGGTGAACTCAACTGTGATTCAATATAAATGGTGAGTTTATCATTCGGATCAGCATTATTCACATATGTAGCACTTTGCCCAGTTGCTGCCAAAGCCCGCACCGTCAGGCACATAGGTTACCGATACCAATGAAAAACTCAGAAGCTCAATGGTACAGTTAAGGTCGTTCTTATAGACCTGGATATTAGGGTTGGCCTCAGTGATGCTAGCATATTCCAAACCAGAGGCACAGCCAGACAAGGCCATTTCATAAGCGGTCGCTCCAGCCAACTGGAAAGCACCCTGTTGCGCCAGACCCACACTGACAGTGATCATCTCCGAGCCAGGCCCAGGCACAAAGTCTCGCCCCGGTTCAGATCCAGAAGAGGCGGTCGAGTCAATCTTCGGCCCACAAGCTCCCAGCAGCAAGCCTGCAAGGGCTAAAGAAACCGATGGTAGATAAATTTTGCTACTCAAACTCATACTCATCCCTTTCGTATATGGTTAAGGACAACCTTTTATTGATTAGTCGCTTCAGATATCGATGACTGAATGCTAATTCGGAGCTTTTTCAGCGGCGCTAAATCATTTTTATAATTTTTGCCAAGTTGCTTGATTAAAATAAGAAATAACGCCTAGCTAAAGGCGACTAAAGTTTAAAAATTTTCTGCCGCCAGGAGCTTTTTACGGCGACGTAAGAATTGCGGCGAGGGAAGGAAAGCTTTTAGGTGCGACCCACTCGTCAGGAAAACGATTTAATGGATCAGCTGCTACAGCTTGAGTGATATCACTCACCTTATGGTGGAAATACCTCGTCCGTAGCTTTGACGATATCCTACAAACCCATGTTTCTAATGTGGAAAGACGCGAATTAGTGTTATAATTCCTGCAACTAACAGAAAACTACCAACAAACCAGCGTGTCAAACTCGGGGAAACCTTACGATAAATTACCAGTGGCACGTTAGTTGCTGCCAGCATGATCGGAATCGTCCCCAAGGCGAAGGCTGTCATGAAAAAAAAGCCATAGACAGCCGACTGCGATGCCGCGGCGATTCCCAGGGCTGGTGTCAGTGTCATGCAAGGTAGCAATACGGTAACCAGGCCAAGGGCAAAGTCACGCAAGCTGCTAGGTATGTGACGCAAGACGCCCAGTATACGTTGACTGAAGCGAGTAGATAGCGGCAAATGTTTCGGGCGCAGCTGAGGGACAAGGCGCCAGAAACCCATAAGGAGCAAAGCCATGCCAAGCACTAAGGAAATGCCCTGGCCCAAGGGAGACCAAAGCTTACCAGCGCTAGATGCGAGCCCGCCTAATGCAGCTCCGGCTGCCATATAGGATAATAGGCGGCCCAAGTTATACAGCCAAATACCGCGATGATGGAAGCTGGCACGCTTGCCAAGGGCAGCGCATGCTAAGGGTGCGCACATTGCCGAACAGTGCAGCGACAGCGACAGGCTAAAGGCGATGATCATAAGAAACCCAAGTGGTTCAGTCGGCTGAAACATTTCCAACGTATGCTGCCAAGAGTGATGTGAGTGATGATGAATATGAGCGGAAGCGTCCAAGACATACCTCTTCAAAGTTCGTTAAAAACACAGCGAGCATGTAAGCACTGCGGTTTGACGATTGCAAGTAAAACCCCAACAGACTTTTGCTGTCATGGTTGTGAAACGGCGTTTCATTTGATTCAAGACTTGAATTTGCAGGATTATTATCGCATCCAACAGCAGCTCCAACGCCAGCCGCCACAGGCAAAAAGCAGCACCGAGCATATCGAGGAACTCTACGATCATCCCGAATTTCAAGCGAGTTTTTGTGAAACGATCGAAGACGGGCGGGCAAGCTGTCATCTCTATGTCGACAATTTAAGCTGCTATGCCTGTACCTGGGTCTGTGAGCAGGCCGTACAGCGATTGGCTAGCGATATTAACGTCAGCGTGAACCTGGCCAGTGGTCGGGCCTTGATTGAGTTTCATCCGGAAAAAACCAAGTTGAGCCTGATCGTCAAAAGGTTTGCTGAACTTGGTTATCCAGTCAGTCCAGATCGTAACCATCGGCAACAAAATCGCAAGGATCTGGCGAGGATCGGCATCAGCGGTTTTTGTTTGATGAATCTGATGCTGCTGGCGATTGCCGAGTATATGGATGGGCCGACCATTGATGCTCACTATTTCCAAATGTTTCGCTGGATTTCCTTTGGCTTGGCGACCATCTGCCTGGTTTTTGCAGCGAGCCCATTTTATAAGAATTTTTTTCATGCGCTGCGGCAGCGGGAAATCCATATGGATATGCCGATCAGCGTGGCGATCATCAGTGCCTATCTGTTTTCCACCTACCATGTGTTCCGCGGTAATGGCCCGGTGTATTTCGACTCGCTAACGGCCATCGTATTTTTACTCTTGGTTGGCCGCAGCTATCAAAAACACGCCATGCAAAGGCATTTGCGGCAAAGTGCCTTGCAAATTAAGGAACAGATGGAATTTGTGCGCCGGCTGGATGGCGATGAGCTGCAGCTGGTACCAGTGGCTAAACTAAAGGCGGGTGAGCGTTTACGTATTTTGCCTGGTGGCATGGTGCCGGTAAAAGCACGGCTTTTAACAGCAGAAGCTCAGTTTAATATGGAGCTGATGTCAGGAGAGGCTAGTTGGAAAACGCAGTTTAGTGGCGATGAAATTCTTGCTGGTGCGGTCAATGGCAAGCAAAGCATTACAATCGAGGCACTGGAAGGAGGCATGGAATCCTACCTGCAGCGATTGAGTGCAGCATCACAACGATTGGCTGAAGGCAAAAGCCAAATGGCCCATCTATCGAAGCAGATGAGTCAATTTTTAACCAGCTTAGTCATGCTTGTTGGATTCACGATCCTGGCAGTTTACTGGTCGACGCCGCACGAGGCCATCGCTCGCTTTTGTGCCGTGTTGTTGATTGCCTGCCCCTGCGCCTTTGGTCTTGGTACTCCCTTGATTTTGGCCAGAGCCTTTGATCTTGGCTTACAAAAAGGCATCCTTTGGAACCACCCGCGTGGTTTGGAGCAGCTCTATCGAGTCCGCAAATTCTTCTTTGATAAGACCGGGACACTGACGCAGCCTTTTGGCAAAGTCCGTTTGGTAGATTGGCAGTTTGATGGAATAAGCGATGAGTTTGCCTTATTGGACTTTTTAGCGAGACTCGACCAGCATCAGGAGCATCATATGATTCGCTTGATCGCCGAGTGGGCGAGACAGCGGTTACAATATCAATTTAAAAACGTGACCCAGAATAAAAGCTGGAGCTTAACTTCGCTCGTGGAAGAAACAGGGCAGGGCATTGAAGTGATAACAGATGGCATGATTGCAAAAATGCGCATCGGGCGTCCCGGTTTTTGTATAAATTCTTCCAGTAGTCAAGACCAGCCGCAATTATCTGCGCAGCAGACGCAAGGGCAAACCTGGATCAGTTTGAACGACAAAAAAATTGCCGCCTTCGACCTGGAAGAACAAGTGAGTGGTGATGTTAAAGAGCTGTTTCATAAACTGAATCAAAATGGTATTGAGCTGGCGATCTTAAGTGGTGATTCATCGCAGCGCGTGCAAAATTTGCTTCAGCAAGTCGAGCTGCCTGGCATTGCCGGTATGGGCGAGCTCAGTCCACTTGCTAAACTTTCTCATATGGGCCAGAAGCAAAAACATGACTTGCGTGCTATGGTCGGCAATGGTTTTAATGATGGTCCTGCTATCGCTCGCGCCGAAATCGGTATCGCTGTTGCTGGTGCAGCAGAAATGGCCCAAAAAAATGCCGATATGGTACTTTTGAGTGATCGTCTCACAGCAATACTGGATGCCAGACAAATTAGTCGTGGCTGTCGTGGAGCGCTGCTACGCTGTTTTGCTTTTTCTTTCACCTATAATGTGATTGGTATGAGCCTTGGAGCTATGGGTCTGATCAGTCCGGTTGTGGCTGCACTTTTAATGCCGTTTAGTTCGATTACTGTCATTACCCTGGCAACAAGGTGGTAGGAGGTCTTCGATGGAAGTGCTGCTACTTTTGATTCCCTTAAGTTTTTTTATGGCAGGTATGGGCCTGCTAGCATTTTTATGGGCAAATCGCCGAGGTCAGTTCGATGATCTGCAAGGACCAGCCGAGGCGATGCTGTGCGACGACGAATTTGTGGACACGCATCAAGAGCATGGAGGTTGAAAAGGCTGATGGCGACGCAACGCGAGGAAGAAATAACCATTGAGTATGATGATAAGTCCGCCCGGCTGTTTCTCTGGGCGACCATCATCTGGGGTATCATTGGTATGACTGTGGGGGTGATAGCTGCACTCCAATTGGCTTTTTGGCCAGCTAACGGTGGTATCAGCTGGCTGACTTTCGGCCGTATTCGCCCTATTCACACGGATGCGATGATTTTTGCATTTTCGGCTAACGCTTTCTTTGCTGGCCTTTATTATTCCTTACAACGCCTCTGTAAAACCAGGATGTGGTCGGATCTGCTAAGCGGCTTGCATTTTTGGGGCTGGCAGGCGGTTATTTTGGTGACAGCCATCAGCTTTGCTTTGGGCTACACCCAAGGTAAAGAATATGCAGAAATGGAATGGCCGATCGATATCGCGATTACCATTTTCTGGGTCATCATGAGTATCAACGTTTTTATGACGATAGCCAAACGGCGGGTGGAACACCTTTATGTTGCGATCTGGTTTTATATCGCTTCTATTGTCACCATAGCCATGCTGCACATTGTCAACAACCTTGTGATACCCGTGAGCTGGACGAAAAGCTATCCGATCTATGCCGGTGTTCAGGACGCCTTAGTTCAATGGTGGTATGGGCATAACGCGGTCGGCTTCTTGTTAACAACTCCCTTCCTCGGTATCATGTATTACTTTTTGCCAAAAGCGGTGAATCAGCCGGTGTATTCCTACCGTCTTTCGATCCTGCATTTCTGGTCTTTAATCTTTGTTTATATCTGGGCCGGCCCGCATCACCTCTTGTATTCAGCGCTGCCTGAATGGGCTCAATCGCTCGGTATGGTCTTCAGTCTGGTCTTAATCGCTCCTTCCTGGGGGGGTATGATCAATGGCTTACTAACCATGCGCGGTGCCTGGGGGCGAGTTCGTGATGATGCCGTGTTAAAGTTTTTTGTCTTATCCTTGACCTTTTATGGTATGGCCACCTTGGAAGGGCCATTGCTGTCCATTAAAACTCTCAACCTTTATTCGCATTATACTGATTGGACCATTGCTCACGTGCACGGTGGTGCTCTTGGCTGGGTCGGTGGTATGGTCTTTGCGATGACCTACTGGCTCGCGCCAAGACTGTGGAATACGACCCTCTACAGCAGCCGATTGGCTAATATTCACTTCTGGTCAGCTACGATCGGCCTGTTGCTTTATGTCAGTTCCATGTGGACTGCAGGTATCGCCCAGGGATTGATGTGGATGTCCACAACTGAAGACGGGCTGTTAAAGTATCCTCAGTTTATGGAAACGGTACTGTCTTTGATTCCCCTGTTCTGGATCCGAATGATCGGTGGTCTGATTTACTTAGGCGGCTCGATCCTTTGTCTTTACAATTTATACATGACTGCTCGCCAAGGAAAACCGGTCAACCAAAAGGCTAAATTTATCCAGGAAGCGCATGTCAAGCCAAGAACCTTTCATGAAAAGTTGGAAGGAAAAGCCATGCCCTTAACTGTAGCGGCACTGATCGCTGTTGCCATCGGTGGTATCGTCGAGTTTGTGCCCGTTTTTTTGATCGAGAGCAAGGCGCCGACCATAACCGCCGTCAAGCCTTACACGCCTTTGGAGTTAACAGGTCGTGATATTTACCTGCGCGAAGGCTGCTATAACTGCCACTCGCAGTCGGTACGGGTCTTCCAGAAGGAAGAAATGCGCTATGGCCTTCATTCCAAAGACTATGAGTACATTTATGACTTCCCCTTCCAGTGGGGATCGAAACGGACTGGACCCGACTTGCATCGCGTCGGTGGAAAATATCCGGACCTCTGGCACTACCGCCACATGCTCGATCCTCGCTCTACCTCTCCCGGATCGATCATGCCAGCTTATCCGTGGTTGATTGAAGATGACGTTGATCTATCACTTCTCAATGCCAAGCTGGAAGCCATGGTTAAACTCGGTGTGCCATATGACAAGGATGTCGTGCAACGCGCCGAATATTATTACATGACGCAGGCACAAGCGATCGTTGAACGTTTGGCAAAAGACGGAGTCGATGTGACGACCGATAAGGAAATCATTGCGATGATTGCCTACTTACAAAAACTTGGAACAGACAGGGTGGTGGAAGACTATGAAAGACCTGATGAGAAGCTCTCTACTGAACGGTGATTTTGGAATGTGGCAGAGCCTGGCATTGGTTTTGTTTTTCAGCGTCATGCTGGGAGTTATGCTATGGATATTTCGCCCCGGAACCAAAGAGTATTATCAGCAAATTACCGATGATGTTGTGAAAGGAGACTGATGCATGGCGGATAAAAGAGATGTTGAGCGACCCTATGTGGTCGATGGGATTAAAGAGTATGATAATCCATTGCCACCATGGTGGGTGTTTTTATTCTATTTCACCATTGCCTTTTCCGTCGTGTACATGATCTATATCCACATGTTTGATGGCCGTAGTCTGGATGACGAACTGGTTCGCGATCGTGAGCAGCATGCAGCTTTTCTTGCCGAGCAAGCCAAGCAGCGTGGCGCTGATGAAGGCTCTCTGGCTGAAAGGATGAGCGATCCGCAGCTTGTCGAAGCAGGAGCGGTGATTTATCAAACCAATTGTTCTCCATGTCATGGAGCGCAGGGGCAAGGTGTGGTTGGTCCGAATTTGACCGATAATTACTGGATTCATGGCGGATCTGCTGACGACATTCTTCGGGTCATTGCTGATGGAGTTACGGAAAAAGGCATGATTCCTTGGCGAGGTATACTGGGGCCGCAGAAAATGGAAGAAGTAACTGCTTATGTCATGAGTTTGAGCGGTACGGAACCACCGAATCCCAAGGCTCCCGAAGGAGAAGTTTATGAAGGATCAGCAGCAACCTCCAGTAATTGAAGCCCAGCATGATCCTGATCGTTTACGGGCACCCACTGTCGACGCCGATGGGCATCGGCGGTGGATCTATCCGGATCGTAGGCCGGGGCCGAATGCCAGCACTAGGAAAAAGTTGGCAATAGGATTGATAATTTTCTACCTGTTAGCACCTTATATCAAGGTGAATGGTTTGCCCCTACTTCGCTTGGATGTTCTGGCGCAGAAAGCCTATTTTGCCGGTACGGTCTTTAATTTTCACGAGGCCAATTTTCTGGTTTTTGTCTTTTTGATATTAGCCTTGGCCTTGTTTCTGATCACCTCCATTTTCGGGCGGGTTTGGTGTGGTTATGCTTGTCCGCAGACGGTGTTTGTTGAATGGTTGATTCGACCGGTGGAGGAGTTTTTTGAAGGTAAAGCGCATCACCGTCGCGTCGTCGATCGTGGGCCCTGGACTTGGTCGAAGTTTTGGCGAAAGACTGGCAAGTATCTCACATTTATTGTCATAGTTTTGGCCATATCGAATGCCTTTTTGGCTTACTTTGTCCCACCGTCAACACTTTTGGAATGGGTCACGCAGGCTCCCAGTCATCATCCCGTAGCATTTGGCGTCATGAGTTTTATCAGCATTGCCCTGTTCTTTGACTTGGTCTGGTTTCGTGAGCAATTTTGTTCTTTTCTCTGTCCATATGCCCGTTTTCAAGCTTTGATGTTTGATGAAAACACACCGACTGTGACCTATGACAGCCGACGTGGGGAGAAGCGAGGGCGAGGCAAAAATGCTGGAGACTGTATCGATTGTGGTCATTGTGTTAGGGTCTGTCCCACTGGAATTGATATCCGCGACGGCTTGCAGCTCGAGTGTATTCAATGTATGCGCTGTGTTGATGCCTGTGACCAGGTCATGACTAACATCAAACGGCCCAAGGGTTTGATTCGGGTCAGCTCGGAAGCGGCAATGAGCGGCAAGCAAAAGGAAGGGATGCGCTGGCGGCCTCTCATCTACGCAGCCGGTTTGATCCTTGTTCTAGTCATCTTTGTCAGCACGGTTTGGTTGCGACCAAGCTTGGAGATTACTTTGATTCGACAAAGCGGAACCACTTTTATCCGTACGGCCGATGATCGGATTGCCAACTACTTTCGGGTGCGAGTCAATAACCGCTTGAGTCAGGCACAAGTGCTCAGTTTGCAAACACCAGAGGGTGTTTCGCTGATGTGCAGCGTTTGCGACCGAGAGCTTGAGGCTTTGAACGAAGAAAATGGCAGCATCGTCATCATGGTTCCGCTTGATTGGCAAGACAGTCACATCGAGCTGGGATTTACCGATGAATCCGGACGAAGTTTAAGCATTCCCTTGATACTGCCTGGTAGCCGCTAGTCTGCTGACCAGGCAGCGATAGAAATTCTCTCGCCGAGGCATTGATCCTTTGTACCCATCACGGTAGCCTAACGAAGTCGTTTACCAAAAATTGTAGATGGTGCATTGGATCTTGGAGGTTTCATGTCAATTTTGCGTCCTCTCCTGTCTCTATCATTTGTTTTCTTCTGCCAACTTGGATTTTGGAATAACCTCGCTCAGGCTCAAGAGCAAAGTGTCGCTGAAATCTTGGGCAAAGACACGCTCGTGGTAGGGACCCGGGTCGCTCCCCCCTTTGCCATGCAAGACCAAAAAGGGGATTGGTATGGCTTTAGCATCGATATCTGGCGCGAAATTGCCCAGAACTTAGGTATGACGTTCGAAATTAGAGATCTTGCCTTAGAAGAGCTTTTGGATTCTTTGGCTACTGGGAGCATTGATGTTGCTGTCGGTGCTCTGACAGTGACACCAGATCGGGAAATTATAATGGATTTTACCCATCCGATTCATCGCTCTGGCTTTGCCATGGTTGTGCTAGCTACTGGCCGTTCGCCTTGGCTGGCGACAATCGCGGGTTTTTTTTCCTGGCAGTTTTTCCAAGCGATTATTGGTCTGTTTCTTATTCTATTTCTGGCGGGTGCAGCTATTTGGTTGTTTGAGAGGCATAAAAATCCCGAGCAGTTTGGTGGCAGCCCCGCTGCGGGTTTGGGTAATGGCCTATGGTGGTCCGCTGTTACCATGACGACTGTCGGTTATGGAGATCGCGTGCCAGTGAGCCTAGGTGGGCGAGTTATTGGTTTGATTTGGATGTTTGCCAGCATCATTATTATTTCCGGGATTACAGCAAGTATTACGGCTAGTCTGACGGTGAATAACCTGACCTCTAATATCTCCAGTATCGATGATCTGCGCAAGGAACGAGTCGCGACCTTACGTGGTTCAGTCAGTGAAAGTTTCCTGCAAACGAAAAAAATTGGTGACTTGGTCTACTTTGAGACTGTCGAATCAAGTTTAGATGCCGTGTTGAGTGGTGAGGTGGCAGCTATGGTCTATGATACCCCGATTCTTTCCTATTGGTTGCAGCAAGCGCCTTATCAACAGAAACTCCATTTAATAGCGACCAACAAAAATCCACAACTTTTAGCCTTTGCAGTACCGGAAGGCAGTAGGCTGCGTGAGTTTATTGATCGGACCTTGCTCGAATACATGCAAAGTCCAATTTGGGAGGAAAGGCAGCGTATGTATGGACTTTTGAGCCCGTAGATGCAGTCAGTGGATTTTTGCCCTTTTGAGTCCATCTCCAGTCTTGAAATGATCTATTTTATTTACCTGAAAATATTTGGAAAATATCTTTCGTCTCAGGTATTTCCTTTTGCCTACCGATAGGTAGAAGGGGAGACTTAAGGGGGGCTCATGCATTCGCAATATATTTATTTTTTACTGATGATCGTCATTTCTTTAGCTTGTAAGTCTGAAAAAGAAGCAGGCACAAGCTTTGAGGAGGCAATTGAGCAACCATTTGTCTCGAATGATGAGATGGCTAAGGATGTCGTTGTTGTCATTCCAGATGAGGCAGAAGAAGAAACGGAAGCACCGGCAGAACCGGTGGAAGAATCATTTCAAGTTGTGATTATCGAAGAAGGTGTTGCCCGCCTCGTACCATATAGCAGCTGTAAAGAAATCAAGGATGAAGTGAGCGATGCACCGAGTGGGATTTATCTACTGAGAGTGCAAGATGCAGCAGGTGTCGAACGTGACATTCAAGCTTCCTGTGACATGCAGACTGATAATGGTGGATGGACTCTGGTCGCTAATTATGTGCATCAAGGTGGAACAACGCCGGCGACGCAGATTCGAACGGAAGATCTGCCGCTGCAAAATGGTGATGAATTAGGGCTAAATGAAGCCGCCAGTGAATATTGGGGCCATGCCTCAAACTCCATGGTCAATGCCTTTGCCTTCACCGAAGTTCGCCTGCATTGCCGGACTGATGAGCATGATCGCATCATGGATTTCAAAACCAGCTTAAACACTTGTTTGGACTACTTTCGAACTGGACAAGGTGATTGCAATAATGTTGATAACAATTTTACCCCGTTAAATAATCACAATGCCATCCTTCCTGCTGATCAAACACGCTCGGAAGATAACCTGGGCGATGATATGATGATTGGTGATATTGTTGGTCGTTTATCCAACCAGCATTGGCGGATGGGCACCAACAATAATCAGTGGGAATGTGATAACAATCCTGATAATGGCCAGTTCCATACGATTCATCGCATCTGGATACGCTAAATACTTAGATTTTTTGGACGATAACAAGACTGAAGAACTGGAGTGACAGGAAGCACGCTGCCTGATCCACGTCCAGCGCTTTTGGTCGAGCTTGAAAGGAGCCAACCAAGCCAAGAATTATCGCCACTTTGTTCCATAGGACACTGCATGCTAAAGGGTATACTGCTCACATCCGGCTCCTACTACGGTTCGCTTGCGGCTGCTCGTATGTATCACAAGCATGGTTTACCAGTGATCTTGGCCGATCATGTGCCCTTTAACTTTTGCCGTTCATCGCGGTCCGTTCAAAAGTTTTACATGGCGCCAAGCTCCGAGGATTTGACTAGTTTTGCTAAGTGGTTGCTGGATTTTGGGGCGGCAATGCCTGGTTACTTCCTCTACCCAACCTCGGACGATCTATGTTGGGTCATTGCGAAGCATCGACAAAAACTGAAGCAATTCTATGTGTTTGATTATCCTGAAATCTCTGTTATTCGCAATCTGTTAGACAAAGCCAGTCTATATCAAATGGCGGCAACTGTGGGCATCGACGTTCCACCGAGCGTCCTCTCAAGTGAGATTGCCACTACAAACGACACGCGCCTGAAATATCCTGTCATTTTAAAGCCAAGAACCCAGGCTGGTATGCGCTCAAAAGTGAAAGGCATCGTCGTCAGGAATCCAAAAGAGCTACCAAGTCGGATCGCTGAATTCCGCCGACTAGTAGTATATGACGCGGAGGTCATTGCTGACTTGCCTGACGTTGCAGAACCCATGATTCAGAAGTTTTTTGCATCGGCAAGGTCGAGCACTTATTCGCTGGCAGGTTATATTTCGCATGATGGCCGACATTTTATGGTCCAGGCGTCGATGAAAATTTTGCAAAATCCACCCAATGTAGGCGTGGGAATCTGCTTTCAAAGTGTGCCGGTGGTGGAAGACTTAGCTGCTAAGATCAGAGTTTTCTGCCAGTCAGTCGGCTATTATGGGGTTTTTGAAGCCGAATTTATTCGTGAAAAAAGCGACGGTGAAGAAAAATTTTTGCTCATGGATTTTAATCCAAGATTTTATGGACAGATGGCCTTTGAAATCCAACGTGGACTGCCGCTACCGATGTGTCTTCTTTATGATCTTCAATGCCGGGAAGACGAATTAATCAAAATTCAGAAAAATCTTAGCGAAAGAAAGCCAGAGGTAACGCGTTTTCGCCATCGGGTTCTATTACATATTTTACTATGCACGCAAGTACTTGGTGGTAAGATGCCGGTGAAAACATGGTTGCATTGGACGAAATGGGCAAACAAGCGTGGCTTTGATCCGATCTTGGATCGTAAGGATTTACTTCCTCTTTTCGTCGATCTTATGATGATGGTGCGTAAATTTATTCGCCATCCTCGCAGTAGTTTTAAGCATTACTTTCGCTAATTACCGAGCAGGGGAGCTCGATGATCAAAGATTTGATCAAAAAATACGGTCGCATCGTGCTAAAGCGCTTAATCAACGATAGCACTCTGCCCGAGAGTTTGTGGCGCTTGGAATATCAAGACCAGCAGTTGAGCCTTTATGGGGTTCGCTTGCAAGATTTGCTAGACGAGTTTGGTTCACCTCTCCATCTGGTCGATTGGTCCAGGCTGGAAGATCAACTGACAAGCTTTCAGTTTGCCAAGGGCAACGATGGCCTGGAAGTTTTTTATTCCTATAAGACGAATCCTTTACCGGCTTTACTGCGTCGTCTTCATCAAAATGGAGCAGGCGCTGAAGTCATTTCAGCTTATGAGCTATGGCTGGCCTTTCATCTGGGTGTGTCACCCAAACAGATTATTTATAATGGACCGGCGAAGTCAGATCAATCGATCGAACAGTCGATTGATAAAGATATCTTGCTTTTTAATTTCAATCATCCCGAAGAAATCTCCCGTGTGCAGAGCATACTCAGGCGTAAAAAGCGGAGTTTGCGGGTCGGTGTGCGGGTTGTTGGCAGCGACTCTTGGGCAGGGCAACTTGGGTTGACCATGGATGAGGCGATCGAAGCCTACCGCTATCTTCTGGGGCAAAATGAATTTATCGTTCATGGTCTGCATAGTCATCGTGGAGTTTTAATCCGAACCGAGGCCGAGTTAGACGCATATTTACAGGAAATTCTCGTCTTTGTTGGGCGCTTGCAACGGGAACTTGACTGGTTGCCTAAAGTATTGGATCTAGGAGGTAGCCTGGCGATACCAACAGTACGTTATCTCAAATCTTGGGAAAAACGCTTGGCGCAAAGCTTTCAGCTGTCGCCACAGGCACCCCAGCCTGAGGCGACACTGAGCATCGAGCGCTATGCCGCCATCATTCTGGATCGTGTTCAGAAATTTTTTAAAGAGCGCCAATGGCCTATGCCACGGATTGTCCTTGAACCCGGTCGTGCCCTGACGGGAGCTTGCCAGATGCTACTCACACGAGTCTGTGATGTCCGGCATGCTTCCTCTTTAAACTATGTGATCGTCGATGCCGGTACAGCCGTGGCAGATCCGATTAAAAGTGAGTTTCATCAATTATTTCCCCTTGCGCAGAAAGATCAAATGCAGCGCTATCGCATGGTCGGCCCGATCTGTCATATGGGAGATGTGCTCTATCCGATCTGTAATCTGCCGCAGATGCAGGCTGGTGATGCAGTGGCGATCATGGACTCAGGAGCCTACTTTCTGGCTGAAGATCGCAGTTTTTCTTTTCCAAGACCAGGTGTGGTCGCTATAGATCGACAGGGAATGGTGCAGATGATACGGCGTCCGGAAAGCTTTACTGACATCATTCATCGTGATGAGCTCATTCAGCAGCTTTGACTTTTCTCAGCTGATCCATTGTTAAAATTCTGTTATCAATTGGAAAAACGCCCGAACATCAAGCGGCTTTCTGAGTACCCGAACTTGTAGTTGCTGGATACGTTCCGGTAGCCGATCGAGCTCTTCACCTGTGATCAGGATCATAGGTGTTTGTTGATTGGGATTCAATTTCTAACGTAAGGTTTCAATGATCTCCAAACCATCAATATCCGGCATATGAAAATCAACGAAAATCAAATCATAAACGCTGACGGCCACATGATAATCTGCTTCCAGAGCATCCTTGGCCGTATCAAAGGGTAGGCCGCACGCTTTTGTTAATTCGATCATGGCTCGACGGCTTGTCAGGTCATCATCAATGATGAGTATTCGTCCCAGATTGGCTCATAGCGTGGAGCCCTCCGTATGCATGACCGGCAATAATTCTAGTCAAAATGGCTGAAAACTTAGGCCTCGTTTTTGTTCGCCGGAATAGGTAAAGTAGCGCAATTAAGGGCCGAACACAAGTTTAGTTGGTCCTTTGCCCTGTTTCTATGAAGAAAGTGTTGGCATGATCGATACTCCTGTCTTTTTATTTGACTGCCAGACGACAGGCTCCCATCCCGACAATAGTTATATGATCGAGGCCGCCTGGGGATTGTATACGGCGCGTGAAAAGGCTGAAGATATGGCGATGACGCATGTTCGCATCCAATTGCCTGAGGGAGAAACGATACCAAAGCGCATCCAGCGTTTGACAGGTATTGGCGAAGAACTTGAAAATGACGAACTCATCCTCAGCTATCAGCGATTTTGCGAAGTTTTTTTTCAAGAGTGGCGCGAACATGCACGACCTCCACTGTTGATTCACTTCGCGCAGTTTGAGCGTCCTTTTTTGCTTGCCATGGCCAGTCAATGGGGGGAAGCGGAGCATGTGCAGCAGACGATGGTTTGTACCCATCGTCTGGCCAAGCGCCTTGTACCTGGCCTGCGCTCATACAGTCTGCGAGCGGTTGCCGGGCATTATGATTTTTCTCTGCAGGAGCTGAAACGTTCCAATCATCATTTGCAAGCTACGGCTCACATTTGGCAGCATTTAGTCCCACTTTTGCCGGAACCGGCACCTAACTCAAAGTCTGAACTGATTACTTGCCTGCAAACATGCAAAGCTACGGAGCAGCAAGAGCAAAAGTTTCACAGCAAGGTCGATAGCAAGAAGCGTTTGGCACTGCCGCAAAAGGCTGGAATATATCGGATGCTGGATAAAAGTGGAAAGATTTTATACGTCGGTAAAGCGAAAAATCTCAAATCGCGGGTGAATTCCTATTTTCGCGGCCGAGCCTCAAAAGGCAGCCGCATCAATGAGCTACTGACCAGGGTCGATGATATCGACATTCATGTTTGTGGTTCGGAATTAGAAGCCCTGCTAAGAGAAAGCGATGAAATCAAGCGCTATGAGCCACCATATAATCGCTTGCTGAAAGGAAAATATCGGCAATTGAGTGAAATTGATGTGCTGAGTCTGGTATCGTCGTATCAGGCCGTCGATGGACTAAAAGGTTTTAATGGCAAATGGCAATGGGGGCCTTTGCCTGACGGCCTGGTGAGAGACCTGGAAAACCTTTTAAGATTTGGCTTCGAGACTCAAGCAGCAGAGCTTTGGGGGCGCAACTTTAGCGGAGAAGTTTTTCAAGAAGCGAAACAGCAGCTTTTTGCAAGACACGGTTTGTCCAAAGAAAAATTTGAGCATACTCAGCGGCTTTGGCAAATCCTCGGTGCCCAAACCATCAGGGAGCGACGGCAAAAACAAGAGGAAATGCATTTACTTCTCAAAGAGAACGCCGCTCAGGATACTGCAATAGTGGAAGACGATGATGCCGATATGGAGACCGACGAGGATGTGGAAATTATATTGGAAGACTGGCTTGCGGATGAGTTGAGCCTGGCCTGCGAAAGAATCTTTTGTCATATGATTTATCGCTGCTATCAATTGCGCTGGCTGCTGCGACTTGTTGAGGCAAAGATCTTTTGGCAAGATGAAGCTTCACCAAAGCAGATCCATATTTTATCGATCAAAGATGCAGACTATCAATTTCAAGTAAATAAAACATCGTTTGAAAAGCTTATCTCCACTCCAGAAGGTTGGCAAAGATCCTATGCGGATCGTCGCGCTTGCATCAACGTAGCAAGCTATGATCGACTGGGCATCGTCTATCGATTTTTGCGCCGCCTAGCTTTGCGGGGGCAGCCCTTTCGTCTGGCGCTACGCCCGGGCCTAGTTTTGGATGAGCATGACAGCCTGCGATTATTAGTGTGAACCTATGAAGCCGAATCAACAAGCATCTATTAAAATTGCCGTTAGGGACTTTGCCCAGCCTCTTGTCAAGCAAGGAGACCTTTCTTGGGAGCAGAACGGTGGCATGAGTTTGGACGTTGGCCAAGAGATTCATCAAGACATCCAGCAGCGTCTGCAGCTTGAATATCAAGGATATCAATCCGAGTATGCGATTCAGCATCGTTTTCTCTATGACGGTATCACCATTGTGGTAAGTGGACGTTGCGATGGCAAATTTCCAGCAGCTCCTGAGGCAGGTCTCTTATTTGCTGAAGACGAACAAGACGTCAGCATCCTTGAGGAGATCAAGTCGAGCTTCCACGTCAGCTATTTAAAAAAGCAACTGCTAGAGCAAAAGGATCATCCTTACTGGTTGCAGCTGCGATCTTACCTGCACCTTTGCCGACAAAAGAATACGCAAAACCTTCGCGGTAGGCTGCGTCTGGTTTGTAGTCGGACCAGACAGGAGGAAATTCTCGATCTCCTGGTAGACGATGAAGACGAATTTCGCCTCTGGTGCGAATCAAGGTGCCAGCAGATTGTTGAAGAATATCAGCATTTTGAAAAGCTCAAACAATTGCGGCAAGGCTTGCACAGTGAACTTCAGTTTCCCTTTGCCGATGTGCGATCTTCGCAGCAAAAGCTGATGGATTTTATTCAGTCAAAAATAAAAAAATATCGACAACTCATGATTCAAGCGCCTACCGGCCTGGGTAAAACAGCGGGGGTTTTGTATCCTGCCTTGCGGCGTGCTCTGAAAAAAGGTGCGCCAGTATTTTATTTGACGCCTAAAAATAGTCAGTTTCAGGCAGCTTTGCAATTTGCCAAGGCTAGTCACGCCCAGGGTTTGCCATTAAAGATCCTCATTCTCTCTGCGCGGAGTAAAATCTGCCTCAACGCTGAGTTGCATTGTCATGCAGAACATTGTGATTTTGCCAAATCTTATTATGATAAATTAACGAGGGCAGGAGGCCTGGATAAAAGAGATGACCGGCAAAGCGAATGGTCGGCCTCTTATTTTTCTGATTTAGGTCGCTGGCATCAAATCTGCCCCTACGAGCTTTCCATGACGCGGCTAAGAGAAGCTGATCTGATCGTCTGTGATTATAATTATCTGGTAACTTTTCGTGGTGGATTGATAGAAAGATATCTTCATCCTTATCTTAATCTGCCTAAGCCGCTCCTTGTCATCGATGAGGCACATAACTTGTATAGTCGGGCGATGGAAAATTTTTCGCCAGCCCTGAAGCGGGAGTTTTTCCAGGATATTCTCGTGAGAGAACAAGAGCGCATAGAGCCCCGAGGAGAAATACTTGATCTGGTAAAAGCGGGGCTTAAGCTTTTTGAACTCCGCCCGGAATATAGAGGGGAGATGCTGAACCCCTATGAAGACCCTATGAGCGAAGTTTTCATTGATTTGCAGCAGATTATCCTGGAGCAGTTGGCGCAAGGGGAAAATATCTCCTTGGAAGATCCTCTTTTCACCCTCTATAGCCAGTTAAGCGATATACTGGCCTTATCACAGATGGCAGATGAAAATTTTCGATTTCTCGAACAAAGAGATGCCGCTGGTAAAGTTGAAAGTCTCAAACTTGTTTGTCTCGATCCTGGGCCTCTGCTGCAACCCCTGTATGCGGCATTCGATCGAGTCGTGCTATTTTCGGCCACCCTCAAGCCATTTGATTTTTACCGTAATATGAGTGGATTAACAGAAGATGACTGTTTAGCAGCCGAATTTCATAGCCCATTTCCACGGCAGAACAAAAAGATCATCATGATACCGCAAGTTGCGACAAGCTATCGTGAGCGACACTTACATTACCCCCGTATTGCGGAAATTATCAGGCGTACCATACCCCTTGGTCAGGGCCATTATTTTGCTTTTTTCCCGAGCTATCGTTTTATGGCAGCAGTAGCTGATACTTTGGAAGACTCTTTGCCAGATTATCGAATTTATCGACAGGAGGGGGCACTGACGCAAAAAGAAATTGATGCCATTTTGCAAATGCTGCAGCCACATGAAGAGCCTTGCTTGATTTTAGCTGTGCAAGGCGGATCGTTGGCAGAGGGAATGGACTTTAAGGGTCGTGGTGTGCGCGGTGTTTTTGTTGTGGGACCGGGATTGCCAAACTTTAGTCCTGAAAGAAAGCTCATGGAAGACTATTACCAAAAGAGATACGGTAAAGCCAGAGAGTATACCTATACATTTCCTGCAATGGCAAAAGCCGTGCAGGCAGCGGGCCGGGTCGTGCGCTCTCATGATGAGCGGGGCTTAGTCATCATGATGGATCGCCGTTTTTTGCAGAAAGACTATGCGGCAGCCATGCCAGGTGATTGGTTTCAGAACGATCCACGAGAATTGGTTTCGACGAGTATTTTGCGTGATATAGAAGATTTTTGGTCGATGACGCCAGAAAATGAGGCATCGACTGCTGAGTGACTTGCCGGTTATGATACTAACCCTACCTATGGTCCATCCGGGAATGCCGGAGACAAGGCGTGAGGTGAAAATAAGCCGCAGTGTTGCGGTACATGAGATTTATTTTCGTCGATGAAACGCGGTATCAGGCGCCTCTAGATGGAACCTAGCTAGGGGAGAATGCTATGAGCTTAAGTCAGGTGCAAAATCTTACCGCTTTTGTGCAGGGAGCGAGTCGAGGCATCGGTCTGGAGCTGGTGAG
Source organism: Oligoflexus sp. FD111 (assembly GCA_048816425.1). GTDB lineage: Bacteria > Bdellovibrionota_B > Oligoflexia > Oligoflexales > Oligoflexaceae > JBMDZZ01. The sequence continues at coordinate 233,085 of JBMDZZ010000006.1, forward strand.
GCAGCTTGCCAGTAGAACTGATATGGTATATGCCAGTTGTCGCCAGCCGGAAAAGGCCGACGCGCTCCAATCTTTGGCTGAGGAATGGCCCGCACGAATTACCATCCTACCCATTGATGTTACTGATGAAAATAGCATCCAAGCAGCGGCTGTAAAGCTTCAAGGGCAAAAATTGCATCTACTGATCAATTGTGCGGGGATACTGCATCAGGTTTCGTCGCAGATGAAGCCCGAGAAAAAAATTGAGGATCTGCAGTTGGAGCATATCGAGGCGGCCATGCGAGTCAACGCGATCGGGCCTATGTTGATGGTGAAGCACTTTTTCCCATTATTCAGGCATAAAGAGCGAAGTCTGATCGTAAATCTGTCAGCCCGCGTGGGAAGTATTACTGATAATCAACTAGGCGGTTGGTATAGTTATCGCGCATCAAAGGCTGCGCAGAATATGTTGACCAAGACGCTGAGCTGGGAATTAAAAAGGCGTTGTGAAAATGCGATCGTGGTGGCTTTTCATCCCGGTACCGTCGATACGGAGCTTTCACAGCCGTTTCAAGCTGGTGTACCGGCCGATCGCTTGTTCTCAAGTTCCCGGGCTGCCAAGCAGTTAATTAGTCTTGCGCTCACTTGGAATTTGAATGATAACGGGAAGTTTTATGCATGGGATGGTATAGAGATTCCCTGGTGAAGGGGGGCTTTTCGTCCGGTAGAATCAAAAAGGACCAGTCAACAGACCAGTCCTTCGCGTTCACTTATGCAATGATTTTAGGTCAAAAGCCAATTACTCAGGCATAGCTTCAGAATCTTCCATCTCTTCTGAGTCTTCAGTTGCTGACTCATCATAGTTGGAAGTGCTGTCTTCAGCGCCTGTCGACGTTTCATCGTCCATACTTGACTCGGGAGCATACTCTTCTTCCGTCGCTTCTTCTGACTTAACTTCTGATTCAGACTTGTTTTTGTTACAGGAAGCAGCAACACCAATGAACATAACCAGACTCAACATGACAACACGTAACACCATAATTGTATCCTTTCTCGATACGTTAAAAAAGAAACAAGAAATAAGAAACAAAAGCTGTTTTGCCATCTGCATATACAGCGGAAAACCTGAGTCATTGACAAGTAAAATTTACATAACGAAATATTTTATTTTCAACTTGCCCCGCCACCCAAAGAAGCTGGCAAGTTTCCCATGTGCATATTAAATGCCATGATTCTCGGGTCAGAGATCTGTCCGATTATCTATTATAACATACTAATATTATTTTGTTAATTTTCCCTGCGGCAGGCTTGGCGACTCGCCACTTGGACTGGAGCTAGACACTCCAAGCGACATAAAATTGTTAGCCTTTCGCGTTGGTTATGTAGCAAATACTGAGAGCTTCTAGCGGTACTGTGCTAGTGTCAACGAAGCGTCTATCTGTCAACAAGTACTGCAGTCTGGTAGCTTACGGAGCGATAAAAAAGTAAAAAATGACTTTGGGCTTTTTTCTGTAGACGTTAAATTAGAAGGAGACTCGCGTCTTGCTCTGTCAAAGAGTTTAAAGACGACTTAGTAATAACATGGATATAAAATATAGCTTATTTTATATCCAGTCAAGAGTAGAAAGCTTGTTTACCGGCTCGAAACGCAAGTCGCTCTTTATTTATCGGATGCTTGACTCTACAAGGCAGCATCTTCAGTTTTCTTGGGAGTACAACAAGTGCAACTATCATTATATGCCGACTATTCCTGTCGGGTATTGATTTATCTCGCTGTGATGACCGAAGAGAAAACCTCGATTCGAGAAATCAGCGAAGCTTATGGTATCTCAACCAATCACCTTGTCAAAGTTGTCCATAATTTGGGTAAGCTTGGGTACGTGCATACTACCCGTGGGCGGGGAGGTGGTATTAGCCTGGGCAAGCCAGCGACAGAGATTTCGATTGGTCAAGTGATCCGCGATACAGAGTCAGGCTTTAGTCTGGTGGGATGTTTCCAAAATAAAGATCTTTGTCCGATCACTCCGGTTTGTGGATTGAAAGGAATACTTGGTCATGCATTGCGGGAGTTTTTAAACGTGCTCGATCAATACACCTTAGCTGAAATCGCTCGCGATTCGAGTGATTTGCGACGTATCTTTCAAACTCAACTTCTCGCCAAGCAAAATACTGAATCTTAATTTAATAAAAAAAACGCCCTCGCAAGCAAGGGCGTACAAAACTATAGATTACCAGCGATTACGGCCACCACCGCCGCCGCCACGAGGGCCGCCGCCGCCGCCGCCACGAGGAGCTTGTGGTTTCGCTTCGCTAACTGTTAGACGACGTCCTTCAAACTCAAGGCCGTTATATTCTTGGATCGCAGATTCCGCATCAGCTTCGTTTGCCATCTCGACAAAGCCAAAACCCTTACTACGGCCGGTGTCCCGATCTGTAATGACGTTCACAGAGTCAACATCACCAACACGGCTGAACAGTTCGCGTAAACCTTGCTCTGTCGTACTGTAAGACAGACCACCAACGTACAATTTCTTATTCATAAAAACATACCTTAAAAAAGTTCCGTAACCAGGGATAGGTGCGTGACCCGATGCTACTGACACGGAGATTTCAAAACGGATGAATGCTAACACAAAAAATCAGAAATGGCTCTCTTTTTCGATACAGAAAAATGAAATGTTTCTTGGGTAAAAACTGAGCAGTGGTCGGGCCTGAGGTGAGGGCCCCAGGTAAAAAGTCTGCAATATCATCTTTCAGCCACGTCTTGTCAGCTATTACGACGCTCCTGGTCGGCTTGCATGCGGCGTTGGACCTCCGTTTGGAACAAGTGAATGCTAGCCTGAAGCGGCTGGCTACTATCGATTACATAAGCCTTTTCATCCGGACTTAAGGCATCCATGCTTTGACCTTGCTGATCGTAGAGCTCCGGTCGTGCCTGCGAGTCGCTTTGTTCTGTGCTGCGCCGTTGGGCGATCCGCTGTTTGGCAAGCTCTGCTGGGCAGTCACACCAGATGAATTCACAACGTAGGTGTAGCTTTTGCGCCAAGTCTTGTAGGATCTGGCGATTTTCCGCAAGAGTAAAAGATGCATCGGCAATTACGGTTTGCCCTTGCTGCAAGCTAGCTTGGCTCAGTTGTGCCATAGCTAGGTAAACGCGCTGACGTTGCTCTCTTGTGTATAAACCTTGACCAAAAGCGGCTTGTGTATCTTCATGTTGGCTGAATATGTCTTGCCGCACACGGTCTGACTCCAAGTGGACGGCGCCGAGTCGTTGGGCTAGTTTTCGAGCGAGGCTTGTTTTGCCTGATCCCATCAGACCGCCGATCATAATCAGCCGAGGCTGGTCAAGCTGCTGAGCATCGCGTGCGGCCAATTGCATATATGTGGATACTATTTTGGCTTTATCTAGCACTTCAGATGGCTCTGCCGTTTGCAGCTTTAAGCCTTCGACTTTGGCGCGAACCATCGCTCGATAGGAGCGGTAAAAATGTAGCCCTAGAAGATCGGAGTCAAATTCATCCATGACTCCACGTAAAACCCGGTGACCGATTTCAGGATAACCTAGAACTTCACATTCCAGCGCGAAAAAGCTCATTTCATCCAAGATATCATTGCTACGATAGCGTCTATCGAACTCAACGCAGTCGTAGATGGCTGGGGGTTTTGTCAGACAGACGTGTTCAGGTTTAAGATCACCGTGTCCGTCACAAATTAAGTGCTTTTGCAAGCGTCCAGCAAACCAGTCTCGGTGAAAAAAAAGAAAGTCCTTCTGGCGTGAACTGATGGCTGACAAGCTTTGTTTTTCTTCAGCACTGAGGGCTGCAAGATTTATATCAAGTTCATTTTGATGGCAGTGCTGCCAATAATCGTCAAGCCAGGAGTCCAATGCCAGATCGGGAAGGCGCACAGCTTCATAGAAGCGGCAAAGAACTTGAATCAGATTGGCAAGCTCAGTCTCGTCAGGCTTACGCTGGTGACGGAGCCGCTCATCCAGCATGTGTTCCTGGGGAAGCCTTTGCATGTGAACCAACCATTCGCAGATTTTATTCTCAGGGCTATCTGCCTGCCAGGCGATACCTGTTGCCGTTTGGTAGAGGGGCAAGACTCCCAAATAGGTTTGCGGTGCCAGGCGGCGGTTGAGAGTAACCTCATCCTGACATGCTTTGTATCGTTGGTCCAAACGATGATAGTCAAGAAATTCCAGATGAAGCGCTTTTTTTCGTTTAAATACTTCGGAGCGACACAAGTAGACTTTGGAGATATGAGTTTCTATCAACTTAACCTGCTCTGGTGGATCTTGGTAGTTTTGGGGATTCAACAAAAATTTATCGATTGAGTCTTGCATATTTTTCCTAGAAATTCAGCCAAACTGAAAAAGAACACAGCAATAATGTAACGGAATTGAGCGAGACTTGCAGTGAGAGTTTTATTGCAAGGTCAAGCTCAGACTGCCGCTTTGAAGGTGCTCCGATATCACCATCTTAGTGAATTTAGCTGATTGCCGTGTCAGATAAATAAGGTGTAGCGTTCAATTGATGTTTAGCCCTCAGACTCATAGAACCAGGACAAGATGATGAATGCTCCCACTGAAGAATTCCAGCTCATGTTGCGTGAGTGTGAAAAGGAGCAGGTTCACTTGACTCAGTTTATTCAGCCACATGGTTGCTTCTTAGCATTTCATCGTCAAAATCAAACAATTACTCACTATAGCAGTCACATCAATGAGTGGAATCAGAAAAAAATTGAGCAGCACGTGACAACGATAGCTGATTTTCTTGGTCCTGAGGCAGCTCAGGCTCTGGCTAGAGCGGCACCTTTTGAAGGTGGATACATTACTCCATGGATTGAACTCCCATGGGATAAGTCGAATAATCGTTGCTTCGCCCTTCCGTTTCAAACAGCCGATGACGGCATAGTAGGTTTGGACTTAGAGCTTTATGATAGTTCGCGCATGATTGCCATAAATAGTATCCGTCTTATCGTGTACTCCGAGATATCCCGTTTGATTCATGAAGCGATCAATCGTCAGCGTCTCAGTCAAGGTTTTGTCCAAGCACTAAAAGATGCTTTGGAATACGATCGAGTGATGATTTACCACTTCGACGAGGAGTGGAATGGCAAAGTCGTTGCTGAAGCGCGAGAACCGTCCATGACCCCTTACTTTGGTTTGCACTGGCCAGCATCTGACATACCTTCTCAAGTTCGAGAACTTATGATATTAAACCGTAGCCGCCTTATCGCCAACCGTGAGTCTCCACCCGCTGCCATCATATCTGACAAGGGCGTGCCCTTTGATCAAACTCTGGGCTCTCTGCGAAGTGTATCGCCAATACACCAAATTTATTTAAAAAATATGGGCGTTCAAGCGTCGCTTACCCTGCCGCTAATTTCCGATCAAAATGAACTCTGGGGATTGGTTGCATGTCATCATCGACAAGCAAAGCGCATCGATCCCATGTCGCGTATGCTCTGTGAACAGCTGGCAGAATTTTTCGCCCATAAATCGATGCAACTTCATCATTTGGAAGAGTTGCAATCCATGCAGCGCATGGAAGCACAGCAGCGGACCCTGATAAAAGCCCTGGAAAATACAAGTAGCATCGTCGATTTTGTTGAAAAGTATATGAAGAAGATCAAGAAAATCGTTGCCAGTGACGGTTTTATGATTGTTTATAACGGAAAGGTTTATAAACAAAATATTGATTTACATGATGCGGACCTCGACTTAGTCATATCCACTCTGCAGTCGATGAAGCGCAGTCATGCGGTGATTTCCAGAAACATTGATAACTTGTTTGCTTTACAAGACTACCAAGGTCTGGCAGGAATTGCCGCTTTTCCCTTGTCTGCCGACAAGTCAAGCTGGATTGCTTGGTTTCGCGGTGAGTACCGGCAAACTGTGCGCTGGGCTGGAGATCGAACCAAGCCTCTTAATGTCAAAGAAGGACGGATCGTGTTAGAGCCGCGTGCTTCATTTGCCGTTTGGCGGGAGAAAAAAAAAGGCCAGTCTCTAGCATGGAAAGATAGCGAAATTACCATCATGCAACAGTTGGCGGCTTCATTGATTTATACGATAGCCTATGAAAATGAAGTTCTGGCGAAGAAGCTGATACATGAAGCGGCTGAGTTAAAACATAAAAACGATGACCTTCGGAAATTTTCTTACATTGCCTCCCATGATTTGAAGTCTCCCATTTCAGCAATTGCCGGTTTTTGTCAGATCCTGCAGGAAAAGGAAGCCCCGCACTTTTCAGAAAAAGGCATGCATTATCTGAATCGCATTCTAGAACAAACCAAGTACATGGGAAACCTGCTCGACAATTTGCTAGCTTATTCCGTGGCTTATCATGTTCATACCAAGTTTGAAAAGGTCGATTTAAAAAGACTCTGCATCGAAGTATATTCCCAATTTCAATTTGAAATTGATCGTCTGGGGGCGAAATTTCATGTGCAGGATTTACCGGTTATCTCTGGCGATTCAACGCAATTGCGCCAACTTTTCTGCAATTTTTTACAAAACTCGCTGAAATTCTCTGCTGAAGGACGACAACTTGAGATCGAAGTGCGATCTGTGCGCAAAAAAGGAGCCTGGCTGATACAGTGGATCGATAATGGTATAGGCATATCCGAAGAGTGCCAGCAAAAGGTCTTTGAATGGTTTAATCGCGATACGTCGCGCAAGATTGTACCGGGAAGCGGCATGGGTTTAAGCATATGCAAACGGATTGTCGATCAGCATCACGGCAAAATATGGATAGATCGACTGGAAAAAGAAGGGACAAAGGTATCAGTGCTCTTTCCAGATCAGCAACCGCATATACACATCTAAACTTTAATCAAATGTCTCACAACCGAGGTGGTCGTGCGCCATACTTGCGAGTCTTACCCTATGGATCTCCCGGAGTGATGTGATCGCTTTAAGCTTTGCAAGGGGGTGCAAGCAAGATAAGCTCTCCCGTCATATTCAGGTCGGATAGACAAGCTTTAATGCCGCTTCGGAGGTCTAAGATGAAATTTCCCTGCCGTCTTTTACCCAGTATTTTTTTCACTGTTGCTTACTTGGTCCTGCCTTTTTTGGCTCAGGCTGAGGTGAAGGTGACAAAAAAAATAGCTGACACTATCTTCGAAAACGGACGCATTTATACTTTCGATGCCAAAGGAGTCGTCGTTCAGGGCCTGGCGTTAAAAGACGGCCGTATTATCGGCCGTGGTTCGAAGGAGCAGCTGGCAGAATTTGCTGGTAAAAATACCAGGCGCATCGACCTGAAAGGGCGCATGGTCACGCCGGGCTTGCATGAAGGGCACGGACATCTGCTCAGGCTCGGTTTGCAACTAATACGTCTTGACCTAGCGCAAGTGGCATCGCTTGAGGATGTGTTGACGCAAGTTAAGAAAGAAAAAGAACAGCGTCCGAAAGGGCAGTGGATCCAAGGACGTGGCTGGGACCAGAATCTTTGGCCGCAGAAGGATTTTCCTAGCAAAATTGATCTTGATCAAGTTAGTCGCGAGCATCCCATCTATTTGGGGCGAGTTGACGGACACGCTGCCTGGGTCAATAGTCGGGCTTTAGAGCTTGCAGGAATTACGGCTCAAACCCCTGATCCTGAGGGTGGAAGAATTCTGCGGGACAAAGATGGCCAACCGACGGGTATCCTGATCGATCGGGCGATGGGACTTGTGAGCCGCTTATTGCCAGCAGAGTCGGAAGCCGATATGGAGCGGGCTATTCTTGCCGCCGTTGAGCTTTGTAATCGCTTGGGTATTACCAGCTTTCACGATGCAGGAAGCGACCGCGCGTCTTTGCAAATACTGCAAAACCTGATCAAGGATGCTCGCCTAACGATGCGAGTGAATGCCATGCTACTGGGCTCAGACCAGGCTTTAATTGACGACTACCTTGCCAGGGGACCACAAAGTTTTGGCGATAATCTATTACAAATTCGCTCAGTTAAGCTAATGGCTGATGGTGCACTGGGTTCCCGAGGTGCGGCTTTGCTGGAAGCCTATAGCGACGAACCGCATCACCATGGGATTGAGATTTTAAGTGAACAAGAAATTTATCAATTAACGAAGCGTCTGGCCAAGGCAGGTTTTCAAGCGGCAACTCATGCCATCGGCGATAAAACTAATCGATCCGTGTTAAACGCCTACGAGCGCGTCATGCGTGAAGAGGCTGGTCGCGATCTGCGATTGCGGATCGAACATGCTCAAATCCTGCATCCAGACGATATCGAAAGGTTTGGACAACTCGGGGTGATCGCCTCGATGCAATCGACTCATTTAACATCAGATGCCCCTTGGGTCCCTACCCGTCTTGGTGATGAGCGTACCAAGGCTGGTGCCTATGTTTGGCAGAAGATAAAATCCTCAGGCGCCAGGCTTGTCGGTGGCTCTGATGCACCGGTTGAGTCAGTCAACCCAATGTGGGGGCTGTATGCAGCAGTCACGCGGCAGAATCAAAAAGGTCAGCCTAAAGGGGGGTGGGCCAAGGATCAGCGCTTGAGCATGGCGGAGGCATTGGAAACTTATACAGTTCATGCAGCTTACGCGGCATTCTGGGAAAACGATTTGGGAACATTGGAAGCTGGGAAATATGCAGATCTAGTTGTATTTGAATCCGACCTCTTCCGCCTGCAGCAGGAGCCGCGGAAATTGCTGGAAGATCAGGTTTGGCTGACGATGCTGGCTGGAGAGATTGTTTATCAACGTGGCGGAGACCATTCCCACTAATTCGAAATTGCCTTTAGCTGGAGGATAGTTCTAGTGAAAGAGCCGAAAGATTACATCATTCGACTGATGAAGAGGATGGCTGTGGTATTTGCTCGGATGATCGGCTTGATTGATGACAAGCGCTATACTGAAGCTAGAGAGCAGATCAATCATGAGTTGGAAGACCTGACCGGCTTGCCGACGGAACTCCTGGATCAAGCGGACGCGCCCTTTATAAGTCATATGCTGACCTTGAACGAGCAACCAGAAAAAATCCTAGTCGTTGCCGAACTATATTTCTTGAAAGGGCGGGTGAGCGATGAATTGGGTGACCCGGTCGAGGGGCGTCGGTTTTATTTTATCTGTCAGGAGTGCCTTGCTTTAATCGACAGCGATAATTTGGATACTGAACTTCAGAAACGCGTGAACCGCTTACACGATGACGTTTCGCTGCAGTTAATTTAGATTCCTTGATCCTTATGATCAAGGAATCATTCTGTTTAGCGTTTTCCTGTTTCTTGGCAATGCATTTGCTTCAGAAAACTTCGACTGGTAACGATGCCAACAATCAGTCCGTTTTCCACGACGGGTAGGCAGCTAATATCTTCTTTCAGCATGAGTCCCAGAGTATCTTCTAACTTGTCTTCGGGGCGGCAGGTGATGACGTCCTTGATCATAATCGTCTCAACTGATTGCCTGGGAAAGACATAAGCGCCATTTTCCCGAACAGCATGACCTAAAAGATCGCGATCCGAAATTAGCCCAACCAGTTGATCGTTTTCTACCACCGGTAAGTGTTTAATTTGGTGTCGGATCATGAGATTGAAAGCGTCCAATAAGCGCTCAGTTGGTTCGATCGCAAAAACAGGAGCTGACATAACTTCGCGGACGATCATAAGTATTTTTCCCAGGATAATGATAGAAGAAAAAGGCTTTTTTAACCTGTAACGGAAGGCTGATCTTACCCTGATTCGAGCGAATATTCAATTAGATCTCATGGCTGGAGCCCGGCGGTAAAGCCGGCCACCCAAGCCTCTTAGCATATTTGAGGTGTCAATTTTGATCACACTGAAAGTTGGGGCTGCTTACTGCACTGACCCAGCCTAGCAGTCCTTTGAAATTTGCCATAAAGTCATCAAATGCCAACTGTTGAGTTGAACCACCCTCGGCCGAGCTAAGTTTTGCCTGGACGGTGTAAACCGTCGGGAAAAAAATGTTGCGCCGGGTGATTTCCATGTTAAATTCACAGTTAGTAAACGTCGCTGTGCCTGGGTTTTGTGCTTGCAGGCTAAAGCCTTTTTCGGTTTCCGTAAAACTGTCTTGGGCGAATTGAAACTCCGGCTTTGTCTGCTTCTTTTCCATCCCTTCACTTTCCTGGCTAAAATCGCTGCCAGTCGCAGGAGGGTTGTCTGGCGTTGGCATGTAGATCGCAAATGGATCACTGCGACCGGTCAGGCGTTGCCCCATTTCCATCAGAGCAGCATAGTTTTCTTGTACTGGCGCATAGCGATTGCCGCCTACACATGCGCCGTTTTGGTCCATAAACGCGGTTGAAGTGACGCCGACCGTGTACCATTGGCCGTTGCGTTGCAGGTACAGCGGACCACCCGAGTCTCCCCGGCAGGCGGCTGTTCGGCCATTTTCAACGTAGAGACTGCCATCGCCAGCGCGTTGCATGATATAGCTAGTGACAGCACGCAAAATTCCAAATGAATTCGGCGTATTATCTGAGCCATATCCGGCTAGTCGAACGGTATCGCCACGGTAAATCGGTTGGCCTTGGGGGTAGATTGTTACAGGTCGGTAACCGGCCGGTATCGGGCCTGCCAGCCGAATCAGAGCGACATCAGTCCCGGGGCCGGCGTAGCCTCGGTTGATGGCAGAACCGGCAATCCGTACTAGCTGCCGCTCATTGGAGCTAAAGCTCGTTCCAAACACAACGTAACCGCCTGAAATGGCGCTGTTGTAACAGTGAGCAGCTGTCAGAACCAAGTCCAAAGCCACTAGTGTTCCGGTACATCCATTGAGGCCAACGGTCGAGGCCCTCTCTGGTCCGGAATCATTTTCGCTAACGATTTGTCCACCAACAATTTTTGTTTTGCTCTCTTCTCCTGTGGGAACCTTACATCCTGCAAGTATCGTGATCGCACTTACTAAAACCCACTTCATCCTCATCCTGCTCAGTACCATGAATAACTCCTGCCGCGTGTGTGGTCTACAGCATGGCGTTTTGCAAAAAAGCCGCCCTTACGCCATATAGGGATTTCAAAGGTTTAGCTCATTCATGACTGTCGATGAAATAGCCATGTCGGCAAGCTTGACAAGATTCATGCTTCTGATTGCACAAGATATTGCCGGGATTTCAGGGAGAATCCATGCAAGACATATTGGACGATTTGTGTTAGTACACTGCACGTTAATCGGACCGACGATGCTTTTTGAGGAGCAATAAAATGATTCGACTAGAGATGAGATGCCTTTCTATGATGAAGACATGGCAAATCATTCTTTTCGTTCTCGCCATGAGCTCGTCGCAAGGCCTTGCTGAAAACCAGTCGTCGACATTGGATTTGGCAACTTATGTAGAACGATATCTGCAAGTCAGTCCAATACTAAGCCAATCACATATTGTTGAAGAACAACGACGCTTGGATAAAGCTATCGTCGATCAAAGCTTTACCAGTCAGATCAATATCCAGCCTTTTATTAGTCAAAGCAGTATCGATGTCACGCCTGGCAGCTACGAAGATCAAACCCGTGATTCGCAGATCCAATTGGATTTGCGTCAGAGCCTAGCAACCGGGACCCAATTGGGGGTGCGCAGTGCCTACAGTTGGCGGCAATCGGAGCGGGAGTCGGAAACAAATCCGACCGAGTCTCTCGCTTTCTATTTAGAGCAAAATCTTTGGCAGAATTTTGCTGGCAGGCAAAGGGGAATGCGGCAGCAAATTGCCGAATCGCGCTTGCAGCGTGCTATTTTGGAAAAAGAAAGTGCTTTGTTGCAGGAATGTGTCGCAGCGAGCCGGCTCTACCTTGATCTTTTCACCCATCAGCAAATGCGACAGTTGTTTGAGGAAACAGCAAAGGATGCGGCTGATATCTATCAACGCTATCAAAAACTTTTTCAGCAGCGTTTGATCCGGGAAACGGAGTATTTGACCGCAGAAAGTGATTTATTAACCAATAAAAAACGCCTCTTGGATGAAAAACAGCGCTATGAACAGGCCTTGCTGGCATTTCTATTATCCATCAAACAAGAAGCATCAGAAACATACTTACAAAATCCCACGGTGAACTTGCCAGAGGAAACGAGAAAGCTTAAACAGGAAGAATTTTTGTCCTTGAGGCAAATCAGACGCCTCGATCTTGAAATTGCTGAAAGTCGCAATCAGCTGGACTTAGCCCGTGATCAGTCCCGGTCGCAAATCGATTTGGTATTTGAAGCAGGGCGGGGGAAAAGCCAGCAGATCGTTGAGTTTGGTTTGCTGACCAGTGAAAGGCAGTATGTTCAGTTGGGCATTCGTGCCGATATTCCTCTCATGAATCGTGTGCCTGCCTTTGAAACGGACCGGGCGAAGGCCGAAGTTCTGCTCAATGAAGAGCGCCGTCGGGCAAGCTTGCTTGAGGCACAACTGGAAAGTGAGCGGATGCATTCACGCTGGCAGTTTCTGCAAGAACGCATGGACCTGACACAGAAACGCTCGAAAGTACTAAATGCGAAACTCAAGTCGGCCAGACAGCAGGTTGATCGCATGCAGATGGAACTTTTTGATTATATTCGTCATCGCACGGAACTGATCAATAGCCGACTGGAAGAATTTGAAAATCAAAGAGACTTTTGGAATCAGCGGCTGGAGTCATGGTTGCTGATGGATATGACACCTGAATTTTGTCGGATACCTACATGAAACGTTGGATCAACTTTTTTGTCGAACGCTCGTTTGTCGTCAATCTGCTTTCCGTAGGTATCTGCGGCATTGGCCTTTTTCTACTCATGCAATTAAAGCGTGATTTGATACCCCGCTTCGAAATTGCCATGATACAGGTGAATGCCGTATTGCCTGGTGCCTCACCGGCCAGTATCGAGCGGGAATTGGTTTTCCCCATCGAAGAAGCGCTGATCGGCATGCCGGCGATCAAACGGATGGATTCGACGGCAAGGAGTGATGCGGCATCCCTGACAATTTTCCTTAAAGCTTCCTCAGGGGATCAGGATCAGATTGTCGAGGATATCCGCGCCCGTTTACAGAGCTTGCGTGCCACTTTGCCGGAAAATCTGGAACGTTTGGAAGCGAACGCCTATCGGCAGGATAGTACCGAGTTCCAAGCTTATGCGATCACTGATGTCGCTATGCAAAACCCACGTGATCGCTTGTGGGTAAAAGGTTTACAGGAAAATTTGCGACGTTTACCCGGTGTGGTTCAGGTCGAAACCAGCTTGCCGGATCATCATCTGTTTTTGGAGTTTCGCTCCGATCGTTTAAACTTTTATGGAATCTCTTTATCACAGGTCCGAGCTCGCGTATTAGAGTATTTTCGACTCACAACTCTAGGCTACTTAGACCAGGGTGGTGAACAGATTATCATCGATGTGAAAAAGCCAATTGATCAACTTGCCGATATCAATGCCTTGCCGATTAAAACCCAGCTTTCTGGGCAAACAGTCGTTCTCAGCGACCTGGCTGATATCAGTATCCGCAGTCAAAGACAGACTGTCGAAAATTATTGGAATGGCGCTCCTTACGTCTACATGATGATTCGCAAAGACTTGGATTCTGATGCCATCAAATTGAAATCCGAAATCGACAAAGCCCTGGCAGATTATCAGTCGGTGCAGCTACATCCTAGCATTGAAGTCGATTCGCTATTTGACGGCGCAAGCCTTATTGAACAACAGCTGGTAGTTTTGCGCGATAATGGCCTTTATGGTTTTATCCTGGTCATGATATTTCTATCAGTTTTTGTCGGATTCAAAACTGCAAGCATGACGGCATTCAGTCTGCCGATTGCCTATCTGGGAACAGCTATCGTTCTTTATTGGTTAGGCATCGCAATCGATCTGATTTCTGTAATCGGTATGATTCTGGTTGTTGGCATGCTGGTGGACGATGCCATCATAGTGTCAGAAAAATATAGCCAAAATCTGGAGCAAGGAATGGCACCGCCGTTGGCGGCAAAACATGCCGCCCGTACTTTGATAGCTCCGGTAAGTGGTACGATTTTAACGACGATCGTCGCGTTTTTGCCCATCCTCCTGATTCCATCTGACGTCGGAAGTGTTTTTAAATCTATCCCTATCGTGATTATTGCAGCCTTAAGTTTGAGCTGGTTGGAATGCTTTTTTGTTTTGCCAAATCATCTCCAACATTTTGTGAAGAAACCGACTCCGCATGCAAAAAAATTGTTTCAACCGATAGAAAAACTGTTTCGCATAGTTCTGAGTAAAGTATTGGCATGGCGTTACCTTGTTTTTGTTTCGATCTTGGCTTTGCTCGCTGGCTCATTTTATCTGGTAAAAGAACATTTAAAGACCAACTTCAATTTACGTTTAGGACCAAAGTCATTGTCGGTTGTGGCAACACTTAACGAGAGCCAAAGCCTTGCTGACACAAAATCGAAATTAGAAGAACTTCATACTCAGCTCATGAGTTTAAGGGACGACTACCCGGTCAGGGTTCGCTCGATCATTGGTCGGGCATATTTTGATGGTAAAAATCATTTGGGTGATCGCTATGCACAGTTGGTAGTCTATGATAATCGTGGGCAACAAGAGCAGCTGGCAGACGAAGGGCGTTTGGAAGCAAGAATTCAGGAGATTGTTGATCAGCAGGATTTATCTGCTTTTGAGAACCTAACTTTTATAGTCTCACGTTCCGGTGATAGTGAGGTTAAGGAAAATACCGCGACAATATATGTAGAAGGTGATGACCGTTTAGGCTTTTCAGATCTGACAACAAAAGTGGAGCAGGCCGTTCAAGATGTGCAAGGTTACCAGGCTGTATTTTATGATACCGATGATCTTATTAGTAGTTGGCAGTTTGTGGTCAACCCCAAAGCCTTATCGACTTATGGCTTGACATCAGGAGAACTTAGCTCGCAAATAGCTTCCTTATTTTCTCCAGTGAAGGTTGGGCAGACCCGACTTGCCGGCGAATCTGTGAATATCTATACGGAGCTGCAGCGTAAGGAACGACTGGAATTTTCCGACTTGAATCGTTTGACGATTTTAAATGGACAAGGCATCGAAATCCCGTTGGCTTATCTGGGAGCCTGGGAGCAAACGCAAACCTTGCAAAAGATCAGCCATCGGAATGGGCAGCGAACATTTCAAATCGATGTGAAATATGATCCAGACCAGACTGATTTAGCTGGTTTTAAAACCGCCATCGACTTGGCTATCGCTCCTTTACGTCAAGAGTATCCCGACTTTAGTCTTTCTGTCGAAGCTGGTGATGAAGCTCAGGATGAGGCAAAAACTTGGATTCTGAATAGTACCGTTGTGGCTGTGATTCTGATATTACTCGTCCTAGCTTTAACCTTAGGCTCACTGCTTCAACCGATGCTTGTCGGTCTTGCGATTCCGTTTGGAATGATTGGTGTGCTTTGGGCGCTGTACTTTCACGGTATGGACCTGGGCTTGATGGCGATGATCGGCTTGCTTGGTGTGGCAGGTGTGGCTGTCAACGACTCGTTGATCATGGTTTATGCGATCAATGATATCAATAAGCGTCATGCCAACGTAAAGTCGCGACGGCAAAATGTGATTGAGGGTGCAAGCAGCCGTTTACGAGCGATCCTTTTAACAACCATCACCACCTTAGGTGGTGTTTTCCCGATGGCCTATGGCTGGGGGGGAGACTCAGGATTTACCACACCACTGGCTTTTTCGATGGGTTGGGGCATCTTAGCTGCAACTCTTGCAACATTGTTTGTCATACCCTTGATGCTGGAAATTATCTATGACTTGCGCACAGCAAGTTCTTGGTTGCTGAGGTGCTTGCATTTTTTGGCCTTTAGACGCCAAGGAAAACATTTACGGGAAAGCCAAAAAGAAGATGATGGAAATGTTTCTGACGAGCTGGCTACGCAGACAGTGATGAGGGTTTCAGACTCTTAGATAGAAAGCTTCCCGACATAACCAAAGCCAAGCATGAGTATCGTCAACTCATAAAAGCCGGCAGCCGGCGTATCTGGCTCTGCGGTGGCTGTGCCGCGTATATATGCGCCGTAATATAGCCAATCTGAACTGCGACCTAGGCTCTCATAACCAACAGTAACATGAAAGCGATCCAAAGCCTCAAAATCCTGGGCCCCTCGCCCCTGCATCAAAACCGTGCTACCATCGGCTGCAAATAGGCCATTACCTTTGTTCTTTTGGAAGGACGAATAGGAGGCCACTAAATTGCGGCGTGGCATCATCCGAAAGCGCGAGCCAACGACAAAGTTATGAGTATTCAAATATTCCACCGGTATCTCGCCGTTTATGGCCTGCGTTGGCGATCGGGCGATAAACGTCGCGGAAACCCAGCGTTCGTTGGTATATTGCCCATAAGGCTCGAATCGACCGATCGGCTCAGAGCGAAAGCCTAAGCCCAATGAGCGGGGTCGAAAGTCTTTTTGGAAGACTTGCACTGGGGTTGCGCCGGCGACTTTGGCTTTTAGACTATAATGCAGTTGCTTTTCCGGTTGAAAACTTAAGGCAAAACTGCCAAAACCTGACCATTCGTAACGGGCACCTAAGCCAGTCCTGATGGAGCGTCCCCGTGTAACCAGGTTTAAAAACTCAGCATCCCGCAGAAAGATCTTGGTAGAGTTATCGGAATAATCATAGAGAACACTCAAACCAAGGCAAAGCGAAGGCATGACTTTATAAGCCAGGCCGATCCCTGTTTTGAAGCCACCTGCACTAGACTCAATCGAAGCCACCTGAAATTGACCATTAACCGAAGCTGGGAAATCATCCACCTTGGTGGTCGTGCCAATGCCTGTTGGCGCCAGGTAGTAGCCAATTGCCAGCGGGCTGTTGCTGGCCTTAAAACTACCGCCGAACGATAAAAATGGAGCCACAGGAACGGATATCTGTCCTTGTGGAAGTTCGGGGTCGGGTGGAGTGAACTGGTAATCTAATTTTGAAGGTGAAAAATCGACATAATAATCGCTGTCGGAATTGGCCCAGAGATTAGCCGGGTTGTGCAGCGTGGCTGTGCCACTGCCGCTCATAATCACGCCGGCGCCACCGTGGGCTTTGGTGTAAGAGCCTTGCAGCTCAAAAATATCAGCGGACTTTGCTGTTGAGCTGATCAAAACGATGAACAGGCAGCCGCATTGCAAAATGCTCATCATTCCTCTGCCCTGTTCCACTTGCCATTCTCCTAGCTGATCACGCCGCATGTGCTCATAGACTGCAACGGAGCCGAAGTGGCTCCGTAACTTTCGCAAGATGTTTCCGCACAATCCTTATTGCGTAAACAAATTGTAAGTATCAACCATCGTTCGTCTGCCGATACCAAGTATCGTGGTCTCAGCAGTTGGATGCTGTCCGCGGTTTTCAGCTTGTTGATGCGTAACCGTGACGAGTTTTGTTTTCTCACCATCGGCAATCCAGAAGGAAATGAGATTGGCAACTGTTGCCGGGTTATTACCCTCGGCTCCAGGTTTCATGTAAGTGGCTGATGCAATAACGTTTTGTTCAGGATCAAGAGCTATGAAATCGCGCTGTAGAATCCGCTGCTCTTGAACCGTGATGATGGCGACGCGAACGGTTAAGTCAAACTGCAGATCAAAACCACCTAGCTGGGCACCACCTTGTGCCGGTAGTTCAGCTAGCTGAACCTGGGCAATGGTGGCGTTACCTTCGGTGAAATTGAGCGGATTTAAAGCTGCCCGTTGAGCATAGACCTCAGAAAGCGGCAGAGGAAGCTCGATTGCGGCCAGCAAAATGAAGTGACTGATTCCGTTGACATCTTCTGATTTGATAACCCCTAAGTTGGCATTATCTCCACCTTGGTAAGGAGAAGCCAAAGCATTGGCGAAGGCGTTAGTTGGCTGTCCGTTTAGACAAAGAGCTCCCGTTTCAACAGGATATTTCGTTGCCATTTCCTGATTTTGGCAAACGAGTTGCACGGTGTTTAAGTCTTCTTCAGCAATAGCCTCTTCGTCAGCCACGGTAGCTGCTTCTTCAGCGGCTTCTTCTCTAGCTTGGTTGACGTTACCTGGGCCTTGTGCATCAGCGCTGCTTGCTTGGGCAGGTTGGCTACGATACTGGCCTTTATATGGATTGTCTTCCGAACAGGCACCGAGTAGCGATGCCAGGACAATAAACCATAACTTGATGGTCATTGAGGTCTCCTTCCCTGAATGATATTCGTCTCGGTCTATCTCAGCGCCAATGACACAACACATGACTCATGTCATGACCTCGCGCGAACCTTGACCTTCGTATCCCTATCGGCTCTTGGTCGCTCAATCCTTAGTGCAAAATCAAAAAATTTTGCATCTAGCAAAAAATTTTTTGCTTAAATTTAATTTTAATAAAATCAATTATTTGTAAGAGTAACTGGTAAACTTATTAAAGTCGGCGGGCAAAATATGGCAGAATTTTGCAAACAAAGTTTCCCAGTAAAGGTCAATTTTGCCAAGTTCTCTTCCCTGCTACCGCCCCTGTATGCGATAAACTATTTTACGGACATGCAGGCGGCAATAGTGGGTAAGTAAGGGGTGGAAAACTTGGATTGGAATGAGGATGTCGAAATAGCAGGGGTGGCTGTCAAAGCCGGGCAGAGTACTGATATCTATATCGAATTGGCACGGTTGTACGATTTTACTGAGCTTTCCATGCCGTTAAGGGTGGTGCGCGGTCACAAGCCTGGCCCTACGATGTTTGTTTCCGGTGCTATCCATGGTGACGAAATTATTGGCCCGGAAATTATCCGGCGGCTTCTACATGATCGTCACTTAAAAGATCTGCATGGTACACTGATAGCCGTGCCGATCGTCAATGTCTTTGGCTATAATCGCATGTCTCGTTACCTACCGGATCGCAGGGATCTGAACCGCTCCTTTCCGGGTAGTCCTACCGGCTCGTTGGCCGCGCGGGTCGCCCACTTATTTTTCGATGAAGTGGTTCGCAAATGTCAGTACGGAATTGATATTCACTCGGCGGCGATACATCGCTCGAATCTACCGCAAATCCGTGCCTGTTTAGATCACCCGGAAACCGAACGTTTGGCCAGGGCCTTCGGCGTACCAGTCATCATCAATGCCAAGGTTCGCGATGGCTCGCTGCGGGAAGCTGCGGAGGACATTGGCCAGTCGGTGCTTTTGTTTGAAGGAGGTGAGGGTCTACGGACGGACGAGTCGATCGTTCGCAAGGCTGTCAACGGTATCCTATCGGTGATGCAATCGGTCGGCATGCTACCTGATCGTGTGTCTCTAAACAACAGTCATACTCCTGAAGCTTTTATCGCCAAGTCAAGCTATTGGGTGCGGGCACCGGAAAGCGGAGCTCTGCGGTTTTACAAAAACCTGGGCACGAAAGTCCCGAAAGGGGCGCGTTTAGGCGTCATAACGGATGTCTTTGGTGGACGAAAGTCAGTCGTCCGTTCGCCGTCTTCGGGCATCGTCATTGGTCGTATGAACTTGCCTTTGGTGAACAAGGGCGACGCCCTTTTCCATATTGCAACCTTCGAGGATGTTGAGCGGGTATTTGAAACCATCGAGCAGTATGACGAAGTCATTTACGATTGAAGTCAGGCAGCAAGCAGACAAATTGCTATTCGCTCGCTAGCCGTCTTGTCACGATTTACTCTTTTTGATAGCCTCCCCCGAGAGGTATTCATTTTTTTGACGAGCAGAGGTCATGTGGTGGCACGTTTGAAGTCGAAGTCGACCGCTAAGAGGCGGGATTTTGCCGATTCTCTGGTGGTGGGCTGGCGCGAATGGGTTAGTTTGCCTGATTTAGGCATTTCCATGATTAAAGCGAAGGTTGATACCGGTGCACGAACTTCTGCGATTCATGCCTACGATATTGAAAGTCATAGGCTACGTGGTCGTGACGTTTTGACATTTAAAGTTCATCCTTTGCAAAGGAATCAAAAAAAGGTAGTGGTGTGCACCGCAGCCGTGGTCGACGAGCGCATGATCCGTAGCTCTTCGGGCCACACGAGCCTGCGACCGGTCATTGAAACTACTATTGAAATCGGCCCCTTATCCTGGCAAATCGAATTGACTTTGACCAACCGGGATGAGATGGGCTTCCGTATGTTACTCGGACGACAGGCAGTACGTGACCACCTTCTGGTCCATGCGGGTAAGTCGTTTTTGATGAGTTCGAATCCACAGCCACGAAGGTCATCATGAAGATCGTGATTTTATCTCGGAATCCCAAGCTCTATTCGACCAAACGCCTCATGGAATCTGCCAAAGAGCGCGGCCACGATGTGAGCGTGATTAATTATCTGCGCTGTTACATCAATATCGCCTCGCATCAGCCTAAGGTGATTTATGGTGGCGAAGAACTGGAAGGCATCGACGCCGTCATTCCCAGAATCGGTGCAAGTTATACGTTTTATGGCTCAGCGGTCGTCCGACAGTTTGAAATGATGAATATTTACACTCTCAATCGCTCGCAATCGATTGCCCGCTCACGCGACAAGCTACGCTGCTTGCAAATCCTGGCCAAGTATGGGGTAGGCTTGCCGGTGACAGGTTGTGCTCACTCGACCAAAGATGTTGAAGGGCTGATCAAGATCGCGGGCGGCGCACCTCTGGTTGTGAAACTTTTGGAAGGCACGCAAGGGATCGGCGTTGTCTTGGCGGAAACCCAAAAGGCGGCCGAATCGGTGATCGAGGCTTTCCGTGGACTTGATGCCAATATCTTGGTTCAAGAATTTATCCGTGAGGCGAACAGTTCCGATATTCGCTGTATTGTTGTCGGCGAACGAGTCATTGCCAGTATGATGCGGCGGGGAGCTGAGGGTGAGTTCCGCTCCAATATTCACCGTGGCGGCTCGGGACACCGCGTAAAAATTACGCCAGAAGAACGTTCAGCGGCCGTTCGGGCGGCCAAAGCGATGGGATTGGAGTTTGCTGGTGTCGATATGCTGCGCTCCAATCACGGGCCAGTTGTCATGGAGGTCAATTCTTCCCCTGGTTTAGAAGGAATTGAAAAGACGACAGGTGTCGATGTTGCTGGTAAAGTGATTGAACATATTGAGAAAAATGCCGATAAAAAGGGCAAACGGATCGTTAAAGCCTAATTCTTAGGCAATATGCCCTTTATCCTTTGCTGATATTAGTCGAAAAGACTGAGAGATGATCAAGTTTCACTTGAGGTGTCAGACGGAAGTCTTGGCACCAACTAGCTGAAATGATTATTCTTGGAAGGTTTTTGCTATGGAAGCATTTTGCTTCGATGCTATCGTAGTAGTAGTTAGCATTTACTAGCATGACTGATGACAAGTGAAGGGGACGCCTCGTGAAGACCCTGATTTTGAATGCAGGCTTTGAGCCGTTGCAGCTTGTTAGCTGGCAGCGAGCCTTGTGTCTTGTCTTGTCGGAAAAAGCGGAAGTCGTGAGCTCTTATCAACGCGTCATTCGCTCCGTATCCCATGAATTTCAACTGCCGAGTGTGATTCGCCTGGTAGCCTACGTGCGACGGATCAGCCGCTTTGAAATCGTTCGTTGCAGCCGCAAAAATGTCCTTTTGCGGGATCAGTATCAATGCCAATACTGTGGCATTCTTTGTACAAAAACCAACGCCACCATCGATCACATCATTCCAAGGTCTAAGGCCGGGAAAACTACCTGGGAAAATCTGGTAACCTCATGTATGCGCTGCAACATCAAAAAGGGTAGTAAATCCCTGGAGCAGGCAAAGATGCAGCTCTTACGTCCACCTAAGAAGCCAAGGATGAACGAGCTGGTGCATTCATTGAGCCATGAGCTGAAGGATGATTGGCTGCCTTACTTGGTGCATATGTTTGAGCGGAAATAAATAAAAGCCCACTCTGAAAGAACAGGCTTCAATAATAGATTTGAGATGTAATTTATTTATCACTCATGGCAAGAGCTCAAATATCCTATGTTTAAATAGTCCAACACATCTAAATCCGGAAACGGCTCGTCAAAACTTGGCCGATAAGGATGGTCATGTGGCATTAACGGAGCAAAATATTGATTTTGGTCAATTTCAAAGCTCGGTGCCATTGGTCCTTTAAATAAGACTAAGAAAACCTTTTCACGCGCTTCTTGATCACTGAAAAGTGGTAGCCCTTCGTTAGTTGAAAATCGCCGAGTCAAGTTTTGTTCGTTGCATGCGGACTTTGACCAAATCTTATCTCCATGCCCAGAAGTTCTAATGAACGGCGGTGCGATTTTTAGCCATTGATGATTGCCATCAATCGACCATAACCAGGATGATAAGATCTCATTGACTGAGTCTTGATATAGGTTTTTGCTTAAACCTAGAGTTTGAGTCAGAGAGTTAATCTCATTGCCATTTAGTAAGCTTAATTTCATCAATTGAAGTGCGTTATGCGCGACAGGAAAATCGTTTATATCGAAGTATTGGGAACCATTAAGATTCATATCAGCTTCGATGCGCTCGGTGATATTGCCATGAGTAAGTGGAAATTTGACCAGGTTTTTTCCTTTGCTTTCGTCTTTGGAAAACTTTTCACGCATTTTATTGTGAAATTTCTCGTAGTCTTCTTTGTCATCACCATTGCTGGCAAATGCATGGTGCATATGTGAAATGTTAGGTATTGGTCCATTCGGGCCAAAAACTTGTTTATTGATATGCTGGAGCTTTTCTGAAGCGATAAACGGTGCTTGATCTTTAAAATCTAAAAACGCCTGACTCAACTCATTCAACACTGGAATGTCACTTTTAGCGAGAGCCTCATAAATTTGTCGCTCCGTTTCATTAACTGTTTCCAAAACACCCTTAAGATCTCTAATTCGATCGCAGACCATGACATCAACATGGCTTGATGGTAAACCCGCCATGACTGGAAGCCTACACAAAATCCAAGTTTTGATAGGCTCAAGTGTACTGGTATTGTCTTTTTCTTTTCCAGTTGAATAAATCATTGCCTGGGCATTTGCTTTAATCCAATCTTGGGTTGATAGATTGATATCCTTTTCCCAAACTTCAAATCGATGACGAAGACCCCCAGTAGAATCGATAAGAACGGAAGCGATATCACTGCTGAAATTATTTAACTTTTCTTGAGTTTTTCGCTCGAATTCTAAGACAGCATAAACATTCTCAGAGACTTTTTTCAGAGCTTTATTCACTTGCTTCTCTTGCTGGGAAAGTAAATCAAGTGCTTTTTTCTCAGCTTCTTGGGCAGCTTTAAGAGTGTCTAGAGCAAGTTTTTGGCCAGCACGTGTTGCATCAATTTGAATCTGGCATGAGGCTTTTGTTGCTTCGCAAACTTTGTCGTCAATATACTCAGTCACGGATCTTTTTTCAATTTCGCTACATGTTGCCTTATAAGTTTCGTCGACAACCTTGGGTATTTTACAAGCAACTTTGATGATTTGTTTGAACGGATTATCCCA
The DNA here is from genome assembly GCA_048816425.1 of Oligoflexus sp. FD111. Lineage (GTDB taxonomy): Bacteria > Bdellovibrionota_B > Oligoflexia > Oligoflexales > Oligoflexaceae > JBMDZZ01. Next base: position 256,338 of record JBMDZZ010000006.1, read on the forward strand.
ACAAATTTTCTTGCCGAAAACTTTTTTACATTCTCGGGTGGAACCGCTTTGCTCTTCATCACAAGTGGAATCGACGTGTTTAGTAACTTGTCTGACTTTAGTGCACTCCCAAGTTATGGGTACAGTTATTGTTTTTGTGATGGGTATCTTTTTGCAAACTTTTTCCGCTTCAGTACACAGCTTTTTGCCCATCTCAGCTTGATATTTACTTGCCTTGTCAGCGGCATCAATAGATTTCTTTTTTAAATCATTTTCAAGTTGAATATATTTTAATATTTCATTGTTAAGATTTGACAGGCCATCGATACTTGTGTCAATGGCATCTCTTGTTTTTTCATTTCGAAATTTTTTGTATTCGTCGATTTTACTGTCAATTTTATCTTTTAATTTGACAACTTCAGAGGCATTTTTTCTCGTCCATTGATCAACCTCGTTCGCAGCTTCAGCAAGTTTATTGGCTTCAGCGGCGCCAAGGTCAAGTTGGAAGTAACGATAAGCAACGATTTGGACGATGATAATTTCAATGCGTTGAATGAACCCTGCGCCATTCGTTTCCTTTAAGGCTTGTGTGATGCGATCTTCAAGACTGATGCTTGACCTTGCAAAAACCTTCGTCGCAGTTTCTCGCCAATCCATTTCAAACTTCTTTTTATAGAGCATTCTCTCGACTTCATTTCTGAGATCATCCATGGCAACAAGTTGTTGCCCGCCCGTGCTTTTGCGATTTTCCTCCTTAGCGGTTGGATTTTTGACGAGTGCATCCTGAATAAAGTCAAGTGGTGCGTACAACTTGTGTTCGCCGCCTAAATAATCAAACGTGTTTCCTAAGGGATAACCTTGAGAGTTTTGAAGTGGAGGTGTTTTTTCCTGAATAAAGGTTTCAATCATCATGTGGCGTTCTTCGACATCCTGCTCGTCTAATATTTCGTAGACGTCACCTGCATAGGTATTGACATATGTATGGGCAAACGTGTCGGCTGCTGCATGGGCAGCGTATCCTTTTGCAAAAGCTAAAGCTTCGATTCTTTTTTTACCATGAAGTGTATTAGCATGTGATTCAAGATGTTTCACCCAATCACCAGTACTGAAGCCTTTGCGTTCGTGTTTGTCGTTTAAATGCCCTGGATGAACCATCAGTTGACCGCTTAAAATATCTGCAAACCCATCTGGACCGATCGTTCCAGTGACATAAGTTTTTCCATATTTATGTAGGGCTTCGTAGGTGTCGTTGGAAATGCTGACAGGAACTACGGACCCGTCGTTTAAGCTAATATTGACACAGGGGTAAGCTTGCGCTTTAGTGCATCTTTCGACGTCATTTAAGACTTCCCTTGCAAGATAGGCATGAGTTCCAATTTTGAAGCCATAGGACTCAAAGCTTGGCCAAAGGCCAATAAAACCTAGGAGTAGTATAAGCCGGGCTTTCATGATTTATCTCCGCGTATGGTGTTGTGTAGGAAAGTATTTAAGTCATTAAAAACAAAAGTGCCAAACTGTCTGTCGAGATCAGTAATGCTAAAGACAAAATATTTATGGCAATATTGCAGGTTTTTTATAAAAATAATTTTATCTAATAAATTAGGTCGGTTATTAGGGGTTGTTTCGTCATTACATGGTGTAACAAAGTTATTTGAGGAAAAGCTTTTTAGAAGAGGCAAGTTATAGTTAAATGCTAAAACTGAGCCGCAACAATTAGAATTTGCGATGTCAGTCGTAGCCGTTTACTCATTGGATTGAGGGCTCTTTAGTGTTCAAGTGAGTTATATTAGGCAATTAATATTCGACAATCCCGATCAAATGGGAACATACAGTGACGATGCAGGTATTTCAGTTGAAAATGCCAGCGGTCTGAAAATACCAAGCTATTGCCCGCGGTCATGACTTGTTCATGATTTTGATGAATTATAGTTGCCTGATCATAGCGAAGAAAATTCACTTGAACTTGAACTTGAACTTGATCAGTAACAGGCTTCTGCATCTCTGCTGGAATTGGCTTGAAAGCCAAAAACATCCATATGAGTATCATATCGCATCCCCCGCCGTTTTTGTGGCAGTTATGGCGGATGGGATCGGTAGTTCTTTGACCTCCACCGACCCCTCAATTCACCCCTCAGTATAGATGCATTTTTACAGTCGATCGAAGAAAAAATTGCTTCGCGAGACTTTGGGATACCATATTGAATGGTGAGATTTACGAGTTAGCTTCCCTTTTTCTCGTCTTGATTCTGCCAGACACGTTGTAAATACTCGGCCCTTCCAGATCCGATTTTATATCGCTGATAATGCGCCGGATTTTTTTGGTAGTACTTACAATGGTAGGATTCGGCAGGATAGAAATGTCCTGCAGGTCGAATTAAGGTAGCGATTTCAGCGGCAAACTTTTTACTTTCCTGAACTTGGCGTTTACTCGCTTCAGCGAGTTCTTTTTGCTCAGGTGAATGATAGAAGATTACCGTCTGATACTGGCTACCGACATCGGCAAATTGTTGATTGACCTGTGTGGGATTGATGTTTTTCCAAAAGGTGTCTAATAAGGTCTGGTAAGCTAAGATGTCTGGATCATAGCGAATTTGTACCACTTCGATATGTCCGCTGCGACCGCTGCACACCTGTTCATATGTGGGGTCTTCGATATGCCCTCCCATATAGCCCGGTAGGACGCTCATGATGCCTCGAAGATGATCAAATGGCGGCTCCATGCACCAGAAGCATCCGCCGCCAAAGCTTGCCAGGTGCTCCGATGTAAGCTTTTGATTTTTCATAAATGTTTTCCTTACATATGGGTGCTAGTAGGGAGTGAGGACCTGCCTTGGGCCCTCGGACAGTGGTCAGCCTAAAAAGACTGTGGTTAGGCTAATCTAAGTTTCTGAAAAAATTAATTTAATGACTTCTTTGCGGGATTTCTACAGCTTTTCCCTTGCAGCTCCGATCTTCTTTACATCCGTACCGGATTGCAGAAGGGGTCATATTTTGGGTTCCATACGTTTTCGCTTGTTTATGTGGATTTCTTTAGCATTTACAACATGTTGGGCATTACTGAACTTAAATTTAGCCCACGTACATCATGAAGCCCGCCAAGCAGAGATTTTCAAGCGTATGCAGGAAAGCCTACAAATGGTGAGCGCTTCACCTTTGCAAGGCTTGCCAACACAAGCTACTGATCCGGCTGAGCAAATTTTCGTTAGCAAACAACAAAATTGGCTGTGGTTAATGGCTTCGCAATATTTGCCATCCTTTGTTGAGCGTCACCTAATTGTGCAAACTGCACAGGCTCAGTTTACTGTCAAAGCACGCAGTCAACCCGGTTCCTTGCAAAGCGGGGAGCTTAGTGAACCCTTGTTACAGGAATTTGTTAAGACTTGGCTTGAGTCTGATCATGCTGGTCGCAACCGACACTGGCGTGGCATGGTTTGGGAAGGAGTGGAGCGGGTTGAATACCGACTCTTGGCAAGCCGTCAGGAAACTCGCCTGGAAAATGGTGTTGTCTCCGTTGTTTGGGTCTATAAGTTCAGGCAGGAAGCGTTGCATTCTTGGCTTTGGTTGGAATATTTTGAAAGCTTCGCTCTGCTACTTGCCGGCGGATTGATCGCGCTGATCTTGGTCGCTTTTTTTGTTGCCAATTATCTGGCTTTCCCTTTGCGGCAGTTAGCATCCATGGCCTGTAGAATTGGTGATGGTGATTTGCAGGTGGAAGTGCCTATCAAAAGGCGATCTGATGAAATTGGTTTGCTTGCGACGGCGATGAAAGTCATGGCGGAAAGCTTGAAAAATTCTTATGAGCAACTTGCGCAGCATTCACAGTCACTGGAACGGACGGTGCATTCGCAAACGAAAATGCTAGAGCAGGAAAAATCTTATCTGAATTCTGTTTTGCATTCGATACAAGATGGTCTCCTTGTGGTCGACTCGAATTTGATGATTATGCCTGGTGTTTCGCAAACAGCGTTTGACATATTAGAGCAAGATGAACTGGTCGGAATGAATCTGATCGATCGCTTGTATTTTTATGATCAAGAACATGAACAAGATGCCAAACTTTTGCACGACACTCTGATGACTGCCTTTCATTTGTTTATACCGGAACAATTTTCGTCCATGATGAGCAATTTGCCTCGTTACTGGAAAATTAATTTTAAAAATGAAGCCAAGCTTTTGGAGTTTTCATTTTCGCCTATTATTGAAAAAGGCAGTATTCAGACGATTATTATCACCTTCCAGGATGAAACTGAGCGCCAGGCCGTGAAACACGTCGGTCAATACGCTCACCATAAGGCTGTGAGCTTTATCGAGCAATTGCAAGATTTGTCGCAGAATCAGCGTTTGCGAATCGCTTTATACGAGTTTTTGAAAGATGGTTTTACCACCATCAGTGAGATACAAGAGATTTTAATGGCGGAAGCGGAATTTGATTGCCATCAAATTCTTCGCGGTCTACACACAGTCAAAGGCAATGCCCGATCGCTTCGCCTGGATTCTATAGCTTTCCTTGCTCACGAAGCTGAGAATCTCTTGCAAAAATTTCGTGACGAACGTGATAGTTTCAATGACTATGACTACGAAGAATTAAAAAGCCATATCAAATACTTGTTGCGCGGGATCACGTCCGCACAATTCATCTTGCGGACGAATCTTGATGATGAAGAGAGTTTTGCCGCACGTTGGCTTGCCTACACCGAATCGACAGCAGAAGGCTTATATGACTGCGCTAGGGATTTAGACAAAGACTTAAAAATAGACTGGTCGATTAATGCCGATATGGGCTCAGAAGATTTTTCTATTTTGAAACGCGTGTTAGTCCATATGCTGCGCAATGCCATTGATCATGGCATTGAAACAACCACCCAGCGTCAGGCAGCAAACAAGACGCTGGTTGGGCAGATATCGGTGAGTGTTGAAGCTGAGGCTGGAGCCTGGAAAGTCTTAGTGCGTGATGATGGGCGGGGAATTGATGTTGCCAAGCTCCGTGAACGTGCTCTCGAGCATGGTGTTCCCGTTGCTGAAGAACCGTGGTCAACCCATGACATATTGCAGGTTCTCTGTCACCCTGGTTTTTCCAGTAAAGATGAGGTGACGCAAGTCTCCGGACGTGGGGTCGGTATGGATGTTGTTGCTCAGGAGATTGCTCTCATTAGGGGGGAACTGGAGCTGCTTCATACTTCCACTCAGGGAACAACTTTTCGTCTGATGTGGAAGCAGCAGCAGCTTTCATTGGATCGGGGTGAGCCAAACGATGAGCGTAGAGCCTTGTCAGCTTAGTCCTGTTCGAGGCTAAAATGGATACCTTGCTCTTCGAGTTTGGGGATCAAATCCAAACCCAAGCCGGTAGCCGGAGTCAAGATACCACCAAATTTTGCACCACCAGGTAATTTGTCGCGTGGAGCCGTGAGCAGGTGCTTGGCTGATTCACCCAGAATTTTGACCGTGATGCGGTTACCGGGATCGCCTTTGGCTTTGATCACTCCCTGTAGCATGTCATTGCGCCAACTTTTTCCTACAATTTGGCAACGCATGTAGCCGCTATCCATATCTTCATCACTTGGTCCCTCACCAGGAGCTGGTGCAAGCTTGCGGACAAGCTGACGACCAGGGCTGCTCAAGGTTGCAGTCACAAAGGCCGCGCTGGCAAGGCTGGCGATAGCACTTGCTAGCCACTTGCCATTGCGATCGACGCAAAGTCGTTCATGATATTCAAATTCTTTGCCATAGTCCTGCTGCCATTGCTGATAGATTGCGCGAGAACGCCGGACAACAGCCGAGTTGATCGGTGCCATGAAAAAAGGTGCCGACCAGATGTTGAGGTCCGGATCGAAAACCGGTTTTTGTGGTTCCTTGCTACGGCGGCGATCGTCATCATTTCGCTGGGGCTTTGGTACCAGTAGCAAAGGATTGACCAACTGCCGATTGTTGCCAGTTTCGGCCATATTCAAGGCTGAGGCAATGGTGCCCCCATTAAAGCCGCCTTTGATCCGATAGAAAGTTTTTACCATTCGAGGTTCCCAGGAGCGGGATTTCATTTGCTCGATCATCCACAGGGTGCCAATGTCGGAGGGGACGCTGTCAAAGCCACAAAATGGAACGATGCGTATGCCTCGCTCCTGGGCTTTTTCATGATAGCGCTCGATCATATCCTTGATAAAGGGCGTTTCCCCCGTGATATCTACATAGTCCGTGTGGTGCTCAACGCAGCCTTGAATGACGGGTTCACCATGTAAAGCAAATGGACCGGCAGTATTGACTAGGACTTTAGCCTGTGCCGTCACCCGTTGCACAGCAGGAACATCCTTACTATCAGCGACAAGGCAAGCATCCTCTTTTAAACTCAGACCTCGGGCGACTTGCTTGAGTTTCTCCAAATTTCGTCCGGCCAAGCCAATTTTAGCATCTGGAGCTTGTTTACGGAGAAAGGCAGCCGTTTGTCTGCCGGTGTAGCCGCTGGCTCCATAGATAATAAAGTCGAATGTTTTTTCTGTCATAAAAGCTCACTTCAATTTTAGGTTTAGCGATGCTGAGCTAAAATAAAGTGAAATCAGCGAGGTTACGAGTTGTTTTTGCTTTTAAAGCAGACTTTAAAACGGCGGGGTACGAACCCGCCGTTTTAGTGTTTTTCGTTGATCTATGAGAAACGCTGCTGGTTTTCGCGCTGATTTACATACTCATGTTTCAGAGCGATCAGATCGGGGCGTTGCCGGCTGCGTAGGAATTTTGGAGAGGATTTCTCTTTTTCGTTCTGCCAGCGAACCTGTTCTTCCTTGGGAAGGCGGTAGATGTCACGGCATTGGTAGGAGCAACACGAATCAAATTCCTCGGCACAGTCGGGGCATTGTAAAAAAAGCAAATTGCAGCCAGGATTTTGGCAATTGCTATGCAAATCCCAAGGCTTTTGGCACTGATGACAAGTGGCGATCACATCCTCAGTGACTCGCTCTCCGAGACGATCATCAAAGACAAAATTCATACCTTTATACCGACTTTCCAGACCCTCTTGCTGAATTTGCTGCGCATAATCGATAATGCCACCATGGAGTTGATTGACATCTTGGAAGCCTTGATGTCGAAGCCAGGAACTGGCTTTTTCACAACGAATGCCACCCGTGCAGTAAAGCAGGATTTTATGCTCCTTTTTGTCCTGCAAAAACTCAGTGACTTCAGGTAAGGCTTCGCGAAAGGTGTTGGCTTTCGGCAAGTAAGCTCCATCAAAATGGCCTACTTCACACTCATAATGATTGCGCATATCAACGACGACGGTCTTCTCTGAGTTCATCGCCTCGTGGAACTCTTTGGCGCTCAAGTGACGGCCTACGTCGGCGACGTCAAAGCTGGTATCATCTAGCCCATCGGCCACAATTTTTGTTCGCACTTTAATCTTAAGTTTTTGAAATGATATCATATTTTCTTCCAAGGCACGCTTAAAGGCGATGCCGGGAAAATGTTCTCTGACGGCTGCTTCAAATGCCGTTTGCAGTGATAAAGGCACGCTAACCTGGGCGTTGATGCCCTCCGTGCTGAGATAACAACGGCCGAGTACCTGAAAATCAAGCCACTCTGACTGTAATTGTTGCTTGAAGGCTACGGGATCAACGATGGGGGTATAGCGGTAAAAAGAAAGCGTTTTGCGTTGGTTCATGATGAATTCCTTATGACGGTCCAAACGTCGCGGGTAAAAGTGCCTATTTATTTACCGTGAAGTCTTTGAATTGACAAGTCTCAAGACTTGAGAATGTGTAGCGTGGACATGCAAAAAAACCCGCTGCAGCAAAAGCGAGCGGGTTACTTGAAAATGCGTATGCGTCACACAGCGAAGACTTAGGATGCTGCGTTACCCTGATCCTCATCCTCTTCTATATGATCGTCTTCACCATCCATATTCTGTGATTTGAAGTACTCGGGGAAGAAAGACTTACTGTTAAGTAGCAGATGGTCTTTTTCGAATTGTTCGGCAAATTTCAAAGCCTCGCCAGCTTCCATGTCCATGCGATCGTGCTTCGATAAATTGTGCGTCTGAGGCAGATATTACGTTATGATCGGCTTTATTCCATAATAATTCGATAGCCGTGGTAAAGCGATTGATAATGGAATAATACAGGTTTTCAGGGGCAGTAGTGGTATTGATGATCGTCATTAAAACGGAAAGCAAAATACCCATAATCGAGGTGTTCATCGCAAAGGCGATGTTCATTAAAAACTCATCCATCACCTGTTTGCTGGCATTGGAGTCGGTGACGTCCATACCGCCAAGAGCTGGAAGGCCGTCCATGATGCCGAGAAAGGTTCCGAAAATTCCACCGATTACAAATAAACTTGGTAAGATATTAAGTACATTATTTATTAAACTGACAGAAAAGAGACCGAATAGTCGACCAAAAATTGGATTGTTTTCGAAAACCGACTTTGAAATCTCTAAAAATTTGGGATGGTCATGGTGTTTTTCGAGGTAGCGGGCATGACGAAGAAAATCCATCACAATCCTGGCAACACCTTCTTGTACCAAAAAAATCCTGTCGTTGACAGTCATAATCTGATCGGGGTGTCGTCTGCCGTACATCCTACGCAATTCAAAAATCTCATGATAGGTTTTTTGTAGCGAATTTTTTGTTACATGGAAGAACGACAAGTCTGTATGGTTCGATAGTGCCGGTAAGGCTCGATAGACCCGCTTTTCAAACTCGCGCACAAACCATGCTTGCCTTTTTACCGTCACATAAATGAGTAAGCGAAAAAAGATCGCCAAAGTAAATGCGACCAGCATCACCGTAATTAGGTTGTTCGTCGTAAAACTGATTAAGATATGAATCCACGAATTTTCACCCTGCATGACCATTCACCTATCAATCCTGAAGATTATAACGAATGACTACCCTTTGTGAGCGATTACAATCGTATCGTTCACAAAATTTCCCGATATCCAGATTTTCTGGATTTTTATCGTTGATATCCGACGTAAAAAATGAGCGACCAGTAACTTTCACCAATGGCAGCATTTCTTCCTGATGTTTGAATTTGATGCGATTGGTATTGAAGATATATTGAAAGATACCGCGCGCCCGTTTGTAACTTAAATCGAGGTTGTAATTGATAGCGGCTCTATCTTTAGCGGCAAGGCTGCGTGGATCGACAACGCGATCGCGATAGGTTGGCGAGGCAAATCCGATAATTTCGATAGCAGAGATAAAGCGCGAGATTGATGGATCTTCAAAGATCGCTTGAGCATAAAGTGGAACCGCTGTATTTAAAATCTCACGCATCCCGGATTTTAAAAAGTATTTTCCTGTATCAAAATATTCGTCGCCAAAGTTCAAAACGAGATCGCCTGTGTCCGGGTTGATGTCGACATCCAAACCGGAGTTGCGGAAGCTTTCAGCGAGCTTTTTACTGATATTCTTACGTCGATTGGCCTTTTCTTGGGCTTTTGCCAAGGCTTTTTCCATAGCTTCCTGTTGGGCGCGTCCTTGTGCTAGCTTCTGCTGTAGTTCATCAGTCGCGCCTTTGGCGTTTTGTAGCTGTCCGGCTAATTCTTCATTTTGTGATTCCAGCCGGCCTTGTCGTTCTTGTAGCTCTGACAAGCGAGCCAGTTTTTCACCTAACTCACTTTCGAGTTTTTTCATGTTGTTATCAAATTTGGCTTTTTCCGCCTGTATTTTTTCTCGGTATTGTCTTTCCGCCTGCATCTTTTCTTCAGCAGACATACGTTGTTTCTGCAATTCCTCTTCATACGCAGCGCGTGCCTGGGCTAACATTTCTTCGTGCTGCTTTTGTACCTCATCCATTTGCTTCCGGCTTTTTGCTTGGGACTGGCGTACCATAGCGATAAGCTTTTGGTTTTTAGAAGCTTGCTCAACAATCACCTGACGAGCTTGTTCCAGCTCTTCTGTTTGCTCTTGTAGCTTCTTTTGCTGGGCTTGGAAGCCAGCTTGCATTTCTTCGAGCTTCTGTTTGGATTCCTCGGTAATTTCTGCGATACGGCTCTCATAACGTTCTGCAGTTTCGACCATTTTTTGCTGATTTTGGATTTCTCTCTGCTTGGCTGATTCCAATTTTGATTGAGTGAGGTTCAGAGTCTCGTCTTTTTGGCTAAGTTCCTGCTGCTTCACCATGAGGGTTTTCTCAGTTTGTTGCAGCTCCCGAGCTCTCTCAGCAATGCGTCTTTCTCGCTCTTTGACATCGCGCGTTGCATTAAGGTTTGCTTGAATCAGGTTCTTGATCGTTTGTTGATAGGTGTTTAATTCTTGTTCACGTTGTTTTTGTTCATTGAGTTCTGTTGCAAGTTGCTGCTGTTCCTGCTTGGACTCCTCTTGCAGTAAGGACAGCTTTTTCATAACATCTTCATAGAGTTCCTTTTCTGCTTCCGTAGCGTCTTGTTCAATATAATTTTTCGATACACGCTCATAGATTTGAATCTGTTGACTGAGCTCACGTTGGTAGTCTTCCATAGCGACTAAGCGGACATTAGCGGAGTGAGTTACAGTACCAGTGCGAAAACTTGCGACTACATAAAGAAGGAGAAATAAAAATGAGAGGGCCATGAACAAGTCACTATAAGAAGTCCAATGACTTCCATTGTCTGACTGCTTTTGTTTTATTTTCTCATAATCGAAGTTCATGGTTGATTCGTATCCTTAATACTCGACAGTCATCTGTAAGCTGACCGAAAGTTTTTCGGAACAATAGTTGAAAAGTTTATATAGTAAGTCAAAAAATCTGGCGCTGCTGAGGCCGAAAAAATAATTTACCCAGCTTTCTTACTCGACGGTCCAGATTCCACATTTAAACTAGAAGGTAAATTTTTCCGTGAAAAGCTGACGTCTCCAGTAGTTAACAATTTCTGGGAATAATCCGAACGTCTATCAGGTACATGGATCCCCGATAATCCATACGCTGTAGAACTTTCATTGAGTTCAGAAATAATAATATTAAGATCAGTTTGTTCCTCAGTATTGGCGCTGACTTTAGCTCCTAAAAGCTGACTGGTTGGTCGATTATCTGCAACGGACTTTTCTGCCCGTGAAAGTAAAGAATTGGCTTTTTGAAAAACGCGGCTCTGCGGATAATTTAAAACCTGACGTAGATAATTAAGTCCTGCTTCCGGGAGATCTTTGCGTAAGTATGCAAGCGCCAGGTTGTAATGAACAACCCCAAGATAGTCAAATTCTTTAATTGGTAAGGCTTTTATCGCGCTTTGATAGAGCTGAATACCTTTTTCAAAATCACCGTTGCGGATAGATTTCACTGCTTGATTATTTAATGATCCGATGATATCTGTGAGATTTTCGCTTGCAGCCATCATCTCATGTGCATGTTTGATATTTCCATTATAGAGAGCCATCTTAGCTTTGGCGTTCACCACTTGCGTGTTATCCCGGTCAATCGCCTCTGCTTTTTCAAGCGATTCCTGAACCCCTTCAGAGTTTCCGAACTCATAGTTCATATGAACCAGATGAATGAGTAAATCGATATTAAATGGTGAGCGATCACGGGCTTTTTCCATCATCTGAATCGCCAATTCCTTATCGCCAAGCTGGAAAAGGCATTTGGCTAAGAGGACCGTCTTATCGAGGTTTGGTTTAACATCTGCGCCAGATTTTTTGTCGCCGACAGAGAGTTTGATACCCTTAATTAAAAGACTTCTACATTTTTCATATTGTCCATTGTAAAAGTAGAAGAGTGATTCGATAAAATATTTTCGCGGTAAACTGACATTTGGATTGCGTAATAATTTTTTTCGCAAATAATAGGCAAATGATAAATTTCCTGCTTTTATGGATTGCTCGATTTTGTACTCAACTGGCTTTCTTTCGTCCGGAGAACGATACTGTTGAATTGCATAAGCTAACGACATTAAGAGATCTTTTTCCCGAAGGGGCTTTTTGATGATTTGGATAGCTTTGATATCATTTATTAAGTTGGATTCAAATGGTTTCAAATGGGAGAGCATAATGACCAAGGGAACCTGGATAAAGCCTTTGGATCGCACTCTTTGTGCAAATTGTTCACGACTTAGATCTTTGGTCTTCTTTGTCCATTCCATAATAATTAAATCAGGTTCATCAGCATTTTTTAAATATTCCCAAGCTTCTTTATATGTTGTAAAAGCTAAGAATTGTTCAACTCCTAACCTTTGCAGTGCACTCTCAACTTTAGTCATTTCCGCCTGGTCACCTTCGACAACCACGACGTTAGATATATTATAGCGTTGTGCAAACTTTTCTTCGCTAATCAAGGCATTCGGAAACATCTGATTGATACGTTTGATATCATCATCAAGCAAGCCAGGAAACATGGCCTTGGTTTCCTCAAATTTAATTCGACCTTCTTTGTATTCTCCAGCTAGAAAAAAAGCTTCAACCAGGTTGATCGTACACGATTTTTGGGCAGGGAACTTTTGGCATAGAGATTTCTCCAACTGGAGTAATTCCAACCACATTTTTTCTTTTTTAAAGTACATGCGAAGATAGTGGGCTGCTAGTAAAGCTTCGGCATTCTCTATTTCAATGAAAATGCGAATTTGATTGAAAAAATCCTCAATTTGCTCTTCGAAGCCTGTTATTGTTTCCAACCCTGACTCAATACTAAACCAACTGATGATGCCGAAGGAAAATGCTTCTGGAATCGCTTGTTCTTCTTCTTTGCTTATAACGAAACTGATGCGATGACCATTTTTTAGTAGCTCATCATGGTACTGCCTTGTGTAGTGCAAGGCGTTACTAGCTTTCCCAGAAAATAATTGGGTGATGATCCACTCTGATTGCTGTTTGTCTAATTTTTGAAAGTCTTCTATAGATTTATAGATTGCAATCTTGCGCAAGCCATTCTTTTTCAATACTTTCAGTATTGGTAAACGAATTTGCGAAAGCGGTGAAATCACAGCAACACTAGCACTTCTACTATGGATTTTTTTTAAGAGCGTGACTTCCAAGACTGCATCTCCGCTATATACATACTCTATTCTTGAATAATCAAAGTATCAAATTCAGAGAAGAAGTGGACGAGGTCAAGACTTCGATCGGGATCAATAATTTCAATACCGCATCGTTTCATATTGACTAGTCCAGTGATAGTATGAATCGGGCTTTCAAGAACATGGCGTATGGTAAACTGCAAACTTTTTATATCTCCTGGTATGTTTTCAACTTGATCGAATTCCAACTCGATTACAGCCCCCGGTTGAGGTGCGGGATCGATAAGCAAGCCCAAGCCCCGACGACTGATATCGACTGTCATGGCGTTAAATTGGACTCCATCTTCACCTCTTAATTCGCCAGGTAGTGAACCTGACAAAGAATAGCGGGGATTAGCGCGGCGATCACCAGCTCTATCAGTATTGTCCCGAATTACAGTTTTCATACGACACCTAAAACTTTGAAGGTGAATCTAGCCAATAAGAAATACTGGCTTGCTCAAATCAAAAAACCCCAACATTCAAGGCTATCGGTTGAATTGGGAAGAAATTGCGTAAATTCTCGCTATTAATAAATAACGGCGTAATATCAATGGACTAACTGCTTTGCTAACGTGGTTTTCGATGCAGATATGCCGGCCGGTATACTTTGCTCTCCTGTATCAACCAGGAAAAACTAAATTTAAACCTTTGTCACATTCAGTCGATAGAACTGATGTCGATAGTTTTGGCAGTTGGGGAGAAGGGGGCAGGTTTGCGCTTTCTTAAACAAAATCAAGTAATTAAATTCAATTCGTGGATCATGAAATTAGGCCTATGGATAAGTGTTTGCTTCACTGTACTCAACTCCAGCCAAACTTTGGCAAACAACACTTTTGTCTTAGAGCCAGGAATAGAGTCCTGGTATTTGGGTGAGCATATCCGCTTTTTAGAGGATGCTGAAGGTGGCATCACAATCGATCAGATTATATCCGGCGAGTATACGGATCAATTCCAAAAACATACTAGCAGAATCGCCAACTTTGGTTTTACCGGCCATGCCTATTGGTTTGAAATCTCATTGACTAATCGCAATCCTGATCAAATCGATTGGTATTTAGGAGTAGAGTATAGCCTCTTGGACTATATCGATCTCTACTTTCAAGGTAAGGATGGCGAGTTGGTTCACCGAGAAACCGGTGATCGTCGCGAATTTTCCACCCGAGAAATTAAACATCGGTATTTTTACTTTGGGTTACCATTAGAATATAACGAAACAAGAACTTTTTATTTAAGGGTCCAATCGGAAGGCTCCGCGGAAATTCCAATTGTATTAAAAACTCCCCGATATTTTGCCGCAGTTAATCACGAACAACAGTTTGGGCAAGGTTTGTTCGTTGGTCTTATGCTAATCATGATCATTTACAACTTAGCTTTGGCAATAGGTTCACGGCAAGTTGAATATCTTCTGTATACGATTTTTGTAAGTTCCTTGCTGATTTTTAAAGGTACGATGAACGGGATTACGCATGAGTATCTTTGGCCCGACTTGATTTGGTGGGCGAATGCCGCGAGTGCCTTCTCGACTCCAATGGTATTTTTAACCGCCTGCCTCTATGGCTGGAAGTTTTTAAGTGTAAAAGATTACAAGAAAATGAATGTTGTTTATTTCGTGGCAATTACCATTCTGGGGTTAGCGAGCTTAGGTAGCTTCGTCTTGCCGTATATTTTTATCAAGGCATCGACAATACTTGGTATGTTGTCAGCCTTCATGTTAGCAATTACCAGTTTCTATATCTATAAAAAAGGTTTTCGACCTGCTCTATTTTTCTTTTTATCATTTATCTTGCTGATCGTGGGTTCCCTGATTTATGGCTTTCAAAAACTGGGAGTGATTCCTGTTTCGTTTATAACAGTGTATTGTATTGAGATCACTTCGAGCTTACAGGCCATCCTCCTGGCTATTGGTCAGTCAGATAAAATCAATCAAATTAATAAGGCAATTCGAAAGGCGCAGCGCGCGGCTCTGGAAGCACAGATTGAGACGAACCGTGTCACAGAGATGATGAAAAACAAACTGGAAATATTGGTTGAAGAACGCACAGCAGATCTTTGGGAAAAAAGTCAGGAGCTGCGTGTTATGATGGATAGCTTGAAGCAGGGTCTGTGTACGATTGATGAAGATCTACGTATTTCCGGTGAATACTCTCAATATCTGGAACAGATTTTGGGTCAGGAACAGTTAGGCAATAAGTCGATCAAAAAACTAGTTATTGATCGAATGATGATTGGTAGCGATAGTTGTGAACAATTAGCGACGTCGATCAAGTCTATGGTCGGTGAGAGCGTATTAAACTTTGAAGCCAATGAACATGTTTTTCCTCGGTCGGTCAAGGCATCGCTGCCAAACGGCGAGCGATGCTTAGAGCTCGATTGGGTTCCGATTGAGAACCAACATGAAGATGTTAGTAAAGTTATGCTGGCGATACGGGATGTTACTGAAATCCAAGAGATGAAGCAAGAAGCTGCAAACCGTGAGCATGAACTCAAAATAATCAGCCAGATCATTCGCTTGAATGCCTCGAAATTTCAAAACTTTATCAAAGCAAGCTACCATTTAATTGATAATTGTCGCTCGATTATCGATGATGGAGAATTTGTAAATCAATGGGATGTGATCCTGCGCTACATTCACACGATAAAAGGTAATGCCCGAACCTACGGTTTTGAAGAAATCGCACAAACGGTACATGAAGCGGAAGACTATGTTTTTGATTTGGATCGTCAGAACTTAACTCAGGAGCAGCTCACGAATGTCATGGATAATCTCAAGAATATTGAAGCAATTTTGGATCGTTATAAGTATTTGAATGATGTCAAACTGGAGCGCATATCAGCCGGCGCTACCGAAGCGACGATGATGGAAGTCAATGTATTTTTGAAGAAACTGGCAAGGGATGGGGTCCTGAAGCAATATCAATCAGACCCTAACGTTGTCAGGGTCATTCAAAAAGTACAAACCTTAACCAGTGATACCTTCCGAGGAGCAATCCGCCCGCTCATTGATTCTCTGCCTTCGCTGGCAAAACAATTAGGCAAGCGAGCGCCGAAAGTCATTTTTGAGGGAGAAGACTTCGATATCGAAAGAAGAGTCGGCGAAAAATACGAGGATATTTTTGTGCATTTGATCCGCAATACCATGGATCACGGTTTTCTCCCTCATCATGAAGGCGAGATAACCATTTCCATGGTCAATGAGGAAAAAGAGCTTTTTATCTACTATAAAGATTCCGGTCGGGGTTTGAACCTGCGTAAATTGCGAATGAAGGGCTTGGAAAAAGGCGTTGTTAAAGTGGATGCAAGCGATCAAGAATTAGCTGAATTGGTATTCCATTCAGGTATTTCCAGTTCCGATCATGTCACAGACATATCAGGACGGGGTATCGGTATGGATGCGGTCAAAGCCTTTGTCGCCCAACTTGGGGGCAACATTGCCGTCGAGCTACTTGATGAGCCTAGTGACCCTGGTTTCCGTTTGTTCCGCTTTAAGCTTACCATTCCAGTGCCTATTCGCAACATTTTGGATTTGGCAAGCTAAAAATCCCATGTTGAATTAGAGCCAACTTTTTGAGCGGGCTCTTTTTATTATCGCCCTTTAACTATCTACCCAGAGTTTATGAGAGCAAAACCTTTCCTGCGTCATCTAGCATTCCTGAAGCCTTGCCTGTCAATGACATAACTTAGGCCTTGTCTCCGGCATACCCGGATGGTCCCTAACAAAGAGCGCTGTCTGATTGGATTTTGCAGGCGCAGTGGAACTAATGGCAGGTTTTTCCCATAGGAAAAAGCAAAGTTACCTCGGATGGGCTCCAAGGTAATATTCGCTTTGCTTAAGTACTTAAAAGAGATTTGGTTTCGCTGCTTAAGAAGCTGCAGCAAATTTCTCTAGCACCTTATCGATCGTGCTTAAAAGTCTGCTAGGCTCAAATGGCTTTACAAACCAAACAATCACACCAGCTTCTTTGCCGGTTGCTTTAAGCTCTTTTGATGACTCTGTCGTCAGCATGCCAACCGGAACAGAAGCATAACGATCGATTTCTTTGATTTTACGAATCATCGTAATGCCGTCTAGACCAGGCATATTGTAATCACTGATGATTAGCTGTACGCCTTGAGCCTCTTCCGCTTTTCGCAGGCCATCGGTTCCGTCCACTGCTTCCACCACGTCGTGGCCAGCACCTTCCAGAACTTCCCGCAATTCAGTACGTAACGTTTCTGAGTCATCAGCAATTAAAATCTTAGCCATACCAAAACTCCAAGCTTATAAACAAAGATTCAGTCGATATTAATCGATCGTCGTCAATGGAATATCAAAGATAAACTTCGTTCCTTTGCCCTTCTCTGATTCTATCTGAAGATCGAGACAACCTAAAGCCTTGACAGCATCATGAACAGAATCAAGACCAATTCCTCGGCCACTGATTTTGGTGACCTCCTTTTTACTGGTAAATCCTGGTGCCAAAATAAGGCTTAAAATATCTTGTTCATTCAGGAACTTAGCCTGATCATCGGTGATGATTTCCCGTTCGAGGGCAAGTTTGATGACCGTCTCTGAATCAATGCCACGGCCATCATCAGATATTTCAAAGTGAATATGGTCTTTGTTTCGCTTTGCATAAAAACAAATCTTACCTTCAGGAGCCTTGCCTTGTTTTAGCCGCTCACTCTGATCTTCAATCCCATGATCAATGGAGTTATTTAATAAGTGAATAAATATCTCTGAAAACGTTAATAATTCATTTTGGATAATTTTCACACCTTGCCACTTAAAGTCGAGATGAACATTCCTATCAACGGCCTCAGCTGTAACAGCAGCCTGCTTTTTCAAGCGTTGTTCCAATGTACTGAGCTCCACTTCTTTTGCGAATTTTCCACCACCAAGTTTCTCAAGAATTTTTTCCGCATGTCTGCGGCCGTGGTCATCAAGGTATTTTTGCAGCTCTGTCAGTTCATGAAGAACTTCAACGTAATCGATCTGCTTGATTTGCAAACCATGTTGCTTTCCAGATAAGGCAAAGCAAAGTGAGCGTAGCTCCGACCACTCGGTTCTGACTTTATCATAGGCGTCTTCCAGCCATGCCAGTTCCAATCGGTCCTGATTACGGATCGATTCCAAGACTTGGTCTTCAATTTCGTGGACATGGTGTTCTAGATCAGAGAATCCAGCTGTTCTGGCAATGCCTTTGATACCGTGTAAGGTTCGAGCAACCTTGTCAATATCCTGATGTTTAATCTCGTTTTGTAGCCTTGGAAATAGCAAGTCGAAGTCACTGAATGTGACTTCCAGCAAGGAGCCACTGCAATTTTGGATTTGCAGGATTTTCTTGATTTTATTGTTTTCGACCTCGCGCTGAAGCTCAAGCGCACGTCGCGCCTCGACAACTTCAGTTCGATCTTCCAATACAATCATGATTTTTTCGATTGTATTTTCGTGGACGATAGGGTGATAGGTAATGCCTAACCAGCAAGTTCTAATGCCGTCAGGCGTCTCTCTCGTAAACTGAATTTCTTTGGGAAAATGAAGCTTTGCCATATCAAACCAAAGGGTATCGCCACCAATGCAGTCAACGACTTGAGATGCTCCGGTTTTTTCAATAGAATCCAAAGTGGCCCAAATCGGCTCAAACAATATTTTGTCGAGCTTTTTGCCAGCCAGTTTGTCTTGGCCCAGGAGGTATTCTGTAAACAGGGAATAGGGCCACTCGATTTCACCATTGATGTCGACAGTGAAAATACCTAGCGGTATTGCTGAGAAAATTTGCGAGAGCTTTTTCTCAAATTCTTTGATTTTCGAAATATCCTTGCCCAGAACTTTGATGAGTGGGCCACGACGATCACTGATTTGTGAGAAGACACTAATGGTCCATAAATGTTCTTTTTGAGTACCGCTGCGAGTGATGATCGGTAATTCAAACTGTAGCTGCCTGACTTCTCGGTCTTTGAGCAACGAGGTGATCCGTGAACGTAAAATGTTTCTGGTTTCTAACTGAAAGACATCATAGAGGTTTTTGTTTAAAATATACTCAGGGTCAATTTCCAGCAATCCTGCTGCTGCCAGGTTGCCCTTTAAAATTCGTCCTTCTAAAGTCATGATGACGAGAATGTCAGGCAACTGATCAAGAATGTGTTCAGAAGAAGACTTACATTTTTCCAATGCCGTGATAATTTCATGGCTGGCCCGGAGACCTTCGGCAGCGATAATTTCAGTTTTTGCCTGTTCATTGGGCGGATCAAATTTTAGGGCATTGCTCATAGAAAGACTCCATCGTCTTCGTCTTCGTCTTCAGATTCAACCTGGAAATTAACCAAGTCATTCCAATCAAGAATTTCAAGAACCGATGAGCAGGTAACGGCACCTTCGTCCCAGTCTAAACGCCAGACATCGTTAATCTTGCTACGGTCGACCTTGTCACTGAATACTGCTTCGTCAAAGCCACGTGTAACCAATGGAATACTTAATCCAGTGACAATTTTTGCATTATTAAGAGAGCCTTTGAGTGCTCCTGCCATCAGATTGCATTGTTCTTTCATAAAATCCATCGCCATCCGCTGCACACGGTCAGTATCCTTATTCCGTGGCCTATGAGTCAACATGTCAATGGCTGTCGTCGTATTAAAGTGAATTTTCAACATGATGCGGATCGAAGAGCCGGAAATCATAATGAACGCCATCCAATGATCATAGGCGAAATCATCAACATTTTTGACTTCGCTAATTTTGGTTTCTCCGAGACGCGCAGATTTTGAAAGCGTTTGCTGAACTCTATTGCGGACAAGCTTCTTTAGATTCTCTGTAGCCTGTTCGAACTGGGCTAGCTGTGCTGCTTCCGATGGTTGCGTCGCCATGATAAAAGCCTTCCCCAATAATGTTCATTGATCCCAATATCTAACACCGAAAGAGATATCGGCATCATTATTTAAATGTTAAACCTTTGCTTCCTTATGCCACTAACATCTATGAAAATTTTAGGAAACAACGGCGCGTTTCAGGTCTTTTGAAAGGACCAGGCTGATCAATTCATCTTTTCTTATTTGATCGAGCCCAATAAACATGAGTCCAATGTGATAATTTTTCTCGCGTTTTTTATTCCATCTGACTTCACAAGTGACTTCACCTAAATCAAGTTTTTCAGAGCATATTTTCAAGGAACCATCTGGATTGTCAAAGCTGATCCCAAGAAGTTGTCCATTTATATGTGGCAAATTGCCTTCTATTTCCAATCCCCCTCGGGAAATATTAAGTAATTTGTATTTGCGCTCATTAATCATCACCGAAACTTTGCCGCGGACACAATTCCAACGATCCTGGTCAACACGCCGGCTGATCGAGGCTTTAATGCGGTTCGTGACAATCCGGTAAGATTCGATATCATCGCCGAAGGTATTATATTCGTAGGCATTGATTACTTGAGAGGAATTTGGCAGTAATATCTTGATTTCATGCTTCGAGCCTTGGGCTAGATTTAAGCTTTGCATCGTCCGCTCAGTTTCAGCCGTGACGATCACAGACTTAATTCCGCAATATTCATTCACCCGTTGAACAAGGCTGACTCCTTCGCCGATAATTCCATTGTGATGATTGCTGTTTTGCCCATCTTTTATAGCATTATAAAAGCCTGTCGCTAGCGAAATCTGTAGTAAAAACAGAGGATGATGAATGCGAGGCTCAAATCGAATAACCTGTGCGGCTTCTTTTTGCAGAGCCTTTGCACATTCAAGAGCTGATGATACATGACTAAACGGTTCCGTCGTTATATTACTGCCCCAACCAAAAAAAGCCAGTATCCCAAGTTTTAAATTGCCAAAGCTTAATCCACCAAAATTATGAATTTTTTGGGTAACTTTTGCTTCAATATCCCGCAAGTCATCAAAAACTATTTCTGAGCCGTAATTTTGTGTAATAGTTTCCAGTGCCAAGACGCGAATTAACATGATAGTGCCACGACCTGTATAAATGCATGGTTTTGAATTGACTTCATTTTTTGATGTCATACCAGTTTCCTATCTTTTTTCACAAGGCACCTTCGTGTTTGTGAAACCCCATTCGGTCGGATGGGCGCAAATTTGATTATCAGCGTAAATATTTTATAACTCCTGAAATTTTCGTAATTTTTTGTGCATGAATTCTGATTTTTTAGCATAGATGGAGGCTGGTGCAGGCTCGTAGAAAGGCGATTGCCATTATGGAGAGGGTTTCCGAAGTTTGTTGGTGATGAAGCTAATAAGAATTGACTATGAATTAGCTTGAAAAAGCGTTTAAGTCTTCGCTATTTAAACTATAAATTATATTTTTTATCAGGTCAGAAAAAAGCCGGCCGATAGAGCCTTAGTAAGGTGGAGGAGGATTACATCGGGTGACTCACTAATTTGGAGTGATTTCGTGGCTATTCAGCAAAGATTTCGAGTTCATAGATCGGGTGATGTCGTGCATCTTCATGGTGTTCTAAGCGATACTACAAATTTTCGTGTCATAGATGAAATGCTGCAAGGCTGTCGCTATTTCGATTGCAGTCAAATATTAACAGCCAGCTGGAATGGTTTGGTCAACTTTAACCGTTACCTTAGGGAAACCGGAAGCCATATCACCTTAACGAAAATTCCCAATCACATTTTCAATTATTTAAGGCTCATGCCGGATGTTAATAATAGTTATACTTTGGATCAAATTGAGTTGAACGTTGTGGACTTGTCAAGTCAGGAGCTTTTAACCAAAAATGTTTATTTATCGAATGTTGAGTTGAAACGTTTAGCCGATGATTGCAGTAGAGCTTTTCTCCGTTTGAATCAAAAGGAGGAGCTGGTTGGTCGAAATCGCTTTATTTGTCCTTCCCGTTTTGGACAAGATCAATCCCAACCTGTGACATCTCGGGCTCCCTGGTATGGTGACAATGCGGAGCAATTTGATTTTTGGTACGACTATTGTAACTTCGCTAATATGACAAGCTTCCTCGCTTTGGATCTTGTTGAATCGTTAAGCTCCACTCTTTGCATTCTTTTGAAAGAAATTGAACTTGGTGTCGAATCTTCTATGGCAGCCGTTCGACTGGTCGATTCTAAGGTTTCCATGCAACTTGGGAGTAACGTGAGTGAAATTATTGAGCAGGTGAAAAGCTCTTGTGCGGAGTTGAGTCAGTTTCTCGATGGCATCTCCCGCAAAGGCAAAGATCTACTTCTACGTATGCAAGTTCTTGCTGATGATCCGGAATTCACAGACCCAAAAGCGCTTAATGAAATTTTGAAGTCCTTCACCGAGGTCATTCAATCAGTAACTAAAATTTTGCCCAAAATTGAAGATGTGGGCGCAAGTACTGGGGCTAATGTAGTCAAATTAGGTGTCACAAATTTATTGCGACAATCTCTCGATGCAGTTGCTGACGATTGTGTTGATGCAGATACATTATCTCAAGTCAGAGAAATATTAGAAATCATGGACCCATTATCAGAAGATAGTTGGCCAGATACCAAATTGGAATTTATGGCCCAGGTGGATTCCATGGATAAAGCTATTTCTGATACCATTATCTTGATTCAAGGCTTTGATTTGCTAAGACAAATCCTTGAGCATCGATTGGCTGAAGCAACAGAGATTCATAAGTATTTGCAAGACAATGGCGGCCGGAGCTGGGAAGATTTGCGGCAAACTGTTTTTGAGCTGGTAGGAAAAACCTTGGTGACTGATCAGGAGAAATATTCTTGTGAATTTTTTATTCCAACAGCCGCTTCAAATCAGGACGACAAGCAAAGTCCAGGTGATGTTTTGTTGTTCTGAGAGTAAATAGAATTTCTTTTCCTCCTGCGAATTGTCTAAAAATAAAGATGAAATCGAGTTGACTTGAGATTTTCCCTGATAGAGCCGATAGGAAGGGGTTCAGGGAGGTCTGTGTGATATTTAAACGCTTGGTCGTGTTTGCTGCATTTATAGTATCTCTACTGGCTGGCTATCTGCTTCTACAACTCATCGCTAATTCCATTGAAGTTTCACAATTATCCGCAAAACTACGCTCTCAGTTTTCTTACTTTGAGCCGGATTTGCTGGCGACCTTGAGCGAGAAAAAAGCCCAGGTGAGAGAGCGAGCCGCCTTATACGACTATCTCCTGCGCCAAGATCATCTTGTCGATGGTATGGTTGTCAATCGTAATATGCTCGGGCAAGTGACAAGTGTCTGCGATAGTTTGTTGTTTTCAAGTCTACGGTTTGTGGGGCTGAAAAAACTGGGGCATCAAGAACAGGCGAATGAGGCCTGGCGCGCGATTGAACGAAGTCAAAGATCTGGGCATTGGCAGCGGCATCCACGCTGTGCTGCGCAGAGTACCTCCCGCGACATGATTGTTGGAGTGCTGGCTGCGTTGACGCAAAAGCCGCAGAATCATAGATTACATCTGAGCAACCTGATGAGTTTTGTGGAGCGAAACAAGGGATTCATCAGTCATGGTCCATTTCATGTCAGTCTTCTGACTCCAGGTTTAGCGGAAATTATTCGCGTGATGGTCAAAGAAGAAAAGTTAGCTGCTAAAGGACTTCCTGCCAATATACAATACGGTTTTTCCACATTGGAATTCGATACGATTATGTCAGCGCGTGGCTATACCTCGCATCTAAATGCCTTGGTGATCTGGATCGAGTTGGAAATGTTGCGTTCTTATATGACCGAAGATGCGAAACGCTCTTTCCGTTCACTTGCCTCCTTGCTGCATCCATTGACAGACTCACTCCTATCAAGCTCGATTAAGGAACAACGCTTGCAATGGTTGACGCAACGATTAGCTCGTCTTGATCAGGAAAATGTCTTTTTTCGCTATTTGCAGCTGAAAGCTGCGGGCGCTCTTACACCAAAAGCAGAGTTAAACATCCTCGAACAAATTCTGACGATGAAACAGTTTCCCCCCAACCGCTTGCCGACGACTTGTGAACGCAAGGCAGATTACCTATGGCAGAGAGACTCAATTGAGTATCAAGCGCGTGATTACGAATCCTGTCATGAGATTTTTTCCGGTGTCGATTTTATTTGGATGGCAGCCTTGTTGCAGTAAGTTTCAAGCTTATTGCAACGGGAACCTAGAGCCAGAGATATAGGCTAGAATTTTTCTGGCAAGTCGGCATGCGAATGATTATGCTCAAGGCGTTGTTCGTCTTATCATTGCTAATTACTTAAAAAGTGAGTCAAATTCTAATGGATTATGTTGAAGTCAGCTATTTTGCAATGCTTAAAGAAGCAGCTCAAAAATCCAAAGAGAAAATACCGTTCAAACTGGGTGAAAATGGCCGCACGCTTTACGAAAGTCTTGCAGAAACCTATGGTTTTCCACTGAAAATCGATCAGTTGCGCTTGGCGATTAACGACGATTTTGCAAGTTTTGATGAGCCATTAAAGGCCGGTGATCACGTTGTTTTCATTCCTCCTGTGGCAGGAGGGTGAGTATGAGCCAGACTTATGTAGCAATCGACACCCAACCGATTACCCTGCGAGATGGGCTACCAATCAGCTTGGAACGCGGGCAGAACGGCGCTCTTGTGCATTTTGAAGGGCGCATTCGCAAAACGCACGACGGCAAAGTAGTCAGTAAACTTTTTTATGAGTGTTATCGGCCGCTGGCGATGAAGGAAATGGACCGCATCCTTTCAGAGGCAAATGCTTTATTCGGTTTAAATCAGAGTTTCCTCATCCATCGTATTGGAGAGCTTTCGGTAGGCGATACAGCCGTTTGGGTTGGCGTGGCGAGTCCGCATCGGAAAGAAGCCTTCGCAGGATGCTCTTATGTCATGGACCAACTAAAAGAAAGAGTGCCAATTTGGAAGAAGGAAATTTATGTAGATGGGTCGTTGACTTGGCCTGGATGGCATACACCTTCACACGGGCTAGAAAACTCCCTGCATAGTCCGTGACTTCCCCTTGCTGTCTTCTTTCGGCGACAGGCAAACCCTAATTTTTAGTTGGATTTTAAAGGGTTAGCGTGTTAGAAGGAGGGTTCGGTGTCAAGATCACAGGGTAATTTATGAAGAGCTATCAACCCCCAACGATTTTGCATTTAATTCTCCTTGGCTACGTCGTCGTGCTGTTGCCATTAGGGGCGGCAATTATACGTGGCGCAAAATCGATGGATCAAATTTCTCAAGGTCATCGGGACAATATGGCGGAAGTTGTCTCGATTACTCAGGCTACGGAATTGTTGAGCCAGGAGTTGATCGATTTAGAGCGGGTAGCTCGCCAATTCAGTATTCTCGGCGAGTCAGCTCTGCACCAGGTTTTGCAAAATAGGGTGGCTGATGTACAAGACACTCTGAACCGCTTGGACCGCCTTGCGCAGTCAATCGGTGGTGTAGGGCCACTATTACAGAGCATGAATACACAGATCATGGTCATCCAACAGGCGGTCGGTGAGAGTGCCGGGAATGATAGTGCTCGTCTTGACCGTGAATTGTTGCGATTTGAAAGCTTAAATCGTCTCTATGACCGCCTTCGTTTGTTGCTGCAGGAAGACTTCCAGCGGCGGGTCATTGCAGCAGAAGATTCAGCGGAACAAACGCGTGTCGAACTTCTCGTTTTAGGTTTGGCGATCCTTCCTGGGACTTTGGCACTCGTTGCGGTATTTACGAATTTGATTGCGCGACCTGTCAAACAATTGAAGCGAGCCATTCGATCTTTAGGCGATGGTAATTATCAAAAACGCTATGAACTACAGGGGCCAAGGGATCTGCAATCATTGGCTATCCAATTGAATTGGTTGGCAGATCGGCTGGCAACGGCTGATTCGGAGAAAAAGCGGTTTTTGCGCCATATTTCACATGAATTGAAGACGCCCCTGTCAACTTTAAAAGAAGGTACCGAATTATTGAAGGATGAGGTACCTGGCCCCCTGAGCCCCTCGCAGCGCGAAGTGGTGCAGATCATTCATCGCGGCGTGGAAAGCTTTCAAGGGCTCATCAACAACCTCTTAGACTACAATTTGTTGACAAGTGGAGTTCCCGTCGCTCATCCCGGGTGGTTTTCGTTGAAAGAAATTGTCAGCGAAATTTTACAGCCCCATCGTTTGACTGCTGAGCGGAAGAAAATCCAGTTGTTTGCCCAAGGGCCTGATATGGAGGTCTTTCTCGACCGATCCATGCTACGTGCTGCACTTGATAATTTAATTTCAAACGCCATCCACTATAGCCCGGAAGTCGGCGAAGTACGCATCATGTGGCAACCCAATAAAGATATGGAGCATGTCAAAATAGAGGTTCAAGATACTGGACCTGGCATCCCCCCGGCCGAACGTGATAAGGTGTTCTTGCCGTTTTTTCAAGGTAAAGCCCGGAAGCAGGGGCCATTGAAAGGAACCGGACTCGGGTTGTCCGTGGCAAAAGAATGCACGGAATCGCTACAAGGTAAAATTAGAATTTTGGATTCGAAAGTCGGCGCCTTGTTTCAGCTAACGCTCCCGGTCCATCTGGGTAAGGATGCGACTCAATGAAATGTTTCTATGTACTTGCTAGTCTAGCTTGCTTGCAAATTTCGTGCACCACGATCATGTGGGAGCCGAGCACGGAACCTTCGTCTGAAGAAGTCCCGCAAGAGGTCGACGGGTTTAGAGTCGGTGAATTCGCCAAACGTCTATCTGATAAAAACCGGTATGGATTACTGGAAGAAAGACAGATATTGGAAAAAAAGATGTCGGCGAATCCCGGTTGGGAAGACCAGTTTAAGCTGGCTATGATTATGATGAGTGTCGACGAGCAGGGAAAAGACTATGAGAAAATTCATGATCTGCTCGCTGCAGTCGTTAAAAACGAATCAGCGCATGAAGAAGTGCGCTCAAGCGCTCGTTGGTTGCAAATCATCAATCAGCAAGTTCAGATTGCAACCGTCCAATGGCAAGCTGAAACTGAGAAGAATGCAGTTTTGCAACAAAAACTTCATGCTCTATCGACGATCGAAAAGAAGTTAGATAAACGTTCCCGGCAGGAAATGAGATAAGTGGTGCGATCCTTCGCCCATGGATTTCATGAATGCTGTCAGAGTCATTGCCTCGAAAGCAAGACATGAGGAGAAGTCGAATGGGAAATGAGAAAGCCAAAATACTATTAGTGGATGACGACGCAGGATTGTTGACCTTGCTTAGCATGCGATTGATGTCTGCAGGTTACCACGTTCAAACTGCCTTGGATGGTCTGCAATGTTTGAAGTTAATCGACATTTACGAGCCAGATCTTTTAATCAGTGATTTAAAGATGGACCACATGGATGGCATGGAGCTATTCGAGGCGGTTTCACGCATGAAACCCTTACTTCCCGTCATCATCATTACTGCACATGGTACTATTCCAGAGGCTGTCGTCGCCACGCAGAAAGGGGTGTTTAGTTTTCTCTCCAAGCCGATCGATAAAGACGAACTGTTACATGTCATAGAGCAAGCGTTGTCGCAAAGTGGTCGGCAAAACGAGCATGTTGAAGCTTGGCGCTCAGAAATTATTACTCAAAGTCCTAAGATGTTAGATCTGCTGCGTCAGGCAAGTTTGATCGCCCAGTCGGAATCAAATGTCTTGATTACTGGTGAAAGCGGCACTGGCAAGGAACTTCTCGCCTCTTCTTTACACAAGGCCAGCAGTCGTTCCAATGGACCATTTATCGCCATCAACTGTGCAGCAATTCCCGCTGAACTTCTGGAATCTGAACTTTTTGGGCATACACGAGGAGCTTTTACTGGAGCAGAAAAAGAGCACAAAGGACTATTTGTTGCAGCGCAAGGCGGTACTTTATTTTTAGATGAAATCGGTGATATGCCGCTGCACTTGCAGGTTAAATTATTACGCGTATTGGAAGAGCGCCGGATTCGACCAGTCGGCAGTACCACGAGCCAGCCCATTGATGTTCGCATTCTTTCGGCAACTCATCAAGATTTGGGGCGAATGGTCGAGCAACAAAGTTTTCGTGAAGACTTGTTTTATCGCTTAAATGTGATTCACTTGCGACTACCGGCTCTGGATGAAAGAAAAGAAGATATTCCGTTATTAGCGAAAAAATTCCTACAGACCATTTCTGAAAGACATCGGCCGCAGGTGAAGTCTTTTGCACCAAAAGCCCTGGAAAAGTTAAGTCAGGTTCGCTGGCCAGGTAATGTGCGGCAGCTTTATAATTTTGTGGAACGTTTAGTGGTATTAAGTCAGACGACTGTGATCTCCGAAGCGGCGGTGATCGAAGCCCTATCGCCTAATTATTCAAAAGCGAAATCGTTGGCTGAGGCCAAAAGTGAATTTGAGCGTGCTTATCTGATTCAGGTATTGAAGCAAGCCAAAGGTAATGTGACTAAGGCTGCTCGTTCGGCAAGACGAAATCGAACCGATTTCTATAAATTGATGGCCCGACACGATCTGCAGCCGGCACACTTTAAAAGCAGCTCATAAAACACCCTGAGCTGCTTCGCTTTTAGCAATTCTCGTCATCACTCGTGACATCGTCAGTGTAAATGCGATAAGGAGCGGTCCGCCTCCTGTCGCATGCGTTTGCCTAATTCCGTCAGCTCAAATTGATACTGGACTTGATTGTCAAATATATGATCCAAATGAAAATCTGGTCGTAAATCTTTGATGACCCCTCGCCGTCGCAGGCTTTCCAGATGAACGGCCCGCGTCATTCGCGCTATGGCTTGAGAAAGGCGAGTTTCTGAAATCTGTAGCTTATTCGTATTCTCGATCTGTGCCAGTAGCATCAGAGTGACAGCGGTAATGTATCGCTGGGCATTAGGGGTTTGTGTTGCCGCCTCTTCGATCATTCCTTCCGTATCTGCAACTAAAATATCGATCATATTTTGCCCCATATTTTGGGGTAATAGTGCGGTTTTGGGGTTGCGATTTTGCTGCACCCAATCGGCAAATATCTGGATGACTTCATCCTTTTGCATCGGTCGAACTCCTTTTGCTTAAAACGGCACTAACATAAGTCAAAGCAGCTAAGCAGTCCAGAAATAATTTCTCCTACCCTCCTGCTACATGCTCCTTGATGCCCTGTTTTTTCAGTAGGTTTCAGTAATTTGATGTGCTAAAGATGGCCTCCTTGAGCCATCGATTTTGAGAATTTCAAGTCTTAGGCAAATATGTCGCAGTTATGGCAGTCCTACCGAAAAATCCGTCCTGATGTTCTACGTGTCATCGCCGCCGAATTCTGCTTGCAGTTGGTGAACACGGCTTATTTTACGATTTTTAACTTTTATTTGATAAAATATGCCTATGCAGACGAGGACATCGCACAGTTACTGTCGAATCGCTTTCTAGTCGTGATGCTGCTATCTCTGCCGATCGGCTTTTTGATACAAGGCCGACGGCTGCTACCTTTAATACGCCTTGCTGCAGTTATGGTGCCGCTATCATCGGCTCTAATTTTATGGTCTGTACCCCAGCAGTGGTGGTGGACGCTCAATATTGCCATTGGGATTCAGGGCGCAGCATTTGCTATTATCCAAGTCTGTTTAATCCCGTTTATTATGCGTAATGAATCCAGAGAGCAACAGCCGGAAGCAATCGCCTTGCATTTTTCTACCTGGAGTTTGACCGGTTTTCTGCTTGGGATCGGGATTTATGCAATAAACTTCTTTCGCCATGAAAATTTAGATGAAGCTTATGTCCTTGTTTTCTTGACCATCATTAGCATCGCAGGGCTGATTTTTCTAGCTAAGCCGATGAACGAAAATTTGCTGACAGCAACAGCGGAAGGCCGTATTTGGCAGCGCTGTCGATCTTACGACTGGTTGCTGATCGTCAATGCTTTGATCCCAAGCTTGATCATGGGGGTCGGTGCCGGCCTTACCATCCCATTTGTTAGCCTGTTTTTTTATCATGTTTTTCGCATGGAGTATGATGGTTTTTCCTTGATGACAGCGATTTCGACTTTACTGGTCACGATCGGTTCCGTATATGGCCCCCGACTCTTGCGACACTATGGTTATCACGTGGCGATTACCCTGACTCAGTCTCTGGCAGTCATCGCCCTGGTTGTGATGGCATTTACAGAAAGCTTTTCTCATCTTGCTTTTGCCTATGGCATCGCGATTCTTTGTTTCTTGCTTAGGCAGCCTCTAATGAACATGGGAAATCCGATTATTTCCGAATTTACCATGAATTATGTCGGTGATAAAAATCAGGAAGTCACGACAGCAATGCGGCAATCTCTTTGGGCGGGAAGTTGGTTTTTCAGTACACAGATTTTTCGTGTACTAAGAGCTGAGGGAAGTTCGTTCACGACCATCTTTTTGATCACGTCTTTCATTTATGGTGTATCTGTGTTTTGGTACTATTTCCTTATCAAAGCTTACCAGCAGCAAAATAAAGAAAGGCCTCTGTAGCAAGCTCTACAGAGGCCATAGTGTTCAATAGTAAAATATAGAAGTCTAGCAGCGTTGCCACCTGATACCGAAGATTTGCTTGAATTCACCGTCTAATGAATCAACAGTGAAGAGGCCGGAGTTGGAAGTGCCGGAATTGCTTAACTCAACGTTGGTATCAATGTTGAGCGCGCGTTGACGGCCGCAACGTGACCAAACGACCTCGTGAATGCCAATGGAATTAGTGATGCTGAAATTATCATCAAAGTAGCCGTTAAACTGATGATTAAAGCGGGCGACCCGATTGGGGCTCGCTTGGAAATAATATCCACTGTTGATGGATGCTTGAACTCCTGGATCTAAGTAAGTGTAACCGCGGAAAGTGGTATCAAATAAAGTGTAGCTCCAGCCGTTCGGAATCTGGATATCAAGAGTAACCCGACATGAGGTCTTGTTTTTCCCTTGGGCGACGTTTTGGCCGATTTCAGCGATAAATTCGTTGAAAACAAGTGTAAAAGCTTTTGCGTCCAACGAGATATTACCAACGACAGAACCAGCTCGGCAGCCTGGGCCAGCGTAAGTAATGCGCTTAATATAGATTTCATTAGGGTTTGGTGTTGTCTGTGCCATAGCGGCCATGCCAAGGGTGCTGCTAATAATAAGGCCGGCCAGAATATTCAGGGTAAAGCGTTTCATGATTTCGATCCTCCTGTTGACGGTTTACTCGCAGCTCTAGCAATATCAACGCCAAGTCGGGGATATATTTATGAAGCGAAAATTACAGCTTATATTTTTACATATGAAGTGAGCTTGAATGGTCCGCCGGCTGCCATCAATATCATCTTAGTGAATCTTCTAGCAGTTCCCTACTAGATTGGTGGCATTTTGTTCGTCATCGACCCATTGTGCTACTAAAAGCGCCAGCCTGAGGCATGTAGGTCCTGCTACCATTCCTATCAACTATGCCAAAAACTCTAGAAGGCGAACTTTTCTAGCATAGAAAAGCAGATATCGAAAAGAATCAGAAAGACGATGGCAAACTCCAACCAATAGAGACGGCGATCGCGTGCGGTCCCGACAAGCAACTCCAAGGTTTGCTGAATCAGTTGTAATTTGTACTCTAAAGCCTGAAAGCGCTCAGGCAAGTCAAAGGTTGCACGTAGCGAGCCGTATAGCTCATCCATGACCCGGTCTTCCCAGATGAGGTCGGGACGGTCGAGCAAATGTAAAACACGTACAACTTGACTGCGCATACTCAGTGCATCCCCAATTTGTCGGTGAAGAGACTTGGGGAAAGGCGATAAACTACCTTGCTCACGCAAACGTAAAATCATCGCGTCGACATGATTCCAGGCAGACTCGACCATGGTTTCATAAAATGCCATGGTCGAACTTTGAGCTAAGGTTGAGGCAATGACTTCGGCACGATCGTGATTCAGACGATCGATTAGCATGCGATTAAACTCAACCTGCGGGGCGGCATGGCCTTCTTCAACAATGTATTCATCGGAATAAAGTTGTTCGAATTCGAAGCCGGCTTTACCAACTAGGTTTTCGATTTCCTGGATTTGCCGCTCTGGACTGACATTCCAGAAAACAATAGAGCCAAAGTTAAAAATGAAGATTTGCCCCTTACCATTCACTTCGCTTTTAATCGCAGCCATTGGATCAATGACGGATCGACTGGCGGGAATCGTTTTGGCAATATCTTCTGTATTAATCAAATGCCGAAGGGCGTAGGACTTAAATTCATGTCGCGTGATTTCCATGACAAACCTTCATAAGGCTAACGTCTGTTGTTATTATAAGACGAACTGCCAATAAAAAGAAATTTTTCTTAAACATTAGCCAAGTAAAACTTGTGTTTCGCTAGGGGATGTCGATGGAAAAGTGAAGCAACCAACCGCCGTTGCTACGTGGGCTGATGTGAAAGTAGTTACGAGTGGGAGTATGGCTTACATACCAGTCATCTAAAGTTTCATGATTTTTCAATTTCAAATGGGGAGGGAGAGTTTTTTGCCGTTGATAAGTCACGGTCTCGGTAATGGTCGGAGCGCTAAGTATACCATGTAAGATGCTAACACCCCATGACAGGCCAAAGCCCATGATGGCATAACCAGCTTCCTGCTCCAAAAGAGAAATTCTATCATCGATCAGCGTTGAGAATTCATCTTTGTCTGCTTGGTCGATGCCTTCAGTCTCGAGAACGCGGTCTTTTTTGGAAGTTTCTTCTGCGACCTGGCTATTGCGACGCATATAGAGACCGCCAGCAAAGATTTGGGTGCCCAAATAGAACGTGCCCAAAACGTACTGTTCGTTATAGAACTGGCCAATACCAAATGGCATAAAGTGCATCCATGAAATGTCGCGCGAGCTTCTTGTTTTGCTTCTATCTCGACTTGCTGTGCGCGGTTTTTGGCTGGCTCTTAATCTTTCCATGCGACTTGTCGCCGAGATAGACTCAGCGCTTGTGATATCTTCAGTCGGCTGATTATCTGCTTGCCGGGACGAAGGAAGTGGTGGAACAGCTGGTTCACGAACCTGCTGACGTTTAGCAAGGGTCTGAGTCCACTTCACCTTCAAGGTATTATAGAAATCGACTACTGTCGGGTCGAGAACCTCTTCTTGATAGATGGCCGTTTTCTGATCATTCATAAAAGCTTGATAAAAGCTATTGGCAGCCTGTCTTTTATCGCCTCTCATAAATTGGGAAATTCCCAAAAACTTCAGGATAAAAGCACGATCTTCCCGGGTTTTGCTGGAGCTGAAGGCGCGCTTAAAATGTGCTTCAGCTACAGGGAACTGATTCCGCATATAGGCCTGATATCCAGCCTCAAATGCCTGGTTTTGGGCATATACGTCAGTCCCAAAATTTAGGACCCATATGAAAAAGATCGCGGGGAAGAAGCGCAGCATTATCAATGACCCGAAGTTAAAATGCAAAGGGATCAGCAAGAAGATTCTACATAGAAGTTACCTTTCTATTTTAACTTAAATTGGTCGTGTTTGCCGGCCCATGTGTAAATAACTAAGTTAAGCTTTTGATTATATTATATATTTATTCTTTTTTGCTTTTTGGAGCACTATGAGCCTTGGCCTTGAAAATTTTTCAGACAAGTTGCCGATAAGAGGAAATGGGAGGTAGTGATGGAATATACTTCGGATAAAAACTTTAACAGGCAAAGGATTTGTATGAAGTGTAAATCCTTTATTACGCCTGATAAGATTGATGAATCGCGGCTTTCATGTCCTCTTTGTGGACACCATATGCCAACGACCCCAAGTATCAATAAGCCGATTGGAATTCAAGAGTTTCGCATGCTACTCGCTCAGCGTTTTCGCAAAGAAAATAAAACAGAAGATTGATTACAGATGCGCACGCTCCTCTCGAGGCTCTAGAGATAAACTGGTCAAAAGGCTGTTATCTTCGGCAATTCCTTCGAAAAATAAATTGTCTTCGGTAATTCGTAATATTTGAAAATGGTGACTACTAACGGCAAAACCTTCGCCCTGTAAATACCAAAGTTTATGATCTGGGGTTCGCTGGCGGACTCCCAGGCCACCCTCACCGACATAGACTATGCCGCGCTCCGCATCATGCCTTTCGTTAAAAATGGGCAGTGTTTGCTTATAGACGTGACCATCTGATTCAAAAACAAGATCAATCTGATATTGCTCAAACAATGGTACCCATGCCGACTTCGCTGAGCTTGGACGCTTGACAGCAGGATAGGCGGGCCGATGGTAGTTGGCCACGATCCATTTGCTATCTTTCTGGCGTCGTTCCAGTTCATTTGTGAGCCAGATTCGCTGTTCACCATGCGTGCTGATTTCAGTATTCAATGTGATAATGGCAAGCTTTTGTATGCGGGTCGTATAATAGGATTTACCGCCGCCTGGGAAGGCAAAAACCTGATTAAATAGTTGTGGGTTATACTCGTGGTTACCACGAGTTGGAACAATGGGTAGCATACGCCGACTAGCTGTTATTGTATAGTTGTGATGGTGCAGCCATTGGTCCCAATCAGACCACTTTCCACCATCAGCGATGTAATCGCCGCCGTGAACCAAGGCATAGACCTCATCCGCTCGTTCAAATTTTTCTCTCAATAATTGATTCATGCGAATGCGTTGCGTGTGGTCGGAGCGGGAATCTCCACCAAAAATCAGGCTAAACTCGCTATCATCGGCTGGAGCAGTACGAAACCAATATTCCTGACTTTGCTCGTTATCGGTGACGACAACAAAATAATAATCTGTATCAGGAGTAAGGTCGGTAAGTTTAGTGTGATGATAATATGGAGTTTTGCCAAAGAGCCAACCACGATCAAAGCGGCCTTCCAACTGTGCTGACTGTTGAAAACGATAAGTCTTAACTTCGCCTTTACGGGCTATGCTGTCATATAAAACGTAAGACTGCTGACCCTGCTCGTCTGTTGTCCAGGAAATAATGGCCTCATTTGCTGGATTTTCATGCCATATCACCCGCTCGTGATAGACTTTGGCAGTGGCATAAGTCGTTGAACACATCCAAACAAATAGGATGATTGAAGTAATGCGGCTCACCATCATCATGATGCTCCTGAAGTAATATCGACAAACCCGTGTATCTTTGAGACTTTGCTGACACGATAGTGAAGGATTTTTTTTTAGTCAAGCTCTAAGCACGACAACCATGACTGGCTGCCAGTGAAAAGTACTCAGTCTAGCTGCACGGCTATGGCAGTTAGGTCATCTTCAGCATCATGACCCTGCCAAATATCATGTCCAAGCTTCAATAGACTATCGATAATGGTCTTTGGACTGTGCTCTTGATTGAGTAAATGATTCAACGCTGATTTGAAATTGAGGGTATTGCCGTTCGGGCCTGTGTTCTCCAAAAAACCGTCGGTTAATCCCAAGATAATATCGCCCGGCTCCAAATGAAAGCTGATGGTGGAGAAGCGAGGTTTTAAACTCAGTCCCAAGACACTCCCTTGGCGTATTAAAGGTTTGATCTGAGTCCTTTTAACAATGAAAAACGGATTGTGGCCAGCATTGAGGTAAACCCCTTGATTTGTCTGCAAGTCGACAGATATGAAGCCCATCGTCATATTTCGCCCCGTCTTCTGCCCGACATGGCAGACGATAGCATTGACCTTTTCGGCAAGCAGAGTGAGGGCTTCTTTCTGAGGTAATTTCCGTTTGGCAAGTTGCAATATTTCAGCTCTTAATGCTCCTGACACTGTGCTGGTGACAACAGCTGACGGCAGTCCATGGCCCGTGACGTCGCCAACAAAAATATATAGGAATTTGCCTGTCGGGTCTTCGATGACTCCATACCAATCCCCCCCGGTTTCTTCTGCCGCTTGATAATAACTTTCACAGTGGATGTGGTTTGCGGATATGGATAAATTTATGAGAGATTCTTGAATTAATCGGGCTTTTTGCGCAGCTTCTTGTTTTTTCTTCAGAGATAGAGCCTTTTCCTGGTGAAGAATTTTCTGCTGACGTTGCTGATCAGCTAAGCCGAAAGACAAGACAACAATTTCAAAGATTGTACCAAAGCGGATGGCATTTTCTGTGAAAAAATTTCGCTCGATAATGCCAAATTTATTCAAAGCTAACGTTAAAACTCCAGCAAAAAATCCTAACCAAGCATAAAAAGCAAAGATCGCTGGGCGAAAACCTTGTCTGATGGCATAAAAAGAAATACCTATGAGTACAAATATGCTAACGGTCGAGAGGATGATGCCTGAGATGACAGAATACTGGTGAGGAGCGCCAATGGATAGTAAAATGTTCACCAGTGCGAGGACAATGACGCAGGTGCGGATTTCTTCGACCAGCGGCGAGGACCAAAGGCTTTGAAAAAAATCACGGATAAACAGCATAGCGGCTATTACAGAGATTGAGCTGAAAAAAGGAATGATTAATTCTTGTAAATAGGGACTTTCTTGGAGTAAATATGCATAGGAATGACCAGTAAGGCCAAGTTGAGACATACTGCTGGAAAAAGTGAAAAGAACATAATAAAAATATTTCTTTTCTCTTAGGTTAATATAGAAAAGAAAGTTATACGCCATCATCATCACCATGATTCCAAAAAAAATTCCCGTGAAAATATTGTTGTTTTGTTCTGAACTCAGGAGTTCTTGAAAACTTTCAATTTCCAGTGGAACTTGAATGGAGGAGCTAGAGCGGATTTTGACAAACACATCAAGGCTTTGCTGTGGTTTCAAGGTAAGGGGTAAAGTGTAGTTTTGGAAATTGATGGGTCGCTCATGGTAAGGATGGTAGTCGCCTGTATAAACTTCTTTGATCAACTCACTCTGATCAAATGCATAGAAAGTGATTTGATCAATGAGAGGATTCTTAATTGAGAAATAAATGGAACGACTTTCCTGTGAATTATTTGTCAAAGGTACAAAAATCCAAATATAATGGGATTGAAATCCCAAATTGATAACTTCGGACGGTGAACTTTCCCATGAGATATCTTGAAACTGAGATCTTACCGTCTTAATGTCGAATTGGTATTCCTTGTCGATATAAATGAGTGCACGTTTACCAATTGCCTTGTTTTTAAATTCATTGAGAATTTCATTGACATCAATGACGTCGTTTTGCCGGTCAAAATACCCAACGCCCTGTTCTGCCAGGCTCGATGAAGTGATCGACCAGAACATGAAAAAACAGCAGATGATGAAACAGTGTCTATACATTCGGGTAGTACAATGACGTTAAAGTGTAATTTAGTTGAATTTAGAGCATTGGTATGGCTTAGGTTTCGACTTTTCTTTATCTTTGCTTTAGCTTTCTCGACGGCAGGCAAGGCGCAAGTGACCCCTCTTGATCATGGTTTGATACAACAACTTGAAAATATTGAATATATTATTGTTGATGACAGTGATATTGAGCTCGAAAAGATTCTCCTGCTACCAGCTGAGCAATGGCAGACTTGGCAAGGCGATAGTTTGAATCTTGGCTTTAAAGCAAAATCAGCTTGGATAAGGTTTTTGTTTCAAAATATTAGTGAGCTGGAAGAATGGGTTTTGTCGCTTCGCTATACCTTATTAGATGAATTGGAAATTTATATTCTTGATGAAAACCGAAATAGAGTGGAAGTTTATTTAGGTGGCGATATGTTGCCGTTTTACGAACGCGTCGTTCATCATCATCACTTTGTTTTTCCGTTTCAAATTGCCACTGGTAAAACCTATGGAGTCTATTTAAAGGTAAAATCCGAGCGTTCGCTGCAAGTCCCTATTTTTCTTTCTGAAAAAAACGAATTTTATGCCTACTCACAGAAAGAAAATTTATTCATCGGCTTTCTGGTGGGGCTTCCCCTCATCATGATGATGCACAATATTTTTGTTTTTTTTCGTGTGCGTGACCGCTCACAAATTGACTATATGTTTTACGTCGCTGCATTTACTCTATTGACTCTCGCTTTAAACGGCCTGGGTTACCAGTATCTATGGCCATATTCGCCATCCTTTCAGAAGCTGGCAGTTCCCATTGCAAGTTCTCTAGTTATTTTGGCAGCTATCAGCTTTTTTATCGACTTTTTACAAGTTAAGGTGTTTATTCCTCAAGCCTATCGCTTGCTTGTTGTCTGTATGGGTCTCATGGTTATGAGCTTGGCTATTGGCATTGTCTTTAGCCAAAATATTTTTGTCGATTTAAGTCTTACAATTGGTGGATTCGGAATCATCTTGCTTTTGTATTATCTAATACAGCTTGTCAAAAGAAAGGCTGCTTCCTCCCTGATTTTCACCATTTCAATTATTCCTGCTCTGCTTGGGGTATCGCTGATCATCTTGAACAAATTGGGTTTTATTGGCTTGTCATTTTGGACGGAAAATGGCGCCCAACTTGGAGTCAGTTTGCAGATTTGTATTTTATATTTTGCCCTGACCGATCGCTACCGAGATGAAAAAAAACTAAGTCATCTTATGGAAAAAAATCTAGCCGAGCGATCAAAGGAAGAAAGTGAAGCTCGCTTAGTAACCGAGAGTTTAACGAGCCTGCCTCATCACATACCATTTGGTGAGTATCTGCTGTGGAAGAACTGCGATAAAAATTTTAATCATGTCTGGCAAGGAATTTTCCCCGATAAAAAAAATAAGCGACTATTTGTTTTTGTCGGTCAAGTTTGGGCTGAAGACAATGATATTTCAGCGACTCTTTTCCTGGGATTGGTCGTTGGAGCCTTCCAAATGTTGAGTAAGGACATAGAGTTCGATAGTGAGTTGGGATTGCAAGAGATTATTTCTATCATCGATCAGCAGGTCATTGGGGTTAACCCTCTTTTGCAAAAAGAGATGAGCTTTATTTTCGCTGATATTGACTTTCGTGAAAAACAAATTAAATACATTAATGCAGGTCATTGCCCTGTGTTGTTATTGGGGGAGGATCTCATAATCCGCGATAGTCAGCAGCCTGTCTGGAAGCAATCAGCAAAAATCCAAGTCGAATCGTTGGCTTTCAAGCAGGGGGATGAACTGTTGTTAGTTTCGGGGAAAAAGCGTGCAGATATCGATCAATTTTTCATTGAACGCAAAGTTTTATTAGAGATAAATCAGCGAAAATCAGATGCTTTTCAAGTTTCACTTTATGAAAAGCTATTTCCTTCTTCAGATCGATGTGAACTCCAAATGTTAGCTGTTCGGTTAGAATCAGAAAATTACCTGTAATCTTTCCTTCGAAACTGCTGATAGTGGCATAAAATTCAAATATTTAAATGCTCCGCCGATAACATATACCAGGTGTAAAAAATCTAGTTGGTATATGCATGCGACCCAAAATATTCGTCGTTGTATTGATATTTTTTGCAATAATCTTCTCTGGTTTTAGCAAACCGGCAGAGGCGTCTTGCTATTATCAACAAACAGAGAAGGGCGTAATAGACCTTCGATCCTGGAATTTCCAACAATGCCCTTATTTGCGCATGAGTGGTGAATATCACTTTTTTTGGCGGGAACTACTCTCTGCGACCGAAGTTAAGCAACGCATACAAGAGGGGCACTCAGAAGGTTTTGCTATTCCCGGTGTTTGGTATAGAAAACGCTACCAGAAAATATTTATGGATATTACCGGTTTTGCTACTTATTACACTAAGGTCTTATTGCCGGAAGTTCACCCTGAAACCCTAACCTTCTACTTATGGGAGCAACCAACCGCAGTCGATATTTGGGTTGATGGTGAAAGCATTCTTCAGCTGGGCAAGGTTGGTAAGAATATAGCTGGTGAGCTAGCAGATCGGCGGCCAAACTATGCCTCTTTTAAGGTTCCATCTCGATCTTTTGATGTCGTTTTTCATGTCTCAAATTTTCATTTGGGAATTGGTGGTTTTTGGCACATACCGCTTTTGGGTGAGGAAGAAAATTTATGGTATTTTATTCGTCAGCTCATGGTTGTAGAAGCCTTTGGTATTGGTGCGGTGCTATTTATATCGCTCTATTACCTGATCCTTTGGTTTTTTCAAAGAGATCAGCGTAGCTATTTTTACTTTGCGACCTTTGGCGTGTTGATATTTGTCAGAGGGCTTTTTTCAGGTTCTGAAAAGCTTTTTCAGTACCTGTATCCTGTGTCTTTTGAGTGGGGCTATCGTATCGAGTATTGCTGCTTTTATGTGATTCACTATTGCATTGTTCTTTTTATTCATCACCTGTTTCGGGATGCTTATTCCAAAATCATGTTGAGGCTTGTGCAATTCAGTGTCTTGAGTTTTACGAGTATGACAATATTAACTGAACCGGCTTTTTTTACCCAGTTCTTAGGTTACTATCAGGTGCTCTGGGTTTTTTCATTTCTTTACCTTCTGCTTCCTTATTGGCAAGGAAAGTGGCGTGGTAGTCAGGGCGCCATGTTTTTCGTCTTGTCCTGTCTAATTCCCTTTACGGCTGGTTTACATGATGTTTTTATCAACCACAGTCCGGTGGGTATTCCCTTATTTTCCCATGGCTTGGCTGTCGCGATGCTCATGCATGCCAGTGTTCTTTCAAAACGGTTTACATCAACCTTTGAACAATTAAAGTCGCAAGAAGCTTTAAATCGTGATTTAAGTCAGAAAATGAACACACAAAATCAGGAGTTTCAACGTCGTGAGGCCTACCGTCAATTTTATCAGAAATTAACTTATGACGAAGTCCAGCGTGCCATCGACCGGGTTAGGGAAAGTTTAACTGAGTTCTCATCATCAGAATCTCGAGAAAAGCTGATTTGCCCATTGGAGCTTTACAGTCAGACCTTGATGGGGCACGCCAGTCTAGATGCTAGTCGGCAGAAGATGGCGCAAAGCTACCTTGCCAAAGACTTCTTCGCGGCTTGTCAGACATTGATTCTTGCCTTGTCTGAAGACAATTTTAAACCTTCGTTTCGGGTCGTTAGTGATCAAGACTTGCAGTATTTTTCCGGAGAATATTGGCATTGGCTTGGGGCAGTGAAACTTGTGCTCATTGGCCTGAAACAAAGTCTGGTCGATGCTCAGTCGCAAGTATCCTTGATACTTGAATTAAAAAATCAGCGCCTTGTCATGGAGCTGGCGGTAAAACCCTTGCATATCTCGGAAAGACGTAAAGAAAGCCTGATCGCGCATTATGCCGAGGCGCAGGCGGAACTGGAGTTTCTTAGCCAGACAGATCCCTTTAGCCGGTCCGTGTTTTTAGCTCGTCGCATCGTGCAGTTGGCTGGTGGTGACTTTCATATTCTGACCAATCGCAGTGGTGAAACCAAATTTAGTCTGGTAGCGAGTTTGAACCCGCGCGGCCAGCAGTCCATTCTGAAAAAATCGGCTTGAAGGCCAATTCATTTGCAACGAAAGTTTAAGTATTAACCATCTATTTATATGGATAAATATGGGATATTTATCCAATATTTGATTATTTTTTATTTGCCAAGCCAGAGCGAAATTGCTAAACACAGCGCCAGTGACCATATGGGCACATTAGCAGTCTATGCGACGTGAGGTATACGATGAGGATGACGCCCGTTCCTCTGATTTCCTTCAATTTTTTAGCCTTGGTGCTGGCTTGTGGGCCAATTGTCGTTGGCGATAAAGACAAGCCGCGGCCGGAGTATGAGCCTTATTCCAGCCGTGAAGAAGTTGATTCCTTTTCAGCGGAAGATTGGTTCACCGATTTCCAGCGGACGAATGAAGACGAAGCAAGTATCCTCATCCAAAAAATTCG
This sequence comes from Oligoflexus sp. FD111, assembly GCA_048816425.1. Taxonomy (GTDB): domain Bacteria; phylum Bdellovibrionota_B; class Oligoflexia; order Oligoflexales; family Oligoflexaceae; genus JBMDZZ01. Next base: position 297,738 of record JBMDZZ010000006.1, read on the forward strand.
CGAAGGTCTAAGAAAGAAATTGCGCGATGGCTTAAGCCAGGTTGAAGAAAATCTGCAATCACCCGTCCCGATTCAGCCTATTTTAAACGAACTACCGGCGACAGAACATAGACGTCCTGAAGATGCATTAAATGAGATAGCCAAGAACTTGCTTCAGGATTGGCTGATATTTTTGCAAAGCGAACGTTATTTTCTTCTACCTACAGATTGGTTGCACTTGGATCAAGTGCACTTCGAGCTCGATAAGGCCATAGTCGGTTTGTTTTTTGACTTTGGTATCAGGAGCTGAAAGCAGCAGGTTTTTAACCAAGGCTTCGTAAACATCAGTCCATTTCATTAGCAATAGATGCTGTTTTGTGTAATAAATTCCTTGTGATGCGAAGATATTGGTAAAGGCCAGCCCTTTAAGGACGAGTTGATTCATTAGGAAAGCAATCTGTTTATGAAAGTAGCACAAAAATTTTACCAGAATCCATCGATCGGTATCCTTGGTCCTGGAGCCATCGGTTGTGCTCTTGCTAGTCGTATTCAGCCAATCGTTCCTAAGCTCGGAATGATTGGTAGGCAAGGTTCTGTCGATTTTCAATTTACCTTAAAATCAAATTCTGACGTTCATAAATTCGACTTGCCGGCTTTAGAGAATTTTGAACTGCTTTTTGTCTGTGTTAAGGCTTATCAGGTGCCAGGTTTGTTCGCCGCGCATCGATCGCTTTTTGAAAAACCAGATTTAGAGGCTGTGATCTTTTTATGTAATGGTATTGTTGATGAGGTCGTCTCCAGCGATTTTCCATCGCATATCCCGGTACGTATGGGCTTAACGACTTTGGCAGTCAAGCCCATGGCTGCGACTCATAGTTATGAGTTGATGAACGCGACAGAAGCCGTTGTGCAATGGGGCGCGAAGCATGCTGCGAGTCAGCTGGAGCGTGATATTTTGCAGCTAACGTCGCATGCTGGCTTGCAATGGTGTGATGATATCGACTTTCGCCGTCACCGCAAATGGCTTTACAACTCGGCTTTGAATCCTGTCTGTGCCCTGCATGGTCTCGATCGTAATGATATGGCAGGAAAGTTCCAAGGTGAGGTGGAGGAGCTTTTTATGGAAGCCTACGAATTAGGTGAACGTTTGTGGGGAGCTTGGCCAGAAAGCGCAGATGATCTCTTGCGTAGTTTTTGGCTTTTGATTCAGCAAACCGGAGCGAACCGTAATTCCATGGTCGTTGATCTATCAGGCGGTCGGTCCACGGAAATTGACTTTTTAACCGGTCTTTATCGCTTAGATCCGCTGCGAAATTATCCACAATTATCAGCCATAACTACTAGAATCCATGAAATTCAGAACGCTTAATACTATCGATGGGTCTACCATCGATACCTCGACTTTTATCCATTGGTACAAAGTTGAGCGGCAAGATTAAAGAAATAGTCGTGCCAGTATGGATGGCTATTGTATCTGTTCCATGCGATATTTCGTCGCTAGGAGTTTGTCTTTTTTTACGAGTATGGGTGCTTATGGATAGATCGCCACCAAGTTCCAGCATCAAGAGTTTAGCGACTGCCAAACCAAAACCATGGCCCTTTTCACTAGACTGCGAGATCTGTTTTTTCATAAAGTCAAAATGAAATAATTTTTCGAAGATCTCATCGTCAATTCCTGGGCCCTGATCCCGTACTTTCAAAATGAGCTGCTCATTCTTTTGAAAGCTTTCCAAAAATATCGAACTGCCAGGTGGTGAAAAGCGTATCGCATTGTTTAAAATTTTTTTCAGACAGTTGACGGTAAAAAAATGTGGGTCGATCATGACACGTAATTGTTTATTAATCAGTTGATTGACTTTGAGATGAAGATCTTTCTGCTCTAGTTTGTCCTGGATGGAATCGCAGATATCTGCGATTAAAGAGTGGATATAGATTTCCCGGATAACTAGGCGTTTTGGTTCCTGCATGGCCTCAAAGGCGCGTAAGCTGGCAATGAGCTGATTGATGTTTTCCGCAGCACCTTCGACTTTTTCCCAAAATAATAAAGACTTTTCCGGAGTTTTTAAAAAAGCTCCAGATTGCGCAAGTTGAGCTGAGCCGAGGATGAGTGTCAAAGGGTTACTCAAATCATGACAGGCGACACGAATCAGATTTTTAAAGCGTAAATTACAATCTAGCAGTTTATGGTCTTTTTGCTCGGTTGTTGTTTGCTGAGTGGGTATAGGCGTCAACATCAACGTGAGGCCAGCAATCACGATGATTCCGCTTGCCAAGGTCAAGTGCTCGCTGGTGTTTGCTTGAAATAAATAGTAAAGGCATATCACCACAGTTTGAATGAAGAGAAAGCCGACTCGCGCCAGCCATTTATTATCAGCAAAGGCATATTTGAGAAAAAATATGTAGGAAACCCCTAAGATAAATAACGGCGAAGAAAACTGATCGATATATGATAAGAAACAAAGTGCTGATAACAAGACTATCAAGCTCATCAGACTCATCGATTTCGCAGCAAACTTATAGCAAAGTACATTGAAGCCAAGAAAAAAACAGGCGAAGATGAAACTGCTAAGAGCAAGCGGTCCGTTATTGCAGACGGCTGCCCAGATGGCGAGGAGAAGATGGCTCAGAGTTGCTGCTCTCCATATCTGGCTGGTCATGGAGCCTGTGGTGGCGCTGGGTAATAGATGTGTCATTATGTCGTGGTGAAATTGGGATATCGTTTTTTTCGTCATGATCTGTCCCCAGCAAAAGGCAGCTTGTGAGATCCATGCGACTAATCCAGTCATGATGAATCACTTAATGGTGTTATTATATGGAAAAGCAGCGTAGTAAGAAACGATTCTTCACCACAGAGTCCAAGAAGATCAACATTTCCTCAATTTCCCACACACTGGGCGTCCATCTAGTTCAATTTGACATCGATTTCCTGCAAATGCCAGCCCTCGACTTGGCTCCGCGCTTAATCGGCAACTATTTGTGCATGCTCGAATCTGAAGGCCTGGTCGTTGGTGGAAGGATTGTCGAAACCGAAGCCTATCAGCAGGATGATCCAGCCAGTCATAGTTATTGTGGAATGACAACGCGCAACCGCTTGATGTTCGCCCGCGGCGGCCTGAGCTATGTTTACCGCTCCTATGGCATACACTGGTGCTTTAACGTCGTCAGTGGACGAGAGGGAGTCGGCGAGGCCGTTCTTATCCGCGCTCTGGAGCCTTTGTGGGGGATTTCTTTGATGGAAGAAAGGCGATCCATGTCATCAAAACGTCGAGAGCTTTGCAATGGCCCGGGAAAGTTATGCCAGGCTCTGGCGATCAGCGATAAGAACTCTGGTCTTGATTTGATGCAAGGTCCGATGCTTCTATTAAAAGATCCGCTCAGCATGCAGCGCTCTGTGCTTGCGACCAGGCGGGTCGGAATCAGCAAGGCGGTGGATCGACCGTGGCGCTTTCTTATCGCTGCGGATCATCCTTATATTTCCCGCCCAAGACCACGGCCTGAATCTAGCTCAAAGGTGAACCTAGTTAGGATCCATCCGGGAATGCCTTAGGCAAGGCGCAAGGCGAAAATAGACCGCAGTGTATTCAGATACATGAGCATTTATTTTCGCCGATAAAACGCAGAATAAGGTATTTCCGGATGGACCCTAGTTAAAAAGCTGCCTAATGGCTCATAAGAGAAAGAGGGTGATTGCTGAAGTGCGGGCTGGTCATTAAAACCACCTGAAACTCGGAGCCCTTATCCAAGCCGTCGCTGGTAACCCGGATTTCGCCTTTATGCAAGGTGACGATCGACTTGCAAATCGATAAGCCAATGCCCAGGCCATCGAGCCTTTTTTCGGTAAAAATATTTTCTTGCTGACTAAAGCGATCAAAAATATGAGGTAAGAAATCAGGCGCGATACCACGACCTGTGTCCCTAACAGAAACAGTCGCCTGATTGGCAAGTTGTTGAATTTTGATCGTAATGCAACCGCCTTCAGGAGTGAACTTGAGGGCATTCGAGATCAGGTTCCAAAATACGCGTTTCATTCGCATATAGTCGAGAAAAATGAAGATCGGCTTGGAATCATACTCACGCAGTATTTGCACTTTTTTATAAGCAGCTTGGCTGACGAAGGTGCTGACGGCATCCTCGATGACCTGAAGCAGGTCAAGTTGTTCACAATGAATTTCCAGCTTGCCCGATGAAAGTTTGGAAATATCCATCAATTGCTCAATCAGCATCACCTGATCTTGCGCCGCACTTTGAATATTTTTGATCGCCTGATCGCGCTCCTCGCCGTCGAGCATCAAAGCTAAGTCACTCCAACCGACAACTGCGTTGAGAGGGTTTTTGAGGTCATGGCTGATATTGGCGAGAAACTCATCTTTAAGTTTGGCGGCATTCCGCAGTTTTTTATTGGCTTTGTTTAAGGCGATTGTTTTTTCTTCGAGATTACGGCTGATATTTAATTTTTGTAGTGCTGTCGCAAGATTGAGTGAAAGTAGATCAATTTTTTTGTTCACGTCAGGAACATTCATCTCAGATGAAAAATAGAGGTTCAAGCGGCCTTGGTGACGATGGCTCTTGTCCTTGAGTGGTATCGATATGGTCGCATAACGCTCCAGCAGAGCGCTGGTAGTCGAACTACAAGTTTCACAATTATAGTAAAAATTGGCCGTGGGGGAGTGGCTGTCATCAGCATGAAATTGGATTTCTGCTGCAATGGAGCCGACAATTTTTTGGGCAGCTTCAGCTATATGGCGGACAATTTCCGTTTCGCGACGGGCTTCATTTATTTTCGTTACGCAATCGTAAATAATGCTGAGCAAGCGCGTTTCTTGCCATCGTTCCCTTTCCAGATACATTTGCTGAATTAAGGCATGGCCAGCGGTTTGAAATAACTTACCGGAGTTGAGAAGCCGCAACTCTGACACCGGCTGTGTGCCGCGCAATGTTTTCCAGACATCAAACGAAGATTGCTGCAGGATGCTGGCTAAGTGCTCTGATCCAAGTGGATCAATAAAGGTCGCTGGTACCCAGCCGATGACAGCAAGCCCGATATCTTGGCCTTGATGCTGGATTTTAATGCAACATACAGCTAACTTTCGCCATACCATCCGACAGTAAACCGTATCTATTTTCTGATAGGCGTCTTGGACAATATGTTCCAAAATTTTGCTTCCAGGGGCATTGTCCTGCCAAAGTTTCGCTGATTGTAGGATGCTATTTAACGGCGACTGACCAAATGGACCAGCGATATTTTTCGAAGGTAGCGCCACAAATATGATGCTCATATTTGAAGCTGCTGCGAAATCTCCCAAAAAGCTGACCCATGCATTGCTGGAAAAGCAATCCAGCGTCATGCTCTCCTCGTCAGTATTCATGATTTTTTTTGTAAGAGAGCTAGCCATCTACCAAATCTCTGATTGTTGATTTTTGTTTAGGCGACAGGTTTTCCATATGGTGAAAAGGGCTACGCCGCATTGGTGAGCGGCCTAATATTCCGTAGTATGCAGAAAACGGCAATTGAGGAACAGCAGTTTCTTCATGCTCGAAATCCGTGATAATTTTAATACCTCCGTGTTGGATTAAGTATTCGCATGTTTCTCGTGACGGCGCAAGGCCACGTGCTTTTGGTACTGTTATCGCGCGTCGTAATCGATTGCCGGTTTCTACATAATTCAGCAATATAATGTTATCGACTATGGGTGAAACTTTGAATTCCTTGCTAATTTGTGAAATTCCAATCAATTCCGGATTTTCGTAGTTCATGATTACAGTGACAGATTTGTTTTTTAGAAAGGTAGTTAAGGCATAGACAAATTCATGAGGACTACATGACATAAAACTTTGATAGGCTGAAATCGAATCGATGACCGCCAGGTCGATTTTATACTTGTCGATGGCTTCTGCAATTTTCGAAAAGTGAACATCGAGCTCTAATTCCATAGGCGAATCATACATACAATGCAATTGGCCCGACTTGAGATATTTTTCTATCGGAAAGCCAAGTCCACTCGCATTGCGAACAATCTGCTCCACATGCTCGTCTAAGGTCACGAGCAAGCAATTTTCTCCCCGTTCGGCTGCGGCAGTCAGTGCTTGTACTGCTAACACAGTTTTGCCTGTTCCTGATATTCCGACAACTAGGCTGGCAGAACCGCGATATAAGCCACCGCCGAGCATGGTATCAATATCAGGACAGCCAATACTTACCAGATCTGTGGAAACAGGTTGATCTTCATTCAATGCTTCTGGAGACTGGGCGCGCTTGTAAGCGACCAGGCCACGATTAGACTCAAAGCGAATGGTATGACGGCCTGTATAAAAATCCTGACCACGGGATTTGGCGATCTCAATCGTCCGGCTGGTATTTTTTATCCGTGTAGCTTCTTGTCGCAAAGTGATAACAGTGTCGCATAAAAATTGCTCATGGCTCATGGTGGATTGCCCAAGCTCTGGTGTTTGCATGATTTCATTTGTCAATAAGACTGCAATTTGAAAACCACGCAGCGAGTCAAAAAGCAACTGCAGGCTATGCCTGTATGGAATATTCGGTTCTGATAGCTCTTCTTGCAGCCTTAGGGGAGTTAAGCCATCGACCACAAGACGCTTGGTATTGTGAGTGGTGATTTCCCGATTGAAAATGCTATCAGAGTTTTGCAAGTCTGCAAGCAGGACGCTGGGATCAGTATGAATAATTTTCAAAAGCCCTTGGTCTTCGTAATAAGCCAAATCCCAGCCGAACGATAGGGCATCGCGTTTCAGTTTGATAGGATCTTGTTCGAAGGTGATAAACACAGCAGGTTCATGCTCGATTAATCCTGCGAGCATAAATTGAAAAGCAAAGGTAGTTTTGCCGGTGCCTGGAGTTCCTTCGATAACGATCGTATTTCCTTTCTGGATACCGCCTTTAAAAATATCATCCAGACCAGGTATGCCAGTTTTATTAAACTCGGATTTGAATTGAGTTTCACCTGGCTTCATACACTTTCTCCCTTTTTTATGCTTGTATGCGGTGACAGACTATTTTTCTTTTAGTGTGCGGCATATTCAGCCGGTAATCCGCTTGAGGAAAAGCAAGTTTCGTGCCTCGTTTCGTGTGCGCAAAATTATTTTATGAATGTGAAAAAAGCGATAAACTGCCAAAAGGTACCAATAAAATCCTCCATACCCTGTAGTCTATAACCTACAAGCTCGTCAAAAAAGTGAGGCCAGCTAGACACTCGTACTTTGACAGTGTTTTTTTCGCAGTTTGCTTTGCGCAAGTCAGCTTTTGTGGTAAAGATGAGGCAATTTGCTTTGTGATGAAAAAATAATAAGAGAGGGATCGAACTGCGATCAAAAAGTGGTGAATAGCGTTGAGAAATCCTTTGTAGCAAGGGGTGGGGAGTGTCATATGGCTTTTGTGAATGTAAGGAAATATTTCTTAAACTGTTTTTGGTTTTTAGCAATATTTCATTTAACTGGCAATAGTTATGCGCAGATGCATTGTCGAAGTGGTGAGCTTCGTTGCGGCATTGGTGGAGGCTGGGCCGAGCCTGCGAATCCTCCCGTGGTTGCACCTGAAGAACCGAAAGGTCCAGCGAATTTAACCTCACTTATTGGTCGCCGCTGTGATGATGTGCAAGCCCTCAGTCCTGCCGAATGTAAGATGACACAAGACGATGCTTATGCAGAAGGTTGCATATCTTTAGAAGAAAAAAACTGGTTATACGAAAAAAGCTACTCGATTTTATGTGCGGCCGGTCGTCCGATATTCATTTGCCCGTGCAGTTGTTTTGATCGTGATGTAGCAATCATGACTCAAGATGTCGAAGACCCGCTTTGGGTGCCCGCTGCGGAGATTACGACTCATGATCGGGTGACGACGTTGAGAGATGGAGTGAGCTTGGCTACCATCAGAGGCGATAAGGAAAGCTTTACTCAACGGGAGATTGATTATATCACGTCGGGCCCCGAGGCAATCGACATCTATGTCATTCATTTGGAAAACGGCAGAGAGCTGGCGGTGAGCGAGCACCATGCACTGATGTTGCACGATGGGTATATGGTCACAGCAAAAGAACTCAAGGAAGACGATTTTCTCCTATCTTATACCGGAACATCTGTTGCCGTCCTGGATATCCAAAGACGTCCGGCGAAAGATGGTTGGGTTTATAACTTTTTGGTCAAAGGTTCCACTGCAGAAGCTCATTTGATCATTGCCGAAGGAGTCATCGTCGGCGATACGATGTGGCAAGGCAGTTGGTCAGATCGTCCCGGCGAGGTGGTTTTACCCATAAACTGATAGCCAGGAAATTAAAATGCAAAAAATACCTAAATCTATTTATTTGTTTGGTTTGTTGGTGCTTCTTTGTCTGCTAGTTCGCCAAAACCTTGCTGGGAAGGAGCCACTTTCCCTGCAAGGTTTAGAGATTGTGAGTGCAAATCCTGATTCTTCAATGAAAGAAATCAGTATAGATGAAAGCATGCCGGCGGTTATTCACCTAAAGCAAGTCTATGCAAAAGAAAAAGAACAATTGGTGCAAGTCATTGACGAGGCTCCTGATGAATTCGTTGATCGACAGCGATTAAGCAAGCTTGCACAAGAATTGGCAGGAAAGAGGCGTTTTTTTGCTTATTCAAAGCTTAAAAATGAACTCATACAGCGCTTACTTGAAAATCCCCATGTGCCGGCTTTGACAAAAGATATTGTGATCTCTGACAAGGATTACGAACTCATTGTCTTTGCAGCTGAAATCCTAGCGCGATCAAGTACGTGGCAGGATGATGGACCGGCTAGGGGGGCGGTAAAAGGCATCAGTAAAGTCTTTGCTTTGATAGATCAAGGTCATGAGCCGAAGCCATCCCATCTTCGATCCCAACAAAAGTCGCTGGAAATTCTATTAGGTGCATTTCTTAAACAGCAGGAAATCAGTGATATCCAAAGTCAGCTCCCACAATTACTGGCAAGCTTGGCGATTCCTCTTGAGCTGATGGAAGCTCAGAGCTACTTTGTTGAGCCTATCATTTATGCATTGTTTTCTGGTTTACAGGGGCGCTTAACGACTGAGGAAATTAAACAACTTGTTGAATACTATATTCCTCGACTTGAGCGTGAAGGAGCTTGACATGAAAAGTGCAAGTGGCTTGTTGATCGTTTTAATGCTTATGGCTTGTCATCAGGATGCAAATCATCGAGAGCCTTTTCGAGCAAATACGGTAAGTGATGAAAACGATATAGCCATGCATTTCCCTTATGATTCACACTGGCAAGCAATAGCTGAGATTATCCGTAAGAGCCCGGTTTGCCCGAAAGAGGGGCTCGCAATCGGCTATTGTGAAAAGCTGCAAGTTGCAGCTGGTGAATTATATCAAGAAGGTCGCCTTCGACAAGACCAGCGGGTTTTAATCATCGATGATTTCTCTTCTTCGGCAACCATCCACTTCAATCATCGAATTCGCTCCACTTATCAAGTAAATGAAAATGGCAGTTATCAAAGAGCACCCATCAGAGGGCCAGTTTTTCGTGGTGCTTGGGATATAGCTGCCATTATCGCTGACTCTGGTCGGTCGGCAGAAAGTTTTGCGGATCTTTCCGAAAGATACCGATTGCGTTTTGGTAAAATTTTAAACGAGCATAGCATTGCACATGGCAATGCCGTATTGGATATCCTCGCCATTTATAATCCTGAAGCTGAGTTTGTGCTAGCCTCAGGCGAATATCATCAGGCCTTTATCGAGTCGATGTGTCGATTGGATTTTCCAGCTCTGGAACAGTTTCTGCGAAACCGGCTTAGATCTTTGCTTGGCATCATCGCCACTGAAGAGATTCAGTTTATCAATTACTCCGCTGGATATACCAAGGGCCAATTGCGCCGCGCGTTTGCCGATCTTTGTGGAGTCCGTGAGCCTGCTGAAGAAGACCTGGATGAATTTCTTCGCATTGAGCATGCATTTATTGAACAGATGTCAAACCTTTCGCAGGTGATATTTGTACAAGCTGCGGCATCAGTGCCGGCCGGCATCGATCCACTTGACTTTGCACCTAATGATTGTTTGCGCGAAGGCCATCCTAACCGGCTACGGGTTGCCTACCTTCTCGGCAATGGGCTCAATATCCCGAGAGAGGGTACCGATCTAGAGGCGATGCAAGACTATATTCCACCCTCATTTCTTCATGCCAGACCATGTATCGATGTCTACTTGAACGCCCGTATGGATCATCGTTTTCCTTTTAAACCTGATGTGCAACCGATACAGGTGTCTGACGGAGCATTGGGATTACTGCCTCTACCGGCGCCGGCAAGCTCATTTATCAGCCCGCTGGCCTTGTCACGTATGATCAATATCAAAGAAGTGCAGTTTTCTGATGAAAATTTATCAGACCAATTAATTCAGCGCATTTTTAAGATTTTAACTCACGATGGAGCCAGGATGGTTCAAGATCCAATGTTTCATCATGACTTGGAGAAATTTCGTTTAAACTCGAAATATGACGGATAAAAAAATGAAACCAAGCAGCATTTTTTCCATTCTGATCGGATACCTTGTCTATAGTGCTCCCGTTTTTGCAGCAATTGACCATTGCCCTGACGAAAAGAATTATCGTTGCGAATACGGCCAATGGTATACGACGATCGAATTTTTTCCATCATCTTTTCAGGCTTCAGTCGGCGCATTGAATCAAGGGGTGTGGTTTATTCCTAAATCAGAAGGTTTTCGTGCGGGTTGCACCGTGCGAACTCCGGAATTGGAATTGGTTGGTCCTGGTGTGATCACCGGAACGATAAATTTTTCTGGTTCCTTCCAAGATTGGATTAACAGCCCATCTGACTTTAATCAGCTTTACCTTTTCGAATTGGTTCTTAGTTATCTGGATGAGGAAGGGAAGCGACAACGAAAAAGTGATCTGATTCCTGTCCAGGAACTTGGTCATTTGCATCTTATCGGCTCGGATCCTGCCTACGGTGATTTCTACTTTGCGACCAGTGCCGATGAATTGCGACAACGAACAATTCGCTTGAATATTGAAGAAGACGCCGTACAAATTAAGTTGGCGATTTGTGGGATATTTCCTGGGACAACCGTAAGAATTAATAGTTTGCAGATTGATACCTATGCCTACTAATTATTTTTGGACTAAAGGTTGCACTCATGAAAAAATTCTGGGGAAGCCTGCTTTTTTCAATCTATGCCCCCTTTGTGTTTGGGGAAACGAACTTAATCGATTGTCAAGGCAAGGGCTTATTAAAAACGCGATGTTCAGTACTTGAAAATAATCTAACGCAATCTTTCGATTATGAGCTGAGCTATGATGTGGACTTTCGCTTTCATTGTCCTGGACACCGCGCTGGAATAGGCTTTTTAATCGATCATCAGGATCTTCGAGGCCCGTTCTACTCTTCACAAGACGTCCAGTCTGTCCTCACCCTGAATACCCGTGAGCACCTTAAGATCGCAGCGATGGATGCGGATTCTTTTTATCGAGCACAATTCTCTTCCTGTCAGTTGGAGATCTTGACCGTCCGTTTTCAACCTTCTTTTCAAACGATTCAGCTTTGGCAGCAAGAGGCAAACTATCAGGCGAAGTTGATCGAAAAATCAATCGATGCTTATATTTTGGCTCGGGATCTACAGTCCTACCAAAGCTGGGATAGAGACAAAACCATGGTTCTACTGGAAGCCGTGACGAGAAAATGGGAGGCCTTTCAAGATCTCTGTGATAGCGGTGATACCACCGCCTGTCGGAGTAAAACGCATTTTCAGATCATACACAATTCTCTAAAAGCCAAGCTCGATTCCACACCAGTGGATACCTTGCCCAGCCGTGAAGACTTTGACTATTTATATGAGTATTATTTTCAGGAATTGCAGGATGAAGTCCGAATAGCGCACACAATACTGGAGCGGTATCGATACTGGCAGTTGGAATTGGATTCACAGCTAGAAGACATAATGGCAAACCTACCTTTGGAACTTAGGATGGAATAGCCAAGAGGAAAAAGGGGTGTCTAAGATGTTTCGATTTATCATAAAAACACTGTTTTTTTCGTTGATGTACAGCATGCCATTACATGCTGATGGGCAAAACCCTGATCTATCAGATATAGAAAAGCGCGAATTATCTGCATCTCGCTTAAATAATTATATCAATCATTTGGACCGTAGTTATGCCTATTATCAGAGGGTTCGTGACCACAAGTTTTATGGAAAAAACGGTATTGAAGTAAAAGTCACGAAGTTTTTTCAACAAGCTTTATCATGGGTGGATAGATGGTCAAGCGTGATTCACCTGATTGATTTAACTGACGTTGATAGCATAGACCAAATATTTGCCATGACGCAAAAAGCATTTGAAGAGCAGCAGGCTGAGCTGCAACACTTGCAACTGTTGGCCAAGGAAGCTTTGACTGAGGCACAGCAGGCAATGAGCGCGTTAGATAGTTTGAGTCTACCGGAATCTGCGGCATCAATGCCGAGTCCGGAAATTTTGAGCTCGACGAAAAAGAATGTCGCCCAATTACAGAATGCTGTGCGATCACTGGCAAAATTAGTTGAGCAACGTTTAGCCGAATTGGAACGAATTCAGACCATAGGTATCCAAGCCAGTGAGAATAAATTGAAACAAAGTTTGTTGCAAGTTGGTAGATTTCCCTTAGAGCAATCGCTTGCTCGCTTTCGGGAATTGATCCAGGTGCAAAATTTGGCTGGCACCTTGCTCGCTCAATTGATGCAAAAAGAAAACGAATTGGATCGTGCTGTATTAAACATGGCGAAATTTCAGGCGGATGATCTTTTTCAGAGTATGAAGCGGGACTGTCAACAGGCTGAGAATAAATTGATTTCGCTTAACTCTGCTTTTGCCGACCATGCGCGCAAGCGGATTGAACAAGTTTGTCAGGCTGCAGAATCTCACTGGAAGGGCTTGAATCAACTTGGCTTGGAAAATTATGAAATGGTTTATGAATATACTTCTTTTTTAAAGCTTAGTGTCACCAAGGAGTGCCGGAAAACCCATCCTATTATCAACTGTGAACAAACAGCGTTGATGCAGGCGATTAGCTTGAGTGATTTGCAAAAAATGTCCGATGACCGTCTTAAATTTGTAGAATTGGCATGGGCGGACTGGGAGCAAAAACTGCTACATCCCGCTGAAATTCCATAAGGAGGTGAGAGGTGATGCGTATTTATCTAGCTCTCTTTATTTTCATAGCAATACAAAAAAACGCTGTTGCCGCCGAGTGTGGCAACTCGGATGTCTTTGATAATCAAGCTGAGCCAATACCATTTCAAACGATTCCAATGGTTGATCCAAAAACCGGCTATCGTTACCATCCTCATGACCCGATCAAAATCCATGTCGATGATGAGCATCGGGTAATAAAAGCTGAAGAGTATTTTCGCCAGTTAAATGAACTGGAAGAATCTCTTAATCAGCGTGGATTTTCCATTCGCCAGTCTGGCGAACATACCATATCCGGTTGGACACAGTGTTTAGCAAAATGGGAGGCTCAGGCAGACAAGATTAAGAAAGAAATTCGCGCGAGCTTAGCCGAATTTTTGCTGAAAGAAAGTGATTGGGCAGAGGCATGGGATGATATTTATACTGAGTATCAGAAAAATCGACCGAGTTGGGCAGAAATCCAGCGCTTGGCCGAGTCTTCCAGCTATCAAGTTCATATGCCGGAAGTTCCAGTTTTTTCTGTGTCCAAGCCGAAGTTTCAGCGCAAAGATATTGCCTTTCAAAAGGAAAAATCATGGCCATGGGAAGGCGGTGACAAAGGCAAGGCTTATGTTGGTTTCTACCCTTATATCAAACTTGGCGTGGACAAGCTTGAGGCAAAGGGTGAGGCTGGCTTTACTATTGATGGCGGACTTGCCGGGCAATGGAATGGTAATATTGCAGCGGCCGCGATTCATACTTATTCTCCGGCATCGGGACCACTGAAGGTTGATGTCGTTGCTTCTGTGATCGATGGTCGCAAAACCTGGAATAAGCCACTGGTCGACTTAGGTTCGCTTCGCTATGAAGATGAGATCCGTTCCAGTCTCAGTAAAGCTGTGACCTACAATTTTCAACTGGGTCCGATACCCATGTCGGCAGAATTAGGAATTCGGGGTTCGATGGGGCTCCGGTATGGATTGGATTTATATCCTCTGCAGGTCGGTAGTTACGTGCAAGCTTATGCCGCAGCCGATGCCTATGCGCAAGTTGGTGCCGATATTTATATCGCGGCTGTCGGCGTGGGAGGGCATCTGCGTATCATCGAGTTCAGTCTTCCCTTGCAAGGACATGCTTTGTTTGATTGGCAAGAGGAACCTCTCATTCATTTAACCTTATCAGCAACGACGGATTTGAACGTTCTTTCCGGTGATCTCTATGCTTATGCAAAGGTTGATTACCTTTTTGACACTTGGAAAGGTAAATATCCATTTTTTGTCTGGAGCGGCTTTCGCAAAGCAGGAACGATTATCGATTATCAGGCTAGCCTTAGTCGAGCGGGATTAGTCGCCAAGGGTGATCTCTCACCGGATGATTTATTGGAAAAAACTTATGTGAATCGTCAGGCAAGACTAGAAGCCTTGGAAGAGCAGGCTGAATTACGTCGGCATGAAACTTTGCTTGCCATTGCCAAAGACCTGCAGTCTGTAGAGGCGATGGATGTGTCGAGACGAGAGGCTAAGATCCAACATATAGCTAAGGCACACGATGCAACAGTTGACCATTTTATGCAGCAGCTAGAAGATTTGCTGCAGTAAAGAAGCGGCGGAGTCCTAACAAAGAAAAGTCAAAAACCCACCATTAGGTGGGTTTTGCCGTTTTAAGCTTTTGTTTTTTTTACCTGCCTTTTATTTCGCAGAAGTTTTTTTTGTTACAATGACTGACAAGAGAGCGCATCATGCCGTGGGAGAGAAGCGGGAGCTGGAAAAATGGTGCTTCTGTCCCACGGCATGCTGATGTTTCTCAGAAAAATCTGTATTGAAAACGAGACAGCATCGGAGGTAGTCGTCATGAAATCCAATTTCCTCATTTTATTGTTTTTTCTTTTCCCCGGACCGCTTGTCCTGGCCGCTCAATTGCAAGTTTTACAGGGAAGCAATTCATCTGAACTTGATGTATTTGATCTTGTAAAAGCGATAAGTCCAGATGGACAAAAAATTGTTGGTTCTATCACCAGTGCTGACGGCCTACCGAAGCCAATGGAGTGGACTTTTGATGGTGAGCGCTATCTTGCACGTGATCTGGATCTTGTTGGCGATAAAGGTGCTGGATTAGCTGTCATCGGCGATCGCTATTTACTGGCAAATTTGGCAACAGCCGATGGCAAACCGCAGATGATTTACTTGGCAAGAGAAAATCGCCGGCAAGTGAAGCGTTTGATTGGTGCACCAGGGCAAGCTGCTGTGACAGCCATGACGTCCGGCAATGACAATGTGTATGTTGTCGGTAGCGTGAATCGGCAGGCATTCATCTGGAAGGAATCAAGTGGCGAACAGAGTTTATTACCCACAGGCAAGCAAGCAGATAAAAGTGAAGCTCTGACGATTAGTGAAGATGGCCAGTGGGTTGCTGGTGGCATCAGTGGGCCCGGCTTCTATCAGGCGGTCGTTTGGCAGCGACTCGACGATGGCTTTAAAATGAAAGAATTGCCGCAATTTGATCCAAAGCTACCATTTGCCAAGGTCAGTGGACTTTCTACAGATGGGCAAATCATCGCTGGCGCGGTCATGACCAATCGTGGTCTAAGAGCTGCAGTTTGGATAGATGACGCGCAGCCAATCATTCTACCAGCTCCCCAAAACACATTGGCTGCATTCGCCACCGGCATGTCTACTGATGGTAAGCGTATTGTCGGCCAGATCAAGTTTCAAAATTCAGACGGTTCTTTGCGTGAGAGCTCCTTTTTATGGGAAGAGGCGACAGGAACACGGCTGATTGAAGATCTACTGTCGGCAAAAGACCGCGAACAAGTCACGGCTTGGAAGCAATTCCAAGCTGAGCTGATCGCTGCAGATGGTAAGACCGTTGCTGGACTTGCTATGAATGATAGTCAAAAAAAGCTAGTGTGGTCCCTGCGCCTTTAAATGGGTCGATCCCTCCGAATGCTACGGTTAAAAATATTTTCCTTTGCACAAGAAAGCATTTTCAAGAATAACCGTGCCTGAGTGGTCTTTTTGAGTCTATTTAGAAGGAGTGTAAGACGATGATCAATCGATTAACGTTTTGGTGCCTACTATAGGGCGAAACCCGGCCGACCGTTATAAGCTGGTTGGCCAAGATTTTGGTTGCGGCCATAGATTCCGCTCTTGACGGAGCATACGGCTTAAGCGTTCCTGGCTTTCCTGGCGGGAGCGCTCATAGCTGCAGATGCCTTTCTCTGCTTGCAGAAACGCCTGCCTTAAATGTTCTTCAATGGCTAAGATATCATCCAACCATAATTGCCAGTCGAGAGGATGGTAAAACTGATGGGCTGCTTGACCTGCTAAAAGTATATGACCAAAAGCAAAGTATTGACTCGCATAGGCTTGAGGAGCCGCAGTTCGAGTTCGAGTTCGAGTTCGAGTTCGAGTTCGTAGAGGATAGTAAGTGTCGACTTGAAGCAGACGGCGGATCTCGCTAGTCGGGCCGTCCATAGCTAGCAACCACTGCCCCTGAACCTGGTGACACGCCGTGCCTGTCAGGTAACGAAGTTCGACGCCACGAATGTGATCAAAGAAATTCAAAATCGAGTCATATGTGAAATTTTGAATCAATGGATGGTGGTTAATACTTGACGGAATGGCATGAAGCCAGGCTGGTATTTCTTCCCGATTGGCGCCGATACGCTCAGATTCGACCTTATCTATTTGACTTAGCCAAGGCCAATGTTTTTCCATTTCCTGACAGCATGAGAGAGGAACGAACGAGGAATCGCTGCGCGGACGCTGTAATAGCGCCACTGGGACTTGCCTGTTAGCTAAGACCAAAGCCAGAATCTGTGCCATGATGTCCGAACCAATAAGTATTACACCACTCAAAGCGACACCCCCGTGTTGATTCCTATCAAATATCTTGCAACTTGTGACTGAGGACGTCAACGACTAGGGCTACTGCACGGTGGTCTGGTCGAAAATGGCGGGAATAATGAACTAGGAAAATCCTAACGTCCGCCCTAGACTCTTGCCTCGGAGTGAAAGCGGCTGTCATTGATCAATAAGGAGGCTGAACGATGATTCAAAGGCAAAAATTTGAACAAGACCTCGAATTTATGATGCAATGCTTAAAAGAAGTGATTGCCGAAATGAAGAATCATGGTTTACAGGATTTCATTCCTTGGCTTGGGCCAAAAGACAAATCCTTGCCTGAGCCTGATGAAGTTGATGCTGTTATTCCGGTCGTCCAACTTCTGTCTCTTTCATTTCAGCTTCTCAACATGATCGAAGAAAATACCAATGTTCAGGAAAGGCGCCACTTGGAAGCGAGCGGTCAAGTGGAAAAAGAGCCCGGACTTTGGTCTTGGACGTTCCGGCGGCTACAGAAACAGGGTTATAAGGAAGACGAAATTCTTGAAAAAACCCGTCATCTGGAAGTGGAGTCGGTACTAACAGCTCATCCCACGGAAGCAAAGCGCGCCACAGTTTTAGAGCACCATCGCGACCTTTATCTTCAGCTGGTCAAAAAAGAAAATCAGATGTGGACCCCAATGGAGCAAGACTGGCTCAAGGATGAAATCAAGACCATCATTGAAAGGCTGTGGCGGACAGGCGAAATCTATCTCCAAAGACCTGATATCGATTCGGAATTAAAAAACATCAGCCATTATCTAAAAAATGTCTTTCCAGAAATATTGCCATGGCTTGATAAGCGTTTTGAGTCGGCCTGGTATGCCGTCGGCTTTCAAAGGAAACTCGACTATTTTGAGCATGATTATCCCACGGTTCGTTTTGGAAGCTGGGTCGGCGGTGATCGGGATGGCCATCCCTTTGTGAAAGCGGAAACGACCAGAAAAACCTTGCTTGATATGCGCCTCATCGCGCTGATTGTGATGCGCCATAAATTGCTGGATCTGGTGAAGAAAATCAGTATCTCCGATCAGATGCAGCTTGTACCGCAGATCTTGCAAGAGCGTTTGCAGGACTATCAGCAGATGCTACCCGAGCAACACGCCAAGGCCAGCCATCGCAACCCTGGCGAGCCCTGGCGACTGTTGATCAACATCATGATCGAGCGCTTACCGATTGAAGTGGTCCGCGATCATGCGACGCAACTTGATGAGCGCGAATACTGTTATCAGAAGCCGCAGGAACTTCTGGAAGACTTCCGGATTATCTACGACTCACTGGTGGAAATTGGGGCCTATCGCATCGCCCAACATGAATTGAAAGTGGCGGTGAGAACCTTGCAAACCTTTGGCTTTCACTCCGCAAAGTTGGATGTTCGCCAAAACAGTGCCTATCATGATCAAGCCTTGTCGCAACTGTTGCAACTGGCTGGTGTTGCCAATGCAAAACAATATCCCGATTGGTCACAGACGGAAAAATCGGAATTATTGCAAAAAGAGTTGGCGATTTTCCGGCCATTTTCACTGAAATCACAAGAGCCCGAAGCGCATGCAAGTGATGTTCTTGGCTACTTAAGCGTGATCAAAGAATACAGCGATCGTTATGGCTACGAAGGGCTTGGCTCACTGATTGTCAGCATGACTCATTCGGCGGATGACCTGTTTACCGTTTATCTGCTGGCCCGGGAAGCAGGCTTAGCAAAAGTGGTTGATGGCAGTCTTGTCTGCCCGTTGCCGGTGGTCCCCTTATTTGAAACCATTGACGACCTGAAAAAGAGCGCCCAGATTATGGATGATTTTTTGAGTCATCCAGTAAGTCAGGCAAGTCTGCGTTACCAAGCGCACATCAGCGGTCGGCACAAACCTCTACAACAGGTCATGGTTGGCTATAGTGATAGCTGTAAGGACGGCGGGATATTAGCCAGCCAGTGGCAACTATATATGGCCCAGAAAACCATGGGCCAACTGGCGGAAAAGCATGGCGTTGATCTTTGTTTCTTTCACGGACGTGGCGGCACCGTCAGCCGTGGATCCGGTCCGATCAACCGCTTTCTGCAGGCACTGCCGAAGGGGGCATTGACGGGGGCTTTTCGGATGACCGAACAAGGCGAAACGATTGCCCGTAAATATGCAAACTTTGCAACTGCCGTCTACAATCAAGAGTTAATGCTGAGCAGCTTCACGGCAGAAACCCTCGAATGCCAATCGCGCGAATCATTGGCAGAAGACTATTTCAAGATGATGGATCGTCTGTCGCAGGATAGCTTTAGCTTTTATCGCCAGTTGGTCACCCATCCGGACTTTGTCACCTTTTTTAGGCAAGCGACGCCAATTGATGTGCTGGAGCATGCAAGAATTGGTAGCCGTCCTCCGAAGCGCAGTGGCCAGGCAACGATCGAAGATTTGCGGGCGATTCCTTGGGTCTTTAGTTGGAACCAATCACGCTTTTATCTTCCAAGCTGGTATGGAGTGGGTGCGGCACTGGAACATCTGGCAAAAGATGAGCCAGTGACTTTTGCCAAATTGCGCGAGCGACTACCTAAAGATCGCATTCTCAGATATGTCTTATATAATGTGGAGACGACCGTCGCTTCAGCCAGCGAAGAAATCATGCGCGACTATGCTTCTCTAGTGGAAGATCAGTCCATCCGCCAATATTTTATGCAGCAAATTTCAGAAGAATTTCAGCGAACCAAGCGCATTTTAGCCGAACTTTTTGGTTCGACAATTGAGGAGCGTCGGCCGCATGTTGTGCGTACGGTCGCTCTGCGTGAGCAAAGCCTGCGATTTTTGCACAAGTTACAGGTCAAACAGCTGCGTGACTGGCGTGGTCAAACCGCAGCTGATCAACAGGAATCCGTTTTGGAGAAGTTGCTGCTGACTGTCAACGCGATCGCCGGCGGTCTGCGCAACACAGGTTGATGGTTTAAGGCTTGGTCAAGGATGAGGCTAAAATCTTGCCTTGGCCGTCCATCACGACATAGGTCATGGCTTTGGTTGTGGTGGCGACAGCCCATTGACCTTCTGTGTCAACGGCAATCCAGCCGTAAGAGCGATGCCGATCTTGGGCCTCTTGGTAGCAGCGATGCGATGCCTCTGCTAAGCTCATACCATCACGGCAGCGCGTTTCCAGGCGTGCCGCCACGGCATCATCGACAATCTCTTCACCGATGCCGGTTGCCGAAATAGCCGCAAACTGACTGGCATAATTACCGGCGACAGTCGCTGAATCCGTAACGCGACCTGGATATTCAAAGCCCCGGCCACCGGTGCTGGTGCCAGCTGCCATTCCAAGGCGGGGATGCCAGAATACAGCACCGACGGTGTCGGAAGCAGTGACGGCATCGTGCATCCGTTCTTGCCATTGCTTGAGACGTCTTTCTGTCACTAATTGATCAACGGGTAGACCTAATTCTCGTGCCATGGTCTCTGCCCCGGGTAGAGCTAAGACGCGCGAGCTGTGCGCTTGTAAATGCCTTGCCATACGGCTTGGGTGCAGGACATTGCACACGCCGATGACCCCTGAGAAACATTGTTCCGGGCCATCCATAAGAGCAGCTGAAACTCTGGCCTGACCGTCACTTTGTAAGGCTGCGCCGCGACCGGCGTTAAATTCTGCTTCGCTTTCCATCCCTTGCAATGCCTGCTCGACAATATCGAGACGGTGTCGGGGCTGGTTGAGATTTTGCGCAATGGAGCGGCTGATATCGATTAAGATTTCGCTGGCTGCATTGACCCATTCGGAGCTGGGGTCCATAGGGCCAGCGCCACCGTGAAGGATGAGAAACGGCTGTGTATGTTGTCCGAAACGTTCCATGTCAGTCTCCTTCTTGTCTAAGAGCATAAACGAGTGCTTTTTATTTAAGCAACCTGTCCCTTAGCATGAATCATCCGATTTCGCTTGAAGCTTTTTTTCTGTGTCAAATTTAACGGCGTAGACGTAGAACGAATCGTGTCAGAGGATGCTGGCGGTCCAGGTATAGTTTGCCGCCGTGTCTGGCGACGATACCTGAGGCGACGCTGAGGCCAAGGCCCTTTTTCTCGGCGGAAGGCGACTTCGAATAAAACGGATCGAAAATTTTTGACTCCTCGCCCGCGGCCACCCCCGAGCCGTTGTCGATTACCGAAATTTCCAGCATCGTCACCGACTGTTGAAATTCAATCGCGATGGTTTTGTCTTCATGTTGCCTGACTGCGTCCACGGCATTTTCGATCAAAGTCAGTAGGACCTGCATGATCTGTCCTTGATTGCCTTCAATCAAGATGTCAGGGATTGGTTGGGTGCTTAAGTTGATGCCTAGGCTGACGAGCCGTTCACGACACAGGTCGAGTGCATATTGGACGGATTCACGAATATTGATCGGGCGAAAGTCGGCGACACCTCGGGAGTCCTGGGAATAGACTTTGAGAGCATCGACGATGGACAAAATACGTTTGACGGCTTGTCCAACCTTTTCCATTGATGAGGTGATATCACGTGGCGTGACAGTGCCACGCTTAGCAAGTGCTTGTAAACGGTATTGATGACCCGCGATGATTGCTAGGGGATTATTTAACTCATGGGCTAGGCCATTGGTCAAGGTTCCAAGAGAGGCTAGTTTTTCTGATTGTATCAGATCAGTTGCTGATGAATTGCTTGTCGCTTCGTGCGCTAGATTTGCTGTTGGCAGAGACATTAAAGGTTCAATGTCTACTTTGGCATTTTTTAGAACTGGGTGGGGATTAATTAAGGCTGGCGAGGAAGACATCTGTTCAAAAACTTCCTGGAGGGCAAAAATTAATAGGACACATTCCCCTAAAACGACATGATAAACCATGGAGTCCATCAACCAGCTTTGCTGAAAAATCGTAAATCGCAAGATCACTATGCTCACCAATATCAGGAGGAGGTGAACGGCGATGCCGGTAAAAAGTCTGTTCCATGATTTTTGCTTGCGGTAAAGCCCAATGGCGATGGACCAAGTGAGACTGACGACAAGTAATAAGGACAAAACGGCGATAGCGTTCAAGACAGGGCGATAATAAATGGCGGTTAACGGAATGACCATCAATATGCTGAAGGCGGACCAAAGAAGCGGTCGCTTCAATCCAGGAAGAATGTGACCCGATAAGCTTGGTTCCCGCAGAAAGAGTAGGAGAAAAACATGCGCCATCAGACAGTAGAACAGGATGTTCCACTGATTCCACCAGAAAATATCACGGCCAAACTCGCCAAAGGTAAATCCGTCAGCACGCATGTACAGCAGCACTAGCATCAATATCCAGCATGCGTAATACAAATATCTTTTGCGTCGCAGATTTATTGCCAATGCAATGTAAACCAAGGCAAATGCAGCAAGCGAGCCAAAAGATAAGCTTTTGATCACCAGCTCCCGAAATAGCATCTCTTCAAAAGTTTTTTGATCATAAAGGCTCAGGAATATGGTTTTGAATCCTGGATTTTGTAAGCGGAAGTAGATCGTCTTTGTTTCACCAGCCTCCAGATTCAGGCGAAAATTATAACGCGGGGTGTAAACATCGCGATTACGAAAAGGATAAGATTCACCAGTTTTGACGACTTTTTGGTGCAAATCTTTTTGAAAGACATAGTAATGGATTTGATGAATGTTTAACGTCGGAATTTGAAAATATAGGGTCATGGGCGAAGCCAGCCGATTTTTAACTTTGGCTCTGAGCCAGACACTTTCATTTTGTTCCATTCCAAGAGATTCTTGGGTCTTCCAGGAAGTTTCGGGTAATTGGCGAATATCTTTCAAACCTAAGGAATTACTGCTATCAAAGTAGATTTGCCATTCCTCCGATACGTCTCGCTCAATTTGATAGCGGTCGATGACAATTTCCTGGGAATAAATCGCAGTGTTGCCAGCTAAGCAGCTAAGCAGAAATGTGAAAATAAAAAACTTTGCTGATATACCCATCGAATAACCTTAAGTTTGCTGATGGTCCGAATGAATTATCGGTATGATCGTGATGGAGTTGATAGGCAGCTTAGGTTATATGAACAAAAAGACAAAAAACAAAGGCCAGTGAATCCTCACTAGCCTTAGAATGATGGGATTATTCGATATAGATCTCTGATCATTTGCATACCACTTAATACATTAAGTGGGGCAATCCATCTCTATAACCCTGATGACGCTTGTGAATGTAAAACCAAGATCTGTGAATTGCAAGATAGGATAATCCGAACCGACAAAGTTTATGTTCATAATGAGCGCTTCTTTTGACTCATGGGAAAGACCTTGTTTTAAGTGAAAATGAAAATTACTATCAATAGAACTATAGCAAACAGCACTCGTTCGATCTTTTGTCAGAAAATATATAAATAATTTAAATATTTATATAAAAAATAGCGGCAACCCTTGAGCAAAAAAATATTTTCTGCAATCTAAAGGGATGCAATGATACAAATTTGAATCATTTCTGGGTGATCGCCCAAGCTTTTATAAAAAGCGATCGTTACCCGTTAGACAAGTCCGTTTTATTCATCATGAGCGGATTTCTATCAATTTTTATCAATCATCAAAAGAGGAGGTGGTCTGATGGAGGGGAAGGGTGCCCTTATTGGGATTTTGCTGTGTGGATTAGCGGCCCCCGTAAGTGCTGCAGAAGAGATAGAGACAGATAAAAGGGTGAAGGAATCCCTTGATCGTATTTATATTATTGGCTCACCAGCGAAAGTCCGTGAGCTGCCAGGTTCAGCCCATATTCTCACAGAAGTCGAAATTGATCGGTTTAAATTTACCGACTTGCACCGGGTATTGAAACAAATTCCGGGAGTACAAATTCAAGAAGAAGATGGTTATGGTCTGCGCCCAAATATTGGACTGCGAGGTGCCACCCCAGAGCGCAGTCGCAAGGTTATGTTCTATCAGGATGGATTACTCCTCCATCCATCCGCCTACTCAGCACCTGCTGCCTACTATATGCCGCTTTCCATGCGCTATCAGTCGGTAGAGGTTTTTAAAGGCGCGTCCGGAATCAAATATGGTCCCAACTCAGTTGGTGGGGCGATTAATTTTGTCACTAGGCCTCTAAGAGAGCAGCGCTTGATCATGCTTGATTTAAGTGCCGGTAGTTTTGACTTTACCAAGACTCATCTCGCATACTTTGACGGAGCGGATGGCTGGTATTGGGGGCTGGATGGAGCAATGGTCGAAACCAGTGGTTTTAAAGAACTCCCGGATTCAGAACAATCGACGGGGTTTCGCCGGGATGATCTGATGGTCAAGCTGGGGCGAGATCTTGGATCGAAGCAACGCTTGGAGTTGATGCTGGCCTGGGACCAGGAAAACTCAAAAGAGACCTATCTGGGTTTGACTCAGGCCGACTTTGACCAAGATCCATATCAGCGCTACCTAGCATCCAGTGATGATGAGATGAAATGGAAAAATCGGCAATTGCGCATCAGTCATTTCTGGGAGCTTAGCAATCAACTGAGTCTAACCACGCGTGCCTATCAAAATGACTTGCATCGTAATTGGGGCAAGCTTTCCGGTTTCGTCAATGGTCCATCCATCAAATCAGTCTTGGCAGATCCAACAGATGAGCGGCAACGCTACTACGATATTCTTCGGGGAAAGGCCAATACTTCAAATCCTGATGATGAGTTGAAGCTTGGCTACAATGCCCGCTCTTATCAGAGCCAGGGTTTGCAGATCGATGGCCAATGGGATCATGAATTTGCTGAGCACCTTGCCATGGACTTGTCTTTTGGCTTGCGTTTTCATCAAGATTTCGAAGAGCGTCGGCAATACGAAGAGTTTCGTTCGGTCGTCGGCGGGCGTCTAGGGGCGAGCACGCGGCAACGCGCCGGTGGAACCGAGCGTAAAGATGAGTCAGATGCGCAAGCCTTTTACCTGCAAAATCGCCTGAAATGGAAAAATCTGGCGGCCATCATTGGGGTCCGACAAGAAGAGATTAAAACCAAGCAAACCAACTTCGTCAGTGGAAAACTTGTTGAGGGATCGGAAAGTATCACTGTGCCAGGCGTAGGCATGGTTTATGAATTTATCGAGTCATGGTCGGCATTACTTGGCATCCATAAAGGCTTTAGCATAGGATCTCCTGGCCAATCGGCATTGGTCGAGCCGGAAGAAAGTGTGAATTTTGAGCTAGGTCTTCGTTACCGGCAAGAAAATCGCTACCTCGACCTTATCGCTTTCTACAATGATTATGAGAATATTAAGGGCGTATGCTCGGTTGCTGGTGGCTGTAGCCTGGACAATGTTGGTGATGAGTTTGATGGTGGAAATGCCCTGATCCAGGGGGCTGAGTTGAGTCTTGGTGACCAGGTGTCTTTAAGCGAAAACTTGGTACTCAATCTTGCTCTGAATCATACGTTCACCGATGCGACTTTTACGGATGAAAATGTTTCTGATAATCCTGAATGGGGGATTGGAACGATTCGCTCGGGTGATCCTCTGCCTTATATTACTCGCCAGCAAAGCAACATTCTTCTTGCCTTGCAGGCAGAACGCTGGTCACTACAGTTATTAACCAGTTTTTATTCAAAGAAATATGATCAAAGTGTCGCCGAAGGCCGGCGCGAAGTGCCCGGCTACGAAGTGATCGATCTCGGAGCTCGCTACTTTATCAATCCAGAGATTGAGTTTTATGCAAATATCGACAATGCTCTCGATGAAGCCTACCTTGCATCATATCGCCCCGATGGATTACGACCTGGCAAGCGACGTACATTCATCTTTGGTACCAAACTCGTCCACTAAATGATTTCTAAGAACCCTCGTATTAGTTGAATAAAAACAGAGCCTTGTTAAGCCATCTCAAGTGACTTGCCATAAGACGCGATACACCCCTGTCAGCTTTAAGCGTCATGCAGGTCGCGATAGAGATGGAGGCAATTACATGACCACTGGCAGCTTGCGAAAAGATGCCGTGACCATCGTCGGGCCAGCCGATGATGGGTCATCCATATTGAGTCAAACCCTCGTCGGTGATGTGATGGAATCAAATTTCTGTTATTTTGATGAGGAGCAGGGGATGGCCCTAGCGGTTGGAGAGCTGCTTCGGCAAAAACTTACGGGGGCTCCCGTTCTTGACGAAAATGGGCGCTTAAAAGGCTTTCTTTCCCTTAAAGATTGCCTGCCGTTTGCTCAGGTCTTCGCAAGCTCGGTGCAGGTTGAGCCTGTGAAGGTTGGTCATCTGATGAGTCGGGAAACTCATGCTTTGTCGCCTGATATCAGTCTTGAAGAGGCTTTAAAGGCTTTCGTCAATCAATGGTTTCATGTTTATCCTGTCGCTGACAAAGCTGGGAAGGTCGTCGGAATTTTGAGTCGTTGCCGGCTACTAAGCTTTCTCTGCCAATAGCCGTTTAAGCTAAAAAATTGGTGTGTTGAGGCTGCAGTCACTGCGGCTTGCATCGTCGGCTAAATATGTCAGTGGATAATTAAGATCTTCGAAGGCGCACTTCATCCAGCCTTTGTAGGTCGTGATATCCATCATCGTACCGCTACCATACTCACAGGTATAGTCTGAATTTCGTCCAGGGCCGGTCGTGGTTCCAACAACCTTGAGGCAACTGCGACGGCTATCGAGTGTATACGTTGGGCCGCCTGAATCGCCATAGCAGGCACCTTTGCCTTCGCCACCACTCAGTTGGATTTCTCTTAGGTCTGTCAAAAGATCTCCGACTTCAGTTTCAACAAGCGACAGCGGGCGGACCCGGCGATCGGTTTCAAAATAGGCGCCATAACCGGCGACTAATACAGAGCTTCCCGGTTTGGCTTCTTTACTGCTATCGCCGACAACGACAGGGTAGTAGTCGTTACTGACGTCACCCTCGAAGCTAATGACAGCAACATCATAAAAAACACGTTCCAGATATCCGCCGTTTTCGGTGCCAAATATTCCCTCATATTTGGGATGAACGACAAAACCAGTCACGGCGATATTCAGATCCGGGTTACCATTTTCGCCAAAACCAAGTCGAACCTGAGAGGCACTGGTAGCATCCTGAAAGCAGTGGGCTGCAGTGACAACATGGTTAGGGCCAATGAGCGTCCCCGAGCAATGTCCAGCACCCAGATGGACTTTAACTGTGGAACGGGTAACCAGGTCTGTGGTGGTGGCGACGCGCCCGCCGACAATATAAGCCCCTGTCTGTTCACTGCCCTGAAAGGCATAACCAAAGGCTTTTTCTGCACCACAGGGATCGTTGGGGTCAAGATCATTGCCATCGCCAAAGCGATTATTGCTATTCACACCACCACTTCCGTTGGCGGCAGTAACACGCCGATCATAAGTCTGCGGTTCTTGACAGGCTGCGAGTATCGATATGGAAAGAATGATTGTAAATTGGCATCGGATGAAAAGAAGGAGCATGTGTGTGGCTTCCTAAATCAACGACGACACTGAAAAAACTTGCAGCCCGTTGGCCACTTGATCCATATCTATCGGTTGATTGCCAAGAACTCTTTAGCTGACTGTGCGGAAGCGGGGGAAAGTTAATAAAATACCGCTACTTAAATCTCTCAAGTAGCGGTCTATTTTGATATGTGGAATGGAAGATTAGGAATATCGGCTACATACAGTCTCTGTAATCAACTGGGTTACTTTGTACGGATTACAGTTAGCATTAGGCCGGCGATCTTCGAGGTAGCCTTTGCCTTCACGGGCAACCTGCCACGGAATCCGGATTGAGGCACCACGGTTGGAAACCCCGTATTTAAACTCACGGTAAGAGCAGGTTTCATGCTTGCCGGTTAAACGAAGTTCTGTACCCACACCATAATTCTCAATATGGATTTCATGGCGTTCGCCTAAGGACTCAGCTGCTTGGATGACATGCTCATAGGATTCACGCATCGCTCGCGTGGAGAAATTGGTATGGCAACCGGCACCGTTCCAATCACCGAGCACAGGTTTCGCTTCATAGCTGACCTGAACCCCGAAGTCCTCAGAAACCCGCTCCAGAAGCCAACGAGCGACTGTCAGTTGGTCAGAAACCTCGACAGGACCAAGAGGTCCAATTTGGAATTCCCACTGAGCTGGCATGACCTCGGCGTTAATCCCCGACACTTCAAGTCCGGCTTTTAAGCAGAGGTCGAGATGTTTCTCAACGATTTCGCGACCGGCGACTCGGCCGGCACCTGCGCTGCAGTAATACGGACCTTGCGGTGCTGGAAAGCCTTCACTTGGCCAGCCGAGTGGTCGACCTTGTTGGAAAAGGGTGTATTCCTGCTCTAGGCCAAACCAAGGGTCTTGATCAGCAAAACGCTCCGCAGTCGCCAGGCATTTGGCCCGATCGTTAGTCAAGTGCGGTTCAAAATCAATTGTTAGAACTTCGCATAAGACGATCTTATGCTCGCCTCCACGAATTGGATCAGGACAGATATATATCGGTCGCAAGACGCAGTCCGATGAATCGCCGGGCGCCTGATTGGTGCTGGAGCCATCAAAACCCCATACTGGCGGCTCTTCACCAATGTTTACGATTTTGGTTTTTGAACGTATCAGTGGCGTCGGTTCGGTTCCATCCACCCATAGATACTCTGCTTTGTACTTTGTCATCTGTCCTATTCCTTCTAGCATGTGAATTTCGTGGCTTCGGCCGGCAATCAGCATGGATCGTGCCAGAAGCAGAGAGCCCATATTTAATTTTTAAATTTCATAAACTTAGCGACTGTTATAGAATTTTTGGGTAATCTATTTTGGCTGGAATTGCAGAACGAAATGGTAAGATAAGCTCAGAAAAGCTACCATCATGTATCTTTTTATTCATTGTTGGTCCATCACAGGCGGATGGGAAACTGCTTTATTATTTCGTGATTTTTCACTACAAACATAGATCACAGGTTGATGAGATCGATTTCAGTCATAAGGATAAGCAAATATGTCAGAACGGTTTGATGCGGAGAAGTATGCCGAAAAGTGGGAACGGATTATTATTCCATTGATGACAATTGCAATTATCTTATCGTTCATAGGTGCTTTTGCTATCCAATACACGACAGAAACGGAAGATAAGTGCACAACAAACTACTATATCTATTGTGGCGACTACGTGACTCCCGGTTACACACCACACTGATTTCCCAAGAACGAAAGATGGCAGGAGTGAAGCTGCCATCTTCTGAACCCCCTCCCACCGACATCATTCCCGCTTTTGAAATTGCCGCCTTCAGAAAATCATAGTTGATGGAGTTGAGCTAAGCCTCCATTGTCGAGTAGAATGGTGGAATCCTATTGCTCAGTAGCGGCCACGGAAATCCGGGCATGTTTCACCGAAAGGGGCGAGTAGCTATGTGGCGAATCCTTCTTGTTGCTTCCATTTTTTGTGCCTCCTGTGTCACCTCCTCCTCAAAATCCGAGCGTCAGGAAATTTCAGGTTTAGAGGAAATGTCGCTCGAGTACATTGAAACCCAATGGGGAAAACCAGACTATAATTTGCCCACACGGAAAGGACGAACCGTAAAGTTTGAAAAAATAAATACCCGTGATGTGGACCCCGTGAGCAACTATGTCACTGAAAGAATCTGTATAATTCGCCTGGAAATTGATCAAGAGGGCCTGGTGGAGCAGTGGGATTATGAATCTTGTGTGAATAAAAACCCAGAACAGGAAAAAGAACAGATGGCGGTAGACGCTGCTGATGACAATGCCGATGACTATGATATTGAAGAGCGTGAAGCACCGGAAATATTTGATTTGGATAGTTTGCCGGAAAACTAGCCTCCTTCCTCGGGAAGGAGACAGCTTGGTAAAAGAGTCGACATAAGAGATTTATTGTTTTTTGTATATCACTTCAATCATTTCGATTGCGCCCTCATTACTAAGATCGATCGCCAGTTGCGCGCCGTTTTCTGATAATTGATATGAGTTAAACAAACGGCCATCAAGCCGAATGCCTAAGATGGATGCTGCCGGTGGCTCAAGGCGAAACACAGGCGTCAGTTCTTTACTTGAATCAATCATTGATGAAATAAAGCCACTATAATCCTCGCTGACGCAGGGATCTTGTTTGACACCACCGGATGCATCCGCTAGTTTGTAATAGGTGTGATCAAAAACTTCTTCTGTTGTACAGATCTGGTCCGGAGCCAATGCGTGAAACTTCAGCCTGCTGATAACATTATCTAGTCGGAGAAGCTGATTCAATGTGGCAAAGTCGGGAGTCGCCTGTACTAAAACCGGTTCTGGGCGACCTGGGTCGTGGGTGTCCGAAACAAAAATGACGTTGACCATGGCATTGTTGCGAAATAACGCCTGCCCCACATTTTTTTCCAATAAATGTTTGACAGCTAAAGCCCCAGCTTCAGAGCCAACCCGTGCTCCAGTCGTTTGCATCGCTGCGACCAGGCAGGGGACTCCTTGTGAGTTTTGCGCATTTGGCAGAAACCATTTTTCATTGCAAGCATCACTTGCCCACCTGGCTGCAAATTCTGGCACCTGATTGCGATAGTTACTGACAGCTGCGGCTTCAACAAAATCAAGAAATCCCGGTTCCAAATCGATACCTTCATAACGATTGATACCAATTCCAGTCGTTGAAAAATTATTCTCCGGGCTACCGTGCATAGTGGACATCACAGCGATGCGGGCATCTTCAGGAAATAAATTACGATTGGCTGCATCAAGCAGGCCGTTGCGTACACGGCTGATAATGGCATCCATAGATGTCGAGTTATCCAAGACAAACAAATAATCAATTGGAGCGATGAGGTCATCGACGCGAAACTGATTGCGAATGACATCATCGTCAGGATTAGCGTCATCAGAAGGCAGTTCGATGACGTTGTTCGTTTCGGATTGCTCGTCTTCTCCTAGAAAACCAAAGCCTGCCGAACAAGCTGAAATACAGGCGATTGCAATGATCGATATGAAATAATGAAGTTCTTTCATGAGTTTTTCCCCTCCTCAT
Organism: Oligoflexus sp. FD111; assembly: GCA_048816425.1. GTDB lineage: Bacteria > Bdellovibrionota_B > Oligoflexia > Oligoflexales > Oligoflexaceae > JBMDZZ01. The sequence goes on from JBMDZZ010000006.1 coordinate 328,608, forward strand.
GTCCTTGGTCCCAAAGGCGCCCTTATATCGAATCATTGCCAAGCAAACTTAAATGGATTTTTGAAAGTAAGTCTTTTCAAAGGCTTAAACTCTGTTAATTCAAGGAAGCTATCAGTTGTCAAAAGCAAAACGAGTTGATTTCCTACTTGTGAGTAGATTTATTTTGAAAAAATTCACCAAGGAAGTTTTGAATAAATTTCATTGAATTTTAATAAATGGACACCACCTTGTCGCCTCAACTACAAATAACATGATTTAATTAAGGAAAATCAGGCCTTTGGTGGTTGCTGTTGTGCAATCGCTGTCTAGAGTTCGAAAACAGAAGGGAGAAAACGAATGAAGTTCAGTCAAAAGATGCGAGGATTCACGTTGGTCATGGCTTTAGCAGGACTAACTGCTGCTTGTGGTGGAGAGGCGCCGAAAGAAGGCTCAAAAATCAAAATTACAAATGGTATGGAAATTCCTAACGGGGAATTCCCCTCTGTAGTTTTGCTTTATGATGCTGCTGCCGGCTCGATCTGTACCGGAACTTTCGTGACAGAAACCATAGTCCTGACTGCCGCTCACTGTAGTATGAGCGGCCGTGTGGATTCTGATGGTAATGTTGATATGACGATGTCGATCATTGAGATTACCGATGCTGCTAACAAAGAAGCAGAAGTTGTTGGTACTTCGACAAAAGTAGTGAGAAATCCTCAGTGGGATCGCAATGGTAAAAACGTCAATCGTTATGATTTAGGCTTGGTTTATTTCGAAAGAGGCGTTGCTCGCGCTGTTAGTGAAATTGCATCCAAGCCAGCAAGAAGTGGCGATCAATTTACTATCGTCGGCTTCGGTCTCAGCTCAAATGATCAGTCCACTGCCGGCATTAAGCGCATGGGCGAAAACCGCGTCAGCAGCATGTCAGGTGGATTTATTCAGTTCACCGGTAAAAGCGGAACAACGAATGGTGATGGCACCGACTCTTCAGCCGGAAGCGGTGATTCTGGTGGACCATTATTTATCAATGGCGAACTTGCTGGTGTAACCTCTGGCGGCGGCTGGGGTGGATTTGGTCGGACGCGTTCGCTTTATGTTGACGTTCACTCCGACACATCCAAAGAATTCCTGAAAAAATACTTAAACTACTAAAAAGATCATTTTTATCTTTACATGAAATCGATCGGGTTGTTTGAGGGTGGCGTCAGCGCCACTCTCTTTCTATCTCCTGCAGCATTAATCCTGGCCCTCTCTCCGAAGCTAATATAAAATAATGGCAAATCAATCGATTCATTGAAGTTTGGAAATTTCATGCTGCTAGCCAAGCAAATCGCTTTGTCTTTTATATTGGTATTTCAAATTGCTTGCATATCGACCAAGCCTTGGACTGGTCAAACCTTGCCGGAAAATGCGCAGTCAAAGCCGCAAACGGAAAGGGAGCAGCTTTATGTGGACTATGAAATACTCGATTGGTCTGGCTTTGGTGAGCCGGGTTTTTATTTGTTAGGATCGCAAGATGAAAAAGAGCCTGTGCTGTATCAGTTAGATTCCTTGCTACCCGTAATTCTTGATCTTGCACCACATTTGCAAGAAGACTTGGACAGCATGAAAAACTACAGCCGCTATGGTCGCTATATGGTCTATACTTCTTTGGGTTTATTTAGCCTGGCAGCTACCGGTCATGCTTTGGACGAAAAGCCGGTCTTCTACACGGCACGAAATTTAGGTCTGGTCACTCTATTTCTATCGGTAGTTTTAGAGCATTTTGAGTGGCAGTTACTGGGGCAGCTACGTTATCAGTATAACGAAGCCTTACAAGTGCGTTTGGGGTTCAGCGAACCAGAAGATGAGGCCAGCCTTCCAGAAGAAATGCCAGAACAAAGTTTCTATTTCAGAAAGCAAAATGATCGATTGGGTGATATCAGGCTGGGTTTTTTGAATATACGTTTTTGAAAAATTGACGACTCTGTTGCAAGCTTGCATCTACCAATGGTCAACCCGGGAATGCCTTAGATAGTGCGCGAGGCGAAAATAAACCGCGCTGTAACAGGCGTTTCCGGATGCAAGCTAGCTAAGGGACTATTTTTTGTTGCTTTTCATTTGTTCGGCATCAGCTGCAAGCAGCTTGGAAATTGAAAACGCCATCTCTATGCTCTGGCAATAGTTAAGCCGTGGGTCACAATAGGTTTCATAATTTTTGGCCAAATGCTCTTCCGTGATCCCTGCAGCACCACCGATGCATTCTGTGACATCATCACCGGTAAGTTCAAAGTGGATGCCGCCAAGTGGCGTTCCCATTTGACGATGGACCTCGAATGTATCCGTCACCTCTGACAAGATCGCGCCAAAATCTCTGGTTTTCACACCGTTGCCTGTTTTTATTGCATTGCCATGCATGGGGTCCGCGCTCCAAACCACCGGGACATCAGCTGAGCGAACGGCCTCAATTAATTTGGGTAGATGTTCTTTTACTTTGCCCTGACCATAGCGGGTGATCAGGGTGACTTTTCCTTCTTCAGAAGAAGGGTTGAGGTATTTGATAATTTCCACAATTTCTGCTGGATCAGAGCTCGGCCCCACCTTTAAACCGACTGGGTTGGCGATGCCCCGGAAAAACTCAATATGGGCGCCATCAAGCTGGCGAGTTCTGTCGCCAATCCAAAGCATGTGGGCTCCCAGATTGTACCAGGACTGGCGATCCGGCACATAGCGGGTAAATGCCGATTCCAGATCTAGCAGGAGCCCCTCATGCGAGGTATAAAACTCAACGGAAGCCAGTTTTTCTTCACGGGAACCAAGTGATTCCATAAAAACAATAGCGTCTTGAATATTGCTGACAATTTTTTCGTACTCGGCTCGCTTCGGCGTCTGCTGCACAAAGCCCAGATCCCAGTTTTGGGGATGATGGAGGTCAGCAAAGCCGCCTTTGGTCAAGGCTCGGATGTAATTCAGGCTAGCCGCTGATAAAAAATAAGCCTCGCGGATGCGCTTGGCGTCGGCGCGCCTTGCGACAGCACTTGCTTCAAAAGAGTTGATAATGTCGCCGCGATAGACTGGAATTTCTTTGCCATCAACCAGCTCTGTTGCTTGGGAGCGTGGTTTTGCATATTGACCAGCGATACGACCCACACGAATCACAGGTTTACGCGCGCCGTAACAGAGAACGACCGACATTTGCAGCATGATCTTCAATTTGCGGGTGATCGCCTCCTGATTGCAGTCGAGAAAGCGTTCTGCGCAGTCACCACCTTGCAGTAGAAAATGTTCACCGCGACCAGCGCGGGCGAGTTGCTGCTTCAGAGCATCCACCTCACCGCTGAAGACCAAGGGTGGAAATTTTTGGATATCGGCCAGGACCTCGCGAAGCTCCGCCTGATTGTCATATTCTGGCTGTTGTTGGATGGGTCGTGTTCGCCACGAATCGGGTGTCCATGTCCGTTCTGCCACTGCGCTGGGCTCCTCAAATCAACCTGACTAGTAACATTTATACTTAGTACTTGTTCTTTATTCACGAAAACGCTTGCCACTCTAACACAGAGCTAGGCTCCACGAAACGCTGCAGCATAAGTCTTCATCATTTTGAGGATGTTAGAAAGACCGTTGCGTCGGTTCATCGATAGATGGTCTGTCACACCGACCGTCGTTAAAAAGTCAGACTCAGTCGTAATGATCTCGTCGGGAGTTGAATCATTATAGACGCGAAGTAGCAAAGCGATGATGCCTTTGACGATCATCGCCTCCGAATCGGCGTGGAAGTGGATGCGCTCCCCCTGCTTTTGTGGCGCCAACCAGGCTTTGGAAATACAGCCTTTGACCATAAACGGTTCTATTTTCAAGCTAGGATCCATGGCCGGCATGGCTTTGCCCTGCTCGATGATATAGCGCAGGCGTTCGTCTTTATCGCTTATGGATTTGAGTTCATTGATTAATTCTTCTTTTCTTTGACTGATGTTCACAGGCATAGCCTCCTTTTCACAATCATGTCCTGGCAGCTATAGCGCAGTATGCCTGAAATCGCAATGACTACAGATGCTTGCAAAGCTGACATTTTATATTCAGAGTAAAACTTAAAAAAAATCGCCTATTAGCAGAAATATTCAAGTGATAGGTGGGCTCAGCCGATACATTCTGCTGGTAAGTAAACATCACATAAAAGGACAGGAGACGTCATGCGAAAAATAGCTTCGGCAGAACTTGTAGCAGCTTCGATTAAAAATTCAGCCAAGGACCCAGCAGTGGCGTCATCCACAAGCGTCAAAGCCGGCGATATTGTCACTGACAAGATTCCGCCTTTACCAAGTAAAAAAGCTGAAGCTGCACGGCGCGATTATGGGATTGAAGAAGCCATAAAACTGATGCGGCGCATGCCGGAAGCAGATATGAGAGTTCTAGCGAAAGTGATCAAGGAATGCCTTGAGTCGACCAACATTCGCATTGCCAACATCATCAAGGATGCCGAGACCAAAGAAGGTCGCCTGGAAGAGCAGATCAAAAAGCTCGATTCAGAAATCGATGACCTTGAGTCGATGATCACTCATCGTAAAGAAGCCATTCAGAACCTGGTCCAGGATCTGGATGAAACACGACATGTAAAAAATCAGCTTTCGCTTGCAGAGGGAAGTCATGACTTGGATATCGAGGCAAGTCCAAAAGCTGGTAAACAAGGTCAATCGGACTTGGCTGATGAGAAAAAACTTAAAGAACAATCCGCAGCAATGCTGCTCGAATCGTTGCTCGGCGAGCCTCATACAAAGTCTGGCGGCATAGCAGAAAAATCGAATTAAGGAAATGATTGATGTGGCCTTTAAAGGCAAGTCAATAAGCTTGTCTGAGTTTTTGGCTAGTCGGCCACTTTCGCGCTTGGGAATTGTCTCTCTAAGTACTTCAAATAAATGATTTAATTAGATTTAATCGCGTTCATTGACTGTTCCCCGATCAAGTTTATGCTAGTCTGGTAGAAGAGGAGGACAGTGATGCTTCGCTCAAAAATTGTTTTCCAAGTTAGTATACAGCAAGGCACAAAAATATTGCGCAAAATCAGACCTCAGGAAACCTGGCTGAGGCGGCGTAAGTATTTTCCATCCAACACCTTAAAGCCGGTCCGCTGGAGTCGACAGGCGAGCAGGCAGGGCTAAATTACTCACATATTTCTTGACAGCCAGCACTGGCCGGCTATCTTTGCAGCTTCTTACATGCAGGGGGGATCGCATGGAGCGGCTGCTTAGTTTTTGTGGCTTATTTATATTGATTGGCGTGGCTTGGCTATTTTCAACAAATCGCCGCAAATTTGACTTCCGGGTCGTCGGCGGAGGTTTATTGCTGCAATTTCTTTGCGCCGTTTTCATTCTGAAAACTGACCTGGGGCAAATGTTATTTGCTTGGGCAAGAGATACGGTAACCATCATCATTAGCTTGTCGGACGCTGGTGCCGAATTTGTTTTTGGGGCTGACTTTCGGGAGCATTTTTTTGCCTTTAAAGTTTTACCGACTATCATCTTTGCATCTACACTTTCCTATATTTTGTTTTATCTTGGTGTCATGCAGAAATTTATCGGCTTCATGGCCTGGGTGATGAAGCGGGTGATGAACATCTCGGGTGCTGAATCCCTGGTTTCTGCAGCCAATATCTTTTTAGGCCAGACCGAAGCGCCTCTTTTTATTAAGCCCTATCTGAAAACGATGACGCGATCGGAAATCATGGTGATGATGACCGGAGGTATGGCAACAGTAGCCGGCGGCGTCCTCGCTGCTTATGTCGGCTATGGTGTATCTGCTGGACATCTGCTGGCTGCTTCTTTGATGTCAGCGCCTGCAGCGATATTGATTGCCAAGGTGATGGTGCCGGAAACAGAAGAATCACCAACTTTTGGTACTATCGCTGTTAAAGTTAAAGCCGAAGAAGTCAATATTTTTGAGGCTGCTTGTAAGGGAGCAGCGGAAGGTTTAAAGCTGGCTCTTAATGTTGGTGCTATGTTAATCGCTTTTATTGCTTTGGTCAGTATGATCAATCTAGTTATTGCCGCAATTGCTGCTCCGTTTGGAGCGGAGCTAACCTTACAGATTATCCTTGGACGCATCTTCCAGCCACTTGCTTTTTTGCTTGGTATAAGCTGGCAGGAAAGCTTTATCGTCGGTCAACTTCTTGGGACGAAGATTGTCATTAATGAGTTTTTGGCCTTTATTGAGTTAGCCAACTATATTGATGGCGACCTGCAGGGGCAGCTCTCGGAACGGGCGATCACCTTATCAACCTATGCCTTGTGCGGTTTTGCCAATTTTTCCTCTATTGCCATCCAAATCGGTGGCATTGGTAGCTTGGAGCCTTCACGAAAATCCGATTTTGCAATCAACGGTTTACGGGCGATGATTGGCGGGACGATTGCGGCAATGATGACGGCATGTGTTGCTGGAATTTTAATTTAACGGAACTATGGTTGCGCTTGGGCGAGCTGCTGATGAATGGGGGCAATCCGCAAGTATAGAGTAATGCGAGTGCCAACTTTGAAATCATCCTCAGTGTTCTCTTGCTCGGGATAGGGATTGCTTTCAATTTGCATTTTGCCGCCACATTGCTCCAGGGCTTCAGCGGCAAGAATCAAACCAAACCCTGAGCCTACTTCTCCTTTGGTACCAAGCTTTGATTGAAGGCGGGGTTTTTGCGCCGTGAGTTGATTTAATACTTCTTCCGGAATGCCTTCGCCTTGATCAGTAATTTCCACTCTGCTTAGCATACCTTGATTTTTACCACTGATCGTGACCGTGCCCTGCTCTGGCGAGAACTTGATCGCGTTCGAGATTAAATTGGCGAAGACTTGCATTTTTAAGTTCGTTTCGTGAGCGTAGACATGCATATCTGGGTACATGTGGATATTAATCGTCAGGTTTTTCGAGCGGATCAAATCATCAAAAATCAGTAAGACTTCTTCAATAATTTTTTGTAGCGAAACAGCTTCGTGCTTATGGACCTGGCTTTCTGTGGACTCAGAGTCGCGCACATATTCGACGATTTCAGTCATGATTTTGGTCGACTTGCTGAGTTTTCGCAGAAGCTTATCATCCGGATATTTTTTATTCAGGATATTGCTGCTCAAGCTGACAACGGACAAGGGATTAGCCAGGTCATGACATATGATGCGCAGGAAAAATTTCAGCTTTTGGGCTTCCTTTTGTCTTTCAGATGCATCTTGCCTGGCTCGCTTTAACTCGCGAAATTTAAAGTTGAGAGCGATGGTGGTTAAAATCGTCTCAATCGTCAGACTGATCAACGGCATTGTCAATAGAATTAAGTTGATATTGGTCGTGCCACTGCTGGAAAAACTGCGAGTGGCACTACCTAAAGTTAAGATCAACCAGGAAACGAATAAGAGGCGTGCGGGGCTGAGACGCAAATATATCGCATAGCCGATCAAGAATAAATTAAAGAGCATGGTCATCAGCTGGCTAAGATGTAAAAAGTACTTTTCAAAGAAACTGACGATGTCCGGGTGCGAAAAATTTTGCAAACATAGAAAGACTAGACTTAGCGTAAAAATCTTTGCAAATTTATCCACTTTTGGCATGGTGTGAGGGGTGTGGAAAAAGCTGCGTAAAAACATAATTGACAGAACGCAACCGATGGAACGCATCAAAAGTTGGTGCTCTTGGAAAGTGATGCCAGCAATACGTTGAATGCCTTCTGGTAAATTATGACTAAGTAGCATGGCAAACAGGCAGAATGCTGTGAATCCGACAAACCAAAGGCGCTCCAAGTCGCGCAAAGCGACAAACATCGCCAGGTTAAAAACTAAGGCCGAAAGTATGGTGCCGATACAATAGACAAGAAAACTCGTCTCATTACGATCCTCTATCCAAAGCTCATGTTGATTCATCAAAACCGGATCAAACCAGAAGTGGGTTCGCGCCTTGACTTGAAAAAGAACTTGGTAGCTGTGCTGTGAGTCAAATCTAATCTCAAAACTTGGGTGTCGTAGCGGCAAAGCTTCCAGGGTTTTGATGACTTTGCCATCGGCTAGCAGGAAGGCGCGAAGATCATAATCGGAATTTGAGTGGACCTTCATATACAGGCGGAGAGGATTATCGTCTGCGACTTGCAATCTTGGAGTGAGGATCCAGTAGTAGCCACGCTTGGTCGGCGTCAATTGATCATTGAGCGGCAGGGATTGAAACTTGTCCCAATCGGCATGTTCGATGCGAAAACTTTGTTCGGAGTCTGCGAGTACCCTTAGGTGGCCAGCCAAATTAATACGCTGGTTCAGTAGCGTAATGCTGGGTTCGGGAGTGCCAAAGGCTCGATGGATACTGAAAAGGAGCCATACGCTAAGGAAAAAGCTGAAGCTAATAACGAGCTTACGCTCAAACTTCCACGCCATGATATTCCAGTTATGGAGGTAGCGACGGAAGCAAACGCCTGCCGCCAAAAGTCGTTAGCTTTTTCTAATGGATATCGGAAGAAAGATCAATTCGGCGATCAATAAGCTGTGGAAAAGCTTTGCTAAAGCGGGGCAAAAAGAAAAGATAGCTGGAAAGTGAGGCGAAAGGCGGGGAGTCGTGTGACGAACTCCCTTTTGCCATGAAAAAACTTAGCCTTGGTCTGCAGCTACAGTCAGAACCTGGCCGGCATAAATCGTATTACGTCGTAATTGATTCAGGCGCTTTAATTGAGCCACGGTCAAGCCAAAGCGACGAGCTATGAGATGAAGATTATCGCCTCGGCGAACTCGATAAGTGCGTTGCAGCTCGCTGCTGCCGACAAGCAGTCGCATTCCGGGATAGATGCGGCTTGTCCGTAAATTGTTGACCTTACGCAGGCTTTGCGCAGTCGTTCCATAGCGATTGGCGATGAGGGTGAGGTTTTCTCCACGTGCTACGCGATGGTATTGCGGTGTGTCATTGCGTGAAGCAACTGCGGCCGTTTCGCCGCGCACCCGCAAGCGACTACCGGCAAGAATGCGATTACCTCGCATATTATTTAAGCGGCGTAACTCCGATATAGTCATACCATAGCGTCCTGAAATCGAGCTTAGCGTTTCGCCACGGCGGACCACATGATAATTCGACGTGGAAGTTGCTGCGATGCGTTCGACATATTGTGCAAGTTTGGACTCGGCATCAGCAAATTGCTGCTCATATTCGGCGGGAATCCAGATATGATAGTTTTTCAAACCCGGAGGAGTCATTTTTTTATGCAAATGACGATTGTGCTCTTTTAAACTGGCATATGGCATACCGATGACTTCTGCAACTTTAGCCAGCCGCAAGCCTGAAGGCACCGTTACAGAAGTAATATTTGGTGCCGGCTGCGGCTCAGGTTGGTTGAAGCCATATTTCGCAAGATCAGACCCGATGATCATCGCAGCCATAAATTTGGGAACATAATTCATCGTCTCCGATGGTAGATGTTTATTGCGCGCCAGTTCCCAGAAATCTCGTGATTTGCCTTTCATGATGGCACGCATAATGCGCCCCTCACCGGCATTATATGCGGCCATGGCCAAATACCAGGAGTTGAAGACATTGCGCAGATCGTTCAGATATAGAGTAGCTGCGATCGTGGCGCGATGTGGATCAATCCTCTCATCGACATAGTTATCGATGCGCAGACCATAGCGCTTACCGGTGCCACGGATAAACTGCCAAATACCGACAGCTGAGGCATGCGAGCGGGCATTTTGAACAAAGCCACTTTCAATCAAGGCGAGATAATAAAGTTCGGTAGGAACTTCTTGTTCTTCCAAAATCGAAACGATCATAGCTTTATATTTTTCGCCACGATCGAGATAGCGTTGAAACAGGTCGGGTCGTTTCACTGTGAAAAAGTGAATCCATTTGTTGACCTCTTCATTAATTTCAACAGGTATACCTTGCTTAATAGCAAGGTTGATTTCATCTTCTTCGGCACCGATTTCCGGTGCCTCAAAAGTCTTTGGTTTGAACTTTTCGGAATTCAACACGGCATCAATGGTGTTGGGTTCAAACTCGGGCGCAGGTACAAGAATCTCATCACCAGTCAGATATCCGGGATCATTGGTTGCACATGCTGACAATGCAAGAAATAGTGTGCAACTGATCAGCTTTGACTTTTGTCGCTTGAAAACCATAAATCTACCTACCTCATCTAAGCGCCGCGGATGCTTGCAGTCGCTTCTGCCTGTGTTATCTTGCTGTCCGATATGTCCATGCTTTAAAGATAAAGCACTCGTCTGCAGATTCGTCGCCTGCAGACAGTTCTTCCAAACTGTTGGGGTTCCTTACCCAGCTGTCGGGGAATTTGTATGGTGTTCTGTGTTCTTCTGGGCCGTCTGTATCTAAGGACTCACTCATGGCTTAGTTATATATATATTTATAACACAAATTCCACACAAGTTCTTTAAGCTTTAGTACAAAGAATCCTGTTAAGGCACAATAAAATTTGGTAGGAATACCTATTTATCCCGCAATCTTAACTTATAATTCCTTATTTATACTCTAGTTGTTCTTGACACAGGTGAGCGAGACCGGCGATCTTCCGCTGAATTTATTTACGTCCTGACTGATCGGGGATTTGTCTTGATCATAAGGAGGGGAGTGGACTTGTGGAATTCATGGAAGTCGATGTTACGATCGCAGGCGTGATTATTTTTTTTGCAGCACTGGCGGGATTGATCGATTCCATAGCAGGTGGAGGCGGTTTGATCACACTGCCAATGTATCTGGCAGTCGGTGTTCCAGTGGAAGCGATTTTGGGCACGAACAAAGCCGTAAGCACAGCTGGCACCTCGCTTGCGGTGTTTCGCTATCTCCGCTCCGGCGTGGTTTATTGGCGGCTCTTGTTGCTAATGATGATGGCAGCAGGCTTAGGTTCAGCTTGGGGGGCAAAGTTAAGCTTTTACCAAACAAAAGAATCGCTCTTTATTTTTCTACTGCTTGCGATGTTAGCTCTGGTTTTCATCCAGCCTTTGATCGATCGGCGTTCGCTTGGATTGAGTCATGATGAAATTGCATGGACCCATTTTATAACGGCCTTTTTTCTGTCAAGTTTAGTCGGAATGTATGATGGTTTTTTTGGCCCTGGTACAGGCACGTTTTTGATCGCCGGCATGATCATGTGGATGCAGATGAGTTATCAACAGGCGGGCATCCATGGACGGGTTGTGAACCTTTCCTCTAATTTGGGAGCCCTGCTTGTTTTTGGTATGCAACAAAGAATAGATTTGCATGTGGCTGCGATCGCTCTGGTTGGAACTCTTATCGGCAATTGGTTAGGTAGTGGACTGGCATTGAAACAAGCCGATCGAATTGTGCGACCAGTATTTCGGATCGTCGTATTTGCTTTGTTGCTGAAGTGCTTGTTTGATCTAATGGATCGGCATTGGCAATAAAACAAAAAACGGGGCATGAATGGAAACATTGCCCCGCTCTATATTTTTTAGCTATGTAGTCTTTAGTCGCGATAGAAGACGGTTGCTGCAGTTCCAGCAAGGGTAAAACCACCTTCAACCCAACGACGATCACCAGCTCTCGTATCTTCCATGCGCACGCGCCAGCGACCATCAGGAAGAGGCACTTGGGTATTCAAAAGCTGTATCAGTCGTATATACCCTAGAGCGCCGATTATTTTCATAAAGCCTGTGTTTTGCAAAGAGCAATCGGGACAGTATCGCCGTGATCCCCACAGATTTGATGTTTCTCTTGGTTTAATTGGCGGGCATATTCATTTGATTTTAGCTTGCGATGACGCCTTTTTTGTGCCAAGCCTTGAGGACAAATCTTCAAAAATATTCTCGGAGGTTTTCATGGGGCGTATGCTGCCTTTTGGCATTCGAATTCTTTTTATCTTGCAGTGCTTAGGTCTTGCTGGTCTCGCATGGTTGGATGGTTCAAAACTCTCCCTCTTTCTTTTTCTGGAAACTAGCTTGGCAGAAGAGATCGCAATTTTTGTGAATTATGGCATGGTTGCGCTGCTTTTTGCTTTGTCTTTGGCAGCTTGTTTCAAACTGAGAGCCGGGTACCTGATGATTGCTGGTGCGGTCTTTTTACTGGAAGCTTTGCTAACAAGCTATTTGGGAGGCGGCTTCGGAGCAAAGTATGCGTTGTTTGCTCAAGTCTCACGCTTTGCCTGGTTGATATTATTTGCTCTTGCCTATTGGCTACATCATCAGAGAGCTCAAGAAGGATTCCCACTGTGGTTAAATAGGGGGCTACGCCTCGCATTGGCGGTCACCTTTTTTACTCATGGAGTCGAAGCCTTGTACCAACATCCTAAATTTATTGATCTTTTGATCGTTGCGAGCAAGAATTTAACGCCTTTGGAAATCACGGAAAGTATGGCTACTGGTTTACTCCAATTGATCGGTTGGATCGATATCTCATGTGCGGTTTTTCTGCTCGTCGGTGTTCGAATGGCCTTGCTTTACTATATGGCCTTTTGGGGCTTGATAACGGCTTTGGCCCGAGTTGTCGACGGTGGCTTCTTGTTTGTGCCGGATGCACTGGTTCGCAGTGCTCACTGGGGTATTCCTTTACTGCTTGCCTATGGCATTCAGTTCAAAAAGCAGGCTAGCTTGAGCAAGCGTGTTAAGAATAAGACTGCCGCTTTCGCTGCGTCGTCATAATTTCAAAAAAAATACCCCGTTTTAGCCGCTGGTAATGATTGGTATTTATCCTATGTTTTTATGGTATTGTAAGGAAGGCTTAAGGTTTTAAGAGATTTCGACGATAAAAAGAGAAATCACCTCTATATGCATTGGAGCGGGGAGTATGAGTATCTATTTTGCGAATAGATCCTTACAAGATCCACAATATCAAAATGAAGATTACCTGAAGCAGCAACGGCAGTTTATTACGATTTTAAAAAGTCGTGCGGATGTTTTTTCCTTACGTGTTGGTGAGGTAGAAATTGAAGATAAAGAAGGGCGGAAAAAAGAGACCGGATTTATTTGTATCGACCTACGGGACGTTTCCCGGATCACAGTGAATTTTCCTAGCGCCCAAATCAATGCCTGCGTCCATGATCTGTTTGAGATTTGGAGTCAAAACCCTGAAGCTGATTTCCACCTCGTCCACGATGAGCTGAAAGCTTATAATCTGGAAGAGTTCTTGGGGCAATGCCATGATATCCTCACCGTAAAATTTGATGAGGATTGGAAGCGTTCGGGCTGAAAGGACAAGGACCACCTGCCAACAAACTAGTCTAGCGCCGTCAGGCGCTAGACTAGTTTGTTGGCGAAATGGCTCTCAATATTTTTCTCTAAAAACTTATATCAATCTTTATCGCAAAGAATTGTAATCTAAAGCTTTTCCTTGTAATTCTGCACTTAATAAATGTTGATTGAGATGAACGGTCTTTGCCCGGGCAGCCGAGGCAGACATCAGCGGAGCGATGGCGCCCAGCATGGTGGCGACCATAGAAATGACCAATAGCAGCTTCAAAAACATAACGAACTCCTTTTCCACAACAAAAACCATTTCGCCAGACGTCATTTAGTATGTCCAAATGACTTCTATAACCTAGCAGATTTTATAGAAATGTAAATATTTTTATTAAAAATATTAAAAATATGAATATAATGGCATGTCTACGTCCTTTGGGCGTTGTGGAAATAGACGGGAATTTAACTGTGTTGAAGTTCAAGAGGAGTGTTGCCATGAGAGGAGTTCTGGGACTCATGCTCGTCGCCATGTTTGCGCCTGCCAAGACTGAGCAAGAAAGTCGACTGAGCACAACAAAACAAGATCATACAGTTCTATCAGGGAAGCAGGAGAAAAAGGAGCAAAGCAAAGGGCGCATTGTCTTTCGGCTTTACTTGCCGAAGAAGCTGCCTGGAAATTTACACATAGAATTGGAAAATGCGAGTCCTTATCCTCTAGGTTTAGTGCAATTTAGTCTGCGTGTTCTCGGGCAAAGCGGTGAGCTGCAGTTTGATGATGTGGCAGAAAAACAAAAGAAATCGCAATCGGTGCAGGTGGAAAATTTGCGAGAGCTGTCCATAGAACATGTAATCGTGATTGATGATAAAGCGACAAGACGTTCACCGGAGATCATCGTGCAAAGCCTTGCCGAGCGTACATAATATCTGACAGCACGGAGGACCTGTTTTTTAGACGAATAATCCCAATTAAAACAGTGACTTTGCATTTTTTTCTAAAGTGAAAACTAATGTTTTTGCGATTTGAGTCGAAAAGTTTCTTGGTTAAGGCAGCAGGTCTATACCTTCACGGTAACAGGCTGATTCTCTGGACCTACTTTACGGTCATGATGCCGTGAATTATTCGTTACGTCTCTTTCCTGAGTTACGACACAGTCAGGCTTCAGATTTAGATCTGGAGCCTGATTTTTTTGGCCCTATTCCCCAAGTTGTTAAATGGCTAAGGAGCAAACTACGTAAAGGACTCCTTCCAAGTTAAAGAGGTCAGTTTAGATGACTTTCTTGTTTAGGCAAAAAAAGCTATCTTCTATCAGATGTGAGGGAAAAACACCTCATTCGAGAGCAGTTGCTTGTTGCTAAGGAAGGGTTGAATTGTGAGTGCCATCTATACTAATCCTATTGTCCTGGATCCGCTGAACTTTACCCCTCTGGCTCGTACACCTTGGGGAGGTCAAAAAATTATTGAACGATATAAGTCGGCCATCCCCGGTGTGCAGGAACTTGAAGATAAGCGAGTCGGTGAATCCTGGGAGTTTTCCTGTGATCCCGATTTTCCTTCAAAGACTCTCGACGGCCAATACGAGATACTCGAGCTGGTTCGTCAATATCCGACGGAAATTCTTTCCCAGCAACTTTTGCGTCAGGGCTCCGTCAGTTGTGAAATTCTCGTCAAACTTTTGAATGCCGCAAGTCCTCTGTCGTTACAGGTTCACCCTCAGGATGATGACCCCTACCTTCTTCCGCATGAGTGTGGCAAACCAGAATCTTGGCTCATCCTTGATGTCGAGCCGGGAGCCGGTTTGTATTTGGGGTTTTCTCAGGCTATCAGTCGGGAAGAACTGGCACGGCGCTTGAAAAAAGGGGACGATGCGAAAGATCTATTGCAGTTTGTGCCAGTTAAAAAGGGTGATTATTTTGAGATTGAGCCGGGTGTACCGCATGCTATTGGAGCAGGCGTCACCCTGCTTGAGCCGCAACGAATTGTCTTTGGCAAGTCCGGTAAGACTTATCGGTTATGGGATTGGGGGCGTAAATACGACAGTCAAGGGCAGCTCGATCCTGAACATGGAAAAGCTAGAGAATTGCATCTTGATGAGGCATTGCGGCTAGTTGACTCCACAAAGCAAGTGGGGCTGGAATGGGTTAACGGTAGGCGTCGGCAAGCTGTCACCAGTCAATTAAGTTCTGGCCTAATGCTCGCCGAATATCCAGCAAATGCTTACTATCAGGTGCGCAGCTTACATGGCGCAAAAGATGAAGTTTTTAAAATTCGTGCCGATCATGGTTATGCCATAATTTTGGTATTGCAAGGCCGATGCAGGCTCCAGGGTAGCGGAACGCATCAGGCTTCCTTAGAGACCGGCTACAGTGCCTTGATCCCAGATCAATGTTGGCCATTGAGCGTCGAGGTTTTGGATGATCAAACCGATGTCTATGTTATCCAACCAGCAGCTACCATGATATCTATCAGTATTGATTAGGACTTATATCATGCAGTGGCAATTTTGACTTTTTTCTTTGCCGCTGCATGTCGGGCCAGTGAAAGCCGGTCGATAAAGATGTGCTGCGTCAAATTTACATGCCATGCTCCTTCTTGCAGAAAAAATCAAAGAACACGGAAAAAAAGGTCTCTATTCCTGACATAATTTGCTACATGCTGACCTACTCTAGATGAAACGCGTATTTCTACGTATGCAAATACTAGAATTTCGTTTCAAAAACCTTCCTCTGATTTTCAAATATTCTAAGGAGAAATTTACATGAAAATCGTCATCCTCTTGGCCAGCATGCTTTTTTCCGCACCTTTGACCGCTGGTATATTTAACGAGTATAAAATGCTTTCTTTTCCACATGAAGAAGTGGATTCTTACTTGCAAATTGGCAACTTTTTAACAGGGACACCTGAAAACCTTCAAGGTTTATGGTGGATGGACGGTAACCCATTGGCTGATGAGGTGATCTCTTTTGCTGGCGCAAAATTTGATCCGATCGTAGAGAATGGCGAACTTATCGGTTATGGCGCTAATATTCCTGTGTTTGATGAAGGAATCTGGACCTGGCATGATACGCTGGCCGGACGTTTCCTTTATAGTTTAATCCAGGGAGCGCAAGTTCGTTACCTGGCAGTTTTCAATCCTGATTTTACTTACGGTGAAGTTGTCCCGTATTTACAACCTTTGAAGCCTTTGCCTGGTTTTGAAATCCCCAGTTCTATGCTTGTGAACTTTACTATGACTCAGGTTGACGCGAACGAGTGGAGTCGGGATAGCGTTCTTCTTGGTCAAGCATCTTCCTACCGTTTCCGACGCATTGTCGAAGGTGATGGCACGCGCTTGCCAGCTTGGGATGAGTTTGTTGCTGCCATCAATAGTCGCGGCCCTGCATCAGCTTTGATGCCAGTTTGTAAAAATAATCCTGATAAAGTTTACCCAACCCCATGTGCACAGTAAGACTAAGCTGAAAAGAAGCTCATGCTTTCGGCTCCGGATTGGCAACCCAAATGACTGTTGCCAATGCCGTCGTCGCAATGATTATGCTGACTGTCCAGAAAAGTTGGGCAGGTGACAAGGATGAGTGAATGGCCCAAACACCGATAAAGGGGGCCATCACTCCCCGCACGCCTGTGAGAAAGGTGTGCACTGCCAAATACTCGGCTGATCGTTTTTCGCCGGCAAAAGTTAAAATTCCAATCGACCAAGCCAGTTGCCCACCACCACGGCCTATTCCCCAGATCAATGCTCCGATCATAGCGCCGCTGATACCCAATAATGGATAAATAGCAAAACCGATAGCCATAGCTAAACTGGTCAGGGCACGGTACCAGACGATGCTGATACGATCGAAGACAGCTCCCCAGATTCGTATGCTGAGAAACATAAAAAGGGGAGGGAGAACTCCGGTAACCCAGGCAGCACTTGCTGGTGAAGCATTGAGAAAATTTTGATCGTTGACATAAATTTGCATGACTGTGACGCCAGCAATATTTGATAGTCCCAAGATAAACTGAAAAAAAAGAAACTTTGCAAAATTCACATCATGTTTCAAACAAGCAAGACTTTGAAAAACTTGTGGGCGTTGCTTTAATTTTTCTTCGGCCACAGGAATATCAATCTTGCTATACTGGCGACAGGTCCATAGCCCATAGATAGCCACCGGTAAAAACAACCAACGGAAAGCATCCGTTGACCATTCCATCGCAGAACCAATACCCCAGGCGACAATAACTGAAGCCAAGGTCTGCCACTGTTTTAGCAGCGCTACCACCCGGCCACGATCTTTTTTGCCAAATCGCAGTCCGTAGATGACACCTTGAAATGGGCTGGCTAAGGCGAATAGAAAACTAGCCGCCACCATCATCCAGGAAAAGCTGGTAGCACCTTGAGCAAAAATCGATAGTAATAGAGCGATCCAACCCAAAGAGTGGGGGATGACAAACGCCACATTGGGCCGATGTTTAGCCATAAAGTTGACATAAAAAAGGGAACTTAAGAGTCCGGCCATGACGCCAGATTGAACAAGTGCGACGAAAGTATCAGGGCTGTCAAAGACCTGTTTCATGATGATGAAGGCCAAGGATGTGACAATAGCTTGCCCTGCACCATAGGCGAGCTGAAACCCTAAATCTCGCCGAAAAAACTCATGCTGGCGGAGTTCGGCCGGAGGGACGAGGAGCAGTGCACCAATATGTTTTGTGAAGGCTTGAAAGTAGGTTTGAATTCGATGCATCTCAATCCTTGCAACACAGAATATCATAGAGAGGGCGTGCTACGCTCTATACTTGGCTGGCTCATATTACGATCTTTAAGGTGATGACAAAAGAACAAATCCTCGCTGTACCTGTCAAAACTGGCCCCTGATGAAATCAAGAAACATGAATTTTAGTCTAATCAAATAAGTCAGCTATGTGTTTGTCAGGGAATAGGTACGACTCAAGCCTGAGCGAAAAAGCGTCGAAGGAAGGTGAAGCCATTCATTTAAGACGAAGGACCCGCCTCATGCGCTGTTTGCGGCCAGCACTTTTACTCCTGACGCTCTTCAGTTTAGGGCTGCAAGCAAGTACGCAGACTGAAACGGTGATTCCCGCTCAGTCGCGGATGGTGGTCGATTTTGCGCCAGAAATACCGCAAGAGGCTTGGTTGGCAGCAGCCTTGGAACAGAATGTATTTGATATCTTGTCGAACTTTTCCCGGATTTTGCCGATAGCAAAAGATCGTATCGAACTAAGCTCCTGTGAGGATCTATCCTGTCGCTTGAATAAACTGGCTGCAGTTGGGATCGAAGCCTATATGCCTGGCAGGATTCAAGGTCATGCGATTATCTATGAGCTATATGATGTTCGCCAGCAGACTCGTATTGTCACAGGGGATATACCGTTTCAAAATACGACGAAAGAAAAACAGCAGGTTATCGTCTTTGCAGCGATGAAGCCCTTTGTGGAAAAATCAGGCATATTCGATCAAAATGCAACAAAGGTCTTTTGGCAGGATATATTTGCCGATGAGAAAAGCCACTCAACCTGGAAACTGTCATATTTCTGGCAAAACCTGGCATATCGTTTTCCAGGACTTTTAGAGATGACACTGGGTATTCTCTCGGTCTTATTTCTATGTCTGCCATTCCTTGGTTCCTTGATGCTCCATCTTGCTCAAAGCTCATACCCAAGACAGTGGAAGTCTCTTCTGCTGTGGTTATTGATTGTAAGTTGTGTGCTCGTCGTCTTTGCTTTGCCATTTATGATTCCCCGCATCCCCAAAGATGCCGGGATTTTTGCGCATTCATGGCTTCTGGCGATTATGAGTGGCAGCCTTTGGGGAGCATTTGTGATCCTTCATATCGATTTGCTTTTTCCCCGTTTTTATGAATTTGAAAAAATGAACGTGCATGCAATACCAGTTCTTTTCGAAGCATGGCTATGGGTCTTCTTAGGGCGTGTCCTTGTCGTTTCCTTGCTTTATCTGCCGATCTTTGTTTTGGGCTACTTCGCTGCCGCCTTATTGGAGATGTCTCTGCCAGTGACCCTCTATATCTGGTTGCCAGCATTAGGGCTGTTTGCTTATGTCGGACTTATGTCCTGGTTGGACTTTATCTCCTGTCTCATGGATCGGAAATATCGTTTTGATGAGGAGCAGGTCTTACAGCTTCGCTCGTACTTTGCCCAATATGCACAACGCGCTGGAATCGATCACCTCAATCTGAAACGGATGACCTTCTTGGAAGGTGCTGCCAATCAGGTTCTAAGTTACGGTGGTGGTTTTTTGCCAGCCCGCATTGTCCTTGGCCAGACACTTATCAGTGAAACGTTTGTCGAGGGCGGGCCAACAGCAGATTTTCTTTTCGGTGCTTTGCTGCGGGAAAGAGGACAAATCCATCGGCGCGGGCACTTTTATCAAACTCTGTATTTAGGCTGTCATAGTCTGCTTATTAAAATCCCTTTCCTGGCGACGCTATGGAAGCTTGGTGGGCAGCTGAGTAAAAAATTTTGGTCAAGGTATCCTAGTTTGATCGCTGATGGCTATGTTGCAGTGAATCAGGGGTCTCACCATCTGATGCAGTTTTATCATGTCAAACAATATGGGTCCTTTCGTAGCTACCAAGCGGGGTGGGAGCGTTTACGTGATCTGAGTACGAAAATTTTTCATTATGCACAAGATTCGTGGGAAGAAGCAGACCGGCATCGCAACCTAGCGACGACAAAACATCGAATCCAGTGGTTGCAGGCCATTTGGTTACCGGAATTGTCAAAGCATCGTGAAACAACCAAGGGCGGAAGACTGACAATGTGGACCCTAGCGCTGGCACTCTTTTTTTGGTTTGGGGTGCATTGCTATCAAGCCGTTATCTATAACCCTATATATGTCGAGCGCATTGAAATCCAGAAACGTGAAATTGAGCAACAAAAACGTCAACTCGAAACGGAGAAGGCATCATGAGTGACAAGAAAGATCCAGCGTCGGTTAGCCGAGTTGTTGTTCCCAAGCTGGGAGTGAACCAGCGCAGTGCAGGAGCTGGTCTAACCGGCTTAATTGGTTTTTTGTTATTAGGCTTGGTGTCTCTGCTATTTTTTGTGACAGAGAACTACTTTATCGCGATGTTCATCATTTCCGTAGCGCTTATGGTGTATGTGACAGGCCTTGATATTGCCAAAATCATGGTCTCGTCTTTTACAATTTTCTTTTCCAGTCGCCACCTTATCGAAAAAGGTGTGCACCTACAGGAAACGATGTTTGCGTTGAATAAAAGTTTGAACCTGAAGCGCGATGAAAAAGGAGAAATCCTTGTCGGCCCTCTTCCCCAGGAAGCTGTCTTGGTTCTCCCGGACAACCCTTTGGTGCGGGATATTCAGTGCCTGATCCGTGAGGAGCGCAGCCTGGATTATGCTGCCTATCTTGCCCACTCTTATTACGTTGAATGCCATGAGCTCTACGATTATGCAAACGGCAACTTGGAGTTTGTCGCCGATGCCATGCCACTGTTTGGATTGATCGGTACTATTGTTGGCTTGATAGCCATGTTCGACGGCCTAGGAGCGAATGTCACCATTGAGTCTTTGACGCCGCAATTGGCTTTGGCTTTGAAAACAACTTTATATGGTGCGGTGTTTGCTTCACTTTATAAGATTATCAGTTCCCGCTTTGATCAGCGATTAAAAGCCCTCGAATATGATTATGAGACCTTTTTGCGGGCAATTGAAGTCATTGTCCAAAATAAGAATGTGATAGAGGTAAAATCGTCATGATCCAGCCGATCAAACGAAGTCAGCGGCGGCGCTCGAATTCCTGGCAGACTATTTATATGGATTTGATGACCAATATCATGGTTTTTTTCATCATCCTTTGGTCTCTCAATCAGGGAAAAACTGATGGGGTGAGTGATACCGTTGGCGATACGACTTCCCGTATGATCAATTTACCTGGAGATGTCTTGTTTGGTCCAGGGCAGACGCAACTTCTCGATGCCGGTAAATCTGTTGTTGAACAATTGTTTCATCCTGCCACGGGTGCCGGTTTGGACTTTGAAACGTCGGGTTTGGTCAAGCGGATGCTGATGATTAATGGTCACACGGATAGCGATGGCGACAAAGATAATAACCTGCAACTTGGTTTTGAAAGGGCATACGCTGCCTACAAGGAAATCAGCCTTTATCAGAAAGATTTACCGAATCATGTCATTATTTGTACACATGCGGATAATACCTCTGAGCAGGAAATTCCCCAATTTCAGGGGAAATTAACGCGCATACAACGTGAAATCGTTAATGAGGCAAAGCGTAAAAATCGTCGAATCACCATTGAGGATCGTATGCTCAACAGGTTTGAAAATCCATGAGAAGTATTGGTACCAAAAATCTTTTGACATTGGGCTTATTGTCAATTGCCAGTATCATGCTAGGCTTACTTTACCTATATGATGGACAGGCATTTTCCTTGAGCCATGGCGCCTTGTTTCTTATCGCTTTTTTTGCGCTGATTTCGGGATTTCTTGTTGTCCGCTTTGGCCGCTTGGATGGTCCAAGCCGGACGATGATCGGTATCAAGGTGCCTCCAGCTCAAGCAGGTGAAACGGTACTCTTACACTTCGCAAAGTGGCTGATATATATTGGTCCTAATCCCATGCAACGGCGCCTCACTCCAAAAATTGTGACGAAAGCGGCATATATTTATATCATGGCGGTAATCGGTCTAGTCAGTTTTAATGATCGCAGTTTGCTTTTGCTCCAAGAATTAACTAGTAAAAGCGGAGGCAACCAGCATGAGTATTGTCAGGATGAGGAGCAAAAAGAAGAAAAGCCTGAAAAAATTGGCTGTGATTTTCTCCTCCGTGCTTATCGCCTAGGCTACGTGAAGGAGCTAGGCAACTGCGAGCCAGAGGATATCCACGAGGATGTGGAAAGCCAGATCTGTTGGTTGAGGCAAAAAGATGAACCATATCTTCACTACCAATGGCGTAAGCTAGGGCGCTTTGGGCAACAAATCGCCTCAGCCCTGTCTGAGGAACAACTTCAGTATGAAAAAAAGAAGCTAGAATTGCAAGCGAAGCATTTGGAAGCTCTGGCAAAACCTCTCAAGCATGCTATGAATCATCAACCGAGAGCCAGTCATCATATTTTTACTAATCTGCCCAAACCCAATGCTACCTGGTTCAAAGTCCCGGAGTGGCTTCAACCAAACGCCTGCATCGAAGCCTACAGTGAGATGTCGCAGAACTTGGTGCCGGGACAAGAAGAGAATGTAATTTTGCAATATACTGAAGTCCAACTGCTTTTCCAAAATAAACACGTACCAGCAGCAGGCTTTTGCCGTGACTATCATCTACATTGGGATTCGCCGACTGACCTGTGCGAGCGTTTGGCTGCGGCACCCGATGCAACCCTGAGCGATTTGGGTATTAAAAAGGATGTGCATGCAGTTTTGGAACGCTGGGAAACGATGCAGACGCTGGCTCATTTAAAAACCGAACTCGATCCTGCTGAGAAAGAGGAAACTCAGGAGGATGAGGGAAAATCTGATGAGGAGAAAAGCAAGTCATGGTCACCACAAGAACTGATCAGCTTTCATTGCTTTATGATCGATGAAAAAGCAGATCTTGAGGTGAAGGATTTCGCCGTGAACATTCACCAGCACAAACTTCAGGCTCGGGCTATGACGCTGGCTTCTGCGGCAGAGGTCAAACGTAAGAATCTGCAATTTTTCCAACCACTTAGTCATTTTTTGGCACCAGATTTTCGCTATCATTTTCTCCACAGCCAAGGAGATTTCGCGATCAGCCCACAAGATGCGGGCGAGTTCAATTTTCAAGCAAAATCCTACCCTCTGACTAAACTGGAAGCGGTATTTCATCAAGACCTTTTGTTGCAATCAAGCCCACTGCTGACACGCGCGGATTTGCTGGAAGTCTATCCCTGGTATCGGCACCTATCCAACTTTGTCCGTCAGTTCCGTGAGGAATATCGTAAAAAGTGGGGGCGATTATGAGGTTTTTGCTTTTTTTCTTATTTTTTACGCCTTACTTGCTAGCTAGTAATTTCAATCGTGATGAGCGTGCAGCTTATCTGGTGCAAGCAATTCAAGCCATTGATCATCTCGATCAGGCTTTTATCAAAGACAGCATTAATTTTGTCGATCTTCTATCCAGGCAATGCGGTTCGTCTTTTGTCGAGATCAAGGTGAGTTGTTTAGTGGAGTCGAGTCGCACCTACTGCCTACAAAAATCCAAGAATCTTCAGGAGCACTGCCATCGATTGATGGATATTGTGATGACAAACCGCATTCAGGAGAGTCACTTTCTATCGAAAAGAGAGCGGTATGAAATCATGCGGGATCATAAAAATTTTCGCCGTGTTTTCGATCAGCGACTGGCACAGAGATATGGAGCATTAACGACTCACTTTGTGATGTCTCCCTTTTTTACTTGTCGAGATAAAACTCAGCCTTGCTTTGTGACGAGCTTGGATCAATTTTGTCAGCATATGAACGCAGAAGGTCAAATCACTTGGCAAACTTGTGCAGCAGCAATTGTTTGGTTTGTTGCTAAGACTGGTTGATCACGCTCTAGCATTGCCTTATGAAAATGCCCCTTTAATCCGCAAATCTTTGCTTGATTCGCTGTTCAAGCCATTTTTCGCTGCGAAGCTTCTGGCTTAGGGCAAAAAATTCCTTACAGACTTCATCCAGTCCGGATTTCTTTTGGAAAATAATATAGGTTTCAGCGCTGTGAAGCGATTGATCAGGATCATAGCTGATCTGTGTCGTGGCTTTTAAGGCTTTGATCGCTGCAAGTGCCTCAAATTCTTCAGAGATGACAGCGTCGATACGTCCAGACAAAAGCTTGCGCATATTGGCTAACATGTTCATGGTCTTTTCGAAAGTGATATTCTTTGAGATAAAGTCTTTCTCTAGCGGTGTGATATAGCCGGAAACAAGGCCTATATGAATTTTCTCTTGGGTCTTTCGCCATGAAATGGGGTGAGTTTGTCGATAAAAGAGGAAGTCTTTTTTCATGTAAATAAGATCTGAACGGCAGTAAGGGAAGTTTTTCGGAAGCTTTGCCAGCAAAGCAGGGAACATGGCATCATATTTACCAGCGAGAAAATATTTTGTCGCCCTCTTCGGTGGTAGAACGTCGATGAAAATTTTCCGACCACTTCGTTGCTCCAGTTCCCGTAGGAGTTCGATGAAAGGCCCCCTGCGTTGAGAGTCAATTAATCCTGGGATGGGGAAGGTCACCAGACTCAAGTCCGACCTGTCCGGATCAATGCCATCAATTTCTACTAGGGGGGTAGCTCGAATTTGGTTTCTTAATGCAAAAAGACTAAAAAAAATAAAGATTAAAATGTGAGCCTTTGTCGTGCCGATCATGGATAGCCACATGCCTGGACCTAGGTAAAAAGGAGCTAAAGCGCAATGATAGCACATGGGGAGTAGAGGATTGAATATATTTTAATTCTATCTGACCCAGATGCGATGCATAGTGTTCAGATCCTCAAAGACGTTATCGCACTCCCAGCGATTCATGTTGGTATCGCTAAAACTTGCGTTGATGTTCCAGTGGCTGGTGGAAAATTGATAAAATGGCTCTTTAGTCATCGCCAGGTCACCTTCATTGCCATCGAAGTTTTCAAAGACAAGCTGCGAATTATCGTCGGCATAAGGGGTGCGATTCATTCCCAACTCACTGCAATCGCCGCTGCCGGTTTGAAAGTATGCGCGGCAACCAGGAGCATCGCTGTGAAAGTGAAGGATGCGACCGTGATCTGCCGTGCACCAGAAGCGTAGGGTCGAAAACTCCATATTGGCTAACATGCTGTTGGAAGCATGTCCCCAATGAGGGGCCAAGCTACTCTCATCGTCACCTAAAAGACTAGCTGGCTTTAAGAGAGGCAGGTTTGCTGTCTGAACCTGTAAGTCGGCATTGTTACCTGCCGCTCGCACATAATTCAGAACTAGCGTCCATCCGCCCCCATCAAATAACATATCGCAGGAAGCCGTGATCGCACTCATGTTAGCGTTAAATCCTGTTGGATAAATCGGATAGTCTTGGCTAGGTAAGTTCAAATCGCGAAGATGCAGCTCTTGACAGGATTTGGCAAAATGAAAACTTTGAGCTGTATCGTGGTAATATCTTGATTGAGGTGAGCGTAACCATAGGCGATAACTATAACTTTCTCCCAATTCAAGACTTTGATCAAGCCACGTAGACGCATCGCCATTATAGACGATTTGTCCATTTCCCAGAGGGGTATTCATCTCATAAAGACGACCTGGCCTAGGAGTTTCCGAGAGAGGTGCAGCTTCACTCCAACGAATGATCAGGGCATGATAGCCAATACTTGCTTGCCAATTAAGTTCGATACCTTCTGCAACCGGCACTGCCTGGAAGTAAAAAAGCGCAGGTTTATTATCCTGATCTTCACTGATCAGGGCAGGTAAAAGCGGTGTGGTTGAAACCACACCGTCAAAATTGGCAATAATTTGATAGCTGTTCATCGCGTCTCGCCAATCCTCAAGTGTGGAAGACGAAAATTCGATGGATATATGCCATTCAGAATCTGGATTAAGTTTGGTTATTTGTGCAGAGCACAACCCTCTTTTGCTATCATCTGCTTGCAGCATCTCCCACTTAATGCCTTCTAAGGCAGCAATTTCCGATTTATCGCCGTCTTTGGTTTGACTAATCCGGCAACTAATTGAAGCTGATTGAGTGTCATCCTGATAAGCTGCACTCTGTTGGCAATATAGGTAGGCTCCGGAAATATTCTTCGGGAAAAATATCTTCTCTTCACCGCTGCCATCGTCCGCTTTTTCACCCAATTCAGCGTTGATCGCTTGCGAGTCAGCTACACCGGAAGTCTTCTGCTTGTCACGAGCAAAGCGTTTGCCATCGCAATTGATCAAAAGCAAAACAGCTCCAAGCAACCAAAGATGTTTGCATCTGCATATCAATGTTGTGATCCTCCTTTTTTTTTATCGGTAAAAGCTAAAAAAAGATCGAGTCACAAATCATTTTTTCAATTGAATCAAATGACTATGAGGTCGATTCAAACATGCGGAATAGAATTATTTAATTTCTTACTTAACGTATGATGCAGCAAATATTACTGGGTAAAATACTTGTTGATGATCTTAAAAAAGGACGAAAAGAACGTGAAATGGAAGACTGTAGCTATAAGCCTACAGTACTGCCGTAGCTGGATAGCAGGCTGTACAAAGTTTGAATGGGTAAAAAGGAAGGATACGATTCCTGAATCATCAGTTCTCAGCTTTTTCAGGTTGTTGGCATAGATATCGCAAAGTAACAAATCGTGGGTGAAACGCCTTCTGGCTTGGGTGATTTTACAGGCAAAAGAAAGTCAAGCCACAGCATGAAAAGGGAGACATGCAGATGACAATATATCAAAGTCTAAAAAAAGATCACGATCATATAAAAGTTTTATTGAGTTCGTTAGTCAAGGCCACGGAAAAAGGCCAACACACCGAAAAACTCTTGGAGCAAATTGAAGAGGAACTAGTCCCTCACTCGCGAGCGGAAGAGGCTATATTTTACAATACCATTCGCGAAGAAACAGATGACGCCAAGTTGATGATGGCTGATTCCTTTCGCGAACATGCGCAAGCGGAAACGCTGTTGCGCACCTTAAAAGGTTTGGAGACTATTGGTGTCGAATGGAAAAAAGCGGCTGAACAGCTAAAAGATGCCGTCGAACATCATATAGCGGAGGAAGAGACCGAGGTTTTTGCTAAAGCTAAAGAAATATTGACAACAGAAGAGTCACAACAATTGGCCAAGGCTTTTGAGCAGACAAAACAAGAATTTAAGCAGCAAGGCAATTTGAAAAATATCGTGCAAATGGTGGGCAATATGCTGCCCAAACGTTTTGCTGATCGTATCAGAGACACTTTGAAAGAAGTGTCTTAAACCATCATTTAGCAAAAGTCGCGAAGTACTTAGTCGAAGACAAAAAAGAGGAAGTTTATGCTTATCCGTTTTAATACCCTCAAAGGACATAAAGTCGCTGCCAAAGACGATGAATTCGGCCGCATCAGTGATGTTTTGGTTGATGATCAATCGTGGCAGCTACGTTACTTTGTTGTTGATACTCAAAGATGGCTGCCAGGACGAAAGGTGGTCTTGGCGCCAGACTGTGTTGAGTCTATTTCGGAAAATTTGGGTATCAAAGTGAATCTGACGAAAGATCAGGTCGAAGGCTCACCAGCTCTGGCCGATAACTTACCTCTCTCGAGGCAGTATGAGGAAAGTCTCTATTCTTATTATGGATGGAATCCATATTGGATTGGTGCTTACGCACCCCCAGCGGGTCATTTTCCTTATCCGGTTACTTTTTTACCCGATCAATATCCTTTGCCAGAGCAGCTGCCTTCCAACTGGAAGGAATTGCAGCAATTGCGCGAGCACCGACTTGAGGGTGAAAAACACCTCGAACACCTGCGGAGTTGTTACGAAATTGAAGGCTATAAAATTCATGCAACCGACGATGAATTTGGTGAAGTTCGTGATTTTATCGTCGAGACTGAAAACTGGCAGCTAATTGATCTTGTACTTGGGAGTCGGCGATGGTTGCCTGGGGGGCAGCAAATGATCTGTTCGACCATGTTTGTGACGGACGTCGATCATGTTGAGCGCCTCGTTTCGGTCGCCTTGGAAAAAGACATCCTGCTCCACGCTCCGGAATTTGATGCTGAGCATAATGATGCCATTTATCGAGCTGATTTGATTGAATACTACCTGCACCGCGACAAGCAGAGCCGCCCTCCTGGCAAGGCAGATGAATTTCAATCGGTAGGCAACTGAAGTGGAAAATAGAAAATCTGACCTGCTCGTTGCGAGCAGGATTTTTTTCGGCAACGACGAGTTGGGAAAATGCTAGTCTGCAGAAAAAATTGTGTTAGTATCGCCGCAAACCGGTGACCGACTGGCGAGAGGAAACGATGCCTTTAATTGAAATTCAGGCTCTGCCGCAAGCGAAAAAAGTTAATACTCCCGAAGTTTTAACCTCCCTGGCTCAGTCCGTGGGGCAAGCGTTGTCCATACCCTCTCAGGCTGTTCGCTGCGTCTGGCAAGATTTACAGCCAGGCTATTATGCAGAAGGTTTGCAAATCGGCGAGCTACAGCCGGAAAATAGCCATCCCATTCTCGTTAAAGTTCTTTTGTTTGAAGGTCGTCCGCAAGAATTGATTGAGCAGGCCTTGCAGACTGTGGCCGATAATTTACAGACTTCGTTACAGATGAGCGCTAAAAATTTCTTTATCAGTTATTATGAAGCAAAATCTGGTCAGCTATTTGTTGGCGGGCAGCTGAAGCGTTGAGCTCTCCAGCCCTTCATATGAAAACGAAATGATTATCGCAGTTTAAACTGGTAAAGTGGCGTTTCCCCTTGACCCTGGCCTAGCATGTCCTTATAACCTAGCCTGCTATGACGATCTTCCCCACAGAGGCATCAAAATGACCATAATGATCAAGCAATTGACCGTTCCTGTAAGTGAAAAATCACAAGATTTATCGATACTTGACGCTCTACGTCAGGATTTTGGTATCCATAAAGAACAGATCCATAATCTTCGCATTCGCAAGAAGTCTCTCGATGCCCGGCGCAAAGCAAGAGTCGTTCACCACTTCCAAGTGGAGCTGGATCTTGACGATGAGCAAGCCTTGCTGAGCAAGTATCAGACGGCGATGAGTTTGGTCGAAGCGAAGCCGCATTACCATCCTCTGGATGGTTTGCAGAATGTCCGCCAGAGGCGCATGCGGCATCGTCCTGTCATTATTGGCAGTGGACCTGCCGGAAGCTTTGCGGCACTGGTTCTGGCTGAAGCGGGCTTTGCGCCTTTGGTCATTGAGCGGGGTGAGCCGGTCGAGGCAAGGCTGAGAACGGTAAACAAGCTGCGAAGCCAAGGGGAGTTTGCCGAGGAAAGTAACTACTGCTTTGGCGAGGGTGGGGCAGGTACCTTCTCAGATGGTAAGCTGACCTGTGGACGGAATCATCCGCTGATCCGTTATCTCTTTGAAGAGTGGGTGAGATTCGGCGCTCCGGCTGATATTCTCTATGAAGCCCATCCTCATATTGGTACGGACTATCTGCTACGTATTGCAATCAATATGCGTAAATATTTAGAATCACTTGGTGTGGATTTCTATTTTGGTCGCCGTTTTGTTGGTTTTAGTACCGGAAAATCAGCGCGTTACCAGGTTCAATTAGCAGATGGAGAGGAAATTAGCACGGATCACTTGATCCTTGCTATCGGTCACTCTGCCAGGGATACCTATCAGATTCTACTCGACCATGGTCTGGCACTCGCACCAAAGCCTTTTGCGATCGGTGCTCGGTTTGAGCATCCGCAGGAACTGATTAACCAGATCCAGCTAGGCTCATGTCAGCTTCTGCCCGCCGCAGAATACAAGTTAGCGGCACATGTCGGCGAGAGGGGGATTTGGACCTTTTGTATGTGTCCGGGCGGTCATCTCTTGCCAACCAGTGCTCAGCCTGGTCACCTGGCAATTAATGGCATGAGTTATCATGCGCGCAACAGTGGGTTTGCCAACGCTGCCGTTGTGGTGAACGTCAATCGCGAAGACTTTTACCAAGGCCACCCGCTTGATGGTATGTATTTCCAACAAAGAATTGAAAGGCTCGCGTTTCAAGCTGGTGGTGGCGGCTATTTGAGTCCAGCACAGCGTTTGGTCGATTTTCTTAAAGGTCGTGACAGTCGGGGCGAATTGAAGTCAACCTACAAGCCAGGTGTGACTGCAGCACGGCTAGATCGCATCTTGCCTGATTTTGTCGTCCACGCATTACAAAACTCACTAGATACCTACAATAAAAAGATGAAAGGCTTCATTAGCCCGGAAGCCATCGTCGCCGGAGTCGAAACAAAGACTTCGTCGCCCATCGTCATGCATCGCGACAAGAGCTTGCAATCCACTAGTCATCCTGGATTATATCCGACAGGTGAGGGGGCAGGTTTTGCTGGTGGTATTGTCAGCGCGGCTCTTGATGGGGTGAAGGTGGCAAAAGCCCTTCTGGAAAGCTTTCAGGAGGAAAGCTTGTTGCAGCATACAGAGCATGTGAATCCCTTGCGGAGCCAGGGAACGGGCCTCGAACAGCAGCTCTAGCCCACGGTAAGCACCGTCTTGATGAATT
Source organism: Oligoflexus sp. FD111 (assembly GCA_048816425.1). GTDB lineage: Bacteria > Bdellovibrionota_B > Oligoflexia > Oligoflexales > Oligoflexaceae > JBMDZZ01. The sequence goes on from JBMDZZ010000006.1 coordinate 358,863, forward strand.
TTAATAACAGTTTGGCATCCCGTCAGATTCTGGTTATCATTTATATTTAACGAATATTTATGATTCAGAGTCTGGCTCGGAGTGCTTCCTGCATTGTGGCCAGCCTGAACTGTGGTGGGGCCGCTCTTCTATGGGAATTACCCGACGCCAGTTTCGGACCGTTTTACTGATTGAATTGTTGATCTTATGTGGGATGCTGATCGCTGGCTACAGCTTTTGGCATCAAATGTGTGACGATACCTTGCAGTCTTGCATGAGCGATAGTGTGGTGCCGGAAATCCGTTTTCTTGGACTATCCTTGTTGCGACCCTTCTTTTTTTCTCCCGTTCTTTTTATGGCGATTGTCGGTGGAGCTAATTTTGGCCCATTGTGGGGAACCCTCTTAACCGCCTTTGGCGCTGCGTTAGCGGCTGTTTTAGTCTATTACCCGGGGCACTATATCGGCAAACGCCTGATTCGTCCCTGGCTGTCGACCAATCTACCTAATACCTGGCAGTTGATTCGCACGCAAGACTACAAATTGATCTTTATCGTGCGCTGGATTCCCATTTTTCCTTTTGACCTCATGTCATTCTTTTTTGGAGTGGCTGACTTTCATGCCCGGCGAGTCTTTTTCTATTCATTTCTTGGTTGTCTGCCGACGGTGATTTTATTTGCGAATTTGGCTAGTGTCAACGACTCTGCTGCCATTGGCAGTACGATATTGAATATTATCATTTTCGGTGGGCTAACGACTTTACCACTGTTAGCATATGAATTTATTTCACGCAAAAGTGGTACCAGCCTATGGACCCAATTAAAACGGGTCTATTATGAAATCTTTTATGAAGTTCAAATTAATAACGAAATTATCAAAAGACGGATTTATCATCCGGATCGAGTCCCTATTATCCTCCTCTATGGCTTCTTTTCCTCGCGACGAACCTTGACCGTCCTGGAACGCTTGCTGACGCAGCGCGGCTTTGATGTCATGAGTTTTAATCTTGGCGGCTTGTTTGGGGTGTTTTTTACTCGGGGCATTAAAGAAACCGCCGAATTTTTAGACCGCAAGGTTAGGCGACAGATTCAACGTTATCAATTTGAAAAAGTCCATATTGTTGCCCATTCAAAAGGTGGACTGGTCGCTTTATGGTGGTTGCTAAGAATGGGAGGTCATCAATATTGCGACAAGGTTGTGACCATGGGAACGCCTTTCAAAGGTTCCTGGTTCACCTATCTGGCGCTTATCACTCCCTTGGGATTTTTTTGGAAAGACGTCTGGCAAATGCGGCCTGGTTCACGCTTTCTTGTGGATTTGCATTCCAGTCCGGTTTATGAAAATGTGAAAATATATAATCTTTACTCAATCAAAGATCGTGTCGCTCGTGGTCGAGAAGGAATTTTTGAATATGCTGGTAAGGTTCAACCAATACCCATGCATCACATCACACACTTTGAATTTTTATATCGCCGTGTCGTCGGTGATATCCTGACGACGATACTGCGAAATGAAGAGGAAATGAACGCTTTGCCTGGTGTTATAACTGATGAGAAAGCTTATGAAAGGCGGCGCTGGCGTCTTCGCAAGAAAAAGAGCGAGACAGCTTCTTGAAGAATGACTGATTCATTCAAGACGGGTCTTTTCCCCTTAACCTTTGCCAGATATTTTCAAGCAGTGTGATGAAATCTTCAAGCAAGGCATAGGCGCAGGGTACCCAGATCAAAGTAAGCAAGGTACCAGCTGCCAGGCCCCATGCCATCGCCAGAGTCATCGGCATCAATATTAAGTCAGCACCACCAATACCATAAGCTGTCGGGATGAGACCGCTGATCGTTGTAAGTGCTGTGACCATAACGGCTTTCAGTCTCAAGCCCGAAGCCTTTACTAAGATATTATGAAGGCTATCACTAGTTTCAAGTCGCATTTCGTCGATAAAACTGATCAGTACAATTCCAGCATTCACGATAATTCCAGCTAGTCCAATGATACCCACAACTGCCAGAAAACTCAGAGGAATGCCATGCAGGAGAAAACTAACGGCGACTCCAGTTAGACCTAAAGGTATGGTCGACATGATAATCAGAGGACGCAGGTAAGATTTAAACAGAAAGACTAAAACACCAAAAATCGATAAGAGAGCTAAGACCATCGCCTCGCTGAGGCTCCGCATCGATTCACGGGATTGCTCTTCTTCACCACCAATCGAAAGGCCGACCTCCTTAAATTGTGGGTTTAATTCGTGAAAAATCCGAATCGCCTGCTTATTAGCTTCAGCACTGGTAATAAGGGTGTCATTGATATCTGCTGTCAGCGTTTTTGAGCGTTGATAATCGAGACGTTTGATGATGAGGGCGCCGTCCCGCTGTTTCAATTGAGCAAGCTGCGATATGGGAATGAGATTGCCCATGCGATCCATGATCTGAACATTTTTGAGATGGCGAGGTTCTTTTTTATCAGCATCATCCAAGCGTAAACGAATATTGAATTTAATATTGTTTTGATTCAGCTCACTGATAACACGCCCATCAAGCAGGTCTTTAATGGTTTCACCAACCTGAGCGACGCTAAGCCCCAGACGTTGGATGCGGGCATGATCCAATTGAATTTCAATCTCATCATCGCCAAAGGTATCGTTGACTTCTGCATTCTGAATCCCTGGAATGGCTTTCACGCGTTTTAAAACTTCATAACTCAATTCATGCAATTGAGTCGAGTTATGCGAGCGGAAGGTTAGGTTGACGGGCGCGCCAACAGGTGGACCATTGATAACAGTAGAAAAATTTACATGCTCAAAGCGCGAGTTATCGATAGAGCGCATCATTTCCAAAGCTTTCGTATAGTGCAAGGCAAAGGATGCTTCTCGGGTAACATAGATTTTGATAATGCCGACATTGTCACCATCTTTTGCCTTGGGATCAGAAACATCCTGTTCTGATTTGCCGGCAATCGTCACGATGTGTTCGACATGGTCTCCAAGTTTGGCTTTGATTTCTTGAGCTAACCAGGAAGCTGACTGCAAAGTTTCGTTTAAAGGCGTACCTTTTTTCATTTCGATGCGTGCCAGGTACACTTCAGTTTGCTCTGAAGGGAACAAAACAAATTTATTAACGACTAGCAGCAGATAAAAGGAACCGATTAAGATGCCACTAAATGCTAGAAAGATCAGGTAGCGCCGGCGAATGAACAGATCCATCATCGACTCAAACTTGATAGTGAGTTGTTTAAACCAGCCTGCCTTTGGATTGGCTTGCGTTTTTGTGTTTGGATTTCTACTGTCGATGAGGCGAAGGCGCATAGGAAGCAGAAAAAAACTTTCAAATAAGCTGGCTAGTAAGGCAATGGTGACGATCATTGGCAAGTAAAGAATAAATTGACCAAGAATACCTTTGGTCACCAGCATCGGGATAAAAGCAGCGATGGTGGTCAATGCGGTACAAGTTATGGGTAACCAGAACTGATGGGTTGCTTTTACAGCTGCTTCGAACGATTCTAAGCCTTCTTCTCGCAAGCGAACATAATTTTCAGAAATGACAACAGAATTATCCACCATCATTCCTAGTGATATGACCAGAGCAGCAATAGTGACAACATTGAGGTTCATACCCAGAGTGGGCATCAAGCCGATCGTGCCCATAAGTGCAATTGGTAAAGATAACGAAGCGACAAAACCGATTTTGCCAGGAAGGAAAATCAGCATAAAGATGATAACGAGAATAAGGCCCGCTATGGCATTGGAAATAAGAACCTCGGTTCGATTTTTAACTTTTTCCGCTTCATTATTATAAACTTCAACCTTTAAACCGTCGGGTATAGGAATAGACATTAATTTTTCTTCGATCGCATGAACGAGGGCGATAGTGTCGGAGCCACCACGCTTTGTCACAACCAATAGAGTTGCCGGCTGACCGTTGACTGAGGCAAGGATATTGGCATCTTCTTCCCCATCGATGACGGTTGCCACATCTTTTAGCAGTATCTGTTGCCCGGTATAGTTTGTTCTGATGGGGGTTTGGAGTAGTTCGTCCACTGATTGAGCTTTGCCATTCAGGCGAACCAGAAACTGGTGCTGGTCGTTGACGATATCGCCTGCGGGTATATTGATATTGCGACTGCGTAAGGTTTGTACGACCTCAATAGCGCCCACATGGTTTTTGCGTAATAGTTCTTGGTGGAGATAGATGGAAAATTCACGTTCACGATAACCTTGTTTTTCAACCTGTAAGACGCCAGGAATATCTTCCATGGATTCTTTGAGAAATCGGGCAAAACGATCCCGCTTGCGATTCGTGTTATTGCCAATAATACCAATTTCCAAGGCGGGAAATTCTTCAGAATTGATCTCACGATAAGTCGGTTCCGGTACACCAGGGGGAAGACCGCTGACACTACTGACGGCTCGCTCCACATCATCCATAACGGTTTGAATTTCAAACTTATCAATGTCGGCACGAACGACGACGCGGCTTAAGCCTATTTGACTTGTGGACTTGACGTCTTTGACTCCACGTACTGTTCGAACTTTTTCTTCAATTAATTTAGTGACGTCTGCTTCGACGTCTTCCGGACCGGCACCGGGATAGGGAGTTACGATTAAAGCAACGCCGAGATCAACGGTCGGATAGGACTCGGAGTTTAGCTTTTTCATACCATTGATACCGACGAAAACCACAAAGAACAGGATGATCATGGTAAATTTATGGTTGCGAAGAAAAAATTCAATCAATGACTTCATGATCAAATCCTGTTAAGTTCGCAGGGAGATTGATTGAAGACGCGGAAGTAATTCAAAGTCTCCAAAATAATCCTCTCCTCTATATTGAGTACTTCGAGCTGTGTCTGCAAAAGCATGTCCTGATCAGATAAATATTCATGAACGGAAATCCGACCTTGACGGAATTTGGTGCCTGTATTGTGAAAGGATGTTTCTAATTGAGTGATACTCTTATGAAACAGATCGACTGCATAAGAGAGATGCTTGATCACATGAGTGAGGCTCTCGTGAGTCGCTTTAAACTGGGCTTCCAGATTTGATTGATCAATGCGGGCTCGACGCTCGCTAAGCTGTAGCTGCTGCTTCTTGCTCTGGCGTAGTTGTCGTCCTAGGGGCACATCGATGCTCAGGACGATCTCGTAGCCGGTCTTATCAAGACTTGCGGCCTGTTTCTGTGATTCGCTAAAGTCTTCATCCAGGCCAAAGGATTGAGCTTGATAACTTAGTTTAACGTCAGCGCGATCATAGTTATCAAGAAGGCCTTGTTCTAGTTCCAAAGCTTCCTGAATGGTACGGATCATGTCATCGTATTCGGTGTGATCAAAAGGAATACTTCGCAAGCGACCAACTGTTTCTGCACATTTCACGCTTTGACTCACAGTTTGACGGATACTGTGGTAAGAGGCGATGATGTCCAAGTCGCGCCCTTGCAAGCTAGGAATCAGAGTTTTCAATTCTTTTTCAAGGAAATGCTTCTGAATGCTCGCCGCCTGATACTGTGCTTGGGCCGAAGACAGGTTTGCCGAAAGCTTGGCTACCATGCCTTGATCTGCAACGTGATCACGCTGTCTTGCCTGAGCATCACGATAACCGCGTTCTGCGGATTGTACGAGCTTACGATAGATTTCGATGCGGCGATCTTGACTTGCCAACTGCCAAAAAAGACTACGCAGGGTGATATGGAGCGACTTTCGATCCAGATTAGTTTTTAGCTTTGATTTTTCTACAAGTCTCTGCAAGTGAACTTGCTGCTTCTGATCAAATCGCCCCAGGAAGTTTTTCCATAGATCAATCTCGATGCCCATCATCAAGACAGGAGAGTAGAGCCGTTGATTGGCAAATGGGGGTGGAAAAAAAGGTTCTGGTGACAATTTCTGTCTTTCAATATGAACCCCACCAAATACGCCAAGGCCTGCGTTTAGTTTTTGTTGGATTTGAAAAGTCTGCCTTTGAATTTGACTGGACTGCCGCGGATCATCAGATTCACCTAAACTGGTTTTTGAGCCAAAGATCGTAGTAAACTGATCCTGAAAGCTTTGAGATTCCAGTTCGGCTGCTTCTTCTTGTAGCTTGGTTGCACTAAAACCGGGCATGGCATCGGTTAGGAAGGAAGCTAACTGGCTTTCGCGGATTTGAATTTTTTGTGCGTGCAGTACTGAAGGGAATAAGAGAAATCCAGTGAGCACGATGTGTTTTTTGCCCTTCACTCGCGGCATGCCTGCAATCCTTTTATCTCAGGGTGTTTAGGGCTTGATTCAAAATTAAGAGTGGTTCTGGTACTTATTATGACTTTGATGGTTTTGACTGTAAATGAGTCGGCGGTATTTGCCTGAAGGGTGAAAATTTTGCATGATGTTTTTCATCACGCTGTAATCGGTTTGGGGGAAAAATAATGTTTCTTTCGAGATTCATCGCCATTTTTGTTCTGCTTACGTCCACCTCTTTTGCCAAGACTGGTGAAGATGCAAAACGCCATCCATATTATCAGTTCAAGAAAAATCACCATGAGCAATCCATCGGCAAGGTCTATATGGGGCGAGAGATTGCGAAAGTGATGGGCTTTGCAGGAATGCAGTGGCTCGAGCGGGAGAGCCGGGAAAAAGAAGAGGCTATCTCGCAAATGGTTGCCGCCCTGCCTTTAAAAGCAGGCATGCAGCTTGCTGATATTGGCGCTGGCAGCGGCGTGATCGCCTTTGAGATGGCCAGGAAAGTTATGCCTGGCGGTAAGGTGTTTGCGGTAGATATTCAAGTTGAAATGCTACGTCGTCTGCAGGAGCAGGTAAAAAAGAAAGGAATCCGAAATATCAAACCTGTCCTGGGGGGAGTGGAAGATCCGAAACTTGCTAAAGAGTCGGTGGATTTAGCTTTGATGGTGGATGTCTATCATGAGCTGAGTCATCCTTACGAGATGATGCTGGCGCTATCACGTGCGTTGAAGTCGGGCGGCTGGTTAGTGCTCGTCGAATATCGTGGGGAAGATCCTAAGGTTCCCATTAAAGAGCTGCATAAGATGACTTTAGAACAGCTGCGTAAGGAAACGAGCTTGCCGGAATTTTCGCTGCGCTGGGATCGGGTGGATGCTCGACTTCCTTTACAGCATATGGTCTTTCTGCGAAAAACTTCAGGAAACTCAAAGGAGCCGCCGTCAAAATCCTGACAAAGTTTCTGTATGGCTTGAATTTAAGTCGTGCTAGGATGAGACGTCCCGGAGCTCGCTTGTTTGATCGGAAAACTAGGGTTAAGTTTATGAAAGTAGCACCATTTTTTCTATGCAGTAGTTTCTTTGTCATTGCGTGTCTAAGTCTGCCAAATAAACTATGGGCTTGGGGAGAGCGCGGCCATCAGATTGTGACAAAAGCGGCAGTGCGGCTTGTCAGTTTGCGTGTCAGTGAGCAAGATGCGGAGTTTGCCGAGCTACTAAGTCGAAAAGAACTGATGCTGGCGCATCTTTCAAATGTTCCCGATATCGTTTGGCGCAATAGAGAATCCAGGGAAGCTGAGCAAAATGCGCCGACTCATTTCCTCGATCTCGAATTTATCTTGCAAGGGCAAAGAAAGCCAAGTCTTAAACAGATGCCCAAAACTGTTCAAGCATACCGTCAGGCGATTGAAGCAACCTGCCAGCGGCACCCGGAGGATTGCGCACCGGGACATAGCTTGGCTGATAAAATAGCTAAAACCGGCCATGCCCCCTTTCGCGCCTTGCAGTTGCTGGCCGGTATGGAAGAGTCCATGCGTCAGTTAAAACAAGAAAATATCAAGTCAAAACAGAAGCTTGAGTTGCTCAATCAGGCTCTGATTTATGCTGGCCTAACGTCACACTTTATTGGTGACTTGGCGAACCCGAATCACACCACAAAAAATTACGATGGTCAGTTAACAGGCCAGCGAGGGCTTCATTCTTATTTTGAATCAGAACTGATTGCTGCTTATGATTTGCAGCTTAGTCACTATGTTTTACAATATGCTGATAAAAGCCGTCCTTACCAACGTTTGATTGCAAGACAGGATCCAGCTGACCGATTTGAGCGCATTTGGGCACTCACCCTCAACAGTTTTTTTCAGCTCGATAAGCTACTGAGTTTAGACGAACGCTACAGCCTTGTGACGCGCGGTGATGCGATTTTGCCAGCCCAAAGAAAGCCGACTGTGGCAGTAAAGCAGTACTATATGGGGTTTGCGGTTGAGCGGCTAGCGCTTGCGGCAGATACTTTGGCTGAGCTTTGGTTGGAAGTTTGGCAGCAAAGCGGTAAGCCCTCACTTGCCACTTACTCGAGTTATGAATATCCTCTAAGCCCTGAATTTATTCAAGTTCACTACTTGGATGAATTAAACTGAAAATCCGGTATTAAGAAGCTTGCCAAACGGGAAGCAACTTTTTCGCCTTTTTCATGTCCTCGTTAGTCGTGGAAAAGAAATGGATGCTGGAATATCGACTGTGCCTTTCTTTAGGAGCGGCATCAAGATCGAAAATACCAATAAACTCAGAGCGGATCGCGGGATTGACGTTAATGACAAAGCTATTGACTGCATTGAAACAGAAATAAAGCCCGAGCCCAGCTCCACCGCCTTGGTCAAGGTTGGTCACTTTTCGACTTCCGGAAAAGCATTTTGCTAAATAGCGCTGAACCGTATCCCAGGTAATCGCTCCGAATGGGTCGGAAACCGAAACCACCAACTTTTCGCCATCACAGGCAAACTCCATCCTTGCAGCCTGTTTGGGCTTGAGGATGACGCGATCTTTGCGAGACATTTGCCCGTAAAGCTCTTGGCCGTTTTCGTCCCGAGGAGCATCATATATAGCATTCATCAGCAGTTCTTCGCAAAAAAGCTCGACAGCTTGTATGGTAGACGTTCGGACATGCATACGTTTGCAAAAGTCAGTCACGGCTTCTATATAAGCCGAGCGCTCATCGGAGTCGCGGATGTGGTAGACTTCCGACTTGGTTCCATAGTTAACATAATGTTGCACACCGAAGATATTCTCGTCAAAGATCTTGTTCACTGTCGTGATGAGTTCGCGTGGATGAATGCGACCATCAGGTTTCTTAGCAAGTATGTTGGTCGTCTTGCCTTCGCCAAAAAACGGCTTTAAATCTTTGATTTTGGACTGTGATAGAAGAATTTTTGTTAGATGATCGAAGTTGATTTTCGATTGATCAAGAAAGTCCTGCATTTCTACAGGATAAATGAGCAGGTCCACAGGCTCTGTTTGGGCAAGTGAAAGAAATTCTTGTTCGGTTTTGGCGATAAGAGTCGTGCAGTCGCAGATAGCCAATATGCGAGGTGCATTGCGCGCATTGAACTTAGAATTGTCGTAGAAGAGGACCCGTCGTGCCATCGCTAATTCCTGCCTTAGTCTATTTGTGCTAAAACTCTCCGCTTAACTACTTCCTCAAGTTCTTGTCAAAGGAAGGGTTCGGAGGTCAGAGCTAAAACTTGAGGAGAAGGGGGAGAATTTTTTTACGAGAGACTTTCTAAAGTGAAGTTCAGGCTTTAATTGTAGTGAGTATGAACTAACAAGCTGATCAATCAACAGGTGAGAAAGCAAACAATTTGTCATAAGTAACTAAGATTGCAATTCATTACCTTGGGTAGTTTTGGTCGACCGTCAAGATATTACAGGTTTCTGTGTCGGGATCATAAGTGATGATTGCCCTGCCTTTTTGGATCTGCTGAATTACCTGCTGAACTTTTTCTTCTATCGTCCAAGATTGATGACCATAATCAGTACCTTCCCGATTGACGAAAGACTCGACCAATCTTTCCAGCGTTTCCGGGTTGAGTTTTTTGTAGGGAATCTCCATACTCTAGTCCTTATTGGTGAAGCTTTGCGCTATCGCCGCGAAAACCTGCTCTCAAGATTCCATGTTTCAGAAAGCTAAGGCAAGATAAATTCATGGGGTTTTTACAAAGATTGCTAAATCCGAGCTAGGTGAAATTGGCGGGGAGTGATGGATAAAAAATTGACAATGACGGCCTGAAGGGTTACTAGATAAATCATTCATTCTGAAAATTGGAGCTTGGTCAATTTTTTTACCTATTCTGTGCGCAGTGGTGTAATATTTAGGAATTATTACCTGGTGATACATGGTTCAATCGGCGGCAAAGCACGACATGGATGCTTTTCTGGTCAATCAGCAAAAACTCCCATTTTGGATTCTCGAAGATGATGATGGTTGCAATTTCATCTACGAAGAGATCTTCCAACATAAGTATAATTATCGAATATTTAAGACTTTAGCTGCCTTCCGTGAGGCCTATTTTTCCGGTAAATATGAGAAGCCGAAACTTATGTTGGCAGACCTGCGTTTACCGGATGGCTCATTTGTGAGTTTTCTTAATGAAATTCCTAGCTATGATCTGGAAAACTTGGCCATAGTCATCGTATCCGTCTGTGATGATCTTGATATCATCCGCTATTGCCTGGGTGAAGGTGTTCTTGACTATTTAACCAAGCCATTCAACCGCTCGGAACTTTTGGTCAAGATCGAGCGTTCGGCAAACCGGATTCAAAAAAAGCAGAAATCTTTGCTGATCGACCCTCTAAGACGGCGCGTCACCACCAAGGATAATCTGCATACCGAGCTGACCTCGAAAGAGTTGATGATCTTTGATCTCATCAATAATTCACCAAATCGGCAAATTAGTCGGATGGATTTGGTGCAGAGAGTTTGGAAAGATGTGTCAGTTGGTTCGAAAACCCTGGATGTTCACATCTTTAATATTCGTCGCAAGCTTGCCAAGCTGAATGTTCAGATTAAATATGTGCCACCGCAAACCTATAGTATTCACTACGATTAATGACTTTTCTCCAGCGCTTTGCTGAATGAGCAGCAGCAGGGGGCTTTTTACCGCAATTTCTGTCATTGACTCAGCCAGAAGCACAACATAGATTCGGACACTCTTGATGAGTGAAGGAGAGATTTATGTCTGAATTAGCGCTGGAGCTTGAATCCGCAGACTCACAACGACAGGCACGCTATGATGAACTCCTGGAGCGTCTTCAGGCGATTTTGCAGGATGAGAGCGATTGGATTACGGCCATGGCAACAGTGGTCTGTGAGTTGCATCACAGCTTCGCCTATTATCACTGGACTGGCTTCTATCGCGTGGTAGCGCCAGAGCTTCTGAAAATAGGGCCTTATCAAGGTGGGCATGGTTGCCTAGTGATTCCTTTTGCAAGAGGTGTTTGCGGTGCGGCAGCTCGTACGGCGACGACGCAATTGGTCGACAACGTCCATGAAGCAAACGATCATATTGCCTGCTCTTCCACGACAAATAGTGAAATCGTCGTGCCGGTGATGCATCCTGAAAAAGGTCTGATGGCAGTTTTGGATGTCGACTCGGATCATTTTGCAGCATTTCGTCAGGTTGATCAGGAAGGCCTGGAAAAGATATGTCGATATCTGGGGCAAAAAAGATTTCAATTCTAAAATCTGCGAATTTCACGCGTAGCTAGCTTGGGCTGGCAACTAGCTGCGTGGAGTTATAATTTCGTCTCTCTGACGCATTTCTTGGATAAATTGGAGAAGGATCTCGCGCTGTATGCCGTGATAAGGTCCAATAAAAAGCTCCATCTCGTGGCGCATATCACTTTCCACTTGCCTTAAATCCTGGGTAAATCTTTCGTTGATCACAGTCTGCAATTTCGAATTCGTTTGTCGGGCAAAGTCCTGCCAGTCTTGCTCAGAAGCATTCAGGGGTAGTGGTATGACAGTTGCGCAGAAAAGCGAAAATGCGCAGACTTTAATTAGCTTTTTGGGTTTTTTGGGGTGAAGCATAAATGTCTCCTCGTAATCATGAGGTCTTGGCAATACCACCTCACTCCTACGACATCGGCGTGTTAAGTGAATCCCTACAGTCATGAGCTTGAATTTAAAACTGACGGCCTCGGAGACGATCCTCAAAGAATTTCGTCAGCAGACCACGCAACATAGTCTGGACATTTTCGATGGGAAGCTGCAGTTGAGGGGCAGCATCGCGAGCAAGTTCTGTCAGCGAACGCTTACCGTCGATCAGGCGAAATACGTCTGCTAATGTTTGATTGACGAGGACCTGCTGTTGCAAGTCGGTCAATAGAGGAATCGGTTCGTCAAGATTCAAAAGCCACTTGGGTAGATAATGAAATTCTTCTGGCTGATCGATATCAGCGATCTTCTTTGCACAGAAACTGACGACTTTTTCAGTGCGCTTCTGGCTGCTATATGGGGAGTGAAGGTAGGGGATATCCTCTTGAAAGTGGCGTTCCACTTCAAAACCTGATTCTTTGACGATTTCAAGCGTTTCTTCCAAACTGTAGCAAAGATGAAATTGCCTATGAAAAAATGCTAAAGAACCAAAGTTAATCCATCTTCCACCGACTTTTAAAATGCGATTAAATCGGCGAAAGAGATCGCGAATATCCTGATGCACGATATCGATAATCCAAGGCGTCATAATTGTGTCGAAAGCATGATCGACAAAGCTGGGATTCATGGCATCGGCGAGAAGAAAGTGAAATCCATCCTTTAAACTTGTTGGTGCCTTGCACTTCAACTTTACTCCGTGGGCGTCTAAATTAACGGGAGCCATGGGGAATTCGTAAAGAGTTAGATTTTTTCCTGATAATGCGCGTTTGGCGACATAAAAGAGGTAAGGGTTGATATCAACAGCAATCGTTCGCTCACATTCAGTCGAGCGATGCACATCGTATGGCAATCGACAGGCACCCGCCCCGAATACCCCAAAACTTCCGAGGTTTTTCTCGGGACCGATCGTTTTTAGGATCAGATCCAAACAGATCTGATTTTCCTCATCACCATAACTCCAATCCCGCAAGACATTACTATAGTAGCTCATCAATGCCTGGGTTTCCGGTAGTTTGACCTTTAAGGCGATGCTATGTTCGGCTTGACCATGACCAGTGACTCGAATGGGTTCCATGATTTTCAACACTTCCCGGTTGTGTTCAATCTTGGCCTGAATGAGCTTTTGTAGTCGGTTTTGTGTCGTAGCAAGCAAACGATCCTGTTTTAATTCGGTTTTGAGCTGTAATACCTCAATATCAGTTGCTTGGGAAAAATAATTGAAACGATTCTGCCAGTCACGGACGGACTCGTCAGGATCTTTAAAAAACCAAGTGATATCCCCATAGTCAGGAAAGACCTGCTGACAGGACTGGCATTGTAAGCTTTTGCTTTCTTGATTCCACTGGGATGCCTGGCAAACCGGGCATTGCAGGATGTCGACGAATTTCGTCGTATATTTCATATGAACCTCACCTCATGCTCCCTTTCATTGTGCCTTGGCAAACTTGCTGATGTCTAGTCACGGAAATGCTCTAGTTCATTCAGGGGCACTTGGCGGCAAGCTAACAATTTCTCCGGTTTGGAAGATTTTTACCGACTATTACCATATTTGCCAATTTAATTACGGCAGCTTTCCAAGCGAGTTAACTGGCAGTTTTTTTAAGTGATAATCGGGAGTCTTGAAACACAATCTAAAGTTTTTTGGCGCCGAACCGATAGGTTTTTATGACCAGTACTCTGCGGAGTTATACACCCGTCGTAACTCACGGTTTTTTCAGATAGGGGATGAGAACGTATGAGACTCTTAACGACTTCAGCTTTGCTCGTGGGCTTAATGGCAAGCCAAGCTTGGGGTGCCGGCGATATCAAAAATGCAAGAGCAGCAGTTTCAACTGTTTATAAGCGTCTTGCCAGCGTCGCTCCAACGGTTACTGAATTAGAGGGTTGGGCACAAGAGTACGTTGCTGCAGAAAATGCTGCTGCTGAACGTGCAGTCCTATTAAAAGTAGCCGACGCCGCTGTTTTGCAAGACACGTTTTACTCGCGCGCGGTTTTAAACTTCGCCGATCCTGAAACAAACGAAAATATGGAAGTAGCCAACCAGTTGACTGATATGACAGCAACGATCGTTGGTATGGTAAGGGATGAAGTGGACTATCGCCAGATTCTTTATGGTGATCAGCTTTATATTCCGGATCCTACAACCTTCCCCCCATACTCAATAGCCGATAACGAAACTTACACGCAGCTCTATAATCAGGTTGTTTCCGGTCAAGCGCAGTTAAGCCAGGCTTTGCAGCCAGTCAATCAACGCGATGTCATCACGCAGTTGCCGGTACACGCCGGTATCTTTACCACTCGCGGTTACGGCTCGGTTTTTTATAACGATGGAACCAATCGATCACCGCTTCGGTTCACCATGGTTCACTACGCCTGCCGCGATTTGGAACAGCTTTCTGATATTACCCGTCCCGACGTTTATGTTCGTCGCGATGTGGAAAGAACGCCAGGTGGTGATGGTGAGAAGTTCCGTACGGAATGTGTGGGTTGCCATGCAGGTATGGACCCAATGACCAAAGCTTTCTCTTATATCGATTTCGATATCGATAATGCAACAGTGATTTATAGCGAAGGCCAAGCTGTACCGAAGGTCAATCGTAACCCCGATACCTTTCCTAACGGCTACGCAGTTCGCGACGATGCTTGGTCGAACATCTGGACTGAAGGTTCCAACGCTAACCTTGGTTGGAATAAAGAGATGCTTTCGGGTAATGGTCCGAAAAGCTGGGGTGAGTCGATTGCTACGACTACCATGTTCCCAGAGTGTATGGCCCAACGTGTTTACAAAACTGTGTGCTTCAAGAAATCTTTCAATACCCGTGACCGACAAAATCTACGCTCTTTGAGCAAGGAGTTTGTTGATAATGGTTACAACATGAAAGATCTCTTCAAAAAAGCAGCCGTTCAATGTGTCGATAACTTAAGAATCTAAAAACAAAGTGCAGCCCAAGGGGTCAGGCTTTCTTGGAGAGGAAAGCCATCCCTTGAGAACGATAACCTAGAGAAAGGAAGAGGGACGTAATGAGAATTTTAACTTGGAAAATTTCCGCAGTAGCAGTCGCTTTGGGACTTTCCGTTTTTGGAAGTTCATGTAGCAAAAGCAAGCACAACGCTTCTCCTGGTGTGAGTCAAGGTGAAGAAGCCGCTCAACCAGATGGCGAAGAAGCCCCAGCAAACACGGAAGACGCTGCTCCAACAGAAGAAGACTACACTGCGGCATACAGTGTCCTCAACTTCCGTCAGCTGGCAGCTGCTTATGAGAAAGCAACTGGTGTACCTCTGCAAGGCGCAGTTCTTGCTGAGTATGAAAACCAATTGAACTCTTTGCCGAAAGATCCTGATCCAACTGCAGTCGCAGCTTCTCAGGTATCTG
>JBMDZZ010000007.1:0-353196 GCA_048816425.1 Oligoflexus sp. FD111
AAGATAAAAACTCGCCGTTGAGATGCCTTGTAATTTACAATATTCCTTAATTGAACGCCCACTGCCAGGTTGCTCGGCAACTAAGTTTTTCCAGTTTCGTTCTTTAACTATCATAAAAAAGTCTCCCAAATTGTGAATGGCGAGACTTTAACAAGTTAAAAATATCAGGATAAGTCGCTGATCATGAGGCGCTTACTTTTTTAATGCTAATCGAGTGAGGATGAAATAATGCTAGGACAAGCGATTTGTAAAGATATTGATGGGATTATTGACCTTTGGTATGCAAAGTGGAAAGATTCTAGCCACCCTCATCCTGAAGTATCAGAAGCTGCATTAAAAGATCATTTACCACTGCAACTCCGGCTTATCGGAGAGCAGCTTCATGATATAAGCACAGCGGAAGATCCTAGCAAAATATGGAAGTTGACTGATCGTCTTGATCCCGAAGCGCGAGTATCACAAGATATACCAATAGAAGAAGTGGTGCAAGAATATCACATTTTTATGATTGCCATTCGCGAATGGATCGCCTCAAAAAAACTTGAGGTTTCATTTAATGAATTCTCCTATTTATTTCAGTCGATATTTGAACTTACAGCAGAATCTGTACGTCGTTATTCAAAATATCAAGCTGAGCAGGTATTAAAATATAGAAAAGACTATTTAGCAAGCCTCGCACATCAAATGCGAACACCATTAGGAGTTGTTGCTAATCAAATCGAAATCTTAGAAATGGAGGGTGACTTATTAGACGTGGATTCAATTGAAAGATTAAAAAGGAACATCAACCGTCTGCTGTTTATGGTCAATGGCGTAATGCGCCTAGAGCGATTTAAGGTTGAAGAAATTCCAGTTCATCCCCGCTTCGTCTACCCTTCCGATTTACTAGACAAGATACTGCAAGATCATCAATTCGATGCGAGACACAAAGATCTTTCCCTAGAGATTTCTGTCAATCGCTCTTTGAAAATGAAAACAGACCAAAATCTCTTTGTTGATGCTCTCGGAAATCTGATCGAAAATGCAATTAAGTACACGAAAAATGGATTTGTTAGTGTTAAGGCGGAAGAACAAGATCAATCTGTTTTATTCACAGTCGAAGACTCGGGACCTGGCATATCTAAAGAGCGGCAGAAAGAATTGTTTCAACCTACTCAACCGCAATCCGCCGAGGGCGCTGGCATTGGATTGACCATAGTTCAACGCGCTGTAACTGCATTAGGTGGATCAGTTGAAGTTAAAAGTGAATTAGATAAGGGCTCGACTTTTTATGTCAGGCTTCCAAAAGAGTCGAGCCCCAAAAACATCCCCACTTCTATCAAAGATTAGCTAGATTCCATCCGGTGTCGGGCATCTGTTTGTGTGAGAAAGGTGTTATGCTGCCAGGCACCGTGTTGCGGTACCGGCTAGTGCGGAAGATCCCCGACGGCCTCTGGTCTGAGGATGACGAGTTCCGTACTTAGTTCTAGCAATTTACACTCACGGCGCCCCGTGATCAATCCACTCCCCAATCAAAGCCATACCATCTTCATCAATCACATTGCTAGATATCGTCGGCATGCGATGATAATCCGTTCGACCCATTCGAATCCAAACGAGGCTTTTCTCTTTATTGCCTGGTAAAATGATTTTTCCTCCTGGGATCAGCAAATTTTCCTCTTCAGGGTCCGGGTCTCGGTTCACCACCTTACTAAAATCCGCAGTCATGCTGAGGTCTAAATCCGCCATGCCCCCATTATAGTGACAGCTAGCGCAGTTGACATCGAGATAAGCGCGGGCACGCTCGCTCAGTGAAGCGTTTTTGTCATGCATTTGCGGAAATTTTGGTAAGTTTGAAACGTCTGACAAATCTATGGAAAACAATTGGCGCTTATTCATGGTTTCCAGTTGATGGATTAAGTGGCCATTGATCTTAATATGACGGTTAAACTGTGCAGTTTTTGCTCCAAGAATTTTAGGTTCTAACAGGCCATGACAGGCAAAACAATCGTCTCGGCCTGGAAAGGCCCATTCCAGGGTTTTTAACTTACCATCGGCGTGTTTTACATCGAATTTTTTTGTTGCCCAAAATAAGGAGATTTCGGCATCAGTCTGCTTATCGTTCCATATATAAGTGTATGCCGCCCAGCCTTTCTTGGCCTTCATTAAAATTCGAGTTTCTAAGCGGGTCAGAGAGTTGTCGGCAGTCGTTCGGTCTAAGTCGATCTCAAAATGTTTGACAAAAAGAGTTCCGACTGGAAAATTCCAATTTTTCTCCGGGGAAAAATCAATTTTTCCACCTTCTGGTATATAGAACCAACGGGATTTCTCCGCAGAGTCCGACCAAAAAGCTAAATTTAGCTCATAAGGATGAAATTGATCGTTGATCTCTAGATCGTCGACTGTTTTGAATATTCCCGTTTCTGATAGGAGTTTGGGGGCATCTTCCATGGTATTTTCGTTGTCCGGGTCCAATTTGAGCCAAGCTTGGCGAGCTTGCTCACTTTCAGGCGGCGGTATGTTTGTAACAGAAGTTTCATTTTGACTTGATTGGCAACGGCTACAAGCTGACAAAGTGAAAAATATAGTAGAGAGGATGAAGTATTTCATAGCTTTGGCCTTGCTTTCACCAAGAGGGTTCAATTTTTTACGGCTGAAGAAGATTTATGAAGCTATTTCGCTAGGAGTATCGGTTGTATCTTTGTGGGACTTAATGTGAATACTTGCTGCCTGACGGGAATTAATCTTGATGGTAAACTTTGGCGGGAACTCTAATAGAGCCCCCGTAGGAAAAATAAAGCTAGTTACCGACGGCGACCTACTAAAAACTGAAACTGTCGGCTATCACCAGAAGCGTCGCTGACCGTTAATTCCAAAATGTGGTCATCACGATCATCAAAGCGCATCAAAACGGAAGTACCTTCCGATCGCTGCCCCTCAATTTCCCATTGATAGCGGAAATCGTTTAGTTTTAAACCAGGGTTTTGATCCATATTTCTTTGGCTAATCACTGAATATTGAATCACATCGTCTGTGGAAAATGCCGCGAGATCAACTATATTGGGTAGGCCGTCTTCAGCAAGAGCTAAGCTTCTAGAGCCAGCACTGTTGAGTAAAACCTGTAAAGAATGTTCAATTTCTGTCGGGGTATCGACGACAGGCCCGGATAAATCGAAAGAATCTGCTTGTAAGCCGACACTTGGCCTCATAATCGCAAAATTATTATCAATATGTCTCGCGCCCAAAGCATGAGCAATTTCATGGGCGATGACGTGGACTAATTGTGTTTTGATCGATTCTGGACTGCGACCAATGTTTCGCATTTCTTTGGTGTAGACAAATAGAATGTCGTTGGCAATGCGATTACCTAAATCTAGCGGGGCAATGCCCAGAACGCCTCGACTTCCGGTAAAGTTTTGACCACCAATATGAACGCGGGAAAATACTCCTGAGAATGGACGAGTCGTGGTGAGTTGGATGTCGACATCAGGGAATAAGGGGATGAGTCGTTGAACAATGTCACCGATAAGATCTTCACGGTTTTCATTGGATAGAATGTCGGCAGGTGAAAAGGGGGGTATAAAAACTTGGGAGCGACCAGCATTATTGACGATAAAGGAATCCTGAGCGCTAACGGTGGCTCCTTCGAAGTCGAGCCAGAAGACACTATTAAAGCGTCCGGATCCTAGGAATGTTCGCTCTTTCAGTTCAAAGGGCGCGATTTCGGCATCGGCTAGACCTTCACGGTCGGATTCGGGCCAAGAGATCCTGATCGGTCCTTGTTCTGTTGCTTCGACAGCTTCCGGTGAGCGGCAGCCTTGTAGCGGTATACTAATAAAAATAATGAAATATAGCAGGGGTTTCGTCCAGGAATATAGCAGTCGATTTGGTAATGTCATGCAAAAGCCCTTTATGCGGGATAGAATCTATCTATCTGTTTTTATTAGATAGCTCAGGGATTTTTATGATGTCATCAAGACAGGTGTAGTTATATACTAATTTAGCGCTATGTCAAGTAAGTGGTAGATTGAAATCTCGGCG
The DNA here is from genome assembly GCA_048816425.1 of Oligoflexus sp. FD111. GTDB lineage: Bacteria > Bdellovibrionota_B > Oligoflexia > Oligoflexales > Oligoflexaceae > JBMDZZ01. The sequence goes on from JBMDZZ010000007.1 coordinate 4,021, forward strand.
TTATATCAGTCTGAAGAACTTGCAGGGGATGAATTTCCAGCGAAGGCTATATCATTCCAGAGAGATAAGCCCAGCAGGCACGTTCCCGGCGGAGCGAGCTGCTGTATAAGATCAGATTTAGCTTCTTGGTCCGGCTTTTATAGGTTGAACGTCGGACCCGGTAAGGCCCAGATTTTGTGTGTTGATAGTTGGCCGGCTAGGTGGAAAGACTTCTGCTGCCAGGCGCATCAGCACAGCTCTATAAAACTTAGCTGATTTCAACTGTGCTTCTTCGTTTTCTCGCAACACGAGTGGATTCTCAGTATGAACAGCTGGCGCCGGGCTAATGTGATTAATCGAGCCGCACAACTTTGTGAGTCCAGCATTGAAAAAGATATCTTCCACAGGCTCTATTTTGACTTCAATTCCAGCGATTTCAGCTTTGCCAAGCTCTTCCAACATGATATTGCGAATGGCTTCCGCTTCTGCTGGGCTCACGCGATCCGTTGCCACTTCAATGGTATTTTCTAAGCCTGTTTCACTTTGCCCATGAATTTCAAAATATAGGGCAGCCTGTGGTACCAGTCGGCTCATGTGGGCCTGATAACGCTCATAAACCATTTTTGAAGTCGCTAATTCGGGCATGTCATGACAGCTGTCGTTATCGAGCAAACTGGGGCGATTCACGTTATGAGAAAGGTTGGATGGAGCGTTGCCGCGAAATGAATGGGCTACCATCGTACTCCAAATTGAGCTTTGACCTGACATATCAGCAGGAAAAATACTTGCTGTGATCGCATCGGTACCAGCATCAAACCATCCATGCGGAGCTGCCAGAAGATAACGGGCTGCCGGGCGAGCTATGGTTAGAAACGAACCCTGCTCCTGATTATTTAAAGAAACATTCTCACAGCTCCAAGGCGCTGGATATGGTCCTTTACAGCCATAGGTATCGTCAAAAGCTCGGAACAACGTTACAGGTGCCAGTGGTTTAGGCGTTTCTACTGGTGTTTGCTCGTCCTTACTTTCCTCTTCTTCAACTGGTTTTTGATTCTCTACCTCAGGTTGATCCCTACTCGTAGGAACCTGGCTAGCTTTTTTGTTGGTTTCGATCGGTTGTAGGCTCGGACTACAAGCCGTGATCATCGCAAAGCAAATAGATATCATGAGAAGCTGAATCAGCTGAGGCATGGCGTGTTCCCTTTATATGCGAACGGTTCTTTTTCAATTAAGGGATTTTTGCAAACTCTACGCCACCTCCTTAAGTCTTTGACATACTAAAAAAATTCTTCTGGCCAAGCTTACCATGCGGAAAAGGGTGGAAATTTTCTGCATCATCCCCTTGTAGGGTGATTGCTAACCGACGGTAATTATGTAGATAATGAGAGATAGATGCATGAACAAGAATCACCGGATGTTTTCATCGGTAGAAAGCGACAGTTTTGATCTAAGTGCTCTAAATACTCTAAATACTTCGTCAATCATGCCAAAAGGGTGAGGGGTGGAGTAGGGATCTTATTCACTTTTCACAAGCCACAGAATATAAATAAAGACTTGGTTGAAGTTAGAATGGAGTCAGTTTCATGAAATTATGGGATCGGTTTAAGTTTACTGGTTTTTCTATATTTTTAGCTTGCACTTTGGCAGCTCATGCCCAAGGTTTTGCTAAGGAACCGCCACCGGAAACCAAGGCTCCCGTCAGTTCAAGTTCCCCGGATGCTGGTAAAGAGGAACAATTGCCTGAAGTTTTCGGCTGGGTTGAGCGTGTTCATTTCGATAGTGGGAATATTTCAGTTAAGGCGAAGTTGGATACTGGAGCCAAAACATCCTCTCTCGATGCTCGCAATATTCGCGTTGTCCGTCAGGGTAAAAAACGCTACGTTCGCTTCGAATTTATCGATCCAGAGACTAAAAAGGTTTACCCCATGCGACTACCGCGAATTCGAGGGGTTCGAATTATTCGGCACAGTGGTAATCATCAACGGCGGCATGTCGTTGAATTGGATATTTGCTTAGGTCAGCACCAACGAAAGATCGAAGTTAGCTTAATTGATCGAAGTAATTTTATATATCCTCTGCTTCTCGGTAGGAAGGCATTAAAAGATATCGCACTGATTGATTCAGCCTCCACATTTCGCCAAAAACCAGCCTGTGTTTATGCTGAGCCGCTCAAGGAGTCCACCGAAGTAGAGGTTCCTGAGGATCCTGAGAAGCTAGATTATCAAGATGATTCGGAAGGTGATGACGAATCCGAGGCGAATTCGCAAAAGAAATCAGAGTCGACTAAAAAAGAAAAGTAACGAGGAGACGATTAGCATAGGGGGAAATCTTTCTTGCTTTTTGAAGCGAAAGCTTTTTAGCAGGGAAAGAATTTCCCTCTTTCTGTTCCCTTGAATGATGAAGCTATTCTTTTAGTGCTATTTTTTCCGGAACAATCGCCTTTTTTAATCCCCTTTTAAAATATGAATTGCAATATTTATCGAACCTAACTAAATATCCAATCGATTTGTCCTCGCGCTTCCTTAATCAAGCAGATCTTTGCAATGAACCTGTTTAGCAAGTGAAGAGTCAAACTCAGGTATTCCCTCTTCGGATAGCAATTTATCACCTTGCTGTAGTAAGTAAGTGGCAACAACGACCGGGGGGGTGGGCAATAAGTGACTATTAAAATTAGAAAAATATTATGTAAAAATTAAGCCACGTCAAGTTAATGAAGCATAATGCACTAATAACTTTTAAAAAAGTTCTAAGACATTGAAATAAACAGGTGCTGATGGTTATTTGTCAGTAATTGAAAATGATAGGACTTTTCATAAGCGAGAACAATCTGTGGGTCATGATTACTTCCAAACTTTAAACTACACACTGGCAAATGAAGATGCAACGATGGAAAGAGCGATGGTTCCATCATTTGCAAAACATGTATTTGCTGTTTGTGGCTCAGGATCTCGCTGCTTGCCTCTGATTTTGGACCATGTCGAACAAATAACACTAGTTGATGTCGTGCAAGAACAGCTTTGGCTTGCTGAGCTGCGAATCGCAGCTATGAAAATGCTTCAGCATGAAGATTTTCTCGAGTTTATGGGGTATGTCGATCATGAAAACTCATGCGCAAAAAGGCAAGATATTTTCGTCAGCTTATCATTGACCGATGCTTGCCGGCAGTTTTTTCAGGAGCGCTTTCGACACGATGAATGGCAAGGCATCATTTACCAGGGAAAATGGGAGCGAACGATTACCAAAATTGCTCGTGTGAATCAGATGCTTACGGGCAAAGCTGGTGCCGACATGTTTCTGGAAACTACTGATGAAGCTTATCAAAAGTACATGGCAGAACATTTTCCACAAATGCGATGGAATACTGTACTCGGTTTGATGGGAAATGCGAGTGTATTTAACGCCCTCTTATATAAAGGCGATTTTCCTCGTCGAAATCACCCGTTCAGCTCTTTCGAATTTTATCGGGAGCGATTTGCCAAGGTATTTGCACAAGGCCCAGCGCGGCATAATTATATGCTGCAGCTTCTGTTTTTTGGCAAAATTCGCTATCTTGATGGCCTTCCCGCTGAAGCGGAACCTAAGATATTTGCCCAAGTTAAAGCCCATCTCAATCAGGTTCAGGTTCGCTACTTATTGGGTAATATTTTGGATTCAGCACAGGCTGTGTCTGAGCCGATCGACTTTTTTTCGTTCTCCGATGTGCCTTCTTATTTTGCTCCGCCTTTAGAGCAAAGCTTTATCCAAGCGGTACGCCCTAGTCTGAGGATTGGCGGCATCATGGTGATTCGCAATTATCAGCATATTCCTTGGCGGCCAGATATGACAGGGTTTACTGTTGTCACCGGTCATTATCAGGAAGCAATTCGCCAGGAGTGTACGCAAGTCTACGATGTCGATGTTTTGCGTCGGGACGAATAGGAATAAAAAGCTCTTTCGTCTTTCAAGTAAAGGGCTACGTGCTATGATCGTCAGAATGGAACTTTAGCAGCCGCAGGCTTATCTGCAGAGGTCATTTTCATGTCAGAATCCAAGCATCTCTACAAACTTAGCGATATCAAGCATTGCTATGCCCTGGGTGAACATGCTGTCATTGCTTTGGATGGAATTTCTCTGGAAATCTTTCCCTCACAATTTGTAACCATTATGGGTCCTTCGGGTTCAGGTAAATCGACACTTTTAAGTATTCTTGGCTTGATTGAGCGTCCTAGTCAGGGTCAATTGTTGTGGCAGGGAGTCAACTTAAAAGAGCAATCGGAGAAGCAATGGAATCACCTGCGACGATATCAATTTGGCTTCATCTTTCAAGAGTTTCATCTTTTTCCTGTTCTAACGGCTGCTGAAAACGTCGAGTACTTTTTGGCTAGACAAGGTCTTGAGCGGACAGAAAGGCAGCAAAGGGTTGAGGAAGCGCTGACCATGGTTGGCCTCAAAGATCAAATCAACAAGCGGCCCGGTGAGATGAGTGGTGGCCAACGCCAACGAGTCGCAATCGCCCGGGCATTAGCGAAGCGTCCGAAAGTCATCATTGCTGATGAACCGACAGCCTCCCTTGATCAAACAACGAGTGGCGAAATATTACAAATTTTACGAGATCTTACGGAAAAAGAACAAACGACAGTAATTATGGCCAGTCATGACCCCTTGGTTTTGGACTATAGTAAAAAGCTCTATCACTTGAAAGATGGACAGCTCACTGATGGCTGAAGCTTTTCCTTCTGTGGAGTATCATCATGCTGCGAACTTTAGCCTTACGTAATTTGAAAAGAAACCGAAGGCGTACCCTGGTGACCTTGATCACTGTGGCCATGGGAACCTCGGCATTGCTTCTTTTTAAGGGCTTTAACGAAGGTATTATGAATCAATATAGGGCCAATACGGTCCACTCGCGTTTTGGCTATGGGCAAATACATACGGAGGCCTATCGTGATAACGTCTATGAAAAGCCTTGGGAACATTGGATTGAGGAGCCAGAGGAAAAGCTAGCTGAAATAGATAAGTTTGAGGAAGTGACCCATGTTTTTCCTCGAATCGAGTTTTTTGCTTTATTGACAAATGGAGAGTTGACCGTCAGCGGTAAAGGCACGGGGGCCGATGCAGCAGTAGAAGCTCCATTTTTTCATACCTTGAATGTTGTGGAAGGTGAAAACCTGACGACAGAAGAAAGTGGCATCTTGTTAGGCAAAGGTCTTGCCCGAGCTTTGGGTGCCAGTCCTGGTAGCACTGTTACTGTGCTTTTAAATACCGTTCATGGCAGTATAAATGGCCTTGATTTTGAAGTTGTCGGCATTTTTCATACTGGTATGAAAGAGCTTGATGATACTGCCTTTAAGGTGCAGTTGAATGCGGCTCAGCTTCTTTTGGATACCAATAAAGTTGAATCCATCGCTCTTGGCTTGAACTCATTTGATGTTTGGGATCAGTTTGCGGCCAAATTGGAAGAAAAGTATCCAAACTTGGAAGCAACTCCTTTCGCCGTTCTAGATAAGGTCTATTATCAGCATGCTGTTGATTGGTTAAAACAGCAGTTCTATATTATTCAGTTGATCATTTTAGTGATTGTAACCTTGGGTATTGTCAATACCATTTCGTTTACGGTCATGGAAAGAAAACGCGAAATCGGTAACTTGCGTGCCAATGGTGAATCAATTGCTGATGTCATGCAACTCTTCCTATGGGAAGGCTTCTTTCTTGGGATTTTGGGCGCAGGACTTGGCGTTGTTATAGCAGTTGTCGTTGATAAATTAATTATCCCTGGAGGAATTTTGATGCCTCCAGCTCCAGGTATTACCCGTCAATTTTATGTGCAATTGGAGATGGATACCATCATGGGGGTGGGCTCTTTTGCGATGGGGGCTATTACAGCATTACTTGCCACTATGTTTGCCTCCTTGCGAGTTGCTCGAATTCCCATAGCAACGGCCTTAAGATCCAATTAGATTATGGAGATAAGTATGCTGAAAATGAAATATTCTGCTATTTATGGCTTTTTACTTATGATTTTCTCTTTTTCGCTTTTTGCCAGTGAAGATAAAATCGATGCAGAAGAAATACTGCGGCGGGCTGATGCGATCAGGTGTCCTGAAGATGATTTTGTGATGAGAGTGGTCATTCAAAACTCTGGATCTGATCAATTGACTGAACTTGAAGTTTTTACCAAAGGCCAGTCAAAGACGCTCATTAAAACATTGCAGCCTGCTCGTGATCGCGGCCGAAACATGTTGATGCTGGACGAAGCGATGTGGGCTTATGTGCCGAACTTGAAACGCGCTGTCAGAATCAGCTTAAGTCAAAAATTAACAGGTGAAGCAGCAAATGGTGATATCAGTCGCATGCGTTGGGCTGGTGATTATGAGGCGAGCATCACTGATGAAACTGACGAGCATTGGGTTCTTGACTTAAAAGCGCGAAAGAAAGGTCTGACCTATGAAAAGATTAAGGCATATGTTGCCAAGAAAAACTTTCGACCTCTCAAGGCAGAGTATCTGAGCTTGTCGGGACTTCCCTTGAAATATGCGAGCTTTCAAGACTATCGTGAGTTAGCTGGTGCCGTGCGCCCCGGTGAGATTGTGATTGAAGACGCAAAGCGTAAAGATCAAAAGTCAGTGATAAAGATTCAATCTATCGAAAAGAAGCCCTTGTCGGATGCCATATTTAATCAGAACAATTTGCGGTAGCTGGCATGTTTAAGAACTTGCTCAACTCGTTCTGGAATATTTTCCAGACCTTTGATTCATATCCTGCTTTTGCGAAAGTCTGTCTGAGCTTTCTTTTTGCGGGGCTTCCCTATGGAAAACTACAGGCAACCCAGATAGAGGGTCAAGTAGGCTTTCGCTATGGCTCCTTACAAGATGAGCTACCATATGAAGAAAGGCCTTATCTGCGATTTGGTTTTGAGCATGAATCTTCAGATTTATCTAAGCTTGTCCGTGGGCAATTTCGTTTAAGTGCCAACCAACTTATGAATGAACAAGAGGAAGAGTATGAACTTCGTCCGGAAGAACTAAGTATTCATTTGAACCATGGCTCTTCCCGCTTTAGTTTCGGCCTCATGCGAGTCACTTGGGGGGAAACCTTTGGCATACCCATTTTAGACATCGTCAATGTTTGGGATGAGAGTCAGTTTATTTTAGCTAACCCAGCTGAGGCAAAGCTCCCTTCATGGTTGTTTCTATATGAATGGTTTGGAGAAAAATCCAGCGTTCAGTTGCTGATCAGTCCTTGGAATCAACATCGCGTCTTAGAGCAATCTATTAAAGGAGAAATTTCTCAGCCTCGCACTGAATTTGGTGGTCGGTTTTCCTATTTATTGCCTGGAAATGTCGATCTAAAGCTCTACTCCTTCCATCATGAATCGCGTCTACCGTTGGTGAAAATAAATGGGCTAACAGGAGAGATGGAAAGAGTCAGGCATTATATGGAAAACTCATATGGTATTTCGTTGAGTTATGGCTTGCAGTCATGGGTATTGCGAGCAGATGCTTTGTCTGTACCAGAGTTTTATCTCAATACTGCGCAGGCTTCCGATCCACAAAAACGGGAACGGAAAACCTATACCGCTGGTCTTGATTATACGACCGACTCTCAGTGGAATTTCGGTATTCAACATTCTGGTGGTTTATTGGTTAGTCCGTTGGCTACGGAAATTCAAGACGATGGTCGAGGCTTGCTCGGTTATCAGCTCATGAAATCTTGGTGGAACGATCGTATTAAACAAAGATTATGGTATTTTCATTTGGCTGCAAATCATGGCCGGTGGTTGAAACTTGGTGTCGATGCCAATATTGGAACTAATGCTAGTTTAAGCTTGGAATGGGATAGCTTGCAGGGTGATAAATTGACCGCTGGCATCGAACGTTCTTCGATCGAACATTTTTCTGCTGATATCAAGCTATTTTTCTAAGTTCTTACTTAAGAGAACATATTCACGTGTCCAAAGGTAAGAGCCTTTGCGGTTAAAAGATTCCGTTGCATTACCTTGGCGAATGAGGGCTGTAATATTTTTTGTAAAGCCTTCTTCTAAATACTTGCGGAGAAAAAGATGACAGCAGGCATTATTTAAACCTAAACCCCGGTGTTTTTTAGCTGTTGCGACACTTTTCAAGACAACATATTCGCCATCAGCAAAGCCAAAGAAAAAACTAACAGCTTGATTGTTCTTGTCGGTAGCAATGACAATTCTTCCATGCCTAGGTGCTTTACCCCGACTTTGATACAAGTTTATAAAAAATTCTTCTGGAATTGGTTCAAATAGCGGATTATCTCGAAAGCCGTCCATGCTTAATTGATAAACCATGCGAAAATCATTTTTATCGAGATTTGTCATTTCCTTTAGTGTGAAACGATAGCCAAGAGATTCAAGTTTAGGCACGGCTGCTGCCGTGTGCTGGTAGAGTTGTTCAAGTGCGGCATGTGCTTGGCTTATAAAACTGAGTGCCGGTTGAAATCCAGCTTGCTGCCATAGTTCGATATAAAGATCTGGGTCCTTTGGTTCCCAATCAAAGCTCGTATTGCATTCTTGTTGGGGTAGGGGGTAGCGATAGGGAAACCAGGTGTGTAGGTCGATTGGTCCATAAGCGATACGCGCATTCCGAGACTTTAGCCATTGGCAGGCAGAGGCAATAAGACTTTGACTGACTTCAATTGCTTGAGGGTGGCAACGATCAAGTAGAAAGAATCCAACTCCACCTTGTTCTGGATGTGAAGGCAGTATATTAGCTCCAATACGACCCACCAATTTACCTTCGACTTCTGCAAGCCAAAAATTGGACTGCATACATTGGGCATAGTTGATGACCGTGGGTAGCAGACTTGCGGGTATTAAGCCTTCCAATTGCTTTTCGTGCAGGATTTTTGGCCCTAAATGAGCGAAGTTTTGGTCAAAGGTCTTACTCGACTCTAAGGAGCGTTGGATGATTTTGATATTTTGGCTCAATCCAATATCCTCACTTCACCTTTACCAGCATCAATGCGAACTCGTTGACCGGTTTGCAAGCGAGTCATGAGGCCGCCTGTGACGCCGACTATGGTGGGAAGTCCCAATTCACGGGCAACCACAGCAGAATGAGAAAGTAAACTACCCCGCTCGATAATCAGGCCAGAACAGGAAGGATAAAGTGGAACCCAACCTGGATCTGTTCGCTCGGTCACTAATATTTCTCCATTCAATCCTTCTGCATCTTTAAAATCGCGAACAACTCGCACAACTCCTTCGATAATTCCTGGCGAACAGGGAGTGCCGATGAGTAGGGATGGATCGTCGTTGTCCCCAGTGTGTCGGAGTAAGTCAGCTTCAAGAAGGACATTGGCATAAGGAAAAGAAGCGCCAGCGGCCCCGAGGGTGAGGAAGCGATCAGGTGGATAGCTTCCCGCCTCGTAATGGAGAAATTCTTTTTTGCGTAAGGCTACCAGCTCTTGAATGGAAAGAGTGACGGATCGTCCCTCATGAAAGGCGATGATTTCTTCTACAGTCATATAGAAAACATCCTGTGGATCTGTGAGATGCCCCAAGCGATATAAATTTTTACCGATAGCTCGCATCAGGTGCCTGGATACACCAAAAATCTTCGTCCGGGCGAAGCGCAAGTTTTCTCGATTTTTAACGGCCTTCCGCGCCTGCTTTAATATCCAGAAAAATATCATCAAACGTGGACCGGAAAGATGTTTGCGAACCTCAGACTCAGCATGTGATCTGATTTCCCGTTCTCGCTTTTCCATCTCATCAATCCGATAGGATTTTGTTCGCACATATCCAGCTACTGACATAACGATAAAGCTTGGATCATCATGTAAATCTTGTGCTTCGAGTTTTAATTCATTAATGCAGCGAAAGCCATAGCGGTCGAGAAATTCTTCAAATTTTTTGTAGATTTCTGGAGATTTCTTATCATGCTTCAAAGCTTTCCAGACGGAGCTTGTTTCTGTTTGTATAAACCAATCTCTAAATTCCGAGTTTCCTTGATCAATGAATTCCGCTATTCTCATAAGGAATTTTGTAGGCTCTGTGCTTTCTAAGCCGCCTTCTCCACAGAGAAGGTCATTTTGCAAAGATTCTGCAGCACTGACCTCTAACCATTGACCCGTGAATTTTTTGAGTAAACCGAAAAAAATCATGCAAAGATAATCATTGATGATTGGTGCATGCCATCTTTTTAGAACTTTTTCTTCCAGATGGTGGTAAAAATGGACTTGCTCATTTAACGACCACTCTTCGAATTTTTTCTTTCTGGCATCATCATAGATGGTATTGAAGTGCCGCGTAAATTCATTGACGATCTGATCGATTTGTAAAAATCTGGCGATAGTTTTGAAGGTGAGGCGTATTTTGGCGGTCAGTGAATAGTGAGGGGCTTCTTGCACAATTTCAAAAATGCCTTGCAACTCTGGGCGTATTTGCTGGCGAACACCCATCATGGTTTCCATAAAGGTTTTGTTGGTTTTTGATCCTGGTAACATCAATACCAAGCGATACCAGTTAATCAAATTGTAATAAATTCTTCCCCTGATTAAGCCTAGCATATTGCGAAACATCGGATCGCGTTCGCGAATGATGGCTTCAGGTACGCCCATGACTTCACAAAATTGTACATAAACCTGATAGTAAGCGCGGCTGGCGAAACTGAAAGTTAATGGTGAAGTGACGCCACTATAGCTTTCAATGATATTGGAATTGTCCCAAAGGATGGGTTCTTCGCCGCGAATTTTTTTATCGAAAAACGTGTCTGGAGGCAGATTGGTGATTGGCCGAGTCTGGAGAAGGAATACCTCTTTGTTTTCATAGGCCCATTCAATATCCTGTGGTTTTTGAAATTGTGCTTCCAACTGAATACATAAGTTAGCAATTTCTTTCACCTGACTATCGGTGAGCGATGCGAGCTGCTGCTTCTCAGCTTCAACACTTACCGTTTGAATTCCGCCTCTTGGATCAAGGGCCATAGCTTCTTGTTTGGTGACAAGATCAGACTTTAAGGCTTGTGTGTGACGATCAAATTCGAAGGTGTCCGCATCCAAGGCGCCGCTGACGAGACCTTCTCCAAGGCCCCAAACTGAGCTGATCAGTACGGTGTCCCGCTCCATGACGCGAATTGGATGCCGTGAAAAGGCAACGCCTGCAGCATCAGCATGTACCATTTTTTGAATGATGACACCCATGCTGATTTTATCGAGATTTAAACCGCGCTCTAGTCGATAGGCAAGAGCCCGCTCGGAAAAGGCTGAAGCCCAGCAAAGTTTTAGAGAACGTATGACTGCTGCCAATCCTTTTTGAAAAAGGAAGGAAGAAAACTGACCGGCAAATGAGTGTTCGGCTGAATCTTCATCTAAACCACTAGACCTTACTGCAAGGAAACTGTCATGCCAGTCTCTTTCCTTCAACGCATCGTTTAAGGCTTGCTCCAGCTCTTGAGGTAAATCGGCTTCGAGAAATTGATTTTCAATTTGCTTGCTAATGGCACTGATGCCTTGAGTATGTATTTTTTCGGGTGTTAATTGTACGATTTTATCAATTTGATTCTCTTGAATAGTCGCAATAAACGCATCCTGTGCAATGCAAAACCAAGGGGGTACAGGCAAGTTCTGGCGACTCATGTGATATAAATTGAGAGCTTTTCCACCACTTTTTGTTTGCGCAATGTTTGCTGGGCTACTTTGATCGATAATCCAATGTTTCACGCTTAATTTCCTCCCATAACAGATATCAATGTGCGGATGGGAACGATCCACAAGTGCCACAGCAAAGATAGACTAGCTGCCAGTTCACCAATTTGATGCTTACCTTTAGCGACAAAAATAAAACTCAAGACGGTGAGTAACTGAACAGGGAATACCAGATGTAAAATATCTAGTTTGAAAGCCGCCAGAGCAGCAAGTAAATTACATGCCAATATAATGAGCCATGCTCCACGTAATCCATAAACTTCCCGATAAGTCTTTAATACCGGATGTGCAGTAGGATCAAGCTTTCGGCCAACTTCATAGCTAAAAAAAGCACCTAATATCAAGACGCCGAACCACCATGTTGCAGGATTTTTCAATTCTGGTGGAGAGAGGAGAGCGATAGGATAAGTGCATAGCCAGAGCAAGCTTAGCTGATGGCTGATAGCATACAGAAGTGGTCTTGCCTCTAGCCATTTACCAATGAAAAATTCGTGATACATAAGCCAAATATGAAGAAGCAAAATTCCATATATAAGGCCTGCAAAGATATTAACAGTAAAGGTGACCGAAATGGCGAAGCCAGTCATGAAGGCTAGGCCTAAGCGAATCACCGGCTTAACTTGGCTAATGGTCAACAGACCTCGGGGAAGGGGTCGGGTCGGGTTGGCGACAACATCTTTGTGGTAGTCTTTCACTTCATCCATCAGACGCAATAGGATTAAAAAGACCATAGTGCCAATGTAAGAACTAAATACTGCTGGCCATTTAAGATCAAACCCAGCGAGAAGGGGAGCTGATAAGGCGATTCCACCACTGATCAAACTATAAACAAATAAAGGTAGTCGCTCTTTGATGAAGGTCATCCATACGTTCATTGCTGGTCTCCGCAAATTTTGGCTTTTTTCTCGATCAATTCGGGCTCGATGGCGACGATCGCGAACAATGACGGTCGCTTTCACTTGTTTAATCTCTGGAAAGGGCTTTATGGTCTCGGTCTGGGGAGGGATTCCCTGCCAATAAAGAATTTTTTCATGATGCCCTTGCGCATGGATAAATCCTGAAGATGAATGCATGGCTGCATAAATTTTTTGTTCCAGTAAAAACTCTTCATGATCTTGTTGTGCCCGGCCCTGGTACCAAAGCTGCCCTTCATGGATCTCGATTCTGTCGCCCATGTTATGCCAAATTACACCTGATGCGTCCAGGAACTTATTCTTCTGATTATCCGCCTCGTTACCGATGTATTTGGGACAAACGTGCGGCCCTGCCACCCATAAACTACCATTTCGAACCTGATAGTCGATGGCTGCAACTGCTTTTCCTAAGAATAGAGCTTGAAAATAACCGCGTTCCCGACTATTGCCGATCGATTCCTTGGCATTGGCAATAGCGACAGGCTCAGCCTCAGTACTGCCGTAAACAACTGACCAATCTGCATGGGGCAACTGCGTAAGTCCTTTTTCCAAAAGAGGGATATCGATCAGAGCGCCACCAACGTGAACGTGTTGCAAGCTGGCAGGCATACCAATCTTGATAAGTTCATGTAAAAAGGCAGGGCCAGTCGATAGGCTTTCTGCCTGCAGCTCTTTTGGTAGTTCATGTAATTTTTTTAGATACTTATCATTCCAATTGGGCGGAATTAGAAGGCTGGCACGGCCTGAAGCAAGATTAGCGAGGGCAAAGTTAGCAAAAATACAGAGGTCGGCACCTTTAAGGTCTTGATAACCGAATGAATCAGTCAGGATTCGATGCTGTTCAATCAAGTAGGAATGGGTTCGTAGAACTCCTTTGGGCTGCCCGGTCGTCCCCGAAGTAAATGTTATAATTGCTGCATGGTTATCGTCTACGGAGCGTACTTCAAGCTCAAGGACTGCTTGTTTCTTTAATTCATTGAGGGCTATCCATCGTGAAATTTGTCGGACAGCAGGAACCCGAATACCCCAGGCCTGACCAATACGGGAGGCTAAAAAAGCAGCTGGCTGAATCCGGCTCACCGCTTCTTCAATTTTTTTGACAGGCATCCATGGTTCAACAAGGATGACACTCAATCCATAGGCGAGAAAGCCTGTAATACAGCCATAAAGTTCAGGGCTTAGACCGACCATGAGAAGGATCTTGTCGCCCGGATTTAAGCCGATACTTCGGGCTAGTTGCTGGGATTTGCCAGCAATCGTTTCCAGATCCCCAAAGCGTGTGCTGCCAAACGTAGGGTGCCATAGAGCGATCTTATCCGGATGCTTATCGATATGCCTAAGAACAAGTTCCGTGCAATTCATGTAACACCCTTTAAATTGCTTTCGTCGTAAAAATCATGGCCCATAAAGCTTTGCACAGATTCTCCGCTGACTTTGCTACGCGAATGCATCATAAAAATGATCTTTTGGAAAGATTTGTTCGAAACCATCTGAATCTTTCTACATATAGAAACCCATAAGCTGGTACTTCTGAACTCTCAACACTATGTGGTCTATCGTCACTAATCAAAAAATATTAACAGTTTATAAGGGTTATCCATCGTTTTTGGGTATTTTTGCCCATAAAAATAATTTGTTGAAATGGATGAGTTCAGCCGATAGAGGTATGCCAAATTTAATTTCGCGAGAACATAAATTTATGCGACGAACCGTTGTTTTCATAGTTACTCTTCTAGCCGCTCTTTCCCGTACTTCAAGTGCCTACGGCTTAATCATCCAAAGTCATGGTGATCAGAAATTTTTGCAGCATGTGATGGAAGTGTTTGATAATCGGGAGACAGGATATTCGATCGAACAGATTATTGATCATATGGATCAATTTATACCTAACCTTGACCAAACCATTTTAACTTCATCAGTGCCAAAACAAGTCGACTATTGGTTTAAATTTCATTTGGACAAGCATCAAAAGGAAGATTTGCAGCTGATCTATCAGTGGGCTCGGCCAAGCAAAGCATATTTTGTACCTAAAGACAATTTTCAAGAATGGCGACAACTGGAAGTCTCTCTGCCACGCTATATAGGTTATCCAAGTCAAATATCACTCTTGCAGGAATCCGGTTTTCTCCTCGTCCAATTCAAAAATGAGTTTGCTAATATGCCTGGCACTGTCATTTTTGAAGTCATGGCACTGGAAGATCTATATGACAAACGATTTATGTTAAGTGGTTTCATTGCCTCCATGTATGGCATTTTGCTCGCAATGATTATTTACAATTTTATACTTTGTTTGACACTTAAAAAGCTGACGCATATTGTCTATGTTTTGTATGGTTTTTTCTTGATTTGCTATATTGAAGGAATATTTGGCTACTTTAGTACAATTTTTGAATGGCAGCAGCCAAGTCCCCAGTATACGTTTACAGCAGCTCTGTTGACATCGTTTAGTTTTCTCTTCTTCATTTACATATTTCTTGATTTGAAAAGATTGTTTCCGCGATTTGCCCCTGCTTTTATGAAGATCTTGTTTTTGCTTTCGTCATTTCTATTGATATTTAAAGAATTTAATATGCAAGCTTCAAGTACCATGCTAGGGCATATGATTTTGTTTCTCGGCCCTATCAGTCCGCTATTCGGTTTCTTGGCCTTTTTAAAAGGCTATCGTCCAGCACTACCGGTGGCGATTTCTGCTACCCTTCCTATTGTGGGATCAATGATATATGTGCTCGCTGTTCGGGGTTCGATCGCTGTTAACGATATTACGATGAATATTCAACTCGTCAGTTTTGTGGCAGAAATGGTATTGATGTCACTAAGTTTAGGTTATCAGCTTCGCTTAGAGAAAGATGATGTGATTGAGCAAATGAATCACGGGTACACACAGTTGAAGAAAATGGTTTATCCTCACCAAGTACATATGATCCAAGAAGGGCATCGTTTAGAAGATACTTTGCCTGTCGGTCAAGCTTATGCTGTTGTGATTATCTTTGACATCATTCAATCGACAAATATTCAGCATTCTGAGAAACGGCAGTTCTTTCAAAATGTTTTTCGTCGTTGTTATCTGGAAATGATGGAAGGCTATGATAATAAAAATTTAGAGGCATCGGCATTTCGAATAAAGGAAATGGGGGACGGATTTCTTTGTTCTGTAGGATTTCCATTTCATACCCCCAGTGGAAAGCCTCCTGAATTGGTGGCGGTGGAGCTAGCCTTCCGTTTTTTGGAATGTTTTGAGCACGAACGAGAGAAATTTTCCTATGACTTGCCGATCTTTGCCTCAATGGGGATGGCTTCTGGTAGAATTGAAGGTTTTTACCCGCAAAGTGGTACCCAATCCTATGAGCTTTTTGGAGAGGCGATTATTCTAGCTGATCGGTATGAAGGATTACGCAAGGCTTTGTTTCAAACTAGACCGCAGAGCCATATCATCACTTTACAAGAGCGAGTTTTTCAGGCTTTGCCGAAATCCTTTCAGGATCAATTTGTATGTTTTCATCTCAACTCGTTAAAAACTTTTATGGTGCGTGATGATCCCGGCGCTACGTGTTTTTACTTTCATACATCTCGTTCTCGTTTTATTCAGGAAGAGGATGAATGGTCAGCCTAGTGTAAAATATTTACAGTGGATAGTTTTTGTTCAATCTATCTTGCCATTCTCTGAATAGATCTTTGCAGTTTCCGATGATGAATACAAATCACTAAGTAACTGAAAACTAACAATAAAATACCGATATAATCCCATAAATAGCTATTGATCACATTGGCCGGATACTCCTGTTCTGTAGGGCAGAATTTTGCATAATAGCAGATATTGTTGTGGCATATGAAACAGATTATCTGTTTGAGGTTGATATGAATCTGGCTCGCTTTTCGAAAACAGCAAATGTTGGTACGGTACGTGGGACAAGACTCGCAATTACGTTGACGCCTATCTGAATGTAATTCCACAGATTCGACGTGCAGGTTTACCTCATGTCTTGATGGTCGATGCGCGCGGTTATGGACAAGATTTTTCTAGGATACCGGAGCATGCCAATGAGCTTTTGGCTATGGACAGTAATATTATGTTTTCCGCCCATATGTACGAAGTATTTAATACGGATGAGAAGGTGCAGGCTGATTTTGCGACCATAAGAGAAGCTGGTATTCTTTTTATTATCGGTGAGTTTGCCTGTACGCATGGAGCCGGAAGGACTGTTGCTTGTGACCAACTGATGCAACAAGCTGAAAATCCAAGTCAAAAGATAGGTACGATCGCTTGGTCTTACACCGGTAATAATATGGAACTTCAGGATCTTGATGTAGTTGAAGCAAGCGACTGGAAAACATTGACGGGTTGGGGTGACAGGCTCGTGAATTCGCCCAATGGAGTTCGTGCTAGCTCCAAGGAAGCTTGCATATTTGCAAGCACACCTTGTATGCCAGCTGGTGAGACTCTGTAACAGCTCAACCGCTTTTTAGCTTAATCAGCGATTACGGCATCACCTTCAGCCGTTTCTATGATCCACTCAATATAGGCGTCAATTCGGGCGCCATATGATTCTATTTGGCAAGTTTTTGATGCTTTACCATCCATACTCCCTGAGACAATGGCAATCTGAGTCTTTTGCTCATCATGAAAGCTAAAGATAGGAGCTCCAGAATCTCCTTTGCAAGTTTGGCTCATACCCTCGTCTTTAGGTTCAGGAAAAAAAACACGATTGCTCTCTACCTTACCAACAATACTTCGCCCAGTTCGTTTTGTGCCATCCATGCTTTCTTTTAGTTTGGCATCAGTGTAACCAAATCCAACCAGAATAGCAGTTTCACCGGGTATGGGAGCTTTGCTTGCCAACGGTATGATGGGAATATTTATAATGTTTTCTAATTTTAAAACAGCTACATCATGAGTCACTCTGCCAAACCAATCGCCGTAGCGCGGGTGAATGATCACCTCCAAAACTTTAACGTCGACATTGTTGAAGCGCAGATAGAGATCGTTAGGTTGGTGTGTTTTTTTCTCAAAACAGTGTGCCGCGCTGAGTGCAGTTTTTTGGCCGATTAAACTAGCACTACACCAGAGCTTTCCATCAAGGACAAGGAGGCCGACGGAATCATGCTCGGTATCAATCGAGCCATTATATATTGATGGCAGAGAGCTTTCAGAAGCTTTGCCGCATGACAAACTAAATAAAAATACAAACTGCGTAAGAAATAAGGAAAACTTTCGCATATTCAACCCCTTAATTGTCGTTTCAGAACTCTTGTGAATTTCCGGGCAGGCTATCACTTCACACGAGAAGAAGCTATTTTATATTAGCTAACTTTCATCATGACTTATGCCAAACAATTCCATATCTTGAGCGACATGTACAAAAAGTAAGAGGATTTTTGGTTCAATGTGACGATAGCGGACTAACGGGTCAGCAAATATATCAAAGCTGAAGCGGCAGGGTTAGAAGGCAAATTAAATGTCGATTATTGTGAGGTTTTCTTATGATGAAAGTGCGAAGTGGAAAGTCCACTGAGGTTGATAGTCACAAAGCAATTGAAGAAGCAAGTAGTAGCTGGCCAAATGAAAGTCCAGATTTTATCTTTGTTTTCCACTCTACAGTACAGAATGCTGAACAAGTTGCGAAAGACATTCAAGAAAAATTTCCTGGTGCCATGGTCGCTGGATGTACTACCTCTGGAGAGCATTTGAATGGCGAGCATTTGCGCGGCAGTTTAGTCATGACGGGAATATGGTCGCAAGATATCCGCTGGCAGGTGACAGTGCTGGAAAACTTGGATCAGCTGACGGAGCAACGAGCCCGTGAAGCCGCTGATCAAGTGATTGCAGGCCTTGGACTTACCCGAGAACAGCTCTCTCCAGAACAGCAATTTTGTATTACTTTCATAGATGGTCTCTCATTAAAAGAAGAGATGACTTCAGCGTATTTGGCTGGAGCACTTGACGGGATTCCCTTACTTGGTGGTTCGGCTGGTGACGATTTAAAGTTTGAAAAAACAATGGTGATTGCTAATGGTAGGGCATATCAAAAATCAGCTGTTTTGGTTATGGCTGATTCAAAAATAGGCTTCCATGTTATTAAACACCAGCACTTTAAGAAAACCCCTAGCCAACTGGTGGTGACTAAGGTTGATAGCCCTCAACGGCGGGTTTATGAGCTGGATGGCATGGTGGCGCGAGATGCCTATGCCCAAGCGTTAAACTTATCTCCTGAAGAAGTGACGCCAGAAATTTGTTTTGTGAATCCTTTGCTTTTCCGGGTAAATCACGAATTTTATGTCAGATCGATTCAACGAATTGAAGATGATGGATCGATTATATTCTATTGTGGTGTTGAAGAAGGAATGGTTCTCGAAGTTGGTGGCCAGGAAGTTATAGAAAATGCGTTGGAAAAAGATTTGGATGTATTGAAAACAAAAATCAATGGACAAGCTGAATTTTTTCTGGCCTGTAATTGTATTCTGCGAGCGCTTGAAGCTGAAAAAGATCAAAAACATCAGGCTTTAGGTAAGATCTTTACAGGTATTGGGAAAAACGTCATTGGTTTCGATACCTATGGTGAGCAGTTAAACGGACTTCACATCAACCAGACGCTGGTAGGCTTGGTATTAGGGAGGGCTGCATAATGACAAATGAGTTGAGCCAGGTAAATCTGGAAAAGAAACTGAATGCAGCGAATAAGACGCTAAAGATCTTAAAATCCAAAGTGATCGAACTATATAACCAAGGTGCCCAATCTGTTATTCACAAACAATTAGAAAAAGCCAAGCAGCGTGATGAAGAAAATCGCCGTAAACGCGAAATGATTGAAGTCAGAAATCAGGAGCTGCAGCGTTATAGCGAGACTTTAGAAGCTAAAGTAGCCGAGCGTACTGCCGAGGTTAAGATGATTTTGAATCATGTCCGTTTTGGCTTTATGACGGTTGATCGAAATTTAGTTATTAATAACGAATATACGGTTTCTTGTCATGATCTGTTTCAACAATCAGATCTAGGTGGAATGAATTTCTTAGATCTTCTAGAGCTTTCATCCAGAAGTAAGGAGCATTACTTGCTCTGTGTGGATCAGATTTTTGAAGATATTATGCCGGAAGAAGTTTCCATTTATCAAACGCCTCAACGCTTTGTACTGGGTCAGCGTGTGCTGAAAATAGAACCAACAGTGATTCGAGAGAACGACAAGATAGCTCGGCTTCTCTATTCCATAAGTGATATCACGCAGTTAGAGGCTGCGCAAAAAGAAGCTGCAACCCATCGCTTCCTTGTGGGAGTGTTAAGGCAGCTAGAAGCGTTTCACGAGTTTATTGGTGAAGTGCGGGAGCAGATTCGCCAAGCGCGTCTTTTGTGCCAAACTGGTGAACAAGAAATTCTGCGGAGAATCCTCCATACTTTAAAAGGTAATAGCGCTTCCTGGTCTATCTTAGACATTCCTCAGAGAATTCATGAGATTGAAGAAGAAAAAATAATCCTCTCCCATCACTTAGACGAAATTGACAACAGCTTTCGTCATTTATTGACAGAGCATAAGAAAATCCTTGGCATTGATTATGATCAAAATGTCGAACCGAACTTTGAAGTTAGCCCAGATCACATTCATCACCTTAAATCGATTGTTGACAACTTGAAAGGTCGGGAAGCGGAGAAATTGAGATCATGGACGGCAAAAGTTTTACAGAAACCAGTCAGCTCATTGTTAGGACCGGTCGAAGACTTTATGCAGAAATTATCACAGAGATTATGCAAGGATGTAGACTTCGTGTTTGAAGGTCATGATACGAGCGTTGATGTAGAAACGATGCGGCCTATTTTGCAAAATCTTATCCACGCTCTGCGTAATGCAGTGGATCACGGCATTGAAGATCCTGCGGAACGAGGCCATAAAGAAAAAGTTGGAAGAGTTGGGTTAAAGGTTTATCAACAGGATGATAACTACCTTATCGAAGTATCTGACGATGGACGTGGCATTGATATAGAAAAATTAAGTCAAAAAGCCTTAAGGTTGAATTTAGTCACTGTGGAAGAACTGCAAAAGATGAGTCCAAAACAGAAGTTAGAATTAATATTTTTAGACGGGCTTTCAAGCGCAGAAGCAACGACTGAAATTTCTGGTCGTGGAGTCGGAATGTCGGCGATTCTTCAGGCAGTGAAAAGTGCTTATGGAACTTTAGATATAGTTTCTGAACAGGGTAAAGGAACGACCATGAAAATGTCGATTCCTGTACCGGAACTATTACGTTCCCGCTTCTCTGAAGTTGCATAAGTATACAAAGTCTGAGTTTTTAAACTCTCAGTATTTGTTATAATACTGAGAGTTTTGTCGTATTATTCGAAGCGTAATCCCCACTTCTCTAAAAACAGTCGTGATTCTTCGGAATGAAGATCGACATAAGATGCTTCACCTCGGGGAAATATTCCAGAACTTCCCCCTCCTGAGGCAATGCCTACCAATGCTCCATTGAGCAACATCGGTCCGCCTGAATCACCCTGTCCAGCTGATGAGTTTTCACCTGTTGGCCCACCTGAAGAGTTTTTCAGTTCGCCTTTGATATTAAGAAAGCCTCCAGATACATTGGCAACCGTATTGCGACCGACACGTTTTTTATCGTCACCTTTTTTACCGAACATGGACATATCATAGTAGCCATAGCCGATAATTTCGATGGCATCACCTGCTTTGGCAGCTGTTTTGCTGATGGGTAAATAAGAACGGGCTTTCTCACCTGGTTTTGGCTCTTCAGTCTTTAAAATGGCCAAATCATATCGGTTGTAACCTTTCTTTTGTTCCCATTGCTTCAATCGATAAGCCTCGGTGACATAAGAGATGAGCCGAGTTTCTTTAGGCATGGTATCGTGGTTACTGATTTCAAAGACCATCATTTCCAGGTCGCTAACCTTGCCATTAGCATCGGAAGAGCCATCGCCCGTGCAATGAGCTGCTGTCAGAATCGTGTTTGCAGCAACCCATGTTCCTGTGCAAACGGAACCACCTTGAAGTTTGCCATTCTTGTAGACACGCCGGTATAAATTAACAACAGCAGGATACTCGTCTTCCGCAATGATCAAGCCATTGGTAATATCCAGATCGGAATGATCGAAAGATGATGAACCACAGCTAATTGATAGGCCACTCATTGCGACAAATGCACATAAATACTTTAGTTTCATAAACACTCCCCTGATTGCTGATCATAATCAACATAAAATATAGAAATCCCCTGAATGTAAAGTCTGCATTGCTCTTAACAGATTCCTATTTTGATCACAACCAGCAATCGTGGGAATATTCGCGTGTTCGCTTTTGCTCAACCCAGCCCAAGTCTGTTTATCCTAGGCGCGTCATTCTTTTTGGTAGAATATATAATCTTTCGGTTGAGCAAAAATGGCCCTATTTTGTAGTTCATTCTTTAATTCATCGCCATTGAGATAAGTGAAATAGCTAATGTCGCTTGCTAGGAACATACGTTGCCATGCCGTTGCATAGCGAGCGATGCGATCATGATTGCGCCCCCATATAATGGGATCGATGTGTCCTAAGCCGTTGAACTTTGCATATGCTTTATAAGAAGGAGCTCGACTGCGTTCAAATGCCGACAAAATAGTTTGTGGGGAAGCGACAGTATCACGATTGCCTGTAATATACATTGTTGGAATATCAGAACGAGGTATGACCGGTTGGTAAGCGCATAAGGTAACAACCGAGCGGATTTTGCTACCTAACTCATTTGCTGCGAGCAACGCTCCTGCGGCACCCATCGAGTAACCCATGAGACCAATTCGATTGGTATCAATACGGCCAACAATCGGGCTATTGGCCCTGCTATTTTCTTGAATTAGCTTTTCGACTGAACCTTGATGACCAGTTGACCAAACGCTTGGATTGCTTGACATGCGGTTTTTCGGAGTAAACACGATGCTGACAATTCCGTGACTTGCCATATGCTGACCAAGCCAAGCAATTTGTTCCTTTGAGTTGGTATAGCCGCCGGTTAGAGTCGTTGCAGGAAAGCGTGTGGTTTGAATAGAGCCCGAGGCAACAGGATAATAAATAATAGCAGATTGGTAAGCTGAACTTGCAAGGTTCTTGTTATATGATCGAACGGTGTAAGGTCCAGTCGTACCTGGGTCAGCGATAAACCGTTTTTGAAATTCAGTAGAAAACGATTTGGATCCATCAACGTGCTTGTCCGTACTTTGCCCGCAAGCTGTAGCCATACACAGCAGAGTGTAGAAAATTACCCCTCGCATAGGTAGTCCCCTTGAGTTTATTAAAGTTTTAGATCTCCCTTAGATTTTGAAATAAATTAGCGAGAGCTTCGTGATTTTGCAAGTTGAGGAAATCTAAGCTTGGGTTGGAGTTTTTCCTAGCCTACGGATAATTTTTAGTACTAATCCTTGCATTTGTGACCTGTATTGAGGGTAATTTTTTCCTTTGGAAATTTTGCGCATAATGTCGAAAAATTCTTTTAATTCCTTCTCTCTGATGTTGTTTTTAATCACATCGCTGGCTTGTTCATGATTGATTTGTAATTCATTGCGCATGGCATGGGTTCTTAATTGAAGATAATGAAAATGCGCAAGCGCTCTGTGAAAAACAACGATGTAAAATTGAGGGGATTTTATTGGACCGATTTGTACTTCATCAGAACCAAGACGTTTGATGGCTAATAACTGTCTGACGGTTTTAGATGAAGCAAATAGGGCTGCTGCTCCTCCAAGCAAGGCTCCTGACAAAGTGATGACGCCAAAACCAGCAGTCGCCAAATCCATAAGGAGGCCGCTGGAAGCCCCACTAAATGCCAGTAGTTTTACATATTGACTTTGCGATAATCCCCAAAGACGCCATCCTTCCTTGGTAAATAATTCGGAAGTAAATTGTGCAAAATGGATCAGACTTTCTTCTCGCTCCAGATGCGAAAAACGAAACTCACGCTCTATTTTTTTTCTAGTTTCCTGCTCTTTTTCACTAAAACGTTTTTGATAAATTTGAAAAGCGTCTTCTTGTAGTTGACGCTTTGCCTGTAGAGAGGCGATGTCAAATCTTAGGGCGGATTTGACAGAATACAAAGCACTGTCTTTTAGAAGATCGACGATCCACTCCGCAGTTTTTTCTAAGCGCTCTTCATGCTGCCCTTTTAGGACTTCCACGGCAGTATCGATTGCATCAACTGCGCTCGGCACTATCAAACGAAAGTCTTGAAGCAGTTGGATGCGATCGTGAAAACGACTGTGAAACGCATCAAATCGTCGTATTAAATTAAAACTGCGGCGTAATTCTTGCTCCCACGCATGGCTAAAATCTTGCTCACCGATGTAGTTGAGAATGGCAATCCGCGGGGCACCTGTCCAACGAAGAATCTCCAGTTCGGTAGCCATATTAGGGCGAAAAGGTTTGCTAGCATCCACGACGTACAAAACTTTTGCACCGGCGAGTATTGGCTCTAATATTTGACATTCATCGTGAAATTCATCACTATCACGATATTTTTGATAAAAAAACTGCAGCGCACTGAGATAATCGTGGCCGGAAGCTTTCAGATCCTGGAGTATCTCAAGCATTTCTTCTGGACATTGAAAACCAGGTGTATCAATGACTTCAAAAAGGATTTGAGCATCGATGCAAACAGGGTAGTGTCTACATTTAGTTGTCGTACCTGGTTCAGGCCCAATGAGTATCGTATCATCTTCAACCAAGACAGCGACGATACTTGATTTACCTCGATTAACACGACCGATGACAGCAAACTTTGGCAGACTCATGTTCATTCTCCTGAATAAATTCCTAAATAGGGATCATGAAATTGCTTGAAAAAGCCTTGCCAAAGGCGAAAACGATCCAATGTAGCTTCACGGATGCGACTTTCTGAGATCTGCAAAAGATGGATTTGAATAGGCAATTTTTCGTCGACTGCCTGTCTCAATGAGTGGATGAGCTTTTGAATGGCTTTTCCTGGCTCTTCAAAGTCTTCCACACTGATTAGAATACTCATATCTTTAAGAGGGCGCTCTTGCAGTCTGCTAAGCATTTCTTGAAGGTTTTTCTGACTTCCATCTAGCGTATATATTTGTTCGACGGTGACTTGAAACTTATCCCGATAGTATTGACCCAACATACTTGCAGATGCTGGTAGGTCACGCCATATAATTAGAACTCCTTTTTGAGGAGAGGAAGAGGCGATCTTTACAAGATCTGTTTTGGACTTTGTTATTACCTTATCTTCCGAGTCAGTGCTTTCCCACTTGATATGCGGTAGCATGAGGCGTCTTTGAAGTTCTTTGAAGGCTAAGTTGTCTAGATCATAGTTTTTGTAATACTTGTTTAGAGATACTTTGGCCAAGATCCACAGTACACATCGAGGTAGTAATCCATAAGTTATAAGGCTCATACAGAGAAATGTCCACCATTCGCCTAGAACTCTCGGGTCTGTGGTGCGTGATGTATCCGGTGTACCAACATACCGAGCTTCAATGCGAAAGTACTGAGTCTTTTCTAGTACTTCAAAGCTCGGAACCCATTCCGGCTGCCACCATGTCCAGGGCAAGGCGAGTGCATTGACAATCGATTGCACCATTTCCACGGAAATTTGCAAGGTGCTGCCCCAAGCGAATGCCAGATCGCTGAATATCACAAGAATCAGAAATGATATGAGTGAGCCTGATAGAAAAAAGAGTGAAATGGTTTGGAGGCCTTGAAATAATAATAGACTCCATAGTGTCGGTAATTGATTGGTCATGATCGACAACCTGTGTGGACCTTGCTGCCTTGGCGGTTCTTTCTTTTCCATGAGGTGCTCGCGCCACCGTGTTACGGAAACCAAAATTTTTGCCATCAATTGCTGGATTAGGCCCAGTTCAAGCGGTTGGTTTTTATGCGAGAGTATGTAGCGTAGGCTGAAAGCCGCAAAAATAGCCAATATTAACTGAAAACCAACAAAAAAGATAAGAAAGTGAAACGCGTTTACTGGATTTCTACCGTCATAGTAGGCAACGGCTGACATTGCTGAATATCCAAGTAAAAACCCAATAATCATCAACAGGCGCAGGCCGGTGCGAACTTGTGAAAAAAATTGGCCTCCTGGACTTGCAGTTTCTGGATGGACCTGCTGCAACCAAAAGCGAAACAAATGCCGAATTTCGGCCTGTGGTAAATGGACTTTGCGTACCTCAATTCGGTGGTTGTTAGCCTGTTGCCACATGATACCAATTTTTCGATCTCTCTCATGAAGCATACTTGAGCTAGTTTGTTCCAATTGATCAGCTTGATTTTGCCATTCCAAGTCAAAGATTTCCTCACCTTTGAGAGGTGGTGATTGGAATAAGTTTCCCGATTTTAAAAACATGCATCTCCTAAAATCAGACACCAAGTTATGTCATTGTGGTCTGGTTTAACCAGAAATCTTTCGTAAGCCTAGCTTAATCACTGCTTACTTTTCCATATCGAAGCCATCATGAAGTTTAAATCTTAATAATTACTATATGTTATAACAATTTGATCAGCGCCTATCTACTTTGTTCCGATGATCGGAGGGGGTGAAAAAGCTACCCCTCGTCGCCAACGTTAAGGTTAAACTTTATGACTCGCTTATTTAAAGTCCTGCTTAGTATGCTTATTCTTACAGACATTGCCTTTGCGAAGAAAGACTCGTCTACCATAAGAAAATATAAAGAATATGTTGCAGACTTTCAGCCTTTGAAAAATGAGCCCAAACTATACCGTGAATATATGTCCATCTATTATACGGATGGAAAGGATACCCAAACGCAAGAGCAGATTGAGCGTGGATTCCGTATTGTCGAAAGTGTACTGAAGAAGAATCCAAAATGGGTCGATGGTATGTGGCTTTTGGGTAGCATTGCCTTTCAATGGGCTGGCACTTATCAGGAAGAGAAAGATTTGCCCCTGGCGCGTAAGATCCTGGTGCAAGGCCAAGAGGCGACAAAAAAGTGTCTAGAAATTGAGGCTGATAATCCCCTATGCAAGCTCTTTTTGGGGTCGATGATTGGCAGCATTGGAACGATTGACGGTGTTTTTGCTTCAATTCGTAGGGCGAAAGATGTCGAAAGACTTTGGTTGGAAGTTGTGAACTCGGAGTACAATTACAACTTTTATCCAACGATATCGATGCAAGGCAGTGTTCGTTATGGTTTGGGAATTTTCTATCGTTTAGTTCCTGATCTGAGGATCTTATCGTGGTTTTTTGGGGTGCGTGGTAGTATCGATAAATCCATTGTCATGCACCGTGCAGGCATCAGTATCGATGGAACCAACGTATGCTCTGATCTTATGTTGGCAGCATCGATTGTGTGTAAGGAAAGTGGTGAAAAGACATCAAGCTTAGGCAAGGAAGGTTTTTCCTTATTGGATAAAGCTGCAGCGAGTAAACCAAAGAATATCACTTTTCAGGTTTGTGCAAAGGATGCTGGTAAAATTCTACATGATCCAGGTTTGGCCTGTGGTTATTCCACGGCCAAACAGCAAGACATAGATGAAGAGAAAATCGATATTTAAAAGTAAAAGCTCCGCGTACAGGAACGTTTGATATCAACAGATCGATCGTGGTTTAATTTGCCCAACTGATCTAGTGAGTCGATCAGTTCTTGTGTTCGCTCGAGAAGTTTTTCTCTTCTTTTGTTGATGTCTCCTTGATTATCATAACGCAAGTAGGAGTGCATAGCCTGACAAGCGGATACTACATCGCTCATGCGGAATGAATTCAACTCTGAAAATCCATCAATAATGTTTTGCGGTTTTTTTAAGTCCACTTGTGTGAAATAAGTTGAACCATCTTGAATGTGCGTTTGATAACCTGCGCTTGGGTTAACCAGCTGCAACCACTTCTCGGCAGAAACCGGTGAAGTAGCCAGAGTTGGATCCAAAACATAGGTTTGTTGCTTATAACGATCAATCAAAAGAGGAGCAACATGAAAGCGCCATGCAAGCCGTGGATTGGGGCGCAAGGTTCCATAAATATAGAGCGAGCTGGAAGGTATTTCTGCGATGGCAAGCTCCATTGCCATATATAATGCTCGACCGTAGCAACCATCTTGAGTAAAGGTAAAGGGAATATAGTCGATGCCCTCAATGATAGAAAAAGCACGATTTCTTTCGTCTTCACTAACATAAGCATCGAGTTGACTGCTTGATCTGTCTTGACGACCACAAGAAATGGTTATGATCATTGTACATAGCAAAGTCGAAAAAACCTTCCAACGTGACATTCTAGTCATTCTCATAGTATGAACCCTTCCGTATCTAGTTCGTGATTAAATCGATAAATTGGTAAGACGATTGCAGCAGAAAGGCAATATGAAATAAGGCAAATTTTTTTCAAGACTTGAGTGAGTAAGAATTAAACAGGCGGAATGAACTCAGTCGCCATTTTCTGACAGTTTTTTGACTGATCCTGGCCGAAAGGTGGCCAATTGATTCCCTTTCGACTGAAAACAAGGTATTGTTTGGTAAAACACCTAACATCATGATTTGTCGTTAAGGAGGACGTCGTGGAATCCAATTTTATCACTGCGATTTTTTTGCCAGTTGCGCTCGGCATTATCATGTTAGGGATGGGTCTTTCCTTAGCTCCGTACCATTTCCGGCAAGTCATGGTTGCTCCGAAACCTGTTTTAATTGGTTTGTTGTCTCAGCTTTGTTTTTTACCTTTGCTTGCCTGGGTGATTGCCTTAGCTGTTGGTCTTGGGCCGGAGCTTGCGGTTGGTTTAGTCTTGATTGCTGCATGTCCAGGCGGGCCGACTTCAAATTTAATTGCTCATCTGGCAAATGGTGACAGTGCTTTATCCATTACTCTAACTGCACTGAGCAGTATAATTATCATTTTTACCATTCCCTTTATTATTAATGCGGCTTCCCTTTATTTTCTTGGGGAGGGCCAATATGTGTCTTTACCTGTGCTACAAACAATATTGCAGATTTTTTTAGTGACCATTCTTCCAGTTAGTATAGGGATGTTCATTAATGGAAAGTTCCCTCAATTGGCCAAACGTTGCGAAAAGCCGGTGAAAGTTTTGTCGGGATTCTTCCTGTTGCTGGTTATAATCGGAGCGATCTTGAAAGAGAGAGAGAATATTTTAGGCTTCGTGGCGCAAGTGGGTGTATCGACAGTATGTTTGAATGTTGGAGCGATGGTTTTTGGCTATATCGTCGGCCGTTTGTTTAAACTTGCAAGCCAACAGATTCGAACCATCACAATTGAGGTTGGAATTCAAAATGGAACTTTGGGAATTGCCATTGCTTCTGCACCATCGCTTTTAAATAATTCGACCATGGCAATTCCTGCAGCTATTTATAGTCTACTCATGTTTGTGACTGGAGCAGCAATCGTTTTTTGGAGTTTTAAAGGAAATCGCGCCAGCTAGGGTGTAAATCAAAGGACGGGTTTGTACACGATGTACAAACCCGTCCTATCACCAAAAAGGATTATTCTTCACCAATTTCTTCTTCCACCTCTTCGTCTACCTCTACCTCTTCTTCGAACTCATCATCGTTTTTGTCCCCCGGACATTCTATTCTTGCAGATTCTTCAGACTCTCCAGGTTGATCAAGATTATCCTCATTGTCAGCATTTTCCTCCTCGTCACCTTGTTCTTGGCCCGGAGGAGTTCGGTTTTGGCCTGGAGGTCCATCGCTTCCAGGACGACCGGCATTAGGCGGACGGTTACCCATTCCTGGCTGAGCACTTTCTTGAGCTTCTTCGGCAGCTTGCTCTGCAGGCCCCCGATTTTGAATCAGCTCGCAGCGTTTAGCTAAGGCATCACTTGATTCCGGGGCGCGAACAGTGTCAGCTGTGTTGGAAGCAGCTAAAGATCGAAGTAATCCATCAGAATCACTTTTCTTTCCATCCGAGCCACAGGCTGTGATGAGTATGGTACTCATGATAATGATGAGAATCGAAGAGTTTTGAAATGGATAGCGGATATGTAACTTTGCAGACTGAGTTGGCTTCATATTGGTTCCCCTCTAATATGTTTCCCAGTTATGAAGCTTTTCGGAATATCGATTGTGTATATTAAATGAAGCTATTTTATATAATTAAATTAAGGTGTTAATTTTGATAAATATTTTTTCAGAAGGGGGAAAAGTGTACAAAAATTGAGTTGGGGCTCATCGAGACCGGGTAATTTTGCAAGTATTAGGTCCTTCAGGACAATTGACCAGATAAAGGCTTTTTCTCCGCCCGCATTGAGCAGAATAGCGATCATTACCAAGATCGGCTACTAGGATTTCATTGTCTCCACAGTTTAAATCATCGAGAGCGGTTGCATTGACTAGAGATATTTTTTGCTCAGGAGTGACGCAAGAAATACTGCTAAAAGAGATCAGTAAATTGAAGTACATCCATTTTTTCATATTTCATTAAACCTACAAATTCAAAACATTACAAATACTTTTAAAAAAGATTCGGCCATAGTTTATAGCTCGGTTTATTGTCTCATAATCGGGAATTTAAGCCTAGATATTCGGTGTAGGGTGGGAAAGTCTAGATCGAACGACCCATGGGCCCAACAATGTGGGCCCTGTGTTCGACATTTGTTTAAGATGCGTTTTTCACGCCTTGACGTTTCTTGATCAATTCATTGATGGAAAATCGTCCTGAACGTTGAACATATGGAGTACTGTCTTCAACTTCTTCTACTGAGTTTTCGATAAACTCTTTGAAACGTAACCATAATTGAGGATCATAGTCACGTTCGGCATCTTCTTCCATAATTTGCAATGCCCGTGAAGGACTGTATGCCTCGCGATATTCCTGCTTCATCAAAAGTGCTATAAAAATGTCCGCAATCAGGACAATACGGGAATATTCATGAATTCCATCGGCTTTTTCTTCCAGCCGACCTGCTTTACCATCTGGATAACCATGACCATTGAATTTTTCATGGTGTTCTTTTGCAACGGTGATCAGCTCTGCTTCAAGCTTGAGGCTATTATCAAAAAGTAGCATTTTTTGCAGCTCTTCGGCGCCAGAGGTCGTATGAGTTTTGACGAGCTTAAATTCGTCTGACGTTAGTAAGCCCGGCTTGTGTAAAGTAGATGGTGAGATATAGTTTTTGCCGAAATCATGGAATAAACCACAGCGAATGATTTTTGCCGTATCTTGCGGATTTTTTCCCAAGGTTTGATTGGCGAACATG
Source organism: Oligoflexus sp. FD111 (assembly GCA_048816425.1). Classification (GTDB taxonomy): domain Bacteria; phylum Bdellovibrionota_B; class Oligoflexia; order Oligoflexales; family Oligoflexaceae; genus JBMDZZ01. Next base: position 34,708 of record JBMDZZ010000007.1, read on the forward strand.
CCGCACATTAATCCAACTGCGGCACCATGATCATAAAGATTGGGATCGCATTTGATCATTCGACATAAGGTATGAAGCCCCCGCTGTGTATGTCTACACTTTTGTGCGATATGATCTGTGCTGCTGGTGATTTTTTGCATAACATTCGTATTGATAAGGCTGAATTCCAGCATCTGACTTGCCTGACATAAGTCTGCAAATAGACCTAGAATATCTTTGTCCAGTCTTTCCTGCTGACCAACAAGTTGATCGATTTTTTGCCTGCGTATTTGATCCATCAAAGCTTCATACTGATCGAAGTCAATTTTCTTAACACAAATGGCAGCAAAGTCATCGGCCTGTGTTTTGGCAGCGACTAGATCATCGAGTTCTTCCTGGACCACTGCACCTGGCCTGGCAAGTTCGTAGAGCCTCTCACCTTGGAAGAAATATAGGGAAAAAGGGAGAGTGTCTAAGTCATTGAGATAGTTTAACGTTTCAAACTTCACATTGAGATAGTCTGTTAGGTATTGCTCTGTTTTCAGATCCATACTCTTGTACTTATTGAGGATTTTTGAAATTTCCGGCCCATTCATCGTGAAAGCTCCTTTAGTCGTCAGGAGAGTCTTTCGGAAGATTTCAGCAAATATTTGACATGAAAACGGAGGTTGCTATGAAAATTTAAAGATTTTTTGCACTCAAAAGGCAGCACTGTCTATGGAAACAGCAAAACGATCATAGCAATGCTAGGCGTATACTTGCGAAAATATAAGAAAAAGTAAAAATATTTGCTTGGAATAGGCTTTGCACATGGGAAGCGGGTCAATTGGATAATATGGAGTGAGATATGAGCAAATATCAACAGCATGCGGATCTGTGGAAGCGTATTTTGAGTACAATGGCATTTATCCTGATGATGCTTGCCTGCAAGCACGGCCAATTCAGTGGCAAAGGCTCATCGGATACGATCGAATCGCCGACTCCGTCCCAAAATAATGGTCAGATCGTGGAGGAGGGTGAGCGTGAAGAACGAAAGCAAACTGATGACAATAAAGATAGCGATAAAGGTGATATCGGCCGCGTTGAAGTTGGTCTGCCAAACAAAAACGAAAAAAAGGCAATTGCTGCTTGCAATAAAGCTTGGGGTGATCAAGCAATTAATAATTTTTCTACAGTTAGAAAGATATATGCTGCGGTGTCAGTGGGTGGTATTGGAACCACGGTAAAGGATACGAAGCAAACCAATCAACCGATGCTGACTGTCGTGCATGCAGGTGTCAACGTTGGTGGAAGTCCGGTTTGGCAATTGGAAAACCAGAACGGTTGGTATTGTATTGTGACAGCGGTTAATGTTGGAGCGAAGCTTACTGTACGTTTGGCAAAAAATGCAAAACTTGCGGATAGTAAAGTGGCGGTAAATGTCGGCTCATCCGTATCAGATGAGTTCAGTGCGATCGGTGTTCATGTTGGCAGTAATATTAAAGTCGAGCGGATCGATTGATCGCGTTTGTCGGTAATGTTAGAAAAAAAGGCTGATGTGCCATTTACGGCAATCAACCTTGTAAGGACCAGGAATCTTCAGCACGACTCTGATTAGACGAGAAACTCAGCCTAATAAGAGGAACAGTCGAGCTTATCTGTCCTTGTTGATTAGCACTCATAGCCCCAAGTTAAAAGAGAGCTTTCCTGCAAAGCAACAATCGGAGGCGTAAATAGACTCCGCTTTTTGGATGAAGATGCGGCGATACTAGTGAGTTTCGACAGCTTTGACTTTAAAGACAATCCGTCGCGCTTTTTGCTCGTGATCAGGTAGATAAGGTTCCGCCAATGGCTCAGATTCGCCAAGCCCTAAGGGAACTAAGCGTTCACGATCAAAACCTAGCTCCTCTGAAAGAAACTGGCTAACCGTCATGGCGCGCTGATAGGATTCAATCTGATTGGCATTTGCGGCCCCGTTTTGGTCGGTGTGTCCTTCAATCAGCATGATAGGAACCCGCATACCACCATAAATTTTAGCAAGGTCGCGTAGAATTTGCTTACCTTTTTCACTTAATTCAAAACTGGTTGGATCGCGTCTCGGGTCCACGAATAAATCGAAGTAAGAAACGCTTTTGCTTGGTGCTATCTGCAAGTTTTGCTGAATCACGAGCTTCTTTGCTTCAACCACATCGCCGACCATGATCCCTGGATAATCAGGGAAAAAGTATTGAGACTGTGCGGTACCTTCTTCTATCACCTCGGCCAGTACATAGTGATCAGAAATCGATTTCGCTTTGACCAAGCCGACAGCAATCATCTGATTTTGAAACTGAGGCCCGAGTCGCTTGCCGGAACGCTTCACCGTGAAATAGGTGCCGGGTAGAACCGGCTCATCGCCTATTTGTGGTAAATAGACATGACGAGCATTTTGCGTGATTTGAATGTCTTGTATTTCCAGAGATTTTGGCGTACTAAGTCTCTTAGACTCGTAAGCACCGGCTTGAGCTGCCAAACCAATGGCCAGGGATAAACAAGCGATCCTGACATGTGGAGAGCGACTTCTTCTAGTAAAAAAGCGCATCATAGGTTATGTCCCTCCAGAATTCCTGAGTCTTGACTTGGTTTCGGTGGATCTCTGGAGAAGTTGAGTTCTTTGCTTTTAACTTGCTAAAAACATTCAATATAAATTATTACGGAGGGGAAGATTTTGAGTGAGACCGAGAAGCCTTCCCGATCATTTTCTGATTTTTTATCACGAGATGCCGCTGTCCGTGACTTGGCCCACCGGCAAAGGCTAGCTAGTATTCGCCTGCATTTGGACCAAGCGCCCAAACTGCGTTCCCTTAGCCAACTATGGACTGGTCCACAGACTGCTTTATTTGGCGCCTGGGGTCTAGCTGCAGAATTGAATCATCTTGCCAACCACCAGCAAATCGACTTTATCGGAGCTGACCTGCCTCGGGATGCGGATGATTTGAAGCTGATGCGTAAGGTCAAATTGAAAGTCGACAAGCCCTTTGTTATAAGCGTCAGCGAAGTTGATGAATATTGTTTGTATCAGGTGCGGGCGCTGGGTGGAGATGCGGTTCTTTTGACGACATCAAAGCTGAATGTTGTGGAATTACAGTATTTTATCGAATTTGGGCGCGATCTTGGTTTACAGACGGTACTGTGGTGTGCCAGCGAGCAGGATGTCGACAAACTCCGCAAAACCGATGCTCGGCTCGTTGCCGGACCGGCAAAAATGCAAGCGACCATTCAGGCTTTGGCACCGCAGAGGCTGGCAATTTTATTTATCGAATCTATTGCCGAGGTGGCTGACTTGATCAAGACGGATCAAGCAATCGGAGTGATGCTTCATTTAGATCGATTTCAAAGCGCGTAGATAACGCTATCAGTCCTAGGAGAAGGAAATGACACAAAGCAGTGACCGGGAACTCTATCGGCAAGCAGGGGTTGACGTCGCTAAGGGCGATGAACTGGTGTCTTGGCTACAAGGGGAAAGCAATGCAAACCAAAACCCTCTAGGTGAAGTTGTTTCCGGAATCGGTGGCTTCTCCGCATTGTTCCGCCCGAATTTCCAAGGCATGGAAGATCCGCTTTTGATCTCCGGCACTGACGGTGTCGGAACCAAAGTTCTCTTAGGTTTGGAATCAGATCGCCTGGAAGGCCTCGGAATTGATCTTGTGGCTATGTGCGTGAATGACCTCTATACCATCGGTGGGCGGCCGCTGTTTTTCCTGGACTACTATGCAACCGGTGTCCTCGATGAAAACCAATTTAAACGGATCTTAACTGGGATTCGTCAGGGACTGGCACAATCACAAGCCCTGCTCTTGGGGGGAGAGACTGCCGAACTTCCTGGTTTGTATGAAAAAGGTCACTTTGATTTGGCAGGTTTCGTCGTCGGAGTAGTCGATGGCAAGCGGAAACTTGATCCTGCTGGCGTTCTTGGTGATGAGCAAATTTTTGCTCTACCTAGTAGCGGTTTTCACAGCAATGGCTATTCCTTGATTCGTCGTTGGTTGGCGGAAAAACCGGCTAGTGAAAGCTTGCTCGATCATCTGATGCAGCCCACACGGATTTATCACGAGATTCCAAAAATTCTCGATGCTATGGATTATAAAGGATTGCACGCGGCTGCACATATCACTGGTGGTGGTATATCCGGTAATTTACCGCGAGTCTTGCCTCATGGTGTCGAAGCTAAATTGCAAAAAGAACGTATTCCTACTCCTGCCTGGATGCAGCAATTTATTAACGAACATAATGCCAGCTTTGAGCAGGTGGAAGGCGTCTTTAACTTAGGGGCCGGCATGATTTGTGCGGTGAGCAATGATGCAGCACAAAAATTTGAAACACTTTGTCGTGATTTTGGTGTGGAAGCAAGCTGGCTTGGTGAATTAACTTGCGTCGACAATAAACAAGCACCTAGTGTCAAATTCTATTAAGAAAAAGGGTACATGATGGACGCTGGACAAAAAACTTTGCATATTCTTTCATCGTCGCAGTTTGATCGTCCGTTTCTCGATTATATTTGCCATCTCACTGACACTATCCGACGATTTGATAAGTCTAAAGAAGGCCTCCTTTACCTGAAAGGCCTTCTTTCCCACAAACGAGCGATGCTATATTTCACCCAGCCCTCAACACGAACGTTTTTGTCTTTCCAGTCTGCCTGCCACATCCTCGGAATGAGCAGTCATGAGATTCGTGACTCTTCAACGAGTTCAGAGAGAAAAGGTGAAAGTATTGAAGATTCGCTACGCACCTTTTCCAGTTATGTGGACTTGATTATAATGCGGACGCCGGTGCCGGGTCTTTGTGATCGAATCGCGACTTTTTTTGATGAAACAGACCGGCCTGTGCCAATCATCAATGCCGGAAGTGGGCCTGATGAGCATCCAACTCAGGCCTTGCTGGATATCTATACTCTTCATCGCAGCTTCCTCAGACACGGCGGTATCGATGGCAAAACCATCACGATGGTTGGAGATTTAAAGCGGGGCCGAACTGTTCGTTCCCTCAGTGCCCTTCTCACCAATTATCCCGATATTTCACTACGATTTGTTTCACCAAATGAATACCGCATTGCTGATGACCTGCGGCGCTACCTCCAGGATCGTCGCGTGAATTTTGAAGAAACGACCGATATGATTGCTGCCTTAGAAGGCTCAGATGCTGTTTATATGACCCGAGTCCAGGATGAGTACGATACAGCGAATGAGTCGGCGCGAGTGGACTATAGCCCTTACCATTTAAAGCGTGAGCATCTTCAGCATATGAAAGAAACGGCGGTGATCATGCACCCCTTACCCAGGCGCGATGAACTTGATCCAGCGATTGATCAAGACCATCGAGCAAAATACTGGCGTCAGGAAAGAAACGGCATGTGGACTCGGGTGGCACTCATCACGAAGATTTTTGGTGTCGATCGTCAGATCGTTTTGCCTGAGCTTTAAGGAAAGAGCTTTATGAATGAAGTTTCGAACCCAAATTTGAAACTGGCAACGATCTGTCTTTTGGCAAAAGATGATGTTGCGGCAAACCTCCGACAGGCTTTGCAAGCGATTGATAAGGCTGCCGAGCTTGGGGCTGACTGGGTTTTGCTTCCTGAGGTTTGGAGCTATCAAGGCGCCTATCAAGGCCTGTTGCTTGCTGCAGATGAACCAAGAGGGGCGATTTATCAGCAACTTGCAGAAAAGGCGGCAAAGCATCATATTTGCTTGTTTGCCGGCAGTTATGCAGAAAAAGCTGATGCTGATGAGGCTGACCTGTTAAACCAGAAAGGTCAAGTTCGCGTCCATAATGTGTCGTATGTCTTTGATCGTACAGGAAAAGAGCGGGCTTTTTATAGAAAAACCCATCTATTTAACTTGTATGACGAGCATGGAGCGGCGCGCTACTGTGAATCGGATGGGTATATCCCGGGCAACAATCTGCAGGTCTTTGATTTAGAAGGCTGGCGGGTTGGCTTGTCTATTTGCTATGACTTACGTTTTCCCGGCTTGTATCAGGCGATGAATCGTTTGGGCAAAGAGATGGATATCATCACGGTGCCGGCCGCCTTTACTTTAGAAACAGGCAAAGATCACTGGGAATTGCTGCTTAGAGCGCGAGCTGTGGAATTGCAATCCTACGTTTTTGCTGCCAATCAATTTGGTGAAAATCAACCGGGTAAACGCTGTTATGGTCACTCGATGATTATAGATCCTTGGGGAGACAAGCTTGCTGATACCGGCGATTATGCTGGAATAGCTCTGGCTCAGGTGTCAAAGCAAACTATCCAAAGGATACGCAGCAAATTACCTGCTTTGCAGAATCAACGCCAGGAGTTGTATTAGTTTTGGGCCCATTTCGACCATATGAGCTGCAGTCGGTCAACGGTTTAGCCGGTGATCCTGCGGTCCATATTTTCATAAAGAGGACAGGCGAGTCGCTGCTTTTTGATTTAGGGGATATCGGCAGCCTCTCGCATCGCGAACTTCTCAAAGTTAGACACGTTTTTGTCAGTCATACTCATGTCGATCACTTCATCGGTTTTGATCGTTTGCTTCGAGTGAACATACCTCACCGTCGCAGTATCCATGTTTATGGACCGAAAGGGCTCGCAGCTAATATTAGACATAAAATTTTGGCTTATACCTGGAATCTGATCGATGATGATCAAATAAATTTCGTGGTCAGCGAAATTGATGCCTCGCAAAAAACTCTTTCTCGCTTTACGATCAATAAGGCTACCGATTTTGAGCTGCTTCCGCAGGGTGTGGATCTTTGTCAGGATCACTTTCCCTTAGCTATTCTTGCAGATAGGAGTCAAGTGACAGCAGTGCCACTTGATCACAAGGGTATCTCATCGATCGCTTACCAACTTTGTGCACCGATTCATTCGAAAATTAACAGTCAGAGACTGGATCAGCTTGGATTGAATCCTGGACCATGGGTTAGTGACTTGCAAGCTAAAGTTGCCAATGATGAGTTGACGGGCCACATGCAAGTGGATGGTTTAAGTCTGCCTGTGATTGTGTTAGCTAAAGAATTGGTGGTGAAAGGCGAAGCCTTTCGCTTTACCTACCTAACAGATATTTCATATGACAGGAACAATCTGCGAAGTCTGAAATCAGCTTTTTCAAAGACCAGCTGTCTTTTAAGTGAATGTAGTTTCCTCGATGAAGACTGGCAAAGAGCAAAAGAAAAAGCTCACTTAACAACTCGACAAGCTGCTCTGATAGCTTGTTATTTAGAAGCGGAAAGCCTCGAAGTCTTCCATATTTCAAATATTTATAGTCAGCGGCTGGCAGAGGTCGTAGATGAAGCTCAGGGATTTTTTCAGCGGTTTCGTTGTCTCCCTGCTAACCTCCTGCAAGAGGAAATCAACAGAGAGATGATGCGTTGTGAAAATTAGTGGAGTTCGTGTTTTCCAGGAATGTTCTCTTCATCAATATCGTCCAAATTATCGGAGAGAGAACTTAAAAAATGATTCAGACTTGTTGCCATATCAAACTCTTCACTATCGATAATGCCTTTCTCGTCCAAAATAAATTGGAGCTTTTTCAGCACGGAAAGCATATTTTCTTTCATAGAAGTGATGTGTTGGAGTTCTTGCTTCAAGCGAAACATTTCAGCTCCTAATTCCATGACCGTGTATTCCAATTGGTCAATGCGATCCGACATAAGATCCTCCTAGCCTGTCGTGTACCTCATTACGCTCGGAGTTTGAGAACAAATCTTTAGGTGCAATAATTGCCTGCAATGAAAAAGCCCCACAACTAGGTGTGAGGCTTTAAGGTATAGTCAACTAATATCATTAGCTTGTACGACGTTTTTCCAGATTATACTTATTTACTTTGGTGATCAGTCCTGCTCGACTGATTCCTAATTCCTTGGCTAGGCGCGATTTGTTCCAACCAGTTCTCTCTAAGCCATCAAGTATCATTTGCTTTTCTAAGGTCTCCAATGAATCTTTTAGGTTGCCATTAACTCGTAAGCCTGGATATTTTTTATTGGAACTTTCTTTGATGCGGGGCGAAAGATATTCCTCGCTTATAAGCTTTTGCTCGCTTGCCAGAACACAGAGTCTTTCCACTTCGTTTTCCAACTCACGAACGTTACCTGGCCAATCGTGATCCATAAGTACAGCCAAACAATCCTTGCTCAGCTGTTTTTTACCGGTGCCAGTTGTTCTGGCATATTTTTCGAGGAAGTGATCGACTAATAACACCACGTCTTCTTTTCGATCTTTTAATGGTGGAACGACGACGTTGATCACATTTAAGCGGTAATACAAATCTTCGCGGAACTCACCAGTTTTTACCATTTCTAAAAGGTTTTTGTTGGTCGCAGCCAGGACCCGGACGTTACCTTTTTTCGTTTCAGTACTACCAACTGGAGTGAAAGTTCCCTCTTGCAGGACGCGCAGTAACTTAACCTGCATTTGTGGCGAAGTGTCACCAATCTCGTCAAGGAACAGAGTGCCGCCATCAGCAGCCTCAAAGAGGCCTTTTTTATCCTTGACTGCACCGGTAAATGAGCCTTTGACATGACCAAAAAGTTCTGATTCCAGGAGGTTTTCGTTAAAGGCGCCACAGTTGACAATCAAGAATTTTTTATTTTTTCTCCGTGAATTGTAGTGCAGAGCTTTGGCAATCAATTCCTTACCAGTACCATTTTCACCTTGGATCAATACGGTTGTTTCTGAATCGCAGACTCGTTCCAACATGCGATACAAATCCTGCATTGGCAAAGATTTACCGATCATTTGATCGAAACCGTAGCGCTGCCCAAGCTCTTTGGAAAGTGCATCGACTTTCAATTTTTCATCGTCCAACGATCGGTGCATGATAAGAATTTCGTCGACAACCAAAGTGATTAATTCTGTGAGGTAATGCAATTCCTGCTCAGAAAGAACGGGTAAATTTTCAACCTCGGCTAACAAATCCTGGCGTTTGGGAAAATCGCGTTCTAGATAGTTACGAATCAGCGCTTTTTGTTCGGTGGCAGTGTCCTCTAAGATGAAGCCATCCCCAAATACCGTACCGATAAAATCGCTGCGGACGTGAATTGGCACGGAAATTACGGAAAATCCAGCGGAGTCTCGCGTGATTCGTGGTTTTTTGCTGTTCATCGATTCTACAGTGGTGTGTCTAGCAGTAGCAACCCGTTTCGCAAAGCCCTTGTCATCGGCAACGATCGCCTGACAGATTGGGTTTAACGGATTGAAAAATTTACCATCAGGAACGCCACGCAAAAAACCTTTTTTATCGGTAAAGTTAATTTGCACGCGCCACCACTTGCCGATAATTTCTTTCAGCTTGCGGATGACGTGCATTTTGTCAAAGTCTTCCCAGCGAACTGCCTCGTTACTCATTTTGTCTCCCTAATCACGACGACTTTGCAGAACGACGAATCTGTCAGTTTTTTAAACAGCTTTCGTTACTTTGGTATGCTTATCGGCATGATCGGCCAAAAACTTTACAGATTTTTGCCAGTCATTCTTAGGGCTTTAAAATTCTTGCGGAAAAAATAGGCAGGGGCTGTCAGCCCCGTGGTCAGCCGTGGGTGCGGATGGTAAAGGAGCCATTTCGAGAGAAGCGGAATAATTTTGGGTCATTAGGTTTAGCGATGGGGTTTTTAAAGGTGAATTCTGTGTAGTTCTCATCCATGTAAAGAATCTTGACCTGCTGGACGCTGCGAGTCTGGTCAGAGACGGTCACCTTAAGTACCTGAATATCGGTTGCAACTGCCGAACGAGGTGACAGTTCGATGCTGGTTAGACTGCCTTTAGTCTCACTGGAGGTGACATGGTAGCGATCGAAAAGTGCTTGTGGATCCAGGACGAGATTGACCACCTCACGAAGTTCACGAGCCAAGCCAACATTAGCCTTGTAGTGGGTGACAAGCTTTTCTTTTTCCTTGAAGTGGGTCAGGGTATCACCATCAAAATAAAACTCCTCAAGTCCAGCCTTTTGATCTTCAAAGTTCCAACGAAATTTTGCTGGCTTGGAAAAATAGGCTTTTCCTGTACGCGTATGGCGACGGTCCCGTAATTTTTTATAGGTGATTTGGGTGAAATCAACTTGCAGATGATCGATATTGGAAAACAACTTCCCATACTGTTCGGCCAGGTCCTTGCTTGATTGGGGCTTGGCGAAACTGGGAGAGCTTAAGCTAAGGCCTAGGGCCACGATGAGCGATGTGAATTTTATCAAGATCAGTCCTCCAATGGTGATTTATGTGTGCTTTGTTCCTGGTCATTTATCTTGTCTGAGGTTTCATTGACATCAGATCTGTTGCGCCCCCTCAGCGGGTTTTTTAGAGCATTCTGACGTTGTTTGCCTTCCTAAGTTATCGATTCTGCTGCTGCATGATTAGGTAAGCCTCTTCAAGTGCTATAGCTGCAATTTCAGAGCGGTTTTGTGTTCTATCCTTGCCAAGGTGATAGGTTTTGGTCGTCACGTCTGAGGAACTTGCAAAACCACAGCAAATCGTACCTACTGGCTTGGTTGCAGTCCCTCCATCAGGACCAGCAATTCCAGTGACACTAATGGCAAAGTTGCCATTAAATTTCTCTAAGGCTCCACGAGCCATGGCCCTTGCTGTTTCTTCGGATACGGCCCCAAACTCATCCAAGGTTTTTTTAGGTACATTTAAGAACTTCATTTTGACTTCATTGCTGTAAGCACAAATACCTCCCAGATAGAAACGTGAACTACCAGGATAGTGAGTCAAAAGTGTGGCAAGAAGGCCACCAGTGCAGCTTTCAGCAGTGCTTAACTTCAGACCGCAGAGAGGGGCCTTAGCCTGAATTTTTTTTACGATCTCCAAACAACGTTCAGGATACTCAATCAACATCGTCTTTGTTCCTAAAATGCAAGTCGATTTGGGTTCCGATTTGTGAAATTCTGTTCTATTGTCGGAAGACTAATAAAGTGCATCGAGTATTACATACCAAATTGACCCGTAGGAGTCTATCGTATGAGCCACAAGTGGCTAGAACACTATCCCGCAAGTATCAGTCCCGTCATTGATATCCCGGAAGGGACCGATATTTCCAGTTTGATCGAAGCGACCTGCCGGCAATACAGTTCGAAAATCGCCCTGACCTGTATGGGAGCAGATCTTAGCTTTCGACAGTTTGACCGCCTTGCCAGTGATTTTGCAGCCTACCTGCAAAATGACCTTGGAATTCAAAAAGGCGATCGCGTAGCTATCATGTTACCAAATGTGATTCAATTTCCCATCGCCTTGTTCGGTGTGACGAAGATAGGCGCCATCTGCGTCAATACCAACCCGTTGTATACAGGCCGGGAAATGAAGCATCAGTTTAGCGATAGTGGTGCAAAAGTGCTCGTGATTATGGATCTGTTTTTGGACAAGCTCGAAGAGATTATAAAAGACACCGACATTGAGCACGTGATTGTCACTGGCATTGGCGATCAATTGCCTGTTTGGAAAGGAACGTTAATTTCCCTTGTGCTGCGTTTGAAGGGAATGATTCCCAAGCACAACCTGACGGTAACAAGCTTTAAAGATGTCTTGCGCATGGGGGCTAGCAAAACTTTTAAGCGCCCTGAAATTGCCCTCGATGATATTGCCATCCTCCAATATACCGGCGGTACCACAGGTGTATCGAAAGGGGCAATGTTAACTCAGCGTAATATCATTGCCAATATGAAGCAGATTCAGGAATGGGCGAAGCCATTTGTTGTCAAAGGTGATGAAAACATTCTTACAGCTCTACCGCTCTATCATATCTTCGCTTTAACCGTAAACTTTCTTGCCTTCCTGACATTGGGTGGAAGGATGGTCCTTTTACCGAAGCCGGTTCCCATCGAAAACACGGTGAAGACTTTTAAAAAATATAAGATTACCGTCATGACCGGTGTAAACACGCTATACAATGCCCTCAACAATTCCCCGACATTCCGGGAGTTGGCACCGCGAGATCTGAAATTTGCTTTGGCCGGTGGTATGGCATTGCAGCAAACTGTGGCCCGCGATTTTCAAGGTATCACCGGTACAAAAATTGTCGAAGGTTTTGGACTAACCGAATCATCACCTGTAACTCACTGTAATCCAATGCATATCGACGCTCCAGTCGGCTCCATCGGCTTACCCTTACCATCAACAGAAGCTAAAGTGGTGGACCCACAAGGCAAGGAAGTACCTGTTGGTGAAGTCGGCGAGTTGATCGTCAAGGGGCCGCAAGTTATGAAAGGTTATTGGCAGCGTGATGATGAAACTGCCAAGTGTATCAAGGATGGCTGGCTCTGGACCGGTGATATGGCAAAGATGGACGATGAAGGCTATTTTTATATCGTCGATCGGAAAAAAGATATGATTCTGGTCTCAGGCTTCAATGTTTATCCCAACGAAGTGGAAGATGTGATCGTCAGTCACCCAAAAGTATTAGAAGTTGCTGTCATTGGTGTGCCTCATGAAGAAAGGGGCGAGGCGGTGAAAGCCTTTGTCGTGAAAAAAGACGAGTCATTGACGGAGCAAGAACTTCGCGCGCATTGTGAAAAGAATTTAACTGGGTATAAACGACCAAGCTACTATTCGTTTGAAGAAGAATTGCCCAAGACAAATGTTGGTAAGATCCTGCGTCGTAAATTGCGTGAAGCTTAGATTCTCATTCAGGTATTTGAGTGAAGTGACAAGGGGCTATAACCCCCTGCTTCGCTCAAAATACTTTCCCACCATAACTACGTTAGTTGATGCGAACTGTTAATTCCCGCTCTTCGTTTTGTCGCAGATAGCTAAAATTAACCTGCTCTGCTTGGCGCAGATTATTCAAGGCTCGAATCGCTAAGGCAGCATTATTGATGGGTTTTTCGTTGATATGGGTAATGACATCACCATTGATAAAGCCGGCAATATCAAAGATACTTCCCTCATCAATCTCTAAGAGCTGAAACCCAACCAATTGCCCATTGATGGTATGAGGAATTGCAGCTGCCTGCATTAAAACCTTGCTCAGGTTTTCGCCAATTAAAGCATTTTTTACTGTTCCTGATACCGTCAACACATTACCCTGGCGCTCAATTCCTACTGTTTTCCGTAAGTCAGCGATTGCCGAGCCAGCTGGATTTGGTTCACCTTGAAATTGGTAATTAGGAATCGCTTGTGGGACTTCGTCACCGACCCCCATGCGGTAGGCTTTTTGATCAACGAGTAAATTTACAAATCGTCGCTCGACTTTATGCAGCAAGATTTTCGGTGGAATCGTTTCTCCTTCACGGAAAGCAACGACTTTTCCCGAAGCTTTATGCTTCATCAGGGCGACCCCCTGCTGCTGATCCGAACTGGCAATGACGCCAATGACAAGATAATCGATATCCTTGGCGAGGCCGATCTGCGGTATCAGAAAATTGAATAGAAAAACCAGTGCGAAATGTCTGCTCAGCATTGAAAACTCCAACCGTGTCCTCATAATATCCACTCACCACTCAGAATCTGGTTGCTGGTTTTTATTAAGCAAGGGGTATACCAGGCTGGATATCTGATAATATATTGAAATTATGTAGAAAAATAACAGCTGTTTTGGTGGGTGCCAGTCCAGTTTCCAAGCAGGTGTTGGATTCCTAAGCATTGGAGCCTTAGCCGTCCGCTCCTAAAAACCTATCCAATTCGAACAGGGCGCCTGCTGTTAGCCCTTAGATGCCTGGTCAGGCTCCTAAGGGCAGGCTAGGATCTATCGCAGCAGTTGGAGAACAATTTCTGGTTGGTTGTTGGCGTGAGCCAGTACCGATGCTCCAGCCGCACTGAGTATGCGTGATTGGGTGAACTTCGCTGTTTCTGAAGCAAAGTCGACATCACGAATCCGACTGTGGGCAGCATTTAAGTTTTCATTGGTGACATCAATATTAGCGATGGCAGAATCCAAACGCGACTGCACGGCACCCAAGGTTGCCCGGTAGCTGGATATACCGTCCAATGCCGTATCAAGGGTATTAAACAGGTGGTTGGTACCCCTTGGTCCAAGATCTGCAGCACCACCATCCCGATCATCTGGAACGACCGCCAGCTCACCTTCGGTGACACTGCCAATCACTTCATTGAGGTCACTTAAATCTTCCAGATTGATGGAAATGATGTCGCTGTCATCTACCGGATCAATATCTGGCGCTTGTCCATCAATGCTTGCGCGGTCGGAAGCTCCAACGAAAATGCGCATCGCTTCTTTGTTTTGATTAGCGTCGAGAACTTTTCTGCCGTTGAATTCTGTGGAGGCCTGAATCCGCCCCACCTCTTGGTTGAGCTGTTGGAATTCCCGGTTGAGATAGTCACGTTCCCGGTTGCCAATCGTATCTGATGCAGCTTGAGTTGCTAGTTCACGCATGCGAATTAGGATGTTGGTCATTTCGTTCAAGCCACCTTCGGCGACTTGAATGTAGCTGACGCCGTCATTGGCATTTCTTTTGGCAACATCAAGGCTAGAGATTTTGGAGCGAATTCGCTCCGAAATAGCAAGCCCCGCAGCATCGTCAGAAGAACGATTGATCCGTAGGCCTGACGAGAGTTTTTCCAGAGAGCCAGACATTTGCTGGCGATTATCGGAAAGATTTTTTTGTGCGATCAACGCTTCCACGTTGGTCTTGACGCGAATACCCATAGCACACCTCCTTGTTTAATCAGGTCTTAACGCAGTAATTGCAAGGCCATTTCTGGAGTGGCATTCGCCTGCGTTAGGACAGACAAGCTAGAGGCTTGCAGAACTCGGGCTTGAGCCATTTTTGATGATTCTTCAGCGAAGTCTACGTCGCGAATTCGGCTATTAGCGGCGCTGAGGTTTTCATTTTGGATACTGATATTACTCACAGCCGTATTGAGTCGACTTTGAACGGCACCTAGGGTTGCTCTCTCACCAGTCACGTGTTTGATCGCATTATCGATGTTAGTCAGTCTACTGGCGATGTCTTCGCGGCTCACAGCATCACTGTTGTCGGAGTCAGTTGGTCCGATTTCATTTTCTTTGCCAAGTTCCAAATCTTGGGAATTCATCTTGCCCAGACCTTCCATGCTGAAGGTGATGGTATCGGTGTTATCTTCAGGTTGGCTTTCGTTCACACCGACCTGAATCACCACATCGTTGGCACTTTCCCCATCAAATAATTTGAGTGAGTTAAACTCGGTCGTGCCGCTGATGCGGTCAATCTCGTCAACAAGTTGAGTGTATTCCCGGTTCAGGTAACCGCGCTCGGTATCGCCAACGGTATCGGATGCTGCCTGAACCGTTAATTCTCGTAAGCGAATCAGAATGTTACCTACCTCGTTGAGCGAACCCTCTGCGATCTGCACCATTGAAACAGCATCGCTTGCATTGCGCTTTGCCTGGTTTAAGCCGCGAACTTTCGCGCGCAATCCTTCGGAAACCGCAAGACCGGCGGCATCATCTGATGAGCGGTTGATGCGGTAGCCTGACGACAGGCGTTCCAAACTTTCGTTGCTTTTCTCGGTGTTGCTTGAAGTAAAACGTTGTGCGGTAAGAGCAGTTACATTGGTACGAATGCGAAGTCCCATGGTAAGTTCCTCCCTGGATTTCTTTTTTTCCAACCTTGGATGAGTCAGCTACCCTGCCGACTACAGGGGGAACTTCGACGTTTTTTTTGAAAACTTAAAAAATTTTTTTAAAAAAATAAAAAATCAGACCTTTATTCTTATGTTTCTCGCTTCTTGAAAAGTTCAATAATTTTCGTGAGTTAATTTTGTAAAAAAGAAACTAATGGAATAAATATTATCAATATCAATTAGTTACATGGGGCATCCATCTTGCGCTTAAAGCCTTATTTTGAAATGCCAAATTGGCTTTTTAAAAAAATCTGAGAAAGCAAAAAGCACTGCTCCATTTGCACTCTTGTGATAGAAGACGGAAGGTAATCTTGATGGCCGACTATAGGAAGGCAATGCCCGAACTCTTCCCTAACATCCTGCAACAAATCTCAGTTTCTGTTCCGCCAGGTTTAGACTCAGGCCGGCAGCTTTTCATTGCCTGCTCTGGAGGCGTGGACTCCATGGTCCTATTACATGCTCTGGATGAGTTAGCCGTGGCGAAAGCCTGGCGGCGACCGGTCGTCTTGCATGTAAATTATGGCCTACGGGGCGAAGATTCCGAGGCGGATGAAGGCTTAGTCAAAGCCGAAGCCGAGCGCCGTGGATTGGTTTGCCATGTGCACAAGGTGAGCCCGCCATGGGCGTCGACTCATGACAGAAGTGGCATTCAGGATTGGGCGAGAAAAATCCGCCGGCAATGGTTTACGAGCTGGCTTGATGATGGTGATGTCGTCGCATTAGCTCACCACCAGGATGATTTAGCGGAAAACATATTAATGCGCTTAGGTCGCGGTTCAGGACTGCGTTTGGCGGGAATGGCAAGCTATAAGGCACCTTATTGGCGTCCGCTACTGCCTTGGAGCAAGGAAAGTATTCGCCAAGTGGCATCTCGGCAAAAAGTATCGTTCCGGGAAGATGAGAGCAATGGTAAGCTGGATTATAGTCGTAACTATGTGCGATGGAAGGTGATTCCTGAGTATCAGCGGCGATTTCCCGATCTTGTGCCAAAGCTCAACGCTTTTGCCGAGGATCTTGATGACATCGCCAGCTATTTAGATGCGCAGTTTGCTGGCTGGATTGAAGCGCCTTATCTTGTGGCAAGTGAACTCGGGAAACTGAATCGCGGCCTTGGTTTTTATATCCTGGCGGCTTTTTTGAAACGACAAATTGGTCATTACCAATTGTCCCGAGCACTCTTGGAGCGAATTTGGCAGCAAATTCACAGGGCGATGCAAGAAACGAACGTCCGTTGGAGTGAGGATCTCATGGGCCAATTTCGCATAGAATTGAGTTCAGGCCGTTTGACAGTTCTTGCGGAAAAACGTGCCTTTGGCTTGCGAGCCCAGCAACACAAGGCTAACATTCTGCGTCATATGCCTGGAGTCTTGCTGGAAGCGGGGGCGCGTGCCGAGGTAGATTTTGCCTGCCTACGACAGCGACGTTACGACAGAGAAGACTTAGACCCGTCTCTCTAATATAATAGAAATAATGACTCTGCTAATGAGGTTCTCATGAGGTGTTCATGAGTAAAATTGTAGCCTCGGCGGCAAGGCAAAAAAGGCTCTTCGTGCTGTTCAAATAGCCTCAAGGCGGATATTTTAACCTGGTTGACGATCCCTATTTGGAGAAAAGGTTCTATGTCGAAAGCAAAAAAACCAAACCAGCAGTTGAAGTTCTCATTGATACTTCTTGGTTTGTTCATGCTGTTTCTGATGTTCAATATGATGTCAACCCAGAACAAAGAGGATCGCGTTCTGGAATTTTCTGACTTCATCGAGAAAGTGGAACGTGGTGAAGTTAGCAAAGTCACGTTTAAACAAGACGAGATGGTTGTTACTGCAACCGACGATACCTTTCGTGTTTACGTGGATAATACGGATGGCGAGCTGCGCAATCGCTTGATCGACAAGGGTGTGCGCGTGAACTACGAGCCGGTTGCCAAAGACAGCTTTTGGAAAGGCTTGCTGATTAACTCACTGCCGCTGCTCTTACTTCTCTTCTTATTCTTTTTCTTTATGCGTCAATTGCAGATTGGTGGCGGCAAGGCCATGTCATTTGGCAAAAGTCGGGCGAAAATGCTGAATGAGAACCAGACAAAGCTGACCTTTAAAGACGTGGCTGGAGTCGAGGAAGCTAAAAACGAACTGGAAGAAATCGTCGATTTTCTGAAAGATCCCAAAAAGTTTACTCGCCTTGGTGGACGTATCCCCAAAGGTGTTTTGTTAGTTGGACCTCCCGGTACCGGTAAAACCGTACTGGCAAAAGCGATCGCTGGTGAAGCTGGAGTACCTTTCTTTAGTATTTCCGGCTCCGATTTCGTGGAAATGTTTGTTGGTGTTGGTGCCAGTCGCGTGCGTGACCTGTTTGAGCAGGCCAAAAAACAAGCTCCATGTATCATCTTCATTGACGAGATTGATGCCGTTGGCCGGCAGCGTGGTGCAGGTCTAGGTGGTGGTCACGATGAGCGGGAACAAACCCTCAACCAGTTGCTCGTGGAAATGGATGGCTTTGAGACCAACGAGGGTGTGATTCTGATTGCAGCAACCAACCGTGCTGACGTCCTTGACCCAGCTCTTTTACGACCAGGACGTTTCGATCGACGCGTTTACGTGCCGAAGCCAGATGTTCGTGGTCGTCGCGGCATCCTCGGTGTGCATACCCGGAAAACACCGCTTGATGATGATGTTGATTTGGACATCATTGCCCAGGGAACTTCTGGCTTTTCTGGCGCTGATTTGGAAAACCTGGTGAATGAAGCGGCTTTGATTGCTGCCCGCAACAATTTCAAAAAAGTGGGCATGCCACATTTTGAAAATGCTAAAGACAAAGTCATGATGGGGCCTGAGCGTCGCAGCTTGATCATCAGTGAGGCTGAAAAGCGCAACACGGCTTATCACGAGGCTGGTCACTGTATCGTAGCTAAGAAAGTGCCTGGTGCCGATCCGGTTCATAAGATTACGATCATTCCCCGTGGTCAAGCTCTTGGTGTAACGGTTCTGCTGCCAAATGAAGACCGCTTATCCATGTCGAAAGATTACGCTGAAGGTATGATTGCCTATGCAATGGGTGGACGAGCAGCCGAAGAGTTGATCTTTGGCCACACAACGACGGGTGCTGGTAACGACATTCAGAAAGCGACCGACATTGCTCGCCGCATGGTCTGTGCCTGGGGTATGAGTGAGAAAATTGGCCCGGTGTCTTTAGGTAGTCAAGACCATGAGGTTTTCATGGGCCGCGAGTTCGGGCAACAAACCATGTATTCCCAAGAAGTTCTGGGCGACATTGATTCGGAAGTTCGCCGGTTCATCACGAAAGGATACGATCTGGCCTTACAGATCCTGAAAGATCACCGCGATATTCTTGAAGAAATGTCGGAATCCCTGTTGATTCGTGAAACTTTGGAAATGGCAGATATCAATAGGCTGATGCGTGGCGAAAAAATCGTGACGGAAGAAGAGAAGACTGAATACCAAGAGCGCATTCGCAAGGAGAAAGAGGCGATCGCTCAAGGAAAACACTCTAAAGTGAAATCGACGGTACAAGAAGAAGCAGGTACAAAAAGACCAGATGATCAACCTGGTGTCGAGCCTGTTCCACAAGGAACCTAAATGGAGAAAGACGACTGGAGACGTTCTCCAGCCCAGATCATGGGAGTGGTCAATATCACTCCCGACTCGTTTTCCGATGGTGGGCGGTTTCATCAACCGCAGAAGGCTTTAGAGCAGATCCTGCGTTTAGTTGATGACGGAGCTGATATCGTTGATATTGGCGCAGAGTCATCAAGGCCTGGTGCGCGACTGATCCCAGCCGAAGAAGAATGGCAGAGGCTAGAGCCAGTCTTAGAACGACTCAGCACTCGCCAAATCGGGGCCAAACTGAGTGTGGATACGAATAAGCCGGAAATCATGCGTCGAGTGATCCCCTACGGTGTCGATATCATTAATGACATCAAAGGCGGGGCGGATGATGACAGCTTAAAAAACCTTGCCGAAAATCACCTGACCTATATTGCGATGCATATGCATCGCACTCCTGAAGATATGCAGCAAGCCCCTTTGGATGGGGATGAAGCGATAGCGGCGGTGGATGCGTTTTTTGCGCAAACCAGAAGCCGTTTGATGCTTGCTGGTTTTCCTGAGTCTGCTGTTTGGCTTGATCCGGGAATTGGCTTTGGCAAAACTGATCGTGCAAATTTAAGGCTTTTAAAATACTCTTTAAAGATTAGCGATCAATATCATGTCGTTGTCGGTATATCTCGCAAGTCGCTGATTGGTCGGCTGCTTGGAATCGACTCTCCTGTGGAGCGGGATGGGCCATCGAAAATGCTAGAGCTTGGATTGCTTCTTGGTGGAATTCGCATGATTCGCACGCACGATGTTAAAAGTTTAAATCATATGCGGAGTTTATTGAGCTAAATCAAATAGAACGATCTACTGACACAGAGCATGATCCATGCAGCAGGGATAAGGGTCGAGGTCTAGGTAGTTTGTGAATACGGTGAGGGGATGGCGGAGCTAATTCAAAAATTGGGCTATTGGGCGTTGGTGGATATTGTCATCATCGCTGCCATTATCTATCGCCTCTTGCTTCTGATTCGCGGGACCCGTGCCATGCAAATGGTTCTCGGTATCCTCATCATGGCAGGTTCAGCTTTTCTACTTTCGCAAATTTACCCCCTGACCACTCTCAAGTGGTTGATGGACAAGTTTTATTCCTCGATTATCATTATCATCGTCATTTTGTTTCAGGAAGATATTCGCCGCGTCCTCAGTCGAATGGGTAAAAAAACCGTTTTTCCTACTGGTGAAACGGTATCATCCAAACAGATCCTAGATGAAATCACCAGGGCCGCCAGCTCATTGACGACGAAGAAATTTGGTGCTTTGATTGTCATCGAACGGAATATTATATTAAGCCGTTATGTCGATATAGGTATTTTGATTGACGGTCGCATTACCAAAGAGCTTCTGGTTTCTGTTTTCCACCCGAGCTCGCCCATCCATGATGGGGCGGTGATCATCCAGCAAGGGCGTATTGCTGCCGCTGGCTGCTTTTTACCATTGACCCGTGATGAAAATGTCGATGCGAATTTTGGCACCAGGCACCGAGCGGCTATCGGTATGAGCCAGGAAACGGATGCCTTGGTGGTGGTTGTTTCTGAGGAAACTCAGGCGATTTCACTGGTTGTCGATGGCAAAGTCTCGCGAGATCTGGCACCAAAAGAACTGAGAAAAGCTTTGCGAAACTTGCTCAGTCCGGAAACTGAAGTGTCTCAAAAGGCGCCGAAACGGAATGGGGGCAATTGGAATGTGATCGAGCGTATGAAGATCTTTCGCTCAGGAGGGGGAAATCCCTAATGCTGGCAAAACTCCTGAACATCGTTGTAAAAAACTTCTGGTATAAGCTTCTTTCCTTGTTATTGGCCATCGTCATTTGGGGCATCATCCAAGGAGAGCAAGTCTATGAGGTCAGCCGGGAAGTCCAAATCAATGTCGTCGTGCCTGAAGGTTATGCTATCCGCGGTGATGATATTCGCTCCAAATCAGCAACGATCCGTGGGCCCAGGGTCTGGATGTTGGAAGCCCCAGAGCCTCTTGTCGCCGAAGTGGTGATTCCACAAGGAATTAAATCGGGCAGCGTTTACAAGGCGCGTATCGATAAGGATAAGATCAAAGACTGGAATGAGCGCTTGCAGCTGATTGTGCATGACCCTTATTTGGAAATCTTTGTCGATCGCCAGATTGAAAGAACAGTCCCGATCAAAGAAGTCTTACAAGGCACTCCCGCCGAAGGTTACATCATAGAAAAGGTTAATATCGATCCACTTGTTGTGGTGCTGACAGGCGTTCGATCTGATGTTTTAAAGGTTAGGCAGATTGTAACAGAGCCGATCGATATCTCAGGTTTGCAGGAAAGCAAGCATGTTGAAGCGCGATTGATCCCACCTCCGGGGATGTATGTGGGAGATATGTCGATTGATCGAGCTCAGATTCACCTGAAAGTGGGCGATAGCAAAATCAATAAGCGCTTTGGCAACATTCCAATCGAGATCGTCGGCGGCGACTACGAGGCGACGGTGCGACCAAGCCAGGTATCGATCATGGTTCAGGGTACACCTGGAGTCTTAAACTTCGTCACGCGCAGTGACTTTCGTGCCTTTGTCGAAACACGGGGCCTTGCACCTGGGCGGTATGAGCAGGATGTTCGCCTGAAAATCCCACCCGACACGGTCTTGATTGAAACCTTTCCTGAAAAGGCGATCCTCAGCATCACAGATAAAAAATTGCTAGCCGATTGAGTTTAAATTGACGCATCTAGACAGCTATGTCTCTTAGTCCGTGCTATCTTCCACTCCCGAAAGCTCCATATCCTTGAATTACATAGACTGGACCGGAGACTCCTGGACAGATGTCTTCAGCCAGTAGTAAAGTAAAATTCTCCATTTTATGAGTCAAACAAGCATCGCACCGCGGAGAAATAGATTTGGGAAAATACTTTGGAACCGATGGCATTCGGGGAAAAGCCAACGTCTATCCGATGTCACCTGATTTTGTTTTAAAATTGGGTCAGGCCATTGGCTATCACTTTAAACATGCTTATCCAAAACCGAGGATTCTCGTCGGTAAAGATACCCGTCGTTCGGGATATATGCTGGAACAAGCTCTCTGCTCGGGCATTTGCAGTGTTGGAGTTGATGTCGGCTTTCTGGGGCCACTTCCAACGCCTGGAATTGCCTATCTGACAAGGGGAATGCGGGCATGTGCTGGTATTGTGATCTCTGCTTCACATAATCCTTTTTATGATAACGGCATCAAAATTTTCAGTGAAAATGGCTACAAACTACCTGATGAGATCGAGTGTAAGCTGGAAGACATGATCGAAAGTGGACCGATTGTTGACGCCTTTCCGGTGGAGATGAATATCGGTCGAGCCAAGCGGATCGATGACGCCGTCGGACAATATGCCGTTTTTTTAAAAGAACAATTCCCGAAGCATTTAAACCTCGAAGGCTTGCGCATCGTCCTTGATTGCGCCAACGGGGCTGCTTATAAGGTGGCGCCGAAGGTCTTTGAAGAACTCGGAGCCGAATTGTTTGTCGTCGGTAATGAACCGAACGGACGAAATATCAACGATCAGTGCGGTGCGCTATTTCCACATAAATTGAAGGAGCTGGTGAAGCTATATAAGGCTGATCTGGGGCTTGCCTTCGATGGCGATGCCGATCGCCTGATTGTGGTTGATGACAAAGCGCAAATCGTCGATGGCGATCAGATCATGGCCATTTGCGCGAGCTTTATGCAAAAGCAGGGGCGCTTAAAAAAATCCAAACTGGTCGCGACTGTGATGAGCAATATGGGGCTTGAAGTTGCGATGAATCGCATCAATGTTGGTGTCGTGCGTACGAAAGTTGGCGATCGCTATGTCGTCGATGAGATGCGACGTGGCGGCTATAACTTGGGTGGCGAACAATCCGGTCATTTAATTTTTGCCGATTCCAACACCACTGGCGATGGCATTATGGCTGCCTTGCAACTCCTGGAAATCGCCTGTGAGACGGAAACTCCGATTTCCGAGCTGAAAAGCTGCATGGAAGTCTATCCGCAGATCCTCAAAAATGTGAAGGTACAGAAAAAAGTTCCCCTTGAGGAATTGCCAGAGGTAACAAAATCCATTAAAGCGGTGGAAGACAGACTGGGTGCCAATGGACGGGTCCTGGTGCGTTATTCGGGAACAGAAAATCTGGCGCGCATCATGATCGAAGGCGAGGACCCCGCCGAGTTGGAAGTGATGGCCGGCAGTATTGCGAGCTGCTTGACGAGCAGTATCAAGGAAGGGAGAGCGACTTGATTCGCCTGGGAGTTAATTTAGATCACGTTGCTACCGTGCGAAACGCGCGGGGTGAGTCTTATCCAAGCCCGATACAAGCGGCTTTGCTTGCGGAATTGGGCGGCGCTGACAACATCACCTGTCACTTGCGGGAAGATCGGCGCCACATTCGCGATCGTGATGTCGAGCTGTTAAAAGAAACGATCAATATACCGTTGAACTTTGAAATGGCAGCTACCGACGAGATGGTGGCAATTGCTGAGAAGCTACGACCGCATGCTGTCACTCTCGTGCCGGAAAAAAGGCAGGAGCTGACAACAGAAGGCGGCTTGAGTATGAGTCAGGCCGATCAAAGTTTAGCCAAAAAAATTGAACGCCTAAAACAAGCGGATATTTTAGTATCGCTGTTTATTGAGGCTGACGCCGATATGATTCGCCGTTCTCGCGATCTGGGTGCGGAGGCCATTGAAATTCACACGGGCAATTTTTGCCACCAAATGGACGAGGCCCGCCGTAGCAAAGATCAATGGGCACTGGTGGAGCCTTTTATTAGAGCGGCAGAGTTGACTCATGAGTGCGGTTTGCAGCTGCATTTTGGCCACGGGCTGCACTATAACAATGCCCATTGGTTGCAAGTTATACCGCATTGTGAGGAAGCAAACATTGGCCATGCGATCATCTCTCGGGCTTTGTTTGTCGGCTTGCAGCAGGCAGTGCAAGAGATGAAGCAATTGTTGAATGATCGCAGTTATCAACCTCAAGTATTGTCAGGACATTGATTTCGATGGAAAAGACGCTATTCGCCAAAGAACTTGTGGATGAGGCTGGGCTGCCAGCTTTTGCTGCCAAAATTCGTCCGATCATTGAACAGGCCAATCCTTTTGTCCTGTTGTTAGAAGGCGAAATGGGCAGTGGCAAGACGACGTTTGTGCGAGAGTTTTTGCAAGTCTGCGGTCTGGATGCTGATACTCCGGTCATGTCACCGACCTATACCATCGTCAATGAATACCGGTTAAATAAAGCGTGGTATGCCCACTTGGATTTGTATCGGGCCGAACAGCATTTTTCCTTTGACGAGTTAGGTCTGACAGACCTGAAAGAGCATCGGGGCTTTTTTATTGAATGGCCCCAGCAGGCTGATATTTCCCATGCCTTGCAGGCGACCCATCTTCTCCAAATCGAAAGCAGTGAAGATTTAGACCTCAGCTATCGACGTTATACCCTGAAGTCGTATTGAGCTAGTCTCCCCATAGTCTTGCCAAAATATTGCGTGAATTCAATCAGTTGAGCGATTTTGCACAAGTGGCTCGGCTATACTGAGATAATTGACCAACCGGCCAACTTCATGTTAGGCTTCCTTCATAGATCTTTCCAGAAATGCGATTTAGACCTGTTCTCTTTTACCGATAACAGCAACTGACACCGGTAACACTTCAGGATGGTCGGCTATGAAGAAACTGATGATCTGCTACTTGCTTGTTTCAATTTCAGCTTGTGGTGATAAAGACCTGAGTGAGCACTCAGACTTGCAGGCGATTATCCGCGGGGAAGGCATCTTTGCTGTTGCAGATGTGCTGCATGAGCTTTCTCCTAGCATGCGTGATCGCCTGTCTGCCATTGGTCATCTTAATAGCACCTGTACGGCCTTTCACCTGGGGCAAGGCATCGTTGCATCTGCAGCTCATTGTTTTGCCAGTCAGATGCAGGTCGAGCAACCTTGTGTCAACGCTGAGGTGCGGTGGAGTGATGGCAGTCGTAGCCAGTGCATTCAAATAGTTGGCTACGAATGGGATGACGAGCGCGATATGATCCTCTTTGAAGTCGACCCCGCGCCAGCAGAAAGTTTGCAGTGGGTCGATAATCTGGAACAGGTGGAAGAAGCTTTAGTAATCGGCTATCCACATCAAAAGCCTTTATCGATATCACACCAATGCTCAGTATCTGGTCAACGTTACGGTAGCCGGCGTATCTTCCATGACTGCGATACTCTGCCTGGCAATAGCGGAAGTCCGGTACTTGATCCACAGTCAGGTTCGGTTTTGGGAGTTCATAATGGTCATGAAGGTTCCTTGAATTATGCGACTCCGATTTCTGAGTGGGAGCATATGCTCGCTGAGTTTGAGCGAATTCGACAAACACGACAGGCCAATGATCTGAAGTTTGGACCGTTTGGTGACTTGGAAAACCGTTTGATTCACCACTTCCCTAAAGGTGAAGACAATGAATGGGTGCGCTTCCTGCTTCATTTTAACGTTGAAGATGGCTATGACTTTATCAATATCCGTGATGGGCAAGGCATTCGCTATCGTCTGACAGGCGCCGAGAGTCAGGAGTTTGATTTGCAAACTCCCATAGTGATTAGCTTTGAGTCGGACTATTCGGGCTCATCACAATCGATAGAAGTCGAGTTTCTTTAAATATTTTTAGTTATTAGATCGATTCATGCCATCCTGCCGAAGTCTTATATGACAAGGCTGCTTCCTTTCCCATAAAGCGCTACTATAAAATTCTGATATGGGGCGCTGCTGTAGTTCTTTCCCTCTAGCGACCCAGCTGCGTAAATCTTCTAAAATTGCAGAATCTTCTCACGCGACAACAGGAGTGATAGCGTGTCTTCCGTTAAATTGACTCGGGATGAGATGAAATTACTGGTCGTTTTGGCCGGAATCCAGTTTATGCACATCGTTGACTTCATGATTATCATGCCACTTGGCCCTGTGCTCATGCGGGAGCTGGCCATCAGGCCACAGCAGTTTAGCTTTTTGGTCTCCGCTTACACTTTTTTTGCAGGTGGCACGGGATTGTTTGCGGCCTTCTTTCTGGATCGCTTCGATCGAAGGAAAAGTCTGCTGTTCTTTTTTAGTGGTTTTACCCTTGGGACGCTTACTTGTGCGTTGGCGGATAGCTATCAGACGCTGCTTGCTGCCAGAGCTTTGACTGGTGCTTTTGGAGGCGTTTTAAATGCCCAGGTCTATTCAATAATTGGTGATGTCATCGAACCACACAAGCGCGGCCGGGCAACTGGTGTCATCATGGGGGCTTTCTCTTTGGCATCAATCTTCGGCGTTCCCATCGGGCTTTGGTTAGCGAACCTTGGAAACTGGCACACTCCGCTTTTTGTGTTGGCGTCGATCGCCTTGCCGATGATTTTTTTTGCAGCACGAGTGATTCCTGCATTGCGCAGCCATATTATAGAAGATGCATCGCCACCTTGGGAATTTTTGCGGACCGTTCCATTTCGTCCCAGGCCACGTTTGGCTCTTTTGCTGATGATCAGTATGGTTTTAGGGCAATTTTCAGTAATTCCTTTTTTGAGCCCATCCCTGGTGACCAACGCCGGTCTTACGGAAAGTCAACTACCGTTGATCTATCTGATAGGTGGTTTTGTCTCTATTTTTAGCTCACCCATAGTTGGCAGGTTTTGTGACCGTCACGG
Organism: Oligoflexus sp. FD111; assembly: GCA_048816425.1. Taxonomy (GTDB): domain Bacteria; phylum Bdellovibrionota_B; class Oligoflexia; order Oligoflexales; family Oligoflexaceae; genus JBMDZZ01. Next base: position 61,481 of record JBMDZZ010000007.1, read on the forward strand.
ACCGATTCGGGTGTTGTTAGTTACCGCTCCGCTGTCGATGGTGCCGTTTCTTATGATCACAAATTTAAATCTGGTGCCGCTGTTTATTGCTATCTTTGTCAGTGCGTTATTTTTTGTGTTTATGGGAGCCCGCATGGTACCAACGATGACGATAGTCACTGGTTCTGTTTTACCGCATAATCGTGGTGCATTTATGAGTCTGACCAATGCAGTTCAGCAACTTTCAGCTGCAAGTGCTTCATTGATTGCCGGATATGTGATTACTATGGGGAGTGATGGTCGCTTGGAGAATTATCATTTGGTGGGTTTTTTTGCTGTGGTGTTGACGTTGGTGTCTGTTTCGGTGGCTTATGCCTTGCGGCATGAACCGGTGCAGGTTCTGACTTATGAGGCGCGGGATATGAAAGTTAGGGAAGTTTGAGTGAATTTTTCAAAGCAAGAAACCACCATGAGAGTTCTATGAAAGTAAGATTTCTTAAATCTACTCAAAAGTAAGGCTTATGGAATCGATCTTCGTAGTACTAGTGTAAATTTAATCTACAGCTAAGTAGGCTGAACCTCATATCTTATTATCATAACTTAGGAATGCTCATGAGAGTCCGATAAGCTCTGGTGTCAGAAATTCAGACTACAGGGCTTTTTGCCAATGATCGTAAACGATAACCTTGCCGGTAAATACTCTGTTAAAGGTAATCTGCATTTTGAATCGAAGGATTTGGAATATGATTATCATAAGTATCATGTACATAAAAGCGTGGTATTGAATCGTATTGCCTTGTGTCTGGCACTATGTATGTATTCCGGATTCTTTTTTCTAGATTACATGCTTGGCCTTGAAAATCTAAGAGTGTCTGCTGCTTTAAGATTATTTTTCGTTCCCCTAAGCATCGGCTATACCTTATTCCAAACATTTCATTCCTCTTATTATAGATGGAATGAAGTCTACATTTCTTTGCCTTTGATTGCAGCAGCTCTGGGTCATAGTTTGATTGCAATTGAAAATACCCTACCAGATGGTTATTTCGTCTTGGCTACGATTTTAATGCTGCTTTACAACTATATGTTTTCCGGTTTGCGCTTACGCTTTTCCATGTTGATTGGCTTGATTTTTATCCTGCTCTTCAATGTGACACAGATATTCTTGGTTGAGGTCAGGTGGAATACATTGCTATTTGAAAATTTCTTTTTGTTCTCGGCAAATTTATTAGGTTTGGTAGGCAATTATGTGATGGAGCGCTTTGGTCGCGCTGATTATGTGAACCGGATTGAGCGAGAACAGTTTATTCTACAAATTGAAGAAGCGAAGCGAAATCATGAAAAATTGTTAGAGAATATTTTGCCAAAAGCGATCGTCGAAGAGTTGCAGGAACATGGTGCTGTAGCTCCTAGATTTCACCCTGACGTCACAGTGATGTTCATCGATATTGTCGATTTTACGCGAATTTCTGATGCTGTAAATGCCCAGGATCTAGTGAAAACCTTAAATTCGTTTTTCAGTGCTATTGATCGAGTACTCATCAAATACCATATCGAAAAATTAAAGACTATGGGTGATGCTTATATTTGTGCCGCTGGCATTCCTCAACCTACCATAACTCATCCTCTGGATTCCTGTTTGGCGGCTGTAGAAATTTTAAAGCTAGTGGAGCAGCAGAATTTATGGTTTGGCTTTCAATTGCAAGTCAGAATCGGAATTCATACAGGGCCCGTCACGGCTGGCGTTGTTGGTACCTTTAAGTTTGCCTACGATATTTGGGGGGATACAGTCAACGTCGCAAGTCGCTTGGAGCAGGGCTCATTGCCAAATAGGATCAATATTTCGGCAGCCACACATGAACGTGTGCAGAATCATTTCTTGTTCGAATTCCGCGGTCGTTTGCCTATGAAGGGTAAAGGGAATGCTGAAATGTATTTCATTAAAGATCATCGCATTGAAGAGCAGAGCTTAGACAAAGAGATTGCGTAAATATTTGTGCAGGGCTTCATAGCCTGTATTTTTGAGAGTAATAAGCAAATAAGTCAAAATGAAAAAGTATGGGACTTAAATCAAGCGATTAAGTCCCCGAATTGTTTTTAAAGCACTTAGAGCTCCATGAGCATCTGATCATTCTTCACCAAAGCAACCCAATCAGGCTCACTCTTGTCAAAGAACGATCGCAAACCCCTTTGCCCCGACTCGCTTGTACGAATTTTTGCAATAGTTTCTGCAGTGTAATCACCCTGAGCACCGCTGTTATGATCGATCTTATCCTGTAGGCCTTTGTAGGCACGCTGAGCTTGTGGGCTTGCAAGTAGCAAATGGTTGACTTCCCTCTTCAGCCACTCATCCATCGCCGCACCAGACTCAACCGTATCAACCAGCAAGCCAAGATTTTTCGCTTCTTCACTGCTAAACACCCGACCTGTTAAGGTCAACCGACGTAAGTCAGCAGATCGGATTTTTCGGCTTAAATAAGGAAGTATAACAGCCGGAATCAGGCCAACGCGAACTTCGCTTAAGCAAAAACGAGCACTTTCCACAGCAACAGCATAGTCGCAGCAGGCAACGATGCCTACAGCACCGCCGTAGCTTGCACCTTTGACCACAGCGATCGTGGGGATAGGTAAATGGTAGAGAGCTTCAAACATTGCGATCAGCTTTTTAGCATCCTCTCGATTCTGCTCCTCGCTTAGCTGAGCAGACTCTTTCATCCAAAGCAGGTCGGCACCTGCCGAGAAATGTTTGCCAAAACTTTGAAAGAGCAAAATTCGGACACTTGGATCTTGTCTGATGCCTTCCAGTATGCTCGTAATGGCATCAAGTACTTCGGCATTAAAGGCATTGGCGGCATCGGGACGATTGATGATCAAACTTGCAATTTTTTCACCGGTTTCCTGCCCCTTTTCATTCACTAAATTGCTGAACTTTACAATAGCTGCTTCTTCCACGTTCTATCCCCTCTGTGGTCAATATCAGATATCGAATTTAATGCCCTGGGCTAAAGGTAATGCAGTGCCGTAGTTAATCGTATTGGTCTGCCGACGCATATATGCTTTCCAGGAATCAGAACCTGATTCACGACCGCCGCCGGTTTCTTTTTCACCACCAAAGGCTCCACCGATTTCTGCGCCGGATGTGCCGATGTTCACATTGGCAATACCGCAGTCTGAGCCGAAAGGTGAGAGGAATCGTTCAGCTTCTTGTAGATTGTCGGTAAAGACGGAAGAACTTAAGCCCTGCCGGACTTGATTTTGAATGGCGATTGCCTCGTCGATCGCGCCCTTGTAGCGAATGAGATAAAGAATCGGTGCAAATGTTTCTTCCTGCACAATCCCCAAATCATGTTTCGCTTCGACTATGGCAGGTTTTACATAACAACCGGATTCGTAGCCGGCGCCGCTTAACGGCTCACCACCGCAAAGGATCTTGGCTCCTTCTGCACGAGCTTGCTCCAGCGCTTTTTGCATCTGCTCGACCGCTTGTTTGTCAATTAAAGGGCCGACGTGATTTTTTTCATCCAAGGGGTTGCCGATTCGTAAGCCTTCGTAGGCTTTCATCAACATGTCACGGACGGCATCATACTGGGAATCGTGTACAATCAAGCGTCTGGTTGTCGTGCAGCGCTGACCACAGGTGCCGACAGCACCAAAGACGATGCCGGGAGCCGCAAGTTTCAGGTTCGCATTTTCTGTGATGATGATGGCATTGTTGCCGCCCAACTCGAGAATGGAGCGACCAAGGCGTGCGCCTACCACTTCACCGACTCGTTTACCCATGCGTGTTGAGCCTGTGGCGGAAACCAACGGAATGCGCTCATCGGCAATCATCGGTTCGCCGATCACATCAACGTCACCAATCAATAGACTCATGACACCTTCTGGGAGTTTGTTTTTGCGGAAGACATCCTTGATCACATTGAAACAGGCAATAGCCGACAATGGTGTTTTTTCTGAAGGCTTCCAAATACTCACATCACCACAGACGGCAGCTATCATAGAATTCCATGACCATACTGCGACTGGAAAATTAAAGGCGGAAATAATGCCGACCAATCCAACCGGATGCCACTGCTCATACATGCGATGATTCGGCCGCTCCGAATGCATGGTAAGGCCATAGAGTTGCCGGGAAAGGCCGACAGCAAAGTCACAAATATCGATCATTTCCTGGACTTCGCCCAGGCCTTCTTGCAGTGATTTGCCCATTTCATAGGCGACAAGCCGCCCTAAAGGTTCCTTGAATTCGCGCAGTTTTAGGCCAATTTGTCGAACAATTTCTCCGCGCTGCGGAGCAGGCATCGCTTGCCAAGCTTTCGAGGCTTCTTTCGCCGTTTGTACGACGGTCTCATAGTCGTCGCGACTAGATTTCATGACGGACCCGATGAGTTGGCCATCAACAGGAGAGTGTGAAGCTATCGTTGATGACGGATCGCCTTTCAACCAGTTGGTACCGCTTGAGGCGCCGGGATTAACGCTTTCCAGTCCAAGTTCTTTTAGAAAAGCTAAAGATTCCTTTGCAAGCATTCGATCTACCCTTATTTTTATCCATTTCTGCCGAATCTGTGGGACAGCCTACATTAGCACAGCTTTTTCGTGGATGCTAACCATGGAAATGGCTATCTTAGGCGTCAAGACCCCTGAGGGCCAAGCTTGCTCAGGCAAAAAATCCAATGTTGATCTTCTAGCAATTTAGGTGTGCCTATGGACTACCGTGTATATAAGTTTGGCGGCACAAGTGTGGGCGATGTGAATAGTCTGCATAAAGTCTGCCAAATCATTAAAGAAAACCCAGCCGGATTGTGTGTTGTGGTTTCTGCCATGTCAGGTATGACGGACCTGCTGTCCGGCCTAGCAGATGCTGCCGTTCACAATCGCCGTGATGAAGAATCCATTCGGCTGGAAGGAATGGTCCAGCGGCATGACGAAGTGATATCGAAGCTGGTTGGTGATACGAAAGCCCAAGCTGATTTAAAGCGTCGTGTGCGGGAAACTCGCGATCAGCTTAAATCCATATTCGATAGCTTGCAGACTCTAGCGGAAATCACGCCCAAAGCACTTGCCTTGACAGTAGCCTATGGTGAGAGGCTGCTCGCACAGATTGTTGAGGCTCATCTTAAAGAAACGATTGCTGCCAAATTTTTAGATGCCACAGCCATTATCAAGCTTTCGCGTGATTTGGGTGAGCTATCGCCTGATATCGAAAAAATCCGTGAAGCCTGCCGGCAGCATTTGATACCTTTGCTGGAGCAGGGTAATGTCGTCATTATTCCAGGCTTTATTGGTGAAAGTATAACGGGTGAGCTTGTCACTCTTGGGCGAGGCGGTTCTGATTATTCAGCCACGTTACTGGGGGCTGCTTTACAAGCAAGTTCGGTGAGCCTTTACAAAGAAGTTGAAGGTTTGATGACAGCTGATCCACGCTATGTGGATAGTGCACGGGTTATTCCGGAATTACACTATCGGGAAGCTGCTGAACTCGCCTACTATGGGGCAAAAGTTCTTCATCCTCGAACGATCATTCCATTGGTTCCGAATAATATTCCATTACTAGTGAAGAATACCTTTCAGCCAGAATTACCAGGTACCATGATTGCCGGTGATGTTGAGCCAGGAGCCTATCCTGTTAAGGCCTTAACTGCCATACTGGGCCAGTCCATCGTTTCAGTTGAAGGTAAGGGGATGATGGGTGTGCCGGGTATTGCGGGGCGTACGTTTGGAGCCTTAGCCCAGGCGCAAATATCGGTTTCCTTGATCAGTCAAAGTTCAAGTGAGTCCAGCATTTGTTTTGTTGTTCCAACGACAGAAGCATATCGAGCTGTGGAAACTCTGCAAATTGCCTTCCGCTTTGAACTAGAGCATAGACTGATCGATGATATCCGGATTCAATCTAATCAAGCGGTATTGGCAATTGTTGGCCTCGGCATGACGGGAACACCGGGTATTGCAGCTCGTGCTTTCAATAGTCTTTATCGCTACAAAATTAATGTGAATGCGATTGCACAGGGCTCATCAGAGCTTAATATTTCAATCGTGATCGATGCGGATCGTGTGCAGGACGCCCTTCGCTCATTGCATCGGGAATATCAACTTGAGAAGCTTAAAGTTTATCATGCTCAGGATCATGGTGAAGCACGGCTTGCAATTTGTGGCTTTGGTCAGATCGGTCAGGAACTGACCAAACAGATTGAATCACAGCGAGATTACTTCCGGGATAAACTCGATATTACTTGTCCCTTTGTTGCCTTTGCCGACTCCTCTGGAGTCGTCGTGAAAGAATTAGGCTTTGATTCAGATGAAATCCAAGGCTTTTACAATCTGAAACGTAGTGGCCGGAAACTTGCGGGGCAGGATCGTAAAAAGATCAGTGAAATTCAATCGGAAATGCAAACTAAGCTTTGGCAACTTGGATTTCATAAGAGCATCTTTGTCGATTTAACGGCAGAAGAAACCGCTCCTCTGATTCGCCAGGCCTTGCTCAATGATTTCCATGTCGTGCTTGCCAATAAAAAACCTTTGGCAATCCCCATGGAAGAATTCGACGAGTTGTTTCAAATTGCCAAATCACGTGGCTTGATGCTGCGCTATGAAGCAACCGTTGGTGCTGGTTTACCAGTTTTGGATACCTTGGAAAAATTGGCTGGCGCTGGTGATGACGTATTTGAAATTCTTGGTTGCCTTTCTGGAACATTAGGTTACTTGATGACCGAGATGCAAGATGGCTCCAGCTTTTCTGAAGCTGTACGCAAAGCCTATAATATGGGTTATACCGAACCCGACCCACGTGATGATTTATCAGGAATGGACGTTGCTCGGAAAGCTTTGATACTGGCTCGCACCTTAGGTTTTCGAGTGAATATGGAAGATATAGCCTTGGAAGCCCTATATGAAGAAGACCTATCTGATGATGATCCGAATCGATTCATCGATAAGCTAAAATCACTGGATGATAAATATGCTGAACGGATGGCAAAAGCTGCCAAACAGGGCAAGGTCTTACGTTATGTCGCCAGATTGAATCGTGAGCAAGTTAGCGTTGGAATTGAAGAGCTCCCTTTAGATTCCCCATTAGGGCGACTGCGTGGGACAGACAATCAGGTGACCATTCGTTCCCGTCGCTACGATGCCAATCCTCTGATCGTAACTGGCCCGGGCGCTGGAGCGGATGTGACGGCAGCCGGTGTATTGAATGATATTGTGGCGATCGCGGCCAGTCAGGAGAAGGGGGCAAACCATGGCCATTAAGATCTTCGCTCCAGCGACGATTGGTAATGTTGGTCCTGGTTTTGATGTGCTTGGCCTGGCAGTTTCTGGCTTAGGCGATCATTTTGAAATTGATGCCGTTGATGATCCAGCAGCCAGCTTGATTTCCGTCGCGGGTCGGGATGCGGAATTTATTCCCAATGATCCACAAAAGAATACGGTGACTTTAGCAGCGCAGTATCTCGCTCAATCCCAAGGTAAAACTTTAGGTTTCCAAGTGCACATTGAACGGTCACTACCCGTTTCCGGAGGCTTGGGAGCAAGTGCTGCTTCCAGTGTCGCTGGTGCTTTGGGTGCTGGCGCTATCTTAAATGTCACGGATAAAAATCAAATCCTCGCTGCTGCCTTACACGCTGAAGCTATGGTTGCAGGTAGGCATCTCGATAATATTGCTCCTTGTTTATTGGGTGGGCTTTGCGTGGTACAAAATGTAGACCCGCCGATCGTGTATAGAGCTTTATATCGGGGAGATTTTTCCTTTGTTCTACTAACCCCAGCCGTGCAAATAGATACAAAAAAATCCCGAAGCTTACTGCCGACCAGCCTGGATAATGCCGCCTGGATTAAACAAATGGCGCTCACAGCATCATTGGTGACAGGATTTTCGCTCGGTGATGCAGCCATCATTTCCAAGGCATTACAAGATCCTTTTGCAGAACCAAAGCGTGGGCCATTAATTCCTAATTTTTCTCAAGCGAAGCAAGCCGCCTTGCAAGAAGGGGCTCTTGCTTTTGCTATAAGTGGTGGTGGTCCAAGCTGCTTTGCCCTTTGTGAAAATGCATCGATTGCTGGACAGGTGGCTGAAGCTTGTCTTGCTGCTTTTGGTAGCAATACTTCAGTGCATATTGGGCCTTTGGCGGAAGAAGGAGCACATATTTTATGACAAAACAGGCACCGGTTGTCGGCGAAGAATATTTAAACTGCATTGTCTGTACAGACCGTTATCCAGTGAATGAGGCGCGTTATCTTTGTGATTGCGGCGGGCCATTGAGTGTGGAACGGCCACTCGAATTATTAAAAAGCGTCAACCCTGTTTTGTTCGATCAGCGATTGTTAAGTCGGAAGGATTGTGATGTCAGCGGTGTATGGCGTTTTCGTGAGGCCATATTGAATCTCAATCCTTCTGAGATTGTGACTCATCCTGAGGGGCAGACACGCCTTTATCAACGAACTGCACTAAGTCAATGGGCAGGTGTTGATGAGCTGTACTTAAAACACGAAGGTGAAAATCCGACTGGATCATTCAAAGATCGCGGCATGACTGTCGCTGTTTCGCAGGCAAAGCGTCTTGGGGCTCAAGTCGTTGCCTGTGCTTCGACGGGTAATACCAGCTCGTCTTTGGCAGCTTATGCGGCCCAGGCAGACTTAAAAGCAGTCGTTTTTTTGCCGGCAGGTAAAGTCGCTCTGGGAAAGATGGCTCAAGCGATCGCTTATGGTTCACAGTGTTTGATGATTCAGGGTAGCTTCGATGATGCTATGGCAGTGGTTCGAGAGCTGGGCCATGATGAGCGTATCTATTTGGTGAACTCACTGAATCCTTTCCGCTTGGAAGGACAAAAATCGATCATATGGGAAATCTTGCAAAATCTGAACTGGTCAGTACCAGACTGGATTGTAGTTCCGGGAGGCAACCTAGGTAACACAAGCGCCTTTGGGAAAGCTATTCACGAAGCTTATGAGGCAGGTTGGATAAATAAGAAACCAAGACTAGCCACGATTCAGGCTAAAGGTGCAAATCCCTTTGCCCAAGCTTTTCAGGATAAGTTCGAATCCATGTCACCCGTCGTTCCGGAAACGGTTGCCACCGCAATCCGCATTGGCAATCCAGTGAACTATGAAAAAGCCAAACGAGTGATTCAGTCCTTAGATGGTGTCGTTGCTGAAGTTGACGATCAGGCCATCCTTGCAGCTAAAGCATTGATCGATCGGCAAGGGATCGGTTGTGAGCCTGCCAGTGCTTGTTCTTTGGCTGGTGTGAAAAAACTGGTAGCTGAAGGCGTGATTAAATCCAATGAATCGGTAGTTGGCATACTTACCGGACATATATTGAAAGATCCGGACGTTATATTACAGGGTAAAAAAGATCTTTGGCAGGAAACTGACATCGATGTTGAACGGATTAAATCGCTAATTTTCTAAGTCTTCAAAAATTCTCTAGCTTGTTCTCGGGATGATCGTCATCAATCATCCCGAGAGAAAATTACAAGGAAAATTAAGGCTTATTCAGCATCAATTGCTGGATTTGTGTTGGCTTCTTGAGGCTGAGTTACTTCAGAAACAGCATCGCTTGGAGCTGCTTTTGGCATTTCTGGATCAACAGCTTTTTCGGGTTTTTCTGCAGCTATGAAACCTTTTGATACCCACAGTCCGTCAGCAGTTTTTAACCATAGACCCTGAGTTTCGCCGGTCAAAGCTATGCCTTCGCCAAAACTTGCGACGCGAGCAACATTGTGGCTCATTCCAGGTCCTTGACGAAGATTCAAAAGAGAAGTTGTTGGGTAAACAATTTCTTCTGACTTTTTCACTTCTGCAGTTTTTTCTTCTGCAGCTTCTTCTTTCTTTTCTTCGTTGTTTTCAGCTTTCCCTGTAGCGACAGTAGCTTGAGCATCAATCAGAGCCATCTCCGACTCACTATGAGCTTCTTTTTTAGATTCTTCGGAAGTTTTTGCCTCTGCGGTTTTTTCTTCTTCCGGTTTAGCAGCTTCGTTTTCTGTTTCTTCGCTAGCCGCTACCGCTTCCTGAAGTTCTTCTTCTCCACTTGAGCTACAAGCCATGGCCCCAGCAACAACAAATCCAATGAGAACTAAGTTTTTCATAGACATTCCTTTCCACAACAATAAAAGATCAACAAAAACTTTGGCAAAAATTGACGCCTGTCAAAGCTTTGAACACCAGAAGCAACGGTGTTTTGGGCACTTGGCAGTCGCGGGAGAAACTTAGCAATATTGGGGCCGCTTCTTTTAGCGAAGTTTTGCTCGAGTGAATGAGAGACGGGTAGATGATATTAATGGTGGATTAATAGAAAAGCTGACTTGCATGATTTTGGTGCAGCACTTTTGCTGCAAAGAAGGAAAATAATGTCAATTGAAATGACCTGATCAATGACGAAGTTTAAAATATTTAGAGGTGACAAGATGAATGTGATGAAAAAAGATAGTCTATTGGATAACCTTAAGTCTGAGCACCGAGAGGTAGAAGAACTGTTGAACCAAGCAGAAAAAGCTCCACCGAGTCAGAGGACTAAGTTAATTTCAGAAATAGAAAAAAATCTAGTGTCTCATGCGCGCGCTGAAGAAAAAACAGTCTATAGTCTTTTTTATGCGAATGAAAAGTCAGACAAAAGTGATGCCGATAATGAAAGTTTGAATTTAATTAACGAAGCCTATGAAGAGCATCACATCGTCGATCATCTTCTGTCGGTATTGAAGAAAATAGATGTTCGGGATGAAGCATGGGTTGCAAAATTGAAAGTCTTGAAAGAAAATGTAACACACCATGTGGAAGAAGAGGAACAAGAACTCTTTAAAAAATATTCGGGCGTCGTTTTCTTAGGATAAATTACAAGAAATGCTTGATCCCTATCTAGAAGCTAAAGAGCACTTTGAAAAGTCACTGCCAACCCAACTGCAAATTCAAGAGAAACGGCCCACTGCAAGTGCTAGTGGTGGTCTTGAAGCGCAAGATACGATGTAAGTTGATTGATGCTGATTTGTTAAGTATTAAGTGGAAACTGAGTCGGATAGACTTTTTATTTGATTAATTCCGGCTCAGTCCGCGCCTGCAATATTTCCATGAGAGATGGAAGCGTTAAAGATAAAATTTTACTTGTACTAGAAACTAACCTGGCATTTTTTTGAAAATTCTTCATTGTTATACTTCATCAATTGCTCCAGCGTATGATCTGCAGAAATCTCTGGTTCTCTTATTTTTTTATTAATAATTTTTAGCAAGTTATCGCTCTTCTTTTTTGAGCGAATTGGATACATGGCTTTTGTTGAAAGTTTGGTAATCGAACGAGGATGATGTGTAACTTTTTCTGATAATTTATCTGGAAAACAATTTTTCAGATAATAGTACGCAACATCGAAAGCAATAGGTGCTATTTGAATGCGCTTATTGAGCAGTTTGCGTAGATTTGCCAATTCATTATCAATACCAGGGAAAAAAATGAGGGTATATAGTGGCAGGATAACGATTGCAGTGTTTTAATTAAATGTTAGATATTACTAAGTTACTAATACCATGCCAAAACATCGTAAAATTCCCCTCTCCTACCATGATGCCAAAATTTTTCGCGCACCACGCAAATTCAAAGTTATCAGCGTGCACAGATATTGACCTGTTCTGATTGTTGCTGTCAGTCACTCGTGCTATACGCCATCAATGTGTTGTCACAGAAGGCTTACAAGATTTAAAGAATCCAGAAATCTGATCATCGAGGAGTTAGGGTATGGTATGTCATTTACATTGTTGGGGAAAATTTCTTGTGCTTTGCCTACTAGCGGCAGCTTGTAGCAGCGAGCAAACGACAAGCAGTAGCTTAATGGCGGATGCTGAATCGCGATTTCATCTGGAAGATCCTATACTAATTGATGAAAGTAACTTCAATCACCAATTTGATACCTATGTTTTACCGCTTTGGAATAAGGCAGAAAAAGGCTTTTTCAGCGGTGAAGACCAGGCCAATCTTTTCTATGCAAAGTATCCCCATCCGAATCCTAAAGGCAATGTCTTGCTTGTTCCCGGCTATAGTGAGAATTCCCTAAAATATCGAGAGTTAGCTTATAACTTTTATCAGCAAAGCTACACAGTTTATACCTATGACCACCGTGGCCATGGGTTTTCCGATCGGCTGACTGGCGATCGGGAAATGGTCTATGTTGAAAAGTGGCAAAACTACGTGCATGACTTGCAAAACTTCATGCAAGATATAGTCGCTTCTGATGATTTACCCATTTTCATCTTCGCTCACTCCATGGGTGCTGCCATCGTTACAGAAGTGCTGCAAAAAGATGCGAGCTACAATGTTCAGGCTGTCGTTATGAATGCTCCCTTGCATCAGCTCAATACTGATCCCTATCCAAATTGGATGGCGAAAGCGATTGCTTCACTTGGAACTTTGTTTTGGCAAGGCGAGCAATATGCCCCAGGTCAAGGTCCTGTCAACGAAGAGACCTGGACCGTAGAAGGTTCTGGTACTTCAAGTGTTGCCCGATTTGAACGTTATAAGTACGACTCACTCAGTGAGAATATTGCTTTGAGTGGTGCTAGCAACAATTGGGTGCGTGAGACTTTAAAAGCTGGTCGTCGCATGACGGCGAAAAATCAAGCGCGCAAGTTGGCAACACCTATCAGGCTTTATCAAGCGGGCCAGGATACTTATGTCTTACCTGGTGGACAAAACCGTTTTTGTGCCGAAGCCCCTTCCTGCACTTTGTTTTTTAACGAAAGCGCGAAGCATGAAATTTATAATGAAGTAGACACAATACGGAATCCATATTTGAACGAAGTTTTTGAGTACTTTGAAAGCTTTTTGCACTGATTGCAGGATCACTACTCCGGCAGCCACCGCTGTTGGAGCTTCAGATGTTGAGTTCGCTCCGGAGGGGATTCCACAATTCATAGCTTTCATTTTTCAAAATCCTATTGGAATCAACCTGACAGGCTATGATTTTTCTAATCTGGTATTGACCTGAAAATACCTTCTCCACATGTTCGATGCCGGACATGGGAATGGGGGGATTTTCGCTAAATTTTGACTCGATAAGAGTTAAAGTGGGACCATTTTCAACGAGAAAATCCACTTCTCTATTATCCTTATCTCGCCAAAAGAATACCTTTCTCCCGGACCCAGTAAGGTTGAGCATTTTTTGAATTTCACAAAAGACGAAGTTCTCATAAAGGTGACCTTTAAGAGGGGATTGAAGCCAGGTATCTTCATCACGAATTCCTAATATCTGGCAGAGCAATCCTTGGTCTTTAAAGAATACCTTTGGAGTCTTAATGATCCTTTTATTGTGGTTCACATACCATGGCTCAACTATTGATATAAGGTGACTCGCTTCCAATGCTGCAAGCCATTTCTTTACAGTGGCGCCAGTCATCCCAATATCACGCCCGATCTCTGCAAGATTTATCAATGAGCCCGCCCGTAATGCCAACATTCGTAAGAAATGATCGAAAACCCTTAAATCATCGACAGAAATAATCTGTCGCAAGTCTCTTTGCAGATATGTAGCAATATAGTCATTGAAAAATTGTGTTTGATCCAGCTGAGGTTGACTCCAAATTTCAGGATATCCACCAATCCATACAAAGCTTTTAGATAAGACCTGAGCCTTATGCAGCTCAGTGGCGGTTAGCGTATCCAGATTAAGTATGGATATGCGACCAGCAAGACTTTCCGATACTCCCCGCATAAGCGAAAAAAGCTGACTTCCTGTGAGGGCCCATCGACCGTATTCCTGACGATTGTCGTCTATAAGAATCTTAAGCTCTCTGAAAAGCGAAGGAGCATACTGAATCTCATCTATAATGACCTGCTTGGAAAAGCTGGATAAGAAAGCATGCGGATTGCTTTCAGCTTCCGCTGCCAGTGCTGGTCTGTCGAGAGACACATATTCTGCGTCCGGAAGGATCTTCTTTAAGAGGGAACTTTTGCCAGTCTGACGTGCTCCAGTGAGGAGCGTAGCGGGCCTTGTCCTGATTTGGTGGAGCAATTTCCTTGAAATATCTCTTTCTATCCACATACTTGGCTGATCCTAAGTCAGAGTTCGGATAAGACGAACAACGAATTCAGAATACCAAAAGTATTAAATTCTCGAAACTAGTTATCAGGTCCTATGTTTCTCGTATTCTCAAAAATTTTCCGTGAGTCCTTTTCCGCATTCCCATCACCAGCGCACTCTTGGAGCCTGAGATGGAAGAGTGCAAATATATTTTGGGCTAACAATGTTAGAAAAGCCCTGCCGGAATTGTAAAGCCAAATAATATACGATGAAACGAAAGATAGTAGTGGAGCAAGATTTTCAAGGCGTGAGGCGAAAATAAACCACAGTGTATTCTGATGTATGAGGATTTATTTTCGCCGATGAAACGCAGTATAAGGGTGTTTCCGAATGGAACCTAAAATATAGGCGCTTTGTTTTAAACGCTTATTTCAATGGGCCCTGCTTGGTAATGCGATCCAAAATGGCATTTACAAAGGCACCCGAATCACCAGTGCCATAAAGCTTGGCAAGCTCAATCGCCTCATTGATGGCCACCTTCGGTGGTGTCTGCCCATCAAGCATTTCATAGACAGCAATGCGCAAAATGCAGCGATCGGTCACTGGCATGCGCTCGATGCTCCAGTTTTTGGAGTGAGCAGTAATCAATTCGTTAATTTTGGGTAAGCTTTCAAAGACCCCTTTGACAAGAGTTTGCATCCAGGGAACTTGCGTGCTGGGAATCGCAAAACTATCGACAAAGCGATTGAAGTGACTTACTGGGAAGTGATAAAGCTTTTCAATTTCACATTGGTAGAGAAATTGCAGTGCTTTTTCCCGCGCCTGACTGTTGGGATGTCGCATCGGTTGGCTAGGCATGGCGTTCACTGACCGCTCCATACATCAATTTGTTTTAAAGCTTTCACCATGGAAAGTGCAGTCTGAGCTGCATCGGCGCCTTTGTTGCCGTATTTTAAACCGGCTCGATTCAAAGCCTGGTCCACGGTGTCGGTGGTTAATACACCAAAGACGACGGGTATACCAGTTTCAATACTGATATTCATCAAACCGGAAGCACAAGGTCCGGCGACGTAATCAAAGTGTGGGGTTTCACCGCGAATGACAGCGCCAAGGCAAATGACGGATTGAAATGCGCCGGATCGTGCAGCGCGTGCTGCAGCAACAGGCAATTCAAAGGCACCTGGTACCCAGAGACGTTTGATCTCGCTATCTTCCAGGCCAGCATCAACGAACGTTCGCACAGCCCCATCGACCAGGGACTGGGTGATCATTTCGTTGAAGCGAGCCGCAATAATCAAATGAGTTGCTTTCATGCAAATGGCTCCTGTCAGCAGAGAGATTATTTCACAAGTTGGGTATCAACAATTTCCAAACCAAAACCAGAGAGGCCTTTTAAGGCAATAGGCGATGTGGTGTGAATGCGCATGTGTTTCACTCCAAGATTGCGCAACATCTGCGCTCCCATGCCGTGCAATCGCAAATCCATACCACTGCGAGCTGCTTCTTGGCTTGTTTGCAGAGGCTCAAGATCTTGAGCCATAACCCGTAAGTCTTCGACGAGCGAAGCTTGGGTATGGGTTAAATATAAAAAGACGCCATGTTGCACTCGTTCCAAAAGTTTTAAGCCGTAGTCCAAGCGGAAACCGCTGCGCTCAGGATGGGATATGGCATCAATCAAAGCGCGTTGACTGTGCACCCGTACGTCGACGACTTCGTCTTCAAAGTTTTTACCTTTGATCAGTGCCAAGTGCTCGGTTTGATCAACGTGATTGCGAAACAAAGCCGCATCGAAAGTTCCATGCTTGGTTCGGATGGGGTAACGCTCAACCAGCTCAACCAGTGAATCTTTCAGTAGGCGATAATGAATAAGATCAGCGATGGCGACGATGGGTATCTGGTGCTTTTCCGCAAAGATTTCCAAATCAGGCATGCGGGCCATGGTGCCATCATCGTTCATAATTTCACAAATGACGCCAGCACCTTTAAAGCCGGCAAGCTTAGCTAAATCGACAGAGCCTTCGGTATGGCCAGCTCGCTCTAAAATGCCGCCAGGACGTGCCTTTAATGGGAAAATATGGCCTGGTACGACAATGTCTTCTGGAGTGGCATCATCTTTAATGGCCACTCGAATGGTATGCGCCCTGTCAGCCGCAGAGATGCCGGTCGTAACGCCTTCACGTGCTTCGATGCTGACGGTAAAGGCTGTACCCTGCATCGGGATGTTCTTTGTGCTATCGCCCATCATTGGCAGTTTGAGCCGATCGACCAAGTGTGGCTCTAAAGTCAAGCAGATGAGTCCCCGTGCTTCTTTTGCCAGAAAATTGATATGAGCCGGAGTAATGACATCGGCTGCGATCACCAAATCCCCTTCGTTTTCTCGATCTTCGTCATCAACCATGATGACCATGCCACCGGCTTTGATAGTTTCGATAGCTTTATGGACGCGACTGAGGATCTGATCTTGATCAGCAACGATAGCATTCATACCTGTGACCTTTGCTTATGACTTGAAGATAACTTGAGTTTCAATTGGTCATTGAAATCTGGGACCGTCGGCAAATTTTCGAATGATCGAAAGCACCGCATGCTATACCAAAATGAACAGAGGAGCAAACGAATTCCTCGTCCCCGGCAAACCTAATTTAAGTTATTGAAATTGCTGAAATCTTTCGATGTATTTGCCGACCATATCCAGCTCGACATTAAGCTTTTGACCTGGTTTCAGGCGATCGAAGGTGGTTTCATCCAATGTCGTCGGAATCAGGGTTAGGCCAACTACGCTATATTGTTCGTGATCTTCTAGTGAATTGACTGTCAAGCTCACCCCATCGAGGCAAATTGAGCCCTTATGAATGAGATAGCGAGCATGAACTCTTGGTATCGATACTTCCACCTGCCAACCATCAGGACGGGCTAATACGTGGAGGACTTCACCGATGCAATCAACATGGCCAGTGACCAAATGTCCGCCAAGTCTGTCGCCAAGACGCATAGCTCGTTCGAGGTTCACCATATGTCCCACTGCCAGTTCGCCAAGACTCGTGCGCTGTAGGCTTTCCAGGCTGACATCAAACCACATCTCGCCATCTGAAACCATTTCTTTGGCCAGAGTGAGGCAGCAGCCGTTGACAGCGATGCTATCACCCAGGGCAGCGCTCCAATCTTGACGATTGTTCACCCGAATTGCCAGGCGGCGCAGACCTTCTTCCGTTTTGATGGCAGTGATTTCGCCTTTGGCTTCAATCAGACCTGTAAACACCTTCACGACCTCATCGTTAGGATTGGCGATCCCGCAGCTCATTCAGCTCTTTTACAAATTCTTCGGGATCTTTGAAGTCCTTGTAGATCGAGGCGAAGCGAACATATGCAACATGGTCGGTCTGACGCAAATTTTTCATGACCATATCCCCGATTTTTTGACTGGGTATCATTCTTTCGCCTTCGCCGCGAAGTTGGGCTTCAATAGCAGCGACCATAGCTTCGATCTGGTCCATGGATATCTGCCGTTTCCGGCAGGCCATGGACAGAGCTGTGATAATTTTTTCACGATTGAAAACGTCATAGCTGCCATCACGCTTTTGCACCTGTAAAGTCAGTTCTTCTTCCTTTTCATAGGTGGTAAAGCGATGATGACACTTGTTACACACTCGCCGACGGCGGATGCTGCGGCCATCATGGCTATTGCGACTTTCTAAAACTCGCGTATCATCATGACCACATTTGGAACATCTCACTAGCGTTGGCTCCACCCTGGATATAAGGGAAATTTGCTCGTCAGTTGGGTGACGGCTTGCTTGATTTCCGCTAATGTTCCATCGTTTTCCACGTTTTCGAAGGCCTGGCGAATCCAGCCGGCGATCGTTGACATTTCACTGGTGCCCATGCCACGACTGGTCAGCGCCGCTGTTCCCAAGCGCACTCCGCTTGTCACAAAGGGACTACGGGTTTCACGCGGAACCGTGTTTTTATTGACAGTGATATGACACTTGCCAAGAGCTTCTTCAAGCTGTTTGCCACTGACATCCGATTCGGAAAGATCGATCAGTACCAGATGGTTGTCGGTGCCACCGGAAACCAGACGGAAGCCTTTGCTCATCAAAGTCTCGCCCAAGGCACTGGCATTTTTTCGAACATTTTTCTGATAATCGGCAAACGCAGGCTCCATAGCTTCCTTAAAGCAAACGGCCTTGGCTGCGATTACATGTTCTAATGGACCACCTTGAATGCCAGGGAAAACACCTTTATTAATTTTTAAGTTCTCGTCGTTCCAAAGGATCAAACCACCTCGCGGGCCACGCAGGGTTTTATGCGTGGTCGTGGTAACGACATGAGCATGAGGCACAGGGCTTGGATGTTCACCGGTTGCCACAAGACCTGCAATATGGGCCATGTCAACCATCAAGTAGGCTCCGACTTCATCTGCAATGGATCGGAACTTGGCAAAGTCGATAATGCGAGAATAGGCACTGGCACCAGCAATGATCATTTTTGGCTTCACGCGACGAGCGATTTCCGCCACCTGCTCGTAATTGATCATTTCAGTTTCCGGATCGACGCCATAGAAATGGGGTTCGTAGTTGATGCCAGAAAAGTTGACTTTCGAGCCGTGAGTTAAGTGGCCACCGTGTGATAAGTCCATACCTAAAACTGGATCGCCTGGATTCACCAAAGTCAGAAAGACCGCGGCATTCGCTTGGGCGCCTGAGTGAGGCTGGACGTTGGCAAATTTAGCTTGGAATAATTTAGTGGCGCGTTCGATGGCCAAGGCCTCGATTTGATCGACCTGCTCGCAACCGCCATAGTAGCGTTTGCCGGGTAGACCTTCAGCATATTTATTGGTCAAAATGCTACCAACAGTGGCGATCACTTGAGGTGAGGCAAAGTTTTCCGAAGCGATTAGCTCCAAACCAGTATCTTGACGGTTCAGCTCCTGCTCGATTAGGCCGTAAATATCAGGATCGTATGTGGCGAGCAGTTCCCAGGGTTTCTGCATGATTCTCTCCCTTGGTCACGCTCTGCTGTGGATTAGGCATCCGATTCTAAGCTGTGAATCTTGTCTAGTCGTCGCTGATGACGATCCCCCTCAAATGGGGTTTCCAGCCAAATTTTCACAAAATCCAGAGCCCGGTCGTGATTGACGACCCGTTCTCCCAGGCAGAGAATGTTGGCGTTGTTATGGGCACGTGACATGCGAGCAGTAAACTCGTCCCAAATTAATGCTGCCCGGATGCCTTGAACTTTATTAGCGGCAATTGACATACCGATGCCGGTGCCGCAGACCAGAATGCCTTTGGTAACTTTCTGGCCTGCTACGGCTTGGGCGACTTGTAATGCAAAATCAGGATAGTCGACAGACGTAGGGTCGTCGGGCGGGACGCCAAAGTCTTGAACTGTGAGGTTAAGCGATTGCAACAGTTCGATTATTTTTTGTTTGAGCTGTCGGCCTCCGTGGTCGGAAGCGATGGCAATCGAATCACTCATGGTGCAAGACCTTTTTTTGCTTAGTTGAGCTCTTGAGTTTTCTTAATGTAGCCAACTGCATCTTCGACTGTGCGGATATTCTCAGCTTCTTCGTCTGGAATATCGATGCCAAAAGCTTCTTCCATCGCCATCACGAGTTCGACGATGTCCAAAGAGTCTGCGCCAAGGTCTTCGATAAACTTGGCTTTAGAAACAACTGCAGCTTCTTCGACACCGAGTTGGTTGACGACGATTTCTTTGAGCTTTCCTTCGATATCTGCCGACATGTGTTCTCCTCCAAAGTGGCATATATAAGCCTAGTGTTCACTAAAAGAAACAGAATATTAGGTGGATTGCAAGGAAATAGTGCAGGTAGAATTGCATCACCGCATCATTCAAGCTGTGGAATAACGGCTGCTAAAATAGCGGCAAACGTTTACCGTTGGCAAGCATAAACAAAGCGCGATCTCATCAAGTTTTTCGAGGTCGCTCTGGCGGAGGAGGATATTTTGCAATCGATTCGCGCTGATGCCTTGATCGCATCCGACATTCACCTGACCGATTTGGACGATAAAAAGGGGCGTTTACTGCTTCAAGTCCTCGATCAGGTTGCCCAATCGGAAGTCGGGCATTTGATCTTTTTAGGTGACATTTTCGATTTTTGTCTTGGATCTCACTCATTTTATCAAAAAAAATACAAGGCCTTGGGTGATGCCCTGGAGCGCTGTGCAGCCAGTGGCACGAAGGTGATTTACATCGAAGGCAACCACGAGTTCCGACTCCGGGATTTTGCTTGGCAAGGTGTAGAATTCTTCAATTCCGATACAACATATGTCAAATTGGATGCCGGTCACGTCCTGCAACTTGGTCATGGTGATCTGATCTTCAGTCATAATCGTTATAAAGCTTTTCGGCGAGTGGTGAAGTCAAAGGCTTTTACTGGTGCTGCCGGCTTACTGCCCGGGCGCCTGATGGATTGGATCGCAAGGAAGGCGGCAGAGACTTCGCGCGCCCAGGATGCTTACCGTACCATTCATCACGATAGAATTTTGAGCGCAGCCTACCACTGGCTCGAAAAAGGTGATGGCGATTTTGGCTTGTTCGGTCACTTTCACGTACCTTATGCTGAAGCCCGCCGGGATGGGAAGCAGGGTGGAATTTTCAGTATGAATTGCTGGGACGAGCCGAACTTCTTGATGGTGCGTGATGGGCAGTTCTTTCGCTTGCACCCGGAAACGGAAACACAAGGCCTTGCAACAAGTGAAACAGCTGCAAACTGGAGTATGAAGCTTGCGCGCTCCTACTTTGCTGATCCCGCGTATCAAGAAGAAAAACCTCACTTTGTACCGGCCATGGCCCTGGTATAAACACGTTTTTGGTGACAGGTGGATTTTGCTCAGGCTAAGCCTTGAGTCTTGGGTGAGAATGCCGAAAGATCAAGTGTACGAAATAGCATTATTGCGAAATGTGCGCTTCAAGGAGTACGAGGATGTCTCGCTTAGTCTTGCTTGCTGAAAATGATGCCATTTGCCAGAAGTTGACATCAGCGGTCATTTTGCAATTAGGTTATGAGTTCAAAATCGTCGAAAATGGACAGGATTGTCTCGATGTTATCTTGGGTGGCATGAACCCTGATTTACTCTTGATGGATCTTGATATCCCCATTATGAATGGGATGGAAGTTTTGGCGATTCTCCAAGAAAATGGTGAAACGGAGCGTTTTCTTACTAGCATCCAGTGATGTTTTGGTAAGGTCGGATAGCTCCTCACGAGGTCGTTGCGGATGGATCGAGAAAAACAGGGGACAGTGAATAGTTTTGATGGAACTCCGATCTGGTTTCGTCAAATTGGGAACCAGGGACCGTATATGGTTCTCTGCGATGGTGTTGGTTGTGAAGGCTATGTATGGAAATATGTGATTCGAGACTTTGCTTCTGACTATCGCTTATTGCACTTCAATTATCGCGGTCATGGTAAAACACCGATGCCAAGAGACAAGGGAAATATCGGTATCGAAGTCAATGTTCGCGACTTGGCAGCGATACTGAATCATTTGAAAGTCCGAGAACCAATTATCCTTGTAGGTCACAGCATGGGCGTGCAAGTGGTTCTGGAATTTTATAAGCAGTTTCCGAAAAAGGTCCAAGCACTTATCGCCTTAACCGGTCCGTATGGTCAAGCTTTAGCGACCTTATATAATAGCCCGGTGCCAAACTTAGTATTTCCCACAGTGAAAAAGCTTTTTGAAACTTATCCGCAGGTAACGCGAACTATTTGGCGGAATTTAATCAACACAGAAATTGGCATTCAGTATGCGATGCGCTTCGAGTTAAACAGACATCTTCTGAAAAGAGAAGACTTTTCTCCATACCTGCGTGATTTAAGTCGCATGGATCCCTTTGCTTTTCTTAGCTCGCTTGAAGCTGCGGCCAAGCATGATGCAGCAAGCTATTTGCCGCATATTAAGGTACCAACCCTCATTATCGCTGGCGAGAAAGATCGTTTCACTCCCTATTGGGTAGGTGAAAAAATGGCCGAAAAAATTCCAGGTGCTGAGTTTTTAGCCTTACCGACAGCAAGCCATACCGGTCCTTTGGAGTTACCGGATTTGGTTAATCTGCGGATGGAAAAATTTTTGAACCAGTTGAAAAAGCCAAAAACAGCTGTGCGTCGCAAGAAAGCGAGCAATAAGTCAGCTGAAAAAAATTAACACTTTATTTATCTTCAACCCATCTTTACTCGTTAGAAACAGCATGTTGCGCTACAGTGATCGGTAAGACAAAGACCTTATTTTCATTGTGGCGTAGTTTTTTCTGATGGGTGGTAGCAGTTTAGGCGCTATTTCCTGAAATTTGTGCTTTTTTTTTATACAGGAAAATGGCATATAGCCCGTGTATCAAGTGCTATGTCACCCCCATATAAGCCGATAATTGGTTCGGCGTTTCTACCAGGCACCGGAATGTCTGACTATGAGGTTGAATGATGTTACGTTCTATGTTTGCGTTCGCGTTATGTTTACAAGCTTGTGGTGGTCCGAATTCCGAAAGCGATTTACAAACTTTCAGTCATTATGTGCAGAACTTTCCTCAGTTCCCCCATCCCGAATTAACACCTGGCTCCACTTGTAAAAACCCAGACGAATATCGCTACCCCGAACGGATTCAGTATTGTCGAAGAAGTGTTTCAACCTCTAAAAAATACCACGTCATTGAAAACTACGACAAGATTCTTAATTACTCGATCCAATCGATGGCCAGACGTGACTTTAAAGTTGATCATTACATCCCGCTTTGTCTTGGCGGAGGAAATCAGCAGGAAAATCTCTGGCCACAGCATGAATCGGTTTATCGCTTAACTGATCCTATTGAGCAAAAGCTCTGCATTTTGCTGCAAAAAGGCAGGTTGTCTCAGAAAGAAGCCATTCAAACCGTTGTTCATGCAAAGAATAACTTGAATCAGGCTAATAAAATCAGCGCGCAGCTTGACGCGATGTTAAAATAATAAAGACATTGAAATGTGAAATCAGGCAGCGCAGTCAATGCTAGTGCCTGATTTTTTCCTCTTGATAATTCATAGCCACTTTGATTCCTCGTTGTTCATTCACCCAATATGCCCCTATCAGTGAAAGCAAAAAAAAGACGGCGCAAATCAAGATAGCAGTATGCAAGCCAAGGATGAGTTGCATGACTCCAAGGGCAATAATGCCAAATACGGAAGCTAACTTAGTGCTAAAGCCCCAGAAACCAAAAAATTCGGCTGATTTGCTATGTGGAGAAAATAAGCCTACCAAAGTACGACTTGCTGATTGAACGGAGCCAAGACCAAGGCCAGCGATGCTGCCAACAAACAAGAAGAACGTTTGTGTTTCCAAGCTAGCAAGGGCGCTGAAATTCTCGTTGAGAATAGAGGTTATCGTGGGAGTGAGGTAGATTAAAAATATTGTGATGATCCAGAGCACTAGTGTCAAATTAAATGTTAATTTAGCACCAATACGATCCTGCAAAAATCCAAATAACACGGCACCGATCATCGCTGTAACTTGAGTGATGACAAACATCAAAGTACGCACGTCTTCATCCCATCGAATCACCTGATCACCATAGATGAAAGTGAAAGAGATGATGATTGATAGGCCGGCCATCGAAAAAAACACTACTAGCAGAAAAACGGCCAAATCGCGAAACTCGCGAACCTTTTTGAGGGTATCAAAGGTGCGTTGGTAGCCGATTTTAAACCAGCTATGGCCATCAGGTAGAGGCTTAGGCACACTTCGCTCTTTTAGCCAAATAAAAGTAGGAATCGCTCCAAATAAAAAGAAGGCGGAAGCAAGTGGTCCGACATAACGAAGATTGGCAAAGTTTTCTTCGCTGACCTCACCAATCCATAAGAGCGCACAAACGGTGGAGATCATGCCGCCAATATAGCCAACAGCCCAGCCAAATCCAGAAATCTTGCCTAGGTCCTTGGCTGGTCCGAGTTCCGGTAAAAAGCTGGCAATAAACGACTCGCCGATCGCAAATCCAAAGTTTGAAATGATGATCAAAATCATGGAAAGGATGATCATTCCTGGACTTGCAAAGTAGAGTGCGGCAGTCGAGACGACGGTGAGAATATAGCTATAGAATAAGAATCGTTTCTTCATGGCAGCATAGTCCATGATAGCACCCAAAATCGGGCTGGCAAGTACAGTAAGCAGGTAGCTGATACCAAGCGCCAAACTCCAAAGAAAGTTACCTAGACGATAATCGGGTCCATCGCCGACGATCATGCGCGGAAAAACAACTGCAAAGACGACAGTGATGATCAGCAAGGTATAGGCTTGATTGGCAAAATCAAACATGGCCCAACTGACGATTTCTCGCTTTGGTGCACGTGGTCTATCAGGCATAGATTTCTCATTTTTTAGTTGATGAAGAGTCTGTGCCTATTTTAGGGGGTGGGGGAGAAATCGTAAAGGACTTAACGGTCGTCCACCATAGGCGAGTGGATCGTAGGGTAGGCGACTTGCCTTTATACAAAATTACGCTGAAAAGTTTCATTTAACATAAATATGAAGCTTATAATGCATTAAAAATATTAGATTTTATGGTTTTATTTATTATACAGATAAGTCTTGCCGATATGGTATTTATAGCTCATCAAAATAGAGGTTCGGCAATGCGATGTGCAAAGGTTTTTGCCATATTAGTTTTTTTAACTTCATGTTCGGTTTACGACGCACCCAAATACCAGTTTCAAGGGCGTCAAGAGCCAAGTGTTGAGAATGTGCAGGAAAGCTCGGAGCCTGTTATTGTCCAAGAGCCTGAGCTTCTTGAAGAATATGAAGTTATTCAGTCGCAAGAGCAGGTTGCATTTCTTGCATTCTCAAGCTGTGCTGATGTTAAGGCTAAAATCGCGAATGCGCCGAGTGGTAACTACAAGCTATATCATACCAATCAAAATAATGAAGCTGTTACCTATGATTCACATTGCGATTTAGAGGTGGATAATGGTGGATGGACGATGGTTTTAAATTACGTTCATCAAGCAGGGACAAACCCTCCACTCATGATCAGAGCAGATTCATTGCCAAACTTAAATTCATCGACATTGGGCGATGACGAGCAGAATACTGAATATTGGGGGCATGCGGCGCCTTCTTTTTTAAGTCAATTTAATATCTCGGAGCTTAGATTCTTCTGTCAAAGTTCTCTGCACAATCGAACAATCCATTTTAAAACGACGTCGGCGAATTGTATTAATTATGTGAAAACTGGAGTCGGCAACTGTTCCGATGTAGCTGCTAATTTCGTGCCACTTGAAGGGCATACAGGAATGCTGCCTGGATTGCAGGCTGATGCTCAAAGTAATGCCTTGGATTTGGCTTTGACAAATAGGATACTCCGCTCAGCGGATGGGGCTTTACACTGGAGTATCGCTGCTGGTGATGGGCTTAATAACCACTGGGAATGTGATGATGACATTGATAATGAGTCGCAGCACACGATTCATCGGGTGTGGGTTCGATAGCCTTAAAAAATAGATGTGCGCAGAATTAGGTTTCATACCAAAGGCCAGTCCGTGTTGGCCTGCTATGCTCCAGCCGAGGAAAATTTTCACAAAATAAAAAACAGTAATTAAAATAAGTTATAAAAAAATAGGGGAATTAATTGAAATATTTCTCTGTTTGGCCGATAACCTATATGGAAGAACCTGTAACCAGGAGGGAAAGTCATGACAAATACAAAAAGAGACACTAGCCTTCCGTCGAAAGGTGAACAAAAAGCGCTCGGTAAGGTACTTTGGCTTCTAGCTGAAGAATATGATCTAAGTATCAGTGAGCTCGCACTTTTGTTGGATGTGGGCGAGAAGACGATTAGAAATGCAAAAAAAGCGAGGAGTTTTCCACAGCCGTCGCTCGACCGTATGAGAAGAATAGGGCATCTTTTAGGAATTAAAAAGAATTTAGAAATCCTCTTTCCAAGAAACCAAGAGATCAGGGCTAACTGGCTTAAAGTTCCAAGAGAAACTTTTAAGGGTAAAAGCGCCTTGGAACTGATTGAGGAAAATCCTTTGTTATCGATGGATCGGCTTTTTACTGTCAGAAGAATTCTCGATATGTATCGAGTGGGAACACTGAGTGAAGTGATTTAAGCTAGTCCTAGAGGGAATTTCCATGCTAGAGCCTCAATTTTCCAAGGACATATTACGACTTGCTAGCAAAGACTCCATTTGTCTTTCTGCCTCAAGCCTTTGGCGATCAATCCCTATCTGCCCTCCTAGAAAAATTATCTTCTACGAGGGGCTGCTTACAGGTGAAGAAGAAAGCTATATACAAGACCTAGCAAACCTGGGTAGCGGAATTGAGCATGATTACGTTGAGCCAAAGGATCGTTGGTACCAGTATGGGCAAAATGAAGATCTTTCATTTTGCTTTGATGTTGTTGATTTGAAAATTTCAAGATTTAGTGCTGATGCTAGAAACTTAGCTGTCTGGTATGGGGCGACTAGCCAAGATGCTTCTAAAGCAGAAGTAATCTATCATTTGCGCCGTCAGGCAAAGCTTGAGCTTTCAATGGCTGAAAAAGAAAATGCTGTCATTTTCGAAAGGGCATTTTGTAAGGCGGAAGTTGAGTTGGTAAGCGCCTTGGACGTTAGAGGCGAGGCTCAGTCGCCGGATAGTTTTTTAAGAGAAAACGACCCTCCCTATCCTTTCTGTAATGCTCTTGGGAGAGAGTCTAAAGACAGAGGATTTGACGGAATCGTTTCATTAAGCGTTCGTTTACCAGTCGATGAAAACTGGGCCGTTTTTTCAAAAAATGCCGTGAAGTCTTCGGTGGTTAAAGCTTATTGGGATGCACGCATTACAAAAGAAGATGTGGTATTTGTCTGTGGAGAAAAGTGGGAGTGACATAAAAGATTCTGTGCTTGTGCTGCACTTCTTTGAAAATTCTGTGTAGAGACGAGATTAGCTCATCTTCTGCAAAGAAAACTAATCAACTTACTTATCACGGTGTATTTGACGCAATGTCAACTTGCTTATTTAACGAATGCCCTTATTTTTCATCGGTAACCACATAAACTGTGGGATTTTCATCCTTGTGGTGTAAGTATGCTTGAATCCTAAAAAAATCTAAAGGTAAGCAAATGAGTCAATTTGTAACAAAGAGACGACTTTCATCTTTTACGCTAGTCCTTTTTGCTTTTCTAGGACTCATACCTCATCTATATGCCGGCAAACTTAACACCATTAAGCAGGATCTCCACAAAAACAAGGAAAATGAAGCGACAAGTGAACACCCGCAGAGCGAAAAAATAGTTAGAGTTCAAAGAAATAACTTGGAAGAGGAAGAAAGTCCTGATCCGGAGTTGGCCCGTCTGGTTTTCTATGGAATTATCTATGGTACCTACTATATTTTTATTGGACCCGATGATGAGTCTGGCGAAGCTTATCAAAATTCCTGGGACTTAGAAGAAAAACCTTACTTCTCTGGCTATCGCGGCAGGCGGCATAGCATCCGCTCGACAAGCCAAATCAGTCTGTTCCGTGACAGTCGTCAAGTGGAAGCTTCTCGCTTTTCAACTGAATTTTCACCAGCTCCTAAGTGGGGTTTACGAGTCGATTATGACAAGTTTGAAGAGAAGCTTGATGTAGGAACGGATCATTTAGGTATCGCACGTGCATCGGTTATATTCAATCGGATTAGGACCCAAAAGCTTGCCTTTCAATGGATTTTTGGAGGAACTTGGATTGATGGCAACGGAGCTTTTCATTGGGGTGGCAGAGTAAAATATTATGCTTTCAGGCCCATAAGCTTACAGGCGCAGTATTTGTCTTCGACTCATGATCCTAGATTTCAAGAGTGGGATTTGGTATTGGGTTTGCATTGGCAGCGTTGGGAAGCGAGAGTGGGCTTTCAGAGATTAAAATTCGGACAAACAAATCTGGAAGGACCAGTGTTTGGGCTTGCTGTGCATTTTTAATTTTCCGATCGCGCTAGGAAGCAGGACTGCCCTTTTCCGTACAACGCAGCTCTCAGGGCTTTGATTCTGCAGATTGGATTAAATTGAGGGTGCAAGATCGCGAGCCTGCCCAGAAGAAATATTCATGAGTAAAAGTGTACAAAAATAACTTTAATAACTATTTGTTATTAAAGGATAATATTTATTTTCTCATGTTAAAATCAAAAAGACCGATAATAAATTTGTACATAATTTCGAGATTCTATTTAGAGGGATAATAAATGAAGCATAGTCTGTCAATTGGTTCTCAGGTACTTGTTTTAAGCTTTGCGCTGACTTTTCTAGCTTGCGGTGAATCCGTATTGGAAAAGAGGTTGAATAAGAAATCGGAAGAAACTACGAGTGATGTGCTTTTTAAAGGCAATGGAGCTCCTGCTGGTGGCCATACTTTTAGTTTAAATATTATTGGTGTAGCTAAGAATAAAAGCGCCGATTTAACAGGTAATAATGGTCGGCGTATATTTGTAGCCCTCGGAGGGAAATCTCGCATTTTGCTATCAGAGGGTGACTTCCAAGTTCTTGACGCTAATGGCACTGATGGTAGTGCATCTTTTAGCTTACCAAACCCAGATCCTACGGCCTCGGGTAGCTTTAGTTATCGAGTATTCGCCAGAGCTTTAGGTAAGCCAGGTGGATCGTCAAGGATCAATACATGCGCTACAGATCCTGCAACTGGTGAAGAAGTTTGTAGTGTTGAGTCAGTAATCTCGACGAGAACTAAAGGGAAGTCAAGTTTCTCTAACGTTTCGAATGAGCTTCTATCCATTTCTATCGACCTTGATGGTGACGGCTCTTTAGAGCGAATTCCACTGTTTGATGAGAGGCTTGAAGGCTTTTTGTGGGATTATGATAATAATGGTCTTAAACTTTTACAGCTACGCTTTTATCCTGCAGAATAATGGGTTTTGGTGGTGAAGATTGTGCTAAATGATTCATAGCCTAAGTATTTGAATATTTTCGTCCCAACTATCAAGTGAGCTATTGGCAGCAATAGTTCACTTTTTTTCTTTGATTCTAGTTTTCCTCTCCCCCTTCAGTCGGAAGTCGAGATTCTGTGAAAGGACGGATACCAGATGGTAAACCGCCTGATGTGATCATGCGCAGGGTCAAACCTTCTTCAAATCAACTCGCGACATCACTGGCGGTATATCGGACTTTCGCGTGCCATGTTTTTTCAGCTATTTACAATTAGTCTTGTGGGCACATTAATTTTTTGTAGTGGCGATGCAATCTCAGTTTTATCAAGACTATGGATGAAGTTTTGGGGTCATCGTCTCGGCGCGAGCGGTAAACTATAAGTTAAGACGCATACTGCATCTAAGAGATAAATATCTAAATTAAAAGAGAATATATAGATATCAGTGATACAACTGGCGAAGAAATATTTCTAATTCGCATATCTAACTGGCTAAAATTATATAACTATTTGAGAATATTAAAGAAACAGAGATAAATCGTCGAAAAGAATTCTTGAAGGCATAAATTTTGGCTAGTCAAAGGCTCAGTGTCAGCTTTTCTTGGGTAAGATGGGGATTAAATACTATGAAAAAAATCTTGTTATGGCTTATATCGTTGTGCGCTGCAAACTTGCTATATACAGCCTGCTACAATCAGGAGGCGAAACCCAAGAAGATTACACGTGGATCTAATATTTCTCCAAATCAGGAAGATACAAGCTCAAGCCAAACTGAGGAAGGCTCCAACTCTGGTTCAGTAAATCCTAATGACGATGCATTACTGACTTTGCATAAGGACTTAAGCTCTTGTGTAAGCTGTCATGAGATAAACCGACCTGCTCCTCCACATGTCGCCAGTCAAGATTGTGTTAACTGTCATTCTTACCCTGGTTTTGATAATATACAGGCGTTTAGTCACCTTCCCAAACCAGAAACTTGTGAAGATTGTCATGCGAGGCCAACCACTACAGCTTCACGTGCTTACCCTAACCAGGGACCACCAGTAGATTTTGATCCGAATAATCCAAATAGTATAGGCAGTGGACATTATGTGGGAAAAGATTGCGTAACTTGCCATAATACCCCCGCCGAAGGCTCGACAGTCTTCAGTTTTACTCACAGCACGCCTCGCACAGACTTTTGTCTTCCTTGTCATTTTAATGATGCGGAAGAAGAACATGCAGGAGATGGTGATGCGATGTTGCAGAATCTTGGGAACTGTTTTAGCTGTCATATGAATTTCGATAGAAATGCCGAGCGAAACTTTGATGTGAACTGATTCGAGTCTCGTTCATGGATTTTTAGTGGAGAGTCATTTTTCAGCCAACCATCGGTATAAATCGGTAAATACCAGGTTGTTTTATAAAAATCCTGGTAATTACCACAAAGATGAAGTCCAAAGTCTGACTCAAAAGGGAAATCAATCCATGGGTAGCAGGTGTTTCGTGTGGGCTTTAATGTGCTTGTTTGTGGCTTCTTTACAAGCTTTGGAAATTTCTTTCTTCTTCACCATAAGATTAAAAATCGTGTCCTTGTGACAAAGACCTTTGATGTCATGCTTTTTGAAATCATCAACACAGGATTTTTTCATTTCGGCAAAACTTTTCTTTTTTTCTTCCCAGTCTTTACGGTTAGGTTCAATCTTCTTGCGACAGGCTTCACTAATTTCTTTGATATTTTCCTGCAGACAGTCCATGGGGGATTCATCGTGGCATTCTTCGGAGCATTTATTCTTTTCAGCCAGGGAAACGATATCCTTCTGGCATTCATCGGCAATCGGATCGCTCAATCCGGGTAGCGCGAAACTCTGTACTTGCAAAAAAATAAAGCTGATGATGCTAAGTAACCATGGTCTGAAAACGAACATACTAGAGCCCTCCTTGCTTCGGTCATCGGCAAGGAAGGAGCGGAGATTTAATTTTTAATGGGACATTACAGATGCTTTCGGCCCAATAAGCCAAAATAAATAGAATTAAATCCAAGATTACCGAGCTGATCATCATAACTACCGGAGCGGACCTTGATAAAGCCACCGATATCCCATTGATCAGGCGATCCCTTTAATACTCCCTCGATGTTCATGCCATAGGCGAATATTCCAGAGACGCTCTTTTTCAATCCGGCAAGTCCCACCTGGCCCCACGACATCACAGAAACGTCGAGTCCTGCGCGGTATTCGATTGTTTGTGATGTTTCGATGATATGATGCTGGCCGTAAATGCGGGCTAGGCCGCCAAGTTCGATGACATCAATTCCACCGAAATTTTCACCACTGACAGTAAGGCTACGAAACTGCGATTGTACACCGAGTTCAAAACCATCCATATTTTGGACGACAGCTCCCGGGGCTGAAATCTGGCGAATCCAATTCATACCCAGGCCGAAACCAAAATAGTTACCTGAACCGGTTAAGCCTAGCCCTAGTAATCCGTTGGCTTCCGAATAAGTATCGGCGTCCCATTGCAGGCGGGCATGAGCCTCGGCGCGATTGACAAGCCATAGAGGAAAACTCGACTTTGCAGAGATGCGGCTTTGATTATAGCTCCACATGTCTATGCCACCGAGTACTCTCACTTCTTTGACATGCTCAGTCATCCACTTTGCTAGGCCGTCCTCGTCATTAGGGCCAGGATAGACTTCTGCTGGCAGACTGGGGGCCGTTGATTCCTGTTCTTCCCTTGGGCGCTCGGGCTCTGCTGTAGGGCGATCTTCAACTGGAGGTAATTGAGGCAAGTCAAACTCAGGCTTTTTCTGTGGTGCTTTGGGTGCTGGTTTGACCAGCTCTCGTGGGCCGATAATTGCGGATGCCGCGGCTTCTCTTCTGTAAACCTCATCCTCATCCGTTAAACGGGCAAAAAGTTGCCGTGAGGCGATGTGATCAACGCGAGCGCCGTCGCCCACGCGAATCGCTCCCTCATAGGATAAGCTCGTCATTTGTGCCACTGACGAGTGATTCTTGGTATCAATGATTTTTGCTTCACCTAGCTTCGCCGTATCATAGGAAAGCCAAGCATCATTTGCGGGGTGAAGGGAGGCGATCCGAAAACGATGGAAGGTTAAAGTCTGGCCTTCGAAAAGATTTTGTTCTTTGCCTGCTGAGAGAGTTAAAAACCGCCCTTGGACTGATGTCACAAAAACATCGATCGGATAGCGATTCAATAGACGATATGTCAGCCGGCGTAGGCGTTCGGTGATTTCCTGATCACTGGCTTGATAAAACCAGCTGATAGGGATGCGTTCCGATTCAATGAGATAATTATCGAGTCGCGGGCTAAGAAGGCGCAGGCTCCAAACCTGCAAATCTTCGCCCATCTGGATGCTTAGGCTAAGCAGCGCGTCCATTTCGAAATCTTCTGTCAAACGCCGCCTGCCATCTGCCGAATCCCATAACTCACGGGTGATCTCGTCATTTAGAATTTGAAATCTCTTGGCGCTGCGAACCAGGTCAGAGAATCCGGAGTCGATCAGTAGGCGTGAGCGGGCAAGGTCCGATACCGGCGAGATTTCTCCATACCACTGCACTGGAATGACTCCCACCTGACGAATTACAGGAACTTGTCGGTCATTACCGAGCAGTTCCAGGTGGAAGCATAATACTCCAACCAAGCCCAGAATCATCCTGGGCCAAGTGAATCGGCTCATGTTGCACCTATTAAGCCACTAAATTTTTTCGACGCTATGACTACTTCCGTCAAACGAGACCCGACGTGGCACATCTTCAATAATGGTTTGAATATGAACAGGTCGTCGCCAGACTCGATGTAGGTTTTTGAGACATTCTAAGGTGAAATCATGCTTGAGATCAGTGCCTTCGTGGGTGTGCTCGAGAAGTAACTCATTTCGGTTCTTGAAATTACCATCTATCACCGAAATGATGGGTTGACCAAAGTTTGTCAACTGATGCAACAATTGCTTTTTGACATCAACCAAATTTCGGCCAGAAATAACGTAGCGATTGTTGCGACGATCATAGTCGTAGATGAAAAGTTTGTGTTCATGGCAAAAATCTTCATCTAAAAAGGCATCGATAAAGGTGATGTCATTGTGAATACGTCGGACTTCAAAAATTTTGTCTTTACCAAGACCTGCTTGGGTATCCCATTCGGCTCGTTTTTTGGGATCATCACAGCTTAGGTATTCCAAGCCGAATTGTCCGCGGTTCCAGCGCTTTTCGATGTGGCGCAGGAGTTCAATGCCAAGTTTATAAGGATTCAGCTGACCAGGTGCCGCGGCAACAACGCCAGAATGCTGATCGCAATAATCAATAATCTCGGAATCGTGTAGTGGGTTCAGTTCTGTCATTGTTTTACTGTGCCAATAGGAAGCCCAACCTTCATTTAAGATTTTGGTCTGGGCCTGCGGGGCAAAATAATAGGACTCATCCCGTATTATGCCCAAAACCCGACGTTCCCAGCTTGGAATAGGGGCGTGATCCATCAAAAACTTCAAAACATCCCGCTCAGGATTTTCTGGGAAGGATTTTTTGCGCTGCTGGCGCTCTTCCTGCTTCCGTTGCTGCTCATCCAGAAATTCTTTCGGGTTGATATAGCTTTCCAGATACTTTTTTGGAGACTGCATTTTCCTTACGGGGTCTTGGCGATAAACTTCTTCGTCATCAACGGTTTTGGGTTTCGAAACCGGGGTGTTGAATGGAGAGTAAATATCGATCAAGTTTTCCAGTGACAAACAGCAGTCAATGAAATTTTCCACCTCATCATGCCCGACATCTTCGATGTAGCGGCGGACGATGGCGGCATGGTTTGCCATTTGGTCGAGCATTTTTCGGTTCGTCTTGCTGAACCAGTAATTATTTTTGAAAAAATCACAGTGGCCAAAAACGTGGGCTATCACCGTTTTTTGCGACACCATATTATTGGCGCGCAAAAGATAGGCATAACAAGGATCATTGTTGATGACCATTTCATAAATGACGGACAAGCCATATGTATAGCTTTTAGATAGGCGCTCGTAATCCATACCAAAGCGCCAGTGAGGATAACGGGTTGGGAAACCGCCATAAGCGGCGATTTCGTTGAGTTGCTTGTAATCAACCAGCTCAAAAATCGTTTCAAAGAAGTCGAGGCCTGACTTGATGGCGGTCTCTTTCAGGCTATGGACAACTTCTATCAGCTCAGGGGTAAGTTGGGTGTTGTAGCTCATAATTATTTCCCCTTGCCTAGGAAAACCTTCAAAGCATCGATGATGGCATCGCGGTCTTTGATCTGTGTTGTGGTGATCTTTTCGTTTTGCTCACCAAAGTGCTTGTGCAGATCCCGCAGAAATTGGCCGGAACCGTAGCGGGATTCGACCTGGCCATAACAGAACATATTGGAAACTGGAATAAGACTGCTTTCCAAAAGGCGCATACAGTCAGCTGTGTCATTACCCGACCAGTTATCGCCGTCAGAAAAGTGGAACAAGTAAATATTCCACTCGTTGGGATTAAAGTTTTCTTCAATCAGTCTCAGTGCCAATTTATAAGCCGAACTAATCAAAGTACCACCGGATTCTTTGGTGCGGTAGAAGGTGTCAGCGTCAACTTCCCGGGCGGTAGCGTCGTGGATAATGTAGCGGCGCTCCAAGCCGTTGTACTGAGTACTTAGCCAGGTATCGAGCCAAAAGCTTGTCAGGCGGACAATTTCTTTTTGTTCATCGCCCATGGAGCCGGAGACGTCCATCATATAAACGATGACGGCGTTGGCAACCGGCTCATGATGCGTTTTATAGGAGCGAAAACGTTTGTCATCTTTGATCGGGATGATGATGGGATCATCCGGATCATAGTTACCAAGTGAAATCGTACGTTTTAATGCTTCTTTGTAAGTTCGTTTGAAGTGGCGCAGAGACTCAGGGCCCTGGCGCAAAATACCGGTGTACTTATAGCGCTTGTCCTCGATATTCTCTTTGCCCTTGTCTTCAATATTGGGCAGCTCCAGTTCTTCACCAAGAATCTGGGCCAGTTCTTCTAGGGTCACATCCACTTCCAGGCTGTGATCACCTTCGCCTTCACCGGCTTGACCTTGACCTGGCTGTGGTTGGCCCTTGTCGAGGGTGTCACCGACTTCTCCCTCTCCCTGACCGACACCGCCCTGATCCTTGTCTCCGTATTGAAAATGAGGAATATCAATCCGTGGCAGAGGAATGGTGACTTTTTTATTCCCCTGCCTGCCGACGAGATCTCCACTGGAGATAAAGCGCCGTAGCTCTTTTTTGATCTTTCCTCGAACTATCTTACGGAACCGGTTCAGATCGGATTCCATTTTCATTGGCATAATGGAGCCGCCCTTCTGCTTTGATCTTTATTTCTTGTCTTTCTTGACAACATCACCACGGGCAAACACGCTGGCAACGAAGCCTAGAGCATCGTTGGCACAAATCTCACAATAGCCGTAATTTTTGATCAAGCGGTTTTTAACCACGTCGATCTTTGCCTGTGCTTCTTTGTCAACAACATTTGAAACGAGGCTAGTCAGCTTGATCGTATCTTTCTGGTCTTCAAACAGCTTGAGCTCAAGGGCACGGTGGAGACGCTCATTGGTGCGGAAGTCGAATGGTCGGCCTTCCAGAGCAAGTGCGCCGATGTAGTTCATGATTTCCCGACGGAAGTCGTCTTTGCGGCTTTCGGGGATATCAATTTTTTCTTCGATCGAGCGCATCAGTCGCTCATCCGGCTCTTCGGCTTCGCCAGTGTAAGGGTTCTTGACTTTTTCTTTTTGCGTGTAAGCTTTGACGTTGTCGATATAGTTGCCGCAAAGCTTATCGATCGCATTCTCGTCGGCAGAGATCGCCCGTTGGACCTCATGCTTGACGATGTCTTCATATTCCATTTTCACGAGCGAGAGCAATTCGCGGTAATGCTTCTTCGTCTCTTCATCTTTGATGAGAGAGTGGGTTTTCAAACCGGATTCCATCTCGTTCAGTAGAATAAAGGGGTTGATACAGCCGTTGCCTTTGTCCGTAACCAAGGCATTTGAGATCTTGTCTTGGATGTAGCGTGGACTGACACCGTCCATACCTTCACGTGTGGTTTCTTTGCGTAGCTCTTTGACGTTATCTTCGGTGAAGCCTGGGATGGACTTGCCATTGTATAGCTTCAGCTTCTGCATAATCGTCAAGTTTGCTTTTTTCGGCTCTTCGAGGCGCGTTAACACTGACCACATGGCAGCCATTTCGATCGTGTGAGGAGCGATATGGATGTGTGGCACTGTTTCAGCGTTGAAGTCCTTGTGATAAATCTCCATTTCCTTATTCAGATTGGTGATATAGGGAACGTCGATTTTGACAGTACGGTCGCGCAAGGCTTCCATGAAGTCGTTGCTTTGGAGCTTGCGATATTCCGGCTCGTTCGTGTGACCTATAATCACCTCGTCGATATCGGTTTGCGCAAACTTTTTCGGCTTGATCTTGTGTTCCTGACTGGCTGTCAGAAGATCATATAAGAAGGCCACATCTAACTTCAAGACCTCGACAAATTCGATGATACCGCGGTTGGCGACATTAAACTCACCGTCAAAATTGAAGGCCCGTGGATCTGAATCCGAACCGTACTGGGCAATCTTGCGGTAGTTGATATCACCGGTCAATTCCGTGGAATCCTGGTTTTTCTCATCTTTCGGTTGGAAAGTACCAATACCGACACGATCCTGCTCGGAAAGGATAAGCCGCTTGACACGGAGATGATTGGCCGTCATCCGCTCCCAATCGCCTTTATAGTATTCCATCAGCTTGTTGTAGACATAGCGACAAGCTGGGCAGAGATCGCCTTCGATGAAAATGGATTCATTACGATCGCGGTTTTTGTTGATCAATTCTAATGCTGATGCTCGTCGATCGACAGGGATCAAGTGCAAAGGCTCTTCGTGAATGGGACATGGCATCTCGTCATCCATGGAAAGGATTTCGCCGATGTTGATCCACTCATAGGTATAAAGCGCACCCTCGTCGGTTTTGGAATAAGCTTCCAAACCCTTTTTGAGAAGGCGGGCAATGGTAGATTTTGCTGATCCAACTGGTCCGTGAAGCAGAATCACGCGTTTTTCTGGTCCATAACGTTGGGCGCCTGCTTTAAAGACGTTCACCAACTTGTTCAAATGGACATCTAAGCCAAAGATCGCGTCTTTGCCGTTATCGATTGGGTCATCAAAGAACTTCCAGTGGTAAATCTCCTTTTTGTACTCCATGTACTTACTGTAGCCGTAGCCCTCGATCATATCATATACACGTTGGAAGGCCGTCCGAGCGATCGCTGGTCGCTCGATTACCATGTTTAGGTAATCATGGAACGAGCCTGTCCAATGAAGTTGTTGATATTTATCGTGGAACCCCTGCTGTGTAACCGCGCCAATGATTTTGCTCGCGTCCATGCTCGCTCCTTCACGCTAAGTGCATGTCTTTTGTGAAGTGATTTTCAGGCTTTGGAGATGGCAAAATAAATTGCCATCTAATAAAAGGATAGCTAGGAAGGGTAAGCGTGTCAAAACTTTAGATAGCAATTTTACGATTAGAATCGCTGCTTCATTCGGGAATTTTAAACTTTAACAAGTTTTTAAACTTGCTTAGCGCTGCCCAATGTTTTCGCGAGATACTCATTTATGAATGGCTCAATATCGCCGTCCAGCACATCATCGGGGCTGTGATTTTCGACACTCGTCCTGTGATCCTTGACCATCTTGTAGGGGTGCAAGACATAGCTTCGTATCTGGCTTCCCCAGGCGATATCAGACTTACCACCCTCTACAACCTCCTGCTGCTTTCGTCTTTGCTCAAGCTCCAATTCGTATAGCTTGGACTTCAAGAGTTTTAAACAACGATCGCGGTTTTGATGCTGGGAACGTTGGGATTGCGATTGGACGATAATACCACTTGGTATGTGTGTCATTCTAACGGCAGAGTCGGTTTTGTTGATATGCTGACCACCGGCACCACTGGCACGGTAAGTGTCAACTTTAATGTCCCCTTCGTTCAATTCGATTTCAATATCGTCATCGACCACTGGTGAGACAAAAACCGACACAAATGATGTATGCCGTCGTGCATTGGAGTCAAATGGACTGATTCGCACCAATCGATGAACTCCTGATTCCGCTTTTAACATGCCAAATGCGTAGTCGCCTGAGATTTCAAACGTTGCACTTTTGACACCAGCTTCATCGCCATCTTGTACGTCGTGTAATTCGACGCTCCAGCCTTTGCGCTCTGCATAGCGCAAATACATCCGCATCAGCATCGATGCCCAGTCACAAGATTCTGTGCCACCAGCGCCGGCGTTTATGGTCATCACCGCATCATTCGGGTCAACCTCGCCACCGAGTAAACTTTGCACCTCGAGAGCTTTCAGCTCCTTTTCCAGTGTTTGATAAAGAGATGCGGC
This sequence comes from Oligoflexus sp. FD111, assembly GCA_048816425.1. GTDB lineage: Bacteria > Bdellovibrionota_B > Oligoflexia > Oligoflexales > Oligoflexaceae > JBMDZZ01. The sequence goes on from JBMDZZ010000007.1 coordinate 99,736, forward strand.
TTCTTCCAAATATACGTCTTCGCCTTCCTCCGCTAACTCTACGGCAGCGTTTAAGTCTTCTTTGGTCTGGGTCAGGCGTTTTGTGCGTTGTAATTCGAGTTCTAAAGCACGCTTTTTCTTGAGAATCGGTGCAGAAATTTGCGGGTTTGACCAAAAGTCCGGACGTGCCTCAATCTCGGCTTCCAGGTCAGCTAGCTCACGTTCTTTCTTAGCGACGTCAAAGAAACCTCCATATGCGTTGAAAGTCTTCATTGGCTGTTTTGACGTGAGCTTGCAATGTACTTAAATCCATGGATCGATCCTTTTTTCGCTAAACATTGACACTGCTGATCGCCTGTAAGTACCATAGGATGCAGTCATTAGCCAAGCAACAAGCCCTCATCAGGTCTGGGACTTCATGATACTTTTAACAAAATTGGATAATCAAAAAATTCTGATTAATCTGGAAACAGTGAAGTACCTTGAGGCTGTCCCCGACACTCTGATTTTTTTCACCAACGGCGAATCCATTATGGTCAAGGAATCTTTGACCGATATAGCAAATGCCGTCGCGTGCTTCCATGCCGAAATTGTCCGGCAGGCGGAATCGGCGACACGAGGTATGAGCGAGGTCTGAGTATCTGACCTGAAAATGGAGACGAAGGCGTGGCAAGTTTCCGGCGAGGCATAAGTTTGTGCCTGCTGAGCATTTCTTTGAGTGATCCGATCTGGGCGCAAATTGATGCCAAGGCGCTTGTTGATCGCAGTCCAGAAGAGATTTTGCGGCAATACATGTTCGTTGGCGACTTTTCCCTTAAGGAAGAAACGCGGGAGAATGCTAAAGAAGTGTTTTGGCGTTACCCTGTGCGTCTGCCGCCAATCGAGTTTATGCCGGACTTTCCTGATCCCCATCAAAAAGATCAATTTTTGCAGGCCTACCCGGCAACTAAAGGTGCGGGGCGGGCGATCCAGCATATGAATCGTGGAAGAACCCTGTTTCTTGATGGTGATTATGAAGGAGCGCGTAAAACCTGGCTTGGGGGGCGGGCGCGCTATGGCCAGGACTATGATTTTCACTGCCGCAATGATTACTTTATCGCTTCCAGTTTTTTAATGCTAGCGCATCACTACTGGCGCGAGCGGCAACTGGGACGTGAAAATCCCGATGTGCGCAATAACCTGGTCAATACCAATACCTTTCTTTCCTGGGCTTATGGCACGAAAAAGGATATTGGCGATGCCATCGTTGATGAACGATCACCTTGGGCCTATTACAACCAGGCTGTCATTTACTTTCTCTATGAGAAATGGCCGGCAGCATATGGAGCTGCAATGCGTGGCCTCAACTATTTACGTAGCTCGGGGAGGAGTGATTACCGTCCGGAATTTCGCCGTTTACTAGCTGAATTAATGATTCGCAATCGTAGCTACCTGGAAGCGATACAAGAGCTCGATCTAGCTTTGCGTCAGGACCCGAGTATGGATCTTGGTGCTCAGGTTTTTGCAAGAGCAGGTGATATTTACTTTGACTTGAATAATTTCGAACTTGCTGAAGACATGTACGCGCTTGCTAACCGGCTTGATCAGTCACGCGAAGTGATTCGACCTTCCCAATTTATTTTACGGGGTGAGGCTCTCTTTTGGCTTGGCCGCTTTAGTGAGTCACAGAAAATGATGGACTATGGTTTGCGCTCCATGGCGGCGGCTGAGGCTGATGGCAGTGAAACTAGCCATGACCTGCAGGCTTTGGCAAGCCTACGGATTGCAGACTCCTGGTTGGCTTTGCAGGAAAACGAAAAGGCCAAGATCGCCTACTTTCGTCATGAGCAGGAATTTCGCACCCACTCCACAGCCCAATTTGCCAAAGTACGGCTTGCCTGTCTGGAACTGCCATATTACGAAGGCCAAAACATCCGTCATGCCAGAACTCTTCTCGGTGAGTTACGGGTACAAGCCGATCTATTGCCGCCACCCGCTCAGGAAATTGCCTGGAGCTGTCAAGTTGCCTCTTACGCCCAACATGAAAGAACACCAGCTATGCTGGAGCGCGTGCGGGCTTTCGCCCAACGCTATCCACGGTCCGAATTTCTGCAAAGCCTTGTGCCAGCAGTGCGTGAAGTGCAGGCGCGCAACATCGAGCCCTATTTTGAAAGTGGCGACTTTCACAGCGCCATCGATTTTTTTGAAAAAACACGAAAAGCCCTATTCCCAGAAATTTCAGAATCTTTGCGACGCCAACTATTCCAGGCTTATGTCGACACTTACCAGGCAGAAAAATCCAGAGAATTTTATCGACCGACTCATGTCAGCGAGTTGGGTGATATGCCAGCTCTACGTCGAGCGGCGATGTTGGCCGAAGTCACCTCCCAATCAGCTAAAGCACCTTGGACGATGTACCAGGATGAGCTGATCAAGGAGCTGAATCAGCGGATTTGGAAAATCAATTCAACACCAGCAGCGAAGCTCTACCTCGATCGGGTTTTAGCTACAAAATCAGCTAAGCTGCATTTGGCTTGGATTTTTCGGCTTGCTGAAGTCTGGGTCGAAAAAGATTTCACCGTTGCTTGTAACCTGGTTCACCCTGTGTTGCAGCAAATACTATCTCAAAGTGAAAAGTCTAATGTGCAGATATTTCAGAATAAAGCTAAAACCTTCATCAATAAGTATCTCGTCGATTTGCTTCGGTTTGAAACTCAATGTGCCTATTCTCTACTCGAATTGGAGCAGCAGCTCTATCGAGATAATCCAATGGACTTGGGCCAACTGTATTTGGCGCGTAAAGAGCTGACGGTGAATCGGAATACCGCTAATCTCTTTTTCTCTATAGCGGAGATCAACCATGAGGCAGGTCATGGAAATATTGCAAAAAGTTTATGGACTCACATCTTGGAAAACGGCGCCGAAAATTTGCCCGAAGTTCAATATGCCAAAACTCGCCTCGATAATAGAAAGACCGAGATGGAAAAACTCTGGGGGGATTAAAACTTTCTAAGGGTGTGATTGAGCAGTGTAATAATTGTAAAATCAGGGAAGTGCCAAGAATCCAATCTAAAATTTTCCGATTACCTTCCGAAACCTATGACAAGTAGTATTTGCTGAAGTAGGGATGAAGATGATGAGGATTTGGAAAGATCCAGTTTGGTTAGGAGTTCTGGGAACCATCCCAGCAGCTTGCATCGTGCTTGCTCCATTGTTTCATTATCATCCATTAATTCTACCTCTCGCAGCAGGTGCTTTGTGGGGAATACTGTTAACAGCACTTATTTCCAAGCATCAACAACTCAATCAATCCTCTGAGACCCCGAACCAGGAAGAGTTCAGCGAGTTACAGCAGGAACTGGAGCGCCTTCGTGGTGAGCAGTCCAAGGAAGACTCCGGTCGCCATGCGGCTTTTCTTCGACAGCATTTTGCCAAAGAGTTTGAAGTCAAGCGGGTTTCGTTAGAAGCGCAAATCAAAGATCTGAAAGAAAAGTATCAAAGCAGCGAAGCTCTTCTGCGTGAGCGTAGTAGTGAGTTGTCTCTGGTCCGACAGAGTCTGACGGAAACCAAGGAAGAGATTTTAACTTATCGATCACAGAAGGATCGGCCTCCCTTTCAAATTCAGTTTGAAGGTGTGGCACTGGAGCAACGCATCAAAGAGCTGGAGTCTCAACTCAGCCAGCGTGATGAACATCTGGCAGCTCAGGAAAAGCTATTGCGCCATATCCTGGAATTGATTCCTCAAGTGCAAAAGCAGATGACCGCTGTGATCGATCACACGGAAACCTCGGCTATTGAAATTGGTGACAAGGTTCGCTTTATCTATGAAAAGGCACAGGAACACTTGGAAGAATCCAATGAGATCAATAAGCAGTTTTCGGGTAAGACCATCAGTGATGATAATGAGGACTCGCTATCTTTGTCAGGGGTGATTTCGATTGCCTTGAAATTGCTACAAGACATGACTGAGATGCTTGAAGAAAATGGGCGATTGAATCTGGATTACTCGCGTTCCATCGAAGCGATTCTGGAGAATACGGCAACGATCAATAAGATTACAGAAGACATTCAATATATCTCTGACCAGACCAATCTACTCGCCTTAAATGCCGCAATCGAGGCGGCCCGGGCAGGTGAACACGGTCGTGGCTTTAGTGTCGTTGCCGAAGAAGTGCGAAAGCTCTCGGATCGAACGAATCAGGCATCAAATGATATTACGCAGATCGTTGGTAAGGTGAATGACTCAGTCGAGGCGATTTCCAAGTCGTTGACGGATAACCGCGAGAAAACGGAAAGTAAAAAGGAAAGCGTGAATCAAGCGGTTAAATCCTTGTTAGAAACAGCAAAAGAATCGACGGAAGTATTCTCGAAATTGGTAGACTCTTCCGTTGTCAGCTCGGAGAGTGTGGCACAAAACATCGATCAAATCATATTAAGTCTTCAGTTCCAAGATATTACCCGACAAGAAATTGAAGCAGCAGTGGTTCCAATTAAGCAAATTTCCGGGCTTGCTGAAGAGATGGTCGCTAAATTGACTAGTTTGAGCACCGACGCGATCCGGCATCACCCCTTGAAAGTCGCTGTTAATTCTGACGTGGAGCCGAGCAGAACAGCGCCCGCGGCAAAGCCAGCAACTGCGGGGCAAAGTGTCAAACCTGAGCCAGCAGCGGTGAAGCGCAAGCCCAGTGATGCGTTATTCTTTGATGACGATATAGTCTCTCCACCAGTAAACAAGCCATCCCAGCCGGAAAAGGCGACGCAACCCGCTTCACCTAAAGCTGATGAATCTAAAGTTGCAAAAGAATCTATTCAAAAAGGCAGTGTGCTGGAATTCGAAGGCCCTGCGGAATCGGGTGCAACGGAAGAAACTGCTGAGGAAGATCAGGAAGAGAAAAATCCTGCGGCCCGCGGTGATGTACTGTTCTTCTGAAAACGTAACACTTTCTCATTTTGTTAGATATATTATATTCAGCACTTACCGATGTCCTAGGTGATTTCCATTGTTATTTTGAAAGTCATTTGCTTTTAAAAGCGTCTTCGATTTTTATTTGAAAAGGAGACACTAAAGTGATTGGCAATTCGGAGCAGGAAAACATGGAAGACGCACTGCAACAAATGAGTTCTTTGATCGGTCAAATACTTGCTCAGTTTCAGAAAAAGCCGGATGTTGAGTCACCGCCAACTTCAACAAGCTTCTGGTATCAACCTACCATTCAACTGCGCGAAGGCCACTTGATCGTTGATGGACTGATTATCCCTCTTCTCAGTCGTCCTAAGACTTTGAGTCTCATCGAAGCCTTTTTGACGAAGCCTAATCTCAGCCTGAGTCGGCATGAAATCATCCAACAGGTCTACCATCACCCTCGACCGGAAGACTTGAGTCCAAGATTATTTTTTTCCTGTAATCAGAATATCTTGAAGCTCATCAGTCGTTCACGACGCTTATTGGAGCAAGCTACCAATTGCAACCTGCAAAATAGCTGGGTTGAATGGTTTGTTCATAATGAAAGTACGAAGGAGTGGCTTTTATACCGTGTGCATGGGCAGCCTAGCTCTGGACCCATTAGTATCTCTTAGGACCTAGTGACTTTGACTCCATCATCATTTGCTGGAAATGAGCAGGTGGAGTCAAGCATCTCAATGGCTTTTGCCAATGATCGTGCTATAAGCAAATGAATTTGTTTAAATATAAGAGCCAATTGACAGGTAAAATTATGTTCATTGATAAAGAAAAATTAGGTCAGCTTGTCAAGCATGCCGACCAAACCTTGCCACCAGGCAAGCTCGCTTCTAAACTTATTCCCTTGCTGGATTTGACGAATTTAAATGAAGGTGCAAGTCAGGAGGATATTGCGCAATTATGCGCTGCAGCTCAAACTGATCTTGGCCCAACAGCGGCGATCTGCATTGAGGCAAAATTTCTAGAACTTGCTCGGCAGTTGTTAAAAAACACGACGATCAAGTTGGCGACGGTGGTTAATTTTCCCAGTGGAAATGCGCCGTTGCCCGAGACTTTGGCTGAAATCGCAACCGCTATTAATAACGGAGCGCATGAGATCGATTTGGTGATGCCATACCAGGACTTCCTAGCTGGCAAGCGTCCGCAAGTGGCATCTTATATTGAAGCATGTCATCGAGAGTGCGGCGAAACGGTGCTTTTGAAGGTCATTTTGGAAACTGGAGCCCTTGATAATACCGAAACCATCTATGAGGCGGCTCGGCTGGCTATTGATGCGGGAGCGGGATTTATCAAAACTTCGACTGGAAAGATCCGCGTTGGTGCCAGCCTGGAAGCGGCTGCTTGTATGCTGCTTGCGATCAAAGATTCAGGGCGAAACGTCGGCTTCAAAGCAGCAGGTGGTGTTCGCACTCCAGCGCAAGCTGCGGCTTATCTTTCATTGGTTGAAAATATTTTAGGATTAGACTGTGTCGTCCCCGAAAGATTGAGAATCGGTGCCAGTAGTCTATTGCAGGAATTACTAGGATGAGAAGGCAAAAGTCATTGCCTAAGGAAATAGACAACGAATCAAATGAATGTATTGTTCTTTCGGGTCCAGGTTGGTTGTAGAAAACTGGAAAAAATTGGCAAATTCAAAGGAGCTGTTAGGGGTTTTCATGATTTTGCGATAGGTTTCATAACCAATCACCTGGCCGAGTCGGATGCTGATTTCCATTTGATTTTCGAGGTCGTATTCAATCATCTTGTAATGCAAATCACCGCGAGACCCTTGCTCGATGCGCTCCAATAGGCGAACGAGCATTCGGATTGATTCGCGCATTTTTTTCTGATAGCCGATAAGCCTACGCCGTGAAAGCTGGGACATAAATGTTTCATATTGCTTTTTGTCCAGACAGCGGCGGCGTGGGTTCAGCACTTTTGATGCTAGGACACCAGAACTTGTCATCAGGATACGATGGTAGACGCGGTCGGCATCGATAAAATCGTCTTGAATAGGATGTAATAGGTTAAAGAGCAACTGTCCAGAAATTTCAGCTAAGTTGTTGAGGCTGACATCAGAAATCAGAATAATATTCCCCTCTGGAATAAAATAAAAACCTTCGCGATCTAATCGCTCGATAGCAGTTTCAACATAAGACTCATCTATTTCGAAATTGGCTGTGATTTGAAAAATATCGGTTTCAGAAGGATCTGAGTAAGTGTGAAACCGAGTCAAATCGTTTTTTCTAAAATTAATACTGAGAAACTCTGCCAAGTGCGAGAGAATGTTTAAAATCTGATAATCCAAATCAAAAGATTCCTCAGTGTAGAGAATGCGCGCGCGTGGATCATCTAAGACTAATTCACCTTTGGCAGATTTGATTTCTTCCCAAATCGCATAAGATTGCCATTTGATCCAAGGGGGAGAATTTAAGACACAATAAAGTCGGCTTTTTAATGCCAGGTATTCCGTGTTGGGTACCTCGATTTTGTTACTCGTCAAAAAGTAATAGTGATCGATATTGGTGAGAATGCGGGTATAGGAATGCTCAGGCTCTAAATGCTTAGGTAGATGCTCATCAGCCAAATGATATTCGCCAATCAAGCAGACGACTAAAGCCTGTTCATTGTTACTATGGATTTCCTGCAGAATCTTGGCGGCAAACTTATCTCTGGTGCGGAGTTGATCTTTGCCAACGACATCAGTATTAATGCCGACAATACGAATGTTCTGTTTTAATGCAAAATCAAGGATGATTTTATAATTTTCCCAGGGAAAGCCCCAGGTGTGATCATAGCGACACAACTGTAGAAACTGTTCTTCAGATAAATCACCGCGAAGATAGCGATCAATGAGTTCTTGATCACGGGCTTTGAACATCTCTAGAGCGAGAACCATCGGCCTATTGGGGTTATGGCCGATGTAGTCGCGCAAAATCCTGACTAAACCCTTCTGCGTTTGCTTTAGGGTGTGGAAGTCGCCATAGAGAAGAAAGTCACTACGATCCAGATCTTTAAGAATTCTATTGATGTCGGTTTTTTTAAAAGTTTTTGGCAAAGAGTCATAGAAATGCTCCGAATATTTAATCACAGTCGGAGCATCGATGAGTGGATGGTTAGAGGCTTGCAAAAAGGCTTTTTCGTAAAGATCTTTTTGAAATTGTTGGAGCCTTCTGAGAGCCCTTTTCTTCACAGTATTTGCCTCAGGAATCGCGATGTTTTGCAATGGCGTATAGGATTTTATATCGAGGAAGTTTTTCTTTATCATATCACGAATCATCAGGCATTGGCAGACGCTACCTGCAACATGCCAAAAATGTGACAAGAATGAAAGCGAATTTGTAGAAAACTAATGAAATGAATTAGATGATGGCACTGCAAAGTGGCGATGAATAATTAATAATGACATTATTTCAATTCGCTACCAAGTTCTTTTTGTGTGAAATAGAAACCACCAAGTTGTCCTTCACGATCAATCTCTTCGCCTGGAACGATAAAGCTACAACGAATACCTCCGTCTCCTTTTAATCGACCCTTGGCTAGTAAAGCTTTGCCGTGTTCCTGACATTTCTTTTGTAGATCATGAGTGGAAGGCACTTCTTTGAGTCGTTCACGCACCAGTAATCCGGTGCCATCGCGGGATAAGATTGTGGCAACGTAAACGACTTCGCTGTCTTTGAGGACCTCTTGAATATTTTTTGTGAAGGATTCCCGTGTGAACAAGAGATCTCGCTGTTCTATGATTTTGTCGCGAGCGGCGAATTCGACGAAATCTCCGCCAACCAATAGTTTCTGTGCAACATCATAGTGAAAGTAAGCTTGTAGCTGATCTTTCTTTTCCAGTGCTTCGTTCCCAAGGCGGGTCCAATGTTCCCAGTCATGTTCCAGGTGAGTCCATTGCTGAATATGGAATCCAGTGATCCAAAGTCGATCTTCAACCGGCGAAATTGCAAGAAAGATGCGACCCAACTCATTTTTACCCATAACTTGTAGCCAAGCAGCATATTGCCGCTCGTAGCCATAACGAGAGCTTATGGTAAAGCCCGGGTCATCATCACAGGAGTAGTTTGTACGGTCTTTAGCAGGATGATGAAGGGCCCAAACGCGATACACACTAAAATTCCAAGGTTGATCGTAGCGGTGACTAAGGATCGAAAAAATCCTTTCCCCGATATCGTGCTCAACCTTGACGCGCGGATGAAATAGAGATTGGAAGCCCTTGGATTCGCGCTTGCTGAGATGTTCCATGACATCTGCCAGTAATTGGTGCAAGCCCGGATTCTGTTCTTCCAGAGCCACACCAGGGCCACGGCTCAGTCGAATGCATGCAGGCTCACTTTGAGCAGATTTTTTGGGGGAGGAGCTTTGCATTGCATCTTTAATATAAAGAGCTTTGTCGAGATATTTATTTTCTTCTGTCGCAGCAAAGCTTAGAGAGGAAAGAATTAAGGAGCCAAATAAAGCAAAAAGTGTGAAAAGCCTATTACTTGGCTGCACACGAAGAACATCCGGTTTTTTCTTCAGCAAGATCGACAAGTTCCCAATTCCCAAATTCTTGGTTGATGAGTTCGATAGCGTCTTCTAAGTAATCGTGTTCGACAGTAAATAATTCTTTCATGATCTCAGTTTCGAGGCAATAGGCATTGTAAGTATAAAGTTCGGTTTCCGGATTATAGATGACACTGACTCCGGCTTGTCGTGCCTGAAAGCGGAATGCTTTGTGTAAATAATTATCGACAGTCAATTGCTGGTCTTCGAGATTCTGAGCTTGCGACATGGATGTCATCCTTTGGTTGAGGGTTTCATGAGAAATGCACTCTCATCATGTAGAGGTAAAGAACCTTTGATCAAACCGTCAAGTACTTTCGGATAAAGTTGGCACTCAGCTTGAAAAACCTTATCGGCTATGGCTTCTGGCGACAGTCCAGAGATATTCACCGGAATTTGGGCAATGATCGGGCCTTCATCGTATTTTTCGGAGACAAAATGAATCGTAGCACCTGATTGCTGCTCCATTGCCTGGTGGACTGCTTGATGAACGCGCATTCCATACATGCCCGGACCACCAAACTTAGGTAGGAGAGCCGGATGAATATTGACGATACGATTTTGAAAGCCTGGAAGCAGAGGGAAAATTTTTAGAAAGCCTGCCAAGGCGATCCATTGAATATGGAGCTGCTGCAGCCAGGTGTATAAATCATCAGCGCATAAACCTTTAGAAAAATCACCGACAAAAATTGGAATGCCAGCTTCTTTGGCAATCGTATTTCCAGCACAGTTTGGTGACGAACTGATCACTCCAGCCACTCGGTAGGCATGGTGTTCCTGTTCTTTCAATAGATTCGATAGAGTTCGGCCTTTACCGGAAATCGCCACTGCAATGGCCTGTTTCATTGAAAAATTCCTTTTTTCTCGCCTTTAAGTCCGTTGCAAAATGATGCTGCGTCCAGGGATTTTGCACCTTGGGGTTTTAATCTTTCGCAAACTAAAAACCCGTCGCCTGTTCTGATGACAAGTGCCTTCCAAGGCTTGTGGAAGATGAAGCCACCGATAGGTAAGGAGTGGGCTGATGCGGGCAAGTCTTGATCGACTAGGGCCAATTCTTCGATGACGATGCGCTTATCATCGTAAAAGGTAAAGCTGCTGGGCCACGGATGATAAGCGCGATAGCGAGCAAGGATGGACTTCGTCGCATCCTGCCAATTGATCTGTCCATCCGTTTTCTGGATTTTAGAGCAATGCGTCACTTTTTCTGGGTCTTGGGCAGTGCCCACAAACTCAGGATCTTGCAAAGATTCGATCGCTTGCGGTAGTAATGTTCCCCCAAGTTGAAAGAGACGCTGCATCAGCTCACCAGCACGTTCATGCCTGGCGATATCGCTGGCTTGTTGGACGATAATCGCTCCGGCATCCAATTGCTTGACCGTGAAAAGTATGGTGACACCACTCGTTTCCAACTGATCCAATAGGGCACTTTGCACGGGGGTTGCACCGCGATAAGCGGGCAGTAAAGAGGGGTGGATATTGATGGTGGCGCGCTTAGGTATTGCCAGAAAATCATCGCTTAATATCTGACCGTAGGCAGCGGTGACGGCGATATCGGGCTGCCAAGCTCGCAATTGCTCTAGAAATTCAGGCGCTCTCGCCTTTTCTGGCTGCAGCACCGCTAAGCCCTGTTCTTTGGCAAATTGCGCCAACGGTGGGTCCTGTAAACGTCTGCTTCTGCCAGATGGGCGTGGTGGTTGACTGACCACTCCGACGACTTGATGTTGAGCAGAATTCTGACACCAGTCTAACAAGCTTTGTAGCGGCGCGATAACTTCCACAGGTGAACCCATAAAAACAATTCGCATGGCACGCCTCCCAGATGAAGAAAAATCCACAGCAAACTATCTTTTTTAGGACTGGAAAGCAATGACGGGGGATCAGGTAAGGAGAAGAAAATGGCATAGTTGAAGAATGGCTATGCCAAAATATTATGTGATGTGCTCGCGAGCCTTATTCGCTTTCGGATGATGTGGCTTAAGCAGATTTTTTGCTCTTTTCTTCAAACCACTGAATCATATGGGAGGCCATATCATCAAGGTGATAAACTTGCTCGGCAGCTCCAAGAGCAACTGCCTCACGTGGCATCCCATAAACGACTGAACTCTCTTCATTCTGGGCAAAGGTTGTGGCCCCTTTTTTCTTGAGTTCCAATAGTCCGGCGGCTCCATCGCGGCCCATTCCCGTCAGGATCAAAGCTAGCATACGGCGATCACTGATCGGCAAAGCTGAGCGAAACAGCACATCTATCGAAGGGACATGATGGTTGACCTTTTCGGTATTTAACAGTTGTATTTCTAAACTGCGAAATTTTTCTCGAATTTCCATGTGTTGACCGCCAGGAGCGATATAGACACATCCCGGCTGAACTTTATCGCCTTGACTCGCTTCCTTGACCTGAAAGGGGCACAATTGATTCAAGCGTTCGGCAAAGGCACGAGTGAAATGTTGGGGCATATGTTGAACGATTAATATCGGTGGGATATTTTTAGGAAGCGCTGATAAGATTCTTTTTAAGGCTTCGGTACCACCAGTCGATGAGCCGATTAAAACTAGTGAATCTGCGGAGATGTTTACGTGTTTGATGCATGGTGTCGACATGCGGTTTGAACGACGCACGGGTTTGCTTTTGGCAGCACTTATTATGATGTCCTGGATATATGGAGTGAGGTCTTTCACTTCATTCAGATTGGGTTTTTTGATGTAGTCGAAAGCTCCGAGCTCTAATGCTTCCAATACTAGAGGGCCATCTAATGGGCTCATTGCACTTATCATGACGACGGGAATGGGATGCTTTTTTCGAATTTCCTTGAGTAATTCAACGCCGTTCATCACTGGCATACCGATATCCAGGGTAATCACATCGGGCTTTAAGCTTGTAATTTGATCCAAGGCTTCAAGTGGTTTTGTGCATGTGTCTACGACTTCAAGTTTAGGGTGGTCATTGATAATTTTACTAAGTATTTTTAAAATGGAAGGTGAGTCATCAACGATGAGTACTTTCATTTTTTCTTTTGCAGAAACGGACTCGTGACTAGTTTTATTGACTGATTTTTGCAGGACTCTTTTTGGACTGTTTTGCACGACCTGAAGGTTTTTTACTGCTCGGCCTAATTGATAAATTGAAGGACCAAACCGCCTCAATTCAAGGTCTAAACCTGCAAGTGATTCAGAAACGCCAATAAAAAGATAACCATCGGAGATGAGGTGATCATTTAAATGACAAATAATCTTAATTATCATTTCATTGTTAAAATAGATGAAAAGATTTCGACAAAAAATAAAGTCAAATTTTTCACTGATGCTACTTCCGCTTGGATTAGCTAAGTTATGGGTTGTGAAATGACAATGTTGTTTAACATGATTCCTAATCTTGGAGAATTCTGCAATGGAACCTCTTCCCCTACTAAAATACCGAGCGAAGTAATCCTTTGGGACTTCTTTCAAGTCTTTATTAGAATAGACTCCATTTTGTGCGAACTTAACGGAATCACCATCAACATCAGTCCCTAGAATTTCAAAAAAAATTTCTTTCTGCGTTTCCTGTCCATAGGCATCCAACACCATGGCAATTGTGTAGGCTTCCTGTCCGCGACTGCAAGCTGCTGACCAGATTTTAATGGGGCGATGTCGCGAGCCAATGCCATTTGCCAGTAGTCTTGGTAGTAGCTGAGTTCGTAAAATATCAAATTGATTCGATTCGCGAAAAAAGTAGCTGTGATGGGTGGTGAGTAATGAAAGTAGGGCAGCACTTTCCTGTGTTTGGTGTTGAGATAAATATTGGAAGTACTGGCGAAAACTATTGAGGCCGAGTTTCAAAATCCGGGTGCGCAAGCGATTTTCAACCATCATGGCTTGCTTGCGACCCAATTGAATTCCAGCGATTCGATTAACAATTAACGATACCTTGTCTACGACATCCTGAACAGTATTTTCATCATCAAATTCATTCATATATTCCAACTTTTGTGCTGATTTTTTACGGTCCTAGGGTTCAAAACGCGGATCATCAGCTAAAGGAACTTCGAGGTCTTCACCTCCGACAACTTTTTTTACCTGTTTCATTTGGGTATGAGTTTGAAGGTTTTCTTTGGGAGGCTTTTTTTCTGTAAAATCCATATGGACAACTTTACTTTTTTCAGGTTTCGATTTCACGTCTTCAGCTTTACTGGCCTTTGATTGTGAGCCAATGGTATCTAATAATTCATCAACGAGATGCTTCAGATTACTGGATTCGCTCTTAAGCTGTTCACTTGCAGCAGATGATTGGTGAGCTACTGCAGCATTTTGTTGAGTGACCTGATCAAGTTGTGACATAGCTCTGGTGACTTCCTGAATTCCTTGTGACTGCTCATTGGAAGCGACGGCAATTTCTTTAACCATCTGATTGACTTCACTGACATTCGAGAGAATTTCGTCAAGGGCTATTCCGCACTCCTGAGCTATTTTTGTTCCTGCTTCCACTTTAATCTTGCCTTTGGAAACTAGCACATCAACTTTTTCTTTGGTGTTGGCTACAATGCTGCGCACCTTATCAATACTTTCAGTTAGCATCATGGAAATTTCTTTGGCAGCATTACCGCTCATTTGAGCTAAGTTTCCAACTTCTTCAGCAACGACAGCAAATCCCTTTCCATGCTCACCAGCACGTGCCGCCTCAACTGAAGCATTGAATGAAAGTAACTTAGTTTGAAATACAATATCATTGATGACTTTGGTGCGACTGCCGATTTCTTCAATCACCTTAACGATCTCTGATATCTCTTGATTGCTTCGACCCATCTCATTCATGATATCTTCGTTGCTGGAACTGATTTCGTCAATAGCGCCCATCATTTCAGTTATCGCTTGCTTGCCTTTATTACTGGCCCTTTCACTTTCTTCTGATTTTTCATTGGAACGCCTTGCAGATTCGGCATTCTTGTTAACCATGGCGTTAATTTCATCGATCGATGAAACAGTTTCTTGTAATGATGAGGCCTGTTCGGTTGCAGCTTCCGATAATTCCGTGGCAGAATTAGCAATTTGGCTTGATGCGCTGGCTACTTGGCCGCTACTGTCACCTAGCTTTTCTGCAAGCTTCATCAATTTCGTAGCGATATTGCTTGCAAATAAAAATGCAAGGGTGCAGCTCACTAACACTAAGCCCAAAAATATCGAAAAGAATACAGTTTTTGCGTTATTTAGATCTGACATAACATTGCTGGCAGCCGTTCGCACCAGTATAGTCCAGCCGAGTTCAGGAATAAATTTTTCATCGTTAATCGGGGTATAGCCTGATGCTTGGATTACGTTTTTGCGAACATGCAAAGCAAATATTGCGCCAGCTTTTCCTTCTGCTGCAAGTTTAGCAGCCTCGACGCCGGCTTCGACCAGGTTTGTTTTTAATATGGTGCTGTTGAAATCTCTTATCATATCGAGACTGCCACCACGTGAGGATGGATCGTAATCAACAATAAGGAAGCCATCTTTATTTAGCATGGCGAGTTCAGTTGTCGCCATGCCTTGTGCACGTAAAAGACGATAGTAACTTATAAACTCTTGTTCAACCCAACGAAATCCAGCTCGAACGGATACCACCCCAATCACGTTGTTATTGTGATCCCTGATTTCTGCACTAAAACTGTTTCCCAGTCTCTGTTCACCATAAACGCTTGACACAATCGTATCGATCCGAGCGTCTTCGACATAGGTGTTGTTAAAGCCCCGGCTGGCATCGGCTGTAAATTGACCAGCCATCACCCGGCGAAACCATTCGTCATTGGAGTAATTGCGGCGATAGATGGTATCAAGATTTAAAGTTTCTCCTTGTGGTCCGCGGGTGTTGCTGGCAACCAATTTGCCTTTTGTGTCAACAACCAGTAAAAGATCGTAAATTCCGTATATTGAAGCAACTTTATTCAATACTTCTGGAATTTTGTCGATATCCATTGTTTTTAATGCCGGGTTTTCCGCAAGTACTTGGACATCACCATACCGTTCGAAGAATTGTGCTGATATCGTTCTTGAAAGGATTGTGGCATAGTTTTCAAAATTGCGTAATCGCGCATTTTCCATATTATTTGTCATTTGTAGATATAAAACCGAAGCAGCACCACCTAAAGTGGTGCATACCATGAGTATTAAGAAAATCAATTTTGCTTTGAAAGATAAATTTTGCAGTTTCATTTGCTTCGATTGCTCCTGTCTATGAAATAATTAGATTTATGCTGCATTATTAGTTTTCGATTTCTCAATTGCCGCTTTGTCTTTGGAGTCGAGCGCCTTGGCAATATCCAGGAGAAGTATCAATGAATTTTCTTTCCGATAGACGGCGTCAATATATTCAGTGCCAATATAACTTTCCATCTCCGGTTTCGGCGATAGTTCATTTTTTTCCGGAGTCAGGACGGAGTTAACGGTATCGACCATCACACCCAATGTTAAGGGTGATAGATCACATATAATAATGGCAGTGTCATCTGAGGAAGAGTTTTTTATGTTGAACTTTCGCCGTAAATCGATGACAGAAATAACCTGCCCACGTAGATTCATGATGCCTAAAAAATGTGGTGGTGTGTGAGGTATTGGCGTCATTTCTGGTACAGCGATGACTTCTTTCACAACCAAGAGTGGAATGGCATATTCCTCCTCACCAAGTGAAAATGCAAGGTAGCGTGTGCCTTCTGCAAAATTGGACAGTAAAGTACTTTCCCATTCTGAATTTTGAGCCATCTTTATCTCCCGTTTTCTATACTGCCTGACGTAGGTTTCTAGTTTTATTTTTATCTTTTATAAGATCGAGTGGTTCTAGAATTAGGGCAGGCTTGCCATCACCAAGTATGGTGCTGCCGCTTATGCCTTTTATAAATCTAACTTCCTGACCTAATTGCTTGACGACAACCTGTCCTTGCCCGATTACATCGTCCACTTTTAAAGCAAAAGATCTTGAGCCTGATCTGACGACGATTGCAATTTCTTCGTCCTCTGCATTCACGTTGTCATGATCTTGGTGTGATTTGAGAGGTAGAAGTTCATTTAATCCATAGACGGGAAGGTTTTCACCACGCAGCATGAGAACTTTACCAAGTCCAGTCGTAGATTTTATATTTGAAGAGTTAGCGCGGAGTGTTTCGTGAACGTGAACAAGTGGTATAATATATCTTTCATTCCCTGTGCGAACAATCATGCCGTCAATAATAGCCATTGTGAGTGGTAAGAATATTCTGAAAGTAGTCCCTTGTCCGATTTGTGATTCTATTTTTATTTCACCACCTAAGGCTTCAATATTGGTCTTAACGACGTCCATGCCAACGCCACGACCAGAAACATCTGTAACTTGGGTCTTTGTCGAGAATCCTGGTTTAAAAATAAGCTCCATCGCATCTTTAGCTGAAAGATTCGTAGTTCCGCTGATCAGTTTCTTTTCTTTTGCAATTCTAACGATGTTTTCATAATCGATGCCCTGGCCATCATCCTGTATCTCGAGAACTAGCTTGCCACTGGCATGGTATGCATTCAGGAGGATATGTCCGACTTCGGACTTGCCTTTATTTAAGCGCTCTTCAGAATATTCAAGGCCATGATCAATGGCATTGCGAACCAAGTGCACCAAAGGGTCACTTATTTTTTCGAGGACAGTTTTATCGAGTTCTGTATCCTCTCCTGATAAAGTGATCCTCACGTTTTTGTTCAGCTTCTGGGCTGTGTCGCGCACAATACGCTGCATTTTTTGGAAGGTGGTTTTTACGGGTACCATTCTCATGTTCATGGATATATCTTGTATCTCTTTACTGACTTTATTTAGCTGGCGAAGGGACTTGCGTAAAATCGTAGATGAGGTGTCAGTAAGCTGCTCGTTGATGACAGCTTGAAGTATCACCATTTCCCCGACAAAGTCGATGAGCTTTTCTAGTCTTTGTAGGCTAACGCGAATCGATTCGTCAGCTGTTATTTGGCTTTGATTTGTGTGCACATTTGCATGATCTGATGACTTTAACGAGATAGGCTCGCAAGCAGGGGTATCGGAAACCTCTTCATCAAATATTTTAAAGCCATCAATCTCCAACTCGGCTTGACTAGAAATTGGCGTCATAGTTTGATGATGTAAGTTTTCTAAGGCTTTAAAATTTATGATTTCATTGAGTAGTTTATGATCAGTAAATACCGAAGTGAAATCCTTTTTAAGACTAGTGATAGCCTGATCAATATAATCTTTACTTCGCAGAAGAATGTTCACACTTAGGCTGTTTATAGCAATATCACCGTGTTTAATCGAAAGTAGGAAATTCTCCAGCTCGTGTGTGAAATCCCCAATTTGATCAAAACCCACGCCTTTGGCTGATCCTTTTATATTATGTGCGATTCTTAAAATCTTATCGATTGTGATCGTGTTGTCGGCATTGTCTTCAAGGCTGAGGAAACAGCCTTCCACATCGCTAAGCAATTGCTCAACTTCTTCAATAAAAGTGTGTTTTAGCTCTATTTCAAACTCTGATTCGTGACTCATATCTTCCTAGCTTTCCTTTTGCGTTCATTATTGCGTTCGGACGTAAGACGTTTCAATTTAAGTCAATTGATTTTAAAAATGTGTTTAGTATGCAGTTTTATTTAGAAAAGAATTTTCTTCGGCTTAGAGAAAATGGAGGTAATATGAAGCGCTGATTTGATTGTTGTAATTTGTACAGATTGAACTTGTGCAAATCTCTACTTTTCAAATCAGGGCAAATCTTAGGCCGGTGATTTAAAATCTAGATCCAGCCTTATTTCTTGTCACAGGACTTAGAGTGGCAAGGAGATTCTTCAAGTTTATGTTGAATCTGATCTATTGATGTCTTACCAGCACTTAGTTCACTCAAAAGTCTATCTGCCTGCTGCCGATCTATGGGCAAAAATTGATTGTGCTCGGAGCAAAAAGCCATAACTTCTGCACGACTGATCTCAAACCACCAAGCATGCAGGCGGATACGTCCTTCTTGGAGAGCACGTCGTACTTGAGGGTAAGTTTTGAGATGTTCGATTTGCTGTAAGACATTTATCTGTGATAATTGGTCGACCAAGTCGAGATTGCGATCGAGGGTTTCACCGGAACGAAGACGCATCAGGCTAGGAGCACCATGTTGAAGCCAGCGATTGAGGTAGCTACCCTCTTGAGTCGCTCCCTCTAAAATAGCGCGTGCTGCGCCGCAGTGGGAATGACCGCAAACGATTATGTCACTGACCTTGAGTATTTCGATAGAAAATTCTAAAGCAGCACCTTCGGATAATTCATCCACCCCACCTTGTGAAGAACTGCAAGGCGGAACCAAATTCCCGACGTTTCGTAACACGAATAAATCACCTGGATCAGTCGAAGCAAATAGATTTGGAACCACGCGGCTATCAGAACATGCAAGAAATAGTGCGTCTGGAGATTGACCAAGGGCCAGTTTTGCAAAGGTTTCACGGTACGTAGGGCGTATATTCTCGCGAAAGTCAACAATGCCTTGAATCAATTTACGCATACTTGCCTCTCTATGTTGATCGCGGCAGTTTACATAGATTTTATCTAGTGTACAAGTGTTCACTCGGACACCATTAAGTGCGTCTATATAACCATAGTTGTGGCCATAACTTCTGCGCTACTGACTTTAATCCAGAACATATTTTTGTGAATGGAAAATCGACGACCTCGCTAGAAACTCTCCGCTTCTCTCACTTGCTGGTAGTAAGTGAGTGGGGCGGCTTTATCGCTTCTTTCGCTGCTGTTTATTGACGGAGATGATATGCTAGTTAGCAAAGAAATGGGACTAATATGGAAAAATATCTTGAAACTACATGCGTCATAATAGCCTGGTGCGCTCTTATCGGTCTGCTGGCGGCGATCAGCAGTTTTATTAGTTTGCACCTGCGGCAAGGCCGGCTTGGCTATTTGCGTTTGTTTATAAGCCAGCAACCAGCTCTTATTTTTGGTGCCTTGCTTATTTTTCTTGCCTACCATTGGTGGGAATGGGTTCTTTTCTTCCCTGTCCACCTACTTTCTCAAAGAAGCGAAATTTTACTTAAGGCACTGGCACCAGCGTTAGTATTATTGGTGGCCAGTGGTTTTCTGCGGAACTTGGTTTTGACCATGAAAGTCGAATATGAACACTGGTCTCAGCAGTCGTTCCTTTTAACGGCGCAGTCTTATGGAATCCGTCCGTGGCGCTGGTTGGCTAAAGTCGTCATTCTACGCTCGTTGATTGTCAGTTGGGGGCAAAGCCTGCCTTGGTTATTTGGTGAGTTGATTATTGTTGAAAGCATTTTTAACGCCCCTGGTTTAGGACTTGATATTTGGTTTCAAGCAAAGCAGCGGGATTTGACAGCGATGGGAACAAGTGTATTGATTCTAGCTGTTGTATATGCCTGTTGTAGTGCTCTCCAACATCAACTTCACTCTTGGCTTGGGAGGCGACTTGAAGGCTATATTTAAGTACTTTAAGCATTTTCGCCTATGTCTTGATGTTTTACTGATCTTGGCACTTCTCATGATTTTGTTTCTTCCTTGGCAAAACTGGTTTGATGATGGGGTGAAGCTTTCACGTGCAGCGCTAGGAGTTTCCTGGGAGCACCCCTTGGGAACGGATGCCTTGGGACGGGATCAGTGGTTGCGTGCCATTAACTCCCTCCGGGAGACTCTTCCCTGGTTGTGGATGGGTGTTTTTCTAGGGGTGAGCAGTGGACTGAGTCTCGGTGTGCTGCGTTTGGCAAGCTCTATGCGCCCTTCCATACAACAAATTTGCCGATTTTGGGAAAGCATTGCTCTGTTCTTACATGGTGTCCCCTTACCGATCGCCGCATTTTTTCTTATGGTAGTTACGCATGCCCAAGGGCTTTTGAGCTTTGTCATCTGTCTGACTGCGCTGATGCTGCTAAGAAGCTATTTTTTCGTGACTTCTAACTATCAGCGATCAAAATTGCTTGGATATTGGCAGGCACATGAGGCTATGGGTGGTTTACGGCTTGGACGTATTTGGAAGTATGGAATTTTTGGTCATTGGCGGAGTGAGCTATTTCTTGCTATTGCTTTCTTTATGAAGGTTGCCGTGATTACGGAAATCTCTTTAAGCTATCTAGGGTTCGGTGTGCAAGAACCACGAGCTTCTTTTGGTAATCTGCTGAGTAATCAGTTACGTCAATTTTTTGATGGCGAATGGAGCTTGTTGATCGGGGCTTTGGCTTTGATCAGTTTAGCCTGTGAAGCCCCATTTTGTCTTTATCGATGGCTCAATGTCTGGCCTGCAGTTTTGCGTGGTCAACGGCCATTTCCTCTTCCTGGAGAAAAATCTTCGGGCCTTCGAACCGACCCGTCTCATGGAAGACCTTAAGCTTGGCATCCTTCTGACGATATGCTTCCAAAGCCCACTTCTCCAACTCTGGCTCCGTTCTGGGAAGTTCACTCAATGGCGTGCGGACGATATCCAGTGAAAAGCGATCAACATCGCCTAGCACCATTTGCCACAAGCTCGGAATACCGTCCGGATAACCGATAGTAATACTGTAAACCGCATCGAGGTGTCCGTCTAAACCAATCACAGAAGCAGCGAACCCTTTGGTGCGCGGCAGCATCACATAATTAGTCACAGGATGGTTGCGGCGTTGAGCGAATTTTTGACTCCGTGACAACTTTTCTGGTGTGATGCGTGTTCCTTCTAAAAAGGAAATGAGCCAGATCGAAACTTTGTATGCCGTAATATTATGAAATGTTGCTTCAATCTTTGCCCGATCACTGAGCCAATTTCGCTTGAGGAAGATGCAGTCCAAAAATAGCATGCCCCACCCTGGGCCAGGCACGTACTTGATGACATCTTTAACAAACCACTTCATGTCACCCAAGCGCCCACAACGTTGGGCGAGACTCATTAAAGCGGGGATATCACCAATGTTTTGGTGATTGCAGATGATAAGGGCATTTTCATCTTTAGGGATCTCATCTCCAGTAAAAGTGACTTGAATGCGGTGTACCTTTTCGACCATAAAAACCAGATATCCCCAATAAAGATAGGCCATCAGGCGGTTAAAACGCCGGAACAAATGGGGTGAAAAAGGCCGAATAACAAGAGACAGCATTTGAAAGATATTGGCAATGATGACTGGGAAAAAGATTAATAAAGCAAATATGTAGCCTCGCAGTTTGACAAAAAAGCGAACAACTGGGGGGTGAGAACGGGGATTATCAGGTAAGTAAAATGGAAAACTTCCAGTCATAGCATTTTCTCCGCATTTAAAATCTGATCATGTCTTTGATAGCTGATTTTGTAAAGACTGACCAGTATTTCCGACGGAGACACCTCTCTTCTTTTGTTCCTTTTGTGGGTTTAATTGGCTTACTATGACGATTTGCAGTAGAAGTGCTCAGTTGGTTTTACAGGCTTCAAACTCTTTTAATAGAGAGACGTTGATTTATTTTAACAGTTCATATTATTTAGCTGAGCGAATCCGTCCAAAATACTCTGAGAGTTCGACAGAGTGCTCTGGTTCTATGAGGGAGAGAATTTCTCTCGTTTGTTTTTGAGGAATTCTTTTAAAAAGCTGAACGACTAGATCACGATCCAAACGTTCAAATACCGGTGCGGCTTTTTTCGGATTCATTTTTTCATAAAACTCAACAAGCTTAGCTAGCCTTTCGTCCTGAACGGTTTTTTCTTGTTGCTGTGTTTGTTGAAAGTATTGCATCTCTTCTTCGAGTTTTTGTAGTTTATTATTGACTTGACCCTCTAAGCGTTTCAGTTGCATCTCTCTTTGCTGAAGAAAGCGAATGCGATCCTCAGCTTGACTTTTTTTACGTTCAATCAGGGAAATGTAACGGGCGATTTCGTCTTTTCGCAGGCGATCGGCATTGATATTCGGTAAGTTGAGAAGTTCGTCTATTGCCGAACCAGTTTTTTCGGATACTTCTTCTACATCAGGTTCTTTAGTATTTGCTTGAGTGCTCGCCGAGGATGTTTCATTTGCATTGAGAGAGCGTTCACCGATTTCTAACCAACTTTGATCAAAGAGGACGTAAGACAAGACCGTCACTTTTAAAAAGATAATCAGCTTGATTCCATGCTGGAAAATAAAATCACTGAGAGTTTTCATATTCAGCTTCCAATTTTCTGACGATTGAAGTTTTGTAATGCCACTTCATCGAGCTGCTTCTGTTCTGCTTTTTTCATGGCTTGATTCAAGCTAAACTCATATCGCTCTTTCAATTGCTCGATCGATTTGAGCGACTGTTGGGCTTTGATCACCTGTCCTAACTGAGAGCGCTCTTTTTCTTCCGTCCGCCGAACTTCCTTGAGAGATTGATACCACTGCGATTTTGCATAGTCGACGCTGTTTTCCAATACATCGACACCTTTCCTTTCCGGCGA
The DNA here is from genome assembly GCA_048816425.1 of Oligoflexus sp. FD111. Classification (GTDB taxonomy): domain Bacteria; phylum Bdellovibrionota_B; class Oligoflexia; order Oligoflexales; family Oligoflexaceae; genus JBMDZZ01. Next base: position 122,530 of record JBMDZZ010000007.1, read on the forward strand.
CTGGCGAGCCTTATTTAAGGATTCGACACCTTGGATATATTCTCTTTGGTATTTTTCCAGTTTCTCTAAAGCTGCTAACTTGTGATCACGAATCTGATTGAGTAATAAAGTCTGTTGATCAAGCTGATTTTGTTTGGCATGAATGATAGGCTTCATCTTTTTGATTTTATTTTTCAGTTCGATCATGCTGATTCCTCATGTAATTCAGCTTCGTTGATGATTTTTGCTTCATGATATGTTTGGCCGGAAAGAGCGCGTACCAAACCTTGTACGGCACTTTCAAGAGTACAAGTTTCCTTGATTTTTTGCCGTAGAAAATTTTGCAGAAAACTTTGAATCCTGACAGCTTCATCCAGTTTCGGATTCGTTCCTGGCTGATAGGCTCCAATTTGAATCAAATCAATGTGATCACGGAAGACAGCAATCATTTCCCTGGCCTTTTGTGACAAAGTCCAATGTTCTTCACTGACGATGTCATACATCACACGACTAGCACTGGTTTCCACTTCGATTGCCGGAAAATGTCCTTGGGCAGCTAGCTTGCGGGAAAGGTTGATGTGTCCATCAAGAATTGATCGAACCGCATCGGCAACAGGATCGTTAAAATCATCGCCATCGACTAGAACAGTATAAAGTCCGCTGATTGAACCTTGGCCATTCTTTTGCGGCCCGGCTCGCTCCAATAATTTCGGCAACAGCGAAAAAACCGACGGAGTATAGCCTTTGGTTGTTGGAGGCTCACCGATCGCATTGCCAATTTCTCGTTGCGCCATAGCCACCCGGGTAAGACTATCGACCATAAGCATGACATTTTTTCCTTGGTCAGAAAAATATTCGGCAATGGAAGTCGCAACCTTGGCGCCTCGAATACGCATTAAAGGGGATTGATCGCTAGTGACGGCAACAATAACCGAACGCTCCAGGCCTTCTGGGCCCAAATCTTTTTCGATAAACTCCCTAACCTCTCGTCCGCGCTCACCAATCAAGGCAATAACGTTGATATCAGCCGCTGAGTTTTTAGCAATCATACCCATCAAAACACTCTTACCAACACCAGAACCTGCCATGATAGCAATCCGCTGACCTTGCCCAAATGTCAGCAAAGAGTCGATAGAACGCACACCGAGACTTAGTGCTTGATTGATGCGCTTTCTGGCGAGTGGGTTGGGTGGCTCACGATCGATATCATAATGAGAAACGGAGCTTGGAACTTCGAGAGCCTCTTCGCCAAGCGAGTTCATAAAAGGATCGATTATCTGCCCGAGTAAGTAATGACCAACAGGAACATGCGTATATGTTTTCAGGGGGTAGACGGCATTGCCCGGTGCGATGCCACTTAGATGGTTGTAAGGGAGAATGAGAACCCGATCTTTTTTAAAACCTACCACTTCGCCGATGACTTCACTCTCATGACCACCCCTATCAACTTTGACAATGGTGCCAAGTTTTGAGTTAGGCAAAGCAGCTTCAATCATTGTGCCAATAATATCGATCACACGACCATGATGAGACCATTTGATCCGGGAAAATGAGGCTTTGATTTTTCCTGGATCAAAACGTTTGAGTTCATTCGATGGCATATTAACCCACTTTTTCAGGAGTATCAAATAGTTTGGTGTCAGCTTCTTCAAGCAAATCGCTGATAATCTGCGAAATATTCCCATCGACCACGGTTAAGTTCGACTCGATTTTAAAATCATGTTGCTTCAAGTCTTGATCGACTTTTAATCTCGATAAGAATTTTTCATCGGCAACATCTTTTAAGTTATCAAATGCTTTAGGGCTGACATGAATGGTAAACGAGTCATCGGGTACGGCCTCGTCAATTGCTCTTTGAACAACTGTTTGAAAGCTGGCTGGATTGATCGCAAACTGCTGATGTAAAAGGCTTTCCATCAGAGCCTGGCAGAGCACTTGAAAATTTTCCTGGGCGTTGTGTAAAATATTACTTTTCAGACCTTCTAACTCACCTACGATATTTTGTACTTCCTGAATGGTCTGTTGAATTTTATCCTGTACAGATAATAGAGCTTTTTCTTCACCTAAACGAAAACCTTCCTCGTATCCTTTTGATTGAGCTTCTTGAATGATTGCTTCTCGCTCTTCCTCTGATACTGGCTCGATTTCGGGCTTCTGTGGAGCAGAATTATTTTTGCCTTGGTGCATAGGAATAAATTCATCATTGTTCATGTTTTTTGTCTCATGATGGGGGATTTCTGCATCATGTTGATTGCTAAAGTGGAAAGGGTTTTTTTGTGGTTCAGCTGAACTCTCAGAACTAGTGCTGAGTTCTTCAGAAGAATGAACATCCTGATCAAATTGTGAAGCTTCGTATTCTTTGGATTCAGCGGTAGCTGGACTACTAGATTCTTCACTGACTACCTGCTGTTTTTCTTCAGCCTCAGTTGTTGGACTTGCCTCAACTTCGCCGGATGTTTTTTTCATTTCTTGAATTGCATCTTTTACTTTGCGCTGAAGAGACATACTAAAGCCTTCTTGTTCAAAATCCATGTCATCATCGTCACCACGGTTTTGGCGTTCAGTCATACGTCTGCGGATGCGACGCCATTCTTGGGTAAAGTCTAAAGGCTTAATCACCGGTCTGGCATCACTGACTTCAAATACGGTATTCACCAACTTGCTCGTGCCGATGACTTGGTCGATCTCCGATTTTTCATGGAGCTTGCTATGAAAAATATTTGCCTGGGGATTGTCCGGCAAAGAAATCGGGTAGTCACAAATCTCCATAAGATCAAAATCGACGACATCGATAATTTTTGTCGTCGGATCATCAGCTTTAAAAAAACGCCCTTTAAGTTTTAAGCTAGTGCGATTCTTCATAAGACTTTACCTTGTTGGCGTTTGATGTGGGTTTAACATAATTCGAATCGCTTCAGTGGTGCGAACTGGTTCATGCTTGGCCAAATAGAGTATCTGTTCCTGAGGAGTGAGTTTTTCAAAAGGTATGTCTTCTTTGACTTGAACGTTTTGAATGCCACCCATTTCCAGATCCGGTTTGAAGTCTTCAATCGTAGCCTCTTTCTTTTTGCGCTCCGGATCATAGGATAACCAACGGAAGTAAGGACGAACAACAAAGGCAAAGAAGAATACTAAAGCCAAGGCTATGACACTGGAAGTCACCAAAGTGGAGATGTATTTGCGACTTTCTTCTTTCTTTTCCTGGATAGCTTGGACTTGCATTGGCCCAAGCTCAAAGAGCATGTTGTGAACTTTAACTTCATCTCGCCCTTCTCTATAACCGATGGCTGATCGCACAAGCTCATCAATTTTAGCCATCTCAGTTTCAGTTCTTGCTTCAAACTTTGGTGCCGTGCCGTCTGCTGGATATGCCTGGACTCCGTCGACGATAACGGCAGCGGAAATCCGTCGAATATTACCAACTGGGAGAATCCGGTGCTTATGGGTTTTGGCTATTTCATAGTTTAGGCGTTCTGAATTGCGTGTGCTTTTAGTTTGATTTGAGTTGGCAACCAGTTCCTCTTGTTCACCTGGAACATTCGATTTTGCACCAGGTATGCCTGTGGGGTTTAAACCGGAGCCAGACATTTCCTGGTTGGTTGTATTTGATGATAAGACAACCACTCGATCCGGATCGATATCAGAAATGGTTTGTTCTTCACGGGTAAAGTCAACTTCCACATCGATTTTGGCTTCAACACGATCAGGTCCAACAATACGTCCGACCAGGGATTTAACGCGGTTTGAAAGATCACTTTCAACCTGGCGTTTATAATTTAGCATCTCTTCGGTTAAGCGACTGGTCGGATCATCACTTTCGACTTTGGTCAGCATACGGCCTTGATGGTCAACGATGGTAATTTTTTCTGGTCGCAAGCCCTCAACGGAGCGGGAAACCATGTGTGTGATGCCTCTGATTTGTTTCTCTGATAGCTCAGCATTGCGGTAAGTTTTTAGGTAAATCGCTGCCGTGGGTTCCTTTTCGTCTTCACGGAACAAGGCTTTCTCTGGAGCAACGATATGAACACGGGCTGAAATAATGCCCTGGATGGCTGAAATGGTTCGCGCCAACTCTCCTTGCACAGCCCTTAGTTTATTGATATTTTGTTCAAACTCTGTTCTAGTGAAGTCTTTGTTATCAAACTGCTCCCAACCGATATTGCCATGCGAAGGCAGTCCTTCTTGAGTCATTTTTAGGCGCAGATTCAAGACTTCTGCCGCTGGAACTTTAATGCCACGATCATCAACAACATAATTGTTGATCTGCTGCTTTTTTAATTCGGTCGTAATATCTTTCACGTCTTCTGGTGTGAGGTTTGTGAAAAGATACTCCATTTCAGGGCCGGCACGAAATAAAAACATCGATGCCAGCGCCGTAATTAAAAGAGCGATAGCTGCAAATATAGCGATCTTCTTTGCAGTGTTCAACGTGCTCCAAAAAGAGGCGAATTGCTGCGGAAATTTTGTAAAAAACTCAGTGAGCTTTTCCAATGGTATCTGAACTCCCTATTAAATAGGCATTCTCATAACTTCCTGGTATGCTTCCAGTGCCTTATTGCGAATTTGTACCATCAAGTTAAAGGACAATTCTGCGTGGGAAGCAGCCAACATCGTTTCGTGGATATTTTCTTCCTTGCCTGTGGCCAAATCAGTCGCTTTTTTATCTGCATGCTTTTGCACCACATTGACATTATCAATGCCAGCTTCCAGATGTTCCATAAAGCTTGGTGTTTTGCTTGTTGGATCAGGTTGATTTTTAGCGAGAGATTGGCTTCTTAGTTGCGAATCACGCAATTCAGTCAACAAAGTCTCACTGAGGGGCATTGATTTAGGACCGACTTGCATCGTAGGCCTCCACGTTTACTTATCTTCCGATTTCCAGAGCTTTGGTAGCCATAGCTTTTGATGAATTTAAAGCGGTGGTATTCGCTTCGAAGGCGCGCGTTGCTGCAATCATGTTGACCATTTCAGTCATGACTTGGATATTAGGCATTTCAACAAAACCATCAACATTAGCATCAGGATGTGATGGATCATGAACCTTTCGCGGCGCGCGTTGATCTTCGTGAAGTTGAGTCACTTTTACTTTGTTGAGCTGAGTTCCCCAATCTTCATCCAGGTAGTCAGTAAAGGGATTATCATTGACTGGACTTGCCGAAAAAACCACATCTTGACGTTTGTAAGGCCCGCCTTCCGGAGTTCTAGTGGTGTTAGCGTTTGCTAAGTTGGCACTTAATACGTTCATACGTATGCGTTGTGCCGCTAAGCCTGATGCACTAATGTTCATGGACTTTAAAAAACTCATTATCGTCCTCCAGCACTGATAGCATAACGAAGATTACCAATTTTCTTGTTTACCAGTTCAACCGTGGCGCGGTAAAGAATCTGGTTCTGCGCAAGATCGCCCATTTCAAAGTCGACATCGACCGTATTGCCATCCTGTCCTACACTTTCCGTCGGTCGAACATAAACGTCGGGTAAGATCGTACCGTCTGCTTCTGTATGACCATTCAAATAATGTTTAGGATCGGAAGCCTTCATGGGAAATGGATCACCACCGCCGGCAACTGCTTGGAGTTGCTCTTCAAAGTCGTAGCCAATGGCACGAAAGCCAGGGGTTTCTGCGTTGGCGATATTTCCAGAGACAACCTTGTGTCTGGTTAAACGCTGATTCATCGCTTCCATCTTAACAGAATCAGAAAAATTGAAGATGCCCCCGACTAGCGCGCTCATAGTGCTTTACCTGAAGTTGGTTGAGGTACTTCATGGCCCTCAATGGTGAATTCATTGATTTTGTTGCGAAGAGTTCGCAAACTAATACCTAAGGTTTTGGCGGAATGAGTTCGGTTGCCATTGTGATTTTTCAGTGTTTCTAGAATGAAGTGCACTTCAACCTCACGCATTTTTCGACCGATTGGCAAGTGCTGAACCCATTCCAAATCCTGATTCGGGCGCTTGGACTCCAGCAAAAATTCCTCAGCTGTGATGGTATTGCCATTACTCATCAGGACGGCACGCTGAATCACGTTTTGCAGCTCTCGGACGTTTCCTGGCCAGCTGTAGTTTACCAGTTTCTGCATGGCATCAGCTGTAAGCGTTGCTGGCTGGTTTTTGTATTGCATGCTGTAATTTTTTAGACAATGACGTGTTAAGACTTCAATGTCTTTTTTACGCTCGCGTAAGGGTGGAATTTCCAAATGGATGACATAGAGGCGATAGAAAAGGTCCTGACGGAACCGCCCTTCTGCAACTGTTTTAGAAATATCACGGTTTGTTGTCGCGATAATACGGGTATTGATTTTGATTGGGCCCTGGCCACCAATGCGCTCAATCTCCGACTCTTGTAGCGCTCGTAAAAGTTTTGCCTGCAAGTTGTGGTCAGTTTCTGTGACTTCGTCTAGTAGCAGAGTACCGCCACTGGCTTGCTCAAATTTACCGATGTGTTGTTGATTGGCGCCTGTGAAAGCACCTTTTTCAAAACCAAATAGCTCACTTTCGAGCAATGATGGTGGCAAGGCGGCACAATTAATGGCAACAAAGGGCTCCTCTTTACGCCCGGAACAGCTATGAATCATGCGTGCAACCAGCTCTTTACCAGTTCCGGATTCACCAGAAATAAGAACAGGAACATTGGCACCGGCAATTTGGTGAATGATTTCCCGAATGCGCAGCATCTTTTCATCGGCAAAGATGAATTCAGTTGGCGCTTGTGGCCTCACATCTTTTTGCTGTTTCTGCTCTTTCAGATAGTTCAGGTAGTCAGCCGACTTAGGTGTGTCTTCGTGAGCTACTGCACCATTATTGGCGCCTTGATTGGTCATGGGACCCTCCGTGCTTAGTCTTGTAGTTGTTCCAATCGCTTTTTGGCTAGATCTGCATACAGCAGATTGTTGCCGTCATTTGCAGCTTTGTTGAAAGCCTCCAAAGCTTCTTCTCGTCGTCCTGACCTATATAACAGAAGACCTCCCTTATAGAGGGCCTCGGCGCGTCCTTCCCAGTTTTCACTTTCGCTACCTGTTAAGGTGTAGAGTCTGCCGGCTTCCAGATATTCGTTGTTTTGCCGATAGATTTCTGCAAGCTCGACCAGTTCCCGTGTCCACAATTTGTTTGCCTCTTTATTCTGGGCAAAATCTTTCGGTCGCAGATAGCGGATCAGATTTTTGGTCTGTCGCTGATCATTGGTTCTTCCCAGTTGAGCAAATCGCTTTGCCAGTTGGCTCAATAGAAAGATCGTCTGTTCACCGGCACTGTAGTATTGCGTCAACTGGTTGTTTTCCATGCTGCCTGGTACATTGGTTCCCAATGTTTGGGACCATGTCCAAAGAAGTAGCATTGGATGCGTTTGAGCTAAGCCCGGATTGGTAATGCCCGCTTCAAGACTGTTTTTAAATTCAACAATGACCTGCTGTTTTTCTTCATCTTTTAAGGCATTCCAAGCTTGTAGAGTTTGTTGATCCACGGCTTTTAGCTGGCTTTCCAGGCGTTGAATGGCTGCTCCCGAGCTGCCACGGGACTTCTCAAGGGAAAGTTGATCCTGCAGCATTTCCAACTGCCAAAATAGGGAGCGAAAACGCTGGGGCGAAGCGGGGTATTTCTCTGAGCTGACACGATAGAGGGCTGCTGCTTGTCCAGGCTGCTGAAGCTGGCGGTAAGCCTGAGCGATATACCAGGACGTGTCTGCTGAATCACGAACGGTATTCAAGCTTTTTGGTAGTGATTCGTATGCTTTTACAGCTTTCAATACCTGACCGTTTTTAACCAGCTCTTCCATGAACTGATTAATATTTTGATTGGTTTTTTGCATGAGTTGCGTGCGAAATGGTTCGGCTGCACTGCCTCGATAGGTCTCGAAATACTGACCAGCGTAGTTTGCAGTTTCGTCATTCCATTTGCTTAAATCATCCAGACTGGCATTTAGCAGTAAGGTGGCAATGAGAAAGGCGGTACGGGTATTTTCGATATTTTCTCGTGAGTTTTCCAAAAGCAACCAGTTTTCAGGACTAAGCTTCGGCAACCAGTTGCGATCGATAACGTGCTGCGTTAGGTCCGCCTGTTTTTGCTGCCAATAAGCACGGCGAATATTTAATTGGGCATTAAGCTCTGGTAGGTCCTTGATGCGAATGCTCTCTAGTCCTGCCGCTAAATTTGCGATGTCTTTAAACTCTTGTTGGTCGCCTGCTTGGATGAGGCGCACATCAAGTCGCCGCATGTGGGCGAACTGGCTCAATGGATGATCGGGATGTCTTTCAATGAGGCTTTGATAGTAGCCATCAGCCAGGGTGAGATTGCCTTGCCCCAGGTGAATTTCCGCTAAACGCCAAAGGTGATCGGCCAGACGTGCGAATACTTCGGGGCTTTTATGCAGCACTCTTTGATAGGCGAGCAAGGCACGTGATTCGTGGCCAAAGTCGTAGAGCTGACCAGCATAGTTTGCCATCGCATCTGCCGATTCCATGGCTTGGTTGGCATGCTGACGCATCCAGCTTTCATAAGATTTTCCAGTCTTGTAAGGCTCGGTTTGGATGCGGAAAATATAAACTGGATATTGCGCCCATCGCTTACCAACACCTTCTGGAGCTTCCGCCAGATTTTGTACAAGATCCTTTGACTGGTTCATGGGTGTTGGGCTAGCCTGCAGTAAACGACGGCGATTTGAGCTTGTTGCGGAACCGGAGTGAGGCGTTTCTTCTGCGAGGCGTTGTTTGCTGTTTGGAGCTTCTTTTAGTAATCGTTGCGCAGCTTGTGGGCTTGTCTCGTTGTTAAAATTATTGGTTTTCAACTCTTGAACGATCGGCAAACCCGTTTGTGGATCGCGCTGCTCTTGAAATTGCCGATCAAAGATATCGATAACAATGCGAAATGGTTCTTCAAAGGAATAGACACTGGCGCGGACATCCTGGTCTCTTAACACGATACGGATTTCGGTATCGCTGTTGTTGATTTCCCGGAAAAGCACGCGGCGAACAACACGCTCATCATAGTGATAGATAGGAAGTAATTCTTGAGCTAGAGTGTTTTTTACAAGGATTAAAAGAGTGTTTTCCGGTTCGATGTAGCGGAAGTCATAAGCTCTTTTGTCTGGAAAACTCATAACCATTTGACTATAGCGTTCACTGCTGGCAAGCATGACGCTCGGCATGATCAGCATAGATGCAGTCAGGCAGATCAATAGTTTGACAAGATGTAGTCTGAGTTTTGCCATGTCAAAATTTATTCTTTATTTGAAGTGGGTCGGCAACAATGGCCAAGCAAGTAGCATGCCAGGGATTAAGGAGCTGAAATTCTTAAGTTCACCTTTGCTATGCCAAAAAATTGCCGTTGCTGGTGAGTCAAGGCGGTGACACGCAGCTCTCTTGTGTCATTTCTTTGACTTCATGCATGGCAATGAGTAAAGGATGGGGGCCGCCGTTTTTTGTGCAAATTGATGGAATACGGGATGGAAATGAATAATCAACATGGTTTACTAGCCTGGGAACGTCAACAAACGCGCGTTTTGGTTGTCGGTGACTTGATTTTAGATGAGTACCTTGATGGGGTCGTCAATCGCATATCGCCGGAAGCGCCGGTTCCGGTTCACCTCGTTCGCCGCACGACAGTGACAGCTGGTGGCGCTGCCAACGTTGCTCGCAATATCCAATTGGTTGGAGGGCAGGCATTGATCACCGGAGTTTGTGGTCATGATAGTGCTGGCGAGCAGCTGCGCTCTATTTTGCGCCAAGATCAGATCGCCGTCGAGCATATCGTTACGGATCAGGATCGGCCAACAGTACGCAAAACGAGAATCACAGCCAACCACCAACAGCTTGTTCGGGTTGATTGGGAAGAAACCAAACCGATTTCATCAGCCATGCAAGAAAACTTGTTGGCACGCATCCAAAAACAAGACTTTGAAGCTTTGCTGATTAGTGATTACGGCAAAGGCGGACTACCCAACAGCTTTTTGAAGACTGTCATTGAACTTGGTCGCAGCAAAGCTGTGCCAGTTGTTATCGACCCGAAAGGCAAAGACTACAGTGGCTATGCCGGCTGTGATCTGATTACGCCCAATCGCAAGGAAGCCTGTGAGGCACTCGGTTTGGATTCCACCAAGCATTGGGAGCCGGAGTATCTGGCGCGCGAACTGCAACAACGTTACAAACTTGGTGCGGTGCTCGTGACACTCGGTGCAGAAGGGATGTTTGGCCTGCCTGCCGATGCCGAAAAGGGCTTTCATCTTGATGCCGTGACCCGTGAGGTCTTTGATGTTTCAGGTGCAGGCGATACTGTGGTTTCCATCATGGCCTTGTCCTTAGCAGCAAAACTGCAGCTTCCTGAAGCCATGCGCATTGCTAATCTAGCTGCTGGCAAAGTTGTCGAAAAATGGGGAACGCAGCCGATTGAGCGACAAGAGTTGCTAGAAGTTTTATCCCATGAAGGTGCCTCATCTTCGTGGCAAAGTAGCCAGCGCAAGCGTTTACCCCTTGATGCATTAGTTAAGCATTTGAGTGAGCATCGTGCCAGACAGCAAAAAATTGTTTTTACAAATGGCTGTTTTGATTTGCTGCATGCCGGGCATATTTCTTATCTGGAAGAAGCAAGATCTCTTGGGGATCTGTTAGTCGTCGGCGTGAATACTGATGCTTCGATTCGCCGTTTAAAAGGCCCGACTCGTCCCATTATACCGGCTGAGCAGCGTATGAGTCTGTTGGCAGCTTTGGAGTGTGTGGATTATGTGGTGGATTTTTCGGAAGACACGCCAGCGCGCTTGATTGAAATAGTGAGCCCTGATGTTTTGGTGAAGGGAGCTGACTACCAGATTCATGAAATCGTCGGTGCAGATACGGTGCATCGTGCTGGTGGGACAGTGAAAACGATATCCTTTGTTGAGGGCTTGTCGACTTCCGAGATTATTGCGCGAGTGAAGCAGGATCGTGGGGTGGAGTGTTAATTCGCTAGGTATTTTACTGTCTGTCAGGATGCCTATCGGAATAAGTTCTTTCGGGGCTCGACAAATCCATTTCCCGCCTTATCTTTAAATGGAGCCGAGCCTCTCGCTCGGCGATCTCCAGCAAAGGGAGGTGAAATTGAAAACTTACAGCATTTGTCAATCATGTGGAAAAACCAATCGTGTTGATGCCTTAAAGTCCTTTGAAAGTCAGGCTCGCTGTGGCCACTGCAAGTCGGATTTGATCCTGAAAAATGGTATGAACGAGGTGAACTTATCCCAGCTACGTCAATTGATTAGTGCTGCGGATATTCCAGTCGTCGTCGATCTTTGGGCGCCTTGGTGCGGGCCCTGCGTTTCATTTGCACCGACCTTCCAAAAGCTTGCGAAAGAACTAGCAGGTCAATTTGTGTTTGCGAAAGTTAATACGGAACAGCATCCCGATGCGAGCCAGTTTTTGGGAGTCCGGGGAATTCCGACTTTGGTGGCGTTTCAGTCTGGTCAGGAAGTGAAGCGGCAGGCGGGGGCTATGCCGGAGGCGATGTTTCGGGAGTGGTTGCGGTCGATTTTTCTTTAGGTGTTAAGGATCAAGCTGTAAAAAACGATCAGTAATAGGCTATGTATGTCGCGGTAGGGATGAGAAATGAAATCACTTGCCTTATGGCGACAGATAGCAGTCGTCTTGAGTTCGTCGGTCAATGTAGTTTCTGTGTGGCTTCAAGCTTAGTTTGAATCGAAAAGCGTTATCAAAGAGTTCGATAATTTGCACCTTCGGAGCCTTACGTGCAAGTTTTCGTCGAAACATAGCAATTTCTTGATTCTGCCTGCTTAAATCTCATATTATATCTTTTTCATGTCCCAAGTATTCCTCAATAAAATCTTCGATCCTTGGCCTTGGAAGTCTGGACCTATTTGGGTCTGTCTGTGGTTTAGGAGTTCCTGACTTAAAGCGCTCACATTCCTCTTGAGAATACTCTAATTGGTAACTTTCAAATGGCGGTTGATGCAAGCAACCGCCCACAGCATTGCCAAATTCTTTCGTAGTCAATTTTAGCAGTTCTAAGCGATTTTCACTAAAATATCGAATGAATGATGAAATGATCTTACTTCGCAAATCCCAACGATCGACACCGTAAGGCAGGCCCACCGTATTTACATACTCAATGAACGGTTTATGTATGACTTTCTCAGTTGCAATTTTGACACCAATATCGTTTAGAACATGATGATGTGGTCTGCAGCTAGAATTTTCGCTGCCTTCACAATCGCGTTCATGAGCCCAACCGCCGTAGTTAGGTCTGTAATCTGCAAAGGCAGGTATACATAAGAGCACTAAGAAAGTTCCTAACGCTGCTTTCATTGCGGCCCTCCTTGCCATGAACTAATTGGCTTTCCTGGTTTTATCGTACCATTACCAAAAGATCCACCTTGAGATTCATCGTCTTTAGGTCCTGGCTTTGGAATCACTGGTATGTTGGTGTGACACCATGGAAGTTGAGGAGAGTTGATACAAGAATCTTCAGTTGAAGTATCGCCTCCCTTAGTTGGGAATTTAATATTTTGTTGTAGATACCAGTTATATTCATCACATGTCATGCCATGATCTTTGATGCATTTTTTATCTTGCTCCTTTTTTTCTAGGTCCCTCTTTGCGATTTCAAGATCTATTTTGATATTTTGATTGATTTTTTTATCATACTCGGCACAGCTCATCCCGTGATCTTTTTGGCACTTTGCTTCTTTTTCAGCTCTCTTTCGTTCTTCTTCTGCGGCATGAGAATCTATTGTTTTCGAATAATCGTTAGGATTCATCGGAAGGCCGCAAGACACTTCAAATGGATTGTCTTGATTTGCAGGGGTTGAATTAGTCGGATCTAATTCTGGGGGATTTTCGTCTGGCAAAGATTCAAATGGATCATTATTAGACTCCGGCTGATCGGCCGTTGTTTGATCTTTTTTTGGCTGATCTATTGTCGCTTGATCTTTTTTGGGTGTTCTTTCTCAGATTCTTCTGGAGGGCTATACGTGCCCGAAACGGCATTTCCGTCGCTTTCTTCAAGATTCTGTAAAACTTCGTAATCAGAGGCCTTCGTCCAATGATCTCTAGATTCATTCTCAAGTGCATTCAGCTTTTCAGGCGTAAGATCATCGCTGGTTTTGTTAGAGGCAAATTTAAATTCGCCTTTAAGCTCTAATTTCGCCAAAAGTTTTGGAATGATACCTAGTCCGGCGTCGATACTCGCGGTACCTTCACCAACTGTTGTCGTACTTTTTAAACCCGAATAGTTTTCTCTGAAGTTTTTCACATCTCGTTGAACCAATTTTTCAACAGCGATCTTACGTCCAAATTCATTTAATTTATGGCTGTGAGGCTTACAACCCTTGTCTTTGCATTCATTACAGTCGTGCGAATGCGCCCATCCATCCCAACCAAGACGAAAATCCCCATATGGGTTACTTAAGCCCGTAGCAGCAGCATCAAGCTCCAAATTATACTCTTCAAATGTTAAAGATTCATAACCCATTCTGGAACATTGTTCCTTATATTGTGCGAAAGCATTTTTCTCATTTCTTAGCTGATTGATTGTCACGTTGATAAAACTAAGCGTTCTAAGATACTCCTCGGAACCATCATTTGTTGGGTGAACATCGGTTGGGCAATCTTCTTCTAACATTTCAATAACATCTTCTTTGCTATATCCTAGAAGTATCATTTCTCGATAAATTTTGTCTTCCTGCTCACGTATCCTTCGCAGTTGAAAAGGAGGGACGCTTGGTTTGTGGCTTTGTCGATAAGAGCTTGAGTCGGAGAAACAAATGCTCTCATTGTATGGTGTGAGTGGGTTATGATTGATATTTGCCTTTAAACTAGCTGGTAAACTTGTATAAAGGAAAAGCGCGATCATTCCTTCTTTCGTAATACTAGTCATGAACCTCTCCTGAGCCAGCCAACAGTGGTGTGTACCAAATGTGCGCGAACAGGTCAGTTATTTAATCGAAATCGGTAGTCTTAGCAATACTTAAAACCTTTGATTCTCAAGCTATGTGGGTGAGCTAATGTATTTTGCAATCTCAGACAAATCAGTCTTTTAAATCTGAGCCGTTTATTAAGATTTTGTTCTGCCAATCTTTGCTTGGCGTACTAGATATGGGGAAAATTGTGCGATCTTCGTATTGGAAATATCTGAGGAATAAAGCGGCTGTTATTTCCATAATAAGGTCGAGGTTTTTACCTAGCACCGCCAGGATTTGCTCAAAAACAGGCTGTTTTAGCATTTCCCGACGACCCTGCTCATTTGGGTCGCTTATAGGTGTAGATTCCATTTTAATGTGTTCAAACTAGGTTGACCTAACAATGTTTCCTTGAAAGGGACTCAGAAGATTTTGGTCTATTTTAATCAATGCCGCGAGAGCAGGGAATATAGGAAAAAAGTCTTTTGCCATCCTATTAAGATCATCAAGATGGATACTGTAAAAGAGGCTTGATTTTAATTAAATAATGGCACGTGTGTGTCTTTATAACTCTGTTTCTTATACAGTCGTGATAAACGTTTCTCCCCAACAGAGGCCGATAATCGTACTAATGACAGCTAACCTGCGTCAAACTTATTTACTTTTGTTTTAAGTGGTCACGCAGAAGATAGAAGTTTTTTATGAAGCTTGAAAGCAAGAATTCCTGTTGCGATGCCATTTAGAAACAGGAAAGGCATATCGATCGATGCAGGAAGTCCCACAACGTTTCCCCCTGGAATAATATCAGAAATAAGATGGCTCGATAATCCATAGCCAAAGATCACAAGGAATTTTTCGTTTAATGAATGATTTAACCACGGAATGCTCCTGCTTTGTTTGATCACAAACACCATCAACAAATAAGGAGCTATGGAATGGGTGATGGGGCTGCGATGGATTTTAAAAAGCCAATCAATATCGCTAATCCATGAGCCTAAAAAAGCGACAAATAGAGCTAGGCAAATACTATGATACTTATTGATTTCAATGTTGAAAAGTAATTGTGAAAAGGCCTTCTTGATAGAACTAGATCTCTTTCCTGGTACTTCTGTAATCAATATATAAATCGCAATAGGAACAAAAGTAAATGCTAATGCCCAAACAAGATGCTCTGACCTATCCCATGTTATGGCGCTGAAAGCTAAAACAAGCGGAATTGTAAAATGCCAAACCGTCAAACTTCTCAATTTTTGTAACCTCATATCTAGCGACTGATTTTTTAAATCGTATTGTAGGATCTCGATATATCATCGGCTTGAAACTACCTAGCTGAACGTGGCTACAGTAGCGTTGAATTTAGGCATGATGATGGGATAGTAATCTAGACCGAGCGAAAGCCGGAGCAATGAATTTTTGTGATTCTAGAATCTTAACTTTTATCAGAGAATGTTGATTAATGAGAATTAATTAGGCATCTCTCATGATTTCTAATGGATAATTGGGGGCTAAGAAGCTAAGCCTAAAACCTGAGGCAAAAACATTTGTGGGGTGTTGGTGTTTGATAGCGAAGCATTTATTCAACACTCTCCAACAAAAGTTAGGATTCGATGTTTCGCGATTTAGCAAATGTCAGTACTAAGTCGCTCGTGCCTCCCTTTTTTCATGCGAGGCTAATATTCTTACGCGTAACTGCAGTGACGTATGCATAATTTCTTAAAATTTCTCTTCCTCTAGCCGAAGAAGAAGGGCTTATGATTTTCCACCAAGTATCGGCAGAGGGCCATCATGTCTCAGAATCAAAAATTGATTGAAACTATCAATGTCTTAAAATCCCGAATTATTGATGTTGAAAAAAACAATATGAAACTTAGTGAGGCTGATACAAGGCAAGGACTAATCAATCCTATATTTAGGGCATTAGGCTGGGATTTTTCTGATTTTTCTTCAGTTAAAAGTGAGCTGCGCCACGCCTCTTATAATGAGCCGGTCGACTATGCTTTTTTTTCTTCAAAGCGAAATGATAAGCCTATATTATTACTGGAAGCCAAGGCTTTTGGCAATAACCTGAACAGTCCTAAAATAGTCAAGCAGCTTTGCTCCTATCTTGGAGAGATGGGAGTTCAGTGGGGTGTGCTCTCAGATGGAAATAAATATGTCATGTATAATTCTAAATCAGGAGTTTCATTTGACGATCAAAAATTTCTAACCCTACAAATAAAGACCGTTGATACCGAAGATGGGTTGAGTTCGGAAGAAATGGCAGAAAAACTAGTTGCGCTACTAAGTCGAAATTGTCTTGAAAATGATGTTATCCAAAAAACTTACGAAGATCATATGATTAATGGGCAAATTGAAAGTGCATTTGTCTCTCTGCTCTCAGCCCCATTTGATACCCTTGCTAATGCAATTCGTAGAGAATTTAAGGAAGAACGAGTTCAAGCAACAGAGGGCTTGCGGATTACAAGTAAACAAATAATTACTTATCTTGAGTCAATCTCTGATGAAGAAGGAAGAATTCCTCTTGATATGAGTATAACGACTCTAAATCGTGATGAACAACTTCTTCATGTAGTAGCTTCTTCTGGAAATAGTGGTCAGTTTGATGAAGCGGTTCGAGATGAACGATCTCGTAGAGTAGCTATTTCAGATCTCATTGAAGACGAATTAGTACATGAAGGCGATAACTGGAAGATTGAATATAAAGGCGAGATTTTTTGGGGGAGAATAACAGGTAATGGACAGATCGAGGTAAACGGTGAAGTATATTCGAATCCATCAAAAGCTGGTTCTGCATTAATTGGTAGGCCATGTAACGGATGGACGAATTGGCAATTTAAAGATAAATCAGGACTCTGGAGCAATATTGAACGATTAAGGCAAATATACCGTGAAAATCATGGGCTTCAAGCCATTAAACGCGCATCTCGCGCGAATGATGATGAAAAATCAATAAAATTAAAGAAAGTCGAGTAAGTTTGAAATGAAAAGGTTTAACAGGAAGTCAATTCTTTGAACCAAAAGTGACCCAATGTCTTGATGCCTGGATTGAAATAGACTTTTTGCTAAAAATATGAGTGGCGATTTCCAATCTGAATCAGAGGGGGGAGATGAAGGTGGCAAAAGCTGGGTTGAAGTAAATGAATAGAGTCAATGTCATCTATATTGAGGACCTTCATGAAGGAGATACCTCCCTCCTCGTAGGGGAGATGTTAAACGAAGAGTATGTTCAACTTGACAATATCAGCTTCGGACTTGAAATCGGCAGTGATCAAAGCTTATAGCTACTTTTCGGACTATCACAGCTTCGCTCATACTAGGCCCTGATAAAATTTATTATTGGGAGCAACCACACTGATTACTTGTTCGGCACAACTAAAGATCAGAACCTAAATATCGTTCACGTCCATCTGGTGAAATCTTCAGCTAGAATTACTTCCATATTTCTACGATTAATTCTAAGGGTTGTGAGTAGGCCCCCTGAACGACAGCTTTTATTCCGAGTGGACCAATACATTTTTTTAAATCAACCTCGAAAGTGTCATAGTATGTAATTCTTTGCCAAAAGTCTTCTTGCGGACCAAGCACAAACCCTAAGTTCATTCCTTTCGCCCAGCTCTGAGGAATCAATACTTCTTTTCCCGCTATAGGTGAAAATCTTAATTTAGGTTCTTGTTCACATAAAGCAATTATTTCTCCAAGCCCGCCAGCAACGCCTGGTAGCATCTTGTGCCTATAGTTTCCGGTATAGCTAACTCTCATATAATATTTCTTATTTTCGGAAGCAAATGCTCTTACTTGTTCTTCGGTCAAAACAATCTGATAAATGTTATTGCCGAACTCAAACTCTTGGCCGTGGTCGAACTTAGCAAAAGTCATCGAATGCTGATCAACATGATCATCAAACCACTCGCCATTCAACCAGCCACCAACTTTTACAATTTCACCTTCTATTATCGGGCCAGACAAACTTGTCTTGCCTGTCATGTCTTGATCAAATGTAAGGATAGATCCTTGATATACTTCCCAATCTAACTCTTGAACCATAACCCTGCGGACGATCACCCCTTCTTGTGAAAAGGCTTCTAAGGAAAATAACATAGATACTATAAATAAATTTAACTTAATGATTTTATTACTCCACATAATCTCGCTCATTTATCATAAAGTGGGAAATTTAAAACATCTCATGGACTATGACGTGAAGTGAATATGTCACATGTCTATAAGCTTTCTATTAAGATCGATTACCAAGAAACTTTCAAAGTTCGTAGTGTCGTCTTCTTCAATATCATGAGATAGAACTAAGCTATTATAGACTATTTCGTACGAGACTTTATTCGACTGCTCAATGCACTCGATTGTCTGACAACCAAAAATTTCAATGCTATCAGACGCTAAGTATTCTTCAAAGAATGAAGGATCGATCTCGGAAATTCTAACCTTACCATGACGTAGGTCTTGCTGTGATGGGAGTAAAAATATTCTGAATCCTTTTAGGTAAAGACCCCCCAACTCTTCTGAACTGAGGGAGACTAGCTTTTCAAGATATTCTGCATATGATATATCAAAAATAGTCTCTTCAATATCAGTCACTAAACTCAGCCATTTCTCAAAAGTAGGAACCATATGAAGCAAGTTTTCGTTATAGACCTGAGGGTTATGCCTAGGATGAAAATCAAAGCTAGATGATCCAACTCTTTGCCTTATATTCAGTTCAATATTCGATTCTGGGAGATAGTGCATAACGTGAACAATCAGATTTATCTCGTCGCTTCCGTTTGAAAATTTAATCTCTAAATCGAAGCCAACTCTATTCGATGAAGTAATCGATCTGCACTCTTTTTCAATCGAGGCTTTAGTTCCTTCAAGATAAATATTCGAAAAATCTAAAAAAAATTGTTCTATGCCATGGCATCGCTGGTCTATGGGGTTACTAAGAAATGCTTCTTCTTTGAAGTTTGTAAGAGAAAGGGGTGGGCGATCTTGTTGATCAAGAGAAGGCTCATCTAAGGTTTCATTCCCCTCTTTTTTTGTATCACCACAAGCGGATAGAATGCTCCATGTCAACACCAGTAAAGTCAAATATCTCATGATAGATCCTTAATCCATTTAAAAAACTCTAACAAACTGTTCTAATGCATCTATTCTTATGTGATTCGCACCATCAAGCAGGATTATTTAAGGAAATTACGCAAAGTATTCTACTACAAGCATAATTTCAAAAAATCTGACGAAATATAGGAGTTTCGAAAAAAATGCGCAAGCTATATAGATTGTTCAGCTTTGCTGCACATACATGTTCCGCGCGACCAAATGAAATTGCGGCATGATATCAAATACTTCAGAAGAAACGGCAAGTAAATAACACATGTCATTTCAACCATCGATATCTAGAAATATTTGACTGAAATTGCAGAGTTGCCATGAATTAGGTCATATGTTAGGAGAAGTCTGTTCCAGACTGAATTGATCTTTTAATAAGTATTATTAGGAATTTTCGATGGGTATTAAAGTTCTAACATACACTGTCGTGCTGAAACTTCTAGCAATAGCAAACCAGGCACAAGCTAATGCTAGCTTTCCAATAATAGTTCCACTTGTGCAAAGTGAGTTCACTATTAAAGTTGTAGCAACAGTTAAGTTAATGAAAATTGAATCCGCAATAGCATTCGTTAAACCCATAAGACTCAGTGCTTATTGTGGTGATGAATTGGCTGCCGAAGATAAATTACTTATGTACTCGGAAGATGAGGGAAACACATTTGATTTCCTGATCGAATTTGAGCCTAGTAAATTATGCGATTTATATGAGATCACATTTGAAAGTCCAGGTGTGAAATATGAATCTTTGGAAATGACGCACGATTTCTATGCTGGATACTACCCTTTACAACATCAATTGGAACTGCAACTAAAAGAACTCAACGCTAAGAAAATAGACGCTATCAAGGCTAAAAAGGCGTTTGAATTCATTTCATTGATGCTACCAGCATATAACTTAATTCTATTTGTAAATGATCACATTAGCGAAACCATCTCTATGAGCAATACAGAATTAAACGAAATAGTCGATAAAGTTACAAATCATATTGATGAAGAAGGCACACCTAAAAACCTGCTTACAATACTTATTAATGAGGCCCCATCTAATGTTTTAAGTTTCGAAGAAAAAATGTTACTTCATGATTTAAACGATAAAATAGTTTCAAATAGTGGTGAGACTATCAGCTTCAATTTTGAGAATATTTTGAGTCCCAGAGATAGAGAGATAATTGCAGACTTTCTAAAAAGAAATAATGAAATAGAAAATGCTATCAAAGAAGTGGAATATTTTTCTAAAAAAATCATGGAATATGAGACTGAAGTTCTTGCAATCGAAAATGCTATAGCTAAACTTGAACCCTCAGTTGATGGGATTTAGAAAGTATGAGAATACATTTTCTGATATTTTTTCTCCTGTGCATTCCTTCGGAATTATTTTCTACGACAGAAGATCTTACGCGAGAGGAGTACTTGGCGTGTAACAGATCCATACATTATGATTGCTACCAGGAATCGTCTGTTGGTAGACAAATGGAGTGTATGGAAAATCGAGTTAATGAAATTAATATATGCCGAACTAGGCTTGATAATGAAATTTCCACAAAATACGCCAAGTTAAAGGAAGCATTTGATCGCAAGGCCGAAAGAGAACTTAAGTCTCACCAAGCCGTCTATTTAAAGGCCGCTTATGAAGGTGAAACAGCCGAAAGAATTGTTAAATATATACAATCAGCAGAGAAAAACATTACTGACAAGCTGATTTCCCTCGAAAAGCTATTTGGCTCAAAAATAATTCCTTCAGAAGATCTGTTTAGAAAGCGCCTCACTTCTTACATTGATCAAATTAATAGTTTTAACCAAACTATTGACAAATCATCCGTTGCAGAAATTTATGGAATAATTAGCTCTTTAGATAACATGCGCTATCAAGAAATTACTACCTACTACGATATTAAAAATATTTCAGAACATGTCATTGCTAATATAGCTGATATAGAGTCGAAGATTAAAACAGACATATCTCTTATTTCGAATAATCAAATAAGGGCTTCTATCAATGAATATTCAAACATTTTAAAAATATTTAAGTCAAGATCTCAGGAATTTCTATCCTACGCAGAAGCAAGAAAAAACGATAACGTCAGATCTATTCGAGTAGCTATATCAGGCGCCGAAGAATCGATGAAGAGAATTAATAGTCGTATTTTAGATCAAGAGGCATCAAACTTAATTGCTAGCGCGAGTCATTTGAAATCATCGTTGGATTTCGCTAGTACGATGAAGACAAAAGTCGAAGAATTATCATCAAATCATTCTGTTTCGACCTATCAATCAGCAATATTTGTCTCACCTCGGTACAATGCTCTAGTTGAATTTAAAATGTTCTATATGAATTGGTGCGCTAAAAATAGCATAAGCTGGACTTACACTGGTTGCGCATTAGGTAAATCACATTACGACAGATTTGATTCAATCATTCGATCCTCTATTTTGCCCAGAGTAGAGTTGCAACTACAAATGTTTGCTTACTATGAGGGAACTAAGGTCGATAGTTATATTGCTACCACTAAAAAACTAATCACGTCTCAAGATTACAACAGAGCATTTCAACTTCATGATGATATTCTCCGGAGATTGGAGACCAATGATGATAAGTAGGCTCAATCAATTATTGATACATATTCTTTTCGTCTATCCTCTTTTATCACAGAATTCTTTTGCCAATGATCAATTAAAGATTACAAAAATAAATGATTTTACGAAATGCGATGCGGATGCTATTCCCTTCGGATTCGACAAACTTAGCGAATCTTATGAAGCCGTCTATGTAAATAATAAAAAAATCATACTAAGGCCTAACTACGGCTTTTCGAAGTGTAGCTATGACGCAGGATGGAGTGAATGTACCAAGTCTACTTACACAGAGTATGATGGCTACGTAAGTTATGATGATATTATGCACTCGGGAAATACTGTTTATGCCACCATGGGTATAGTTGATAGTGTGACAGGTGAATATGTCGAACACGTAAATGGTCGATGCTATTCCTCATTGGTGATTAATCGAGGAACAGAGGCCGAAAACACTTTATGTCGATCTTTGTTTCAAGGCACAAATGTAAAAGAAGTCTGCAATGGTAGCTTTACTTTAAAGATAGGAGAAATCGCTCCCGAGCTTGAAGAGAAATTTAAAATTTTAGAGAGTGAATGGAAAAATGCCAGGTCATTTGGCAGAGGATCTATAGGGCTCTACAATAAAGTCAAAGATATAAATAACATCATAGAGAATCTTAATAGTAAACCTTTTGGTGAATTGACAGAGTCTGATTTAGCTTTCATCTACTCCTTATGGGAAATCTACGAACAACTTAAAGGTGGCTTAGATAAGCTAAAGCAAGAAACTATTGATACGATAGAAAAAATTAGAAAAGAGGTTGATGAAAACAAAGATCGTATTAGAGACAAGTTTGCAGAGCAAGGGATTGATCTTGATGAAAATTTAAGTCTATCGCCGACCAATATAGTATATAAGCCGATCGAACTTCCCAACTTAGGATCAGGACAAGGAGATAGCAGCTCATATTTTGATAAACACTATGTACAGTGGGCTGATGAAACAATAAATAGCCTTGACAGTCTGTACAAAGCCGGAAAGAGAAGAGATTTTCTCTTGTACGTATATTTTTGGGAGAAAGAAAAAGATACTCTTCTAGATCATTTGATAAATCGAAGTTTACTTGACAATAGAGAGCTTATTGCTTTTCAAAAGGGTATTAGTAGAGTTGAATCTTATCTTTTTGGTAACATTGAAACGGGGAATAAAGGACTTCTGAATAGACGATATTGGTTTTTAGATTCACTTATTCCAAAGTCGATGCAAGTTAATTTAGATAATATATTTGATAGGAATTCAACAGATCCTTTTTTAACCAACCTCAGAAGTATTCTAAATTCTTGGGAATCAAAACACTCCAATGGCCCCTCATCTCAAGAGAAAGCTTTTATAAATACAATTTATGCATTTGTTAGCTTCCTTGAAATGTTTAAAGATGTTTATGAAGCTGCAATTGAAAATGGTTATGATCCTAACGCCTCGAAAGATCGGCTTACTGCCGAAGAATTAATGATACGAAAACTTCACAGCAGTTTCCAAACTTCAAAGCTTAAAATCAATCAAGCAATTGACGAAGGAATGAAGATTGTTGAAGATGATTATTTAATAACCCATATTTGCAATCTGACTGGTTATAAACGTTGCTCACCACAGTATGGAACGGTATCAATAAAAGACAGCATTATTTCCGGCGCGATGATTGGAACTGTGTTTGGCTTTGGATCGTCTATTGTAAGGCTACCACCCAGGACAGATGTTTTTGATGGCACGGAGATTTTTGGAAACTCATTCCAACACGTCACAAAGACGTCGAAAGATTTCGTTACTTCTGCTGTAGGTAAACGTTTTAATAAATCTCGGCTGTGGGGCTATGACGAGCTTCCAGATGGCAATTATAAACACTTTGACAAGACATCTGAAATTAACAATCCCCTTCCCTCAGATGGGGTATATGCTAAAGCCATTGAGAGAGACTTTGCTGAAGCCATAAAGGATGGTACAGGAAGACTAGCTGGGCGAAATAGCAATGAAGGGTGGATAACAGCAGCGTCTGATTTAAAGGGCATCAAGCGGAGTGATTTAGCAGAGCGCCTTGGTTTATATACGGACAAGGCTGGAACCAAACTCAAAAATACAAATGACTATGTCGTAGTCGAGTTTAAGCTGAAAGATCCATCTGGGCCGGGGATATCCACACCAGTTGACCCTACTGGGACTCAACGCCAGTTTGGATGGATTCCAGGAGGAAGAACAAAAGGCGGAGCACGCGAATGGCTAATTAATGCTGACGCTCCCAATAATGGTATTATCGATTTAGCAACCGTAAAAATAATAGAGTTAACACCATGACTAACGAATTAAAAGCTGACACACTATATGATATTGAAGATATTGAAAAACAATACCAAGATCTGAAGTTAGTCTATAAGGTTGGGAAAGGAGAATGGGCAGACTTTCTTTACTATATTCCAAGTAAAGGAGTTTACATCGAAAAAGGCCCTTTTGGGACTCATGATGCTGTATGTTTCAAACTTTGCGATTTTACAGATGAAACAGGTGCTAGAGAATGGAAAAGTAGAGTAGAGAGTTTCTGGAAAACTCATTACCCGAAGATAAAACTCGATTCTTAATCGGGTGTGGGGCATACAATTACTCGCCTACAAGGACTTCTGAATTCTCAAGGCATACAATACAATTTGCTAAACGGTATGCATCAAATGGGGAACACTATAGCCAGTCGGTGATCACTTTGTGCCAGTGTTCTTGCATGTAGGCAAGCTTAAGATAGATCAAGTTGTCGACAGTTTATTTGGATAGTTCAAGCATTGGTTCTCTCCTAAATTTCATCGTAGGTAGATAGTTCATGGGATTGGGTTGAGTAGTTATATAGGTCTTCTCGTTTGAAATGTGGGCTGCTGGCACATAGAGCTTCGCCTGCCGCCCCTGCTTAAACTATTTTTCCTGATTTATGAATATAATAATATCCGCCTAGATTGCGCACATGCCCGGCTTGAGCCCGTTTTTCTTCAGTTTCTGGAGCTCGCTCACATTAATTCAAATAAAACAAAAAGATAGGTGTTTTATGGAAAGATATGTGAAGAAAAATGGTAATTCCCCGATAGGAGTGGTATAGGTCGAAGTGGGACAATCGCTACCCCGCCGGACAAGGAGATTAGCTGTGAATCAAGTTAAACTACAGGAAAGATTACCCATATATAGAGACAACGGCTTTCTCGACTTTGAAAAAATTGCACGTATTATCGGTTGCAGAATAAGCGACATTGCTTTGGTTGTTGGCGCTAGTGAGCGGACCTTAAAAAAACCAAGGATATCGCCAACAACTATAAAAAAATCACAGCCCTTGATTCACCTTCTTAACCTTCTTTGGAAACTATTTGACGGTAAAGAATCAGAAATAAGGTGTTTTTTGAATGAACCGCGTGTTGAGTGGTATGGTATTTCCCCTTTAACTGCGCTGCAGCAAGGCAAAGCTGAGGCTGTGATCAAGATGCTAGAGCGTGCTTATCATGGTGAAGAAGGGCTAGGAACTTAATCTAACTCATAAAAGCGGTGACGAAAACTTGCCGCTTTATGTTTTCAGTTACCTGGCCCTTCAACTCTTACCATCACCATCTACCGATTTATGTTTTTATCAAATATCAAGAAAAATGTGGAAAAACACTTTCCTCAAAAAGCCGCGCAACCTCATCATCACCACCCGCAAGAAATGCCCCATAATCCTCACGAATCGGCACCAAATACCTAGCCTGCCGCCGACCAATCTGAGGCAACCACGCCGTATGCAAGGTATAACTCAGATTAAGCAAAGGATGCCCCAAGCGACAAATCGGTCCTTTGCCAAGATCACTCGCATCAAACAGCCAAATTTCATCACCAGATCGATCGCTAGCTCCAGGCTCATCCGACATCACAGTTAGCAAAATATAACCATCTTTACCATCCCGACTACCATCACGCGGTACAAAGACCGGTGAGCTAACCGCCCGTCCACGAGGGAAAACAAAACCATCCGCATCGTTTTCATCCAAACTCCGGGTATTGACCCGGAATAAGCTTGCAGGCCTCCCTGTGGCAAATGGCAGGTCCCAAATTGGAACTTTGCGGTATTTATATAGCAGATTGCGATCGAATACTCGCTTAGTCAGTAGTTCTGGTTGGAACCCAAGCGAGGTCCAATACATGTGTTCGATTTGGTTTGGCATTTCCCTATGGGCATACAGGTTCACCGACCAGGTGAATGGATCACGATAGAGCAGTTTCGCCTCGCGGATTTCTCCTGATTCACTATCAATATGGTAACGGCCGATGGGCGTCATATCAGAAGCAATCACCATCATGCCGTGAAGGTCTTGACGAACGGATCGCCAATTGTGAGCCAGTCTATCATTACTACGAATCCACTCCGAGGCCATCCACGAGCAGCCATGAGTCAGATGAAGTTTAATTTGTCCATCACTATCATCATAGTCGGCAATGAAATGAGCGATTTCACGAGGGATACTCAGCTTGCGGGCAGGCACTTGCGAGCGACCCTGTTGCAAGTCCGAGCGTTTGATGATGTAAACGGCGGTATCCCAGGCTTCATGTCGGCTTAGATCTGATGATAGAATTTGCTCCAGTTCAATGCGAAAAGCGGTATCCATAAGGATCACGTGTTCAGAGGTTGCAGCGATTTGGTGCATACTCTGATGAATTCTTGTTTCCTTGCCATCTACCAGAATTTCGAAACGCTGCATATCGCCTTCACCATCCCACTTGAGAAGATAGGTTTTGGCTGAGATCAACGGCACTGCCGGCTGAAAATTGACGAGAAACAGTTCTCCTGTATATTCATCCCAGTAAGGATGGGCACCGGACAAGTAAGGTTTAAATGGACCAGGATTGACGAAGTTTTCTGCAAAAGCGGGAAAAGCAGAAATCCACTCATCATTTCGACCAACAGGTGTCGCAAGCTCTAAGGATTCCGTATCGATTTCAAAAGGTCGACCACCATCAAAAGTGACAAGCATCCGATCACCATGACAAACAAAAGCTGTATTGGCCTGATTTCGTGTACCCAGCTTTTGGCTGCGTCGCACAATGCCTGCGTTTTTAAACGCCATGCTAGTTCCCTGACTTGCTTGATCGGCATAAAAGCAGGGAGTGCGAGCTATGCGACTTTTCATTCTAAGACCACTAGAACCGTAGCCAAAGTCAAAGCGATAAATCATGCCATCACCGTTAACCACAGGACTGCCGTCACCATCAGGCAGCGAGGATATCACAAAAGCATGGCCCGTAGCGTCGATCGGTAGCCTGCCGGCGAGAACATTTAATTCAAGATCTAGTTCCTGTCTGCTGGCAGCAAGCATCGAGGCAGGAAAGGCATTTCTTTGCACGTCTTCCATTTCTTCTGCAAAAGCATTCATGCCAGGTATGGACATCATGGTTAAACCATATGCAGAGGCGCTCAAGAACTGTCGGCGTGAATAGTCGGATTTTTCCCAAAAAGGATTCATAAATGAGTTCCTATTCTGAAGGTGTATCTTGCTTCAAACAAATTGATTGGAGACACGGGCTTTTCATGATCGCTATCGCTTCTTCTATGCCTTGTCAATTGAGTGGAAGGTGCATGCTTAGAGGACCGGGTGGATTTGGAATTTGACAAGCTTGTTGTCAAAAATATTTTTGTCCTGCATTTTTCTGTATTCGCGGCGCCGATTTTTCCTGTAGAAAGGATTTCGTGGCTAAATATTTGTATAAGTGAGAACTAATTTTAATTTTGTCACAAAATTTGCATTCCCTAAGGAGGTTATTTGGCTCACTAAATGACGCCACAAGGGAGAGTACGTCATGAGATGCATGCTGCATAAACCTCTTCAATTCATATATATGTTGATGATTTTCATCTGCCTGATAGGCGGAAAGATCTATGCCGATGATCGAGTGCAACTGGACCAAGACAGATTAAAACAATTGATTGAAAAAAATGAGAGTGAGTTTCCGATGGCGGTGAATCAACCAGTCATGAAACGCTTGAAGTTTTTATTGCAACGTCCCGAGCAAGTCGTCGGGGTGAAGGTCGATCTTGAGAGGATGGAAAAGTACCAAAAACTAGTCGAGTCGCAATTAAAAAAACACGACTTACCATCTGAGCTGAAAGCCATTCCTTTTGTTGAAACCGGCTATCAAAACCTTCCACCGAAAAAAAGTGGAACTGGACTTTGGATGTTTACCAAAGATACAGCTATTGCGTATCAGCTTGAAGTTTCGGAAAAGCGCGATGAGCGCATGCATCCGACTAAGGCCACTGAGGCTGCCATTCAAGTTCTTAAGGATTATTACGAACGCTTCGATGATTGGCTTCTGGCACTAGCTGCTTATAATCAAGGACCAACCAAGGTCGCCAGAGTGATTAAAAAAACGGGAGTGCGTGACGTATGGCAACTGATGGAACAAGGCCATCTCAATAATTATCCGGCGAAAGTCATAGCTGCTGCGATTATCATCAATCATCACGAGCAGCTTCTGACTTCAGGCTAAACTTATTCAGCGTTC
This sequence comes from Oligoflexus sp. FD111, assembly GCA_048816425.1. Lineage (GTDB taxonomy): Bacteria > Bdellovibrionota_B > Oligoflexia > Oligoflexales > Oligoflexaceae > JBMDZZ01. Next base: position 150,600 of record JBMDZZ010000007.1, read on the forward strand.
AGGCTGCTGCAGCGGATCTTTATCGGAAAGAATGCTGCAGTCATTAGGTGTTGGCAATGACTGCTCACGCCAGCCATCTACCGTTCGCTCTAACGACCAACCACTAGACACTTTGCGGATATGTGGCTCAGGGACATTCCCTGCTGCATCCTTAAAGTTGTTCTTATTATTGCTTCCATAAATGACACTATCAAGAGGAAGTAGCTCTGCACTTATGTTGTCGGCGGCATGGGCAAATAAAGCGATACCCGACCCGGCGCTTCCCGCATTAAATAAATTGGGACGAAAGCCGCTGACTTGGAAGTAGTTGGGGAAAAAGTTAAAAGAATTACTGATCGGTCCACCAATAACCACACAGTCGCCAGCAGCCAACTCGCCTTCGAGCTGAGCCCTACCACCCAGATAGTTGGTGCTGCCATATCCGATGGAATAATCTTTGAGATGAAGCGTTTCGTTGCTGCCATTGTAAAGCTCAATCCACTCTAATTGATCATCCGCACCAACGGGATCATAAAAAATTTCACTTAAAACTAGACCCATAGCTTCAACGCTAAAGTGAATGACTAGTGTCGCTTGGTTTAGGCTGAGTTTGACTTCGCTAGTGCCTGCCGATTTTGCTTGTATGATAAGCTCCAGTTCACTTGTTCCAGGTTTAAGGTGTGGAGTTCCGACTATGCTTAGGACTTCTGGCTGGGAGATTTCAGCAGCAAGATAGTGGCCCTCTCCAAACTGTGAAGAGGGGACGTCAGTTTTAAAGCGCAAGCTCAGGCTTTGCCCTGAACGAGCACGGAAACTTGTTGTCTGGGGCTCTAGCAGGATAGGTTTTGGATCTTGCAGAACATAGACGTCGACGGTCACCTGCCGACCATTTTTTCTTTGCAAGCTAAGAGGTATGATATCCTCACTAGCTTTGAGGCCTTTGATATTCAGTTCAAGAGAATCCACCCCTGGTGCAAGTTCAATCCTGCTCGGAACTTCTAATAGATCAGGACGTGGGTTATCCACATAAATGATAAACGGTTCGTCGCTGGTAAGCTCAGGCACAGGCCGGCTTAAGGGAATACGTAGCGGCGGATTACTGCTACCTTCATAACCAACTTCACTAAAATAGATTGTCGTCTCTTCAGGTTCAAGTAAATCAGGAGGCTGGGCACTGACAAAGCGAATCTGTTCGCGATGAGTCGGTGCCAGACGGTAACGCTCATAGCTATAGCGTAGAATTCCTTCAAGCATTATGACATCACCAACATAAGGTGGATTCAAGTCATAAAAGCGAGCATCGATAGAGATTTTGTCATCGATTTCAAAACCGGCAATGGTTGGACCGTTCTCTTGTTCAGGTGCAGGAAGCCAGCGTTTGCTCACTGTAACAGCTTGTTTGATGCGCACAAGGTTACCCTCGTAGGCGATGGCTTTCGTTTCGTCCAGGAGATCGTCAAGATCGATTTCTACGACTTCAATCGCACCAAGCTCTTTGTCGACTACCTTGATATTCGCGTTACTGACTTGCAATTGACCGTAGTGACTATGAAACACACCTTCAACTTGTACAGTCTGGCCAATTTTAAGACCTTGATGGCGAGGAGAATAGACATAAATACCACGATATGGAGCACCATCTGCATCAAAATCTTCTGTCGCCATATCTTGCATGTAGATGCCATTGTCTTCTACAGCAATAATGCGACCTTGTAATTTGACTGGTGCTCCCAGACGGAGGCTTTCTAATTTTGATACCGGACTAAGATAACGATGCTTGGTCTCTTGAATCGATTGTAAAGGACAAAATCCGTCGGCTGTATTGCTTAAGCTTGGGCATAGATCACAGGCATCACCAATGCCATCACCATCAAAGTCTTCTTGTAATGGGTTATAGTCAAAGGGGCAATTGTCATGAATGTCGTCGATGCCATCATTGGAGCGATCAAAGGGATTAGCAATTTGGCATTGATCTGTATTTGCGTCCAAGGGACAGACGTCGCAGGCATCGCCCACGCCATCACCGTCAGCATCGGCTTGCGTCGTTTCAAAGCCTCGAATTGGGTTGAAAATATTAGGACAGTTGTCGATTTGATTGGGAATCCCGTCCCCGACCTTGTCATCAGTTTTGGGAATACCGTCATACTCACCTGGGCGAGATGGTTGGCAGCTAGGTTCGCCAATCGGATCACCGCAGAAAAATAAAGGATAAGAACTGGTATTAGCTGCAAGTAAGTCACTTAAATTGAGGCTTGCCTGACTCCCTGGTTGCGAGGGTAAACCTTCGTTTACCAAACAGACCTTCTTATGATGACTACAAATATCCTGAGGAAAGGCTTCGCAAGGACTCTCAGCTCCATATAGCTGATCAAGCAAGTCCCCATCACCAAAGAGTGCCTTACCATTGCGAGTGACCAGCAGCACATCTTTGGTATGACCTTCGACGATACTTCGATAAGGATTTTGACCAGGCAGTTGACGATAAATGGCAATATCACCTAGCCAACCTTCAGCGATGCGACCAATATAAGCTTCTACTTTCATGGCGCTTGCGGCCTGAGCAGTCACCATCAACCAAAGGTCTCGATCACTGAAAAAATTGCTGAGCTGATTGCGATTGAACTGATCAGCACATTGCAATTCCCGGAGCATATCAGTCGAGCCGGAAGGAACCCAGTCGGTTCCTAGCGCGATATTTACCCCTTGATTAGCAAACATGGTGACCGGTGCAGTATTGCCATAGAGTGAAATATTGGAACGTGGTGACCAAACAACAGAAGTGCCTCCTTGGGCCAGGACAGCTCCATCGTGGGCATCAAGAGCAATAGCATGAATGATCGTATTGCGTGTTCCCATGATGTTGGCACCACCGCGCTCTGCCGAGCTTAAACAAAGAAACTCATTGCGTGCGGCTTCATCAATGCCTTCTGCGACGTGTAAAAGATTTTGCCCGCCGTTAAAATTTTCTAAAAAGCTCTGCCGGCTGTATTCACAGTTTTCGGTGCGCAGTTGATATTCCCCACTAAATTCCAGGGGAAAAGTTTCATACTTCATAGTTGGCACGAGAGGAGGTAAGCCACCAGTGTTGGCTGGATCATCGAGATTGCGAACGAGGCCCGGAGCTGAACCGGAACCAGCCAATGAAGTCGTGCCACTCATCAAATGTCGCAATTCGCCATAGATGCGATTATAAACATTGCCGCTCGGGCCAACACGGAGACGGTCGTGATCGCGGCGACCTCCTCGCCAATCATTGCGATGAGAATAGCGGCTATCACCCCAATCTCCGGGCCAAGCGTGTGACCAAGAAAGGTGGTCATGGCTGTTGATTAAACCAGGTGAAATTACGCCCTCAGGGCATGAAATGCGGCTTGCGTCTTTGGCTATTGCCTTTACCCGGCAACCACAACCTGTACATTGAATGACGCCAGACTCGTCAATCAATAAACCACCACGTTCGATGATACCATCGACAGTCAGTAAGGTACCTTCTATATATAATCCGCCCGGACCTTGGTGCATGATCTGGCAGCTTTGCTTTGCAGGTAATGCTTCTAGTTTTTCAGGGCAGCTTGTGTCTTCAGTCAATTGAGGTATGGGTGAACTTGGGGTTTGGGGGGCGATCGTAGGAGAAGAGGGAGGCGAAACAGGTGGGCTCAAATTTAGACTCGGATATTTGCCACCACCAGCATCCGGGTTGCACCCAGAAATTCCTATAATTAAAGGGAAAATGTAAATGTTATGGAGGTAACATAGAAGACGACGTATGACCGGACCACTTAAACTCACAGTATTTCCCTCTTCGATCGTGAATTGGTTTGAATCTGCTGTTTATCCAAAGAATCTGTCGTTTCGAGCGAGTTTCTAGCATAACGATGTTTGTTTAGTCACTCTATATTTACATAAAAATACGAAAAATATATGGTAAAGTGGTGATTTTCATTTTTCTAACTAGGGTCCACCTGGAAATACCTTAAACTACGTTTTATCGGCGAAAATAAATCCTCATGTATCCGAATACACGGCGGTTTATTTTCGCCTCGCGCCTTGCCTAAGGCATTCCCGGATGGACCCTAACTAGCGATAATTATGTTGGAATGGCAGATATCTCTGGGATTAATAGAACCACTGCCTATTTTGCAGCTGGGCAGACTCTTGCTGCAGCCATTTTGGAGCGACTGGATTCGTTAGTTGAATGACCGTCCTATCCTTGAGTTCAACATGACGAATTGAGTCACCATAGGCCAGATCGATGATTTCATCAAGAACCCCTTCTTTTTCCAGTTCTTTGAGGCCTTTTTCCAAGGTAGTAGCTAGATTTGAGTGAGATTTGGCGATAAACAGTTGCTGCGAAGCTGGGTAGCTGAGAATCAAATAGGGATCAGCAGTAAATGGTTTCGTAGGCCTGGAAAGAAGCTCGTCACGTACTTCATAAATTGCTCGGGTGATGCCATCGCAGTGCTTTTTTTCGAGCGCATCGTAGAGTTCATTGATGGTGAGTTTGATATAAATAGGAATGCTTGCATTTTCTAAAACCTTGCGATCCGGCCAATCACGGCCAACACAAATCCGAAATTTTTGTAGGTCTTTTAGATTTTTGACTTTCTCAAAAGCTTGGCGGTTTTCCTCAAGGACGACAAGAATTCGAGTGCCGATAAGACCTTGAGCAATATCGACTTGGGCGGTGAGGTAGTGTTTTTCCCGCTCCTTGCTGCTTTGCGTCGCAATAATATCAAGTTGCCTATCATCTTTGTTTAATGCTTCGAGCGCTGTTTTTTGATCAAGTGCCGGGTTGATTAAGTAGCGGACTGGCCGCTGAAAATAATCCGATTTTTGATTGATCTCATGATGTAAAGCCTTCTTGATAGCAAACATGGCACCAAGCATATGAGTGTCGTTAGGATGATCGGCGGCGCGAAGTCGGAGTTCCGGCTCGGGTTTTTTCAGGGGACGATCACTCTTAATGGGGTTTTTCGGGCGATAGGTTTCCGACCAAGCAGGGCGAAAGCGCTTTTTTGCTTCTTGCGACCACAATTGGAGTGATTGATCAGCTTGCTTCTTCCACTCATCCCAGTTTGTATAACCAATAGGAGGCTTGGTTGGTAAATAAGGGTTTTTTATCGCAAAGCGTTTGCGCCCTTCCCAATAGGAACGCAGGAGTGCCGGCCCAAAATGTTCCACATACAGCCTTCCAAGAGTGCCATTGGCTTCAAGTTCTTGCAATCCTTGAGTCAATCGTTTGGCAAGCGCTTGCTGATTTTTATTCACATAGAGGTAGAAAGGGGCCGGGTAAGTCAATAACCACGTACCCTCCCAATCGATATTCTGAAAGCCTCTGGTTCTTAGCTCATCCCAAGCCTCATGTGCAGCCCGTGTTAAGAGATCGAAGCGTCGTGCTTGGAGCATACTGAACAAAAGTTCGTACTTTGTGGAGCGTTCGACGCGAAGACCCGCCGCTTGCATAATATCGCCATCTATCCAATCTTGTCCGACACCGAAAGTAAAATTTTTCAATTCTTTCAGACTGGAAATTGATTCAAATTTTTTCCGATCTTGAGGGCGAATTAAAAAAACACGTTCACCAAGTGTGGAAGCCGCAATGGAAATGCGAACTGGCAAAAATTTCTTGTCGAGATCGATACTTGCAAAGCTTGATATTACATGAATTCGGTCGTTGTTTTGTTGTAAGGATTTCAGTGCTCTGCTGCGATTCATCCACAAATCCAGCTCACCTGTGGAGTGAACTTCAATATTTCCTAGTTTTTCAGCGTTCACCTTTAAGGCTGCTTTGACAACGGCAACCGTATGATGAAGGCGAAAATCGAAGATGGCTTCGGAGCCATAAACATAGATTTTATCGGGAATTTTGTTTGGACTTGGAACTGATTCAGCCCAGATGTCGGTGCTGAAGTTGAGGGAGAAAAGTATTAGAATGAATAATATTGTCATTTTGGCTTTTTTTCTTGCAAGAAAACAACTTTGTAGATGCATATAGCACATACAAATAAGACCTTTTTGATTAATCTTACAGGATGGTGAGAACTAAGCAAGAAATATCGACACCAGTAGGGAAAGTTAGCTTGTTATCCTATGCATTTAATTTCTAGGCATAGGATAACGCAAATTCTCTCACTTCAAAGCACTGAATTCACCAATTCCGCGATGAACCTTAGTTAAAACGGGCTGGCGCCAATATCACTTTTTTTGCAGCCACACTGACCAAAGCAGAGGGTATTACCTAGATTAAAGTCCTTGCCCTTGCATCCGGCTAGGCTACAGAGTGAAACACCACGTGCTAAAGGACCATTGTAACCATCCCAGTATTCATTGCCTTTGTATTTCATCCATTCGGGACTATCAGCATTGTCACTAAGATGAACTAGGTGTTTCCATGTTTCCATCTTCTTATCTGCCGAACCTGGATTGCGATAATCTTCAAAATATAAACAGCTGCCGGTTCCTCCATCATCGTGGTAGCTGCCATGGCTGTTTTTGCCAACGTAAACCACTGGCCGCCTGCCATCAATCAGCTGCATACTTCCCGGTTTCTTCGTGTAATGTCCTGCATGCTGATAAAACATAACGTGCTCGATTTGATCATTCTTAATTTTTACAGCAATGCGCTCCCAGTCAGAATCATGAGCACCAAGACCAGGTGAGCAGGTGTCTTGATAGCCATAAAAAAACCAGTACATGATTACAATCTCGTTGCTGCCACAAGATTGATAGTGATAGTAGATGGGAACTTCGCCCCTTTGAATCGAGCTATAATCGGTGTTACAAACACGTTCTTTTGAGCCGCTGCGACGAATGTCGAAGTACTCTGCCGCTGAACTGGGAAAGCATTTGTTTGAAGCTCCTTGAACTTGGTCAAAGCGCAGTAAGGGCGCATATTTTTCGGCAAGTTCCGCCATACAACCCTCACCCTGACAGGCATCGTCGCTTTTCGCCTGGCAAAGATAGGCTCGCTTATTGTCACAGTATCTACCCTCACATTGAACACCCGCCAGGTAAGTGTTTTCAGGAAATTCAAATGTACCACCGTGCTCTTCAGAAAATGACGCCGTCCAATAACATGAGTCGTGATTTTGCTCGGCAACCTGCGAACAGCGTAAGGCAACTTGGTCACAGTAGCGGCCTCGGCATTTGATGCTTGTCACAAATTTCTGGTCAGGACAGATGCGGCTATTTTGGCCTTCTTCAGAAAAGTAGTCGGTCCAGCTGTGGGAGGATGTTTCTAATCCTTGCTGGCATTGTAAGGCGACGTTATCGCAGTATCGTCCTTTACACTGCAAGCCGCTGACTACGGCATCATCACAAATTGCAGACGTCCGATCACCTTGTTCTTCAGAGGTTGTTGGTGTCCAAAACTTGCCTCCCCCCTGGTTTGCCTCCCAGGCAAATGTTGGAGCATTGATCAGTCCCGACATTTGCAGGACAAAAATGATGGTGAAATAATGACCAAAGATTTGCTTAAAACGCATGGCTTGTATCCCCCCTATGGCTAACCTATTCTTCGGAAACTGCTACGTCCTCTGGGCGTTGAGAACTTTAATCTTAACCTTATTTTTATGGATTCTTTATCCAGGAAGCCTTAGACAAGCGGGGCTGGAGATACAATTAAGATTTAGTAAAATAGCGTACAAATTGAAAACGGTGAGCTTTGAGCTGCGAAAAAAGAAACAGCCACCCCAGAATATTTTAATAATTCTAGTAGGGTGGCCGTGATCATCGGAGTGAGATTGTTGATCAGGATGAGCGATTAAAAATCTTCGTTGAAGCTGACTTCGCCAGTAACCCCAACCTGGTAAGCAGAAACCCGGCGCTCAAAGAAGTTCGTGAGCTCCTGGACATCCTGCAATTCCATGAAAGTAAAGGGGTTGCGCGTTTGATATACAGGATTGAGGCCAAGCGCCATCAGCCGCTGATCAGCAACATATTGTAAATAATGTCGCATGTCGTGCTTTGATAAACCGGCAATACCCAACGAGAGGACGTCATTAGCAAAGAGCATCTCGCATTCAACCGCTTCGTCGATCATTTTCATGATCGATTTTTTCAGTTCATCATCGAAGAGATCAGGCTCTTCTTTGCGCGCAATATTGATGACCTCGAAGGCAAAATTCATGTGACAGCTTTCATCACGGAATACCCAGTTGGTGCCGGATGCCAGTCCGTGCAGGAGGCCTTTAGAGCGCAAGAAATAGACATACGCAAATGCAGCAAAGAAAAACAGGCCTTCGATACAGCTTGCAAAGCAAATAAGGTTCAAAAGGAACTGACGGCGGTGAGTTTTTGTTTGCAAAGAGTCCAGTTGATTAATGGAGTCCATCCACTTAAAGCAAAACTCAGCCTTTTGTCTGATTGCAGGGATTTGATCTATCGCAGAAAATGCCGCTTGTCGTTCTTCGTCATTGGGTAGATAGCTATCCAATAAGGTTAAATAGAACTGGACGTGCAGAGCTTCTTCATAAAGTTGACGCGAAAGATACATCCGGGCTTCAGGCGCATTGATGTGCTTATACAGGTTCAAAACCAGATTGTTGGCAACGATCGAATCGCCAGTTGCAAAAAATGCAATCAACCTTTTGATAAGATGCTGCTCCGCCGGTGACAACTTGCTGCGCAAATCAACAAGGTCGGTGGAAAAATCGATCTCGTCTACCGTCCATGTGTTTTTGATGGCATCCCGGTACATCTCATAGAGAGCAGGATATTTCATGGGTCGCAGCGTTAAGTTCATGCCTGGTTGTAATATCATCTCAACATTCCTCTTATTTTCATGAGTTAGCAACAATCTTGCTTAAAGTCTAACGCAGCAAAATTACTGGCATGACTCACACGCATCGGGGTTTTCCAGAGAGCAGGCGATTGCCTGGCCATCAGTCGAAGACACGGTGGTCTTGTTAATTTTAGTGGCACCCCGAGAACGCAGATAATAAGTGGTTTTCAACCCTTTTTTCCAAGCATAGTTATACATCGAAGAGAGTTTGCCGATCGTTGGGTTTTCTATAAACAGGTTCAACGACTGACTCTGATCGATGAAAGCACCGCGGTCAGCGGCCATATCGATCAAAGAACGCATCGGCAATTCCCAACTGGTGCGGAACACTTGGCGAACATCTTCCGGGATTTCAGAAATGTTGCCGATCATCCCGTCGTTTAGTTTGATTTTTTGTTTGATAGACTCATTCCATAGGTTCAGTTCTTTCAGGCGACGTACCAGATAGTTGTTCACCTGGAGAAATTCACCAGAAAGAGTTTCGCGTTTGAATAGATTTGATACTTGCGGCTCAATGCATTCGTAAGCTCCGCAAATGGAGGCAATCGTTGCTGTCGGTGCAATGGCTATCAACAAGGAGTTCCGCAAGCCATATTGCTTGATTTCAGCGCGTAACGCTTCCCAGCGAGCCGGGTTTTCAACAGCGGCATCCCAAAGCTCGTATTGGAATATTCCCTGTGCTGCCTTGGTTTCCTGAAAGCCGGTGTGTGGTCCGAATTCCTTTGCCAAGTTGCAGGAAGCCTGAAGAGCGTTAAAATAGATCTCTTCCTGGATTTTACGCGACAGCGCACGCGATGAGTCGCTATCAAATGCTTGATTTAATTTGAAAAAGACATCCTGCAAACCCATTAGTCCAAGTCCTACCGGACGCCACTTGGCATTGGAGTTAGAAGCTTGCGGAATAGGATAAAAGTTGATGTCAATGACGCGGTCCAGGTATTTGACGGCCATTTGCACATTACGCGCTAATTTTTCAAAGTCAAACTCAGTACCTTCAATCACATATTGAGATAGGTTGATTGAACCGAGATTGCAGACAGCGGTTTCATCTTTGGAGGTCACCTCAATAATCTCTGTGCAAAGATTCGATAGGTGGATGACATTGTCTTTATTGGCACCTGTTTGGTTGGCTTTTTTATTGGACGAATCCTTAAACGTCATCCAGCCATTGCCAGTTTGAGCCAGGCTTTTCATCATTTTTGCGTAAAGTTCGCGCGCCTTGATTTGGCTCTTCGCCAAACCTTTAGCTTCTGCTTCCTGGTAGGCCTTTTCAAACTCCTCACCATACAAGTCGGGAAAACCAGGAACATCCGCCGGATCGAAGAACGACCACATAGCATCATTCTCCACGCGTTTCATAAAGAGATCCGGTACCCAGTTGGCAAGGTTCAGATTATGCGAACGGCGAGCATCATCGCCAGTATTTTCACGAAGTTCGAGGAAGTCTAACAGATCAGCATGCCAAGTTTCCAAGTAAATACAAGCAGCACCCTTGCGCTTACCACCTTGGTTGACAGCAGAAACTGAGGAATCAAGGGTTTTCAAGAAAGGAATAATTCCGTTGGAACGGCCATTGGTGCCTCGAATTAATGAGCCCTGGGCACGAACGCGATGATAGGCCAGACCAATTCCACCTGCATATTTGGAAAGCAGGGCAACATCTTTGTATTTATCATATATCGATTCCAAGCTGTCTTCGGGAGAATCCAAAAGATAGCAGGATGACATCTGCGGATGATTGGTAGCTGAGTTAAACAGAGTTGGAGTGCTTGGCATATACTCAAATGAAGAGATCAATCGATAAAACTCAATTGCGTCGTCCACTGTTTTTGACAGACCACAGGCAACTCGCATAAAGAAATATTGCGGAGTTTCGATGACCGTGCGCTTTTGTGGATGCTTCACCAAATAGCGGTCATAAACAGTTCTTAGGCCAAAATATTCAAATAGATCAGAGCGACTATGATCTATCGCCTGGTTCAATTTTTCAGCATTCTGCTGAACAAAGATCCCGACTTCAGGCGAGAGAATGCCTACCTCGACTCCGTGCGCAAAGCTATCAGAAAAGCTAAGAATATTTTGCTGACCTACTTCTTCTAATATATACCGATGGAGCAAACGGGCAGCTAATTTTGAGTACGCTGGTTCTTCACCAATCAACATGGCGGCTGTTTGCATCAAAACGCTATCGATTTCCAGGGTTTTTACGCCATCGTAAAGGCCATTCACTACCTTTTCGATGATGAGTTCTGCTTGTACTTGTGACAATCCCTTGCAGGCCTGACGAACTGCATCGGCAATCTTTTCTTTGCGGAAAGCTACTTGCTCACCATTCCGTCTGGTGACAAGGAGACTGGGCTTGTCACTGGCTTGGCGCTCGTGGGTTGACGTGGATTCCGTAGGTGTTGAATGGGTAAGCAGACTCATGGTTTTCCTCGCTACAAGCAATGAACAACAGGTCGAAAAAGGACGAGTACAGACACTAAAACTAAAGAACTAGCAAAACTAAAACGACAGCTCAAAAATCACGGCACATAACTTAGAATCGGGGTTTATCGAAATAAGCTACCAACTATCCACTAAGGATAGTTCAACAAATAAAAGCTTACACTTTGTAAACTGGTTTCTTTATGACCTACGATGATCCATGGAGTTCGCGGCCACGCTTTAATCTGGGAGTGTGCTTATCATCATGCTTGCCAAGTTGAGTCAATGTCATCTGATACATAAGCCACAAATTAAAACTCTATTCTGACTGGTTGCAGTCTCGTTTGCTGGACTCCATCACTGATAAAAATAGCATATATAGTGTGGAATCGAGGTGTCAACCGCTAAATATGGGGTGGGGCTGTGAATAACCTGTGTAAAACTTATAGAAAGCATAAATGTGTTAGGCACTTGTCACCTTAATAAAAAATTACGGTCCCAGTTTATCCACAACTTGGGGTTTTCCATGAATTTGCAGTTATTCATTTTTGATTATGATGAGCTAGTCAAAAAAGAAATTCTACGAGTTTCTTTTTGACTTGAGCATTTTTAAAGATCGCTTTGGTATTGTTAGCTGAAAAAATTAAAGCATCACTTATCGGTTTTTGGTTGACTCTTGAGAATCTGCTCTAGCTCAAGGTCGGTCAACTGCTTAATGCCGGAAATCAAGCGAAATAAGGCAAACATCATAACAGCCATGGAAGGTAACACAATCACGGGCCAGCTTAAAGCGGTCATCTGACCAAGTTGTTCATTAAATTGGGTGCTACCGGGCTCAGCAACTAGGAGGTACTTGGCAAGGCCGTAATTTAAGGCCGCTGAGAGGAAAAATGAGCTAGCAAGTAGGTAGGATGCTTTGACAAGCAAGCGATCAAAGGCGAGCTCATTAGACTTTAATGCAAGCTTTTCGTGAATTAAATCCAAATTCAAGATCGTGTCATTCACAAGTAATTTTTTCACTAGGGGAAATTCAGTTTTTAAAGAGAGCAAAATAGCAGCGCCAATTATGGTTGGCACAGATGCCTCTTTAATGGCGATCCAATGCGGAGCTAGTTTGACGAGAGTAAAAACACCGGTAAGAAGAATGCTGATCAAGCCTAAAATCGAAATGAAATTAATTTTTTTCCTGTCGATAAAGTCATAAATTCCATACGCCAGTGGAAAGGAGAGGGCCACCAACAAGCCTATCACCGGACCCAAATTCTCTTCATTACTCAACTTCATGAGAATCATGGAAGGGATTACGATATTCAGAAGTAAGCTTAGAAAAGGATTTTCCTGTTTGGGCGCAGTCGTCATGCTGAAATTTTCCTCCATGGAATTGGCTAGATCATTAGGACACGGATGCAGGTAATTGCCAGTCTATCGGTTCTTGCCCCTGTTTGACCAGAAAATCATTTATTTTAGAAAAATGGCGGCAGCCCAAAAAGCCGCGATGAGCAGAAAGAGGGGAAGGATGAGGCGCTTCCAGAACAAAATGACGCCGCCTATCAATGACGCGGCCTTTTTTCTGCGCATACGAACCCCATAAGACAAAGGCGAGGCCGTCTCGTTCTCGATTGAGATGTTCGATGATGCTGTCAGTGAAGGTTTCCCAACCTTTGTTCTGATGCGAAGCGGCACGACCCTGCTCCACGGTCAGGACGCTGTTCAGCAATAAGACTCCCTGATCCGCCCAATTTTGCAAATAGCCGTGTTTTGGCGGAACAAAATTTACATCCTGTTGCAGTTCTTTATAAATATTCTGAAGTGAGGGGGGAATAGGAACTCCTGGCTGCACAGAAAAGCACAGACCATGAGCCTGATTCGGGCCGTGATATGGATCTTGGCCAATAATGACAACTTTAACCTTGTCAAAGGGCGTTTCGTTCAAGGCATTAAAAATATGCGAGCCCTTTGGATAGATGGTTTTCCCCTGACGCTTTTCTTCGAGTAAGAATTTTCTCAAGGACTTCATGTAGCCTTTTTGAAATTCATCATACAGCACATGTTTCCAACTATCATTTAACTGTATGCCATCGTTTTGCATCGTGTATTAACTCGCCTCCTGGCTCATGACAAAGGGAAGGGCTGCTAAGCAGTAATTTCCCTGTTATTTCTACGGGTAACAAAAACTTCAAATTAGAGCTTTTTTCAGCCCGACATTCGGATCAGCTAAGCTTATATAAAAACCCAAGAATTCAGACAAGCTCAAGTTTCCTCGACGAAAGCAGATATTGACTTATAAGACAAAGCCAAGGAGCACAATCTTGCAGAAGCACACGGGTCCCTTTTGAAGGAGGGCAATCATGGCTCATGAGAAGAAGCGCTGTTTATTGATCGATGATAATATTGAATTCGCTTCCATGTTGGAAACAGCCTTGAAAAATCAGTATGAAGTTGAATCTGTAGCAGATGCTTTTACTGCTCATCAACTCATTTCAAATCAGAAGTTTGATATCATTCTATGCGATATTCAAATGCCTTTTATGGGCGGTATTGAGTTGGCAAGTCAGTTGCGCAAGAAAATGGTGCCCACACCAGTTATTTTTATTACTGGCGATGCAAATCCGGAAGTGACGCAAAAAGCCTTTGAAGTTGGTGCGGCAAATATCCTGCAAAAACCTTTCGATTTGAAAGATATCTTTTCCAAAATGGAAGTTGCGATTCGCATAACGACAAAGCAAGAAGCAGAACAGTCTACGAATCACGAATTAGGATACATCTACAATTTGTTAAAAACACATTACTACGATATTCAAGACATCCTTTATCAGATTCAATATTATCGCGTGCCTTTATCTGTGGTGAAAGAAGAGCTTGATAAAAAGGAGCGTATGGGTCGTTGTCATTTGGATGATCCCGAAAATATTAAATTTCTTGGTGGGAATGCGGCGTAATTCAAAAGAATGGTTTCTTGTAATAATACAAGATTGCCCCTTTTTGTATCGATAAATGACGAGCCCTCCATAATGGTATTTTCCGTTTTGCGAGTTAAAAAAAAGAAATTTTCGTCGGAAATTACCCATTAATTATTCGATCAATCACCATTACAATCAAACATCAGGTAAAATAGCCGATAAGGAACATAAAAATGGAGGCGTTTTATGTCGAAAACTAGTGTTTTAATTCGAATCTTTGACACTTCCAACAGGCATTTGAAAGACGTCCAACTTGCCAAGTCCGCCGCCTTGTATTTGGCCCCTGGAAATTACCTGAGTGATTACGAATGGGCGGAAACCTGTGGCATCATGCATTCAGCAGCCAGACAAATCCGTAGTGTAGGTGAAGCTCACGAGGGCCTGCTTACGGAAAACATGATCCCTGCTTGGATGTCCATCTGGGTTGATGCTGTCTAGCATCAAAAAATTAACTCACCCCTAGCGAGTCCGGGTTTTTCCCAGCATTAGGGAACCCGGACTTCCGCTTTTCAGATCCCAAAATTGTAATTTTTCAACAAATACCTTTGGCTGAAGCGTCCTGGTGAGTCTGCTGGTCACTGTAACAGTGGTCCAGCATCCGGCGCCTGGCGGCGAGAGATCGCCTTGGGGGCAGGCGAAAAACACTGTGTCTAAACGGTCTTAAGACTTAACGTCATCTTATGCAGCCCTTCACCCGGTGAATACTGGTGAAGGACTTTTTGATTATGACTCTTTATTCGACTCACCAATCCACTTCAATTGATAGAGATCCGTGCGACGATCAAGGTGATTGCGTACCGAACCTTCATAGCGAAGTCGATCCAGTTTATCCATGTCCAGATCGACGATCAGAGTCATTTCCGTGTTTGGTGAGGTCTCGGCGATGACGGCGTCATGAGGAAATGCAAAGTCCGATGGCGAGTAGACAGCGGACTGCGCATACTGGATTTCAGCATTATCGACCTTCGGTAGGTTACCAACACTGCCGCTGATTGCCACGTAGCACTCATTTTCGATCGCCCGTGCCTGAGCGCAGCGCTGTACCCGTAAATAACCATTTTTCGTATCTGTCCAAAAAGGGACAAAAAGTATTTTCATCCCTAATTGGTTTTGAATTCTTGCCAGTTCTGGAAATTCCACATCATAGCAGATCAGGATGCCGATCTTCCCAGCATCGGTATCGAATACCCGCAGCGTATCACCGCCAGTCATGATCCAACTTTTTTCCTCGACTTTGGTTAGGTGCAGCTTTTGTTGAGCTTTGATACTGCCATCTCGTTGGCAAAGATAGGCGACATTATATAATTCATTGCCTTCAATCACAGGCAAACTACCGGCGATAATGTTGATGTTGTAGCTCACTGCCAAACGCGATAAAAAGCTTTTAATTTCTGGCGAATACTGGGCCATCTCACGAACGCCATCGACTTGTGACTCCTCTTTGCTTAGACAAAGCAAAGGAGCTGTGAAAAACTCGGGAAATAAACAAAAATCAGCTTTGTAGAAAGCCAAAGCATCAACGAAGTATTCAATTTGCTGGAACAACGCATCGACGGAAGTGATAGTTCGCATTTGCCATTGCACAACACCCAGACGGACGATCGATTTTCTGCCGCCGAGTAGAGGTGGCTTTTTCGCTTTGCAATAGATATTGGTCCATTCCAATAGGGTGGCATAGCCTTTGGAAGCATTGTCTTCCGGTAGATAGTCTTCGAGCAGCCGCTTGACCTCAAAGTCATTCGATAGCTGAAAGGTGAGGATCGGATCGTAGATCTCGCGTCTGGAGACTTTCTCAATATACTCGTGTGGCGATAATTCCTTCATATGGTCGGCATAACGAGGAATCCTACCACCCGCAATAATCGACTTGAGATTCAGCTTGCGACATAAGTCTTTCCTGGCATCATAAAGCCGTCTGCCTAGGCGTAAATCGCGATAGTCAGGGTGTACAAAAACGTCCACTCCATACATCACATTACCGTTGGGGTCATGAGTCGTCAGGTATGGGTCGGCCGTGATCTCCCAGTAGGTGTGATCATCACCGAACTTGTCATAGTCAACGATCACTGCAAGGGCTGCAGCTACGATTTTACCACTATCTTCAATACAGATTTGGCCTTCTGGGAAGGCGTGAAGCATCGCCAAATACTTTTTCTTCGGCCAGGCGCCACCGCCTTTGATTTCAGTGTAGACAAGGCGCATGATGGCAGCGATTTCTTCGTAATCCTCATCGCGAAGGCTGCGTAGTTTTAAACTATGTTCTTGGAGAGATTCATCGGGTTCTTTTTTATCGTCTGTCATGGCAGGACCCATCAATAGCAAAAAAGTTTTTTATAAAAGAGATTTTGGTTCATTTTAGCGGGCAAGGGAAACTAATTCTAGCACAGTCTAACCCTAAGTGTGCCTGGTCGCGTTGCACCTTTCTCATGCCAACAGATCCCCAATGGCCACCGGCCTGGGGATGAGCAGTGCTAGCTGCGGGCGTTGGTAGTCGGGGTGGAGGCGCACCGATGCCATCTTGCAGTGCCCCTGAGCAGAAAAAATTTGCAATAGGCGCTAACGAAAAAATCTGGGAAGTAAAATTTGGATTTGGGATGAGAATCAAAAATTAAAACTTGAAGTTCGAGTAGCGAGAGGCGGAATTGAACCGCCGACCTCACGATTATGAGTCGTGCGCTCTAACCAGCTGAGCTACCTCGCCAAACGAGAGCTCTAATACTTAGTTTCTCCGTAAAAAATTGTCAAACTAAAATCCGGCTTTGCTAGCAGAACTGGCAAAGCCGGATCGTTTTTCTCGGAAGCCTGATAACCGCGTCTAAATTAAGTGCGATAAGGCGGCAGGACTAACAGCTCGTGTTTTTCTGTAAAGTTCGTACAGCGATCCAAAGCTTCGACATAGGCTGTCACCACTTCCATATTGGTTAATAGTGAAGCGCCATAATGGGTCGCAGCTTGGCGGATCTGATAACCATGAGTCAATTCTTGACGTTTAGAACTTTTTGGCAGGTTGATGACCATATCTACCTTGCGATCGCGGATGAGCTTGATCACGTCCTCTTCCGCTTCACCAGGCCAAGGAAGTGCCTGGACTTCGATTCCATGCTGCTTCAGATAGGCTGCTGTCCCTTCTGTGGCATAGAGAGGTAAGCCTAGCTTTTGTAGAATCCTGGCTGATGGTAAGAAGCGCAACTTCTGCTTTTCGGTACCGGAGCTGACAAGTACGCCCTTCTTCGGTCGGTGGATGCCGGAGGCTTCCAGAGCCAAGAGCAGTGCAGTGTCAAAATTCTCACCGATACAGCCGACCTCACCGGTAGAGGCCATTTCCACCCCAAGTACTGGATCAGCTCCACCAAGACGCTTAAAGCTGAACATGGCAGCTTTGACGCCGACATAGGGCAGCTCATCCTCGTTAAAGCGGATCAGGTTGGGCGTGCCACCGATCATGATATCCGTTGCGGCATCAGCCAGATTCAGGCCGACAGCCTTCGATACAAAGGGGAAGGAGCGGGCGGCACGAGCATTACACTCGATCACCAGCAGATCACCCTTTTTCGCCAAAAACTGCATATTAAACGGACCGTTAAGACTCAGAGCCTTGGCGATCATGCGACCGGCACGGCGAACCTTGCGAACGGTTTCGACATAAAGTCTTTGGGCTGGCACGACTGTGGTCGCGTCACCGGAATGAACCCCAGCATTTTCAACGTGTTCGCTGACAATCGCTGTCAGGACTTCGCCATTTTTCGCCACACCGTCAAGCTCGATTTCTCGGGCTCCTTCGATGAACTCGGAGATCACCACAGGGTGCTCAGGCGAAACATCGACAGCCTGCTCCAGACACAATTCCAGGGAGGGACGATCGTAGGCAACCGCCATAGCAGCCCCGGAAAGGACGTAGCTTGGTCGAATTAAGACGGGGAAGCCAACTTCATCGATAAAGCGGCTGACTTCCTCTTGGCTGGCAGCAGCCATCCAGCGAGGCTGGCCGATACCCAATTGATCCAAGAGCGCGGAAAAGCGGCTGCGGTCTTCGGCATTGTCGATCGTATCCGAGCGATGTCCAAGCAGCTTCACGCCAGCCTCAGCCAATGGTTTGGCTAAGCGGTTTGGCAGCTGACCGCCCATCGAGGCGATGACGCCGACTGGCTTTTCAAAGTCGATGATATCGAGGATGCGCTCTAAAGTCAGTTCTTCAAAGTAGAGTCGGTCACTACTATTGTAATCGGTGGAAACGGTTTCCGGGTTGCAGTTAATAATCAAACTACGCCAGCCCGATTCCTGCAATTTACGGCTGCAACTTACGGCACACCAGTCAAATTCCACTGAAGTTCCGATGCGATACGAACCACCTCCTAAGATCAGAGCTGAGAAGACCTTGTTATCTTCCGGCAGTTCATCGTCAAACATACCGCCATAGGACAAGTAGAGGTAATTGGAAGGTGATGGATATTCGCCAGCCGTCGTATCGATTTTTTTCACAACAGGACGAATTCCCAGCTCGATGCGTAGCTTTCTGATAATCAGCGAAGCCGCCCGGATGTCTTTGTTACTAACTTGTGACATGACAGCGCGCAGCATAATTCCAGCAATCTGCTCATCGCCAAAGCCGAGCAATTTATAGTGTCGCCACCGTTCTTCCGTTAAATTCCTGGTCGCTTGATAAACGAGTTCGGTCGGAGCAAGGCTGGGTGAAACCGTTTTGGCCAGTTGCGTCAGCTCGTTTTCCGCCGTAACGATGCTCTGTGCATGGTAGAGAAACCACTTGTTGATCAGAGTCAGTTCTTGGATGCGATCCAGACTCCAGCCACGGCGGAAAGCTTCGATCACTGCAAATAAGCGACCATCGGTTGGCTCATTTAGCTCGGTTTCCAGTTGTTCGTCTGTTAACGGCGGACGAATCATGCTTAAGCCTTCGGCTTGTTCTGTCACCATGCGCGTGGCTTTTTGCAGTGCTTCCGGAAAGCTTCGGCCAATCGACATAACTTCGCCAACCGATTTCATGGTCGAGCCCAGGTTGCGACTGACACCCTGAAATTTCAATAAGTCCCAGCGCGGCATTTTAATGGTGACATAGTCCAGAGCTGGTTCAAAAAAGGAGAAGGTAATGCCAGTGACGGGGTTTTTCAGTTCCAGAAGGTCGTAACCAAGGACGACTTTGCCGGCAATATAGGCGATCGGATAACCCGAAGCCTTACTTGCCAGGGCACTGGAACGGGAAAGGCGGGCATTGACCTCAATGATAAAAAAGTCCAGAGAGTTTGGATCGAGCGCGTATTGAACGTTACACTCACCGACGATACCAAGCGCGTTGACTATGGTCAGGGCCGCATTGCGCAGGATCTGATATTCATCGTCAGATAGGTTCTGACTAGGGCAAACGACAATCGAATCGCCCGTATGAATCCCTAATGGATCGAAGTTTTCCATGTTACAAATGGTGATCGCATTGCCTTCGCGATCGCGCATCACTTCATACTCAACCTCTTTCCAACCTTTCAGGGATTTTTCCACTAGGACTTGTGGAGATGAGGCGAGTGCAGGTTGAACGAGAGCCCTCAGTTCCTGCGTATTATTGGCAAAACCGCTACCCAAACCGCCCAGTGCGTAAGCGGCGCGAACGATCACCGGATAGCCAATTTTTTCGGCAGCGGTTACTGCGGCATCAATGCTCGAGCAGGCAAAGCTTGGTGGTACCGGCATGCCGATCGATTTCATTTTCATCGCAAACTCATCCCGATCCTCTGTCATACGGAGAACGGGAGCTGGAGTACCCAGGTTGCGTACATTATACTTTTGTAAAATCCCTTGGCGATCCAGTTCGAGCAGGCAGTTCAATGCCGTTTGACCACCAAATCCGGCGATGATGGCATCAGGACGCTCTTTTTGGATGATCTTTTCCACCCATGTGGTTTCTACGGGATAAAGATAAACTTTGACGCCTTCTTGCGGGTTGGTTTGCACGGTTGCAATATTCGGATTGACGACCACGACCTGAATGTTTTCTTCGATCAGTGCTTTGATCGCCTGCGTGCCGGAATAATCAAACTCACCTGCCTGACCGATGGAAAGACCACCTGAACCAAGCAGCAAGACCTTTGGTGAGCGTCCGAGAGAGGCAAGTTCTTGAATAAGTGGCATTACTTTTTCACCTCCGCCAAGATTTGTTCAAATATCCATGCCGTATCCCTTGGTCCGCCAGAGGCTTCAGGGTGGAACTGCACACTACGGAACGGTTTGGATGTATGACGGATGCCCTCGATGGACTGATCATTAACGTTGCGGAACCAGGGGACCCAATCCTCTGGTAGCGAATGATCTTCGACGACGTAGCCGTGATTTTGACTCGTGATATAACCGCGGCGAGTCCCAACTTCATAAACAGGTTGATTATGACTGCGATGACCATAAGACATGCGTTTGGTCGTGGCACCTGCTGCTAGTGAGAGGATCTGATGGCCAAGGCATATACCTATGATCGGTCGGTCTTCACTTAAAAGCTGCTGAACCCGGAAACGCAGATCGCCCGTACGGGTCGGATCGCCAGGACCATTTGACAAGACCCACATATCACAGTCGACGGTGCTGAAATCGGTACTCCAAGGAAGCAGCTCGACTTCACAGCCGAATTCGATGAACTGACGAATAATGTTCCATTTTGCACCACAGTCCACTAAGCCGACCCGAATATTGCCTTTGCCAAGGATACGGCGTTCCTTTGAGGAAACACGGTCGACAATGTTGTTCATGCCGGGATCAAAGAAAGCAGTGGGACTGATCGGCGTTAAATCTGGCCCTAAATCGCGATAGCCTTCGCAGTCCTCAGGATCGATGCGGCCGAGCAGGTTAGAGTTGTTGCGAATAGTGTGAACTAAGTGACGTGTGTCGAGACCAACGATACCCGGAACTCCGTACTTTTTCAGCCAATGATCAAGAGAATGAAAGCTATTCCAGTGGAAGGATTCGGGGCTGTCGATGGTGAGAATCACACCAGCTGCATGGGGTTTGGAACTTTCGAAGCCTCTTGGGATAAAGCCATCATCATTGGGGGGAAGATCGGGGATTCCGTAGTTGCCGATCAAGGGATAGGTGAAACAAAGTATTTGACCAAAGTAGGAAGGGTCAGTAATTGCTTCACTGTAACCTACCATTCCTGTAGTAAAGACCAGTTCACCACTCGCTCTGAGGGGGGCACCAATGAGGTCGCCTTGAAAGCGAGTTCCGTCGGAGAGGATGAGGGAGCATTTTTGACGCATTTAAACCATGTCCTCCGGATTCAGATCCGTTAAATTTTGCGACACAACATAGCCTAACGTGACCCAATTGGCTATGATTTACTCGAATTTTTACCGTGCAGGGTCCGCTTTTTTTACGGTTCATGCCATTAATAGGAGTTCAATCAACTATGAGTCAACTCAAAGACCACGAGACCGTCATTGTTTATGCTGGACGCACACCAATTGGAAAGATGGGCGGTCAGCTAGCGACGGTTCCAGCTCCCAGGTTAGGTGCTGCTTTGGTAAAAGACGCGCTGGGTAAAACCCAGATCGGTGGCGAGGATGTTGATGAAATCATTATGGGAAATGTTTTAACCGCTGGTGTCGGTCAGGCTCCTGCAAGGCAAGCAGCCTTGTTTGGAGGATTGCCGCACTCGGTTTGTGCGACTACGATTGGCCGTGTCTGTGGTAGCGGCTTGAAAGCTGTGATGCTGGCCGATCAGTCCATTCGCCTTGGAGATGCCAAGCTTATCTTTGCCGGTGGTCAGGAAAATATGAGCCTGGCACCGCATTTGCTGATGAATTCTCGTCAGGGATATCGCTTTGGAAGCTTTGAAGCCAAGGATTCCATGCAGTGGGATGGCCTGTGGGACGTTTATAACAACCTACCTATGGGAAATTGCGGCGAAATCTGCGCCAACGAGTTTGAGTTTAGCCGGGAAGCTCAGGATCAATTTGCTTTGGAATCCTATAACCGAGCCCGCCGTGCCGTTGAATCCGGCTATTTCGCTGAAGAAATCGTACCGGTAGAGGTGCAGGACCGGAAAAAAACAACGATGTTCGAAGTCGATGAAGAGCCATTTTCGGTCGACCTGGATCGTATTCCAAGCCTGCGCCCAGCTTTTGCCAAAGATGGAACGGTAACTGCTGGTAATGCTTCTTCGATTAACGATGGTGCAGCGCTTTTGGTTGTGACGAATGCTGAAACTGCCCGTAAAAAGGGTCTGACTCCGTTAGCCAAGATCGTAGCTCAAGCTTCTTATGCTCACGATCCTGCGCATTTTACGACGGCTCCAATCGCTTGTATGAAGCGTTTATTTGACAAAACAGGTTTGAAAAAATCAGATATCGATCTTTATGAAATCAATGAGGCTTTTGCAGTGGTAACGATGGCGGCCATTAAAGAACTGGATCTTGATCCTGCTACCGTCAACCCCCATGGTGGCGCGGTATCAATGGGTCATCCGATTGGTTGTAGTGGTGCTCGCATTCTCGTGACTTTGATCCATGCTTTACGGCAGAAGGGATTAAAGCGGGGAATGGCAAGTATTTGTATCGGTGGCGGTGAAGCCAGTGGTATGATTATCGAGACTTGCTAAGAAAAATATTAGGCCTGTGAGGTCAACTCACAGGCCTATTCAAGCCATTCTCATAATGTCCGCTCTTAGATTGAAATGGGACAATAATTAGAAACTTTAAATTTAGGCATGTATTCCAGCTTTTTCTTGTCACCTGTTGCGCGAAACTTACGCTGAAAGTTTTCTTCTTTAATTGCGGTGACAAACATCTTGCAACATGTTGAACACTGCAAGTTGGGCTTTTTGTCGGACGTATAATACGGATGACGAAAACAAATCAACTGATCCATGGGCATCTCCAAATCGGCAACATCAACAGAATCCATCACAGATAGAATAGCTACGATCCTGTCATTTGAGCTGCAGAATTCATGCCGATGGGAAGGGCTTAGGAGGCTTCGAGGTTTTCTTTGGCATTTTCGCTGTTTATCAATTTTGTGAGAAGGCGCTGCGTAAAGCGTTTGTACAGTTTTCTGGCAATTGTACCGTTTTTATCCATAATGTCTTCAAAGTCGGGGCGACTGATCGTCATAACTTCACAAAGGCTGGCGGCTTGAAAGCGAACCTTTGAGAGCTGATCCATTAAAAGCCAAAATTCACCAAAAAATTCTGTGGGATGCAAATCCTCCAAGCGATTTTCTTCGCCGTCGATCTGCTTGAACACCTGGACATTTCCGGCTAGTACGAAATAAATACCTAAAGGTTCTTCCTCATAATCCAGAATGATTGAACCTTTAGGGAAGGTTTGCATTTTACCGACTTGCTTAAACAGTTCTTTTTGATCAGTCGTTAAGTCGCGAAGAAACTCATTTTCCCAGAAATTTTTCCATTGAATACCATATTCTTCTTGGACTGGAATGGGTGGTCCACTATTTGCTGATGGACTATTCTTATTGATTCCTTGGTGATTTAAATGGGCCATTTCCGGAGACGGAATGTCAACTCCTCTCTGGCTTGGCGCGGGGCGTCTAGATTTGCCGATATCCTGTAAGACCATAGTGAAGTTGGCGTCATTATCATCAAGTGAAATAGCGTTTTTATTATCGTATAAGGTGGAATCACCGATAGCAAAAAAACTTTCATCGAGGGCAGCTTGATTTGCCGGTGCCTTGTGTTTTTCCTGGGTGCTTTGCTTCGGCCCTTTACCAGCAAGCTGGATTCTCATAGCTGTCGCTTTTTCGTGTAGACCTGACCTTTCGTAACAGTAGGCAGCGCGCTCAAAGTCTTCACCTTTTTCAAAGGACTCGGCAGCCTGATCGAAAATGCCTAATCGTTCAAAGACCATGCCTGCATATTCAAAGGCACCACCATTGTAAAAAACTTTGGCGATCATTTCAGTCTCGGCGACAGTTAAATCCTCTTGGGCAATGAGCTGCGGACCGATGTCCGAGTTGGTTCGTTGATAAATCTTTTGTGCGATATCAAATTTGGAGCGTTTGATCAGGCTGATAATAACATCAACCATATGATCTTTGATAATTTGAATGTCTGCCAGACGAATGTCGGCAATACCTTTGGATAGGTAAGTTGTGATAATTTTGATTTCATCCGGACTAAGTTCGAGGTCGTAGAAATTTGGGTTTTTATCCACCATGATCTGATATTGCTCAATGGCCAACTCGTGTTTGCCAACTTTCGCATAGAGTTTAGCAGCATCGCGATGTTTACCGAGTTCTGTTAAACATTCGGTAGCATCATCCAGATTTTTCGCCTCTAAAAAATAAGCAACTGCTGTTGCCAAATCTCCAGCTTCCCGCGCACAACGCCCGACCTCGTTGGGTAAATTTGCTCTTTTAAAGCACTCAGTCGCTTCTTTCCAGTAACCATGCCGAGCAAACATGTTTCCCGCGCGGTTTGGTCGATGGATGCGCAATAAGACGGCCGCTGCATCGTGGATATGCTTGGCTTTTTCGAGGATGGAAATCGCCTCGCGCGTCATGCCAAGCGTTTCCAGTAGTTTGGCGCAATTTTTATATTTTCCTTCTTTATAAAGTCTTTGCGCCTCTATATAAACTTTTTTTTGCTGGTGTGTGAGCTTGACCCGATCGGAGCGCCTTTGCCTTTTACGACGAGCTTTAACTGCATTCTGGCTGTTTATAAACTGCCAGAGTACATACGCCAAGCACAGCGCGATACCACCGATGATGAGGGCCGAAGTGGGGCTCATATTTTCCTCTTAAACGCCTATAAGGCTCATCGGCTTAAGTGGGGGTATGGTTTAAGAAATGTGGTGTGTGATGGAGAAAGTTTAATGATTATAGCAAGTTATCAATTATATGCGGTAAGTGATACCCATTTGTGTGTAAGAATCATTGACCACGCTGCTATTTTCCTCGCCATTATCGTCAACCGTAGTTTTAAGGCCTGGGGTAAAGGTATGAGTGAGGTTCAATTGAAACTTCATGCTGAGGCGAATGGATGCTCCGACTCCATAATTGGGGACGGGATATAGGGTCGTGGTTGAGCGTACTCTTTGATCTTGGAATTCAATCTCTGTAATGTAATCCCGTCGAGCAACACCACCAAAAACGAATGGTGATATGGTGCCTTGCGATAAAAATAAAGTTAGATCCACTGAATTGGTCACACTTTCGGTATTGTCCCTAAACTCAATATAGGAATAGGATGTGGGAGTTGGGCTCGCTTTTTTAAAGCCCGACTTATTTTCGAAAGAACGCCGGTGAGTAAGCCCAATGTGAAGGAAAGACCATAGGCCAATTGATATGTTTGCACTCATTGCTGTGCTGCGATGAGTTTCCAAAGAAAAATTTGATGTTGATGCGGAACCGGACAGTCCGATATTGACGATGGCTGCAGCTGGACTTGAAATCAGCAATCCTGCAAAAAGTGTTGTGATCAAAAACTTTTGCATAAGATAAACCTACGCTTTGACGTTGATAACATAGTCGACTTATTTGCTTATCCGTATTATAACACATAACTTGAGGAAAAAATTTCTGCCAAAAAATTGACGGAGCAATCAGATGAAACCTTATAGGCCGTGTGTGGTCGCCGCGATTGTCCGAAGTGATGGCCATCTACTCGTGGGAGAAAGATCAAATCAGCCGGGAGCCTGGCAATTACCACAGGGTGGGATCGATGAGGGTGAGTCACCCGAGCAGGCTGTTTTGCGAGAACTTCGCGAAGAAATCGGTACCAATTCCGTGACAATCCTGTCTCGTGGCTTGCAAACCATCTGTTATGAATTTCCTCCAGAAATGATAACCAAGATTAGCGCTCAATATCGTGGGCAAGAGCAGTGGTGGTTTAGTTTGCAACTGCATAGCCAGGCGCGGCCGGATTTAGCTTTGAGCGATGGCGAATTTGTTAACCTTGACTGGCGATCTCCCCGAGAGGTCTTGGAAAATATCATCAGTTGGAAAAAAATAGCTTATGAGCGCGGTTTGAGGCAGTTAGGTTTGCTTGGAGAACATCTATGAATCGCATTGGTGTGTACAATATGCTGATCGGTTTTGTGGTGCTTTTTCTTGCGGCTGCTGGGGGAGCTTTTATTGCCAGTGATTTAACCACTGGCTTTCTTCGTGATCCGGAAATACTAAGTTCTTGGCAAACCACTTTATTGACGAGTGCGCATGGTCATACTAATTTATTTGCAATGATTCATATTCTCTTTGGTTTGAGTCTCCCTTACTCCAAACTGCCACTTAAGGTGAAGCATTGGCAAACCTTTGGTCTTCTGGCGGGTACGATAGCGATGGGTCCAGGGATGATGTATCGTGCATTTAAGGGGCCAACAGAAACTCTCGACATATCCGGTTTGTTAGTGGGATTAGGCTTGTCAGCCGCCCTAATAACCCTGATATCCCATAGTGCTGGTTTATATTTACATGCTTCCCGGAGAGGCTGATGAAACTTGTCAGTTTAGTGCCGAGTACGACTTACACCTTGGCATCATGTCCGCAATTGAAATCCCAGTTAATTGCTTGTACGAAGTTTTGTGTCGAACCACCTGATTTGCACTGTAATGTTGCATTAGTCGGCGGCACGAAAGATCCTGATTTATCAAAGATCCGTCAATTGCAGCCCAGTCATATATTAGTTAATCGGGAAGAGAACAAGCCAGATGATATCGAAGAATTGCGATCGATCGCAGCTGTTCACGAAAGCTTGCCAAAGTCACCTGAAGATGTGTTAGGCATGTTTGCTGGAATGGGGGATTTTCTAGAAGAACACTCCTACTTCAACGGCTTAATCGCAAAGTTGCAATCTTTACTTGAGCAGATCGCTAGACGTGGTCCCTGGTCACATGGGCATCTCACATCTGGAGTGAAATATCTCTATTTGATCTGGCGGGAGCCTTATATGCTTGTCGGCCAGGATACTTATATTAGCCGTCTCTTGGAACTTGTGGGATGGAAAAATGCTTACCATGGTCAGGAGAGATATCCCAGCCTAAGTGTGACGGAGATGCTGAGTTTGGATGCTGATCTTATTCTTTTATCGACAGAGCCGTTTCCATTTCGAGAGCGTCATTGGCAAAAATTACAAGATGAATGGCGAAGCTATAGTCATCAAGTGCCGAATGCCTATAAGATAGACGGTCGCCTTTGCTCTTGGCATGGATTGAAAACAATTGAAGCAGTAGAATGTATGCTGCAACTGTCTAACGGGAGCATGCCGATGAACTTGATTAAGCCGCTGTCTCAGAATGCTTGATTTGATCCATGATTTCCTGTGCGCGGGCACGGCCATCTTCATCTTTGATGAAGCGAAGTTGCCTTTTACCCTGGATTAACTCCAGGAATTTTTTCTTGTCCTGTACGATTTCTAATAGTTCTTTGTAGTATTCACGGACTTGCATACCGCGATCGATAAACTCATGCAGCTCATCAATGGAAAAAGGTTTTTTCAAGAAACCATCCGCTTTGGTGTCTACAGCACCTTTCTGGATTTCAGAAAGCAATGCACCGCTTACCAAAAATACAGGAATTGCCGGATCATGGTTTTTCACTTTCTTCATCAATTGAATGCCATCCATTCGAGGCATCTTGATATCGCTGATTACCAGATCGATTTCTTTTTCCTTTAAAGTATTAATAGCTTCCTGAGCGTTTCGTACAACAATCACCCTAGAGAAAAATTTGTTCAAATGAATTTTGAAAAATTTTAGAAGGGTATCGTCATCATCGACAACCAGTATATATGATGTGCGGTTATAGGTGCGATCTTGTATTGTCATAGGTCCCCCTAGTTTTTTCCCTTCGTAATATGATTATCGGTAAAGCTTTAGTTTTCATTAACCGAGGCGTTTTAGAAAAATATAAACCAAATAAAATCTAATGCTTATCTTGAAAGTCGAGGCGATTCTGGCGCAAACCATGAATATGTACCTTGGCTAAAGATTTCAAATCTTGGGTTTCGTCCTGCGTTTGCAGCACTTCATAGAATAAGCGTAAGGCATTGTTTCGATCATCAAATCTTTCTGCAAGTAAAAGTGCAAGGTTAAAGCGAGCAAAGGAACTTTCAGGATCGAGATCCAAAGCTTGCTGAAAAGCTGTTTTGGAAATATCAAAACGCCCTGTACGCTTATATAATATTCCCATAGCAATATGGGCATTGACGAATGTCGGACGAATATTGATAGCAAGATTGAGATCTGCTTCTGCCGCTGCATATTCATGGCGAATCAGGCTTAAATTCGCACGATTGACGAGTGTTGGTACATGTTCTTTATCAATTTCAAGCACGCGATCATACCATCGTCTTGCTTGCAGATAGTCACCCTGTTGACCCGCAACCACACCCAATACATTCATGAGTTCAATATGACTGTCGCTACGATCTATACCTCGTTTCGCAACAAATTCTGCTAGTTCGTATTGATTACGTGAAAGATAAGAGTCGGCGAGGGCGACGTAAGCTGGGATGAAGTCGGGTTCCATTGCAATCAAGTCACTGAGGATTTGATGACCTTCATCCCGTCTGTCACGAGCTAAATAAGCAAGTGCTAAGGTATATTTATAAGTGAATATTTCGGATTTAGGTGGATTTTCCTGCAGATCGATCAACTTCCGCGCCGTTACAATGTAGTCAAATGCTTTGCTGATTTCACTTCTTTGCAGACAAAGTTGTGCTAGTTCCAAGTGAGCTTCGAAATGTTTTGGGTTAAGTCGCAAAATACGCCGGTAACTGGCTTCGGCCTCATTCAAGCGGCCAAGGACATTGAGGTTGCGAGCGTGTTTTAGAATGGCATCTTGATCATCATCGATGGGATTTTTTTGAACCTGCAACTCTATTTTTTCCCGCTCCTGCTTATTAGGCGCTTGCCGAAAATGATGCTGCCATTCAAAAATTTTTTCAGGAGTGGCATCTTTAATTTCACCTTCAATAGGCATGGTGATTTTATCAGGCTGCGTTTTAATATCGAGTTCTTCCACTTTTGCTTCATCCGTGCTATCTGAAGCACAAGCGATGTGGATGCCGATGATCACTAGAAATGATAATAAAGAATGTATCCAGTTCTTGATCATACTTAAAGACTCCATTGATAAGGCAAGCTGCTTGTCAAGGAAAAAGGCATCTGTTCCTGGTCAGTAGTATTTTGACTTTCCGTAATATAGCCAGCAAGTTTAACCTGAGACTGATTGACCCAAGTGTTGTTGCGATACAAGCGAGGCTCGCGATTTCTAAGTAAAACATTTTGACCGTGATATTGTCGCGAAAGTTGTAGTAGGCGTCGTGATTGCTCCCGCAACTGCTCATTGGTAGCCTCAGGTAGCTGAGCTGCCCCTTTCATATAAACTTCAGCGATTTCCTGGGAAAAATCTTCTGCTGACTGGCCAATGGCAAAGCGGGCACGCGGCGACCAGTCGGGGTGATTAGCAGCAGCTGACTTTTCGTATTCACTCACCATCCGCTCGAAGAATCGTGCTTTTTCTTGTATGTTTTGTAATATGGAGCCCGAACGCTCCTTGATCCGGAAATCGCGAAATCTGGCCTGTTCTTCCTCACCTTGCCGAAAAGTTGATTCACCATAGATAGCTTGATAAGTCGCCTTATCAATGTTGTCCTGATAACGGACGGCTTGATATGCCAAACGTTGATAGTCTTTCAGGGCCTGCACCTCATTACCAGTCGCATAGGTATGACGAGCCATCACGATTTCAACCTGCATGCGTTCGTCTCTTGATTTTGCATGCTTAAGAGCTTGTCTAGCAGCTTCCAAAGCCTTACTGTGTTCGTTTGCTTGAGCAAAATGCTGAGCTGAGCGTTGGTAGGCCGCAAATTTCTTGCCACGCCCTTTTTCTATGCCGGCACTTATCATTGCTGCTTGAGCTGCAATAGACAACTCTCCTTCTGCTAAAGCCAGGCGTTCTGCCCTTTCCAGTGAACTGGGGCTGCGTGAATGCTGAGGGTGCTGGGCTCCCATTTCCAGGTAAGCTGCAGCGGCCTGCTTAAAGCGAAGCTGAAACTCCAATGCCCGGGCGCGCAGATAAACCATATCACCGCGAACTTCCCGGTCGTTACTTGCCAGATAGTCATCTGCTGCTTGGAGTGCTTGATCCCATTCCCCACTGATGGCTAGCATGAAGGCGCCATCCCGATATAGACGTTGGCGATTAGGTAAATTGGCAAATTCTTGGGTCACTGCTAGTAAGAGCTGACCAGCCTCTTTAACTTGTCCTTTGTGATTGAGGTCCTTGCTAGCATCAGCCGTTGCGATCGAGAGAACGCCACGTAACTCCGAACCAAGGCTCATACCTAAGTCGTCCCAGTTTTCGAGTAGCAAGTATCGCCGGGCGACCTGGATGATTTCTTCAGGCTGACCTGATTTGACCTTGCTCATGACCATGCCGCGAATAGCCATGGCTCTTTGTGCCGGTGTCGGATTGGAAACCATAACCCGTTGCCAGTATTTGCCAGCCTGGGAAAATCGTTCCATATCACGGTTGGCCGCAGCGCCTATAAGAAGAAGCTCCACCGAGCGATTTAGTTGGGGAAAGCGATTGGCAAAATGCTCGATACTTTTTTCCAGTTCTCTTAGAGATTGGATGAGACGAGGGTCTTTCAAGTTTTTACCAGCGTATTGCTGAAAACTGTCACGCCATTGCTTTTCTCTTGTCATAACCTGTTGATAGGCGGCAACTTCGAGAGTGCTCGTTTTAATATTGTGCTTGTCTTTTAATTCACTATAGAGCTTGTCAGCTTTGTCCAACTCACCTGAGAAGTAATGACAATGAGCTTTTTTCAGCCGCCAGCTTTCAGAATCAGCATGATTTGGTTGAAACTGAAGGAGCATATCAAAAAATGACGCGGCAGTATTAAAGTGGGGTACCGATGAATTTACCATCCCCTTTTCATAATAATGTGATGCGATAAGAATCGTCGCTGCCAGCGCTTTTTTTTCCATTGCCTGAATCATTTCAAAATGACCTTGGTTGCGCATGCGCCATAGACTATTTTCGGGAAGAATCAGAGCTAAACGTTCCAAAGCTGCCAGATATCGGTCTTCATTATTGGCCTTTTCATGAGCTTCGGCGACAATAGATAGGATTTCCGGTGTTTGCAAGGCACTCGGGTAAGATTCCATCACAAATTCACCGAGTTCGATGATCTCAGGAACGACACCAGCGCTAATATAGCGTCTTAGCATGCGTAAACTAATGCCTGCAGCATGGGTTTGTAGAATTCTTCTTGATAAAGTAGAGCGGGTGTATGATTGATCGTTGTATTCATACAAAGCGTCAGCAATTAAGTCAGCAGCATCTTCTTCAACTTTTTTTTGCACGCTTAAACTATTTGCAGCGGTGCTGGGTTGAAGCAAGCGAATTCCTGCTTCAATACATTGATTTAGTTCAGCTGAGCGATAAGCTGCCCAGGCAAGACGATATTGTAGGCGTAGCATTTCATAATCTTTTTCGGCAAAATTGAGTTTTTCCAGCAAAGATATCGCCCGACGATAAGCCTGAAATGACTCTTTAGCTCGTTCTTTTTGAAAGTCTAAGTCACCTAAAGCGATATGAGCATGGACAACGTAGAGCGAAGCGCTTTTTTGTTGAGATAATCGTTGCCAAACTCGTTGAGCAGACTCTTCTTGATTCAGATCGGTGAAAATTAAGGCTCGTAGGTACAAAGTCTCATCAGCACGATCAAACTGAGGGTAATCCTTGGCAAGATCGCCTAATATTAAAAGAGATTCTTTTTTATATTCTTTACCAGCGCCAGGTTCCATTTCCAGGTGATGATCACCCAAGCGATTAATAATTTGGGCAAGGTTGAGGAGGACGTAGGCGCGATTTGGTGCATTGGGAAAGCGTTGTAGATGGCCTCGATATTGCTCAGCAGCTTTTTTAAGGGTTTCAATCTGCTGACTGGCCATCTTTTGATCCTGCTCCCTATAGTCTTGACGTAGTTGGTTCCAAGACTGAGTCAGGCGATCTTTTTCATGGCGAAGATGAGTACGTTCATAGGTATCAAAACTATTCCAATAGTGCTCATAGGCGCGTACCGCTTCAGGCGACGGAAGTTCTGGCAAAATTTCCGCGCTACCTCGGGGAGCAAAAGCGCCTAAGATGCAAAGGATGACACTGACTATCTGCAACTTCATTGTCTATTCCTCTGTTCAAGGTCTCTTAAGTCTTCTTTCACGTTTTTGCTGCGCATTTCAAAATTGCTTTGTTGGCGTTTTCTAGCACGGCTCTGATCCATATAATCTAGCCAGCTTAAATCAGCTTCCCACTTCCACAGACGGGCTTGATTACCGTCGATCCATTGATCAAGATGGGCTAGGTTTGCCGGCATCGTTTTTCCCAAGGTCTGGGCTAAGTTTTCGCTGAGTTGTAATAAGGTGTCTTGCAATTTGTCATGACTTTGAATCATTTGTTCCATAAGTTGCAGATCGGCTGTTAACGTACTACGAATATCTTCATCTAATTGATAAGTTTCATTGTGAAGTTGTTTGACGAGAAACTCCCATTTTTTCCATGCGAGGTTTGCCTCTTGAGCCATGTGTCGTTGGTTTGGAAATTCAAACTGATCTCGCACAGGTTCAAGTAAAGCCGACTCTTCATAAAGAATGATGGCATGATTAATCAGTAGCCTTTGTGTCGCCAGCTGTTGACCTTGATTTGCTAAATCACGAATACGTCGCGCACGAGTGATTTCTACGGCTCGCTGGATTGTTTGATTGATGCGATGGAGGCGATTATGATGTAAATCGAGAATGCGAGCATGGGTGCTGGTCCACTCGTGATCGGTTTTATGATTCAAGTGGCGAAGTGCTGCAAATTCAGATTGAGCCTTTTGTGCCCTGAAGTAGAGTTCCGCCAGGCGTTCATTATTTTTGGCAAGTCTGGCCCAAGAATGAGGCCGTCCTCGCTGAGTAACAATAGGATTTTGCTCAGCTGTCATTTTTTCACGGCGCTCTCGGGAACGCTGTAACTCGACTTTCATAGGTCCCGTTAAATAGTTTTCATAAAAATGAGTTTCCAGATTTGATATCCGATCGCCAATAGCCATAATGCGCCGTACGGCAGATTCGAGTTGCTTGGCACGACTAGTCCATTCAGGTTGATATTGATCTGTACGAAGGCGTCCAAGAGCTAAAACCAAGCTGCGAATTTCAGCGCGAATGTCACCTAGGCGACTTTCAACTTGGGCCATGCGATTATATAACTTGAGCCCTCGACTGAGAACAGGTGGTAGCTCGGTATAAGGCTCCGTTTTTTCCGCAAGTTGCAGCAATAGCTGATGGCGAATTGGCTCGTCCTCAGGGAGGTTTTGCCGTAGCCATGCTTTCAAGGTGTTTAATTCTTGCTGACTGCTGCTGATATTAGTTCGTGCTTGTTGCACATCACCCGATTGTAGGCTGAGTAATGCTAGGCGAATTCTTAAGCGTTGTGCTTCTAAGGAGTCGGGGTAACGTTTCATAAGCATTTTGGTTTTGGCTTTTGCTTCAGTGTACTCTTCACGATCAAGGTGAATGTGGATCTGCTCGTTTAAAGCCTCACGAAATAATGGGAGATTATTCGGGATCAACTGATAAAGCCCAAGAGCTGTTTGCGGTTTGTTTTGTAAAACAGCGATGCGCGCGAGGTTGATTCTGGCAAGATGCTGGTAGTCTTCTGTGGAGGTGGCAGAAGTTTGTACTAGTTTTTCTAGTTTTTCATTTGCATCATCCAATTTGCCAAGCTTAACAGCTAGCATGCCACTATAGAATAACGATTGAGCCTGCAGTCGTGGATCATCTGTCAAATTTTGAACATCTTGGAACCATTCCTCACTCAGTTTATGAATTTGTTTGTGAGATGCCGTGAGAGCACTGAGAAATAAAACTTCTGCTTTTAATTGTCTTGGCAGCTCCAGATTGGCAATTGCGGATAGGAGTTCACGTAATTCCTGTTGTTGCTTATCAGATAAATTCATGTGGATCATTAATAAGCGGTGTAATACGCTTTGAAACCGGCCTTCATTATAATTTTTTTCTGTGATGAAGCTGGCAAGATAGCGTAGATAAGCACGAGCCGCCCGTTCGTCATAACCGAGCTGTTGATAGGCATAACCAAGCATATATTGAGCGGCAAGATATGGATCAGTTTCCGTACGTTGGCTGCTGTTCAAGTATGAGTTAAGGTTGCGAACCACGGCTACCCATGCCTGATTTTTAAAGTTTTCTTCAGCATCCCGATAATATTGTTGACTGATAGTTTCGTTTATCTCAACCGAAGGCTGGCGTCGGATTTGCGTCATTGATTGTATTCGGACTTTTTCTTCATCCAATTCGTGTAGAATGCGCTTGATTTCGAATTCTGGGTCTTTGTAAGTATTTTGAGCGAACGCAGATGAGCAGATCATTTCCCATGAAATGCTACATAGTAACCCTGTGATGAGATGAGTCCTAAATTTCATATGCTTCTATCTTGGCCTGTGCTTGAATATTTTGCTCGACGACTTCCCCCATCGTGATGCGAAAGCCCTTTTTGTCGATACCTTCTTTGACTTCGAATTGAAATTTCTGTCGATATAAATGAAAGGTGCTAGAGTCTACAGGCAGATCATCAGACATTTTTTTAACTATCCGGGCATGCAACTCTATTTCATGAGGACCGCTTGCAAGAGGTCCGGCAAAAATCGGAATCTGCTGGCGGGGTAGCCATAATCCGCCAGAGCGATTTAATTGATATATGGTAAATCCATCCAGCTTGATTTCAAATTCCCTGATGCTGACCTGGTCAGGATTGGGAATCATCGCCGATATTTCAATAAGGCTATCGCTTTGTGTGCCACGACGAATTTTCTGTTTAAGATTTTCGAGTTCACCACCCAAGCTTGCCAGCTCATCTTCGATCTGATCGATTGTGCTGGCAAACTCATCGAGTGCACCTTGATCGGGTAATCGGCCGGATATCATACTGGGTTCGACGATAATTCTGTGATCCACATTTCCCTTTTTTTCTGAGTCGGTGGGTTTTGTGCCGGGAAATAAATTGCGGCGTTCACGCTCGATCAACTGGCGTTCCAAACGATCGAGAATTGATTCGACTTCATCGAGCTTTTTATCATCTATGGCATAGACTGGGCAACTGAACCAAGCTAGGAGGAAGAGGATTAGACTTTTTCCATTGAACCATGTTTTCATGAGCGATTTCCTTGTCGATGGTTCTGCGAAACAATAATCCTTTGCATTGCTGCTCTGACATCGTGAGCAAGATTAATCGGTACGATCAATTCAAAGTCACGAGGTAGCAATTGGTAACGTTGATGTTTAAAAAGTTTTGGACTTAAGCAGCCATTGTAGCGTTTGATCGTTTCTTCATCCAAAGGGGTATAAGCAACCAATTGGTGGATCGATACCGGCTGGGTAAGTTTGATATTACTGATGTTGAGCGGGTTAGGACTAGGTTGGTAGCGATGGTCATACCGTGTTTCATAAACAGCTCTGGCAGCAAGAAATTCAGCGTAAAAGTTGCGACTGGCAAAGCCAAAGCTATTAGACTGATAATTTTTGATGATTTCACCCAGATCCCGCGTACCTATAGTACGCACAGCTCGGGACATACCACCTGCTCCGTGGTTATAGGCGGTGATTGCTAAAGGCCAAGTCTTGAGTCTTTTATAATTGCTAGCCAGGAGTCTGGCGGCGGCTTCGGTTGCTTTGATTGGGGAGTTGCGTTCATCGATTTGGTGATTGACCAGCATAAATTGCTTGGCTGTAGCAGGCATAAATTGCCAAATACCGGATGCGCCGACTTTGGAAAGAGCTGATTCATTAAACATCGACTCGACAAAGGCAATGCGTGTGAGTTCAGTGGGCACTTGGTGCCGTCTAAAGATTCGCTCCATGTAGGGGAGATAACTTTGTGCGCGCCGCGCGGCCCGGGCAAACTCATCAGCCAGACCCGTTTGATAGCGAAGGCCAACCTCGCCTTTTAGAAGGTATTTAATACCTTCAGGATGGTGACTATAGACGCTAAGAACACGTTTTTCCATAGCGTGACGAGCCGCTTGTTTAGGCCCCTCCTGGCGAATTCTTACTATGGCCTCTTCATAACGCTTCTGATAGCGTTCTGCGATTTCCCGCCGTTGTTTTCTGGAGAAGGCTTGCCCACCGTTGTAGCGTTTGGCAAAGGCCTGAAAGTCGATCACATCGATGATAATATTGGGATAGACTACGTCATGAATAACAGCTTGTGACGAAGTATAACGGCTAAAAATTTGATACCAGAATTGCGTCTGGTAGCTCACCATTTGCGGCATAGGAAATTCAACTGATTGACCTATTTTTGCAGAGTCCATCGCTATTGCTGGCTTGTTGGAAAGCCCATAGAACATGACGAGGCAAAGAGCTCGCAGTAATTTGGAAGCATCGATAAAAGTCATAGACAGTCCATCATAGGCTGGAAATTCTGGATACAATGACCTAGAAGTATTGTATCGCTGGGTAATATCAATCTGACAGTCCGCCAAAATCTTGACTTTTAGTGGGATAGGCTTGTGATTCAAGGCTTAGAGGGACTTAGTTTAAAGTCAACTTGGCCACAAATACTAGGCTTTTTGGCGCTTTGCAGGGCTCAGTCTTGGTTTGTCTCTTGCATTTTCCGCATTGATTGCCTATAAACTTTTATTCCGTAAGTCAGGCCGTAAAATGCGGTCATTTCCCCCATTTGCGGATCTTTTCCCGGTATCGGGGCGTAGCGCAGCCTGGTAGCGCACACGTCTGGGGGGCGTGTGGTCGCTGGTTCAAATCCAGTCGCCCCGACCATCTAAGTATTGAAAATCACTTAAAAACTTTATGGTCGTCAAATACTCTGCTGGTAGCAGAATCATATGATTTGCTGGTAGCACGCATCCAGGTCTGGGGTCTTATCAACTTTTTGATATGGACTTTACGACCCTATGGAAACCAAACCTTACGAAGCCCAATCTCAAGTCAACCTCGGCAAGCTCCGACCAAGCACTGTAGACCTTTACGATACGGCGGTGCGGATGGATGCCAAGAGAATCCCCTCGAAAATAGAACAGACGCTCAAGGAGCTTGATCGGAAGCTGCCTACGGGTAGCACTGCCGGGAAGTGGTTTTTCATCGAGGAAGATGATCGGGGCATCAAGCGCTATCGGATTCGCCGCAGTGTCAGCGCTGGAAGGAAGCGCAGTCACCAGCGGTTTCCGGCCCAGTACTATCAGGATTGCAAAACCAAAGCATTGGCCGAGGAGTTTGCGCGATTTCTCAATACCTTTTATGGGCATGATCCCGAAGCTGAGCGGGCAATTGAAGATCTGCTTGATAAGAACTCCGTGGTTCCGCGACGAGTGGTTGAGCAGTTTAAGTCTTACCGCCTTGGCGAAGTAGGAAACAAGAATAGCGCCTATAAGGATTCCATTCGGTATATCGAGAAGGCTTTTCTACCTTTCTTTCTGAGTAAGTCAAAGAAGATGGGTGAATGGGATAGCCCCGAGCTTGTCGGTGAGTGGAGGGATTGGTTGATAGCGCACGAAACTTGGAGCTCGACATCGACTTATCGCAAGATCGTCAATTACTCCAATATGTTTGTGAAGTTTTTGCATGACTATGACCGTGAAAAGTATCCTTTGATGGTCTTGAAACCCTTTGGCAAGGTTTTGATGCAGAATATACGCGATGAGGAGCTGCGGGAAAAAGAGGACGGGGTCGGTGAGTTTATCACTGAAGATGAGTTCAAGAAGATCTTGCATGAACTAGATGCCAGGGTGGTGCCTGCTGCTGTACTAGCGTATTGCTTTGGCCTTCGGCGTGGCGAAGTCGCAGGGATGGCTGGGGATACCAGTTTGATTGGTGAGAATGCGCTCCAGGTTCGGTATCAGATCGATAAGTTGGTCCGGGAGGATGATGATTCAGTCACCATTACTAAGCGGAAGACTAAAAGTAAGAAGTCCAGGGCTGTGCCCTATTGGTTTATGGCGAAGGAAAAGGTGCTTGCCTATATTCACTCGCAGCCAGTTACCTCGGTGGATCTGATATCTCATAAGTTTGGCGATGTGACCCACCGGCTTGCAGAGGCTGGGGCTATTCGTTGTGCCTATCGTTTCCATGATTTGCGGCATACTTTTATTACCCGGGCGTTTCTTGCAGGGAAGTCGATTGCTGATGTTAAGAACGCTGCTGGACACTCGGATTTGCGGGTGACGAGTGCTTACGTGCGGGAGTCGGAGAAGTGGCGGGCTCGGTTGGATGATGCTGGGGAGCCGGCGGAGAAGTTGAGTGCTGAGGAGCTTAAGCGGCGGATGTTGAGGGATTTTGCTTCGGCTTAGATGAAAAGGCGAGGTTATTGACTTGCTCGTGTCTATTGACTGAATTGCCTTTAAGCATATTGAAATTTGAATGAAAAATAGCTGACCCTCTGATCAAGAAGGGATTTCCTCTAAAATCGTGTTTGGCTAAATTCTCAAAAGATTTGAATGCCAAAATGTTGAATTCACCACTTGTAGTCCGATCTTCGGTTGTAGGCATGTTTAGACATTGCAATAAGGGTGACTATGAGTGGTAGAACTGCTATCGCTATTAGCTTTTCGCTCAAAGACAGTCTGTCAGGCCTATCCCAGAATTTTACTAGAATAGACGTAGTGCTGTATATAAACCTCATCAAGTCAGTATGAAATGATGATAGGATGATGATTGCAGTACACGAAAGCATGCCAAAACCAATCGCAAAAAAAATTCTTTGAGGAATATGTTTAAATTTGTATCTATACCTACTAAATCCTTCAGAAATCAGAACAGAAAGCAAAATGAAAAAGCTGACGTGCTTTTGCGTTTCCAGTTTGAGAAATTTAGTAAAGTATATTGGGATATGATCCATTTTTATAATAGAACCGAATGCGACAAAGATTATTAATGCAATAATTAATGGTCTTCCAACACTAGTTTGATAAATTGATGTGTAGTAATTAAAGCATCTCCATACTCTAGTCCCTAAAGTTCCCATGCTATTTTGCATCTCAAATTTCTGCCTGATGATTGTAATTTCGGATGCTTCATTGAATCGCTGCCAACTTTTGAAGCCATTTTCAGTATCGGAAAGGTATGTGCGAATTCTGTCCCTAGCATTGTATCTCTCTAAGCTTTCGAACCCTTTCTTGCCATCTGTAGAGTTGTATTTGGTCTCAAAGTACCAAAATTCATAGAAATATCTATCGAGCTTCATGTATCGATACACGATACGATTGTTGGCTTGGAAATTTGAAATGCATTCCTTTTTGATATTAAGGTAGTAGTTTCTCCAGGCCTCCATTCGATCTTTTGCGTTGCATCGGTCAACAAAAATGGCCAAGTTTGGAGGGTTTGCATGATAAATTAGCCTTGACTCACCTCTAGCTGTTCCAATGTCGAGAACTAAAATGTGGCATGAAATTTTGGGGTGAATCATCAAATCGGAGTCGCTTTTAGTGAGATCGTCTTCGACTAATCTGTCGTCGTAGATGAGAAGGTTGCAAAATAAGTTCTCACTACTGATGATTCTGGGGTTTATGTAAGTCAGCTTCGTTGAAGTTGAATCAAGATTGCAACTTGGTAGGGTGTTATGATTTGGAACCGATCCTTGAATAATTACCTCTCTTGGAGTGCCGCTAACCGCAAGCTCTTTTAGGTTACGACAAGCCATTAAAAATATCCGATTGAAACCGCTTGCTCGTATTAGCTTTACTGCATTGTATGCAAAAGATGTTGCGTGAGAATTACATTTTATGTGAATGTCACCAAGGCATTCAGATATTTCGATTAATTCAAACGAAATTTGGCTACTGAGTTTCAAGAAGGCGGCAATATTGGAGTCGAGAGTTTCATTAAAAGGTACGTTTTTAGTTTTAAATACGATAAATCCTTGGGGTGTGCTGGAGAGGTTGTCAACGTCTATTAACCTATTAGGATTTTCACTAGTTAAAAGACTGTTGAAATGCTCCCCTTGCTCTCTAAATGACGGCCCGAGGTAAAATTCAATAAATAAGTCGATCACTTCAGAATTTGAATCTAGGACACAAACGAAAGTTTCGTCTGTACTTTCATCGCTGATAGCTCTATATGTCCAACTTTCGTGACAATGAAAATACTCAGGATAGCGTCGATTACCAATTTCGGCTGATAATGTGCGTCTCAATGGGTCTTCTCTTTGACACTTCATAACCAACTTGATTTCAATACCCATTTATTCCCCACTGAAAATATGGAAATTATATCTCAATTCGTGCAGAATCGACTATCGCTCTGTTTTTATTGCTACTTAGATGACCATCTAGTGTAGCTTTGCCAAAGTGCATCGGTATTATGAAACGCTATTTATATTTTGCATGGCATGATAGCAATTGTGCAACCACACTGTATTTTTTTGTCATCTAAAGGCAGCTGTAGGTTAGTTGCCTTCTTGATGTGATTTGAGGGTTTAAGGAAGAGTCAAAGCAAGTTTAAGTCATTGCTTACGAACTTTCTGGTATTGCACGTAATATTTTTGTGGAACCACGAGTATCAAATAATTTCTTACTAGCTCAAAAATTATTGGAAAATTATTCGTAACCCGCTTATCTTAGGCAAGACATTTTTGGCTTTAAGTGGAAGCCGGAGCGGCAACTCCGACTTCCTGAACGAACGGAGCCTGCAATAACGACAAAGAGACTCCATCCGTCCTTGGGAACGGAGAATAGACGAGTTTCGCCTACTGTTCAATATTGCTTGTGGCTCCCTCAATGATTGAGGGATACAAGATGACAGACTTCACCTGCCCTTATCCTCCTGATCACATTGTTTTTTCTGGTGGGCGCTATCTCAAAGCCATCGAGAGCCTCGATGACATAGATAACGCAGAGTACTCAATCCTGGTCTATCTTGGCTCATTGGTAAACTTCAAGGAAAGCTTCATCGGACACGACGTCTACCCGGCGATCGCTAGTATTGCGAAGGCGGTCAAGCTTTCTGAGTCTACGGTGAGAAAGAAGCTTCGCGCTCTTTCAGAGAAGGGCTACATTAAAATTTCGACGTTTATATCTATAAATAGTCGGGGGAAGTGGCAGCAGCGATCTAACAACTATCAATTCACCACTAAAGTGTTTCGACACTATCAAAGTGTCAAGGAAAGCGAAGAGCTGATCGACAAGCAAGTTCGCCGCCACGAATTATCTAAAGAAAACTATCCACAACCCCCCTGTGAGAAAAAGCCCCCCTCCCCACCGGCTGACGATGACCCCGGCGATGATCGGGAGCCCCCTCCCCCGGATCAGCCGGAGCCTAAATCCTTATCTAATTCCCAATTGAATTCCTCATCCGAAAGTCCTTCTTCTTGGCAGTGCCGTGGACTTTCGACCGTTAGCAGTGAGGTGAGGGAGATTCGCCAAGCTTGGGAGGAAGTCGTTGGTCTTGATGTTTCGAGGAAAGAAGAAGAAAGGTTTGCTCGACAATATGCAAGGCTGGGTAATGGTCAAGCGTACTATCTGGGGCGAATTGTCACCTTAGCCGAAGATGCTTACCTGCGATCACGCGCCAAAAGTATGATGTTTCTTTTTAAGCCATTCGATCTAGCTGGTAAAAATAAGCGTGAAATCCAGTCAGCGGCTGCCCGGGCTTTAGACAAAGCAAACAGCAAAGCCGAGGTCGATCAAATTGTTGGTCAGCTACCAAATCTGGTCACCACAAGGTCGTTGAACTTTTCACAGTTTACAGCCTCCCTTTGCCAAGACCTGTTTGGCGATTCGCTGGCAGTGGCCAAGCATAGATTTGGCAAGTCAGAATCGCAGCATGTTCCAAATAGCCCTAATGAGCTTGCTAGAGAGATATCGGCGAAGCTGATGGTTGAGCAGGATGGAGCCATAAAAAGTCGCCTCACGACGATTTTAGAGGTTATGAAACGGTCGTCATTTGATCGGGCGCTTGATTTGTATAGTAGGCATTTTTGCCAGATGGAGGGTGTGGCGGTATGACAAGGAAAGAGCGCAATGCCCTTTACTACCAGAAAAATCGAGAAAAGATCAAAGCTCGGGCAAGAGAAAGAGCAAGAGAGCGACGGATGAGACTTAATGGCGAGCAGTCGGCAGATCTAGTTGCAAATGGCATGGCCAAGACCTTAGGCGCAACATCTGGACATGAGTCGGTCCCATTTATTGAGGATTGTGGGAGAGCATCGCCAACTAGCGATGTAGCTGCTAAAGTGTCGTTCGCAGTCGGTCAATCATATCAAGTGTTATATAATTTTGATTGTCCAAGTTTTGGGAATCGCATTCAGATCGGTAGATGTTTGAATTCTGATCCAGGCGCCCTACTTCCTAAACCGACCTATTCCAGTCTGAAACTTGTTTCTGAATATGGAATGGCTGAAAGATCAATTGCCCCTGCATCCACTCAGTCTGAAATTTCTGAAAATATATGGGGCTTTGAAAAACTGTCCAATGAGGGATTTACAAGTTTTCAGCATCTACCCATATCAGATAAGCAGGCGGGGAAAAGGCGTTCTGAAACAAATCAGTTTCAGAGCTGGAGGCCCTTACTGCTAGGGATCATTAACAGTCCTGCAGCATGCTGCCGACTGTTGTTTGTTGCCGCTATCACATGGCTACTGACAATTCTTCAATTCCATTTCTATCAAAGCCACGATAGCCATCCCCAGTATGCCATGGCATTAGCCCTTGGTTGCGAATTATCACTAATTTCACTAGTTGTGATGAAGTTTCAAGATAAGTGGAAGGATTGGCTTCGTAGACTAGCCTATGTGCTGCTGTTTTTATACGTTATCGTTTCACTTGGATTTGACGTTTTTCATAATTCAAGACAAGACTTTCAAAAATTTCACGAAAACAGCGAAGACCGAGCTGAGTTAGTCCAGCAACTGAAACAGGCTCAAGATGCTTTGCAGGCCGCAACCCAAGGTCGCTCGTGGGATAATATGCGACTGTTTGGGCAACAAGCGGATGAACTGCGAACGACACTTAGTGGTTTGGGAGCAGAGACAACCCTTGGTGTGACTGAATCCAAGATGATTCAGAGTTCAGCTTTTTTGGTGGTTTTGCTTCGGGGCATTCTGATGATTGTCAACTCGTTGAATGTCTGCAAGCTGAGAGAGGAGTGGTTGAAAGCTCATCGCTGAAAGCTTGTAAAAGCTGCCGGTTTAGCCAATCTGATATCAGGCGTTGGCAAAACCAAGCAGCTAGATCTGTTGGTCAATTTGTCTTACTTGAGGATGTTGGTCGTACAAATTGAATCCAATCCTCAGTTTTCTGGCGATTGCTTTCTAGCTTCTAAATCCCGCAGCTTTTGCTCTTCGAAGCGAGCACGTTCAAGAGCGAGCTTTTCAAATTCAAGCTCGATTTCCTTTCGCTGTACTTGCCGATCAAGCTCTCTTTGATGATTGCTGCGGAGCATATTGGCAAAAAAGAGGACTACTGCAACCAAGAATAAAGCCCATGGTATGCGTATATATTTCTCTTTCTTCATAACTTATTGCGCTCCGTCAAGATAAACCTGCCCACAATAATTTAATGTTTTCTCGTCTGGTCGGTTCCAATCAGGGTTGCCAATATAGTCGATTTTTCCATTTCTTTCTTCTTCAATCTTTAGTGAGTCTACTTGGCTTATAGTTGTCCAAAGTCCCTGCAGAATTTTATCGTTTGCAAACTGTACGGCAGAGTCATAAACGCTGTCACATAGTTTGGTAAGATTTTCTCCTTCGGCAAAGTGGTACTGGCTTTTAATAACGGCTAACTCATAATCTTCACCAAGACCATGTAGTTCGTTTAGCCAAGAGTACGCTGGATTGTCGTCAATAGTTTTTATTTGACCTTTCTTGCCCGACTTTATTGCTTCCTCCAGCTCTTTTTCAGCAGCACTTTTTTCAGTTGTTGGAGCTTCTTTAGCTGAACCAGGGGCACTGTCATCTTTACCTTTGTCTTCTTTTTGCTGTTTTTCCCACTCAAATTTTTCCCGTTCGAGATCAATTTTTTGTTGCTCTTTTTCAAGCTTTTTTAGTTCAATTTCTCGGTCTTTTCCCCTCTGAATATTTTCATTGACCATATATACGCCACCACCTGCAGCCGTGATAATAGCAGCCTTCACGGTTGGGGATGAGGCTGTCCAAGCTGTTCCTACTTTTGCAGCACTTCGTCCTGCAATCATAGCTCCAATTTTGGCGGTGCCTTTTACCGCTGCCCAAACTGCAATCGGAGCTAATCCGACATAACTATTTTGATCAAAACTTTCGTATACAGCACCTGTTAGATGACCAACTATTTTATGAGGTTGGCGATTATTTCCCATATTTGGCCTGTTAATGCCTAAATCAAAGTCCTTTAAAATACAATCAACGGCCATAGCGGCAGAAGGATTTACTTCAGCTAAAAACTTTCTTAACTCTTTAACTTTATCCTTGTTCCCATAGGCAGTCTGGACGTCAATCGCAGAAATAATTTCCAAGCTAAGATCAAGAAGAA
Source organism: Oligoflexus sp. FD111 (assembly GCA_048816425.1). Taxonomy (GTDB): domain Bacteria; phylum Bdellovibrionota_B; class Oligoflexia; order Oligoflexales; family Oligoflexaceae; genus JBMDZZ01. Next base: position 195,217 of record JBMDZZ010000007.1, read on the forward strand.
GCTCATCACGCTGCATCTGATTCAAAGGAGGCATTCTGTTCGGTAATTTGCTGAGATCTGGTTTCTCTCCCGGGGGTAGGCTAAAAAGCTTCGGGTCAAATGGATTGATCCTAGCTTCTAAATCCAGCCACTCAAGATAAAGATTGGGATCAAATCTGTTCTCGAAGTTTGCCTGATGGCGATTATTCAGGGCATTGTCGAGAAGACCGTAGCAGGCTCTAAGTTCAAAACCACCATTGCAATCATTCTTTTCTTTCAACGGGGGTGGAGTATCGATAAGTGATGAGTAGGCTGGATCTAAATTGCCTTTTGTGGAATCAGTATTAGTCACACGAGCGGCAAATAAAAGCTCTGAAACAAGTTCTTTTTGGTTGTGATTTAAGCTATTGAAGGCATTGATACCTTGAAGACCATTGCTTCTAGCGTGATCAAGGCAAATGGGAGCGATGCTCTTCTTGTCTCTAATTGCCTGCGCAATTAAGTTCTCTGTATTAGTAGCAAATGGGTTCTGGGCACTGGTATGATTTCCCAGGCCATTTTCCTCAAAAGGCTTAGGACCTGGAAACGGGAACGTGTCAAATGACGGACCATTTCCACCTGTTCTGCCGTGGTCAAAGTCTTTGATCGAACCGGGGTTTGTTCCTGGAACAAAGATGCTGGACCCGGTGTCATGACCGCCATGCGGGTCAAAAGGCTTCGGATCGGCTCCTGTAGACGGTGAACCGAAATATGGATTGGCGATAAGCTGTGAACTCATTAGCATCGCGATGAGTGATTGAGGTATTTTTTTCATATGAGATTCCTTTCTCAGCCGCTATAAAAAGCTCAAAAATAGCTACAACTTGAAGCTAGGGTGAAATAGATTTGATAGTCTTTTTTAGCAATAGCAAATGAGCAAATTGGTCATCATGAATAGTCACATAGACACGCTTGTGAGCCCCCATATTCTTGTCTTCCTTACTACTTACGAAAGTCAGCACGGGGATTAAGAAATATTTTTTTAGAGAAAATTCATCTGATTTTTGTCGTCACGGCGAGAATTTTATATTTATATGAAATCGTTTTTAAATATTAACTTTTTGGAAGGGCCGCGACCATGATAGCGGGGGATGTTGTCAGCTTCCTGAGCCAGCATATTGAAGCTTGGCTAGTGAAATCAGGAAGCAGCTTACAAGCATTATCAAGTCAGTCCAGCGTGTCTTATAGTACCCTTAGGCGGATTCATAAAAAACAATGTGCACATACGGGCTCAGATACCAGCCTTGCCGTTTTAAAAGCAACTGGGGCGACAGACACCTTGATCCGGGATGTTTTAAACAATTTTTATGATGGTCTTGGTGAGGTGCTCTATCAAGGTGAAGCGGCTGAAGACTTAAACCAAGCGATTATCAACAAGCTTGCTGATAGCTTTCTTGTCTATCGGATATTTGCAAGCTGCGACACGGTATTTGGATCAAGCGAAACTGAAATCAAAGAGCGCTTTGGAAGCGAAGGTATCAAAATTGTTGATCAGTTGATTAATGACGAGCTTTTGAAAAAAGATAGTAGTGGCAACATAGTAAGGACCGTCAAAAAATGGTCAAACAATAGCTGGTCATCGACAGTTAAGATGATGATCCACTGTCTAAACTGTATTTCAGAAGAAAGCATTGACAACAAACTTATTAGCCTGTGGCTTGAAACTGAGGGTGTAAACCTTGATGGACTAAAGCAACTGAAAATAAATGCGAGAAAAAAGCACATCGAAGATCGCAAAGTTTTAGAGAATCCCGAATTTCAAGGTGAAATACCTGTATTTTCGCTTTCCGCAGTTGGGTCATTTATTAACAAATAAGGGCTAGTATATGCTTAAAAATATAGTCTCATCAATGATTGCTGTTTTCTTTTCTTTCACTGCTATAGCTGGCCAATCGACCGGCATAGAATCTTTAAAGGACAAATTGCTATTGGGACAAGAGCTTACGGCAAGTGAACGCCTCACTCTTTTAAATCACATCGAAAGGCTTGAAAAACCTGTAGTTGTGGGAACGGCAAATGACACGATACTTTTTGAAGGCGGAAAAGTATTTAGGTTTGGATCGCCTTTATTGATGGAAAATGAAATTGTCGATGGTGAAGAGGCCCTCAGAATGTTTGAAGCTCATTAATGCTTTTAAAGCCCTGCGCAATGTAGGGCTGTGTCCTTATATTGTTAATTTTTTTTGTAGATGCAGTACTCATTTTCCTCCAAAAGCATGTGGTGCAATCAAATCAGCCGACTTTATGCGCTACCATCAATCGCGATCTAAAATTGCTGTTTTATGCGACTGATAAGTCCATTCAATTCTCTTTCCCATAACCCTTTTTTATCCGCTTTGCGAGCCTCAAATATGATATAATCATCACCACTTTTAGAATACTGTTCAATCTTAAGTTCTTTATCCTCCAGATATTTTGCACTATCGTAACCGAAAACCTCGATTATGACTTTAGGCTTCTCCGTTGAATACCCAAGGTCATAAAGTTCAAAATCAGGGATTACCTCCTGCTCATTCAGATAAATCGGCTTGTGAAGTACCAGGTTTCTTCCCCTAGACTTGTTCTCAGACTCTATAAATGCAATTAATTTTTTAGCAACTTTCCGCTCATACTCGCTATCAACTGGTAAGAGAATATTTTCGCTTACAACCTGAATCGCAAATGCTTTTGAAAAGTAATCTTCTGGCATAAAGCTAAAGTACACAAGAAATGGCCCGCGCAAGTTGCTTTTGATATGCTTCTTATCAATAATAATTTTCTTTTTAAAAACCCAACTGTCTAGCCCATAATCTTCAAGCACCGTTGCATGAATGCAGTCATTGTGATCAACACTGTCAATGCTTTTTACTACAATAAAGAAATGTGCCGTCTTTGTAGATCCATTATCTGCTGGCAGACTATTAACAAGATCTGCTGTTTTGTAATTTCTCGGGAAAAAGAAAGTAAATTGATCAACTGTAATTCGTCTCCCTAATTTCTGATTTGATAAGCAACCGAGTATATTGTTATGCGCCTCCTGTAAGGTCTTGGGAGACTTTTCAGAAAAAGTGTTAAGGCCTGCATGCTCAACCACATGAGCAAGTCGTTTGAACTGAACATTTATAGCTGATGAAGTTCTATTCTGGCCACTTATTAAGCGAGTATTTGAATTTTTTTTGCAGTTTTTTGAGGGAGCTTTGTCATTCCAAGAAATGCATTTTGGTCTCTTCCGGTTGATAATATAAGTTTCTTTTTCATGACCCAGCAATGTGCACTTTTTGTCATGTGGAGATTTTTTTTTGTTGAAATAAGCTAAGTGTACTTTATGTTTCGATCCTGTGCCTTTTTTTATTGCATAAGCTGGAGGATCTATGTCTTTACATCTGCAAGTGATTTGTTCGAGGTGAATTTTATCCTTTAGCACTTCGGCCATTTGCTGTGAAAACGGCTGATGGTAGATCAAATAATCTAATATTTCCGCATCAAATTCGCCCGTCGAGGATGTATTGCCTGTTTTCTTGTTTCGAAAGTAAAAAGCCATTATTTAACTCCAAAAAGATGGTGTTTATGCGTTGACAGCAACAATGCGATAAAGGCTTCATCATATCTGATTGCTGCTGAAATAATCGGGTTCATCGTTGTAAACCTATGTTTCATAAAAATTCGCGAATATTTGACATCTATCCTATAAACCTGGATGTAAGATCTTTCGCAGGTTATGAGACAAGTAAAATAAGATCAGCATTACAGAAAATCTCAGACCGGTCGAAATCATAGTGGAAATATATGATTTGCGACTCATTTCTGGGGATCTAACTTGAAGATCCACTAAATGCCGGTCTTCAAATTCCAAAAGTCTTTTTTGTGCTTCTATTTCCCTCGACTCAAAACTAGAAATCAATTCACGCAGAGGTGCAGTCCCGCTATCGTAAATTCTGCAATTAAAAGGATTATTCGGATCACATCTAATCCGCTCCACCTGCAGCTGACTTCTTGCATTATCCAAATTTTTTCGAGCAATCCTTAATTCGTCTCTAAATAAATCGTGAGCAGCAGTGAGCGATTTGACGTTTTCTTTAGCTTCATTCATAAGAATTTGATGAGAGACGAATAGCATTGGAAATATATAAAGACCACTCCACCTCATAGATGCACCAGCAGCGGCAGCAATCAAAAGGCCTACTTCGACGGCGGCCAGCATGATCTTTACGTTTTTTTCATTCGAATCGATCATAATGAAGCCAAGTCCACCTCCCGCAAGCAGCAACGCAAAGAGAGATGCATAAAATATGGACCATCTTAAGCCGCCTATTTTTTTAGGGATGAATGCAATCAGATCTTGATAGGAGTAGGGTGCTTCACGCCCTCCGATCAATGCATTTAACCTAGGCCTTTGGCGGTTTAATTGACAGTTTTTACGGTAACGATCATCAACTTTTTTTATTTGGTCTTCATCTAGTGCTGCCCTTAATGCTTCAAAATCTGTTGTGCGCAGGTCTTCCATATTGCTCCTTTCACTCGAAGTTCAGGGAATAGCTTGCACATGCTGTTCCAAGTTTACGAATTTGCCAGCCATTGATCTGGAATCAGGTTTAAAACGATGTGGGGCTGCTTTGACTTCGACAAGGAATTGTTCTGGAATTTGTATCACAAGCTTTAATATCGGTGAGTTGCAAAACTATAGGACAAGCTACATTATCATGATCGCTTGATTTTTTTATTGGCTCTGAGCGGCTGCACTAGCTTAGAGTTGATGCAGCTTGATGTCCAAAGTCCAATCGAAGTATCGCCGGATCTCTCCTATAATTTTTGAAAGCTCTGGATATCATGAAAAAAAAGAAAGGATGTATTGAAATTTGTCCCGATTTTTTATGTTTTGACGGGATAATGAAAGGTATGCGGTCATGTATTATTCTGTAATTTTTGATCAAATGCAGTTCTTTAGAGTACCTAAGGTGTGACATAACCCACCCCGCTATCTATGGTGATTTTACCAGATTAGCAGGTTTTGACCCCTGATTCATAGAATTTTTTTTGTTCAGTCTAGTGAATTCATTTTGCGTTTTTTCAAGCTAAGGAAAGAAGCCAATTCTTGGTTTCTTCCCCCCGCTACCCCCCTCTTTCGCTATTGCTCAAACAGGGGGTAAACCATTGTAAAATGGGCGTTGGTCCTTCTCGAAGCTAGCTTAATTGCGAGGGAAGGCAACTTGGGATTGTTTCAAAATCCACCGTTGAAATTTCCACCAACCAGTGCCGTTCGAGCGAAGCGAGAGAGGCCAAGCGGGCGTCGGGGCCACGAAGTGGCTTCGACGCGTAGCTTGTGGTCCGCGAAGTGGCCTCCAGCTTGCAATGTTCCCACCTGAAAGCCAACGCGGGAGAAATTTGGGGGGCGTTTGACAATCTTGAAGTTTAACAAGCCGATAACTCATAGCCGGGGGGTCCAAAATCATCTGGATTATCTGGCTGAGGTTAAAAACGGCTGTTCTCCGGATGATCGTAAAATAGTCTTCGATAGCTCCGGTTTATACGATCACGAGCAGATATCTGGCTATTACGACGATATAAAGAAAAGTCATCACAAATACGACCCAGAGAAGCACCCCAATGCCGCCTATTCTGCGACCTTAAGCCTTGATCCAAAAGACCCCATAGCAAGACGCGTTGGCTCCAGTGACGAACTTATGACAGAAATCGGGCATAAGATGGCTTCCCGGCTGTGCCCTGGCCATCAATATTTGATCGCAATACACCGAGACCAACCTCACCCGCATATTCATCTCGTCTGGGCGGCGATTGCTACCGAATCGGGAAAGCTCTATCATCGAGATGCGACTGATTTTTACGATGCGAAGCGCAATTTCACGAAATTGATTCAAGAAGAGTATGGCCTATCTCGGCTTGATTTCCTTCCAGAAGGCCAAAAGTCACCAGAGCGGCAAACTGATGGCGAGCACTTTATCCGGCAAAGCGGTGGATATGTTTGGAAAGACGACCTAAAATCACGAATAGAGCGCGCGAGGCAAGGCGATCCTTCAGAGTTTCAAGAGCGCTTAGCCGGGCTTGGGGTCACAATTCGGGAGAAAAAGTACAAAGGCAAGCCATACCAGACATACAACTTTATGGATCTGGACGGGGCTGCGCGGGTAATTAAAACGTCAAAACTTGGCACAGCCTTTGCCCCCGAAGTCTCAATAAATGCCAAAAGCAATCAGGCGGCTCGAGAAAGCTTAGCCAAGGCAAAGCTAGCCGCTCGAGATCTCCCCGAATATCGCGATCGGCTTTGGCATGATGACATTCTTGCTTTAGGAGCGAAACGGGAGCCCGGCAAGCTCGAATACTATCATGATGGCGGGAAGTTAAACCTAGGAAACGATCCGAAGTTTAGCCGAGTGCACTTGGAAAAACGCTTAGCTAACCTCGCAGATCCACTTCGTAATATGCAAAAGGCCATTAAAGATAGTATCAATTCTAGTTCAGATTATGACGGCCTTGCATATGAGCTTGCAAGCAGGGGCGTTCAACTATCACGCAAAGACGATGACCTTCATTTTACTGAGAAAAAATCAGGCTTTAACTTTAGCGCCGAGGAACTTGGCCCTAATTTCTCGACGAAATCCCTAGACCCTTATTTTTCGCTTAAGAGTGAGGCACAGGCGAGACTCCGCGCAGCTTTCGAGCAGCTCAGTCAAGCCGGGGGTGTGACATCCACTGAAGAGCGGCTTAGACAGCAGCAGAAATATGTCTGGAAGGATGACCTTCGCGACCGCATCGAAGATGCCGCCAATGATCTCCCACTCAATTTTGTAACGAACTTGCGAAGTGAAGGTGTCGAGGTATTCCATAAATCCGATAAATTGACTGGAGCAAAAGTTACTTTTCTTTCCTTTCAAGATGCGGCGGGAAATTCTCGCACAATTCGAGCAGTAAACTTGGGTGATGGCTATGCCAAGATGATAGCAAGGGGACTGGTTGAGTCGCAAGATTGCGAGGAAGTGACTTCCGGTAAGCAGTCTTTGCGTTCCCCGGTTAGATCCTCCTGGAAAGATGACCTCCGCACCCAGCTAGCTGACGCCGCCAACGAAGGTTCAGGCAACGTTATAAGCAACTTGGCCGGCAAAGGTATAGAGGTATTCTATGGAATGGATCAGGCTCGGGCCAAAGAAAGCATTTATCTTTGTTTTCATGATCAGAGCGGGGCAACTCGAACTATTCGCGCCCACAGATTAGGGCAGGACTATCATGATATAGTGATGCGGGGTCTTAATGCAGATCCAAGCTTTATTCAGCAGCTTGGGCTTAGCAGATCAGGCTATGTAGGGGGACCTTATACTCCTCCTGCAATGTGCGAGCGCATTGCCAAAGGGCTTACTAGGAGCCTTTTAATGAGTTTTATACATGAAATTCGGCGTGATACAGGGACAGACAAGGAGGAAATTAACAAAAAGATCGTTGACAAGAATTTAGGGATATCGCGGGACTGAATTAGCGCCAAAAAAAGCTCAGCTTCGACAGAGGTTTTGTGACACAAGAGACTTAAAATTATGAGGTTCAATCCTTTTAGGATTTTTGGCACTATTTTGGTATGGTCATGCCGGGCTAAGTAGGCAATCAAAAAACCCTCCCAAATTCACGCCCCAAAACCCTTGTTGGCCAAGGGTCAATTTCCAAGAAAAGGTATCACCAAATAACCGATGTGATTCGCGACCACATGAAGTGCGACAATGAGGCGCGGCGGAGGGCTTCTTCACTGCCGACCTGTCAAAAAGTTAAGAAGAATCTAGAGGTATGCAAGCTAGTTTCAACAATCTTGGCGGATGAATTTGTTTTGCTCAGAGAAAGAGCAGAAATTTATATTATAGGGATCAATACAGCTTGTACCCGCAACTCTCCTTGGAGCCGCAGCTTCTCTCGCAAAAAGCAGGACACACGCAGCATATTAGTCTGTTCAATATGACATATTATAGGCGAAGAACTTGTGCCAGAGCCCAATTAAATTGAACGAAGGAAAAGATGAGCCGGTACGGCAAAGTTCAGTTTATTCAAGATACGGCACACTTTGATTTTAATGAGAGCGAAAGGAGCAAAATCTTGTCGATTGAAAATAGAACGCGATGTGAGAGCGATAACCCTATCAAATTTATGATTTTGCATAACCTGTAGGCGGTATCTTGTGGGAACTCTACTTGGATTAGTGAAACAGAATTTCATAGGCTGGAAATGCCTTCAGGCGCAGATACTTAGATAAAAAAATTATCTAAGCAAACCAAATCATGAAAAGCAAAGTCGATTTCTGAATCTTGAAGGCTAATGACCGGATGGATATAAGTGCCTAAGTGGAACCAAGACACAAAAATTAATGGGTGGAAAAGCGCAACAGAACAGTCTAATGAGCAATGGGTAATCGACGTCAGCTATTTTATGGCTCAGGCTGATGGGCGATGCCATTTGGTGGCTGTGATTGACTGCCGCGAGAGATGGCTTGGCTGGTGGGTTTCAGGTTTGACTAAAGCAAGTCTGGCTGTTGCTACATTTGAAGATGACATAATAAGACTAAATCCACCAGTGTTAGGGCTGTGAGATCGTGATCAAGCAATGGCGCGAACTTTGCAGGGAGAATTTCGTCGATTTAGCCTCATGACATCATGATTTTTGACATTAAAGGTTCTTTATGGGCATTTAGAATTTTTAGTGTGTTTCAACAATATTAGACGTATTTTCATTATGGTCACGAGGCCTAGTTGAAAGATTTTTTCTCTAAAACCTTAGGAGTAGGGACTTAAAAAATTGGATGTGTTAACAAGAGAACAAAGAAGCTACTGCATGTCACAGATTAAAGGCAGTGAAACAACGCCAGAGGTTCGGCTTCGTAAATTAGTTTGGTCGCAAGGTTATAGGTATCGTAAGAAGTCTCGCCTGCCGGGAAGGCCTGACCTCATATTTCCGTCAGCTAAAATAGCTGTTTTTGTGGACGGTTGTTTTTGGCATATGTGTCCTCAACATTTTCAATGGCCTAAAAGTAATAGCTCCTTTTGGATGGAAAAGTTAAGCCGGAATGTTGCCCGTGACGAGATGGTAAATGAAAAATTGAATGCAATTGGATGGATAGTTTTGCGTTTGTGGGAGCACGAAGTTAAAGATAACCCAATGAGATGTGCCCAAATAGTTATAAATGCACTAGAGAAAGGCAAAGACAGTAGCTTAAAGTAGAGCTCAGGGTGATAGCATTTTCATCAATGCGGCCTCTACTTCTGGATGATGCTCGCCTATTGGCGTTAGCCCTGTTATCTCGATACAATACTCTATTCGTTCGATCCGGCTATCTAGAGGACCCTTCAATGAGTGATTAGTAATTCGAGGGAAGTCATTATGGACAATGTAGTAGTTAAAGCTATCGATTACGAAACGAAATGAATCGTAAATGTGCTCGTAATGTCTCCTGTAGCCAGCGGCGACAAGTCGATCCCAGAATACCTCGAGGCACTCCTCGTCTGAGTTTTGAAAGAGCGTTTCAATTCGGCTCACTACGTCTAACAAAGAATTTCCAGTTTCATCTTTCGAAATTAGTATGTTTAGAAGCAACAATTTCTCTACTAGTGTTTCGTCAAACTGGTTGAGTGTATTTACACGGATTATTGGGGGGCGAGAGGTTGTTGCTTTAACTTCAAATGCAATATTTTTGGCCTGAAAATCGTGGTCAAGTCCTAAGGGACCCGTCCATACTTCGAGCGCAATTCTGGGATTTCCCTTTAAAATAAGCTTTTCTAGACAAAGTAACTCTCCGAATATACCTTTGACCCAAGCTTCACTAAATCTGGGCGGCCCATCAGTTGCCCAAAATTTTCTCCATCTTTTCAGGACTTGAGCCAAACTTTCTTCTACAGCTACTGAATTTTTTCTAATCGAGCGCAATATATCTTCACATAGTGAAAGAAATGGCGTCCTGTCTTCCGATTCCTTTGTAGCAAAGCATGTAAGTGCGACCCATTCTTGCACGCCTTTGCCTTCTACCTCTAGCTCCTGAATTTGGCATTTCAGGCCCTTGAGTCGCATGCCTGTGAGGTATGGGGGAAGTTTGGGTAGTGACGGTTGAAGTAAAAGGTGAAGGTCGTCCGCGGCGTCAATTCCTATATATAGGTTGCGGCCCGTGGAAAGAGGAAGCGCTTTTGCTTTTAGTTTGCCACCGGACGGTGGCCTACCATCATATAGAGAATCCACTACAGATTTTAGTGGGAGCTGCATCTTGGCCTACTGACTTATATAGGTTACAGGAGTATATGAGTTTGTATTAGGGAAAACAAAAACAAGCCCTAAGACATCTTCAGCGCTTTGTGGATTTGAAAAGAGAGCCTTTCCAGATTTACTTTTCGATAGGTTATCAATAATGTATAAAAATAGAGCTCCTGTCGTAGGGTCGTTTGTATCTCTGTCAAGTGCAATCCGCCATCGTTTTAGGTCTCCAGGACTGCTAAGTACCCCTATACTTTTCTGAGTTTTTGGTCCACGATTGACTTTTTTTGTTCGGATGTTTTGGCACCATTCAAATTCAGCCAAGTTCGGGTTTCCTGATGGCAATACAATATCCCAGAAGATAAGTTCCCCTTTGTCTTTCATTTGCTGAATGTAATTCCGTATTATCTTTTTGTTTACAATTGGAGCTGCCGTGCTAAATGCGTATTTCGATACCAGATCAAGCACAGTGGCAACGTCTTGGTTTTTCCAGTAGTAGCTTCCGTCTTTAGAATTTAATGTTGGAATTCCAAGCCCGGAGATTGTTGAACGCCCTATTTGGAGGTTTATCGATAGCAAATTTCTACGGTCCAGAGGAAACGAGACTGTTTCCCTGGTTCTGCCAGCTAATGGAACCACATCTAGCGTGCCAGCTCCATGTTTATTTGGAGCCGTGACCAGCATAATTGGGTGTGATCTGATGCGCGGAACTAGCTCGGCTGGCGTTGGTGGATCCGGTTCTTGAGAATACTTTTCGAGATCTTCCCTTAGCTCAAGCTCTACACGTGCAAGATCAGAAAATTTTTCTGCCACATCGTCTTCTACATAGATCCTCGTCAAATCCACATAATTAGGTCGATATCCAAACCATCGACCCATTTGAAGTAATGTGTCGTAGAAATTAGTGTCGCGCAGAAACACGCTTACCATAAGACCTTCGATTGTCAATCCTCGCGACAACCTGTTCCCGCCAACGACGACATATCGTTTGGGATTCCAGGAATCATAGTTTAGACTGTCTTCTGACCTGTAATTTACTCTAATAGTCTCAATAGTTTCTATCACTTCCGATGCGTATTGCCATATTTCTTCAAATGTCGAAGACGCGAACTCCCCGTACGCGTTAATTGTCGGTTGAAAATCACTTTCCCACATCTCTCTAGCTTTATTAATAATATCAGGAAGGGCTTTAGGCCAGGTTGCAGCTGCCCGAAGGAGTTGCAATTGCCGAGTGACAATGTCAAAGAATACTTCTTGTCGATCGGTGGCATGAGATGGATGAATAAACATTGAAAAGTGCCTATCTCCCTGCTTGCGATCTATTCTTGCGCAGCAGCCGAGGACAAAAGAGATCAATGCATCTTCTATCACTCTAGGGCAATCATCGCCCAAACTAGTGAGCTTCATGTCATTCTTTTCCTGCGGTGTGATTTCACGAATGACGTCAAGGTCAGGTGTCTCGGGTATATTGGGGGAATTTTCAGATGAACTCATTCCAAGGCCAAACAGTTGCCTTGGACCAAAGTAATCGGAAGGTGGAGACAATACAGCTATGAAATCTCGAGGAAAAAGGTCATCGTTCTCATTTTTGTCGATCAGAAAACTTGCAAAAGGTGTAGCGGTATAGCCGATATATGTATGTTTTGGGAATTTTGAAAGTAAGTCTCTGATAGCTTGATTGGTCTTGGTAGGATCAATCGGTTCACCTTCATCGTCGAGCTTCCCATAGTTTGTATTCACCGATGCCTGATCAGCCTCATCATCGATAATCAAGGCCGGAAAATCTGCTAAATCGAATGGAAGTTGATCGAGCCATTTTATAAATCTTTCAAGAACTTTTACGTTCTTCTTGATGACTGCCAGTTTTGGATTTTGAAGTGTTCTGTCGGTAGGGCCTGTTCGAAAGTCTCCATCGATCCCCGACTTCGTGAGTCGCTTCCAGCTAAGGGCCTCATGGGCATGTTCCACAAGTGGATAGTCGCTAGTTTGATCGCTACATCCTGTAACTTCCTGATCCAAGCGGCGTTGAGTTTGGGCGCGGAGATCATTGTAAAGACCTGCTAAGACTATTACAAAGTTATATTTGTTGTCAGCCGCCGCTGCAATGAGCGCTGCCATGTTGGCTGTCTTGCCGCTTTGTATATGGCCGACAACCATACCTCTATATGCAAAGGCATGGTTTTTATAGGGATCTGGAATTTTGGAGATGAGCTCTTTGGCAGACGAGAGAATATTTAATACTGCTTCGGGCTCACGGCTACGTCCCTGAGGATCAGCAAGGAAAGATTCGAGGCCCGAAAGGTAGCATCCTGATAGCTCAGTTCTGCTTAGTAAGGTAATGCCTTGCTGTTTCCCGGAAATGATGGAAGGCTTTGAAATTTCTATCGCGTCGGAGAAGTTCGCCCGGATAATTGGGTCATAGCGCTCCGGAACATTTGCTTCACGAATTGCCTCATCTAAGCTCTTGCCTTGATTTTGTACCAAAAATTTGACAATCGTCTTGTAGTCTTCAAATGGCCGTCTCATAGTATTGACTTCAACTTCTTTCTAAGTGAATCAAGCGGTACCTGCTTTGGATTCAACTTTCCGTGGGCGAGGGCTTCAAGAAGTCCAAACATAGCCAAGCAGAACCTCTCTAGTTCACCAGTTTTTTTGTCAAATAGAGATGATATAGGGTGGTTTTGTGGTATGACGAGGTTTAGCTCATTTGGCCTTGCGCCCTTGCCGGCAGTAATTGTCCCTGTCTGTGCATTGCTTGCCTTTACAGTCATTGCTCCGAGTTTTACTGAAGGCGCGGTTGACGTCGATTGTGTAGAGCGGCCGACCTTTTTAGATATCTTCGGTTTATTTTGCTTGCCATCGTAACGTTTTTTTCCCTCACTTCTCCATACTTCAGTGTAATTTTTGAGCTCTGTTCGGATTTCTTCGGGAATACGTGCGCGCATTTTTGTGACATTTACTGAAAACTTGTCATCATAGTCACCGTTAAACATGACAGCTACACGCACTAGACTATAATGCGGTTCATTAGTCTTTGCCAGGTAGTTCCAACCACCGGCTTGGATAAGCCGGTGGTTTCGGTAGAAATAGAATCCTTGTCTTCCAGACCAATTACCGAGTCCGGCTTGTCTCCACTTGGCTTCAGAGGAGAACTCCGATCTAGCGGGCAGTATAATCGGTTCAAAAACAACACGCGATTTGGAGGAGACGGCGAATGTTTCAGGTGAAGGTTTGTAGTGCTCAAGTTCCCAAATATCTTCTTCAATGCAATATGGATCCCAAGGTTCAAGCGGATTTCCTTCAACGAAAATCTTTACCGTCCGACGTCCCGGTACCAATCCCTGCATATATAGATGGAAAGATGATCGAAGATGGTCGCTGATCGTTTGCAAGAGATGAGCAAGAAATTTTTCGCGCACCTTTACATCTGAGGCGGTTAGTTGTGATAGTTGGCCCGAGAGATCCGTCCAGAGGACCGTTGTGCCGCCATTCTTTGTGGCGCTGTGCTCAAGTATTTCCTTTTCCCAATCTTGAAGGTAATCTTCATCGGGAAACATCAGGCTCCAGTCGTCTTTGGCAAAAACATGATCCAAGTCCCATCTCGAAAAGATTCTTCTGGGGCGGCGTCCTTTCTTAGGGCGAAGTTTAGATGAAACTGTAAGTTTTGCGCATTGACTCAAAGATGCAGTTTTTAATCCTAGTCCGTATTTTCCTAAATCATCTGCGGAATAGCTACTTTTTGATCCAAATCGCATTGCTTCGCGCATTACCTCACGATCCATTCCGGTTCCGTTGTCAGAAATGGCGATGTAGGCAGGAGTGTCGCCATTACTGTAAGAGATATTGACATGGATTGTGGTGGCATCAGCCGCAAGACTATTATCGATGAGGTCGGCAATAGCTGTTTCCGGAGCGTATCCCAATCCTCGTAAGCTTTGGATGAGTCTTTTTGCTCCAGGGGCGACGATTTCAGTCTTTACTTTGCTCACAATACTACCTCTGATTTTCGATTGGCAGAGCCTTTCGAGTGAGTCCGTCGTGACGAAAAGACTTGTTTGTAAAGCTCCCGGGCTATTCCTTCTGCCATTAGCGGGGGTACGGCATTGCCGATTAATCTAAATTTAGTGCCCATATTACCAGCCAGATAGAAGCAGTCAGGAAAAGATTGCAGACGAGCAGCTTCACGAATAGAAATCGTTCTTGCTTGCGACGGATGTATGTGCGTATAGCAGTCTTTGCTTAGATGGGCTGTCACACACCAGCTTGGTTTGTTCCAGTATAATTTTTTGTACTTGTCCTGAAAGATGTCGGTCCTGTAGCGCTGGAGCCTTTCAGGTAGGTCCCTATACCAGCCTCCTTGTTTCAGTAGCTTAAAAGCCTCGAGGTCCTGAGGATAATTTCGACACACATGATCAAAAACTGTTGCGGGATCAGCGCCCTCCCGCATTCTCTTGGCGTAGCTACTAAGTTCTCTTCTTGGCCGATAATCCCTTATCCATTCCAACGACCCATTACGTATAGGAGGTAGATCGCCAATGGCCTCTTTGACTGTAACTATTTGCGGTCTAATATCTTTGTAAGCTGGAAATGTGAAACTTGTTCTAAGATCATCCCGAATTCCAACAAAAATCAAACGTTCCCTCATTTGGGGAACTCCAAAATTTACCGCATTTAGTAGCTGCCAAGAGACCACATAGCCAGCCGCTCTGAGTTCGTGCGCCACGGATTCGGCGACATTTTTGCCATTGTGGGAAAGCATTCCCGGAACATTTTCCATGAGGGCTGCTTTAGGGCGGAACTCTCGGACGTAATCCATAAAGACATGGAACATCTTATTCCGGGGATCTCGACCTGTATATTTGCGGCCGGATGCTTCAGTGAGATTCCTTAGTTTACCACGGCCGACCTTTGACCAGCCCTGACAAGGAGGACCTCCTATGATCACATCAATTTCCTCACCGCTATTTTCGGAGAGCAAACTTTTGAGGCTCGATGGTGGGAATTCAGCTAGATTTTCGAGAAGGGCAATTGTTCCTGTATGTGAAAAATTTGCTTCAACGCTCTCAATGGCGTCAGAGTCGTGATCAATTGCTACTTTGGTTTGAAATCCGGCATAGTGAAATCCAAGGCTTAATCCTCCTGCTCCACAAAACAAATCAAGTACAGTAGGTTGCTGCTTCGGCACCGTTGGTTCTCCATCAACTCAAGCACGAAAAAGATTCATCCTAACTGTATCTTACCTCAAACATTAAAAAATTGGCAAGGCTGCCAGTGTTTCGACTCTCGTAATTCTTGTGAACATGCAATTTAGTGCAGATTTTGCTGATGAACTAATTTCGAATGTGAGTTGCTGAGGTGGGAGGTTGATGTGAAGTTGTTTGAATGTGGCTGATTTACTTCGAAGTAGCCCAATAAACAATTGTGAACATTCGACTACACTCCAATAGGCCCCATTATTGGTTGGTGGTAAAGTTTATCTTCACGAGTGCCTAGCCACGTATTCATTACCATTTAAACTCGATTAATATTTGGGGGCCCATTTTGATTCACAACCACTCAGAAAGTGCGGGTTGACTAACCCTCATTGAATTGTAGGTCGAATGCAATGATTGGATAATTGAGCAGCGAAGATGTTCATCCTTCACGAGCTCCACTAGTTTGAAGAGCTCCAGCGGGTCCCCTATGCTAGCCCCAGCAAGCCATATTCTACTGATTTTTTCTAAAAACTCAGGAAGTTTGGTAGGACATGATTTGGCGCAAGCCTCTATAACGATTTTGGGTCGAAAATATACTCTGTGAGGAGATTCTTCTACAAATTTCTCAAAGAGCGGCATAAACCTCAAGTACCAGTCGACAACCTGATCAGGCTTCCATTCACAGATGTTCTGACCAAACGTATCTATATGGGAATGAACATCCGCATCATATTTTTGATAGTCGAGTAGCTGATTGACATATGAAAGTATCTCTTCGAAAGCTTGGTTGTAAAGTGGATTGTCCCGGTTGTCAACTAACGATCGAAACATGAACCAGACTGCTGATCTCTTGCCTGGGTGTAAGTTTTCCTCGCATAAAAAATTTTTAAGTTTTTCTTTTAATTCAATGGAGGCTCCTCTAGGTTGATTGAAGCTATCTAGTCCATAAATTACATACAAGATTCCGACTTCATGGTGAGAAGATAAACGGGCAAGTAGTGACATGCGTTCTTCAGTGTTTACGTTTCGATAACTAGAGAACAAACGGCACAGACGTTCTGCTATTGCGCTATACTGTCCATACCGATTTGTGAATGAAATTAGCTCATCGTGAAAGTCCGGTATTTCCGCTTCAATGCCATAGGGTTTATACCTAACAGCAATTTCAGTTAACGGAACTACAAGTTGACAACTCACATATAGATTAGGGTCATGCAAAAGTTGTTTGGCCAAATACCAGGCATCCTTTATCCCCCCTTTATGGATTGCAATTTTTTGAATCGACCAGCACAGGGTTCCACGAACTGTATAAATCACGGAGTCTGACTCACCATTTTCTATTTTTTGATGAAAGTGATCTTGTGGTTTTGGGTCTGGATCATATAGAAATTTCTCTAATAAATCCCGTGACTCATTATATCGCCCGGTCTCAGCCATCCATTCACTCAACTTAAGTATTGAGGTCCGATCTGCAGAACTTTGCAGTATTTCGTGCGGCCTGCGAGAGCTAGTTAAGTCCTGCCATTTTTCAGCAAGCAAATCATTGCACAAAGCATCTTTATCAAAGAATCGATTGAACAGGCCTAAAATAGGCCCGTCGTGAACGGTCTTGAGTTCAAAGTAGTTTTGAGACACAATTGTTTTATAGAATTGAACTTTGTCATCATGCAAGCTAATAAGGTGAATTGCAGAGCCATCGTTGAGTGAGTCAGGAATATTTGTTTTTAGCTTCGTCATCAATGATGAAAAACTGCCAATTCGTATATTCATCTTGATGATAGCGTGCCGTTCACCTTCAGACCGAGCAAAATTGATAGACTCTATTAGTATGGACTCTTTAAAGTCTTCCTCCATTTCAAAGATTTTGTACTGTGCACTTGGGGCAATTTGATTGTTCGACTTTAAGTAGTGAATAATATCCATTAGAATCTCGTGTCAACAATATGTTCAAACTCATTTATTGGAACGTGGAACTCGTCACTTATCTTGCGTGCTAATTCAGCACGTTCAATATTTCGGAATTTATCGTAAAGCGACCCGTTTGCTAGCAGAAATCCCTCGAAAACCAGTTTAATTGTTGGTGTGCTTTTTTGCACTCCTCTGGCAGATAAATTTCCCTGTGTCTCTCCAGCCGCCTTTTCTGTCATAGAATGCAAATAACACACCATCGCATTGTATATTTCCTTGGCTTTAAGCTCGATGCCATCGAGCCCCAAATTAAGACGTCGGATCATCTTTTCAGTAAGTGCAATATTTCGAAAATCTAGGTCGGAATAATCGAGGCTCAACGAGCTTTCGCGAGACATAAATTGCAGCTTCAACTTTTTGCAGAGCTCACAAACTGATTTCTCAACGGGCTCTTTCCAATCTCTATTGTATATCCTTGAAATCTTTCTTTGGTTTGGGTTTGTCAAACTGTCAGCGATGTGAGAACGGATTTTCTTTTCTACGGTATTTTTTATTAATTTTTTTCTCTTTGAATCGCTGTACATCGAAGCCAGCTCTCCATGTGCAATAGTGGCATGAATAAGTATATGATTATCAAACTTTTGATCGCCATATGATTCAATCTTCCAGAGATCAAAAATAACTGCTTCGATATCACCAAGCCTATTAATATTTTCGCCCCGCTTTACCTCGTAGCCATTCGTATCAATAGAATATTGGCGATCATTTTGAGTTTTGAGTTCAATGTCGATGCTTTTTGTGTCACCTAAATTTCGCGGATTCAATTGAATCGTTTTTTCATAGGCAAAGCCTCGGTATGTCTTAGTCAAGACCGCTTCAAGTATCAGATTGAGAGCTACTCGGTTCTGGAATGTGAAGCCCGCTGCGGCATGAATCCCGGCCATCAAGACCCTTTCAGCTCCAAAAAAGCTGCGCACCCTCTTTTGGGTATTATGCTGTATGTATCAATGGTTCTAATAAATTGACGCTATGTTGATATTGGTAGGCGATCTTACTAAAGTGGCATCCAAACAGCAACAACGAACTCAGGTGAACATTTGTTACTTAAAGGAAAGCAAAAGCAAGCCCCACATCCTAAGTTGCGAAATATCCTTAACAGTCCATTAATAAACCACGTTTTCGGACAACATTAGATTGATTTCATGAAGTTTTCTGCAGGCATATCTCTTGCCACAGATTGAGCCGAGATGATGCATATTTGGCGAGTCCTAATAACGTAGATCCGTCCGATTTTTATAGCGCTAATTCAGTGAAACTAACTTTCTGTGAACCTTCCAATGCAGTGTTCTGCCTAAAAAGCAAGGGACTGCCGACTGAAATCCAGATGGTCAGTGTCCAAAGTGCGGCTTGTAGCAAACATAAGTTCTAAATTCTTATAGATTAGGAGATTTTCTGACTTTTTCCGCAATAGATTTTGAAGTTCTAGCGATTTAGCTAAAGCAGTAAGGTCCGCCCTTGTAGAGCGACTATAAAGTTGTGCCTAACTAGACAAGACCTCGGATATTACTGAGATCGCAGCCCACAAATCACCAGTATTGGACGCGGCTATAACAGCGAGTAGCACACGTATAGACTTCTGAGGATTCTCTTGAACCCACTTCCAAACTTCATTAATTTGCTTTACTGTCAATCCAAAAAAATCTCGTAGGACTCGATTCACTTTTTTCCATAATTGTCTGATTTCTCGTGACATGTGGGATAACCCTTCTGCTTAAAAAATAAGCAAAACTAGTAGCACACACAAATTCTGTATGTCAAAGTAAATCCGACAGGCTATTACTGTAGGTCTCCTCTGGTAAACAGGTATAAATTGAGCCGCTATTGCACTAATCCGGCTACCGTCACAAAGTAAGACTGGGAGCCACATCATTTTGGTATTTTGGTGTGCAACGTCAACTTGTTAGAGCCTTTCGACTGAGTCGATGGCTCACCTAGAGTGTGACATGTTTAATGAATAAAAGTATTTATTCAACAATTCCGGATAAGACTTAGACTAGCTCGCAACATCGAGCAATAAAAATAGTTGTTTTGCAATCTGGTCCAAGTAATAGCTATGTGGAGCAACAAAGCAATGAAGAATGTGGCTTTTGAATTTTGGTGACAAGACTTCCCAGAACGAGATTGTCTATGGACAAAGGATTTTCGATATCCCGAACCGAGATAGGCTTAAATCAATACAATGGTCTGAATTGATTTCTAAATTTAGTGTTGTCACGGAAAATTATGGCGTCAGATCCTATTCTGACGGTATATGGGCACCATGCTTAGGACTTAAGTATTGAAAGTTACACATAGTTTTAGATTTTCTTTGAGCGCTGAAGGGGACATCGAATGCGATCCGAACTGAGTGCAAGCCGATCACCCGAACAGACAAAGCATCTGCCGATCCCAAGCCACCATCAATAATCTTCAGCTTGCTACCCAATAACTTCATTAAAAAAATTTAGCGGCCAATTCCCAAAGAATTCCTCTTCAAGGCCTCAGCATATCAATCCCAACTAAGAAAATCACCAGTGGTGCTAATCTTGCAGATCCTCCAAGGACTCTAAATATAGAAGGAATACGAGGAGCCAAGATGTAGCGACCCAAGGCCAAGATAGCAGCCAAATAAATCGCCCACGTCAGGTTCCGTCTCACTTAGTTCTATTGCCCTTCAAGATACCCATGGTCAACTCAATATGGAGGAGACAAGCGCTTAACATCCCCGACAGACATCAAATATTTGCCTAAGCGAAAGGGCAGCCGCACTCTAAAAGCAGCGCCCATCCCAAAAGCCCAATAATTCCAACACGCACGCTTAACCCCACTAAACGCTTGAAAAATCACCTGTATTTCCCTATGCTCATCTGCTGTACTCCCACAGATCTGGGGGGCGTGTGGTCGCTGGTTCAAATCCAGTCGCCCCGACCATCTTTAAACTATGGCTCTCTTCAGTTTAGTGTGGGTCACATCACAAAGCCCTTTCACGAATAAGCATACAAAACAGCCCTTTGTAGTGAGCGCCCCATGGTATTCAATAATCGCTTAAAGAAATATTTAGCTCGATTGTAAGCTTTGATGCGCTACCTCCAGTGTGGACGATAATGGAAATGTAAGCGGGGGGCTGAGGTTGACC
Organism: Oligoflexus sp. FD111; assembly: GCA_048816425.1. Taxonomy (GTDB): domain Bacteria; phylum Bdellovibrionota_B; class Oligoflexia; order Oligoflexales; family Oligoflexaceae; genus JBMDZZ01. The sequence continues at coordinate 215,719 of JBMDZZ010000007.1, forward strand.
TTGAGTAAAAATATTCTTAACTTCCGGTAAACTTTTTCTGGGGAACAACAGTAGCAAGATGTGGGCAAAAGTCATGACTTTAGCCAGGGAGAAGATCAAGCGGCTTGCAGCTTCATCATCAATATTTGAACTAAACATAAAAAAAGCTTCTAAGAGTTTATAGTTTTCCATGCTTTATATTGTGCTTCACTTACGCCTAGACCAATTAGCCTTCCCTCATTTAGCTTCTCAAGGTCCTTCATAACATGGACTTTGAATAAATCTTGATCTTTTTTTGCAATTTCTTGTTGCGAAATGAAATTATCTATAAAGTCTTCTAGACTATCTTTTTTAATCGAGTTTCTAATTATCTCCCCAATAAGCTCTTTTCTTTTATGGCGATAATGAATTCTAAACTCGTCCGGAGCGGCAGTAGTTTCTATGACGACATCATATCGGATCGCAGATCTCTTGTAACAATAGGAGAAAACTTCAGTAAAAGGTTTGATGTCGTTTTTTTCGTAGACTACAAGGATCGCTTGGTTATAGTCATCCCTTGAAATATCTGAAAATGAATTTGGGCATAAATTGGCCTCAATAAGAGGAATATTACTTGTTAACCTTGCTGTTCTCTTATTGCCATCTTCGAAAGCTTGAAGATACGAAATATGGATTAGGAGAAAAAACGATCTTTCGAATGGATCAACTATTTTCTTCGCCTTGTTTGATATGAGAGATAGACATTCTTCCAAGACCTGTGGGATAGCAGATGGAGTGTAGACGCTTTTGCCTATGTTCACCGGGGTATTTCTTACCGCTCCAGAGGCTTCAGGATTTGCAAGAAGGTCTTGTGTAATGGCATAGTGTATGTTCTTTATTATAAACGGCGACAGAGAATTGTTTTCGCCTAAACCGACAATAAATTCTATGGCTTCTTTGTGGTTTAAGATCATGGTTCTTTCTTCGATAGAATTCAGTGTCGAGCCCTCACCGTGGCGTATCAGATTTTCTGTGTCGAGAAGTGAATAGGTGTTGCCTTCAAGCCTGGATGAGTTAAAGCTTAGGTCAATTAAAAACCTTTCAAGTATTTTTCGCGTATAGGTTCCTGCTGGGAGATACCCTCCTCCACGGACTTTTTTTCCTAATGATAGAAGCTCTTCTCTAATGGATGGTTCGAGGTAATATGTCTCGTTTGGGATATATGAGGAAAGAAAGTCCCGTCGATAGGGCACAGGTTTTCTTTCAAATGTAGGTCTTCTAATTTCCATTAAAAGCTCTAAGCTATTTTTTGAGAATAGGGACGAAGTGGTATTTTCGATGGCCTTCTTAGCTATGGATCGAGAGTTCTTTTTCTCGTTAGATGGGGATAGACTTTCTTTGAGTTGCTTGGCCTGTGCTCTGTCCTTTAAAAAATACCTAGTGCCCTTAGTATGCCCTGTAATTTCTAAAAGCCCTTCTTTCTCTGACATGTCTTTTAAAAGGCGTTGAAGTGTTTTGTGAGAGAATGACTTTGGAAAGTTTTGCTTGATGATATCAAAAAGCTCACCTCGTGTGAGGCCATTTTCTGAATGCCTCAAAAGTGTCTTAATAACGTGCATTTTAAGTTCTTCTCTCACTTTTCTATACCTGACGATGGAGTTGTTTGACACGCCGGAGTCTATATCATTCTTTGTCTCAAATAATTGAGACATATATGAGTCTCTTATAGCATGAACCTTAGTTTTGTCCTAATTAAAATGGCTTTGATACATATAAGCATTTGATAATATAAAGTTAATATGTTTTTTGGCGCTTGTTTTAAAAAAGAAGAATTAGGCCATATAAAGAACACAATTAGATAATAATTAGGACAGCATAACAACTCAAGCTCTTTGATGGCAAATTCCCACTTTTTGCTCAATTTCGCTTAGAGAGTGAGATTTCGATCGTCTGGCCACGTCCACAGTGGAGAAAACGCTGGAAGTAAATCTCTCCTTTCAATACCAGCTGGCCATTTTTACTACTGATTTTCTTGAGAAAAATGAAGTTTTGATCCAAAAACAAATGAAAGATTGAGCCGCAATATTTATTCCTCTTTTAAGGGGAAAATCTTGAATTTTATTCTATAGTGCATAAAATCCCCCTATAAGGGGAAATATTTGATCGCAGACGTGTTTTTGACATTTTTCCCCTTTCAAGGGGAAAATCTATGAATTATTCGCCTATCAATGATCGTGTGGAACTAGGAAAAGTGATTAGAGCAAGAAGAAAAGAACTTAACATCACACAAGTTGAACTTGCAGCGTATGCAAATATCGCCAAAAACCTTTTGACTCGTATTGAAACTGCTCAAACAGATGTCAGACTATCAACTTTGTTAAAAATTTCAAAATTTCTTGGTTTTAAAATCACAATAGAGTTAGAGGAATGAAAATGCTTCATGTTTTTTATGAGGATCAGCTGGTGGGTCTATTAACCAGAGATGCTGATCTTATTTATTCGTTCACGTATTCAGATGCATGGATCAAAAATCTAAAGGCTTTTCCTCTAAGTATCGCTATGCCACTCCAAAAAAAGTCTTTTGGCAATAAAAAATCAGTAGCGGCGATATAAGCGGAAATGCGCTTGATTGCCCTAGCGCCCGCTGCCTGCCTCTATGCGGTGTCCTAGCAAATAGATTATCTTTCCACCATTATCTAACTTCCCAGCCTCCCATCGATATTCCGGACTTTCAAATGGTTCCGTTAATTCTTTCAGATCTTGTGGATATAAATCTCAAAAAAGGTTTTGCGGCGTCAACTTGATTCACGAACCAAGTCATGAATTCAAAAACACAGTTGCCGAGGAATTTGGGAAACCACGTCTGATTTGTTAGTTGGGGGAGTTGTCGCCGTCTCATGCAAATCACTCACTTGCTATTTTAGTCCACGTGGACTATTCTATCATTAGATGAGGAAGACAACAAAGGACAAGATTTTAGACTCTGCCCATAGGCTGTTTAACAAGTATGGTGTTGCGAAGGTGTCTCTGAGGCAAATTGCTGAGGAAGTAGGTATTAGCCATAGCAATTTAACTTATCACCTAAGCAGCAAAGAAGAGATCATAGCGGCCTTGCATGATCGATTGTTGAATTCAGCTTTAATGCTGAACGAAAAACTTAACCAGGAATCATTTCATCTTGATGCTTTATATCGAAGCACGATTTTAGGTTTCGGGGTGCTTTACGATTATCGCTTTTTCGTCAAAGAGCTACCCACAATACTCAAAGCAGATAGAATCCTGCACGAAAAATTTCTTGACGTCGAAAAGGTGAGAGCCAATATGTACTTGGAACTTATCCACCAAGCAATTGATTGTGGTCTCATGCGCTCCGAATCTTATCCAGGAGAGCACTTGAACCTGATAAAGCGGATTCGAATATTTAGTGACAACTGGTTGCCATCATCAGAGATTTACGACAAAGGAACGAAAGAGGGAATCATCATTCAGAACGCCAAGCTTTTGATGGATTTTTTCTATCCATATCTCACTAAAGCCGGACAAAAGCAATTTTCAGACTTATGCATCTTATAGGAATTGCATTGATGAATAGGCAGCAATTGTTTGAGTTTGAGGACCTACCATGGTTTCCAGATTTCCTTAGAGTTTGTATGACTCGCTATATTAATTTTATCCACAAATTGTTTGCTACGGCAAATAAAATGGAGGCGTCTCTTAGCGAGTTACTGAAAGAAACGGATCAGAAAAAAATACTAGACCTGTGTTCCGGATCTGGTGGTCCAATGTTGGATCTGTACAGCAAACTCAAGAAAATCGACGGATTTGATGATCTGGAATTGAAATTATCCGATCTCTATCCCAACAAAGCTGAAGCCAAAAAGATCAGCAAACTTGGCGATCAGCGGCTGACTTATTTACTTGAACCTGTTGATGCAACTACCCCCAATGAGAAACATGAGGGGGTAAGAACTATGATTTCATCATTCCATCACATGCCAGTTAGCGTAGCGAAAAGTATCCTGCAGTCCGCTTCAGATTCGCGTCAACCCATTTTTATCTATGAAATGACTGACAATAGCCTTCCTCATGCTGCTCATTGGATCACGCTGCCAATTGGAGCGTTAATGGTATTGCTGTTTACTCCTTTCGTTAGACCTTTGTCCCTCACGCAAATTATTTTTACTTATATCGTACCTATTTTGCCTTTAGTTATAGCTTGGGATGCTGCAGTCTCAAACGTGAGAACTTACAGTCCCGCTGATTTGGAAGAGTTGCTGGCGGAAATACCGATTCATGGTTATTCGTGGCACAAGATGATCTTAGGTGGGCGAGGTGGAAACAGTCTTGTTTTGATTGGAAAACCCACCAAAGCTGTCTGATCGATTTTTCCCAAGTTTGACTTAAACACCACAAAGTCTTGTGCACGTCAGGCAGCTAGGTATCTCTTTTTGAGATGCAGCTTAGACATCGGCTAGGGTAAAATTACCGCTAATTTTGATTTAAATCTATGCCGATTAAAGCTAGTGTCAATACACGTTCGATTTAAGCCATGATAAACCAATGCCTTTTACAACACCCAGTTTTTCAAATAAGCTTATTCATTATGACAATATAGCGCAATGGATTTACTGCTATCATTCTCAAAACTTCGCACTTCAAAATTGACAGATGAACCGTTATTCTTCTCCTAGTTTTAACTGGCAAAACCATTGGAAAGGTGATCCTTATGTCACTATATGCAAGCTTAGCCAACGGGGAAAAGATACCGAAAATTGGTCTCGGGACGTGGAAATCTGCGAAATCAGATGTGTCCAATGCTGTGAAAGCAGCCTTAGATTGCGGTTATCAGCATATTGACTGTGCTTATATTTACTTGAATGAAGATGTGATTGGTGAAGTTCTAGCCCAGCATATTGCGGCAGGCTTAAAGCGGGAAAATATTTTTGTGACCTCGAAGTTGTGGAATAGTTTTCATCATCCGGATGATGTCGCTAAGGCAATCGATCAGTCCTTAAAGGATCTGCGTTTAGACTACCTTGATTTGTATCTGATCCATTGGCCGATTGCGTTTAAACGTGGAAAGCTGGGTCCCGATAGTATGAGCGATCTGGTGCCATTGAGTGAAATTCCTTTGTCGGAAACGTGGCAGGCTATGGAAAACCTAGTCACAGGTGGAAAAGTTAAAAGTATCGGTGTATCCAATTTTTCTATCAATCGTCTGAAGGAGCTGCAAAAAGCTGCCAAAATTAAACCTGTTGTCAATCAAATAGAATGTCACCCTTATCTTCCACAAAAAGATCTTACAAAGTATTGTGGGGAAACAGGTGTTCATATTACGGCTTATTCACCTTTAGGTTCTCCTGATAGAAGTGCGGCGATGCGCAAAGAAAAGGAGCCTTCTTTACTGAATGATCCACTTGTCAGTAGAATTGCTAAAAAACATAATGCTTCGCCAGGTCAGGTACTGATTTCATGGCAGTTACATCGAGGTCATTCAGTAATTCCGAAATCTGTTTCGCCGGATCGTATCAAAGAAAATCTAAAATCCGCAGAACTGTGCCTAGATGATGACGACATGGCAAAACTGATGAGTATGAATCAGCAGTTCCGCTTTGTGCAGCCTGATTCCTGGTTTGCCGAAGGGTCGCCCTACCAACTAGAGAATTTTTGGTAAGTCGTTCGTATATCAGCTCCCTGCCTTTCTACAGGGAGCTTATTGTATCCGTTTTAGCTCTTCGATTAATAAATTCACTTCATCATCTGTCAAATCCATAAAAAGCCTCGGCGGCATAGCTAACGGGCTGTTGGGATCGGTTTTTAATAATTCAATACGATCGATAGCTACCTGTATCTGATCTGAGTACATACGATCAAGATTCGTCGAAAAAAGGGACTTTCCTAGGGTCTGATCGAGTTTGTCATTATGGCAACGAGTGCAAGCCGCTTGGAGCAATTCTTTTGCGCGGATCCCTTTGGGAGCTCGTGTTCCCATGGTTGGCCCGAGTCTATCATCGATAGCATAACGTAGATCTGGCAGATCCTCCAAGGCAAGCTCACCATTTCGCCAAGCTTGCCACTTGGATTTTAACTGCACAACAGCAGTTTGATCCAAGATATTTGTTTTCCATGAAGGAAAAGGAATAGATGCGCCATTTAAATAGTTTTGCCAGCCTTGTATCCAGGTTGTCCCAGGATTGACTGCACTTTCGCTCTCTATCGATTGAGAGGAAAAAACATTTGGTTGATCGGCAAATCCGTTCGCTTTTATTAACCAGCTCAATTTTTCGGGGTCAGACGAGGCGATCAGATGCGCTGGAATCCCACCAATGGACTCTTCGTCACCATGGAATTCTTTGAATTCCTGTATAAGTTCTGACCCTTTAGTATCATCACGAAAGAAGTGCGTCCAAGGTTTTTCCAACTCTTGCATGCGCAGAAACTTATTTGACATGACTCCTTCTGGTTGATGGCAATGGGTACAGTCAAACACCGTATTGGTTAAATATTTATCGCTGATAATATTGATAGACGTCCAATTATTTTCTATGGCTGAAGATTGCAAATGACCATTGGAGCAGTGACCTAGTTCATTGCAATCCTGCTTAAAATCAACCAGGTAAAAGTTTAGCTTACCAGATCGAGGCTCTCGTGTAGCGATTTCAACAAATTGATCACCACGTACAAATCCCATAACGATAAAATCAGGGTCAGGAGTGCTGGCATTTTCTGGCGCCGAAAAAATAATAACACGTGGATTGATAGGTGATACATATCGGCTAACAAGAGAAGTTGAGTGACCTGTTAAAGCAAAACCAGGGCTAAGTCCAACAACGCCGTTAGATTCTTTTCCTGCCGATAAATTCTCGGGTATTTCTAATCCTAAAGCTTTCTGCAAATCTTTTAAACTCGTAATGCTTGGTGGTGTAGGAGAACAGAAAGCACGACGAAGCGGATCAAGTTCTTCCAGTGCGTTTGGGTCAGCATCAAAACACAGGCGACGGCGCATGTCTTCGCCTGTTGGAAAGTTTGTTAATGCCTGATGGTAGTCAAATTCAAAAGGTGGAATTTCCCGCTTGTCTGCATACCAGGAAGAAGTCTCAAGTTCGAGAGCTTCTTGTTCGGAATTCTGACTAGAGCGTTTACATGCCGGTATTATGCTGACTATGATTATCACCAGCATCCCTTTTTTCAGCAACTTAGTCCTCCCTGGAATACATAAGATATATATGTGATGCATGTCTGCAATAGCTATGCCATCAATGAAGTTAGGGGCTTAAGTTGAAGGGCTGCGGATATGCCACAGTTTGGGGTGAGCCTTTTAGTGGCATTTGCTTGTATCAAACATATCATAGTGCTCGTTTTTTGTTTCTCAATAATTGCATGATGCGAAAGGGGATGTCTTCGATATCTAGAATATGATCGACAGCTCCCATGCGGATAGCCTCTTTTGGCATTCCAAAAACCACACTGCTATTTTCATCTTGCGCTATCGTTAGACAAGCTCTCTGCTTTAATTCCAATAGACCTTTAGCCCCATCGTTTCCCATACCAGTTAAGAGGACACCGATAGCGTGACCATTTGTTTCTTTGGCAACTGAATGAAAAAGGGCATCGACAGAAGGCTTATGACGATTGACTGGTGGATCATCTCTTAAGCGTACGAAAAAACCATCGCGATCAGCTTCCAGATACATCTGTAAGCCACCAGGTGCGATGAGGACTCTTCCTGCTAATACCCGATCATTATCATCTGCTTCTTTAACCGCAAAGGGGCAGATGTCGTTGAGGCGATTCGCATAAGCTTTTGAAAATATCGGTGGTATATGCTGGACAATGACGATTGGAGGAATATCTTCTGGTAATGCTGTTAATACGTTTTTGATAGCTTCGGTTCCACCTGTCGAAGCGCCAATCGCGATGATCGGCTCTTTCGATTGGTATGCTGCCTTTTTTGCTTTGTTGAATACCTGAAAATTCTTCTGCCGTTTTGTTTGTATATGCGCTGAGCCAGCTGATTTAACTTTTTCACAGATGATATCGCTTGTGAGCATCAGCTCGTTCATTTTGGGTTTTTGAATATAATCGACGGCACCTAACTCTAGTGCCCGTAGGACTTCATGACTGCTTTCGATATTCAAAGATGTTACCATAACGACAGGAAGGGGCCTGGTTTTCATCAAGTTTTCTAAAAAAGTGACGCCATCCATAATCGGCATGTGGATGTCTAAAGTCATGACATCAACATCCTGAAATTTAAGTATTTTTTCGGCTTCAATCGCATGGTTGGCAACGCCGACAACTTGAATGTCCGGATCTTGGTGAAAAATCTTTTGTAAGAGAGCTTGAATAGTTTTCGAGTCATCGACGATTAAAACCTTAATTTTCTTTTTTTCTGGAAATGGTGCTTTGGCTATAGTTGGCTTGAAATTTTGATTTTTTCTATCTATTGGACTATGTTTTTCTTGCTGTAATCGACAGACACGCACCTTTCCAATATCAGTATAAAATAAAACCTTTCTTCCATCTTTACCTCCCGTGTCGGAGCCTACGATTTCTATGTTATAAGCGGCAAGAATTTCTTGGGCGATTCGTACATTCGCCTCGCCAACATCGCCGTTGACGACACCATAACCTTTAATGGAAGCTCCACCCACTAATTTTGCTCGCAAGTGCTTGGGTGTGATGTTGGGTGCGCGGAGGACCGTTTCAATCATCGTTTTTAATGAGACGTTACCGTAGCGGTATAGGTCATCATCTTTCTTAGCTGTTAGATAAGGGAGCGCATAATGATTGATAGCCGCGATTGATCCAGAAGTTGAATATAGGCAGACGGATACACAGGAACCTAGTACTGTTGTGATTATGCTGGGAGATTCCGTCACAATAATCTCCCCAATTCCTAAATGAAGGGGTAGATAAGTATTTTTTTTCTGCTCCATAATTTCAATCTTTCTTCTGATAGATTGATGGATGAATGCGAACCCACTGATGGGTTTGTTGTTGCATTGACTCGGAATGACCAACGAAGAGGAAGGCTCCTGGGTTTGCTATATGATAAATGTGGCTCAGAACTTGCTGTATCACTTCTGTTGAAAAGTAGATGAGGACATTACGGCAGAATATGACATCAAATTTATGTTCCCATGGATAGGGAGGAGCAATAAGATTGCATCTTTTGAAAGTGATTTTCGTTTTGAGATGCGGTTTTACCGCAACCCAGTCTTTGATATCGTCTGTGCCGAAGCGGAAGGCTGAGCGATGATAGATCTCGGGTACTTCACTCAAGCGAGATTTTTTATAAACTCCTTTTTTAGCAACATCTAATACACTTGTGTCAATATCCGAGGCAGAAATTTGAAAATCAAAGTCTTTATATTTTTGCGCCTCGTCCAATACCATCGCTAACGTATAGGCTTCTTCGCCAGTGGAGCAGGGGATGGACCAAATTTTTATAGGGCGTGATTTTTCCTGCCATGAAGGTAGAAAAGTTTGAATCAGATAGCGAAAATGCTCGCTTTCACGAAAAAAATCAGTCTTGTTTGTTGTGAGGCAATTAAGAAACTGCTGCCATTCATGATGAGTCGCTGGAACGGCCTTCAAGTAATTTCCATACTCGCTTAAAGATTTCATATTCAAGCTTATAATTCTTTTTCTAAGCCTGCCTACCAATAAATCTGTTTTTGATTCGGATAAAGATATTCCAGCAATTTGATGTAACGAGTCTCTTAAAAAGCAAAAAGTATCATAATCGAGTTGATTTATTTCTTTGGCTGTATTCATAACATCCCACTATAGTTCTTGACCGTCATCGACGAGATGACGGTCAACTTGGATAATAGTTAGAGATCCTTGAAGCGTGGATCGGTGTCAGAGGGAATGGAATCTCCACCAGCAGCCCATTTCATCTCTTGTTCGCTGTGAAAATTTTGACTTCTAACCAATTGTGGTTTTTTTGAACCGAGGTGCAAGACGCGACCTCTTTCTAGCTGATTGTGATCATTGACTGCAGGTGTGTTATGGTGATGTTGCTGTTTATGATGCTCTCCTTCATGAAAATCTTGTGCATTTTTGTTTTGACCTTTGATGGTTTGAATGAGTACTTGGACGACAGCTTGCATACTCTCTGCCTGGGCCGCAAGCTCTTCCGCTGAACTCGCAGTTTCCTCAGATGCTGCAGCACCTTGCTGAGTTGTTTGATCTAATTGGCCGACAGCTTTTGTGATTTCAGAAATCCCTCTTGCTTGTTCATCACTAGCTGTTGAAATTGATTGCGATAATTGATTGACCTGGTTAACGTTTTCAACAATTTCTTCAAGAACATCAGCACAATTGTTCGCAACTTTTGTCCCTTGCTCCACTTTGACTTTGCTTTCGGCGATAAGTTTTTCAACTGAAGACTTAGTGTCGTTAACAATGCCTTCAACTTTTTCAATGCTAGAGTCAAGCATAGCCGTTATTTCTTTGGCAGCATTACCACTCATTTGAGCAAGACTTCCCACTTCTTCAGCAACGACAGCAAATCCTTTGCCATGTTCGCCAGCTCTAGCTGCCTCAACTGATGCGTTAAAAGAGAGTAGCTTTGTTTGAAAAACAATTTCATTAATCACTTTCGTTTTATTGCCAATTTCACCAATGACTTTAACGATTTCTGATATTTTTTGATTACTTTCGGTGGTTTGTTGCATAATACTCGAGTTTGCACTGTCGATATCGGCCATAGCAGTTCGCATTTCCTGCACAACCTGCTTACCTTTGTTGGCGCTGTTGGCACTCGCCCTGGATATTTCTGTGCTTTGGCGAGCACTTTCGGCATTTTTTGCAACCATGGAATTCATTTCTTCTACTGCAGAAGAAGTCTCTTCCAGCGATGATGCCTGCTCAGTTGCCCCTTGAGATAACTCTTCAGAGGAAGATGCAATTTGTTGGGCGGCTGAGGTCACCTGGTTGGAACTATCGCTGAGATCTGCAATCACTTTATCGATCGCCTTATTAACTGCTCGTAGAATGATAAAAGCGAAGAATACACCAAAAACAATGGCAAAACCGCTTGTGCCTATTAATAGGAACTTCGAATTTTTATAGATTTCGTCCGTTCGAGCAACCTCTTCAGACATTTCACTTAAGTTTCTTTGCAAAATATCTTTCAAACTAACTTGGAAGCGGAGCAAACTTTCTCTGGATCCTCCCCTTGCTAGTGCTACTGCTTCAGCATTTCTTCCAGCAAACGCTAAACTTCTTAATTGCTGATTAACTGATTTCCAATTTTCAAAATATTTTAGCGCTTCTTCTGCTGTTTTGATGCCTTCTTCGCTGGCTATTTTGCGATATTCATCCATTTCCTGATATAAACTGTTTTCCAATTCCGTTAGTTGACCAGCAACTTTATGCATGCCTTCCGCAGAATCTTCCAATATCAAGTTCTTTTCTTGGTTACTGATATTATTTGTAATTGATTCCATGCTTTGGACGAGCATAGCCCTGCGGTTCACGTAATCAACCATGTAATCCAAGCTGCTATTTAGGCTTGCTAGCTGGTTGATACCTAGAACGGATATGACGATGCTTGCTATTATGAATATCATAAGGACAAAAATAAACTTTGCATTCAAACTTAGATTTTTCATGTTGATCTCCAATTTTTGCTACGACGAGTGCAAGATCGTCTTAAGCAGATTGTTTTAACGGGGTTTGGTTTTTTATGACTTTCAAGTCATCGACACTTAGCGTTTTTTCGATGTCTAAGATAAGTACAAGCTTTTTTTCGACTCGTGCAACTCCGACAATGTACTCTGTATTAATTGAGCTCTCGATGTTTGGAGATGGGCTGATTTGATCTTGGCTCATCGCCAGCACTGCATCAACAGAATCAACAATAACTCCTAAACATATTGGATTTAAATCTAAAATAACGATTGCTGTTTCTGCTCCGATCTCAGCACTAGCCATATTAAACTTCACCCTGAGATCGATTACAGAAATCACTTGTCCACGCAGATTCATAATGCCTTTGAAGTGGGCTGGCGTGTAAGGAACTTTTGTAATCTCATTTAAGGCGATGACCTCTCTTACTTTTAGCAGTGGAACAGCGTACTCCTCATGAGAGAGAGCAAATGCTAAAAATCGCTGCTCCTTACTGCCGTCTTTTTTACCAGTCCGTTCTGCTATTTCATTTTCATGTTGCATAATGCGACCTCCCTTTGTGCAAATTTATGTTGATGTTTTTGTGAGTGAGTACTTATCAAATTCGCTAAATCAATGATCAGCGCAGCTTTTCCATCTCCTAAGATTGCGGCACCGCTAAAGCCAGGTAAACCTACTAATTCGTCTCCAAGTCGCTTTATGACAATTTGCTGTTGGCTAATAATATCGTCGACTAATATTGAAAATGGCCTTCCATTCTTGCCTTTGCCGATAATAGCAATGCCGTCTGTGATTTGTGATTCCCTTCTACGATTGCCTAAAACCTCAGATAGGACGAACAACTGGATGGTTTCGCCGCGTAGGCTAAGAAAATGCCCTTGGCCTGATATATATGAAATGTCAGCTTTCTGAGCGTGTAGTGATTCACTGATGGCAGCAATTGGAATGACATAGCGATGTTCATTTGCCGTAACGATCATTCCATCAATGATCGCCATAGTCAATGGAAGTAGAATGCGAAAACAGGTGCCTCTTCCAAGACTTGATTCGATTTCAATGCTGCCTTGCATCTGATCAACATTGGTTTTTACGACATCCATGCCAACGCCGCGTCCGGAAATTGAGGTGAGGTTTTCCTGTGTTGAAAATCCTGGCATGAATATCAATTTGTGGACCTGAGAATCATCCAGATTTTCTGCTGATTCGATGATTCCAAGGTTAACTGCCTTATCAATAATTTTTTGTCGATTTAATCCGCGGCCGTCATCCTCAATTTCCACTATGATATGCTCGCCACGCTGGAAGGCGCGAAGGGCAATTTTTCCATTAACTGATTTATTATTGTTCTGTCTTTCCTCTGGTGATTCAATTCCATGATCACATGCGTTGCGGATAAGATGGGATAGAGGATCGGATAGCATATCCAATATGGTTTTGTCGATTTCGGTGTTTTCGCCTGTAGTTTCTAGGACTATGTTTTTGTGTAGCTGTTGAGCTGTGTCACGAATGATTCTCTGCATCTTCTGGAAAGTTTGTTTGATGGGAACCATGCGAAGGCTCATGGAAGTATCTTGAATTTTACGGGTGATTTTTTCCAAATGAGTCACTGTCCTCTGTAGAAGATTAGAAGAGATTAAGTGGCGGTGTTCATAAAGAACTGTTTGCAAGATAACAAGCTCACCGACATCATTAACTAACTCATCGATGCGGCGTAAATTCACGCGGATATTTTCATCAATCGATGGATTTTCTTGGTTTTGAGTCTTGTTTGCTGAGGTTTTTATTTCAATTTGTTCGGTAAATTGATTTATCGAGTTTTCATGCTGATCAGAATAATTGTTTGAGTCACCCTCGAAAGTCGGATTTTCATCTGTACTAGTGGGATGTGCTGAAATGTCAGTCGCATCGATAGTCGCAATAAATTCGTCAATTGGGAAACGCTGATCTAAATTTGCTTTTAGAGAATGAATCATATTTGTCATCTCATCATTTGCTCGTAGTAAGATGTCAATAACGTGAGGATTCGCTGGTAAATTGCTAGTTTTTAGTTTGACGAGAAACGATTCCAGGTGATGTGCAAATTTTGAAAGATCTTCAAAACCTGCAACTCCCGCTGAGCCTTTAAAACTATGCGCAACGCGAAAAATTCTTTCAATCACAGATAGATCAGATGGATTAGTTTCGAGTTGCAAGAAGTTCTGTTCGCATTCATTAAGCATCTGCTCGGCTTCATCTAGGAAAATGAGTTTCAGTTGTTTTTCAAATTCATCCATAGGAACTTTGCTCCTAGCATATTGCGACATAGATCATTTTTTAAAAATATAAATGAGATCTATTATTACAACAATCAACCAGCTTTTTGTAGCGGGTTGCCGTCAATTGAATTTTGTGTCGGTAAACAATCTACATTCATAAGAATGAAAATGTCCTTTGTGCGAAAGATTTTTGTTTAACAATTGAATAAATAGAGAAAGTTTTTGAACATAGGTGAGAGATGTTTTTTATTTTTTGTCATCTTTGTGACAAAGCTCGATGTTGTAAAATTTTGGGAAGTAGATATTTTGTTGTTTTTCTTTTGGCTGACATAGATTGCTTAGTTGGTTTTGGTGAGAGCAAATATAGGTCTTTTGCGTTAGTGGGATAACGTGGGTTGAAGATGTTTCAATGGTTTTTTAGTTTTATTTAATAACGAAATTCACCGGACATTGTAAAAATGAAGCGCGTATAAGATAAGTCTTCAATACTGGATTGCGATCTTTCAAAATCTAGACGAAAAATTCTTGAGATATATGGATTGGCAAACGAAAGCCATTCAATCGCGGCAATCGCCTGACGATCCAGTCGAGCTTGCGGATCATCGTAAAAAAAGCGACTGATCATTGCGATATCTGTGGCAAAAGAATTTCGGATGTTAGCTGCATAATACGCACGAAGGCCAAATGCTTGTTGATTGTAGTTAAAGCGAAATGCTTCACTTTGCAAATGTTCAAGCTTTGCAATGTTCCAAAATGCCCGAATAGAACGGTTGTATGTGTCAACTGGGACCATAGAGAGATCAAGTTCTCGATATGATCCGCCAAGATCAGCGGCGATGAGGTTGAGCTCTCGAATTTGAGGATGGATAATGCTTGGAGTTAGTGAGTTAGCATCTACTCTACGCTCATATGTTAGCTTTAATGCGGGCATACTTTGAAATGTGCGGCTCATGGCATCAAGGGTTAATCCTCTAGCGGTTTCAATTCTATTTTCATTCAAACTGAAAGTGCGTAAATAAGGTTCGATGCCGGTAGTTAGTGCAGATGGATTATTTTCATCTTCATTGCCCATTTGGTAGCGAAATCCGTAGCGTTGTTCGATGGAATTGAGTGCCTCGATGGGCTTTGTTTCACTCACACCGATCAGGTTTAATGGTTTGATTTGGGTGCGGCGCTCATCTTCAAGAAAAAGATAGAGACGATGCTTTTTTTGCTTGAACACATTCACTTTTATTTTAGCGTCACTCATAACTGCTTGGCGTTGAGAACCTTTAATATCGGTAAGTTCTTCGATATCAGAGTAGTCTGATCGTCGTAAGATGTTGGTATCGATTTCCAGCCCCGCATAAACTGAAGTTTCAAGAATCTGGCGATCCGATAGACGGGTTAGAAAGTCTTTGGCTTGTTCACGGTGATTTGGTTCATTCCAGGTAGAGTAAGTGAAGCCACTTTTTGCGGAAAAATCCTTGCCTAATAGGAATTGATGAAGACTTTGACTGAAGCGTGATCCATCTTGGACTTTGTCTCGGATTCCTTGGGCAGATACATTCCGCAATTTTTCTCTGTCAGCACTTTGATGATCAGCAGTAATATCTCGGGGTAAAATTTCATAAGAAGGCCGTGGAGCAACCGTGACGTTGAAATCGAGAAAAACAGCACCGTGATCATTACTCACTGCAAGTTCAACTGTATGACTATTTAAGGGCCATATTTTTGTGTTAATGACACATTTGCGTTTATTGCAGACGCGAACAAACCTACGATACTCACCTTCGCCACTAACCCAACTCCATTGATAGCGAAGATTATCACCAGTCGCCGTCACTTCAACGCGCAAGATATCTCCATGGTAAACATGGAGATTGGTGATAGAGTGATCTAAAATCTGCGGAGCCAAAGAATCTGCATCGGCTTGACTTGGTAAACAGAGGAAATAAGTGGACAATACTATCAGAAATAGTGTGCCCTTTATTTTCCCTTGTCTTTCTAGTATATGCATCAATCCATCCGCATCAGGTCAATTGGTTCAGAATCAAAATAACAGTGATAATGAAATCAGCCGTGCTTCTACCGTTAAGCGATTGCCTGCTTTTCCTCCCTCGGTATCACTGACGGTGTGTGTCGTGTTTTCGCTTTGATAAAAGGTTCTAATTGAGCTACCCAGTGCAATATTTGGATACAAGAGATATCGAGTGCCAAACACCAACTTAGTGACAATTTCATTAGCTGTGACACTGGTTTTTTCATTGTTTTGATGTGATTGCTCGACCCCCATTTTTGTCAGCATCACACCACCAAAGGGAATATATTTAGCGTTGTGAAAGCGTCCTAAAGAGGGATCAGCATCTTTATCGCGTTGTCCGATTGGAACATTGAAAAGAACGCCAAAGCCGAATTCCAAGGTATTAGCTGCAGCGGAGAGATCTCCAATTTTATGGGTGTCTGAGCGATAGCGAACTTCGATTGTTGGTTGAGCTAAGTTCTGCAGAAAGTAGCCATAAGTCATCGTTAGATCAATTCCACTACCTTTCACTGCAGTGTTACCTGTACTATCTTCGGCTTCTGATTCTGTAGCGCCGCTGCTATGGGCATAGGTAAATGATCCAGAAAATTCATGTTTGAATTCTGCAGCAAAGCTATTTCGAGTCAATAGGTGGGTGGTACTTAACAGCACTATGGCTTTAAGAAAAAAGCAGCAGGATATGGCAAATTGACTTTTGATAATAGCCTCACCATGCGATCAATGATTCAATATTTTAGTTCGTCTTGCATGACTGATCGGCTCAAACATTTCATTACATTAGGGAGGCTCTAGGTTTGCTGTAAAAGTGGCGTGCTGAAAATTTGATTTTGTATTGATGATGTCCCAAGTTATTTTTCGACTGGCTCTAATTGAGCAGAAAAAGCTATCAGAGATAAGCTGGATATAGCATCCATTGAGAATTGCTAGCCAGAGAAACTGCGGGTAAGGAGGATGGATGGCTGAAGATCGCAATTTTGATGAGTTATTTGATCGGTTTAGTCGAAATATCAAACAGTCTGATAAAGGTCGCATGCGTGAGATTTTAATTCGAGACGACTTGCAGGCTACGGTTCCGGGTTTTCAAGATGGAGGCTTGAAGGTCTTAGATGCAGGCTGTGGCTTAGGTGATATGAGTGTTTGGCTTGCCGAGCATGGCCATAAGATCGTAGCTACTGATATCTCCCAAAAGATGGTTGAGCACACCAGACATTTAGCGATGCAATCAGGCTTGACGGATCAAATCCAAGTTTATCAGCAATCAGTCAAGTCCGCTCTTGAAAGTCAACAGGGGTTTGATTTGATATGTATTCATGCAGTTTTGGAATGGCTTGCTGAGCCATATGCCATACTGCAACATATCCCTGCCAGCTTGCGTTCCGGCGGCTATCTTTCTCTAACGGTGTATAACGTTCATCGAGCTGTCTTCAGTAATTTGATGCGAGGGCATTTTAACAGCGTTTTAGACATGAGTCCTGGCCGTTATCAGAAAAATAGCCTGACACCTCCTTACCCAATTGAGCCAGGGAAAATAGCAGTAATGCTGACAGATTTAGGCTTTTCCGTGGACTTGCATGCAGGTCTTCGCTGCTTTTATGATTATTTGTCTCCCCAATTACGTGCTGAGCGCCGCTTTGAGGATATTATGGTAATGGAACGACGTTTCCGTCATCAATCACCGTATCGTGACCTAGCGCGTTATGTCCATTTCATTGCAAGGTGGGGGGACTAGTTCAACATTCCGTAGCGCTGCTGCTACGGAATGAGGAGGAGATAGCCTTAGAAAAACCATCCAAATCGTAACATTGTTAAGTGAGGAAGCGTCGCTTTACCAATCAGGTCACCAGCGTCTTTCACGTCTTTTTCGAGATCTTTGTATTCTTGACTATTCTTGGTGGCGCTTTGTTCAGCAGCACTGACGTTTTCAAAGTTAGTATCGAAACTTGTTTTATTGCCGGACGGCAATTGCACGCCGAGTTCAAAACCCATATGGAAGCCAGAATCCCAGATCCAGAGCCAACCAATATGAGGCGTCAGATAATTTGTTTTGACTTCAATTTCAACAGTCGTCGGAACTGAAACAGTGCTGCCATTGACATTTGTTGCAACATTATCTCTTGAGCTACCTTTAAGCGTTTGTTGGCCATAGGCCGCACCAAGAAAAAAGCTACCTTGGAATACATGCCATCTTGCTCGAATATCCCAGTGATCCAGCTCTAGCTTAACGGTATTGCTTTCAGTGTTAAAACTACTGGTGGAAAAGCCAAAACTAAAAATATCTTCATAGATGCCGTCGATACCATAGGTCAAAGGGTGCGGCACGTTTAAGCTCACATAAGGGCCGATCCGAACCGGACCAAGGAGTCCACGTTTTTTGCCCTGAGCTATCTCGCTTCCTTTGTCACTATTCATTTGGTCTTTTTGTCCAGCAGACTCGGTCATCGGAGGTTTTGCATCTTCAGTTTGAGCAAAAGCATAGCTTGCTAGGCTTGAAGAAAGAAAAATAGAACCGCAAAACCAAAAACTGGTCACAATACCCCGCTTGAGGCTCATGTTCTGACTCCTATTATTTGTGACTTGTTAGTGTAAGGTTATTTTAACTTACCTCTGAATTCAATGCCTTTTTGATCTACCAAATCTTCTATGCTCACTTGGCAGGAAAAAAGCTTTGAAAAAAAGCTACAAAGCAACGATATTGGGCCACCTAGTTTGCGGATGATGCAACTGACAATACACTCTTGGTTTTGGGAGTAAAAAAGCTATGACAAGCCCATTTAAACGACTCTACCGTTATGCCGGTGCATGGCGATCGGACTTGAGGCTGGCAAGCATCCTGTCTATTTTGAATAAAGTCTTCGATATCTTCCCTGAAATCCTGATTGGTTTAGCCATTGACGTCGTAGTGTCCCGAGAACAAAGCTTCTTGGCACGCTGGGGTTTTGTGGAGCCCATGGATCAGCTTATCGCACTTGGGGTTTTGACCTTTTTCATTTGGAGTATGGAGTCGATCACTGAATATGGGGCCTTAGTAAAGTGGCGGAATCTAGCGCAAAAGGTTCAGCATAGTTTGCGTATGGATGGAGTGAAACATTCACAACAACTGAGTCTGTCCTGGTATGAAGATCGCAACACCGGAACTTTGCTTTCCATTCTGAATGACGATGTGAACCAGGTCGAACGCTTTTTGGATCAGGGTATTCATACGCTAGTTCAATTATTTGTGTCGAGTCTTCTTATCGGTATCATTTTCTTCTATGTTTCACCTAGCGTTGCAGTTTTTGCTATTTTACCTGTGCCGATCATCCTTTCAGGAGGTTTCTTTTTTCGCAGCCGTTTGTCAGAAAGATATGCTCTGGTGCGTGCGAAAGCTGGTGAATTGGGTTCAAAGCTAAACGGAATTATTTCCGGAGTGGTCACCATCCGTGCAGCTGTAGCAGAAGAAGAGCAAATCGAAAAGGTCAGTCAGGCAAGTCAAAACTATATTTTAGCCAATAGAAAAGCTATTCAAATGAGTTCGGCTTTTGTTCCGATTATTCGTATGGGAGTACTGGCTGGTTTTATGTTTACGTTACTCTTAGGAGGTTGGCAGGCTTTTCAAGGTGAAATGGACCCAGCATCCTATACGGTGTTAGTTTTTTTAACTCAACGTCTTCTGTGGCCGTTTACTCGTTTTGGCGAGATTTTAGATTTATACGAGCGTTCCATGGCTTCAACACGTCGGGTACTTGATCTGATTGAGGCCCCCATTGATTTAAAAGATCCAGAAAATCCTGTAAGCTTGGGACAGGTTAAGGGAAGTATTGAGCTGGAGGATGTTTCATTTCAGTATGCAACGGGACATAGTATCCTGAAGCAAATTTGCCTGGAAGTTCCTCAAGGCAAGTTCGTTGCACTGGTCGGGCCAACAGGTGCCGGTAAGAGTACGGTGATTAAATTGCTGTTAAAATTCTATCAAGCAAGTCAAGGAAAGATTTGTATTGATGGCGTAGATATTCATCGCGTTCGTGCGAAAGACTTAAGACGTAGCATAGGTTATGTTAGTCAAGACGTGTTTTTGTTTGATGGAAGTATTGCCGAAAATATTCGACTCGGTCAGCCGGATGCAAGTGATGATGATGTGATGAGTGCTGCAAAGTCTGCAGAGATACATGATTTTATCCTATCACTTCCTGATGGCTATCAAACTGAAGTCGGTGAGAGAGGGCAAAAATTATCGGGTGGTCAAAGACAACGCCTTGCTATTGCTCGTGGATTAGTTGGTAATCCGCCTATTTTGATTTTTGATGAAGCAACTTCCGCTGTGGATAACGAAACAGAAGCAGCGATCCAACGCTCGCTTGAAAAACTCGCTCATCATAAAACAGTGATTGTGATTGCTCATCGGCTTTCAACGATTCGGAATGCCGATAATATCTATGTCCTTGATCAAGGTAAAATTGCTGAATCAGGTAAGCATGAAGATTTGATAGAAAAAAATGGTCTATATTCAAGATTATGGAGTATTCAAACAGGAATTTTATAATATTGTGGATCTTCCATGCTCTGAGATTCAGTAGCTTGCAAAATATGAAAAAGTGGCATTTCTTTATTTAAGCCGCGAATACGAAAGTGACCACGTAGCCCAAAGGCTGTATCAGGTAAATAACGTATGACCGCTTCAGTTGCCAGTATGCTGTTAGGTTCTGCCAGACCTTCAACTCTGGCAGCGATATTTACCGAATTGCCGACTACGGTATAATCAGAACGCTTATTTCCACCGAAGCTTCCAACCACAGCTTGACCTTGGTGGATACCTATGTGCATTTCAAAGTGTTGATTTTCAGTCAGTTCCCATTGCTGGTATAATTCGATAAATTTTTCTTGCATACGCTGAGCTAGGTGTATCGCATGTTTTATGGTAGCTCTCAACCAAAGGTTTAAATCTTTTGTGGGTGAGGTTTTATTTAATATCTCGCGATAAGATCTAACAGCCTCATGAGGATCATCATAGAGCAAGTCTTCATATTGATCCAGTTCAAGTTCCAGATTAGAGCGGGCGTAAAGTTTCTCTGTATGCATCAACGTCCAGCTGTTGATGACGAGGCCAGTGAATCCCATTCTGAAGGCAGGTGGAAAAATCAAAACGAGTGTCCTTTTCCAGTTCAAGACATCTATCGGCGTCTTATTCTGAGTACTTGACAATAATTAAGTATTTGAGCAAAAAAGTGCTGACTGCTGGCTTAAGAGTAAAAACAATATTGCGCTAAGTATTTATGACGACTTGTCTATTTTGTTTCTTAGCTAGCTTTGTCCAGCCTCTTGCCGCGATGGGATCGCCTATTTTCCTTTTCTTTCTTTGTTTAAAATAGACGAGTTGTACTTTCGGTAATGCTGAATCCACCATCGAACGGAGCTATGTCGTTTTAAAGGTGGTTAATTCTGAAAAAACTGTCAGTTTCCCGAAATTCATCATTCTTCGCTAGCCAGGTGAAATGAGGAATTTATAATCGGGCCTGTAATAACCGGCTTATGGTGAGGAGTGAGATTATGCATTTGGATCGAGTTGCAGAAGGCATCAAAGCACTCAACGCAGCGCATTACCAGTCGAAAATGGAATACTCCAAGTATCGACCGAGCAAAAGTAGGCTGCGAGAATTAGAAAAAAAATCGATCGACCTTTTGATAAAAAGTCGTGAGCTTAGAGAGACACTCATGAGTACTTGTCGGCGTATTGATGCGTTTGAACGTAACTTGAATCTTACCTCTTGCCTAAACTAATTCATCTGAACATTTCATCGTGGTCGTGGTCGTGGTCGTGGTCGTGGTCTCGGACGTATTCACCAAGGGATCTGCTTTTCTCAAGGCATGTCTGGCTTGCAGCACCTCCATCCATAGAAAACAGATAGATGATACGTGACCTTTCATCAAAGATTTGTTTATCATGATTGCCTTTGTTTTTTTGGCTGTGCAGATATTAAACATGATGCAGTAGGTTTATTTGTTAAGGTGGTGTGAAGAGTATCCTGGGCAAACATGACCAGGATACTGAGAATGAAGGGGGACTAGGCTTTTTCGCATTTGACCCGCTGTTCTTTACACCAGCTTTGTGCTTTGGCTTCGCATTGATTGAGAGCTAGAGCGGTAGCTTCAATGCGAGTTGTACCGCGACCAAGGAATGTGCCATCAAATGGTGTCTGAATATAGCAAGCATAGCGATGCTGTTGGGATTTGAAGTAGTCATTTTCTCGTCTTAGCTCCCATACTTCATTTTGTAATTCACGAACGGCCGTTTCCAAGCGTCTTAAACGATCACGGATTGGTTGGTTATAGTGGTGATGTGCGTGATGATCGTATTTCTTATACTGTCGCTCACGAATTGAGCCTGGTTTCGAGCCTGCGCCATCACCAATTTCAATTTGAAAGTAGCGATGAGAATGATTTTGGGTGGCAAATGCTGCCGAGCTACTGAACAAGCTGACAATGAAAGCGAAACTCAAGATTGATGGGAGAAATAGATTCCTGCGGGTTTTTGCGTTTGTTCCATGATGATGCTTTTTCATAATCGTCCCTTCTTTAATTTGTGGCAGGTCTTTCGGCTTAATCAGTATGGGTAGCCTATCGTCTGACTTGATACCGACTTAGCAGAACTTATGCCTAAAGTAAGTGCGCTAAATAACTTAATTTTATTGTTTCCTCATAAGTGACCCCTGTGTCTCATCTTCCACAGCTGTGAAATCCCCTAAAGCTAAGTCGTCTTTTGCCGATGCTCCCTTTCAGAACTATTGCAGCACATCGGGAGAGCTTGTGAAGTCAAAGCGACATATAGAATTTGGGCTTCTGCCGATCTATCTAATACTCCAGCTTGTCTTTGGCTGTCATGGAACCAAGCCGCCCGTGCCCGATGCGTTGGAAGATTTTGGATTGGGCACTGGTGATACCGCAAGTCGAACGGGGGCTGAGCAATATTACTCTGACCTTGAACGAAGCACATCTGCTGTACCATTTCGCTCCTCATTTCCTCTGGCCTTTTCTGTTGCTGGGACTCGCTCCAAGTTTGAAAGTCCTCCAATCCAGGCTATGACACCTCTGCCTTCCCGCTTAACGATTCGTCTGGGTGAATGTTCGCTTTTTCTCAGGACAGGACCTATTCAAGTCCGCCGTTTTCTGTTTACAGGGGAATGGGTAAAGTTTGGTGAAGAGTTCCAAGCGCAAAGTGTGGTTAAGTTGGAAAAGAATATGGACTTAAATCTGAAAATGGCGAGTCAGTTGCAGATCGAGATTCCACAGAGGCACTTCGATCAATGCCGGCGGGTGCTCTATGGTAGAAGAACTTTCATCGGTCGCTACCATATGCAGCTTTCGGATATTTCTTTGTTAGAAGACTCTTCATCTAGAGCTAGTCGCTTTGATAGGGCTGATGTGAACCAGGAAGGTCAAAAGGTTTATATCTATTGGCATAAATATTGGAAAGTGCCGGTATTAAAAAACGAGCTGGAGTTTCCGGCGACGGTTGAGTCGGCCATGTACCGTGCACAGCTTGGTGAATCGGGATTTTATTATATCGGTTTTCAGCCCGTCTTGCGTATGCAAAACGTTGATCGTTTGGTGATTCAAATTCCCTTGCCCGAGCAGTTGAAGCAACTTCAGCAGCGCAAGCGTCAACCTAAAAATCAACAATCAAAGCCTCAATCACCCCTTCTCAATGTTCAGGATTCGAAGTCTTAAGAACCTTTTTTTGTTCAGTAAGATGAAGTGTCTTTTATCCTTCTGCGATGTAAGGTCAAGCATATAACCCTACACTTTCGTAGGTATTTGAATCCTCAAATATCGTTCTTCTCCTCCAGCAAACTTTTCAATGCCCGGAAATCATAGAGTTAAAATTGCCAAGTAGCAGATTTCGAAGTGCTGGCATTGTCTTTGCTCTGTAGTGGCAGCTGGTAATCATCGTTATGCGAGAGGAGATAGGAATGAAGGGCTTTGGAATGAAAATTATGGATTGTTTCCGGCAGCATGGGCTGCGCATGGGTTTATCACTCTCATCATCGACACTTTTCAGTCAGTCGGCTTTTGCAGCTGAAGAGGGGATGACCCTTGCTTTCAGTCTGGGAAATCTATGGATTTTGATCGCAGCAGCCATGGTTTTTATGATGCATTTGGGCTTTGCGACTTTGGAAGCTGGGCTGTCTCAGCAAAAAAATACGGTTAATATTCTATTTAAGAATATCGCGGTTATCGCCATTGGTTTGCTCACGTATGCGATAGTCGGTTTTAATTTGATGTATCCTGGTGAATCCTTTGCTGGTGGATTCTTTGGCTTTGCTGGCTTTGGTATCGGCACCGATTCAGCCGGGCTTACTTCTGCTTATAATGAAAACTATACTTACTGGACGGATTTTATCTTCCAAGCCGTCTTTGCTGCTACCACAGCGACAATCGTTTCCGGAGCTGTAGCGGAAAGGATTAAGGTTTCATCCTTTATTATCTTCTCCATACTCTTTGTGGCGATTTGCTATCCGATTGTAGGTATGTGGAAATGGGGGGGGGGATTTTTAGATGCCTTGTCCACTCCATTTTATGACTTTGCTGGCTCCACGATTGTGCACTCTGTAGGTGGCTGGGGAGCTTTGGCTGGTGCCCTCCTTTTGGGGCCGAGGCTTGGGAAGTACTTATCGAACGGTAAAATCAAATCGATTTATCCTCATAGCATGCCTTTAGCGACGATTGGTGTCTTTTTACTTTGGTTTGGTTGGTTTGGTTTTAATGGTGGTTCAGTGTTATCGGCTGATCCCGGAGCGATTTCCCTGGTGTTTGTCACCACGGCCCTGGCTGGTGCGGCTGGTGTGGTTGGAGCAATGATTGCCACGACCTTTTTGATGAAGCATTTGGATTTGACGATGGTATTGAATGGTGCCCTCGCTGGCTTAGTAGGTATCACGGCTGGTGCTGATCAAATGGGACCCATAGCAGCGGTGTCCATCGGTTTAGTGGCCGGTGTCATCGTCGTGGGCTCGGTGATTCTATTGGATCGTTTTCGTGTTGATGATCCAGTTGGTGCCATTTCAGTTCACCTGGTCTGTGGTATCTGGGGAACCCTAGCTGTTGGGTTGTTTGGCAATCTTGCTTCGCCAGCGCAGTTTGCCAGTCAGTTGATTGGAGTGCTGTCGGTCGGAATTTTTTCCTTTTCCTTTGCCTTCGTCGTGTTTAGCGCACTCAAGGCCTTATTTGGCATTCGTGTGAGTGAAGAGGTGGAGCGAGTTGGTTTGGATCACCATGAGCATGGCTTGTCCGCTTATCGTGGCCTTTACCTGATGATGAAGCGTGAAAGCGAAGAAGAGCGACGTGAAAATGGTCATCACGATAAAGAGAGCGCCCCTCGTAAAGAGGTTGCTTATATCTGAAAGATAGCTAGCCCTTGAATCCCTTTAGACCATGACCAGGTCAGCATCACTGCTGGCCTGGCCTTTTTTTATTCGCATAGTTTATACCCATGCTGATTTTCTGCGGTACAATTATGCTAAAATGAGCAAAAATCTGATTGGTGGGTTTGGAATGTCGAACAAACGAGAATATTATCGTATTGAATATCCGCATGGTGATCAGCCAATTTTTCTGCATTATCTTGGTAAATTCACTGTCTTGGATGTATCTGAAGGTGGTTTTAGTTTTGCTTTTGATAAGATCATGCCCCCTATGGAAGGGGAAGTGGTAGAAGGGGATATTAAATTTGGCAACCGTGGTAAGACCAAAATCAAAGGGGAAATCATTCGTGTGGCCGATGGCAAGGTATCAGTTCGATTGCATGATGACGGGCAGATCCCCTTACCACGGGTTATGGAAGAGCAGCGTTATCTCATCCAGAAATACCCACGTTAGTTATCGCATTTGCTAAGGATTTTGCTTGAAATTAATTTCTCGTAAAAAGCAAAGCTATCGGGTGAGTCCTCATTTTGATGGCTATTTGCGGCACTATGGGCGCGGGCATCGACTGCCTGTGCATTATGAGGATTTATTGCGTTTTTCTGACGCTATCACTTTATATGATCGCAATGGTCAGGATACCTTGTGGAAGACGGTCAGCTATGACCCGAGTGAACGCCGCGAGATCGACGAGGGGCTTTTACAAATCTATGCTTACCTGCGTGGTGATGGTGAGCGATCCACCGTTCAGCACCTTGTCGTCGATCGGGTTGATCTATGTCTTTATGGGAATACCAGGCCGTTTCGTATCCGTATTTCGAACACCTTGAACGAGAATTTTGATTATTTTTACGTAAAAGAGGCAGATGCCTCCCGACTATATGGTCTTGAGTTGGAGCATATCCTTTCACCCAACCGTATCGCCTTTATGGTCTTTGCGGAAACGGTTGTGGAAGAGCATATTTACGGCATTCCTGGCGATCTGTTTTTAGAGCGTTACTTGGATTCTCCTACCAGTAATCGGGTGCGCATTGCCAAGGAGTTTGTCAAATTTAATGAACGCTGCTTTTATCGCCTGTTGGGCGATATGCATGCTGCGAATTTTGTCGTCGATATCACCATGGATTTTGAGGAAAACTTCTATCGCATACGTGCGATTGACTTTGATCAGCAAAGCTACGAGGGGCGGAAAAAAGTTTATTTGCCACAGTTTTTTCCGCAGAATCAGATCTTTGTGCAACTTGCTCTGGAGCATTTGCCCAAAGAATCGATTGAGCAATATCGCAATGAAGAGCGAGCTTTGATGAGAAAGAGGGTTGTTTCGTCCAACTTTCGCTTGAACCGCTTACTGACCTGTATGAAGAAAGATATTCTCTCTCCTTTTGAGCACGTCCGCTTATTGCGTGAAGAGCTAGCCGAGCACTATCAGGATAGCAGTTTTCTCGAGTGTCGCTCGATGGGCGAAGTTCTAGAGATGTCATTGAAACAGCTACGCAAACCTTCACATATAATTCCTGCTGCGCACTAGTTGTTTGCTTGCTGTGGCTGCGCTGGCCTGACCATCTTCAGCCAACCAATCCTTGTGATGTAAGGGAATCACCTTTGGCCGCTCATCCTGAGGCGCATGGACGGTATCCACCAAGATCGAATGTGCGCCTCCATCGGTTAACTGTAATGTTCCTGATACACAAAGAAAACCTTGACCATTGATGATCTTGCGATAGCGCTCACTGATAGGTGGAGGGAAGGCTAAGTTTAAAAAGCCACTTTCGTCTTCCATGGTAAAAAATATCATGCCTTTCGCAGTCGCTGGACATTGGCGTACTAAGACCATGCCAAACACGGTGACACGCCGCTGATTGCCTAGCTGTGCTAGATCCTTTGCCCTGGGGATACTGGCGATGGGGATGGGATAAACCCAATGTTCTTCTTTGATGAGTTGCGCGGGATGACAAGCTAGAGTTGAGCCAAAGGATTCAAAATCACGCTCAATGCGACTCATAAGATCTTCTGCCGGAAAATCTTGGACTAGGTCCTCTTCAAGGAGGGGGGCAAAAGGAGCAGCTTCTGCAATCCAGATCGCAGCCCGGCGATCAAGGCCCCAGTCACTCAAGGCATTGGCTGCTGCCAAGGCAGTGAGATCACCGCGATGCAAAGGCTGCTCCCGTAGAAAATCTTCTAACGATTGCCATTGACGCTGCTCGCGCTCTTTGATTAAGGCCAAGGCTCCCCTATAGGAAAGGCGTTTGACAAGGCGTAGTCCCAAACGGATCGCCAGCCTGGGCTCTTGCCCAGGCTTTTGGTAAGTCTCCAAGCGTGAATCCCAGTCCGATAACTGAACACTGACTGGCAACACCATTGTGCCCTCCCGCATTGCCGAGCGCAGTAGGGCGTGAATGGAGTAAAAGCCCATTGGCTGAGAGTTGAGGATCGCGGTGTAAAAGGCCGCTTGAAAATGACGCTTTAAATACGCCGAGGCATAAGCCAGCAAGGCAAAAGAGGCGGCATGTGATTCCGGAAAGCCATAGTCGGCAAAGCCTTTGAGGTAGGCAAGAGCCTGTTGAATCTCTTGCTCGGCAATTCCATGCCGCCGCATGCCTACTTCCAGCTTGCCAATGAGCGGGCCAAGATCCTTATTGAGGGACCAGCTGCCGATTTGCTTGCGCAGCTGATCGGCCTCGCCAGGGCTGAAGTCGCCAACTGTCATGGCAACGCGCATCACCTGTTCCTGAAAGATAGGGACACCTAGCGTACGCTTTAAAATGTTTTCTAACTTAGGATGAGGGTAAGTGACAGGCTCCAGGCCATGCCGTCGGCGTAGATAAGGATGAATCAAACCACCTTGAATCGGACCGGGGCGGATAATACCGACTTGGACGACCAGATCATAAAATTTTTCGGGACGGTGTCGTGGCAGCATCGACATCTGCGCTCGCGATTCGATCTGAAAGGTGCCGACGGTTGCCGCCGCTTGGATCATTTTATAGGTCGCTGGATCATCATGAGGAATACATGCTAGATCCAAACGCTGGCCATAATGCTTTCGGATCAACGTAAAGCATTTGCGTAAGGCGGTCAGCATGCCGAGGGCTAAGATATCGATTTTGAATAAAGACAGGGCTTCAATATCATCCTTGCTCCATTGAATCACCGTTCTGCCGACCATGGTCGCTGGCTCTTGCGGAACAATGCAATCGAGTGGTTCATGGCTAATAATAAAACCACCCGAATGAATACCAAGATGCCGTGGAAAACCTTTCAGGCGCTCTGCCAGATCTCCCCATAGTTGCCAGGGAATGCTGTCTGTTGCGGCAGCTTCGAGTGTGGCAAGAGTCTGCGTGCTTGGACTTTTACGAACGGCGCGCATGTCCTGCATCTTTGCCGCTTGTTGCAAAGTCTTATCGTCGAGGCCTAGAGCTTTACCAACCGCCCGAATAGCACCGCGACTGCGAAATGTGATGACATTAGCGACCATGGCTGCACGTTGGCGACCATAGCGGTGATAGATATACTGAATCACCTCTTCTCGCCGTTCATGTTCAAAATCGATATCGATATCGGGAGGATCACCACGCTCCAGACTGATGAAGCGCTCAAACAAGAGCTCAAACAACGCGGGATCGACGGCGGTGATGCCCAGGACAAAGCAGACAGCCGAGTTAGCTGCTGATCCCCGTCCCTGACAGAGAATTCCTTGAGCTCTAGCCCAGCGGACGATGTCCCAAACTGTGAGAAAGTAGTCGGCAAAGCGCAGTGTGGCAATCAACTGAAGCTCGCCTTGAATGCTTGTTAAAATTTTGCGGCTAGGGTTGGGGTACAGGCGGTAGGTGGACTGCCAGACCAAAAACTCAAGATAGCTTTGGGCATCGTAACCTGAAGGTATCATCTCCTGCGGGTATTGGTAGCGTAATTGATCCAGAGAAAAGCGAAATTGTGCGGCTAAGTCTTCACTGTTTTTTAAGCTGCGATGAAATCCTGGTATGCTTTGGTAGCGTTTGATGAGACCAAGTTTGTCTGCCAGGCTGCGCTCTTTATTAACAAATAAATAGGGGACACAGTCAGCTACAGCACGGTTTAAGCGAATGGCCTGTACAATATCACTCAGGTCTTTTTCCCGAGGGTCATGGAAAAAAGCATCTTGACTCAAGAGCGTCGGGATTTGTAAGTCGTCAGCCAGACGTAAAGTGCGGGGTATCCAGTGATCTTCGGCCGGACTAAGATGACGGCTGATGGCAAGGAAGAAGCGTTCCGAAAAGTGCTGTCGCCACAAATCATAGCGCTCAGCAGTGGCCTGATAGGAAGCCTTGCGAACTAAACCACGCATCGGTTGAATGGCGATGAGTCCAGCGGTCGGAAACTGAAGCAGATCGTCTGCTGCTAGATAGGGTTCGTGCTTACTCCTTTGATGGCTCAGGTTAATGATTTGGCACAGAGTGCGATAGCCCTGCCAAGTACAGGCTTTGAGGACAATGGTATCCCGATAGGGTAAGGGTAAGTGATGGTCGGCAGCTAGGTGCAGTTCTGCTCCATAAAAAAGCAGTGGCAAAGCTTGCTCAGCTCGCTCTTGTTGCAAGTTCTGCCAAAAACGATGGGCACGAACGATCCCATATAAACCATCAAAGTCACAAATACCAATGCCGGCATAGCCTAGCTCAGCAGCCCGACTGAGATAATCTTCTGGGTGAGAGGCTCCAAGCAGAAAGCTGAAATTCGTATGACAAAGCCACTCATGCCATACGAGATCCTCATGCAAAGACGCCATGGACATACCATTGGGCTGAGGAGTTTTGAAAGACCCAAAGACAACGATCCCCAGAGATATAACGGTAATAGTCGCGATGCTGATTGGCAGGATCGTAGGTCCACCACTTATCCATGGTGCGCTCTTGGAATTTCCACAAACCACTTTCCCCTGTGGGTTTAAAGCGACGGGGGTGCGGACAAATATATAAAGGGCGATGGCGAGCAAGCTGTAGCAGACAGGCTTGTTCTGCCGGCGTATAAGTTGCGTCGACGAGATTTTGCTCTGCTATGGAGCTGCTTTGGTAGCTGTCTTCTGGTAGCCAATGGACCCTAGAATGAAAAGCTTGCAAGCTGATGGGCAGACGATTTTCCAAGTCCAGCAAACGTTCTTGCTCTTCACCATCTTCATTGAAAAGTAACGGATTTACTGAACTAATGGTCAAAGTTTGGAGAATTTTCAGTTGCCAAGCAACAATCGGCGGGGGAGGGCTATCGATATCTCGATAGCCTTGCTCCACCCGAGAAACTTGTTGTTCAAACTGATAACGAACCTGGAGCAGCGCTGTCCTGTAATGGGGGGATTCACGATGAAGATCATG
Source organism: Oligoflexus sp. FD111 (assembly GCA_048816425.1). Taxonomy (GTDB): domain Bacteria; phylum Bdellovibrionota_B; class Oligoflexia; order Oligoflexales; family Oligoflexaceae; genus JBMDZZ01. Next base: position 246,330 of record JBMDZZ010000007.1, read on the forward strand.
AGGATGGCGAAAGGGGACGAAGATGCGGATTTCTTTTTGATCTTGAAGGACAACTCGCCACTCCAAGTTGATAATACGTTGTTCTTTCTTAAAAGAGTCTAAGAAACATAAAGCATTGAGATCAGCACATAAATACACTTCTATATGATTCCATTCGAAAACTGGATAGTCCAGCGTTCTTTTTTTTGTGGGTTTTTCTTGCAGATCATAAGAACTCCAAGGGAATGAACTTTGACGGAGTGCTAAGCATTCGTGGCCTTTTTCTTTTAATGAATTTCTTAATTTTGGTATGCTCAGATCGTTTTTAGGAAAAGTTTTCTTCCATAGATCAGCAAGAATATCGCCAAAGCGTCGCTTGATTTGATGATCGGCTAGTTCTTTTAGCTGGATAGGACGTCTGATACCCAGTCGTTTGACAGCAAGCTCCATGCGATGAATATCTTGCTTGACCTGGCGAGCTTTGTGCTGAGCTAAGTGCTGTAGCTTGGTAGAGACAGCGATGTATTCTTCACAACAATGCCACCAACAAGACCAGGATATGTCGCGATAGAGATTTTCTCCCAGCCTCGTGTCGCGCGCGACGAGGCCATGGATGCCTTTTCCTTCTAAGGTTTTCAGCAGAAGTAACGCTTGCCAGGCTTCACTCGCAAGCCCGGCATAGTAATTAGAATCACCACAGACTTGCTTCAGGAAGCGACGGAAAAATTCATTAAGAGAGCAGGCAGAACGATCAGCCTGATATAACCAATAGCTCAAGCATGGCTGGAGGTCGAGTAACCAGATCTCATCCGACCAGCGCATCATGCGGCAGCTCAAGCTTTGCAAACTATAGGCAGTCAAGCTTTGATGATAGATGGCAAGAAAGCAAGTTGAGAGCGAAGATGCAATTTCATGCTCTCCCGCCTCATTTGGTGGCGCAATATGTTCTGGAAATAAAAGAACCTGCTTCATCACATCTACCCAATTTTAAGCTTTAAATTCTAAATGCGAAATGAAAGTTGTTTCGGTGCTAAACCTTTGACCGATTTTAGATAAAAATTCCCTTGTAAGGGATCATGCCAGCAATTAACCCGAGTTTTTGCCCAGACATTACCTTTGTGCGGCGATAAAAAATAATTGCGGATCACAATCGTAATATTGCGATGCCGTCGGGCTTGTTGGGCGAGAAAGCAGCAATCGTCGTGATGGATTGCAGTTGTGCAATCAAGAATGATCAGCTTGAAGAAGGACGAAGTAAAAGCTGCTTTGAGATCCTGTAAGGGCTTTTTAGTCACCGCAAACCGTATATATTTTAAGTTAATTCCCCTGGCTTGCCAGGCCGGTGGGTAAACGCTGACATCAGTATGGTCATGAACCCACAGGCACCAATAGGGCTGGGTAGATGTTTGACGATGAGCGGCGGCAAGGAAAAGTAATAAGACTTCTCGACAGCCTCCTCCCCAAGGTGATCCCCACTCACTTAACTCTCCCCAGCGCAGTCCGCCCTGAAAGAAGTGATTCATTTCAGGCAATGTGGCTGGGAGGCGGTCAGCAGGCGTTTGCAAGGCGCTGGCTCTACTCGTTAAGCTACTTATTTTATGATCAATTTCTGGCAAAGCATCAGAATAAAGCATAGGATCTCCATTACCATACAAAAATATGGTATTAGGCATTTTGGGAACTGTCAACAGGTCAAAGTGTGGATGGGGTCCGACTTGTGAGAAAAGCAGGTCAATGGCTTCAAGTTCTCAGGAAAAAAGACGAAACAAAGAATGCCACTCCATCTCACTTAGGTCGCCGATGAAGCTGACAGTTTGGACCCAGGATAAAGAGCTTCGTTCCATGATCCTACGCTGGTCATTGGTGGGCGGCCTATGGTTATTGTGGATGGTTTTGCTCCAGTTTGTTCACGATAGCCGACTCAACGCATCGATACAAAATTACATTTCCCAGCCAGTGCAATTTCAAATTCGCGAAAAACTTGGAAAAACACCAGCATTAACACCACGGTTAAAAGTTTTTGGTCTGGATGATCAGACGATCGCATTTTTGGAAGATGATGAAATCCGTATCGATGACTTTACTTTGATGTTAGAAAATATTGCCCGCCAAAAACCACGAGCCATCATTCTTGATCGTTTATTTGGTAAGTCGCCAAAGCATTCGGAATTAGCTAGCTATCTTCAACGATTGCAAGCGATCAATGTGCCGATTTATGCAGGTTCATATTTCAACCAGCGCGCAATCAGCTATCGAAGTTCTCTGGAAATCAATGAAAAGCAATACAGCCCACAGGCATATTCCGCAACATTCCATGACATGCAATTACCTCCGCATATCAAGACATCTCCAGGTTATCTCTATGGCTATGCTCCTGAGTATCAGGGAATCTTTACTCAGGTCGGACACATCAGTCTTAACGACGATGGTGCGGTGTATCCATTCATCCAATCGGAGCAAGGATGGTTGATCCCGCATATCGCCTTGCTAGCTGCAGATTTTATCAGTCTGAGGCAAGGAGAGCTTTATGCGAACGAGGTGCGGGTACCGATGACCGAAGACGGCACGATCTTTATTAATCACCGTCCAGTGATGGAATATTATCGAGGAGCGAAAAGTCTTCGTCCAGTCATTGCAAGAGCTCGTCATGGTAGCCCCGAAACACTGGTGCAAGAGGGCGATACTGTGCTGATCCTTTTTAATTTTTATACGGGTTCGACTGATTTTTTTAGTGGGGGTCCATTTGGTGAAATACCGGGTGGTATGATTGTCGCTACAGTGATCGACTCGATTATTCAAGGGAAATGGTTGAAAACCTTTCAGTATGAAAATCTCCTGATTGGTTATTTTTGTCTTTTGGGGGTGATCGTTGGTTGGCAAGCCGGAGCGATTAGCTTTTGGATCATTTCTATCCTGATGACGCTAATCTATTTTGCATTTTCTACATTAATGTTCAGTTACACCTCGATGGTGATTCCCTGGGTGTTACCATTAGTTGGATTCATTGGTTCCGGAGTCTTGTTTTATGTCCACAACCGTGTTGGCTCAGAAATTAAAAAGGTGCAGATTGAAAAAGATTACTATTCCGAAAAAGCCCTTCGCCTGGAAGAAGAAAATAAAAAGATCAAGTTGGCCGAACGTTTAAATCTCGGCCGCGCTGTCCAGGAAATCCTCTTGCCTCCTGATTTTAGTTTCGAATTTGCAGGTTATCAAATTGGTATGCGTTATTCACCAGCCCAGGAAATGAGCGGAGATTGGATTTATCACTGGCAAAGTCATGAAAACGAGCAGCGTTTGCTTATTGGTGATGTGGTCGGTAAAGGTCCGTCGGCAGCGATTCCGGTTGCGGTGATCGTTGGTATTCTGGGAGAGTGTGAGCGCCTGTCGATGGAGCCTGAGGAAACTTTGCGGCGTTTGAATCAAAGGCTATTGGAATTATTTCATAAACAAATCACGACAACTTGCACGATGGTCGTGCTGCAGCAAAATTCTCAGCTGACGTTTTATAATGCAGGCTCGCCGGGTTGGTTTTTGGTTGGCGAAAAGCAGATCGATTATTTATCGCTGCGCAGCAGTCCTTTGGGCATTAACGAAGAATTTGAGCCGAGTGCGCATCAAATGAGTAAGTTTCAAGATCTGACGATGCTTACATTTACCGATGGCTATTTAGAAGGCTCGCGGGGATTTCGCCGCTTGCAAAAGGCTTTGAGCAAAATCGAAAGCACGCATTTAAGTGCAGAAAGACTCCATCAAATCCTGGATGAGGTCGGTGTGGAATTTCGTTTGGAAGATGATCGTTCTTTACTAACGATTCGATGTTTGCAAGTAGGTGAGAATCAAACCAAGACACTCGATGATGTTTCATGACAAGAAAATAAGAGTATGCCTTTTTTGCTGTCCTTGGTTAAAGTGACAAAAAGGCAGAATCTTCTTTTTACTCGAAGGATCGCTGCAAGGCTATCACTTTGCCAACGATTTCAAATGGCTGCATCTTTGCATAGATCGGTTCGAAGTCGGGATTTTCAGGTTGCAGATACCATCCGCGACGCTCATCTTTCATGAGTCGCTTAACAGTTGCTTCCTCTCCGGTACGTGCCACGACTATATTACCATGACCCGCCTCGTTCTGACTTTTCACAATCAACCAATCGCGATCCAAAATGCCTGCACCGATCATGCTGTGGCCACGTGCCTGCAGGGCAAATAATTGCGAGCTGGGTGGAGCAGGGCGAGGGAGGAGAGCTGGAGAAACATTAATATAGCCAACAACTCCTTCAATCGCTTCCAGTGGTTTACCTGCTGGTACCGAGCCTAAACATGGGATACTTAAGGCGTCGGGAATATCGTAGGTAACGACGCTCTGTTTTTGTTCCAGCTGCTTGGCTTTATCCGAAATAATCAAGGAGCGAGCTGATTGCTTTAAAGGTGTTTGCAAATAGCCTTTACGCCGCAGTGAAGCGATCACATCTTGCGCCGAACCGACGGCTTTGTATCCCATATGATCACAAAGTTCACGGAGGGTCGGCGTATAACCAAGCCGTGATGTATGTTGCTTGATAAACTCAAATGCCTTGCGCTGTCTACCTGTGAGCTTGTCCATGTTCACTCCTTGGCCCAAGCTGTTGAACTTTGGGACTAAATGTAACGCATTGCTCTTAACCTCTCAAGTAGAGGTGGGTGAGAATGATATACTGCAGAAAACAATGGATGAGAAATCGGCATTACGTGGCTTGTTTCCCGCAGCTTCAACAGGGCGTCGCCCAGACGTCTTTTATCGTCAATATGTTGTAGAGCAAAAGCGTCAGCAGCAAATTCATTACGTCGTGAAAGCAGGCTGCTGATAGGCTGAAGGAAAAAGCCAATAACTCCAAACCACAGTGAAAACACAGTCAGTGCGCCGTAATAGCTAGATCCTGAAAGGTGAAAGGCGTGATACAACGCATCGTAGGGCATCAATAAGGCGATCAGAAAGAAAATGATACCGGTACTAAAAAAGCTACGTATCAAACCCCAGCGAATGTGGTGTAGTTTGAAATGTCCCAGCTCATGAGCCAGTACCGCTGTGATTTCTGTCGTGCTCATGGATTTCACTAAGGTGTCGAATAAAACAATCTTCTTTTTACCAAATACGCCGGTGAAGTAGGCATTGCCATGTGCAGAGCGACGAGAGGCATCCATGATCGAAATACCGTCGGCCTGAAAATCGACGCGCTTTGCGAGTTCGTATATTTGATCTCTCAGCTCCCCTTCCTCCACAGGAGTGAACTTATTAAATAGAGGGGCGAGGAAGGTCGGATAAAGCCATACCGTCAGCAGACTAAAACCAAAAATCAGTGCCCAGGCATAAACCCACCATGTTGAACCTGTGCGGTCCATGACCCAAAACAAAGCGGAAAGCAATAAGCCACCAAGTACCACAGTGAGAGCCAGACCCTTGAGCCGGTCAATCCAAAACCCCTTTTTCGTTTGGCGGTTAAAACCATGTTTTTCCTCCAAGTGAAAGGTATAATACCATTCAAAAGGCAGGCCCACCAATGAGGACAACAAGCCAAGGATGGCAAAAAAAGCCAGGCCTGTGACGATTGGACCATCGCCAATATTTTTACTCAAACTTTCCACCCACCCAAGTCCACCGAGGGCAATGAATAACAAGCTAATGATCAATTGAATCCAGCCGGACCAATTGCCAAAAGCATACTTGTCACGCGAATAGTTCAAGGTTTTTTCCAAGTCCTTACTGTCGATTTTCAGCACGCGGGCTGCTTCCTGTAAACGTTCGGCTTGTTCATAGTGGGATTTATTAAGTCGTGCCAAATATCTTTCCAACACGTGCTGGATCAGGCGGGCACCTATAAAAGTAGCAAGTATAGCTGTTGTATTCACCTGGACTGTCCCCGTCGAAATTAATTAAACATGGCGTATGAGTCTTCGATCGCTCGATGAGCTTATTTAGATTATATAGTGAATGCGCTCAGTCCTCAGCAAACTTAATTGGCTCTCATGAGGCGGCTGATACTACAAGATGGCTGAGGTATAGTAAAGCTTTTAAGCCTAGCCGCCCAGTACAAAAGGATTATACATGATCAAACTACCGAGTTTTTTGCCGCATCCGGCTTTGAAGGGTGGGCAGATGCAAACTATTGGTGGTTATGTTCTTTCACGTGTGGCCCCCATATCCGCTGATGAAATCATATGGATTGATGTCGATGACGGGGATCAACTGGCTCTCGAAGTCAATCAACCGCAGAATTCCGCGCGCGGCGTCGTCATCTTGATGCACGGACTTGGTGGGTGCTCGGAATCTCCATATATCTTGCGCTTAACCGGAAAACTACTTGCTGAAGATTGGATTGTCGTTCGACTCAACCATCGCGGCTGCGGGCGGCATGCAAACTCTGTTCAGAAGCTTTATCACTCAGGTTCGACTGCCGATGTGTGGGCAGTGCTGCAACGGGTCAGTGCCCGCTGGCCTGATTTACCTATGGTGCCGATCGCGTTTTCCTTATCGGGAACGATACTCTTGAATCTACTCGGACAAGAATTCCGCACTTGTGAGCAGCTGGGCAATTGGCCCTTATCGATCGCTGTTTGTGCGCCGATTGATTTGGAAATGAGCTCGAGACAAATCAGTCACTGGAGCAACCTCCACTATAGTCATTTCTTTTGTCAGCTTTTATTACATCACGCTCGTCGAAAATATCCGGCAATTTACCAAGAAGCTGTGACGGCAAAAGCACAAAAGGTTTGGAGTCTGAGACAATTTGATGAAGTCATCACCGCGCCGTACGCTGGATTTCACGATCGAGCTGACTATTACAAACGCTGCTCACCGCGTTTTAGTGTCAGCCAAATCCGCAAGCCAACGATCATTTTGGCTGCTGATGATGATCCTATTGTCCCCGGAGAGACAGTAGCGAATGCGCCATATAGTCGTTATGTGGATCTTCATTTGCAAGATAGTGGTGGGCACCTCGGCTTTGTTGCAGCAAGGCGAACGAGTTGTGGCGATTACCGTTGGATGGATGACGCCGTGACTTTAATCTGTCGTAGCATAACTGAATGACATACTAAGAAATGTTATTTTGAAGGGGGCGTGCGAGTGAAAAGGCAAGGACTGCGCCAAATGAGTTGGTTGGCCGTGCATCCTAATTGCAAGTCCCACAGAAATGAATTAGAAGGGAGTGCATCTTTTTTGCTAATCAATGTTCGCAGGATATATTCTCTATGAATTCGACGTTGTTACTTGAGGTGAAAGATCTAAGAACATCTTTCAACACCGAGGACGGTCAGATTAGAGCGCTAGATGGGGTCAGCTTTTCTGTCGAGAAAGGTAAGACGCTCGCTATTGTCGGTGAGTCCGGTTGCGGCAAATCGGTGACAGCAATGTCGATCATGGGCTTGGTGCAAGACGCCAACGGCTTCATCGAATCAGGTGAAATTCAATTTGACGGCCAAAACATTGCTCAGTTTAGTCAGGAGCAAATGCGAAAGATTCGTGGTAATCAGATTTCCATGATCTTCCAGGAACCCATGACTGCCTTGAATCCGGTATATACCATCGGCGAACAAATCGGTGAAGTCTTTCGGATTCATAAAAAAATGTCGAAGGCTGAGGCGCGTCGCGCGTCTTTGGCAATGCTTCGTCAGGTCAGTATTCCTGATCCGGAAAAGCGATTGGATGAATATCCCTTTCAGATGTCAGGTGGTATGCGCCAACGGGTAGTGATCGCGATGGCATTGGCCTGTGAACCTAAGCTTTTAATTGCTGATGAGCCAACAACAGCTCTAGACGTCACGATTCAGGCGCAGATTCTACGATTGATGAAAGAGCTGCAAAAGGATCGTGATACTTCCATATTATTTATCACTCACGACTTAGGTGTGGTAGCGGAGATGGCTGACTACGTGGTCGTGATGTATGCTGGAAAAGCTATTGAATACGGTACAGTGCACGATATCTTTGCGCGACCAACACATCCTTATACTCAAGGCTTACTAAAGTCGATTCCTTCCCTATCTCAAGATAGAAATGAAAAGTTGTTTGCCATTAAAGGGACAGTGCCTGGTTTACGTCACCTACCAGTCGGTTGCCGCTTCAATACTCGCTGTCCTGTCGCAAAAGAGCCTTGCTATGCAAAACAACCGGGGCTCGGCGAAGTTGATGGGCAAACCCATCGTGCAGCTTGTCACTATATTGGAGTACAGATTTAAATTATGGAGAAGTTACTCGAAGTCGAGAATTTAAATATGCACTTCCCGATTCTTGGCGGCATATTGCGGCGGCCTGTTGGGAATGTTTATGCCGTGAACGATGTGAGTTTTGAGCTGATGGAAGGCGAAACATTCGGCATCGTCGGCGAATCCGGTTGCGGGAAGTCTACCTTGGGGCGGACGATCGTCAGGCTCTATGAGCCAACCTCAGGGAGCGTTTCTTTCCGTGGCAAAGACATCGCGCGTTTGAAAAAGGATGAGTTAAAAACTCTGCGTACTCATATTCAAATGGTGTTCCAGGATCCCTATGCTTCTTTAAACCCCCGGATGACCGTGAAAGAAATCCTGATGGAGCCATACAAACTCCATGGCATCGGCACGGCAAAAGAGAGGTTTGAGAAGGTCAAGGAGCTGGCGACACTTGTGGGCTTACGAGTCTCCGATATTCATAAGTTTCCGCATGAATTTAGCGGCGGTCAGCGGCAACGCATCGGTATCGCCCGCGCGCTTGCCTTGCGACCTAGCATTGTCGTATGTGATGAGGCCGTGTCGGCGCTGGATGTGTCGATTCAATCGCAGGTGTTAAATCTGCTGAACGATCTGCAAAAAAAGCTCAAGCTGACTTATATATTCATCTCTCATGATTTGACGGTTGTTAAGTATATTTCTGATCGCATTGCAGTCATGTACTTGGGACGAATTGTCGAAATCGCTGATTCCCATGATATCTATGACGAACCCTTGCACCCTTATACGCAAGCTCTGTTATCGTCTGTACCCGTCCCTGATCCGAGCAAGCGTAATCAGTACGAGGCTTTGGAAGGGGATGTGCCCAGTCCAAGTAATCCTCCTCCAGGATGTGCGTTCCATACGCGCTGCAAATACGCTCAGGATAAGTGTAAAGTAGAACGACCTGTTTTACGTGAATGGGGTGGTTCTCGGAAAAATATTCACCGCGTGGCTTGCCACTTCGCAGAACAGATCAACAAGGAGGCACGTCTATCATGATGTTAGTGCTGAAACGCTCTGTGCTCAAAAAGCTCTTCCTGCTCATCAGCCTTGGTTTGACGCTAGGGTTCATGCAAGCTTGTATCAAGAAAAAGGATTCCGAGCTTAAATCAGAAGGTGGTAGTGGCAAAAAAATCCTGCAACACAGGCGAACATCAGCCCATCGTTCTCTAGATCCCATGCGACAATTCGATCAGGCATCCAACCAGGTCTGTAGTAACATTTACGACACCTTGTTGACCTATCATTATCTCAAGCGTCCCTATCAGTTAGAACCTCTTTTGTTAGAGAAAATGCCGGAAAAACAAGAAGATGGTGTGACTTATCTTTTCACCCTGAAAAAAGGTGTGCGCTTTCATGATAATGAGGCTTTTCCGGAAGGAAAAGGTCGGGAAATGGTTGCTGATGATGTGATCTACTCGTTAAAACGTTTCGCTGATGCGAACGTCAATAATCTGAGTTACGTTCTCATGGAAGGCTATATTGCAGGCTTGGATGAGTTTCGCCATAAAACCAGTGAGCTTGGTAAAGAAACAGACTACGAAAAACTCGACGTCGCAGGTCTGAAAAAAGTCAATGATTACCAGTTCACGATTACCTTCACTCGCGATAATCCGCTCGCTCTTTATCCTTTGGCTTTTGGTGGAACATCAATTGTACCGCGTGAGGCTGTGGAAAAGTTTGGGGAAGACTTTGCTAATAATCCCGTTGGTACTGGTCCTTTCTACATGAAAGATTACTCGCGTCGCGGCAACATGATATTAGCGAAAAACCCACATTATCACCAAACTTACCCGACTGAAGGCGCAGAAGGTGATAAAGAAAATGGCTTGCTCGCCGCTGCAGGAAAGCAGTTGCCTTTAGTTGATGAAGTTCATCTGCCACTGATTGAAGAGCCTCAACCAGCCATGCTGCGTTTTCGTCGTGGCGACTCAAACTGGATTGAGATGAATAAAGATGACTTCAATAACATGGCTTATAAGGACGAAAACGGTCAGTTTAAATTGAAGCCGGAAGTCGAAGGAAAGTTTCAGCTTTACTCCGAGCCGTCATTGTCATCATCTTATATGAAGTTTAACATGCGGGACTCACTTCTCGGCAAGAATAAAGCGTTGCGCCAAGCAATCGCTTATGCCTTGAATTCCGCAGAGTTTGTCGAACTGCTTTACAATGGGCGTGGCACTGCTCTGACAACCATTGTACCTCTCACTATTCAAGGAAACCAAAATCAAATTGGCGATTTTTGGTATCAGGCCAATGTTGAAAAAGCCAAAGAGAAATTAAAGGAAGCTGGTTTTCCGGGTGGGAAAGGCCTACCGGAAATCGTGATTGAATACCGCCACACTAATACTGATACGCGGCAGCAATTTGAATTTGTGCGAAATCAACTGGCGCAAGTTGGAATTAAAGTCAGTGGAAACTTCCAAACCTTCTCGAACTTCTTGCAAAAAACAGAGTCGGGTAACTATCAGATTGCCGATGCAGGTTGGGCAGCGGATTATCCGGATGCTGAAAACTTCTATCAGCTGCTGTTTTCCGAAAATAAGGCTCCAGGACCAAACGATGGTAACTTTGATCATCCACGATACGACGAGCTTTATCAGAAGATCCGTTACATGGAAAATGGCCCGGAGCGATTTGAATTATTTAAAGAAATGAATCAGATTATTCAGGACGAAGTTCCTGTGTTATTGCGATTCAACCCGGTGGAAATGGGTCTGTTAAGTAACGATGTCCGAAACTTCAAACTGAACATAATGGATCAGTTTGGCTACAAATATTTGAATTTAGAAAAAAAATAAGAGGTAGAGTTTAGCCGATGGTGACTTATATCATAAGGCGATTGGTAGGAATGATCCCCATTATTTTGGGGGTTTCATTGCTAGTGTTTTTGCTTTTTACCAGTGTTGGTGAAGATCCCGTGCGGATTGCACTGGGAACCCATGCGACGCCCGAGGCGATTGCCGATTTGCAGGCGAAGTGGGGCTTGGACCAACCGATGTATATGCAATACCTCGATTTTTTACGGCAGATCGTCACCTTTGATTATGGCCGATCGTTGGAAACTGGCGAACAGCTCAGCCAGATCTTTTCAAGAGGAGCGGCAGTATCGCTGTCTTTGACAGTACCACCTTTTATTGCAGGAATTCTCATCAACCTTGTGATTGCCATCCTGATTGCCTTCTACCGAGGGAGCTGGTTTGATCGCTACAGCACCTTCTTTTTTGTTGGCGCCATGAGTATTTCCTATGTGGTCTATATCATGACGTTCCAGTATTTCTTCGCTTTTAAGTGGGGATTGTTTCCGATCAACGGCTATATGTCGGGATTAGACGCCTTTTATTATCTCGCCTTGCCTTGGATTATCATCATAGTGGTGAGCGCTGGCCCAGATATTCGAGTCTTTCGTACTGTGTTTTTGGATGAGACGAAAGCTGACTACGTGCGTACCGCATTTGCTAAAGGTTGTTCGCCACGACGTGTGATGTTTAAACACATCATGAAAAATGCGATGGTTCCAATTTTAACTTATACAGTGATTAATATTCCGTTTCTGATCTTGGGTGCCTTCCTGATGGAGCGATTTTTCTCGATCCCAGGTATTGGTGATGTGATGATTCGAGCGATCAATAATGGTGATTTTCCTGTCATCAAAGGCTTAACTGTAATACTGGCCATTACTTATGCGTTTTTCAACCTGCTAACAGACATCCTCTACGCATATGTTGATCCACGGGTTCAGCTCAGTTGATGAAAAAGGGAGAAGGTACGGTGCAAAAGACATCCACAATACAGTCAAAGGCCGCCAGCGTGAAGGATGTAAGTGAAACAGGTCACCCCGAATTGAACTCGGACGCCAAAAGCCCTGCAGTCGCTGACAAAGGAGAAGGCGAAAGCTTAAGCCAACGGGCATGGCGACGTCTAAAAAAGAAAAAATTTGTCATGGCTTGTTTTGGTGTGGTCTTCGTTTATTTGCTGATCACACTACTTGGCTATTTGAATTTGCTGCCAGATTTCCAAGTGCGGGTGGGGGAAAGTTACGAGCCGCCCTCTTGGTCACTTGCAAAAATTCTTGGGACCGATATTTTTGGGCGTTCAGTCCTTTACAAAATTTTGATTGGGACACAAACAGCCATGACTATCGGTTTGGCTGTGACGGCAATCACGATACCGATCGGTTTGGCATTAGGAACACTTTCCGGTTTTTATGGCGGCAAGGTCGATAGCGCGGTTGTATTTGTCTATTCTGTATTGGCATCGATTCCAAACATTTTGCTCTTCATTGGCATTTCTTATGTTTTGGGCAAAGGGATTGTTTCCATATGTATCGCCCTTGGCTCTGTCGCCTGGATCGGGCTTTGTCGACTTGTGCGGGGCGAGGTGCTAAAGCATAGAAATCGCGAATACGTTCTTGCCGTCAAATTGTTAGGTGCTGGCGATCGGACGATGATGTTCCACATTCTGCCGAATGTTTTTCACTTGGCAATTATTACCGCATCTTTGACCATTCTCACTGCCATTAAGTCTGAAGTCATCCTCACCTATTTAGGTGTAGGAATTCAGGATGGTTCCAGCTGGGGAACGATGATTGTTGATGCCACAGGCGAATTGGTCAATGGCATCTGGTGGCCACTTTTGGGTGTAACCATAGCCATGTTCATCATCATGTATGCGTTGAATGTAGTCGGTGACGCGCTGCGCGATGCTTTGGACCCCAAATTAGTTGACTAACTTGAAGCCTTTGGAGAGGGGATTTGTAGATCTCGCCCCTCTTCCTTCCATTGGCGAATACCGCCTGTCATTGACAGAACGTTTCGGTAGCCCATTTTTAAGAGATTGGCAGTCGCCAGTGCGGAACGATAACCTCCCCCACAATAGACGACGATTTTATCTGTCATCTTAGGGATGTAAGTTTCAATATCCCTTTCCAGGATACCACGACTCAGGTGCTGTGCCTGTGGAATATGGCCTGCCTGCCATTCATCCGTTTCTCGGCAATCGACTAGGTGAAAATCTTTGCCACTTTGTAACCATTGCTCTACTTCGGCAGGTTCGATTTCTTCGATGTTTTTCCGAATTTCCTCGACCAATTTCACAAAGCCTGGACTGTGTTGCATAAGTTGTTTCCAATTCCTGTAAATCGAAAAGTTTTTACATCGTCGCGCCGATAAGAATAAGGTAACATAGACGAGCGGCGCTAGCTTGATTTGGAGCTTTTGTGCGAAATTCGATCAATACGGACAAATTTCCTTTAGCGATTTTTTGACAATCTTGCGATATTCACTGGAAGGCCTTGACTTGGTCCATTTGGTGATTAATTTATTCAGACATATCTAGTAAATTTAAAAAAGGCAGACGATTATGGGTACTTTTACTAAAGCAGTGACGGATTCCGATTTTGAAGAGCTCGTCCTTAAGTCCGACCATCCCGTATTAGTTGATTTCTGGGCACCGTGGTGCGGACCATGCTTGTCAATTGGACCATCTCTAGAGAAGCTTGCAGAGCAATACCAAGGAAAAGTGACCATTGCCAAGGTGAACGTGGACGAAAACCCGGATGTTTCTGCGCGCTATGGAGTGCGTTCTATCCCATTTTTAGCCATGTTTAAAAATGGAAATTTGACTAACTCTGTCGTTGGTGCCCAACCTCCACAAAATCTACAGAAAATGATCGATGAAGCCCTTTAAGTGGGCTTCTTCCCTAATGACATTTTTCACAACTCATTAGGGTCTTCTCTTATTAACTTTCCTAGTCTTTGATACCTGGACAAGCAGCATCCACTGAGTTAGCTTAGCCTCGAATAGTCATTTGGGGTAAGGTTATGAGGTATTTCTTCAAGAAGCAAATCAGTCGGATAATCGTGGTCTTAAGCTTGTCCGTTCTTATCGGAGCCTGTGGGGAAGAGCGACCCGCAACGTCGAGTCCTTTGCAAAAAACTTATCAAGAAGCGTCTGCTGCGGTTAAAGAGTGGCTGATGTCTGAAGGCCAATCCGTGCTATTGACACCAAATACTACCCTAAATCTGATCAAAATTAGAAAAGATTCAGCCTGTATGGATACGAGTCTTTGCTTTCGCGATGGTAACAGCTTTGCTGAGTTTCTGTTAAACACGCCAAAACAAAGGCGAACAGTGCGCATGACTGTGGGGAAAACAGGGCAAGATACCTTATTCGTCGATGGCATTGCGATTGAAATTCGAGACATCTACTTTGCAGCCGGCAAGGATCAGCAAGGCTCAACAAACCGCGTCTTGTTGCGACAAACTCCTGCGCAAAGCAAGCTCGATTTGTTTAAGCACTTGGAAGGTTTGCGTTTGGCTAGCCTTTATAGCCATCAGTTGGGTATTTTTGAGCTGGAATTTATCCACGGGGAAGTGGCGTTGATTCGTGATCCCAATCGGTGTTGGTTGGACGCTTTTGGTGAGCGTTTTGCTTGCACAAAAATGGCAATTTTTCGCACACGGGTTGGCTTACGATTCATGGAGCAAAGTCAAAACAAATATCTATTTCAGCTAACCGGAGTAGAAGGCTACTTTTTCGTGGTGGATCATAGCTATCCAATAAAAAGCTATCGCCTCATTATCCACCAAGACGACAAGGAGTTTGTGGAAGCTCTCATGCCAATTCAAAGAATTAAGCAAATTCCCTCGCTCAATGGCCGCGACTAGCTGTGCTAGGCTTGCTGTATAGACTAGCTCTTGCTAGCATGCTTCAAAGAATCGAATATCGACCATTTGAGGTAAGCTATGACGAGCCAACTAAGTCTTGCAAAAATTGAAGAATTACTGGGTAAGGATGCCGAAAAGCTCTTAACATATCAGTGTAAAACGATTCCCAAGGAGTCTCTTCACCTTCCTGGGCCTGATTTTGTCGATCGTATCCTCGTTCAATCTGACCGTAAGCCCGCTGTTCTAGGTAATTTGCAGCGCATGTTTAATACTGGAAGGCTGTCAGGTACAGGCTATCTGTCCATATTTCCAGTTGATCAAGGAATCGAACATTCTGCTGGAGCATCCTTTGCCATGCATCCGGAAATGTTTGACCCGGAAACGATTGTTCGTATGGCGGTGGAAGCTGGCTGTAATGGTGTGGCTTCTACCTTTGGTGTTTTAGGAATAGTTGCACGAAAATATGCCCATAAAATTCCTTTCATCGTCAAACTGAATCATAACGAATTGTTGTCTTATCCCAACACTCATGATCAAACGATGTTTGGTAGTGTTGATAAGGCATTTGAAATGGGCGCGATCGGAGTTGGAGCAACGATCTATTGGGGATCGCCCGAATCAAGACGGCAATTAATAGAGGTTAGTGAAGCATTTGAGCGGGCGCACGAACTGGGTATGTTTACCATTCTTTGGTGTTATCTGCGGAATAATCAATTTAAAACCTCAAGTCAGGATCACCATTTGTCAGCCGATCTTACTGGCCAAGCAAATCATCTTGGAGTGACTTTGCATGCTGATATAATCAAGCAGAAACTTCCTGAGTGTAATGGTGGTTATAAAGATCCAGAGCTGAAAAACTTCGGTAAAACCCATAAGCTGGTCTATGAAAAGTTAACCGGTGATAATCCAATAGATTTGACGCGATATCAACTGGCAAATTGCTATATGGGTAGGATCGGCTTGATAAATTCAGGTGGTGCGTCTGCGGGAGAAAGTGATCTAGTCGAAGCAGTGACTACGGCCATCATCAATAAGCGTGCTGGTGGTATGGGCCTGATTGCAGGTCGGAAAGCCTTTCAAAGGCCTTTTGCTGAAGGGGTAAAATTGCTTCAAGCAATTCAGGATATTTACCTGAATCAAGACATTAGTATTGCTTGATATGAACTAGCTAATTTGAGGTTAGGGTAGGTTTCATCTCTAATCTCAAATCTTTCTCTTCGAAATTATCTCGCTAACATCTTGTATTTTCATTTAAATCTGGTTAATCTTAGTTTGTGGCAAAAAAATGTCGATACCTAATCCAAGAGCCACGTAAGTTGAGTTAGGGGTCGGTATTTTGAAACACCATATTTTCATGGGAATAGTGCTTTGTAGCTTTGTGTCTTCCTGCTCCCAACAGGAAAAGACGAAGCGCGAATTATACCGCCGAAATACCGTTCAAAGTACCAACGCTGACAACGCTGCGAATATCTGGACTGGCTTTGAGCCAATTGAAAAAATAATCACCACGACTAAGCCGGTTGATACTATAGTCATCATTGATACTGGACCTAATATGAGCACCGAAGCCTCATACGGTTTACTACAAATGCTAGAAAAGGCTTCTCAAAAGCCGGACCAAAGTAATATAGAAAGTGACTATTCAGTTTTATCGAAGGATTATTCTTACATGGTTGTCAATGAACAATCTGGACAAATTACTGATGGTCAACGCTCAACAGTCGTCAATATCCCTGTTCAAACCGAAAATATTTTGATCGTCTTAGAAGAGATTCTTAATGGAACTATAGCTGTAACACCACAACTACGACAAGAATCAGTTAAGAATATCGTTTTGATCACAGATCAGGACCCTGATACGCTTCAGATTCAAAGACTTCAGAGTTATCTATTAGAGAATCATGACTTGAATGAAGTTTATTTTCATACCATTTCACCGCGAACAACAAGTCAACCGAATTTTTGGTGTCAATTCGAAAATCCAACATCTGCTTTGTTTGAAGTAAAAAAAGACTTGCAGCTAAAAGGGCTTGAGCTTGATATCTGCAACCCTGATTGGCATGGACTTTTTCAATTGATTGGTCAGCAAATGGCTTATGATTGGGCGATCATTGAGTTGAAAATGCCTACTAGTATGGTCATCGAAGAACAATCAATTTATTTACAAGTGGATGGTATTACATTGCCACCAAAGCTTTACTGGTATCATCAAGAAAGTCATGCAATGCGTATGAAGTTGATTGATGCCCCACCTTCATTTAGTCTTATCGAAGCGGGGTACTATTGATGTTCATAAAATCATTATCTAGAAATATCGGTAGAATCTCACTTTTTTTATGGATGATACAAACATCCTGTCAACAACAAGATCTTAGTGATCAGCGTCTACTAGTTGAAAGTTCAAAAAAAGATGAGTCTCAGGATAGCGTAGATGCAAATGAGAGCCTTGATCCACCGAAGAATATCACAGGGTCCTATTTGCAGTGTACAGCCATTCTCGATAATGTTGATGGCCAAGTCGTAAACCGAGCCGGATGTCAGGTGGTTGATAAAGAACGTGGTGAAAAAGTTCAAATTGAAAACATCTCTGAAGAAGTTGTTTGGGGTTTTGAAAGAGATAGTACGAGTAATATAGATACGGACATTGCTGTACAGGAGCCAGGCTCAGAATACCATGCAGTTTATACTTTTAAAGCAAATGATGGACAAAATCTTGATTTGGGTAATCGTGCGAGTAGCATTACAGTAACGTTTGTTAAGGTTGATGGTACAGATCAAAATATAACATTGAAAAGTGAGATTGATCGTCTAATATTAGAATATATTGACTCTCGTATAATTGATGTTTTTGTGCCAAATGTTCAATAAAACATATATTTTGCTTGCTAAAATGGTCTAATAACGGCTGTGCAAGCGATTTTATCAACGGTAATTTTCCTGTGTAGAACTTCACCTAAACATTAAAAATCTCATAGAATCAATAGTTTAAAATATGATGAAATTTTCGCTCATGGCTGGCTTCTCTCGTCCGACTGGGGTAATTGTTACCGATGACTACTACCGACGAGTCCATATGAGGGATCAGTTCAGTTATGAGATCGAAAATGGCAAAACGAAATCATATCCTTCGACCTCAGCGCTTTTTTGCCTATGAAGATGGTATCCAATTAATTGCTAAAAATCGGACCTCTCGGTTTTCCTGTTTTTGGATGATCGTCAATGACTTATCGAAAACTGGCCTTGGTGTCTCTTATGTGGGGCGCGGTATTTTGCCTGTGAGGGCCAACGATATCTTGCTGATTACCTTGGATATGACGTGCAAAATCTTCGATCGACCTTTACATCTGACTTGTGAAGTTGTTCGTGTTTCCTCCGAGGAATGCTGGCAAGGTGAACCTGGACTAAATCGAATTTTTCTTGGATTAAAGATTATCGATATTCAACAGCAACATATTGCCCATTGGGACACAGGACTTCGCAAATGTGGGAATCCAGATAGTTACTTCTGATTTAACGCCTACGCTCCCAATAAAGTCAACTTTTACACTTTTTCCGCAGGAAAGAACGAGTTCGGTTTGGCTTGCGTCATTTTTTACAGGGTAACCGAAAAAGGCTTTTCATGCTCGATCGATAGACTTTCTTGCTAAAACACCGAGACTTCGTCATGATAGCGTCGCTCTTATCCAAAGTAGGGTCTTTGGTATCGAGAGTATCCCTACCGATTTAATGGACGAGGATGTCATGAGAGATTGGACCGGCTTGTTGAGTGGCATAGGTGCATTTGCACTTTGGGGCGTTTTTCCAATTTATTTTAAATGGATTTCTGAAGTAGCAGCCTTGGAAGTACTGGCCCATCGGATTATTTGGTCATTAGGCTTTTTGATGCTAGGTGTTACCTTGCTTGGCAGAAAGTTTTCCTGGAGACAAGTATACGAGGATAAAAAGCTATTTCTTTGTTTACTTAGTAGTGCAAGCCTTATCGCTTTGAACTGGTTGGTATTCATAGAAGCAGTCACCGCAGGAAAAACGATAGAAGCGAGTTTTGGTTATTTTATGAATCCCATTCTGATTATAGCTTTTAGTGTGATTATTTTTCGTGAGCGATTAAGTTTTCTCCAAAAAATAAGCTTAGTGTTTGCAGGTATTGGCGTGCTCTATCAAATTGCTAGCTTAGGAACGATACCATGGATTTCACTGGTTCTTGCTTCGAGTTTTGGACTGTACGGTGTCGTGCGTAAAATTGCCCAGATTGACTCGGTGAGAGGCCTATTAATGGAAACTCTTCTTTTGGCCCCGCTGGCGATATTATATTTGGTTTACAGAAAACAGAACGATATCCTCTGGTTCGGCCAGCATAGTTGGCAGGATGATTTACTATTAATTAGTGCAGGTCTGGTCACTTCGATTCCGTTGGTTTTATTTGCTGTTGGTGTTAAGCGTTTGCCCTATGCAACAGTTGGTTTCCTTCAGTATATAGCTCCCTCTCTACAATTTTTAGTCGCAATTTATTTGTTTCAAGAAGCATTGCCAGTTGAAAAATTCGTCAGCTTTATTTTTGTCTGGGTTGGATTGGGGTTTTTAGTAATTGGCCCACGGATTCAAAAGTATTTGCCGCAATTGAAGATGCTTTAAAGGATCTGGAAGAAATTCAGGGTGAATTTCTCATAGTTCGTGAGAGCTTATCAATTTGATTCATATTATTTCTGATTTTTGCCGTTACGTACTAAGTCGATAAATGGATGAACAGTTATGAATGAGGCTATGTATGAATCTAGATCAATTGCTTGCGATTGAAACTGCTCTTGTAACCGCTGAACATCGCCTGCTCGCTACAAACAAAGATCGCCCTATCGAACCCATTAAACAAATTCTAGATGAAATTAAAGAAGCTCAGCAAATTGTCAAACAGCAAATTCTCAGCCACAAAAATTCACTAGCAGGCTAAAAGCTATGCATGGGACCTATATTCGTCAGGAAGATGAAACTACAAAGTCACGAATATTACGCCCAGTAACCTTGTAGTATGTCTCGGAAACATACATCAGTGAGCCCATGCCACCGACATCATAAAGATATTCGTTGATAGCGTACATTTTCCTTTGGAAATGCCTTAAGTCATTCTCATAACGCAATGTCCAGGAGGGAAGCTGGCCTGCTCTTTTCGCTAAAAACTCAGTGAGATCATTGAGTTGCTTAAACTCGTTGATCAAGCTCAAATTGACTTTAATCTCCAGGTGTGCATTCACAAAAATAGTATCAGGAATATTGTCAAACAATCGCTGCTCGACTGCATGGTTAAACGGGTCATCTAGCAGTGGATGGTGAAATATTTTATGATAAACAGCAACTTGGGAAGACATAGTGCCTCCTATTATAAAAAAGCCAGGATTCTATTCATCATCGGTTCCCAGGCTAATTCTTTTTAATTAAAATTCAGTCACTGAAGAGCCGATAAGTTACCAAGATGCATAAGATTGTTACGTTAGTCAAAAGGCGTATCAAATGAAGATTGCAGCTCAGAAGCATAAATATCAAACTGGAATGCTTTCCAAGCAATGGCTTGTGATGTTAAGCCTTGCAAGTATGCTCCTGCATTGTTCAAGCGCTAAAGATAAAGATCCCTCAGAAAACTACTCGCAGAAATCCGACTCCGAATCATTGGCAAAAGAACAGGATTTGTGTCATTCGGGTATCGGTTTGCTCTTGAATTTCGATGCTCCTCCGCCGGATTATGTTGATGTTCTATGGGAAACGGAAGACTTCCCAAAACAATCAATATACAATGATTGTAATCCTCTGGCAGTCGAAGATATCCAATTTACAAAAAAAGACTTTTCTATTTACCTGGAAGATCGCCGGTATGGCAGGAGTGTTGCCAGCTTTTATTCGCTGCAAGTTGTAAATTGTGAAACTGGCCAGTTATTGATCGATTTGCCAATTCAAAAGGTCAACAAAAATGAGGAAGATTCTTGTAAGCTTTATTTAGATGTCTTCCATATTAAACCGGACTTTTCTCTTAGTTTAAACTAGAAAAAAGCCTTCACTGCAGACCTACAGTGAAGGCGAAAACCATACTTGAAACTAGTCAGTGAGGAACTTAGTTCAGATCTGCGATTTGATCTTGAATAGCAGCAATAGCATCGTCTATTACGGCAAGATCAGCACCCAGAGCTGCGGCAAGATCCATTAAAGCATCGATAATACCAGCAACGTCAGCATCCATTGCTGCCTGAATTAAATCATCAATAGCATCTAAGTTAAGGGCAGCTAAATCAAAGTTGTCAAGGAATGCTGCGGCTTGAAAATTGGCAATAGGAGCTCCTGGAATTTGTGCAGCCTGGGCTTGCATAACGCCGCGCTGCTCGGAAACTTTATCCATTTCCGCTTGTAAAACAGCTCTTTCAGCTTCAAGTTCAGCTTTTTGCTGTTCTAGTTGTTCTATCTGAGCTAAGCGTTCTGATTCGCTGATAGTAGGTTCAACTTGCTCATTGCCAGATGTTTCTTCTGCAGATGCTGCAGTTTCAATGCTGCGGTTTGCAGAATTAGCTTCTTTGCTTGCAGGAGTGCCTTGAGGCAGCGATGGTGCTTGTCCGCAAGCTGTTAGGATCCAGAGACTTGTGAGTCCTATGAAAGTGCAATACTTCTTTATTAACATGGTCTTTCCCCTATGCATTTTTCTGATAACTGGTTTTTGCAAAATGCGGGCCTGCTTGGGTGTTATTCTATGTAGCTGTAAATATTAGCTGAATCTATGGAGAGAGGTTTGGGGTGTTGATATAGACCTTTGACAATCGGGATAGGTTTTGCTGGTTTCGTCGTAGTAACTATCCTTAATTATTGATTTCAATCCTAAGGCGCTAGATTGGACAGGCACATAGCTTGCGTCTTAGCATGGAAGATGTCTATAACCAGTTGAAAATTAAGAAAAAAATAGAAAAATCTGATCTGAGAGGGGGTAGAATCACTGTTAATTTTTATTGGACTATGATGTCTGGTAAAAATAATGCAAATCTCGGACCGTTCATGAAAATAAGTTGCCCCTCAGTTAAGGGGCAACTTTTAATTGTAATAAATGAAGGTCTCACTCCACTATGTCAACATTCGTATCATCAGCAGCTTGTTCGACTGGTTTGTCTTCCGATTCTTCTTCAGCCTGTTGATCCACAGGTTCTTCTTCAGTAGGTTCATCAGCTGGTTGATCAGCTGGTTGATCTGCGGGTTCTTCAGTTTGGTCTCCAATTGGTTCTTCCGGTTGATCTCCTGCGGATTCTTCAGTTTGGTCTCCAACTGGTTGATCAGATGGTTTATCTGCGGGTTCTTCAGTTTGGTCTCCAACTGGTTCTTCCGGTTGATCTCCTGGCGGTTCTTCAGTTTGACCTTCAGCAGTCTCTTGACCTTGTTCTGCTAAAGATTCTTCAGTTTGATCTCCAACAGGTTCTTCACCAGTTGGTTCCTCCGGGGTTTCAGCAGGCTCTTGATCAGCGGGTTCCTGGGCGGATTGCTCAGCGGGCTCTTCAGGTTGTTGGCCTTCCGGAGCTTCAGGCTGCTGGCCTTCTGGTGTATCGGGGCTTGGTTGATCAGTGGTGTCTTCTGGAGACTTATCAGTCCCAACACCAGTTTCCCCTTCTGACTCAGTTTGGCCGCGAGCAGCATAGCATTCTTCTTGTGTGCGCGCAGAGACACCAGGAATATACTCAAAGTCCATTTCGAACTCGGATTCCAACACATCGATACCACATTGAGGCTGAGCCGCATTAACGAGGTCTTGACGACGCTCTTGAATTTCACTGCGATCGACATTTAACTTCTGATCCCGCTCATTGATGAGAGCATCTCGTGCTTGGCCATCAGCATTGAATGACCAACCAAGGTGAGCTTCACCAAGTGGAATCGGATCGGCTTCTCTTTCAACTTGAATCGATTTCCAGGTTTGCCAAGTTTTGGAATAGCTATTCAAGAGCATATTTGCGATTTCTTGCTCTTGCTCTGGTGATCGTCCTGGTGCAATCAGTTGACCGGAAAGAATGCTGAAATTCTCTGGATGCCAATTCTTTCTTTCTTCAGCAGGTAGTAGCTCAAACGCCTCCTGTGAAATGATGTATTTGACACCACTGAGATTCGCGCTCTGTGTATTGCCATCAAACAAGACGCACTGACTGAAATGATCGCTCTTTTGTACGCAATACTGATGCGAGATAAATTGCGAGCCAGTATCGTCTCTCAAGGGATACATGGTTACGATGTAAATGCCATTCTGTGTGAACTGGCTTAGGGGGCTATTGTTGGTAAGAGACTCTTCCATCTGCCCTTCAATTGCGACTGTTTCCGAGTCGTTTACTCGGCTAAAGTCGGCAAGCTGCGAGTCCAGTTCGTTCAGGTTCGTTGATTCCGCATCGTTACTTAAGCTGCCATCTTCCGCTATAGGTTGCGTTTGTCCTCCAAGATGTTCGGATGGATTAGAAGAATTCCCTCCACATGAAACGACGAAAAAAAAACTACTCAAAGTGCAAACTGGCAGTAGCGTTTTTTTAAACATATTGTCCTCCACAATAGACAGTTGATAGATGAAACGCTTTGAATTTGCGAAAACATCTTTCATTATGCAAGGCCATGGCCAAGAGTTTTGTTGGTGAAAAAATTTCATATCTATTTGGACGGAGAAATGTACTGGAAAACTTTTGTAAGTAGCTCTCTGGTAGTTTAAGCCATCTTATGACTTCTTATGAAAACGAATCGAACTAAAAAACTGGGCGCTATATGTTAGACCTATAGCAATGGTAAGAATCGATGACAAACTTAAAGCGACGATGTCCATTGCTATGGGGTGGGGGTCCTGCTCGAAAGCTATCATTGAAAAAATTGTTGTTGTAATAAGTATTGAAATTGAAATGAGATACATGCCAAATGCATGCGCCCAACGACGAAACATTGCATAGCCTGCAATCAGTAAAAATATCGCAGCTAGGAATTCGGTAGCAGCATGAAGAAATATGGTTGATGTCTGGTTTTGTATGGTGGCAGAAGGTGAAGATATCATAAAATATATCCAAAAAATTAACATAATAGAGCCAGCGACGAGAGCCATAGTTCCTCCAATAACTGCAGCAGCTGGCGAGAGATGAATCATTGATAGTTTATTTTCGTCGGTTGTGAGATTGTCGAAACGTAGAGAATAATAAACCATTAATCCATAGACTATTAGAAATAATAGATGAATGAAAAGATTGTAGTAATCGGCAAAACTTAAGTCTGGCATAAACTTTCATCCTCATACAAGAGTGATGTTCATGAATAAAGAAAATCACCTAGTCATTAAATGTAAATTCGTTTCTGTCTGCTTTCAGCAATACTCCTATAACCGACATTAAACTTCCTTAATTTCCACTGGTAGTTTTGGCGTTTAAAACAATTTATATATAGAAAGCTGAATGATAGACCAATTTTTCTATTTGAGATAAAATTTCTGTTGTGACCGATTTGCTAGTGAGAAATAGAGGTTTCTTATGTCTATGTTAGATCTAGCATCGCATCAATCAACTATTATCCTAGGACTTTCCCTCAAAGATACAGAAAATTATCTATTGGATACAGCTATTCAGATTGCGAAATTTACCATGTCCCGTTTGGTCATTTCTCATATCATTTTGCCATTGCAATCATATATGCATGTAAATGGTGAAGTCCTTTATTCATTATTAAGCTATGAAAAGGATATTGAACTTCTTAATGAAAAGAGATTTATTAGTGAGTTAGAAGATATTAAAAAAGGTATCAGAGACATTGAGAAGCATAAAGTAGAAGTAAAAGTCTTACACAATGAACCAGCCTTGGGGCTATTTCAATTAGCAAAAGAAATGAAAGCCTCTCTTTTGATTTGTGGCTACAAAGCAGAAAAAAATATGGAAAATCTGTTAGGCCTATCGACGGCACATGCTCTCATGTCCGATCCTCCGTGCCCGGTGTTAGCTCTGCCTTTGACTAAAAGATTCGTGCTTACGGGTAAAGTGGCTTTTGCTGATGACTTACAAGAAGAGAGTCTCATGGTTCTAATGTCAGCCTGTGAATTTATGCAGATATTAAACCTGCAAAATCTTTATCACATGCATATCAAAAATCTTACAATGGAGCAGTTAAAACACATGGAGGATACCATTCATTCAGCCATTATGCTTGGCAGCATTCCGAGAGAATCGGTATTTAGTCATCAAACATACAAAGAGCAAATGAAAGAATATTTGTCACAGATATTACGTAAAAGATTTGACTCTATTGATCCAGATGTTCGAAAAACGATCAAATGCTACACCAAAGTAGCGTTTGGATCACCAATGCAAAAGTTAAAAGAACTGATTCAGGAAGTTGAAGCCGAGTTAACGGTGTTCGGTAGTCACAAATTCTTTCATAAAACATCCTGGAGTTTTGGAAACCTACCCTATCGAGCCATGTTTTCATTTGACTGTGGGATTTTGCTGATTCCACGTTAAGTTAATTTTCTCAGTCTTATGTCAATTGGCCGAACTTGTTTTTGATAGGAATGGTCTGCATTTACTGATGCACAATACATGCTATGGTCGAATATCAAAATCGGACGAAAAAATGAGGTTTTGATATGTATCTATCAAAACCTTTTTAAAATGACGAAGCTTGTAGTGAGGTGCGTTGATAAATTTCTGTTTTACCTGAATTATCTCTTGATAGAGCACCGAGCTTAAGGATGCTTTCGTCCAAGTCGGCTATGGGCTCCGACAAAGCTTCCTTCTACCGAAGAGGAAAAGGTCGATAATTCCAAGGCAAGGCAAAAGCCACTGATAATCTGTGCTAAACGCTCTTTACTATTTTCTCCCTGACAATCAAGCATTTTCAAAGCCTCTTTCTGACAAGGCAGAGAGGTGCCACCGCCAATCGTCCCCACGACTAAACATGGCATCAGAAGGCTAACATATAGCCCTTGCTCATCCATTTCAAAGGCGAGCTGTCCTAAACTTGATTCATGAACACAGGCGATATCCTGACCGGTTGCCGTAAATAATGCGGCAACGATGTTAGCCGTATTGGCATTACAACTCACACTGCCGTTTAAAAAGTAATTTGGAATATCTTGCAGGTAAGTTTTTAATACATTGTGACTATTGATGTGCATCACTTTGTTGAGAGCGTCTTCACTGATCCATGCTTCGGCTAGGACTCGTGATCCCCTACCAGCAGTGAAGTTGGCATGTGACATTTTCTTGTCTCCGCTGAATCCACTTTCTATCGCATAGCGGAGAATTTGAACATCAGCATCTTTGGCATTATTGGCGATCCACTGACAGCAATCCCAGGTTGCGATAGTGGTCATATTCTGACCTGCCGCGTTTCCTGTTTTATATGAAAATTGAAGCGTCAAGCTGCGTCCATGAATGATGGGTTCGATACTGACGAGTTGAGCGTATTCTTCTTTTATTTCTTTTTTTATTTCTTCCATGTGGGAGATAACCCAAGTCGATAATCGTTGCGCTTGAGCGAGGTTGCGGCAGGTAAATGATGGCGCTCTAGTCATCCTTTCGGAGATAAACTTGGTATGCACGCCACCGCAGAGGTTGAGTAATTTTGCTCCACGGGAAGCTGAAGCTACCAATGCTCCTTCTGATGTGGCTAAGGGGGCAATAACAGGACCAGATATATGATCGCCATGAATAAGCAAAGGCCCTGCAAACCCGATTGGCACTTCAACTGAACCGATGAAGTTTTCGATGTTTCCTTGTAATTTTACGCTTTCAAAGTTTGTTTGGGGAATGTGGCTTAATTCCCAACCTAGAAACTGTTCGATTCTCTGGAGGCGTAGTTTTTTCGCTTCTTCAGACCAATCGTATTTTGTTTCTTGTGTATGTAAGTCTCTCCAAACATGTTCGACATCTTTACTTTGTGAAACACGATCTTCATCTGATTGATTTGTCATGAGTCGTCATTCCCTTATTGGCTGAATTAATCAATAATTAATACCCCACTACCAGCGATGCGATCATTTTTTAGATCCTGTAAAGCTCGATTAGCATCTTTTAAGGAGTAGGTATTTGTTCTAGTTTTTATCGGAATGCGAACAGCTTCCCGAAAAAGCTCCTCACCATCTTTTCTGGTATTGGCAGTGACAGAGTGAAGATTTTTTTCATAGAAAAGACATTCTTCATAATTTAAACTCGGAATGTCTGACATATAAATACCTGCTAGGGCTAAAGTTCCTCCTTTTCGTAAATTCCTCAGGGCTACCGGTACTAACTCCCCCGCCGGGGCGAAGATAATGGCACTATCAAGTTTTTCAGGAAAACGACTGTTGTCACCAACCCAGGCAGCGCCTATATCTTTTGCTAAGTTCTGGTGTTTAGCTTCACGTGTACTGACAAAAACTTGGGCGTTTCGATTGAGAGCAATTTGAATGACGATGCTGGCAGATGAACCAAATCCATAAATGCCAAGTTTGCCATTCAACGGTAAATTTGCCCGCTTCAAACTGCGATAGCCAATGATGCCTGCACAAAGTAGCGGCGTAGCGGCAACGTCATCAATACCATCGGGAATCTTATAGGAAAAATTTTCATCAATGATGGCATATTCAGCAAAGCCACCATTTTTGTGATAGCCAGTGAATTGACTTGACTCACATAGGTTCTCTTGTCCCATATGACAAAACATGCAGGTACCGCAGGTGTAGCGTAACCAGGCTATGCCTATCCTACTTCCCTTTTGCGAGTCATGAAATCTTTGGCAGTCAGGTCCACATTTATCCAGAGTACCCACGATCTGATGACCCGGAATCAGAGGTAATGTTACAGGAGCTAGCTCACCTTCAATGACGTGTAAATCTGTACGACAGATGGCGCAGGCTTTGACTCGCACGCGTATTTGATTTTTTTGAGGCTCAGGTATTTCTAGTTCGTGGAGGTGAAGTGGTGACTCGAAGATACTTGCATGTTGTTGTAAGACCATGGCTTTCATGAATAGATCCGTATGTAATAATACTCACAAATTTGTGACCAATTTTGTCGTTGTTTATCTAGGCTGCTAAACAACTTGATTGAGCAAATCTAATCTTATTTTTATCTTTTGGCATCAGACTATGAGCGGAAAATATGAATCGGCCTGAATTTATATATTCTAATAAAACTTCCATGAATGTTTATTAGCGCAGTTAAATTACTATGCAAGAGGATAGGTGTTGAGTTGTGGGTGAAATTGTTAGCAGTGCTGTCGAAAACTTGGAGCGATCTTTGAGAGTTGATTGTGACGTTTTAAAGCTATCGACAAAAAGAAGTATTGTTGGTCCAAGTTTGAATATCGTTCTGTCATCTTAATTAACTTGTAGATTGCGCTCTGGCCTTGACAGAGGATTAACCTTGGCACCAGATTACCAACGAAAAAAATGAAAAATTCGATGGTTTGGATTCGCTATTTTGATGCGGTAAGTATCGCGATAATGGATAAACCCCTTTTCATCCTGACCAAAGCCTCCAAAAACTAACAACTCATCGGCGGAAATCGGAATCATGCAGTGCAGCATTCGCCCGGAGGGTGGGTTTTTCAGGTGTAATCGGTGCCATTTCCATGCTTCCAAGTCAAATAGCCAAGCATCAGTATTAAAATTTTTAAAGCCAAATCGCCCGCCCCACAGAAGCGCGAAGCGATCATCTACACGCGTAAGGCTAGGATTTGTCAAGGTTTGAAATTGCTGATCTGGAATAGGCGGCAGAGTTTTCCAGGAAAATGTTTCTTTATCAAAGACGGCTCCACTGTTGGCATGGCTTTCACTTGATGCTCCGCCCCAGATGAGTACTCGATCTCCGAAACTTACAGACTTAGCATTTGACCTAGGACTAGGTGCCCCCTTTTCAGGCAAGGCTGTAAAAGTTTGCGATTCAGGATTTAGAAGAAAACCTTTCGCTGTTTTTTTATTGCCAATAAAACCTCCCCAGACAAAGAGCTCACCCGCAAGTCGTTCGGCTACAAAATGTATGCGATTTCCACTGGATGGCTGCGGCTGAAACACTTGCCACTGTTTGTTGCTGAAATCATAGTATCCCCAGTTCAAGCCCTCTTTCGCTCCCTCACCACCGAAGACGATAGCTTTATCGCCGATGGTAATCAGGCGATGGCGGGTACGCGGGTCTAAGCGGGATGCATCCAGGCGAATCCAACTATCTTTTTCTATATGGTAAAGGTAAGCATCAGATGAAAAATCTTCCTTTTCATCGTGCCCACCGAAAATGAGAATTTCATTCTGAAATCCTGCAATGACTTGCATGGTCTTTGGCTTCGGAGCCGAATTTCGACTGACATGACGCCAAGTATTGGTGGATAAATTCAAAATAGCAGATTCGCTATTCAGGGGGCTGAATTCTTGCTTGTCTATAATTCCACCATGAATAAAAATCTCGTCTCCATCGATATAGCACTCTGGCATTGCCAATCCACCGATTTGTGGAATTTCTGTCAAGCGAATCCATGTGTTAGCATCCGTCCCTCTATCACTGACGCAGCTTTGTAGGAAAGATAAGCTTGCGAGCACCATGATGATTTTCTTAGGCATAAGGGCCTACTTTCAGATATTTAAGCGTCAAAGTGATTGTGCCGACAGAAAGACTGTGGTTGCATCCATTGCGCAGTTGTGATTGATATTGGTAACAATTTGCAGTCTTAGCTGCGACCTACTTCAGCACTTGGATACGATTTAACCTCATGACAGCATCATCAAATCGGCAAAAACAAAATTTTTTCTTGCGGTATAAGCTAGTTAAGGGGCAAATAAAAGCTTCAAACGCTCTACGCATCCTCCCTTACAGTATAGCAGCGATCCTTACCGGCTTAGTCTCGGTCGGTTACACGAAAGCATTTGAGTTTACTCAAGAAAAATCTCACTATATTTTAGCTAATTTTCCTCTTTTTTTCCCTCTACTGACACCAATTGCCTTTGTTGCTGGTTGGTGGCTTGTCAACCGCTACGCGCCGGGAGCATCGGGAAGTGGCATCCCTCAAGTAATGGCAATTTTGGAGAAAAATCCAAAGGATCACGATGGCCAATTCAAACGACTGGTAGGCTTGCGCATCGTGGTTGTTAAATTTTTCAGCTCATTGCTTTGTGTTTTTGGTGGAGGAGCCGTTGGTCGCGAAGGGCCAACCATTCAGATTGCTGCGAGTATATTTTATACATTTGGTAAACGCTTTCGCACCCTGACAACCACAGCCCAACATCATAGTTGGATTATCGCCGGCAGCGCCTCCGGTCTGGCTGCTGCATTTAATACTCCATTAGGAGGTTTAGTATTTGCTATTGAAGAGCTGACTTCACCTCACTTTCGACGTTTGAAAACGACTTTAATATCGGCGGTAATCATTGCTGGGATGGTGGCACAATCTATCTATGGCCCATATTTGTACTTTGGGTTTCCTAAAATACAAATGGTGACCTGGCACTCTGCTCCGTATGCCTTGCTAGTTGGCATTGTCGTAGGGTTTCTTGGTGCTGTTTTTGGCCTGCTACTATCGCGGGGAATGAGTTTGCTGCGACAATTGCCAGTAAAACGACGTTTTTTGACCGTCATTGCCTGTGGGTTGGCTGTGTCATTTATTGGACTTATTGCTGGTGAATCCGCATTGGGAGGTGGCACTGATGTCGTGCGGCAGCTGCTATTTCAGGACGAGTTCAAAGGCTCATGGGGATTGGCTATCAGCCGCTTTTTTACGACTCTTTTCTCCTATTTTTCCGGTTGTGCCGGCGGTGTTTTTGCCCCTTCCTTGGCTTTAGGTGCCAGTTTTGGTTCCCTCCTTTCAGGGATCTTGGACATTGGTAATCCTAATTTGATCATCCTGCTGGGAATGGCGGCTTTTTTAGCTGGTGTTACAGACGCTCCCTTTACGTCCTTTGTGCTAATAGTGGAGATGACAGATAGGCACTCAGCGATATTTCTCATTATGCTTGCCGCAATTGCAGCAGCTACGGTATCTCGAGCGATTAACAAAGAATCGTTTTATCGGGCTCAGATGCAGTATTTCTTAAGTTGGTTTCGAAGTATCGATGATGAACTTGCGCAGAAAAATTCTTCTGCGTCGAGCACGGAATCGTCGGCTGAGAAAAAATAATTTTTTTTCCTATGTAGGAGATTAACTGATTTTTCCCCGCAATAGTTGAGCATTAATGGCGACGACAACGGTACTTAGGCTCATCAGTACGGCTCCTAGTGCTGGTTCAAGTACAAAACCTCTGTTGTACAGGATGCCGGCAGCAAGCGGAATGGCAAGTATATTGTAGCCCGCTGCCCACCACAAATTTTGAATCATCTTTTTATAGGTCGCTCGACCAAATAGAATCAATTTTAGAATATCTTTGGGATTGCTGTTAACTAAAATGATATCGGCTGTTTCAGCTGCAACGTCAGTACCGGAACCGACTGCAATACCGACATCAGCTTGGGCCAATGCTGGAGCATCATTGATGCCATCTCCAGTCATAGCAACAAAGCTTCCCTTAGACTGGAGGTTTTGTACGATTTCAAGCTTTTGATGGGGTAGAACTTCCGCAAAATATCCATCGAGATTCAATTTATTAGCCACTTCCTGGGCTACGTTTTCGTTGTCGCCAGTTGCCATCATGACTTGAATACCATATCTTTTAAATTCCTTGATGGCATCAAAAGATTCAGGTCTAATTTCATCAGAAAGTGCAAATAAACCGGAAACATGATTATCGATTATAATATAGACGACAGTCTCGGCTTTATAGCTATGGTTGACAAACGGTATTGTGATTTCGCGATCCCGCAGATAACCAGGGCTCACAACTTTGATGTCTTTTCCGTCGACAGTGGCTTCCACACCCTTACCGGTAATAGCTCGAAAATTTTCGATCTCCGGTATAGCGATTCCTCGTTCTTTTGCCTTTTTTATGATCCCGACAGCTATGGGGTGTTCAGACGTATGTTCGACTGCTGATGCATAACGAAATAATTGATCTTTGCTTAGATCTTTATCAAACACTTCAACTCGAGTAACACCAAATTCTCCTTTTGTAAGAGTACCAGTCTTGTCAAATACCATAGTATTGATTAATCGTGCATTTTCGAATGCAGTACGATTACGAATAAGAAGACCATTTTGTGCTGACACCGCCGTGGAAATAGCAACGACTAGAGGGACAGCTAAACCTAGGGCATGAGGGCAGGATATGACCATCACAGTGACCATGCGCTCGATAGAAAAGTTTAAACTGGCTCCAATCAATTGCCATGTTAGTAAAGTGCCAAAGCCAACGATCAAGGCAATATAAGTAAGCCACTTTGCAGCGCGGTTCGCAAGATTTTGCGTCTTTGACTTTGTATTTTGTGCTTCTTGAACAAGACCGATCACTCGACTGAGATAGCTGTCTTCACCCGTACGTGAAATTTTTACTTTGAGAGATCCGTTGCCATTAATAGAACCACCGATGACCGAATGCGATCGGGATTTTTTTACAGGCTTACTTTCACCAGTTAACATGCTTTCATTGACATAAGTTTCGCCATCTTCGACAAGACCATCGGCAGGTATTTTTTCTCCAGGTTTGATAAGAATGAGATCGCCTAAACTTAAATCCTCAATTTTGACATCTTCAAGCTCATCATCGACAAGCTTATGGGCGTGGGATGGCATCATATTAACCAATAGTTCCAGTGCCCGTGAAGCGCCCATGACAGACTTCATTTCAATCAAATGACCAAGCAGCATAATATCGATTAATGTCGCAAGCTCCCAGAAAAAATCTTCTCCAGGAAATCCAAAACTTACAGCTGAACTAAATAGATAAGCCACAGAAATGGCCAGGGCGATCAAAGTCATCATACCAGGAGCCAATTCATTGATTTCCTGATAGAAGCCCTTTAAAAATGGCCAACCACCATAAAAAAACACAATTGATGAAAGCACGAACAACAATTCATTGCTTCCAGGAAATTCAAGGGTAAAACCGAACCAATGCTGGATCATTTCCGAAAGTGCCATGATCGGTACAGTTAAAGCGAGTGAAATCCAGAGTCTTTTTCTAAAGTCAGCAATCATCTGTTGGTGGTGACCATGGCCTTTATGTGAGTGATCTGATTTATTACGTTGAGCGAGGCTCAGATTATTATTTTCACTGTCGTGGTTTGGAGACTCTTGGTGTTGATGTGTATGATTTTCCATGATTAATGTTTTAAACCTATTCTTTGTTAAAATTTTGCAGCTTATCCTATCTTTAATATCGCTCTGAAGTTTTTGATTAAAGATAATTTCACTGGGAAACAATAAATGAGGTTTTTTGAAACATCATGCGATTTGGGTGAGGTTTTGTATTGAGACTAAATAAATCCCTCCGCTTTGGCTTGCTTTTCATCAAACAATGGATGGGGTATGAAAATGATAGATATAGCAGTTTTGATAATCAATTCGCATATGTCTCTAGAAAAATAAGTAGGATAGAGCCTATGGCATTAGATGAAAAACCACATACACAAAATCATCAGGATGCATCCACTCATAAAAAAAGTTCACACCAGGGTATGGGAAAAAGAGGTGTCACTCGACCAATGGCGATGCATCAGTCACATCAAAATTCTCATCAAGATCACCAGAAGATGAGCATGGAGCAACGCATGGAAATGCTCCAGATGCACCATCAGCAGACTTTGTGGGTGTATTGGTCATTGATTATATTAGGTGTTTGGACAATTTTAGCGCCGTTTACTTTTGGATACCTCAATGAAGAGCTATGGGTTAATCCCAGTGGTGGTCGTGGTGTTTGGTTCAGTAACGACACCTACACTGAGCTTCGTGCATTGCTTATGGCTTGGAGTGATGTTATCAGTGGCTTGATACTGTGCATTTTCGGGTGGCGTTCATTGACAGCCGACCGACCGATCAGTTTGTGGATATGTTGTTTTGTTGGTGTCTGGCTCAATTTAGCACCATTGATTTTTTGGGCTCCTACTGCTGCAGCTTATTATAACGATACGATAGTTGGTGCATTGATCATTGCCTTAACGATTCTTATTCCTGGCATGCCTAACATGATCAAGTTCATGCAGATGGGGCCAGCCACACCTAAAGGATGGACATACAACCCTTCAAGTTGGCCACAGCGTTGGATTATGATTGTTTTTGCATTTTTGGGTTGGATTGTTTCCCGCTATTTGGCTGTTTATCAGTTAGGCTACATTGACTATGTCTGGGATCCTTTCTTTAGCTTCGAGAACGGAACGCAGAGAGTTTTGGATTCATCCATGTCGCACAGTTGGCCAGTATCTGATGCAGCGTTAGGAGCATTTTCCTATACCTTTGAGTTTTTGATGGGCTGGATGGGAAGCACGTCTCGCTGGCGAACGATGCCATGGATGGTGTTATTTTTTGGAATTCTGGTGATACCTCTGGGTTTGGTGCATATCGTTTTGGTGATTTCGCAACCTGTAGTGGTAGGCTACTGGTGTAGCATGTGTCTGCTGGCAGCGATCCTCATGCTGCCAATGATCCCACTTGCTGCTGATGAAGTCGTCGCCATGGGCCAACATATGGTGCAGGCTAAAAGAAGAAATGACCAAGGTGGATCAGTATGGAAAATTTTTTGGTTCGGTGGATCTGCGGAGGGTACATCAGCAGATGAACGTTCTCCAGACTTAGCCAATTTTCCAGATCAGCCCTCTAAGGTTTTTAAATCCTCTCTTTGGGGTATGAGTTTTCCTTTCTACCTAAGCCTTGCCACTGTTTTAGGCATAGGTCTCATGTTTGTACCTACTTTGCTAGATGTGGATGCACCAGCTTCCCATATTCCCCACCTTGCTGGTGCTTTGATTGTGACAGTCGCTGTGATTTCTATGGGTGAAGTCTTACGCATAGGGCGCTATTTGAATCTTCTGATTTGTGCCATTGCAGGAATCGCAGTGTGGTTTGTTGGTGATTTCCATCTGCTATTTTCGCTCGTGACAACACTTATTGTGATTGCTGTGGCCTTGTTGTCATTGCCGCGGGGTGTAAAGAAGGAAAGCTATGGGACTTGGGACCGGTTTTTTCGCTAAGTTTTAACCGTAAAGCTCATGCAGCTCATACGCTACATTCATAGCGCATGAGCCGAATGATTCTTGTCTGGCAGTTTTTCAAGTAGATCGATCTTCAATGCAGAGTGCTCATTGGATTCCTCTTTGGTCAGCCCAGCGACAGTTCGTTTGGCTATTATTCATCCCCTCCATGGCGCCATCTGCAGGAAGAGCATAGTCGCCTGCAGGGCGAAGGTGGAGATAAAGACCATTTTCAGCTAGAGGAAAATCACGATTGAAGTAATGGGGATAACACAACACATGGTACCCAGATCTGATCCCTAGAGGCGCATCTGCCCCGTCTTCAATTCGCCACAGTTGACTAAACGAGGCTTTTTGACCATCGAGAAAGAATGTGCCTTGAACACTGGTAAAATCACTATAGAGTTTTGCTGATCCATATTGGTAAGAGTTTGGTTCAGGGAAATCATCTTGCATTTTGACAGGAACTTTTATTGGAAAAAAGGCGACTTTTTTATAGATGGCTGCGGTTTCTCTGCTCGGTTTGTCCCAACCGCCCCAGGGTTGTTTTCCTGAATGTAGGGCTGTATATGACCCATCCCAAATGTTCATCATTATTTTCAATGAACGTCCAAAGTTTAGAACCCCGCCTGTACTATGATCTAATGGTGTGAACTGGTCGCTGGCATAGGCCATGGAATGCTTTTGAGCAGTCGACTGAAAAGTCTTGTCTGCGGGGCTTTGAAACTCAGGAGCTGGCTTGGGTTGACCATTTTCTCCACCTTGATTGCTATTCCAGAGCTTAGCAAATATCGGCTTTGGTAAATTTTCTAGTGGTAAATTTTCTTGAGGTTTTGGAAAAGCAAATTTATTGGGGTCCACAGGACCCGACCAAAATATTCCTCGGGGGGTATACCAGATGTAGTAATTGTAAAAATTCTTAAAAGGATCGATTCCCTGTGGTGGCAAATAAAACACCTGATAGTCAGATGGCTCCTGAACGATGGGATCGGGTTTTCCCGTGCGTCTTTGATCCATGACTAATGGAGTATTGCCAAAAGTATTAAATGCTAACGCTCGATTTATTTTCTGATTGAAACGGTTCCTGCTATCTTTAATCACAATCTCGTCTTGTTCAACAGAAATGACGGGGCAATTCTTTTGAAAGAACTGTTCTTGATAGTGTCCCGAAGAATCAAAGCAATGCCCCTGGTCACCATTCAGTACAAAGCGATTGCTTTGCTCCCCTCCAGTTTCATAGCCAGGTGTGAACTCCAAATCAATTTCGGCCCAGCTTTTCGGCCATAATTTTGCTGTCGAGAAAAGGAAAAAAGAAGAAATAACGCCTGGAACATCTGAAGGTTTCATTTGCACAACGTATAAACCATAACCTGTACTATGCACTGATTGAACTTCAGCACCGATCATCTGCTGCGGACTATATCCGAAAACTGCTGGTGAACATGCTAGTAATGAACTTAGCAAAATCGTCCCATAAGATTGCCAAAATTTTTGCATGATGAACCCCCTATTATGCTTGAATTTGCTCCACCCTAAATCATGTTTATGGTTCTTAGTAGCTATATTTGAACTGAAATGGAAGATTTTTGAACCCAACCGGAAAGAAGATAAACGGCTCTCTTTTCGACCTCTCACTTTGCGTAAAAAGTTCATGAGAAAAATGAAATTCTCGCTCAGTTAAGAATATTTCCGATTCAGCCAAATTGTATGAGTGGATGCATTGACAGCATTACCAAACACTCAGTAAATCGCAATTTGCTTGGAGTCAATTTTGATGCGAGGGGGCGAAATTGGAAAAGAAAACATGGCTTGTATTCTTGTTTTTATGGTCTAGCAGTTCATTTAGTGAGATTGTCCAAGAACCTTTAGAATTTCATGCTTACTTTCGTGCTGGAGCTGCTGTCAGTCAAGGATTGACGGAAGGAGTTTGCTATCGTTTGCCTGGTGCACCTACAGAATTCTCCCGTTTTGGAAACGAATGTGGTTTATATTCGGAAGTTTACATGAGCAAAGCCTATCAATCTATGGGAGGTGTGCAATACAAAGCGCATTTCACATTAGCATTTTCGTCAGATGGCAATGCAACTTGGGAGGATAGCGCAGGGACAAATGATGATCTGGTTGTGGCTCATCGTGAGGCATATGTTGAGGCGATCGGCGTCCTTGGTGAGAAAGGCTCAATTTGGGCAGGAAAACGCTTCTATAATCGCTATCATTTAGAAATGTGGGATTTTTTCCTTCTGGATCAAAGTGGTACCGGATGGGGTTTGGAAAGACTGAGCCTTGGATCTGGTTTGATAGATGTCGCCATGTTTCGGCATTTTTCTCATGAATCGGACTCCCCTCTTAATCTCACCGGTGATATACGTTTTCACAGTATCCCTCTAGGTGCTGGACGTATTGGTATTGCCATGATTTATGGACAGCTATCTGAACAAGGGCGTGAAACCGGCCAGAAAAAATGTATCGGAGTCAGTGGCCAACAGTACACCTTGGATTATAAATTCAGAGGACGATTTTGGGACTATCGGACATATGTGCAATATGGTCTTGGCTTATATGGGGGGCGTCCAGAGTTAGAATATGGTCATCAAACTGGTTCGACCATTCAGGTATTTAATGCGACTAGTTTTGATCGCTCCTTGGATGGACAGCGAGCGGCGCAAGCCTGGCAAAATTCATCAACCATCCGTTGGATTCACGACATTCATTACGTGCCACCTGATTCAGCTTTTCAATGGAATATAGCTCTCGCCTGGACTCGTGTTGATTTTGGCGAAAGATTGGATGAAAGTAGCGAAATGATTCCTGTACGCGATACCCTATCAGCTGGAGTACATCCAACTTGGTTCTTAAATGAGTTTTGGGGTATTGATGCTGATTTTTATTATACTCGTATTGATAATGGCCTGCCACGACAAAATTTTGATGGTTCGAGCGGAGATATCTATATAGAAAGAACTCTTGGTAAGGCGACACTAGGACTGGTAGTCAGACCAGACTCTATTTATCAAGTTAAGCCTCAAATTCGCCTTTATGGTACTTATGCAGATTGGAATGATGCGCAACAAGGAGACCGCCTCATTACAGATGGCAGCCAAGTTTTTGAAGCTAGCTCAGATGGCTTCACCCTAGGAATTCAAGGTGAAGTTTGGTGGTAGTAAGTAAAGGTAATTTACCAGCTGGGCTTTTTGCAAACCGATTGAGACCCCTTCGTAAGAATTTGATATGCTGATTCTAGATTATTCTTCCGGAGGGAGGAAACAGGGACACTTACTGTTTTCGTATATTTTATCTTTCGTTTCCAATCCAAGTCTTTAAAATTTAAAGTATGCTGTGCAAGCTTTAAGGTCTCTTTTACAAGTGGACCTATAGGTTTTTGTACATCAAAATCCTGCTTGTTGACGAGTATGTTTTGGCAAGCCTGTGTCGTGCCATCTGCTCCGGCGATGAAGATTTCGGTGGCATCAATTCCCAAACTCTCCAAAGCTTCAATTGCGCCCTGGGCCATTTGACTGTTGTTAGCTAAAACAACATCAACGGCTAGACCTTCTTTGATCTGCTTGAGAACGCTTGCCTTGCATTGATTGGATGACCACTTCGGATGGAAGATAACGATTGGCTCAATACCATGAGCTTCTAAAACTTCAATATTTGCTTTTGTGATTTCCATGGCAACATTGTGTTCTTTTTCTCCAGCGCAGATGATGACATTTCGAATGTCTTTTTTTTTCTCTATCGCTTCCTTAGCTTGTAACACGCCTATTTGAAAGTTGCTATGAGTCACGTGAGCTAGCAAGGCTTCGCTTTCAACAGATCGATCATAGGCAATGACTGGTATATCATGCTCATAATAGTACTCGACGATTTTCTTCGACTCTTTGATGTCGACGGGTTGTAAAACGAGTAACTTGACTCCAAGATCTATCATTTGCTTCGATCTCTCAAACTGGAGCTGAGCATCATTATTTGAAGAGGCGAAAATAACGTCAAGATTATGCTGTTGAGCTTCTTGCATAAACAAGGAGCGATCATGCTGATAGCGTTCCTCTTTCATAGTACTTAGTAAAAAGCCTATCTTTATTTTGTCTGGAGTATTCATTTCTTTTCCGGCAGCTGTAGCTATATTTAGAAAAACAAATATAACAAGTGTCATCAGCTTTTGAGCTATATCGTGATTTTTTATATTTAGTTTATTGGCTCTAGGCATGGGTAAAAAACTCTCTTACTTTTCGACGTCGTTCTTTCGAAACTCTTAGTGAATCACCATTTTTTAAATGAATCACCATGGGATAGGTGTTGGACCAGGATTCTACGTAGGCTCTGTTGAGAAGGGTGTTACGATGAACCCGAATAAAAACCTCTGGATTCAACTTTTCCTCTAATTCTTGTAAGCTGTAAGAACAGGAAAATATCCGATCTTTTAAAACCAGAAAACTTGTATGATTGGTCGTGCCAAAGTAATAGATAGTACTAACATTGATCAGCTTTTCTTTATTTCCAATTTTAACGACAATGTTATCTATTTGCTTTGAGCTATCTTTTTTGCCCAAAGAGTTAAGGGCTTTATTTAAGACCTTATAGAACCTTTCCTTGGAAAATGGTTTCAGCAGATAATTTTCGGCTTCAGCTTCAAAGGCTTGTACGGCGTACTCAGAATAAGCTGTTTGAAAAATAATTTTGATATTCTTTAGATTGCTCATTTTCAAAAAATCAAAACCACTATATTTTGGCATATTGATGTCTAGGAAAATAATTTCAGGCTGAAACGCCTGCATCAAATTGCAGGCAACAATGGCGTCAGTTGATTCTCGGATGATAAAAGGTTCGTGGTGATCTTCCAATAAGCGTACAATTCTCTTTCTGGCTATTTGTTCGTCATCGACTACAAGAACGGATATGCTCATAGTTTCTCCCCCGAAAACATGAAACTGGCAGTAACAAGGCCAGGGCGTGATGTGTCGAACTTTAGGCAGGCTTTTTTGCCATATAGGTGTTTTAGCATGAGGCGTGTGTTTCTTAGCCCCGTTTTTTCTATCATATCTCTTTCAATCATGGTTCCAGTATTGATGACTTGAGCTTCATAGAGCTTCTTGTCGAGTTGAAATACCTTGATGATAATATCTCCCCCGTCTAGTGACTTCTCAATTCCATGTTTCACAGCATTTTCTACAAGAGTTTGTAGAACGAGATGGGGGACATAAATACTTACGATGGGTAGATCTACATGAATGCGATATTTAAGACGCTCCCCAAAACGCATTCTCTGTATTTCCAGGTAGTTTTCTAGTATATCCAACTCACATTTCAAAGTGGAGGTCGGTGCTTTTGACGATTGAAGAATCAATCGATAGAGATCGGCCAACAGGTAAGTTGCTTCAGTGGCAACATCACGATCTATTTCTATTAAACTTGCAATCATATGGAGGCTGTTAAATAGAAAGTGAGGTTTCATTTGATTTTTTAAATGAGAAAGTTCGGCTTCGTGCTGTAATTTGCGTAAGAGTTTTTCGCGATGAGATTGTTCGTTTATCGTTTGTACTTTCTCTTCAATACTTTTTGCCATTTCATTAAAGTGATTGGCGAGCATGCCGAGTTCATCTTCACTTTTTACGCTCATTCTTGCTGAATAAACGCCTTTTTTCATAAGATTTGACGTCGCAACCAAATCCTCTAATGAGCCAAGAATCTTTGACAAAAAAATAAGTAAAACTGTAACAAAGACAAAAGAAATCATTCCTATGAAAAAGAGGATGAAAAATACTTTGTTTTGAATCTCTTGTGTTAATCGATAACGATCGGAATATAGCAGAATTTCTATGGGGTATGGTTCCAACTGATCCTGAACGCGATCTAGTTGCGTATCGTGAACGTTTTGGCTTAATTTTGCATAGAGGTTTGGATGAGCAACTTTTAGATAATCACGTTGTTGGAATCGTAGTTGAAATGCCACGCTATTATCGAAAGAAATGCCAAGAATCTTACTTAGCCGTTCCTTCAGTGCTACAGAATGCTGGATGATTGTGCCAAATATGGCTAGGCCACGTAACTCATTCCATACTATAATCGGTACAGCAACCACGTATACCAATTGGTCTTCAGAAACTTGTCGGGACGGGAAATCGAGATTTAAAAACTGCTGGTTTAAAGCAAGATAGCCCTGATAGTAGTGTTGGTCATTCAAAGGGTTTAGCACTCCTTCTTTGACATGTCGCCAGATCACCTGATCAATGGCTTCCTGTTGCTTTGAAGTGATCACATTGAGATTATGACTACGGGTCCAAAGAAATGGAACTTCATCTTTTATCCACGCAATATACCCAAGGTCTAGAGGTTCACTTGCCATCAGGTCTTCCAAGACTACGGCAAGTAATTCCGGATCTTCCTCTTTGAAGGTGTCGAGAAAAATTTGTTGGCCAGCGACACGTGTTGCGGATTGGTCTAGATCATCTTGAAAGTTTTCAAGTAAAAACCTTGCAGATGCTAAACTGCCGTAAAGATTGGTTTGATAAGTCTTATTGTAAAGATCTGTCAGTTTGCTTAAGGAGAAATAGAGCAGCATTGCAATACAGACGGTAAAGCCCAGAATCACGACGATTGCAAGCTTGATTTTTAAGGGTATAAAATTGAAAATACGGCTCATGTTAAGTAGTCCACTTTAAATCAGATTTCACTACGAAACCCTTCCCTTCCGTATTTTGTAAAGAAATATATTCTAAATTCTTGTGTCAGAAATTTTTCACTTTCCTGGATCATGCCAACATAGAGATTGTGGTTGTTTTTACCTATAAAAAATCGCCTTTTCGCGCAGCTACACGAATTTCCTAGTTCATTTTGCTTTCGAGATTCCGGTCTAGTCGAAAATTTTGAAGGTTCGGTAGCTATCAAAATTGACTTTTAACAATCTTAATCCTAAAAATCACCTCATATTTAGCCCGCCTCACCATTATGAGAAGGTTCTCTATGAAAGATTTCATCCCATTTGGCATCTTCTTGATTATGATTGGACTTCATACAGTCGAGGTCAAGGCATTTGAAATCATTTTTGATCTAAGCTCAGAGCATTTA
Organism: Oligoflexus sp. FD111; assembly: GCA_048816425.1. Classification (GTDB taxonomy): domain Bacteria; phylum Bdellovibrionota_B; class Oligoflexia; order Oligoflexales; family Oligoflexaceae; genus JBMDZZ01. The sequence continues at coordinate 288,313 of JBMDZZ010000007.1, forward strand.
GACAAGATCGACCTGATTTAGTTTCTATAAAAGGAGCTTGTTAGCTAATAGAGGGAATGAAAAATATTGAAATAGCGGTTGATCGATTACGAGTCCTGATTAATTGAATCTCATAAGGTGATTCTAATGCAACCACAACAAACTAAAGCCATCCTATTAAAGGCGCCATTATTTGGCAAGATTATTCCGTTGGAAGAAGTACCTGACCCTGTGTTTTCCCAAAAATTAATGGGTGATGGAATATCAATAGATCCTACCTGTCAAGTACTCAAGGCACCTATCGAAGGCGAGATTGTTCAACTTCACCCTTCTCACCATGCCCTAACTATTCGTACTGAGATGGGAATAGAAATCTTGTTGCATATCGGAATCGATACAGTGCGATTAAAGGGGCAGGGTTTTACAGCGAAGGTGAAAGTCGGTGATAAGGTCAAAACAGGCACGACATTGATCGAGTTTGATGCTGATTATCTTGCCCTACATGCTAAAAGTTTGCTGACACAGATCGTTGTGGTTGATCCAGGTTCTGGTATTTCAATTAAGCCATTCTTAAACTTTAAACTATCTTATGACGATGACCTACTTGAGATTCATGGTTTTTTGCCGCACAAGCTGGACTCAAATGCACAGAAGGAGAGGCTGAAATTTGATCAAAGCGGTTTTGTGAGTGAAAAAATTGAGATTATCAATCCGACAGGTATTCATGCAAGGCCAGCGGCATTAATTGTAAGCGCAGCGAAAGCAAGTGACGTCGATATTCGTTTAAGAAAGGGAAATCAAGAAGTCGAAGCTCGTAGTATTGTCGCAATTTTAAGTTTAGGAATTGCAAATCATGATATCGTTGAAGTAAGGGCATGCGGAAATCTCGCGACGCAAGCAGTAAGAGATATTAAAAAAATTCTTTCTCAAAAATACGACGAAGAGCTTGAAGAGGTTTCGCAGGTAAAAATATCCAAACCAGTATCACAAGATATTGATATCAATCAGATAAGTGGTGTTGTTGCTTCCCAGGGAATGGCTTTTGGGCATGTCTATCAAGAGAGGCTCGAAAATCTGATATTTGAAGAACAAGGTGAAGGATATGAGCTAGAATCAACTAGACTTAGGGAGGCATTAAAACAGGCAAAGGATGAGATTAAGCATATTCAAAGCGTTTTCGAAGCGAAATCGGACCCTCAGAAGGCCGCGATCTTTGGCGCGCACTTAGAAATTTTGGATGATCCTTCTTTAATAGCAGAAGCAGATCAAGAAGTGAAGCAAGGTTATAGTGCTAGTTATGGCTGGCATAAAGCTTATAGCAGTCACGTTGATCAACTTATGAAGGTTAACAATGAACTCATTAAAGCGCGAGCAAACGATGTTCGTGATGTGGGCCGCCGTGTCCTTCATGTCTTGACCGATCACTCTCCAAGCAAAGCAGAAATACCGAAAGGATCGATAGTCATTGCCAACGACTTATCACCCTCCGATGTGGCTAATTTTGAACGAGATAGAGTCTTGGGTTTTTGTACCGTGGCGGGCGGGAGCACCTCTCACGTCGCTATTCTGGCCAGATCTCTAGGAATACCGGCTATCACTGGCGTCAGTGAGCAAGTTTTGGAAATTCCTCAAGCTAGCCCAGTAATACTTGACGGCGATCATGGAATATTGCTTTTAAATCCCGATGCTCAAAAGATAGAAGCGATAAGAATTTTAAATGCAAAGACGGCGGCAAGAGATCAAGAGAACCTTCATCATGCTCATGAACGAGCCGTCACAGTCGATGCTTGCACTATAAGTGTCTATGCTAATATTGGCGGGGTGGAAGATGCAAGACAGGCAGTTAAATTGGGGGCTGAAGGTGTCGGGCTGCTGCGCTCTGAGTTTCTATTTATGGATAGAAAGCAAGCACCAACTGTTTCAGAGCAGCATTCTGTATACCAAGAAATTTCCCAAGCTCTTGGCAGTGACAAGCATTTAGTTATTCGTACCTTCGATATTGGTGGCGATAAACCAGTCAGTTATTTGCCATTGAATGAAGAAACCAATCCTTTTCTGGGTATTCGCGGAGTTCGCTTAGGATTTGAGTCTGAGGAATTATTGAGGGAGCAGATTAGAGCAGTATTTTTGGCTTCACGTAATGGAAAACTTAAATTGATGTTTCCCATGGTTACATTTGTTGAAGAAGTGATCAAATTGAAGGAAATCGTTAAGCAAGAGCAGGATGCTCTTGGTTTACCTTCGATCCCGCTGGGAATTATGGTCGAGGTTCCTTCTGTAGCCTTGTTGGCGCCAAGTTTTGCTGCAGAGGTCGACTTTTTCTCGATTGGTACGAACGATCTTACTCAATACACTCTGGCAATGGATCGAACTCATCCCAAATTGGCTCGGCAGGTAGATGGTCTTGATCCTTCTGTCCTACGATTAATAGAAATGACGGCAAAAGCTGCGCAGCAACATAGCAAATCGGTCAGCGTCTGTGGAGGGCTGGCGAGTGATCGTGATGCTATCCCCATACTGTTAGGCTTAGGTATTGATGAACTGAGTGCCTCGATTGCTAGCATCCCTAATATCAAGGCTGATATTAGGAAGTATCAGCTGGCTGATTGTAAAGCTCTCGCTGGTGAAGTTTTACAGCTAAAAAGCGCTTTTGAAGTACGCAGCCGTGCACAAAAATTTATCGACTCTCATTGATGTGGGGACGTCTCCTATGATGATTTGGAAAACTTCGTTTGATTTTCTGCAGAAAATTGGAAAATCACTGATGCTGCCAGTAGCCATATTACCAGTGGCTGGTATTCTGTTAGGCCTTGGTGGTGCTTTATTGTCTGGCGTAGACCGTGGAGTCATTCAAATTGACTCTGAATTTCTGCTTGTATTATTTGCAATATTTCGATCTTCGGGCGAGCCAATTTTTGCAAATTTGCCACTTATTTTTGCAGTTGGTGTGGCCTTAGGCTTAACTAAAAACGATGGGGTTTCAGCCCTTGCTGCTATCGTTGGGTATGTTGTGATGCTGGGAACCATGGGGGTTATCGCTCCCTATTGGGGTGTTGAAACGCAAGAAATCATGGGCATCGCCTCGATCAATACGGGAGTATTTGGGGGGATAATCATCGGTAGTGTCGCGGCAGCAGTATTTAACAAATTCTATAAGCTCGAACTCCCACCCTTTCTTGGTTTTTTTGCAGGTAAACGCTCGGTGCCCATTATAACAGCTTTTGCTGCAATCGGACTTGGTGGTGTGCTTAGTTTAATTTGGCCGCCAATTGGCGAAGGTATTCGCTATCTTTCAAATTTGTCAGCTTCCGGTGACATGACAGCCACTGTATTTATATATGGAGTCATCGAACGGCTTTTAATACCCTTTGGCTTGCATCATATTTGGAACGTCCCCTTTTTCTTTGAAATTGGTGAGTTCGTAACCTCGACAGGTAATGTTGTTCATGGTGAATTAACCAGATTTTTCGCCGGAGATCCAACTGCAGGCAACCTAGGTGGCGGTTACCTTTTTAAAATGTTTGGCTTACCGGCAGCTGCCATTGCCATGTGGCACTGTGCCAGGCCTGAAAATCGAAAAAAAGTCGGTGGGATCATGATTTCTGCCGCCCTGACGTCGTTTGTTACTGGTATTACAGAACCTATCGAGTTTGCCTTTCTCTTTGTTGCTCCAGTACTTTATCTGATACATGCTCTTCTTGCAGGGTTGGCATTCGTCATCTCATATGGAGTTGGAGCAAAGTTAGGCTATACTTTTTCCCATGGTTTTATTGATTATGCCTTGTTTTTTGCTATGGCTACGAAGCCTTGGGTGGTGCTGGTATTGGGTCCGATGTACTTTCTTGTGTATTACGCCTCTTTCCGCTTCGCCATAAAAAAATGGAACCTACTGACACCGGGTAGAGAAAATCAAGCTGAAGCTGCGCAATCTGTCCGTGAAGGAGATTCCTTAGAAGTCGCAAGTCAGATTACTGCTGCACTTGGTGGGGCCAAGAATATACTTAATCTTGACGCTTGTATTACAAGACTTCGAGTAGGCGTTGAAGATATGAATAAGGTCAATGATCAAGAACTAAGGAATCTGGGTGCGATTGGAGTTATCAAGCTTGGCAACAGTCTACAAGCGATTTTTGGTACTCAATCGGAAAATCTAAAAACAGCCATCGAAGAATATTTAAGAAAAAGCAAGGGGAGCTTTACTCCGCCAGAAGTTGATGTCAGCCAAAGTTTAGAAAGTGTATATCAAGAAGCCCAAACCCAAAACTTATCTGGGCTCGAAAATACCGAACTGATTAAAGAAAAGTGTCAAGCTATGTTAAGCGCATTAGGTGGTAGAGATAATATCGTTGAAGTCAAGAGTTGTGCTCAAACGAGACTAAGAGTTGAACTTAAGGATGGAAATCTTGTTAACCATGATCTTTTAGAAAAAATTACACACGGCATGCAGGCTTCGCAACGGATATGGCATCTTTTGGTAGGATTTCAGAATACTGAATATCAGCAGTACTTGATGCAATCAGCTCATTCATGAATGGGCTTAAAAAATTTACAAACCATGTTGTCTAGATGTCAATTAGAGGCATAAGTGAATCATAATAAGAATTTGGGGTGTATTATGATTCACTTGGTTTGCTTGATACATACTTGCCAAAACTTAGCCCGTTTAACAAGCAATCACTGATGACCTGTAAAGCCCAAGTTTTGAGATGCGTATTTTAGCGATATAACTCTCTGAATGGCAGCCTACATTCATGGATATTTAGCTCTAGATAACTCGAGTCATGAAAGTACTCTTCAGCCAGCTATAAACAAGGTTTCTGGCCCGCGATCGAGAAAATCTTGAAAAGCATCTTCTTTCATGCCTTCAGAATTTATGATGCGACGAAAGTCATATTCGTCAACTTTCTTGCCAAAAAGATAGGTGTCCCGAATCCAGTAGCCATCTTCAACATAGCGTAAACCGATAGTGAAAAATCTTGTGGGAACTCGCACTTGAAAACCAGCGATCGTTACAATGGGAATTACTTCGCCTTCTGTGAGATCTTGATTCAATTGCAATTCATACACAAGTCCAGTTCCAAAGACAAATTCATATGTCGTTCGACCTTCTTCACTGCCTTCCCAAGCCCAGATATTTTCGCCGTAGACAGGCATGGTTAGTGTCCGCTCTTCTGGATTCCAATCACCTTTGCCAAAAGATAAGAGGATGCTTGTTGCCACCGGGTTACCATCTAACCACCAAATTCCTTGCAGTCTTTCTGGAATACCACTGGCTCCATCAGCTATGATTGACTCTTCGGCAATTTCTTCAGCAGCAATCTCCCGAAGATCATATTCGCTTGCCTGATTGCTGAAGATAAAATCAACAAAATCATCTGCGAGTGCAATTTTTGGAATGACGAGTAAAGTAAAACTTAGGGCTAGTTTAAACATAAATTTCTATCCGATTTTTTTACTAATTAATTTGAAGTGATATGTAGACACAAGATCCGGTACCGATGTGCTGCTCACTGTAACTTCTGATCTGAACCAGAGAAATGCGAAAAAACAAGCATTTCGGAGCATATTTAGAGTCAAGCACGTAACATGAAGCGAAGCGTTTTTTCCCGTAGGACCGATCGATTAATATGAAAAAAATTAGTTGAAAAACGACGATCCGGTCAGAAGTTGGAATTTTTTTGAATTCACGAGCGGGATATTTGCCAAAATGCCGTGAGCTATCTAGCTTCCGAGGTTTTTTTAAGCGTAAGTGGCATGGTGGTGTCCGGGTTCATTTCCATCCCATAGCGAAGGACGGAACAAGTTTTGCAATAAATGGAAAGACTGAGTTTTGGTCACATAGCAGGAGGGGGAAATTAATGATTGGCCTGAATAAAGCGATCGCTGAAACGTTTCAACAATATGCGAGCCTACTCGAGATTCAAGGTGAAAGCCCCTTTCGTGTTCGTGCTTATCGCAATGCATCCGATACCATGAGAAATTTGACTTGGGACGTGAAGGAATTAATTCAACAGAACAAGGATTTAACCGAGCTGCCTGCGATCGGTAAGGATATTGCAAAAAAAATTGAAGAGTTTGTTAAAACTGGTCATTTAAAGGACCTAGACCATGTAAAAAAAGTCTTTCCAGAAAGCTTGTTAGAACTCCTTGAAATCCAAGGCCTGGGACCAAAAGGGGTTAGAAAAATTTATGACACACTCCATGTCTCCAACCTCAACCAGTTACAAGAACTTGCGCAAAAAGGCGGTTTAAGCAAAGTGCCAGGCTTTGGGCAGAAAACCCAGCTTAAACTTATGGAAGAAATTAACCGCAAAGTTGAATCTGGCAAGCGGTATCTACTTCCCGCGATGGAAGCTAAAGTTGAAGAATTGGTAAAATTCATACAGCTCATTCCCGGAGTTAAAAAAGTTACAGCTGCAGGAAGCTTTCGCCGCAGAAAGGCCACCATTGGTGATCTGGACCTAGTCGTGTCCTGCAAACGAGATTCTCGGGTGATGGATTATTTTGTCAAACATGGGCAGGTGAGCGAGGTCTTAAGCAAAGGGCCAACGCGGTCTGCGGTGCGTTTGAATAATGGATTTCAAGTCGATGTTCGTGTTGTTCCAGAAAGCTCATATGGGGCTGCCTTGCTTTATTTTACAGGTTCTAAATCGCATAATATTGCATTGCGAAGAATTGCTCAAAGCCAGGGCAAAAAAATTAATGAATATGGACTCTATCAGGAAACAAAAAAACTTGCTGGGTTTACAGAAAAAGATATTTATAAAAACTTGGGTCTGAGCTTTATTGAACCTGAGTTGCGGGAAAATCAAGGAGAGATCCAGGCAGCACAAAAAGGCGAATTACCCCAATTGATTCAAATTAAGGACATTAAGGGAAATTTACATGCCCACACTGATGCGAGTGATGGTCGCCATTCTTTGGAAGATGTTGCGCAAATGGCCAAAGAAGCTGGATTTGAATATTTTGCCATCACTGATCATTCGAAAAGTTTAACTGTTGCCAATGGTCTGGATGAAAAGCGTTTACTACAGCAAATGGAAGCTATTGATCGTCTCAATGAAACATTAGATGGGATCAAAATATTAAAAGGTATCGAGGTCGATATTTTAGAAGATGGGCAGCTTGATCTAGCTGATGACATCTTAAAAAAACTGGATGTTTGCGTCGCCTCTATACATTCACATTTTAATCTTGATGAAGAACAGCAGACGGAAAGACTAGTTCGAGCTATGGATAACCCTTATGTCCATATTATTGGGCATCCGACTGGCCGTCTTCTTCAAAAGCGAGAATCTTATTCCATCAACATAGAAAGACTTATGGATGCGGCGCACGATAGAAATTGCTATCTCGAATTGAATACACAGATAAAAAGGCTTGATCTATCGGATCAACACTGTCGGCTGGCGAAGGAAAAAGGTGTAAAGATAGCCATTTCTACTGATGCGCATAGAAAAGATGATTTTAGTTCTCTTCGCTATGGGATCGATCAGGCACGGCGAGCCTGGTTGAATCCAACGGACGTTATTAATACCCGTCCCTGGCCTGAATTACAGAAGCTTCTCAAGCGCTCAGATAGTTTCTGATCATATAAGGAGAGATTTTCATGTCTGCCAATGAATATCTGCCGGAAGATTTAAGTCTGCCAGCGTTAAGTAAAGCTGCCAAAAGCTGTCATGGCTGCGAACTCTATAGAATTGGAACGCAAACTGTCTTCGGAAGGGGTGCGCCACATGCGACGTTTATGTTTGTTGGAGAGCAACCAGGTGATGTTGAGGACAGCAAAGGTGAGCCTTTTGTTGGCCCTGCTGGAAAACTGCTCAGACAGGGCTTAGAAGCAGTCGGTTATGATATGGGGGATATTTATATCACAAATGCCGTCAAGCATTTCTATTGGACACAACAGGGCAACCGGCGTCTTCATAAGAAGCCAAAAGTGAGCCATATTAAAGCATGTCTTCCTTGGTTAGAAAAAGAAATTTTGATTATCAATCCACGTATCATCGTCGCTTTAGGTACAACTGCAGGCCGCGCTGTGTGGGGGCGAGACGTGACTATCCATAAGGATGGCGGCCAATTCGTACAGGGGCCATATTGCGATAAAACCATACTGATTCGTCATCCCTCTTCCCTGTTACGTATATCGGATCGGAATGCTAGAGAAGAAGCCTTACACCTATACCGGGAAGAACTGGCAAATATTAAAGATGAAAGTTTTCGGATGTCGCATGAATCGGTTTCATGAATCATGGAATTGATTTTTTTGTGCGTGCATTAATTCGTTAAGGATTCAAGAATTTGAAGTGTCGATGAGCAGCAATGATTAAGAGATTCCAGTCATTGATTCATTGGCTAATTCTTTCTAGTTTGGATTTGTGGGAACGGGAAAATTTGTCAGCTGAAAATGTAAGTGCTTTCGTCACAGTTGACGCTCGTTTTCCCAGTGTCATTTCTCCCGAATGTCTACAATAAAAGGTCGATATGCCCATTAGCGATGAAGCATCTATGACATAGCGACATTTTCATTTTTGTAGCGCAAAAATTGTAATTTTACCGCCAGCATGTCAAGCTACGTAGTTAGAATTGCGCGGAAAAATATTGCAGAGGGGGAATGCTTCATATGCAGTTGTATCGGTCCATGAAAAACATACTGTTGTATGGAATACTCGTGCCATATTTAAGTGGTTGTACGACAACAACTCAAAGCAGTGAGGTCAACGATTCGGTAGCTGACCCGGCACATAGTATTGAGCATCCAAAACTTATCATTGAAGAATGGACAGTACCCTGGCCCAACACCCGCCCAAGGGATCCAGATGTGGCCCCGAATGGTGATGTCTGGTTTGTTGGACAACAAGGCGACTATCTTGCGAAGTTTGATCCAAAGTCAGGCGAGATGAAACATTTCGATTTGCAAGAAGGCGCTGGCCCGCACACGGTCATTGTCGATAAACAAGGCTACCCTTGGTATGCCGGCAATCGTGATCGCCACATTGGTCGTCTTGACCCCAAGACTGGCGAAGTAACACGCTATGAATTGCCTGAAGGAATCAACGATCCGCATACCATGGCTTGGACTTCAGATGGTGATATATGGTTTACGGTGCAACGATCCAAGCCAGCAGGTTATATCGGTCTTCTATCACCGGAAAGCGGTAAGGTGGCAATAGTGCCAGTTCCAGGTGAAGACATGCGGCCCTATGGTTTAGTTGTCGACCGGAACGATCGACCGTGGATCGCCTTTATGGGAAAAAACGCAATTGGAACGGTTGATCCCAAGTCGATGAAACTGGAAATTATTGAAACTCCACATAAAGATAGTCAAATACGCCGACTGAGCGTCGCAGATGATGGGCGTATTTGGTGGGTTGATGCCGCCGCAGGATATGTGGGAGTCTATGATCCAAAGGATCGCACGATGCGTCAATGGCAAAGCCCAGGAGGGGCATCTGCCGAGCTGTATGCTACTACAATCGATCACAAGCAGCGCCTTTGGTATGTAGAGGCTGGACCTAGTCCTAACAAATTTATCGCCTTTGATACCAAGGAGGAAAAGCTTGTTGCGGAAATTGCTATCCCCTCAGGTGCAGGATCAGTCCGGAATATGACGTTTGATGAGGAAAGCCACACAATCTGGTTTGGTACTGATGCGGATACAATTGGTCGAGCGATTCCAAGGTAGGTTGAATCAATGCAAGGTCGAATTCTAGTATGGCCTTGCATTCTTAAATGCCGAGTAGCTAGAAAATAAAATCGCCTATTTGAGATCTTCCGTTAAGATTTCAAGTTGTACATAAATCCTAGTCTTCGCTTTGCTTGGATTTTGCATAATCAAGTAGACTGATCTCACCATCTTCCGTTTGAACAAATATACCTCTAACGATGGCTCTACCCGATTTATCTACGGCAAGATCAAGATTGCTATCTTGGGGAAGGATCTGTAGCCATGGTGATAGCTCTTCCGGTATATAGTAACGTTCTATTCCGGCAGTGAATCTATGATCACAGTGTCCTTTAATATATAGCTCGCAATTTGGTGGTCGCAGGCTGCACTGGCCTGCCCAGTCTGCCTCGTGCCACTTTCCATGTTGACTTAAACACACACAGGTCTCAACGTCGGGTGCATCTTCTTGCTGGCAAAGCTCAGTTGAACCATAGTTTATCTGGTAGCGAATGTAGTGACCGGAAAGTAGGTCTCGAGGATCGAAACCTTCGATCGGTAAGCGAATGCGAAGAGAATTCTGGGCACTTCTATGTACATCCATAAGCCAGAAGGAAAGTGCAGCTATCGGTAAAAAGACGGCCATAGCGGCCCATATTTTAGGCGTGATTTTCATCGGTAAACCTCGCTTTTAGCAGACTATAAAGCTTCTGTCGTTTCTTATTCCACAGCCAGACAAGACCTAGAATCAGCAAACCGAGCAGGATGAGCCCTGCTCCCGTCAATGCTAATGATCCGAAGACTTGAATGTAAGCAATAAAGATCCGCGCTGCGATCAGGAAGATAGCAAGGTCGAACCATTTAGGAATTTCCAAAGAGATCGCTCCGATCGCTACAGCCGACCAGATCAGAATAAATAAGAAAGCATTCAGCGCGTTTTGCCACGAGCTGAGTACCTTTCCTTCAAAAACGAAAGTTGGTAAAAATGCCTGTAGTAGGCCACAGCACAAGATAAAAGCCCAAACCTTGTGGAGCAAGGATGGGTATGCGGGCCTTGAAAATTTAAGAATACCAAGAGAAAGAATACTTGCCACCACCATGGTGCCAAATACTTGATAGCGAACGTCAAAATCGACAAAAATTAGCAGGTGGGTAAATGATAGGACGATAAAGAGCACTAGAGCAACGATTAAATCTCGCCCGGTTCGGGCAAAAGTTTCGGGAAGGAGCTGCCCTGGACCACGATAGCTGCAGAGGATTCCAATCAAAAAGACTAGTCCTAAACCTATGGGAATAGCGTCAGCCCCTCGGTATGTCGATGCTAACCACAAACTCCAGGCAATGCCAAATGCGGCAAACCAGACTCCACAACCGATATAGGTGCGTGAGCGGAGTGCAGGTCCAAGGCAAAGCATCGTCCAGAATGCTGGCCCTCTCCATGGCTGGCTGGAAAGATGATAGATCTGGGCAATTAAGCCGATACCAGCCAGCAGAAGCAAGGAAAAAAGAGTGTATAGAGTTTCCCGTAGTAAGCCTGGAGTTTCATCGCGCCGCCAGGCGGCGTAACCTATTCCGCTCAGGAAGACGAAGTAAACGGTTAATTTGAGGGTATCGGAAATTTCACTCCAATTGGCCGCGATAAGGCTGATGATACCGATACTGATGGAAAAAGCTCCAAGAAGACTGAAGTGTCGCAAAGCTCGGTTTGAGCTTGGTCTTCGCGCTTCATAGCGGCGAATAGCTTCAGCTTGATCTGGTGTGAGTAAATCGGCCTTTTGCCACTCCTCCAGACGCTTCTCAATCTGTTTAGTCACAATGCTTCCTTTCGCTGTTCTTATACGATATTGATTATATTCTAACATATTTTGAATGCTTGAAAATTTGCAGATATATGACTAGATTGATGAGCTTATGGGAGCTATTTTCTTAAACAATAAATCGTTACCACCTGTATATGAGTATTCCAAATTAATATTTATTGTTGAAAGGAATAATGTGATGGCTCGAGTTGCTTGGAATATTTTTCCTACATATTTTTAGTGGTCGTCAAGCTCCCTTGGCAAGCAATACTTAAAGTTGAGCTCGTCTGAGGGCGTTAGGCTCTGTTTGCGTGAGTTTTTGAGCTATAAACAGAGCCTGAAAATGAGGGGGTCTGATAAAACAATACAGGGGAATTAAGAAAGGTAGACCGGAGTCTGAAACTCCTCTACCCCTCAGTCGTTTATCACTACATTTAATAGTTCAATATGATCTTCTTTTCGTTTAATATTGATTCGTCCAAGCTCGCCATCTTTGTCGATATACAAGTAATAAATGTAGCCTTTGAATTCATCTTCCACAACGAGATAGTACGGAAATCGGTCACGTTCTAATGCCATCTTTGGTGATTCAATAGGAAGCTTTCTTTGCTTCAATCTAGTGGGAATACTATTATATTTTATGCATATCGGGTCCGTGTCATTTAGTTTGAAAGTATACATTGGCCCCTAATCTCCCCAAATGGAATACTCACAAGTTTTCAAATTCGGTAGGATGAACTTAAGCTGTGTTTGATGTAAAGGGTCTTCCCAAAGAAATTGATATTCATCTTTTAGAATATGAGTTGGGTCAATCATTGTTTGCTCCGAATACGGAAATTTCGGTTTTGATTTACTTTAGTCACTCACAAGTTCTTGATATTTGCCACCTGAAATGCGGTTAGATACCTTTCCACTGACTGGATCAATGTGTAATAAGTGAACCCATTCATTATCTATTAAGTCTTTCACAACTTGATTGTTTTTAATGATGGACTCAATCGCTTGACGTGGTGCTTCAATAAATACTGAAAGCCTTAGAGGCGCGTGGGTATAGTCGGAGCCATCGTGAATCGATTGGAAAGATAAGCCGATACGAAGATCGCCACCATTGCCTTCGATGACCCCAGATTCATTTGTTAAATTGTGCAATACCTTGTTTCCTGAGCCATAGTAGTCAGGGGCCACGACAGATCCATAGTACTGAAGATTGATCCAATTGGTAACCACCATTGGGGCCGTCATAATCAATTCTAGTGTTTTAAAATCTTTGTCATGTTTCCAATTGTAATCATGCAGGAAGGATCTGCCTGAAAAATTTGTGTTTTTGGTTTTTGCGCGTGGCGCGACGATAAAACAAGCGTTTCCTGCAAGCCCCCACTCTGGCCTTACTTCGGCCCAATTTAAACTTCTTCGTTTTGCATTTTTATCGAGAGAATCAGAAAGTAAATAGTTTCGCTCAATAATGGCTTTTTTTGTCGCTTCTTGAAGATCTTTCTTAATTAACGCGACTTCATGTTTATATCTCGTAGGTAAGTCTTCTTCGTCCAGTATAAAAATTGTGTCGGTTACCGTTTCATGCAAAGCGGCGATAAACCACGTTGACTCTGGAATATTGAGCCCTCGTTGTCGCAGACCTGTTCTCACAGAAGAATCGTTTAAAAGCTTAGATACGACACGTGCGTTGATGTCGCCGGAATGTCCGCCACAGGCACCACAGTCAAGAGTTGATGCCATTGCGTTGTTAGTAGTAGCAGCGCCATGTCCACAGAAAATAACCAATTCTCCAAAGTCACTTTGTAGGCCTAAATTTTTTAAGATGGATTCTGCCTTATCGACTTTTTCGTTCACAGCAGTGATGGAACCATGGAGATGAGATATTTTAAGTGATCTATTTTGTAAGTGACTATCGTTAAATCGAGGCGGTAGTTTTGTCCGATTTTTTCTTAGAACTATGCTTTTAAAGGTGTTGGAAATGATATTGATGAGAGTCAGAATACCAAATAACTCGACAAACAAAAATGACGAAAAAGATGCCTTCCGCATGTTGCGGAAGTAGCTATATACAAGTTGTTTCCATATCCTACTTGAATGATCTGCTTGCTTACTAGCGGTCATCTTGGAAGCTGCGTGCACTTGGTATTGTGGAGCGAGCAATACAGGGCATCTGTGACTTGAATCCTTTTCGTCAGCTTTCTGATAGCTGATCGCCAAACCGAAAAATCCTGCAAAACCCATTGTTTGAATATCTTTGTTCACTTCTTCAATTTTTCTTCGGATAAGCTCTGAGCGAACGTCTATACAAAAAACCATTTTGTATTTTGCTTTATGCTCATTTTGAACAGCGCTTTCTTGTAGGTTTTTAGACACCCATTGTTGATATGTCTTTTCTTGGGCTAGTTGCCATATGTATTTGGTAACATGGACTTTATGTTGTTCTGTAGACCGGAATTTCAATGTAAGAAATTTTGATCTCCACCTTTCACATGAAGGATCTTGTTCATGTAAAAACTCTCGATATATGGCATAGTCGTAAATCATCCTGACGGCGATTAATTCGAGTAAAGAGACCTTTTGTGCCACTTTTTTTCCTAAACTCTGCTGCCATTCGACATATCGAAATTGTGATGCCCAACCCGATATAGAAACGATTAGGCGCTGCATGTATAATTTTTGACAGTTTACCTCGTCTAGTTGGATATCTTGTAGAATTTCACGAATGACATCCTCCGGGTTTAGTCCAATAAATGAATCAACAACTGTGCGGAATTGCTTGATACCAAATTTATACATGCTTTTGTCAAATCGTTGGGCATCAAACCAACCAATCCAAAACGATTCATTTTGCCAAGGATAACTAATAATCGATTGGTGCTCGTCAAAGTATCCAGCACAGAACTTGCTCACTTCGTTTATAGCTATTTCATGGTAGTTTAAAGGAGCTTCAACGAATTCTGCAAAGCTTAATATCCCCCTTGACGGAGGTTGCGATGCTTGTGAAAAATCCTCAATTTGCTCGATTGAGCTGTAGTGTTGATGCCATTTTCGATTTGTATGATCAATGGCGCTTTGTAAAGCCTTATGAGAAATCTCGCCTGAACGATATTTATCCTTGTAGTACTCCAATGGCATAAGGAGTGATTGATGAAGAATTGGCTCAAGTTCAAATAAAGTATTTACGAAATTTTTGCTTTTATGAAACCAAAAAGGATTAACAGCAACACTGCTTTGCAAAGGCCAAGAGGGAGTTATCAAGTTGAGACCTTCATTAATGACGTCTTTGATTTGCTCCATCCTATCCGCTTTGGCCGATGCGATAGTAGAATGCGAGATTTTCCTTGTTGAATAGGCCCGATTGGTTTTATTGATCTGCATCGTTTCCATAAGTTCTTCTGGCCTCATTTCATAGGATATTTTCGATTTTCAGGGTAACTCGGAAATATTTTTGCAAAGTTGAAATTCGTGCTGATTCTGCTGTATCCACCGTTCCAAAGGTGCATATATAAATACTTAATCATGTCATTCTGCGGAGTCATAAGTTTTCCACTTAACCATAATCCACCTGCAAATATCGCTAAAGATACATAAATAATGGGTGTGTTATTGAGAGTTGTCAGGCTAGTCGTTGTCGGGCCAGGAATGACGAGTTTGAGGTGGTTTGTAACTAAGATTTCAATGATTACATAGATAGAAATTGCTAAAGTAAGAATTGCCGCGATTATGGAAAAAAGCTTTGTGCGCGGGATCATTTGATCTCTAATCATAAACCAGTTTTGTGTCATAGAAATGCCCAGAACTGCTGCGTAAGTATATAATGAAATGTATTGGCCATTAGCAATCAACGAGCCAGTTGCGATGAGTGTGAAACTAAATAATATGCTGAGGATTAGCGCCATGTTCGGCACAGGTCTGAGCTTTAAAGAAATTTTCTTACTTTCTTCAATAAGGCTGCCAGTCGATAAAAACGCGTGCGCTTTGTAGAAGCTGTGAGCTAGTATGTGAAATAATGCAATGCTGTAAGCACCGATGCCACAAGAAAATATCATAATACCCATCTGGCTAATGGTCGAGTAGGCAAGTTTCATTTTGATATTGTTTTGAGTCATCATGATGAGAGCTGCGTATGTAGCGGTGATCGCTCCAACGATGATGAGAACTGCATTCGCAAATGTCGATAAGTATAGGAGAGGGCTAAATCGGATGATTAGGTACCCACCCGCGTTTATGATGCCAGCGTGCATGATTGCGGATACCGGTGCAGGTGTCTCCATAGTTTCTGGTAACCAGAAGTGGAAAGGGAGTTGGGCTGATTTTGTCAAAGCCCCTAGTACGATCAGTACAGAGGCAATATTGAAGACTTCAAAACTCTGATAGAAGCCTCTTTCCTTTACCAATTCGAATATCTCAGTAAGGTTTGATGTGCCGTAGCTGTATATGATCAGGACAGTGGCTGAAAAAATTGCAAGGTCACCAATTCTGCTGACCAATTGTTTTTTGAAAGCGGCAGATACAGCATTCGGGCGATTGGGATAGAAAAGCAGAAGTTTGTGAAGGAAGTGGCTTGTGAATAACCAGGCTAGGAAAAACATAATCAAGTCATTGGATAGTACAAAGCCTGATACGGATGTGATGAGAAGGACTAAGTACTGATAGAAATATGCTTGTCGTTTTTCTCCATCGAGGTGTCTGATTGAGAAGTGACCAATGGCTACTCCCAAAAGGGCAATCATGAAATATATCGGGCTAGATAGCGGATCAAATCTTAACGCCGGTTTAAATTCAAAATCAAAAATCGTCGCAGAAAAGATGTTGACGAAGTAAGTGCTATCTTTGAGGGTCAGTAATAGCATCGCACAAGAGATCAGTAGATGGGTCCATAGTACGATTAAACCGCCATATAAGTTAATATTTCGTTTCTGCATGCCTGGAACCTATCCATCTCAAAAAGTTTTTTACATTGAAAAAGTTTTTCCTGACTTAGATGACAGTGATTTCAATTTCATCAAAAAATGCGAGATAAAAAACACGATCTATAATACACGAAATATAAAACGTGTATATATTGTCGGCATAATGCCCAAAAAGTTTAGGAAAACAAGGGGAAAGTTTATTCATTCGATAAGCGACTATAATTATTGATATAATTGTTGCATCGCGAAACAATGAATGATATTCTCAGCATGGTAGCTGTGTTAAAAAATGAGCCAAAAGTGTAGGTTTTAGAGTCAAGTTGATTGGGAGAGATGTATTTGGAGAATTTGAATGTCGATCGAAAAAGCTAAATGGACCTTTCTTACAAATCATTCCCATGTCTTAATTTGTTTAGCGAGGAACCCAGAATCGCTTCTGCGTGATGTTGCCTTACAAGTTGGTATAACAGAAAGGGCAGTGCAACGAATTGTCGCTGATCTCGAGGATGGGGGTTACATCACCAGGGTAAAAGAGGGGCGCACGAACCGTTACAAACTATCTCTGTCAAAAAAGCTTAGGCACCCTGTTGAAAAGAACTGTGTGTTACGCGACCTGGTTGACTTGATAAAGTGAACATGAATTCTTTTGGCCTTGAGTCAGGATTTTCTAAGCCTTTGCCAAAGAGAAGGCGGAAAAAATCCCAATACAAGAAAGGCTTTTGATGCGTCATTTGTGGCATGATCTGTCCACAGGGCTATATCCACGAACAATTTCTTCTAGAGTAAATCCCACAGGCAAGCGACTCTCCTCCACGATTCCTAGCGCTTATCGATAGTGATCACTGTGTGCGATACTTTGGAAATTCAGTTGCTATCGTCCACTCAATCGGCTTTCCCTGCAGGCTTGACAAAGTACCGGCGAAAATGCTTCACAAAACCTATGCTGGATCGTCTACATGAGATCTGTAAAGACATCTGTGAAAAATGGGATATTGGCTTGTTGGAGTTTGCTGGTGAATCCGACCACATTCATTTATTGCTGGACTTTCATCCCTCGGCGCAGCCTAGTAAGTTTATCAATAACCTGAAGACCGTTAGTTCGAGGCTTATCAGGCGAGATTTTAGTGAGCAGTTGGCAAAGTTTTATTGGAAACCAGTTCTATGGACTAGAGCATACTGCTTGTTATCAGCAGGTGGAGCACCAATTGTACCCAATGCAAGCCCAAATCTGGGCGACAAATTCTCATCGAGGGGAAGCAAGACTTGGACTCCAAAATTCAATTTGCTTGATAGGTCGCTTGAACCACTAAATCCTGATCCTTCATATTCAACTTTACCACCTACAAAGCCTAGTCTTGGCTCAATGATCAATTCGCGAGCGATGGCTTGAACGCTTAATGACATCCCAATGATCGCCCCTATCACACCTAAATGACGCATGCTATGACCTCGAAGAAGTTTGATGAATTAGTTATGAGCTACTATGGCATGATCTTAAGTTGTGGAAATCAATGCTTTTTAACTTAAGCTTGTCGGGCACGGGTTTGATTTCTTTTCCAGCAAACTCTCTTTTAGCTCGTCTCTCCCACGTCCTCTTTCAGCACGTCCTGAATATCTTCGGTATCGCCATCTTCTTTTTCGTTAGACTCGTTGCGATTGTCTTGCGTATGCGTCAATCACAAATTTCTCCTGTATGATATGAAATGAGTTAAGTGAAGAACTATCGCAAATTATAGAAGCCCGGTTCCATGTAAACCGGGCTTTTGGGTTATCGGCTTGATTACGATTATTTGAAGGAGCAAAGTTTCGCAGTCATATTTTCTTGTGGTAAAGCTTAGTAGCGCCGGACTTCACAATCACGTTCTAAACGGCTTTGGCATCGTATGCCTGTGCGAAATTCACAGGTTTGAATGGCAGTAAGATAGGCCAGGCTCCTTGCTTGTTGACCTTCACCAGAGCCAGCCCGAAAGTAATAACTCCAACCTACAAAAGGTTGAAAATAATATGGAGCATATGCAGCGCAAATCCATTGATTCCAACCAGTTATTCTCTTATCATTTCCTTCTTCAAAAGTTTCCAAATGCTCATCTTCATGTGTCCAAGATTGTTCCTCAGAAAATTCAGCACCTAGTGAGCTGCCACCGATAGATAAAGCAAACATTGCTCCAAGAATTAATGCGCTCATAAATATTCCTCCGATATACCATATTATTTTTTAGCGAGTAATTTCGCCATTAGTCAATGCAAAGCCTTTCACATTGACTTGAACCAACCTATCTACGGATCTGAAGAACTATAAAAATTTGACTAGAATGCAACAGAGCATTTTCAAACTTATCCCCTAATTCCCTTGATGAAACCTTTTCAAGAGCTGGTTTATTGAGAGCTTAGCCTGGCGTCAATATTCGGGAAGGGCTTTGTATACTGAAAGGGAAATTATCAAAACTGAATGAGAAATGACTTCTTCTCTAGCTTAGTTAGATTCCATCTGGAAATACCTTATTCTGCGTTAAATCGGCGAACATAACTATTCATATGCGTCGGCACTAAAGAGCTTCGCGCAACAAATTAGATCGGGATATTTTGTAAAAAATTGCTCATTAATTTATACGTATTTATGATTTATCGCGTGTACTCTTGTAGATAAGATGCAGAAAATCAGCAGCAGCACTGATCGTGAAAATTGATGAGAAAAGACGGGTGGGCTTTGGCGCAAAGACCATACCTCCCATAAGTAATGTGGCGACCCAAGGTGTTTGACAGAAAGGGCAACTTAATAATTCCCCCATAGAATGGATCATGCCGCCATCTTTGGGAACTTCTTCGACTTCATCGCTGCCAGGGACGTTAATCTTATCAGTGAAAGGAGCCCTAATAGGTCGAGTAACTCGATCTTCACTCGTTGTCAGTGTGATTCGGTGTGTAGCAATACTAGTTAAGATCAAATCTCTTGTAGATATATTATCAGGCAAATCGTAGTTGAACCTTTTTGCCGTAAACAGAATTCCTGAGAATAATCCACTAAACGTAAATAGGAGCTTTGAATATGAGTGTAGGTAGTTAGGATTGTCACGCACAACTGGTGCTTGGAGTTTTTCTGTGGAATATTGGTCTTCTGTAAGATTTTGTTCTTTGGCTGTATCGATCATAGTTGAAACTTCCTTATTTGTTAGCGGCAAAATATATCTTTGCGCTTATTGAGTCGGTCAAATGTCCTTGGCAAAAGTTTTTCGGTAAAACTTCGCCTTGCACCATATCATCTCGCCCAGAATGTGAAAAAGCAATCCGCGCTATGTATTTTCAATAATTATCGAAGAATTAGATGAAGTGCAGCAAACAATACGATGGATGAATTTGAAATTATCCCTTGTTTTGACAGTTGGAGTTGATATTTTTCAAGTTGAAAAAGGACTGCGCCCTTTCATTAAGCTTGAGTCAAGCCTTTTGAAGGGATTTTTTTATTCTCTAAGTGAAGTTGGACAGGAAGTGGGGATTAGCCATTTGAGCAGTTGAGTGGTCATAAGAAATGGAGTTTCTGAAATCTTCGCTAAGCCAGGAAACCAAATAGCCAGAGAGGAATGATTTTAGGGTTCGCAGAAATATCATTAATATCTTTAATAAGGAATGCATTGTCTTGTTCTTTTAGCTGCTGCCAAGATTTATTAGGGCCGCCAACTTCAAAAACATAATCGTCAACAGCGAAATCTGCTCTACCGTCATGTGCAAGAACTTCAAATTTTGCCAATCTCAGACTGTTCAGAAAAAAAGTTTCTCGTAAAGAACCTATATTGGGGTTTAAGTTAGCATAGGCAAAATAAAGTGATGTGTTGCCAAGATATAACTTATCTGCTTTGCGTAGACTTTTTAATGTCTTTTTGTCTAGTCGACTAATGATTCCTGCTTTTTCTAAACAAGCCAAATAATGCTTTAAAGTTCTGAGATCAGTAATTCCTGCATACTTCTGTAGAGATTGATAGTGAACAGTATACGGCACATTCTGAGCTATTGCTTTGAATAACATCTGCAGCTTTCTCGACATGTCAGGGCGCGAATGAGATTGGCTTAAGATGATTTCATAGGCGATCGTATCTTCCGTAGCCTGTCTTAGCATTTGCAAAAAATTTTCTAAATTTGGCTCTGTCAAGGAGTAGGCGTAGTAACCTTTCTTGAGGTATTCTTCAAATAGAGATCCTAAGTTTCGCTCAATCTTTGCTTCCAGTTGTTGCTTGATTTCTGCGCCAATCGTTGGGCTATTGTTGAGTAAGTATGGAAGCTCTATTCGTTCTATTTGAGTTTGGTAGCTTAGATTCAAGTACTCCCGAAAGGACATTCCTTTAAGCTCATATTTAACAATTCGTCTGGCAAGGCCACCAAGATCATCAAAACTCAATATGGAACTTCCTGAGACAATAGTGCGAATCTTAAGTCGGTCGCATATAGACTTTAAGTCTGTTTTCCAATTCACATAGCGATGGACTTCATCGAATACTACCAACTTGATATCGTGTTCTTGAGCCATACGTGCGATGTCAAACATGGAGTAAGATGAAAAAAGTGTATCGTCGAGACTAGCGTATAAAATTTCAGATGTATCATTTGCTTTCATTGACATCGCTTTTTGACAAGCGAGAATAGTTTTGCCAACACCTTTTTCACCAATCAGGCAGCTGTGATTGGCGGATAGAAAAGCATCATTTTTCAGCTGCTCACGTTGGGTTTGAAAGTGACGGATCAATTGCCATTGATCGTCGGAGTATTTTTTTATTTCGTAATAATTTTCGATAGATAGCATTTTAATTATTTTCTGTAAAATAATACATAGAAAACATAGTTTTAAATGTATTATATTACAATTAAGATGTCAATTCTTCGTTAAATATTATATACCTTAGTAAATTCAATTAGATATAGAGCGAAAGTAGCTTCCGATATACAGCTGATCAGTCGAAGACAGTGCTCATGTAGAAGTCGCACCAACGCATTATAAGCGATCGGTTTGATCGCAGACTTGTTTGGGAACTAAAAGTTGGTGATGTGAAGGAACTAGTCCTTATAGAGTTTATAAGTATCCATTGCGAAATCACCCTCAACATTGGTTAGCCTGGGGTCAATTTCAAAAGTGACTTCAACAGGTGTCCCTTTATTGCCCATAAGATTTGTGCCCTTGATAAACCTTACATTTTCAAAGATGACGTCGCCTTCAAAGTAGCAGTCTTCAAAATCAACAAACTCGTTGAACACACAGTTTTTAAAGAGAATGGGTTTTAAATTGTGCCCCCCTGCGGTCCAAATCACTTTGCTTTCAATGACGCAATCCTCTAGTTCAAACCCTTCCGCAAAATAATTCGCGTATATATCTAGACCTTTGATCTTGGAGCCTTTTATTTTGACTGATTTGGTAAACTGAACCATCGGTGCTAAAAACTCTAGTTGTTGGTCATTGTTTATCTCAATTGGCTTCTTTGGGTCATTTTTATATTCGTACTTCATAACTTCTCCTATGGGATGAATGCGGTGCTCAATTTGACTATACCATCTACAACGCGTCCTCGGACTGTGACGCTGGTATCTTTGACTTTTACAATCGTTTCAAAAACCCCAGATAGTGCACCTGAATTAGCTTTAGTTTGTGCGGCATGTTCTAATGCTTTGAAAGCGTCGATCTGGTCACCTTTGAACTTCACTAGAAAGTCGCCAAGTTTATGTTTGTTTAAGGATTTTGGGCCAAAAACGTGATTTGACTGGTTTGCAACTCTCTTTAAATCTTCGGCAGGTACCCCCCACTTCTTCGCAGAGTCAAAAATTTCTTCCGCACCCCGAACAGCCTTGGCTGCAGCTTCACCGCCACGGCCGCCCCATTGAGATTTCTTCAAAACATTGCCAACGCGCTGAATGGCTCGGGGAAGATTTTTAACACCACTAAATACACCGCCTGTCACCACCCCAAGAATAGAAACCCCCCGCTCCAATGGACTCAATTCCTCGCGTGTTATGGCATTCTGAACTGGCCCCATTTCTCCGGACATTCTGTATAATCATCATTGATTTTAGTGTGAACTTGGTCGTTTTTCTGGACAATTTTGGCGATACAGATCTCCGTGGCTTCATCCAATCAAGGCAGATGACCGCTTCTTCATGTGCGCGCGGCTGGTCGAGTAGCTCGGTTTGTTGGAAGGCGCTGGGCAGTGCCTGGGCTGAAGGCCTATGATTGATGCCGAGATATTTGAGATATCGTTCGACCGGGAGACGGTCCTGAAACGAGTCAATGGTCTGCATATCACTGCCGTAGCCCTCACAACTATTTGAAGACTTTGGCCAGCATTTTTGATGCCGTCTTTTGCGTCGCTCGAATTGGAAGCCCTTTTTGATCTCGGCTTCGAGGGTGATCTTTTTCTATAAGGCGAATTCGGCACGACGGCGCCGGCCCAGCGTACCAGGTGGAAGTTATTCGCTAGAAGCTGCCTCAATAGTGAGACAGCTCCCTTCGCAGGTAAGTAGGGTCAAAATGCCAATCTTCCGTCTTATCTTTCCGCCTCAAACACCGAAGCCATTAATTCTATTTCCGAAGACTTAATTCCAACCTTCTTCGCTAGCATTCGCCACCCTTTGCGGACTGCCAGTAAATGTTGGATCACGTCATCCGCCTCTGCCTGCTCGATCTGGAAATACGGAGCTACTGATCGCACACATTCCAGACTTAATGAGCTATCGCCCTCATCAATCGAAAGGGTCAATCCCACGCCTCCAAGGACAGGGTTGATATCAAAAGCTGGCGACAGATCCCAGCCTTTCCGTTCGAAATTGTAGAGAAATCCATGATTCCGAAGGTGGTCATCCGTATTTGAAACTAGAATATAAAAGACAATCCTCGTCCACAACTCACGAAGTTGGTCCTTGGGACTTGCCCCTTGGGATATAATAAATTCTGCAAGATCCAAATAGCTGGAACTCTCACTCTCCCCATCCTTCCTCCCCAAGAGCGTCATAGCCGATGCATAGGCATGCCGCGTTCTATTCTCACCGCGATCAAAGCGCTTAGTTAGAAATGTGTGATGGTTCGACCCCAACTTCACAGCTTTGGATTCCGCAATTTTCAACCCAGATGCCCTTGCCAGCGAAGCCGTAACCTCTTCCCATCCACCAATATCAATATCATCGCGTTCACTTGGAAATTTGGCGATCCATAATGCGCCCGATGGGTCCATGACGTTCGCTTTGGGACGGGCTCCACCTAGTGAACCACCTGGCCTAAAGAGGATTGCCAAAGCTTCATCAATCTTTGCAGCATCATCGTTTTCCAAGACCAATGCTGCATTTTCCAGCTTTCTAAGTTCCGTTATCGGTGGCGTCGGGCTATTGCGATCGTCTTCCAAAAATGGACCGTCGGCTTCTTTCTTGAAGCGAAGGCCTCCCATGCGTCCGGAATCATCCACTCCCAATAGAAAATCCAGCTCCAGAAGCGTTCGATCAGGACGTTCTTCTTTCCGAGCCATCATCTTTTCCCGTCGCATCATGAGACGACGCCCCCATCTATCAGGGGCAGCATCCGAAAATATGCCGAAAAGTGATTTCCCTTGAGGAAAACTCTTTCCTCTCACCAAGGGCAAATCAGGGTCAAGCCTGGGCTTGTACTTTTGTTTCAGCCACTGCGGATCAAACTCAAAAGAAAAGTTTTCTTTACCCTTCAGATAACTCGCCGATAGTATACCCATGAGTTGAGGCTCGGGCAAAGGCGACCAGGATGCGTAAACAAGGACATCTACTTTCATCAGGATTCCTCACGTGAACCAGCAAGTGTCTCGATATCTTGCAGTTGCCGACCTTCAGGATCATCCGCAGCCAATCGCGCAAGATCATCTGCCAATCCCAAAGCAAACAGCACGGATGCATAGTGACCAATCGATACACTTGATGAGCCTTTCTCAATGGCAACGAGAGTGCCGCGCGCAATGCCTGCTCTTACTGCAAGACTTTCTGTGGTCCAACGCCGCCGCCGGCGAGCCAAACGAATGTTTTCGCCAGTGATTTTAAGGGCCCGAACAACCTTCGGAAACAGGACGGCTTTAGTCTTTCTTTTGTTCACCATTTTGAACAAAATCCTCCATTTTGTTCAATTTTATGAACGTAAATGCTTTACGTCTTACTTTATCATAGAGGATAGGTAAGTTCAAAGAAACATTGTTCATTATTTTGAACAAAATTGTCAATTTTGTTCAAAATAATGAACAAAATCATTCTTAATCCTCAGAACTTTTTTCTAAAATCGCTCGAAAGTCTTGGTGTGATTGATTTACAAGCCGCATATCCTCCGCACCCGCTTCCCAAAAACTAAAATCTGGATTATAAAGGCGCGCCATTATTGTCGTTACTGCGGAGTGTCATTGTGGAAATCGGTACCGGAGTTTCCTATCAGTTCGTTCACCAATCCTTTTCGGCTCTTGGAGGTCTGCCTTTGCTCCAACTGATGATGGAGCAGTTGGGACTTCGATCACGGATAGACCCCTTTCTACCCCATTCAAAGATCGCAACTAAAACTTCTAGCTTTGAAAAATTCAAAGCCCTGATGCTGGGTTTTGCTACTGTCTGTGAGTGCCTTGATGATATGGAGCCACTTAGAGACGAAGCCCACTTCTCGAGCCTTGTTAAAGTTAATGCAGCTAACACCTACGGTGAGTATCTCAGAAGCTTTGACAAGGTGCATATCAAGGAGCTCAGCTAAAGGCTTAGTGATTTAGCCCATAGCATACGGACAAAAACTATGGGCAACTGTGATCTGATTATCGATCTGGATTCCACCGATCATTTGCAGTATGGCCAAAAGAAGGAAGGAGTAGCCGTCAACTACAAAAATATCCGAGGCCTTGACTCGCTCATGGCATTCGATCAGTTTGGCTTTATGTTCTGGATGGATGTCCGGCCAGGCGCGACCTATACCGCTAACTCCAGTCCAGAAGTCATCTCGCAGATCTTTGCCCGAATGCCGCAAGGTCCACGCCGCAGAATCCTGCGGGCGGATAGTGGATATTGCAACATCGATGTCTTCAATGCTGCCATAACTGCTACAGCTGACTTTGTCATCGCGATGAAAGCGAACATGTATGAAAAGCTCATTCCAACGATCAGAAATTGGCGACCCTGTAACAATGTGGATTTTTATGATGGCAGGGAATGCGAAATTGGAGAGACAGTTTACTACCCACTACGTGGCCGACAGACTCTTCGGGTTGTCATCATACGCGCTTTAAAACAAGACTGTAATCAGCCGTGATTTGCACAAGAACGCTATGAGTATCGAGCTTGGGTGACGACGATTGGCGCTCATGAGAAAAAGGCAGAAAAGATCGTCCTGCTCTATTCGAAAAGGGGCCATGCAGAAAATTTTATTCGCGAACTAAAGTACAATTTTGATCTGAAGCATTTCCCTTGCCAGAAACTTCTAGCGAACAAGGCATATGGTTTGATCGCAGCTTTTGCTTACAACCTGATGCGGCTGGCGGCTTTTATTTCGGCAGGTGGCAAGCGAGTTCATTTTGCAAAGCATACTAGACTGAAAATGCTTTTCTTACCTGTTCAGGTGGCAAGGACAGGGCGGAAAGTGTTCATAAGAATCAACAGGTACCTAAAAAAGGAGATGGAAAGCTGGAAACAAAAAATCATGCAGTTGGGTTTTGGAACAGTACCCATAGAGAAAAAACGCCACGCTCTTTGACAACTGAAGACAAAAATCCATCTGCGCTACACAACCCACGCTTAGGAGGTGTCGGCACCTTTTTGCCTAACTTGTGTTGAAAAGCAGTTTTGGCAATGCCGGCTAGTGGGATACGGATCGAAACCACGAGAAAAATGATGCCGTAAGGGAGGATAGTTTAGCGAACTAGGCGCACTGGTGGATTGAATTGTGCTCGGATTCGGTCAAGTTGTTGGGGTGTTCGAGTTAGTGATGAAAAATAGGGCAAGGTTCTGAGGAATTGGGGTAATGGTTATGAATACGACTTCACACAAAACTGCACACAGTAATGATTGCTGCTTGGTTTTTGATTTTGAATTGAGAATGATTTGAACTGTTTAGCTGGTTTTCTTGAGATTTGGTGGTCGGGGCGACAGGGATCGAACCTGCGACCTCATGCTCCCAAAGCACGGGTACTGCCAAGATTCAATATTACCAATAGAAATAATCTCTGTAAAGCATTAAAGGCAGCGGGTTGGTGGAATTCTAACTTGCTGAGGTGGCTTTTAAAGGGCAGGTTGGGTAAAGAAATGATCAAACCCTCAAACAGGCAACAGGGCAAAAATGAAAGGATTCACGGGTAGCGGTAAATCACTGGCAGTTAGGATGTTGTCGATCCATACAAATAAGGTGGTGCGTGCTTGCACAGGTTAACTAAAGGTTGCAGAACCACTTAGGACCGCAAAATTTGTCCGCAACATCAATAGTCGCATCTATTGCTACTCAGTGAATGTGATGTGCAAGCTTCAACGATTTGATTTCCACAAGTGCATTACTTCTACGAACCGTAATATCTCACAAACGAGGTTGCCTTTTAAGCATTACAGGTGAATTGCTTCTCAATTTAGCTTTCTCGCTTCCTCTAGCCAACCCAGGTATTGCTAGACTTCGAAATGGCCTTTTACCCGTGGACTGTTGATGACTCAGGGGTAAAAAAGCATTCACCAAGTCCTAATGCCACGGACTTCTCAAGCACATGGTGTGGATAAACCCCAGCCCGAATCCAGCAGGCATCTAAATCTTTGGCATCTGTGATACTAAGTTAATTTTTTATTGGTTCAGAGAGGTGTGGCGGATTATATTGAGAATTCTGGGAGTCATTATTCTTTTGATTGGGTGCTAGATGGAAAAAGTTAATTTATCGCTGCTTTTGGCATTTATTTCATTAATTGTATCGATATTTGCCACAAAGTTTTGGCACAATTTTATGTGGTATCGGAGGTGGGTTTGTAGAGACTGGTATACTATAAATTGGCTAAATTTCAATGACGGAGCTACAATTTTCTATTCCGATAAATCTATTTTCGAATATTATCCTGAACACATTAAAGTCATCAGTAGAAGTGATAAAAAAGCTACTAGGTTTCTTAGGCACGAAAGGATTACTTCAATTTACATGAAAGATTAAGTATTAGCCGTTCCTGTTCACCGATCTTTCTTAGAACGGGCCGTGCTTACTGATAGTTAGACCTTTTTCTCCGTTTTTGGTTTTTGCTCGCCATTTTTGGCGAGCAAACAAGTTACTGTTATCCGCGCTGGGTCGCAATTTTAATTCAGCGTTTTTCTCTATTCCTCAATCAACTTTCCAGTTTCTCGACACCTCCGGACAGAAGGGCTGTTTTTATAGGTAATCCTGTCGGGGTCAACTTCATCTTCAAATTCAACGTCATCGTCTGTGGGCGTTTGCCTACCTTTAAGCTTATTATTTGCTTTGGGTGTTGGGGGAGCATCCTGCTCCAATTCGACTTCCGATTCTGGGGCTCTATTCGATTTTGCTCGTCGGGAATTCAGCCAGTCGCGGCAGGCATCTATTTGGCTAAGAAAAGCTTCCTCGACTGTGACTTGGTGGTCGGTGCCCAAGACGTTTCCCCACAAATCACGACGGAGTACGAAGACCCCTGGTAGGCGTTTATCACGGTCGGCTGGGACTTCGCAGGTTAGCCATCCTTCTGTCAATAAATGACCAAGCATTAGGCTATTATCACTACCATTAGTGGATTTACGTTTATGGTTAGGATCTCGCACAAGCATCTCGCCAGCCTCGGAGGCGCTGAATAATATAACGACCTTGCCTTGAGTGAAGGCTGCGTTTAGTAGTGATGCTACTGCGCTGGCTCCGATAGAGTCTGCACTCTTATATATTGTGGTGAGGATGGTTTTTAGCTTCGAGTTTGGCATTTGATCGATAGCCTGGAAAGCCCTAGGTTTTAAGAACTGTCCTCGTCCTGCTTTGATGATCTGGTCTGGTTTTATCAGGGATTCTAAATCTTGCATGGTTGGTACCCTACTCACTATCTTGTTGGTGATTGCTGTCTCGAAACCAATCACCATTTTTCGAGACA
Organism: Oligoflexus sp. FD111; assembly: GCA_048816425.1. Classification (GTDB taxonomy): domain Bacteria; phylum Bdellovibrionota_B; class Oligoflexia; order Oligoflexales; family Oligoflexaceae; genus JBMDZZ01. The sequence continues at coordinate 316,731 of JBMDZZ010000007.1, forward strand.
GTGAGTAGGTTCGCTCTAATTATACCAGTCGGCCGCATGTTTGATTGTTCGGTCTAGGTTGTTTTAGTGATTTGTTTTCAAATCAATTTATAAGTAATTGAAATTATAAGATTAAAAATACAGGATGTTTGTTGACATATGAATTGATGTGTGATTCTGATGGGCGTGGCTAGGGGTGCTTTATATAGCTAGGGCTCAGTTCTCTACCACAGCGTTGATGTTTACGGCTTATGGGGGAGCCCTTTTCTAGAAGTGATGAGGGATTTGCCTGTAACCTCTGAGATAGATTGGTTACAACCTCAGACTACCCTTTGCACTACCCTCAGACTACCTGAGAAGTAGAAGGAGAATTAAGAAGAGGAATTGAGAATTAGGATTAAGATGTGGAAGAAGAGTTAAGAAAGAGAAATAGAATTAAGAGATCTAATTGCAATTAGGGAATTCAATCTTTGAAGTTGAATGGTATCCAAGACGCAAGCTAACGCTTGCTAACCACATGAAGGCCAGGGCAAGCAATCTGTGGAGAAGAACATCCAAAGAAAATATGAAAGCAATATTGATCGAACGAAGTGAGAGCAATGTTTGGGTTCTTTAAGTTGAACCAAAAAAAACGTGGGAAAGGCTACTCCGCTTTTACTACCAAGTAGGTTACCAAAGGACAAACTATAGGGAGGATGAAAAGGATTCCGCTTTTGAGTGAACTTGCAAATGCGTCAATGTTTGCTGACCGCGCAACCGGCGACCATTGCCACGTATTCTATCAAGGTCTTTAAAAGCCTTTAATCTTGGTTACATTTACCTCATAATAATATGAGGCAATGACCAATATGAAAAATGCAATTAAAACTGAGAAAGGCACCCTACCGGTATCTGGGTGCCAAGAAACGGAATGGATCGATTCTAGCCAAAATCTTTTCGGAAATCCTGCCTTTAAACACACACTTACAAAAGAGCTAGTTTGCTTTGGAAGTAAGGGTCAGGCCTTCGATGCGGGGGATGGCTTAATAACTGTCATACTTTACCTCAACAGTGGCACTGAGCAGCTTGCAAAGTACCCTCTCAGCCGCAAGGTCGAGGTATTCAAGCGGGCAGGCATACCACGGACTCTTATGGGTCAACGAGCATATATAGTTTAGTGTTCAGTGGGTTCGTCAAGATTAGTGGCGATCTTCACTGTTCTTAGGGCTTTGGGGGGATGGTCAGGGGGAATTTATATATTTTGCCTTTTCCTTATTCTTTCAATTCGTTCTGGAATGCGAAATAGGTGAATCGACCACATGGGTCAATATCCAAACATTTGCTCGTACGTAGGTTGTCAGAAATCGCTCACGCGATTCATGGTATAGGTTGGTCGTCTCTCAAGCTGGCTCATTTCTCAATCCCTTGAGCTATCTTATGAAAATATTATCGCACCTACCTTGCGGAGCGAGTAGACCTGCAAATAAACCGGATAAAAGCCGGTTTTAATGGAAGTGCTATAATTTTAAATATAATAATTATAGTGGATTGCGTCATATGAAGAAAAATCGATCAATTTGTAGAGTGTGCAGAAAACCTAACAGTGAATCGCCTATGGGAATGATAAAGTCTCAGCCTAGGGGAATCTGCATTAAATGCAGAAGGCTTCAGGAGAAGGCAAGATATTACATCAATAGATTGGGTTCACCGAGCAGAGGAGTCCTGGGTCTTTGCCAATCTAACATGGTTCTTCTTTCAGTTTTGAAGCCAGGTACCTACAAGATTCGCTTCAAAAACACTCAAAAGCTCATAGCTTATGTTGCTGTAAAAACTGGTAGTTTCTTTTTTCAGCTGCCGTGGGGCGGGTGTTTTGAATTTTTCCCCGATATTAAAGGGATTGCCGCGTGGCTAGCTAACCGGAGTTTATGCGTGACCGATGAAGAAATAGACGTGTTGGGTGATGATAGGGAAATAATTTCTGCAGACCATTGTGGTGCTGAAGAAATAGTAGATGTTAGTACTATTTTTGGAATATCGGACATTAGGTTAATCGCAAGTGACCTTTTTTCTGAAAAGTTCGCAATGGATAAGATACGTGAACCTACGTCAAATACTATGTAAGGAGATTTCAAAATGGACTTTTTTCAAAGAGTTGATACGCTGGCCTGCTTAATAAATGCCGGTCTGATTGATGAGCGAAGAGCATGTGAGATTTTTAACAATGAAAGCGAAATACTAGCAATCAAGAATGAATTGATAAAAGACGCTGATGTGCTGAGTGATGAAGAAGTTCAAGCATTGTACGATATTGTAAAAGACTATTAGTAGGTCTCTGCAAAGGAAATATTGTAAAAAATGCGATTTTTGCGTCCCTTGTTGTAATGATTCGTCAAACCTCTGGACGTTTTTTGGCGTCGGGTGCCCAGTTATCGTACTCAGAGTAAACAAGCAACAAAGTGTCGATGTCTTTCGCACAACAAATAATTATCTCACCCGCGTGTCCAGATTTCCAGCCTTCACGCTCTCTAACTCTGGCTGCTTCGTAGCTCGGAAACTCAATGATCTCGGTAGTTTCTTTCTTTTCGTTCCTTACTACCATGAAAGTCTTAGCTGGTGGTCCTTCTATCTTGTGATCCCAAACTGACATGTCTAACCCTCCTTCTTTATTGTGTCTAATTTCACCCAGGGGAAAAGGATGCCGTTTTCTTTTAAAATCTCCGGCTCCACTGGTCTCGCCACCACCTCTAAGTCATCCCTTCTGTCCATCCTGTAGATATAGTCGAATCAGTCGACTGCGTAAATCCGTGAGTAGTGGCACATGCTAGTATTTAATTCAAACTATTTTCTTTAGACGCTCCCGTGCCTCCTCTGTAAAATGTAAATATGCTGAGGTTATGCTAACGTTGCTATGTCCTAGTTGATCCCTTACCGACGCCAGCGGTATGCCGTTGTCAAGTAATCGAGTAGCATACCCGTGCCGGAGGCTGTGGAAACTTAGCCCCGATGCTAGGTTTAATCGCTTCAACCAATACTTAAATCGTAGGTGTATCCCAGTTCTTCCAAGTTTTCCTCGTTGCCCTAAGAACAAATAATCGCTGCCCTCACATGAGCGACCTAGGCGGTTCAACTGAACTTCTCGAAATTCTGATAGAAACCTAAGGGAATGACTACCAAGCACCACTGACCGGGACTTTCGGCCCTTGCCCTTGCGAACTATTAGGTAATCAGGTTGCGCATCTGCCCATCTAAGATCAGACATTTCAGAGATCCGCAAGCCCGAGTAATAAGCGATAGCAATCAGGAAGTAGTCATTGATATATTTCACATCTCGGCTACCAGCTACAGCATTATCCTTCTCTCGTCCTATTTCCTTGAGCATCAGTTTAGCCTGTTTCTCGGTCAGGATCTTGTCAGCGGTTAGGGTTTGCTTTGGCATTCGAGACTTCCTTTTATGACTCGCAACAATTACTTTAAGTTAATCGGATTTTGTTGCTAGTATCTTTAGGGTAGTGACAGGCCATCCAGTTAAGTCCCTTATTACCAGTAGTTTACAGTGACTCGCAACATAACCATTCTTTTGTTGTGAGTTGGGGCTTAAGCATTACGTTCGGTAAGAATCGCCCGGACGAGGTTGACAAAGTTATGAAGCGAGGCCTGTTTGGTAAGGCAGGTAGTAATTCGACAAAGGCATTCGTCTGTTCTTTAGAGACGGAGCCTTGGTTGAGATTGTAAATCTGATTTTTTAAGGTATGGACAATAAATGCATGTTTTTTGCAAAAATCAACTGCCGTGCGGCCGCTCGCTCGATAGGCCTCGATCACTTTTTTCTATTGAGATTTGGTTCGTCTTTGACTTTTCATTAATGCCTCCATGCAAATTACAGAGGTGAAGTGATGATGGTTTTGCGGGGAATAACTTGATAGCTGAGCGCTTACTGAGCGCCTGCTACGGTGTGCAGGCGCTCCTTACCAGTATGAATATAGTGGCAATTGTGCTTACCTGTTACTAGAAAAACAAGATAACAATGATTTCCATACTTCAGATACGCAGGTGTAGTAACGTTATGATTATTTTCCTCAAAAATATAGAAACTCTCATTAATTTTACTTCAGCTGACTTTTCAGTTACCCGATATCAACTAGGTAACTTGAGATTGTAGGGAGTGAATGATGCGAGTGAGGATGTTACTGACTTTTATAGTGCTGGCTTTTGGTCTGACCCGGTGTGGTGATGGCTCCGACAAAAAATCAGGTGGTGGCGAATGTTCTAATACCGCAGCGCTTCCCGATGTGTCGTCAGTATCATCTCAAGTTGTATTTACGATTACTGAAGGTATTAATCCCTGTACCGTTCAAGGGTTTGTAGTGGGCTATCAGGACGATCTGAAAGTGTCGCACGCCGGAGGTAACTCTTACTTTATCAATAATATCCCTGCTGGATCACACGATATCATCATCACAAGTCAAACGGACTTGGGACTTCTTAACATTTTTCAGAACGCACAAAATAAAGGGTTGCGGCTTGGTCAACAGGATTTTTTAAGCGGTGTTAGGAAGGATAAAGGGGAACTTGAGTTGCCTGCTTCCGGAAGTATTACAGGAGTAGTTAAGCTAGCTAATCAATCTGACCATGCTGGAATTCAAGTCTATATTCCAGGTACGAGCTATTCCGCTATTACCGACTCAAATGGAAGTTATAGCATCTCGTCCGTTCCAGTAGGAGTTAATAACCTGAACTTTGAGAGTGCAGGCTACCATCGGGGACAAATTGAAGCGCTCACAGTCGATAGTGGGGCTGTTACTACAGCGCCAAATATTGAGCTGATTCTTTCGACCGGAGCAGAGGGCTTTATAATCATCGCCGGTGGTGCAGAAGCTTATGATTCTCGTACCGTTCCTATTACAGTCGGAGCAACTGCTGACGCAGTTCTTATGAAGATATCTGAATCGGATACCTTCAATAATACACCTTGGACTCCCATAGTTTCGACAACTTCTTATACCTTCGATACCGAGGGAGATAAAACGTTATATGTGAAATTTGCTGACGCCAATGGTCTTGAAAGCTCGCCGTTTGATGATTCAATAAATGTCGATCTTTTTCAAAGATCTGATATCAAACTTTTGGTCACCGAAAAATCATTCGCAAACTATGAAATTGATATTAATATACCAAAAAACGGGTCAAAGATGATTCTTTCTCTATATGACGATTTTAGATCAACTGACTGGGAGGATGTTCGCACCCCTATAACTTTGAGCTTGGCTGAAGATTATAACTTGTGTGGAAATAAAACGCTCTATATTAAGTTTAAAGATAACGATGGGGTTATCAGTGAATCATTTTCAAGTGCAATAAATGTATCTTGTTGGAATGCAACCAGTTTAATAGGTGCGCCCAGTGCTAGGACTGATCACACAGCAGTATGGACAGGATCAAAGATGATAGTATGGGGGGGGAGGGGCCCATCATCAATACTTTTAAACGATGGTGGTATATTTAATCCATCCACAAACTCATGGAGTTCGATTTCAACTGTTGATGCGCCGGATGCGAGGTCTAATCATCTTGCAGTTTGGACGGGTTCAAAAATGATTGTATGGGGAGGAAATGGTGGCCTTGTCAACGGGGGGATTTATGATCCGATAGCAAATACATGGACAACTATTTCTACAGCAAATGGACCTGAAGGCATCAATGGTGGTCAGTCGGCAGTCTGGACTGGAGAAAGAATGCTAGTATTTGGTGGATCTACTAATGTTGGGCGTTCTTACAATCCTAGCAGCGATACTTGGTCAATGATTTCATCTGATAATGCTCCATCCGCTTTTCAGATGCATGCTGCAGTTTGGACAGGATCAAAGATGATAATTTGGGGTGGTTGGAATGCAGGAGTTAGAACTGCTACGGGTGCTATATATGACCCTGACGAAGATAGTTGGACATCGATGAACACAGTTGGTGCCCCAACTGCGGTAGCACAATTAAGTGCCACTTGGATGGGGTCTAAGATGTTTGTGTTTGGGGGGCATCAAGATAATGATGTGTACTCGGGTGATGTTGGTCTATATACTTTAGATAGCGACTCCTGGCAAATAATTGACGAGACTAGTCAAGTTCCTGGACGCTGCTGTTACAGCGCTATCTGGACTGGAAAAAAGGTCGTCGTATGGGGAGGGGCGCAAGGCCAACTGGAATCTAAAGGCGGGTTATTTAATCCAACGGACAACACATGGATTCCTATTCCTGAATACGAAAAAACACCAGAAAGACGTTACTATCACACTGCCGTTTGGAGTGGATCGAAAATCATCTATTGGGGCGGTCAAGCAGGATCTCAGTTTGAGCCCACCAATACCGGCGGCATGTTAAGTGTCTGGCCTTAGAGAGTGATTAATGCCTTGAATGTTCTGAAAGACGGTCAAGGAATTACCTATTTTATCAATTTAATGTCTATTGTTGTGATTCCTTAGGAATCAAGATCTAAATCTCCCAATACTCCAGTTGCAGGCGCTTCGTTACGTACTCCCCATGAACCGATATCTCGCCCCCTAGTGTTATCAATCGGGCTTGTTTGAGCAATTTAGTTAATTTTTGAGTCTATCCACAAACTCCCTTTTTCAGCTCGAAACTCGAGTAATAACGACGGGTGACTTCGTTTTGATTGCCAAACTGTTGCGTAACCTCATGAAAACTCGCGATTTTTTCGAAGGAGCCAGATGTCATTCTCCAAGGTCTTCCAGGTTACAGGTATCAAGTGGATGCATCTATAGCCTTAGATGCAACTTGTTTAATCGTCGGTTAAGCTGTCCAATCCGAAAGCTCGACGTCGCAAAAAGAAACTAAAGAGACCCGAGAGGGCCCACGTGACCTCATGAGCACCGCAGGGACCGCAGGTGTGCAGTGAAGGCAGTTAGGGACTTCTACCTCAAGTCAAAGGAGCTTTCTTTCATGGTCGTTAGTGAGCGGAGAGGTGGGTGGATCTAGGTGGCCGTCCTTTATAGATAAGCTTCCAGGCGAAGAATTCGTGTTGATAAAACTGCTTGAGCCTGTAAGAATAACATGAAAAATGAATAGCTGAGAAAGCTGCCACACTTTATCCAGGCCAGGTTGATCTAGATCTTTACAACAAAATCCTGACCGATGGTGTGGACGAGCGAGTTGTGGCCAGAGCATTCAAGAAAAACGATGTCGGTAAGGAATTTGCTCCGTTATTCAAACGAACCGAAGACTTGTTAAAAAAGCTAGGAATACCCGATTCTCTGAGTTGTAAGATCAAGAAAAAAGGGATTCTAAGGTGAAGCAGACTCAATTAGGCTTGTCATAAGCAGACTCTCAGATGCGGCTGAAGATGAAGTAGCTCCTAGTGCCTTACGTAAAATCAGAGGTCATCTGGGCGAAGTTAGTAAGTTAATCGATGAAGGTATTGGCATGCCTAGGCAAAACCTACAACGTTGTGCTTGGGCTGACGTTTCCCCCACAGAGAGATTCAATCGACTCCAGGCTGCTAGAAAGCAATTGATTCCAAGATACCTTGGGATCGGATCAAGATGGGGGCAAAGCCAACCCCTGAGCAGAATGAGCTCATGGCTGTTCGGGGTCAGATTGATGATTTGCTGAAAATTAGCCCTGAGAAAGTGGAAGCAGACAAACTGTTTCAAAAGGCTATGGAACTGGAAAAGAAATTTTTCGATATTGCGGATTACAGGGGTGAGGTCGATGAATTTCAAATAGCTAAGCTGTTTAACGACACTGATAAGGCCGGTAGATTTCGAAAATACATCACCGAGCTGGAGGATTTCGTAAAGCGTCCCGACCTACCCAGTGAGCTGAAAGAGAGTGCTGGTGGGTTACTAGATGGCTTGAAAAGAAATATGGCTACAGCGGAGCGTCAGATGGATATTAATGCATTTCGCTTCAAACAAGGACCCTCGAGTCCAGCTATCGAGCGACAAACCGCAGTTCTGAATAAATCAAGACCCTTGCAGGAAGCCATCCAATCACCAGCGGGATTCCTTAATTCGGCAGACCAATTTATCCCAGCACAAGCTATGGATAAATTTGGTAGACCGTGGGCTGAGTTAAATCAAAAAGAGCAAAGTGCGCTTATTAGGTTTTGGACTTGGCGCAAAAGCAATCCAGATGCATTGCCAGTGGATGAATCCAAAGTGTGGCAGAAGCTGTGGGATGGAATGCAGTGAACACAGACCCCGCATCTGGTTAACTTTGTGTGGTTTTAGTAGCGTAGGCAATGACGATTCGATCCATTACAATTGATCTAACATTCGAACTTTTCGGTTATCGAGGTCAATTGTGAGATCAATTTTGCTTGTCTCCATCCTATTCTTTACTGGGTGCGGGAGCGATTCTAAATCAAATGAAGCAGCCATTGTTCCGGCACTAGACCATGCGAATTATGAATGCGTGGAAAGGACTAAGTCTCATCAAGGGTGCTGCTCATCTCACGGTGGATTTACTCAATTTGACGGCTGTGCTGATGCTACAAGCGTCAAGTATCACGAAAGCGGATCTTTGATTTGTAAAGACAATACGTTATCGCCTTCTTGTGTACGGTAGTTGGAATCGCCAGTCAATATCAAGTGGCGATATGATCAAAAATCGATTATTTAGCAGTCGAGCATTTTTTACTTGGAGCGGACTGAAACTGAAGTTATGGAAAGAGTGGCATTTCCTAATTTTGGACGATAGAAACTACCTGATACTTGTTCGACTAAAACCAAGTATGTAAGCAATTTACCTAATCATTACTAAAGTTTATTGTGCATTATTCCGATAGGCGATATTATATTTGTAGCTTCCAGTTAAAATGACGCACACAAGGGGGCTTGACATGAGAGATAAATTGGATATGACTAATAGCAATCTAGCGGAAATTGTTAACTTAGTGGAACAAATACAGAATGACAAAGAGCAAGGACTCTCCGAGAAAATCGAGCGTCTCAGAGGAGCTACGGAAAGACTCCGTGAAAACCTCGCAGGAGAGCGAAAAAGAGAATCAACCTCAAGACTTGACGAAATTGGCCTTCGATTTAATTTTGGACGAGAGCTTTCCCGATCGAGATAAGATCTGGAAATTACAAGAAATTCTTTCAACGCTATCCATTGACAAGTTATCCCCTCTCATTGAAGACCATTTTATCATCTGCCTTTGGACATCTGCATCAATATCAAGCTTTCACTTGGACCTTATTTTCCGGTCTTTAAAAGATGGGAACACAGACTCTAGCGGTGTGCCTATAAAGCCAGTATTGTTGATAATACGGTCATCTGGTGGGCAAATAGAACCGGCCTACCAAATAAGTAAGATATGTAGGCTAGTATCAAATGGCGGTTTCCTCGTATGCCTACCTAGAGAAGCGAAGTCCGCAGCAACATTGATTGCACTTGGAGCAGACGAGATTCATATGGGACACTTAAGTCAATTAGGTCCTATAGATCCACAGATTAATGGTTTTCCTGCGTTAGGTCTGAAGGATTCATTGCGTGAAATATCGGACTTAGTTACCAAGTACCCAGCCTCCTCAGAGATGTTCGCTTTGTATTTGAAAATGAATCTTCATTTTCCGTTCTTTGGTTGGTGTACAAGATTGCCTGAGTCCGCTATACAGTATGCTGAAAAGTTACTTTCAACAAACAAAAAGGGCGTGCAGTTGTTCGATTCCCAGTCATCTGCTCAAATTGCCGATACCTTAGTCAATCATTACAAAGATCACGGCTTTGTCATAGATGCTGAAGAAGCTACAGCTATTTTCGGTGATGATAGAAACTTTATCAAGATCAATACGGATGTGATGAAATCCTGCGAAAAATTCTACGATGATATCAATTTAATCTCCATCATTTTATCTGTGCGTTGGGATAAGAATCTAGAGATTATTGGGTTTATTGGAGATAAATTTAGCTTTAGAGTTAATGACGAGAAAAAGTAGCTAGTCATTCAAAGGTAGCAGCGTAAATCCTCGCTGCTCCTGACTTCCTAACCAAACAACCCTACCCGTTAGCAGGTGTTGCTCCATCCTTGGAGCCATCCCCTCGCTACACTTTACAGCAATCCGCTAAACAACTCCCTAGCCACGTCCTTCTTTGGAATGCTCACCACTATATAGTCTCCATCCATAGCTACCTCATATCCCGGCTTGGATACCTTCCGCATACCCTCCCCACTCTTCCATTTGTGAATCAAACTCTCCCCCACACCGTGCTTGGCAGCCGCCGCTTTAGGCCCATCTACTTTAGCTGTCGCTAGGATTTCTTCCTTTTGTTGAGGTGTAAATTTCCTGCGATTGTTTTGGTTACTCATTTCAATTCCTTCCTATCAGATTGTTAAAATACGCCTAGGCGTCTAAATCCAAAATATCATTATCTCCATCTACAGACTCTCTTGGTCGTCTGAGGTAAAGCATAGTAGTTTCAATGTCTTTATGTCTGGCATGCTTCATCAGATCTATCGGAGTTTGGTTAAATCCGGTGTGGTGTCCAAGGTAGTAAAGTGAGCTCCGACGCATATCTTTAATGGTTAGGTCAGGGAATCCATTCTCAGCCCACCTCTTATATAGTTCCCTATTCTGGATAGTGAAAAGTTGAGAGTCTCCGGTGTAGTGCTCATTTAAAATACTGGTTATGGCTTGCGCAGCTCTCTTATCAAAACAAGATACCCAACCCTTACTATACGCCTTTGGGTCTGTAATTCTTCCCGTGTTGGCTCTCTGCCTATCGATGTTGACTACAAACCTATTGAAAAGCGAGTGTCTAGTCATTGCTTTGGAGCATTCTAGGAAACTCGCCTTGGATCCAGCCATGAAATCACTCTTTTGCAAAGCAAATAACTCTTGAGGTCTCAAAGAGAAAAAGTACCCGATCAGAGCAATTAGTTTGATCTCAATTGTTAGGCAAGTGTTGGCAAAACGCAGCATTTCGTCTGGCTCTATGATTTTTTTTAGGGGAGTCTCAGTCTGTTCAGAGACAGGATTGCGGAGCTTCAAAATGATATGGTTAGGTAATATGCTTTCTTCTTGAAGATAGTTGTAGAATCCTCGTAATGCCACATTGGTGCGAAATATCACACTATCAGTCTCTCCTCGCTCCAGGAGCCAATTCAGCATCTTTGGGGAAACTGTGTGCCAAGTGATGGGATCTTTTTGGGGAGGGTTAAAACTCAAAAAGAATGGGATGGCGTTCCTTCTAAGATATCTTTCGTGTTGTTTGACTGTCTCAGAATCTTTTCCACGGCTAAGTAAGTAGGCAGTATATTGATTGAGATACTTTGAGAGCTCTGAATCCGACCACAAGATAGAGTCTTTGTGGATTTTTCCCTCGTATTGAATTTCAAACTGCCTGACCCAAGCATCAATTTGCTGATTAGTCTGAATATCGAGATGTTTAGTTTCTTTACGGGGAAGTGGCTTTGGTTCACCACTAGTTGAATAAGGTGTTGATCTTGTATAGACGTAAACACCTTTTCCTTTTTTAATCCAATAAGCCAAGATACCCTCCATTTCTGGAAGTACCCTTATCGGTTAATGGATTTGGGAGTTTACAGAGGTGCTACCATTGCTACCAAATCTTGCTACCAGAATGGGTTCGAAAATAGGTAGAAAAAGAGGTGTAAGTAGCTGATTTCTTAGGTCTTTTGAGTGGTCGGGGCGACAGGGATCGAACCTGCGACCTCATGCTCCCAAAGCACGCGCGCTACCAACTGCGCTACGCCCCGATGTCTTAAGGAGATTGAACTTGTAACAGATAATAGATTTGATAGTCAATGGAGAACCGTCGGTGGTGGATAATTTTTAGGAAAGAATATGAAAGAAAAAAAAATCTGGGGTGATCTGGTCGAAACGGCAGATGGTAGTATGACGTTGCGGCATCCGGAAAAGCAGGAAGAGTATCACTCAACCCAGGGGGCACGCTTTGAAGCGGAAGAGCTATATATCATGGCCAGCGGTTTTCATTTGGCGATGCAAGACGGTAAGGAGGAGCTGGCAGTGCTTGATGTCGGCTTGGGCTTGGCTTACAACGCACTTTCTACCATTCAACATTGGTGGCATGGAGCTGGACAAAGGGATGTCTCTTTGCATAGTCTGGAAGTAAATGGCGATTTGGTACAGGCTTTGGCTGATGGCACGGCGCCGTGGATGCAGGGTTGGTCGCCGGAGTGGTTGCAATGGGCGCAAAGCTTGCGACAAGTCTCGGATCAGCTTTGGCAGGCAAACTTGCAGCATCCCAGCAAGAAGACTTTGACCTGGACCGTGCGGATTAGCGATGCTGCTTCTGATCCCGACTGGAATCAGCGCGGGCTTCGTTTTGATTATGTCTGGCAAGATCCCTTTTCGCCGCAGAAAAATCCTGAGATGTGGACTGCGGAATGGTTTGCAAGGCTTGCGGCAACTGTCAAGCCAGATGCGACCTTAGTGACCTATAGCGTTGCGCGGAGTGTGCGGGATGCGTTAACAGCGGCAGGGTGGAGCTGGCAGAAGTTGCAGGCTTCGGGGAAAAAGCGAAACTGGCTCAGGGCCAGCCTCGCGGCAATAGAATTGGCCTAGAAGTCACGACTTCTAGTACCACTTGAATAACTTGATAGAAGCAAGGGTGGCGATCACCAAATACACGGCTAGAACCGCCGTTTCAAAGCCAAGATTGGCCAGCCCTTGACCTTCCAGAGCGATTTTCCTGAAGCCATCGTTTAAGGCGGTTAGCGGCAAATACTCGCTGAAGCTTCTCAGCCATTCGGGAAAGTTGTTCTTGGAAAAAAAGACTCCGGATAAGACCATCATCGGTAGCGTGATCAGATTCGTCAAACCAGAGATCATCGGGATGCTTTTGGTGCGTGAGGCACAGAGAATGGCAACCGCAGTAAAGGCTGCCGCTCCTAGTGCGGCCAAGGCGATATAGGAGAGGTAATTGCCGTGCACTTGAAAGCGGAATAAGAGAAAGCCAGTCAGCATCACAGCGACAAATTCGGCGACTAAAACAAAACCCCGACCAAACAAGTGAGAAACGACATAGTCGCTCGGTTTCATCGGTGTGGCCAGATAGCGTTTTAAGAGGTTCTCTTTACGATTGGAAACGATGGTCATCCCAACCCCAAACAGACTGGACGTCATCACGCTCAAACCTAAAAGACCAGGAATCAGAAAATCGATATAACGACTGCCACGGGCCTCGACCCGTTGATCCTGGGTCATCAAAGGATCGCTGCGGCCTGATTGCTCTTGTAAAATATCATTCACATAGCGCCGGCTTCTTTGTGCTTCCGGGTTAGCTGGATCAAAGTGAAACGTTACAGCCTCATCCGGACGAGCGGTGATGATCAAGTTGATCTCACCGCGCTGAATTAAGGTGGTGAGTTCCTCCATACTTCCCTGGCGAAAGCGGATCAAGCGATCATCTTTCACCGCTTGCAGCAATTCCTGTTCCCCTTCACTCTCTGCAACCCAACCAACACCGTAGACTTCTGGTCGTGGCTCGGAAAAGGCAAAACCAAGGATGACCATCCAGAGGATGGGCATGAATACGACCCAGTAAAATGCCGAAGGTTCTCGACGAAACTCACGCCATCGGCACTTGATCTGCTCACGTAAACTAGCGCTAAGCATCGCGCATACTCCTTCCCGTCAGATTCAAAAACACATCTTCCAAAGTCGAACGGCGCATTTCGATATTGACTAAGCTTAAACCTAATGCATCGACGGCTCTTGTCAGTTCCGTTAGATAAGTCACGGGCTGCTCGATGGTCAGCTCAAATTTTTGTTCTAATTTTTTTACTTTGGTAAACCAGGATAAGTTCTGCAACAGATCTCTTTGCAGTTGCTTCTGGTCTAAGCCCTCGTCAAATGCAAAGGCCAGAACGTGCTCGCCACAGTATTTGCGGATCAGCTCGTCGGGGCTGCCTTCGGCGATGATTTTACCGTGATCGATGACGGCAACGCGGTCGGCAAGTTGCTCGGCCTCATCCATATAGTGCGTCGTCAGTAAAATCCCACGATCCTGACCTTTATGTGTGGCGAGAAGATCCCAGATCATGCGTCGGGCCTGGGGATCAAGGCCGGTTGTCGGCTCATCAAGAAATAATAATTGCGGCGCATTGATCAGCGCGCAAGCAAGGTAGGCGCGTTGCTTTTGTCCGCCGGAAAGATGTTCCAAACGCGCGTCGGCTTTTTCCTGCAATTCGACCATGCGAATCACGTCATCGACCGGTAAGGATGTTTTAAAAAAACTGGCAAAGAGGCTAACGGTTTCTTTGACCGTCAGCTTTTTATAAAGTTGGGTGTCCTGCAGCATGACGCCCACGTGTTCCATGATCTGCTTTTTATGGGTTTTTAAGGCCATATTTAAGATCGTGACGCTTCCTTCGTCAGGTTCTTGCAAGCCTTCCAGCATCTCTACTGTCGTCGTTTTGCCAGCGCCGTTAGGGCCTAGCAGTGCCAGGCATTCGCCTTGTTGCACTTCAAGATCAATTCCCGCTACAGCTGTAACTTTGCCATAGCTCTTTTTCAGACCGCGGGCTGAGAGTAGCACTATCGTCACCTTTCCCTTAGTGATAAAACCCCATTCTAACGGGCGACTCTGCTGAATGCAACGAGAGCTACCCCTTGCTTGGCAAGACCCTTCGAGGTTTGACGGCCTTTTCCCATTTGACTAGGATGGTAGAGGCAAAGGAGTAATGAATGAAGCAAATCCATGATGTCATAATAGCAGGAGCAGGTTGTTCGGGGGTCATCACAGCGGCAAGACTGCACGAACTAGCCCCGGACTGGTCCATCGCTCTCGTCGATAAAGAAGTCCGACCCGGAGGTCGTTTACTATCAAGTTCCCGTCATGAAAATGTTTGGACCCTGGGTTTGAATACCATGAGTCCGGCCCTTTGTGAATGGCTGGATCAGGCTCTGAAGGCAAACCCCGATGCCGACGACCTTCCCGGTTTTGTGCGTGGACAAAGACGCCGCCTTGGTGTTTTAAGTGCCGGCGATATCAGTGAAGTGACCATCGATGACGTCTTAGATAAAAAAGCCGGTCGCGCCATTGCTGGTGCGGCGGCAGCTCGTGATTGGAGCTTGGTCGATGAGCTGGTGGCTCGCGCCCAGGAAGGCAAAAAAACGGATCAGCCACTCGGACAAAGTTGGGGTGGAACCCGTAAAAGTCCGTCCGCCATTGCCCTGGAGCATCTGGCGAGGTTATGGGGCATTCCCGATATGTGGACGGTGTCAAATGAAGTGATTTTGCAACGGGCGCAAGAGTTTCAACAAACGATCATGATTGGTGATTGGGATCAGGCTTTAAGTGCGGTCTTAAGTCGGGCGATCGATAGTCAGTTCTTGCAGACATTTTTTGAAACCCGCATTCTCGGTGCCGACTATCAAGATGATGTCTGGACTTTGGCGACAACCAAAGGCAGCTTGCAGGGTAAGCGTTTGGTAGTCGCACAAAATCCCTGGGACGCATTGCTGTGGTTGCCGAAAAATCACTGGCCATCACGTCTGGTCACCATTCCAGGTAAGGCCAAGCCCAGCTCGGCCGTCCTCTTAACCGATGAAATCACGACAGCTTCAGAAAAAGAAATCCCTGATGTGATTTTGATTCCCGCAGAAAACGTGCAGGTTATCGTCGAGCAGGGAAAATCCATCTGCTTTCAGGCGACCTTGACCTTCGAGCTGACCTTACAGGCACCAGCAGTCGTCAAGGCAGTCAAGCGTTTGCGTCGGGCGCGCAAAAAACTGATGGCAGTTTATCCCGACTTACAATTGGAAGGCGATCATCTGGCCCTGGTGCCGGTGGCGTGGTCACAGCCGATTGCGCCAGCCGATCGACGTATGCTCGAAAAACTGGAAATCGACAAACATCAGGCCAGCCATTTGGTATTCTGTGGAGATGCCTACGGCCCAGCGCTCCACGCCGAACAAAATTTGATGAGTTCGGTGCGCTCGGCATGCGAAAGCCTTCGTAAAAACTAGCTACGTCATTCTAACTGAATTGACGCAGGTTCGAAAACTTTCTAATTCATGGGCAAGATTTTTCATGATCCAATGCCCGTGGATATGGAGTTATCAGTCATTTTAGTTGATCGAAGATTAATCCTGGGGCGCAGATCTAAGCCCAGGGATCAAGCCTTAAGGCTGCTATTCCAGCAGTTCCAGGTCCCCGCGCGCGACTCCTCTACCCTTAACGCAAGTTTGCGAAAATCATATAGCCTCTTTCAGACAAAAAGGAATCGATATGTCGGCCAGAATCATTGATGGAAAGGCGATTGCGAATCAGATACGAGAACAGCTTCGTCAGCAGATTTTGAGCTACCAACACTCTGGTCACCGTCCTCCTTGTTTGGCTGTGATCCTGGTAGGTCATGATCCGGCGAGTGAAGTTTACGTGGGTCATAAGAAAAAAGCCTGCGCCTCGATCGGAATCGAAAGCCGGAGTTTTGAGTTGCCGGAAGATACCACACAGGATGGTTTGGAAAGTTTGCTGCGTCGTTTAAATGAAGACGAAACCGTCGATGGAATTTTGGTGCAGCTTCCCTTGCCCAAACATATGAATGCCGAGCGTGCCATCGATATGATTTCTCCGGGAAAAGATGTTGATGGCTTGACGCCGTTTAATCAAGGCATGCTGGTATGGAGGCGGCCTGGTCTGCGCTCTTGCACGCCCTATGGTGTGATGAAACTTTTGGAAGCAATCGATATGCCTTTGGAAGGTAAGGTAGCTGCCGTGGTAGGGCGTTCGGTTTTAGTCGGTGCCCCGATGGCGACGATGCTATCTAATGCTGGCGCTACAGTTTATTCCTTGCATTCCAAATCCGAAAATTGCCCAGCTCTGACTTCACAGGCAGATATCTTGGTGGTGGCAACGGGTGTGTATCATCTCGTCGATCGCTCCTGGGTGAAGCCAGGTGCGGTGGTGATCGATGTCGGCATGCACCGCTTGGAGCATGGCTTAGCTGGTGATGTGAACTTCGACGATGTGAAAGAAATTGCTTCTTATATTACTCCGGTACCTGGTGGTGTTGGGCCAACAACGATCGCCATGCTCTTATCCAACTGCGTGCAAGCTTATGCCACACGCCAGGGTCTGTCATTTCCGTTTGATAAGAATGCCTAATGTGCCGGGTCCTGATGAAAACAGACGATGTAGTCGGGTTTCAAGTCCAGTATTTGTAAGCAGTCATCAAGTTCTAATAAATAATAACGATCGTCATGGAGAGTGGCGATCGCCATCCGGCCTTCTTCCAAGTGAGCCTGCTGATAGTCGGTCACCGGAATCGAGTGAATGACTTTGCCATCGACTACAAAATAATAAGGTGTGGTATTGCGATTGTTGGCTTCCAGTAAATCGCGGCTGACGATAATTTCGGCTGCACGGTAAGTTTGCTCGCGCAGTCTACGTTGCTGTTCTATCTCCAGATTAAGCTGCCGGTCGCGCTCTTTCATGAGCTGCTGCTTTTTTTGAATCTCTGCCGATAAGTCTTCTCCGCCTTCCACATCGCTAGCTGCTGCGCCACCGGTCTGGGCTTTGCGTTTGGCGTGTTCAGCTTTTTTCGCCGCACGTGAGGCTTTTTTTGCTTGCTGTTTATTGGCAAGACCTGACTTTAAAAGCTGATCGCGTAGACTCATGTTCCTTTCCCCCGCAAAGATGAATGGCCAAACATCACCCTCTCCTATAACTCGTGACGTTTCGAAAGTCGAGTTCGGCCTTGATTCTTCACAAAACTGGGGAATTCCTGTGGAAAATTTACCGCCAAACTGGCGCTATGCTTACCATCTCTGCTCGCTAGATTGAGAACTGCGAGCAAGTGGAGCAGGCTTGTCTGCATGTTTTAGCTCGGCAAGGAGAATCACCAGTAGTTGTTCATCGCCAAGCTGTTGCAAATGCATGCCGATATGTGTGGCCTTGCGGTTTAAAAGCAAGGAGCGATGGCGAGGAGAGTTCCATAATAACCAGGAAAGAAGGGCTGGCTCACCAGCGCGAACACGGTTTTCGCCAATCAAGCGGATCTGC
This sequence comes from Oligoflexus sp. FD111, assembly GCA_048816425.1. Classification (GTDB taxonomy): domain Bacteria; phylum Bdellovibrionota_B; class Oligoflexia; order Oligoflexales; family Oligoflexaceae; genus JBMDZZ01. Next base: position 334,695 of record JBMDZZ010000007.1, read on the forward strand.
TGGGATTGCAGGTGATCACGAATTTTTTTCAATTGCGGGCGAAAGTGATGCACGCTTTGATTGTGTCTGCTTAACGAGGCTGCCGCTTGATGTAAAAGAGTCTGCGACGCTTCAACTGGTAAAAGTCCATCTTGCTGCCTTTGCTGATTAATCCAAGAAAGTATCTCTGGCAGCGTTTGTGGAGGATCGGCGCGTTCAGAAAACTGATATTGAATTGGAAACATCGCCCATGTTAATGGGCCAAGTTCTTGTTGCTTTGGTAGGCAAGTCAAGCTGAGAAAACCGCTGCTTAACAAGTGATGATTGATTTGCAAGCTAGTAGAATTGTCTCCTTGCAGCTGATGCTGCAGAATGCGCCGAATTTTTGATGAGTGATTGCTGGCATGATCGATCGTTAGACTGCGACAGCGTTGTTTCATGGAATCGAGCGATATCTGTAAGGCTTCAGTTGTGCGGTTGAGCGTTTTATTGGGGCTTGGGGTTGTGGCAATCCATGCTGCTCGCTCAGAACACACAGCAAATGCATAACCAGCATGACGATTACGGGCTGCTAGATGGAAAGCAGCTTTCTGCACTTGTCTGCTGCTCAATCTCTGCTCTGTCTGCGCTTGAATATGATAAGTCAGAAGATCAAAGTCGTAGAATTCATACCGCCACAGTTTAGAAGGATGACTGGTATCGACTTTTTGATTGCAGAAGTGTTGGGCAAGTATCGCAGCGAGGTCTGGTCGATAGCGAGCGGCTGTTTGCGCCAAAGTCGGTGCGGATAGAAAGGCGAGGAAAAAACTCAAAACCAAGATTGATAGGATAGTATTGAGGGAAAGCTTGATCGGCTTTCCCTCTGAAATTCCTTGCAGGAATCTATACGTATTCTTTTTCCAAGAGGCGGAAAATGGTCTGCAACTGCATATTGGACGTTCCCTCGTAGAGCTTGCCAATTTTTGCATCGCGATAGAATTTTTCCGCTGGAAACTCTTTAATAAAGCCATAACCACCATAAACTTCGAGAGCGCGGGAAGCAATGCTCTCTGCTACTTCAGAAGCGTAGTGTTTTGCCATGGCCGCTTCTTTAATGAAAGGCAGGCCGGCATCTTTTAAGCGTGCTGCATTGTATACCATGAGTTTGGCAGCTTCCAATTGAACAGCCATATCAGCAAGCTGGAATTGAACGCCTTGAAATTCGCGAATCGCTTTGCCAAACTGCTCTCTTTCACCGGAGTATTTAAAGGCGCCTTGTAACGCTCCTGCGGCAAGGCCCAGCATTTGCGCGGCAATTCCGATACGACCTTCGTTCAAAGTTTCAATGGCAATCTTATAGCCTTTGCCTACTTCGCCGATGACTTGGTCTTTAGGTATTTTGACATTTTCCAGCAAGACTTCGCAAGTTGACGAGGCACGAATGCCAAGCTTCACTTCTTTTTTACCGATGGCAAAACCAGGCGTTTCGCGATCGACAACGAATGCTGTGATGCCTTTATAACCGGCGCTGGGATTCATGTTGGCAAAAACAACGAAGATTTCCGCTTCTTTTGCGTTGGTGATAAAGATCTTTTTGCCTTCCAAGCGCCAATGATCACCCTCATCATGAGCGCGTGCTGTCATTGCAAAAGCATCAGAGCCGGAGTTGGGTTCTGTCAGGCAGTAGCTGCCGACTTTTTTACTGACAAGCTGCGGTAGGTAATGTTTCTTCTGCTCTTCGCTACCCCAGCGCAGGAAGATATTATTGACGAGAGTGTTCTGCACATCGCAGAGAACACTGACGGAAGGGTCGACTTTACCCAGGGCTTCAATCGCAAGAATAGCCATGAAAAAACTGCCACCAGCGCCACCATACTGGTCAGGCACTTCGATACCCATAAGACCCATTTCAAAAAGCTGCTGGATCAACTGCGGGTCCATTTCTTCTTTTTCGTCCATTTCCAGAACTTTTGGTCCGATCTGCGTGCGTGCGAATTTTTCAATTTCGTCACGAAACATCAGTTCGTCTTCGCTTAATTTTGTGAGTGGTGTGCTGCTAGTCATGAGGTGTGCTCCAAGTGATGAGATCTTGTGATTGTTCTACCCTGACACTGGTTTTTTTTCACTCGAATAGGAACTCGTGAAGGAGCATTTTTTACCAGGCAAAGGCTTAGTTTATCAAGCTTTTTCTCTAAACTCGCAATACCTTGGAGTTTTGCTTGGAGGCTTTGTAAGGTTTTTTTACGGATTCTGGCAGATGTTTGTCGGTCATTTTGTTCAATCATGCGTTTCGTCTGTTGCATGAGGCCACGTGATTGATCGACAAAGCTTTGACTCAAGGCTTGAAACTGATGGGCGGCTGCGGGGTTTTGCTGGCTGTAAAGTTTGATGTGATGGAACAGCTGCTGTAGCTCACGCAACACAGGGTGGCGTTGCGCATTGGCTGGTGTCACACCCCATTCCTGTTGCAGGCAATGGGCTGCCTCAATGTTGGCTTTTTCGATATTGTAGGCTTGATATTCGGCATTCAGCCGTGCCTTTTGCCCTTGAATTTCCTGCAGGCGTTTGGCTAAAACCTGCCTTGTTTTGCCCAGGTTTTCATATTGCTTTTTCATATCTAAAACTTGACTTTGGCTTAAGGCGCTGTGATTGGAGCTGACATCTTTTGTCAGCAAACTGTAGCAAGCCTGTAGCCAGCTGCATTGGCTAAGAAAATGGCTGGTGCGATGGTAAAGCTCCAAACTGTTCTCAGCAATTTCATGCAGCCAGTGGATCAGATGTTTATGGCGGGATGAAATGTGGCTTTCAGATTGGCGATAGCTACGAAAGTGTTGCACAGTATAGTCAAGCCGTTGTTCCTCTTGCAAAAGGCGATTGACATGCACACAGACTTGACGTTTTTCTTTTTCTGCACTGCTTTGGAACCTGGCTTCGATTTTTTGCACGTCGTTAAGAACAGCTTCGAGTTCCTTTTGCCATTGGCTTAAATCCATCAGGCGCTTCCTTTTCCTCTATGATCCAAGATCATGAGTCGGCCAGAGCTTGTCATCATCGATATAACGTAGTTGTTTGAGAAAGTGCTCGACATAGTCTCGGGCGATTGTCAGACGTTTTCTGGTGTCGTGGTAGTGGTTAAAACCATAATGATCCCACTGATTGTTGAGAACCCTTAGATCTTGCAGTTTTGGCGGCTCGTCAGGGAATCGGCCACGGGCTTGACTACGGGCTTCGACAAGCCAGTTTTTCATATAAAGAACTTGTCGTTGCTCGTTATGCATCGTATCTTCGAGCCGCTGAGTGCTGTGCAGCAAGGCATGCAAGCTGGCATGAAAGTGCTGGAGGGCTTCGTCTGGCGACATGTCGCCTTCTTTTGGTGCAACGTTTGCAGCTTTCAGACATTGACGGATATTATTTTGCAGGGAGTCCTGATCCATGTCTAGATCAAAGCGGCTTTGACGAATCATATCGAAATATTTTTTCAGTTTTTGCAGCCGCCAGAATACTCTGATCTGAGCTTTGCCGCGAGCGGCATCAACCAACCAGTGATGAAACGATGCTAAAAAACGAACGATGTCGGTACAGCTGCGGCGGCGCTCTTCAATCATTTTTATTAAGACAGCGGTTTCTTGAGAGTTTGCGTGTTGGTATGGCGGAAACTCAAGTTTTTTTAGGATCGGCTCGAGATCAGCTTCCGCTTCCAGCACAGCTTTCATCCTCGCTAGTCGATCTTTAGTAGACGCGAGCAAGTTCGTTATTTGGCCAAGCTGCTTTTTGTTCAAGCCATCAGCAAGATCAAAGGATTTGAAACTAAGTTCCAAAGCAATGACTCTTTGCCAGATCTGCTCGATCGCCTGGATCAGAGCTGGCTCATGACTGGGATGAGTTGATTTCATCTTTAGACAAACGATCTTGGTTTGCGCTCTAACCGGAAAAGGCTGAGCAGTGGTTCGATTTGGGAAAGCTATTCGTCTCTTCCATTCTCTCATGGTAAGCTTTTTTTTGTCTAGGTAACCGACAAGAGATTGTGTAAGGTGCGCATGTGGTGATGTGCGCTGGTTTTAAAGGAGCCCAATAATATGCAAAAACCCCTGGTCGAGGTCGCTTTAGGTCGAAAAAGTCAACGACGGCCTATTTGGTTTTTACGCCAAGCCGGTCGCTATCTACCCGAGTATATGGCTGTCCGTAAAGACATCGAATTTACGGATTTATGTCAAAACCCCAAATTGGCTGCCGAAGTGACATTGCAGCCATTGAGGCGATACGACCTGGATGCCTCGATTATTTTTTCTGACATCCTCGTGCCTTGTATGCCAATGGGGCAAACTTTGACTTTTGATAAAGGCCACGGTCCGGTGTTAAAACAGCCGGTGCGCAGTGCCGCTGATCTCAAGTCCCTGCGCATTCCCGATGTGGAAAAAGAACTGGGTTATGTGGGCGAGGCGATCGAGTTGGTCAAAGCGCAACTTCAGCCGCATCAAACGATGATCGGCTTTGCCGGTGCACCGTTTACCGTCGCAAGCTACATGATTGAAGGCTCAGGTTCAAAAACATTCACAGAAGTGAAGAAATTACGTTATTTGGATACGGCGAGTTTCGAAGGCTTGCTCAAGCTCATTTCCGAAGTCACGGTGGAATACCTGCTGATGCAAGTCAAAGCCGGTGCCGACTGTTTGATGTTGTTTGATACCTGGGCTGGCCAGCTGCCAGCGGCTGATTATCGACAATTTGTTTTCCCCGTCGTGCAAAACTTGATTCAGCAGGTGAAAGATCGTTGTGATGTACCGGTGATTTATTATCCGGGACAAGGTACGGATCTTTTCTTCGAGCTGGAAGGGTTTCCCGGTGATGTGATCGCCGTTGACTGGCGAACTAGGATGGAGCGGGCGATTAAAATCCTCGATCAGGTGGGATTGGATGTCAGTGTGCAAGGTAACCTTGACCCACAGGTGCTGATTGCCAGCGAAGACCTGGTACGAGCCGAAACAAGGCGCGTTTTGGAAGGCGCAAAAGCCGCGCGTGGACATATTTTTAATGTTGGACATGGATTGATGCCACATATCAATCCGGAAGCGATCCATTGGGTGATCGATGAAGTGCGCAAGCATGATAAAGCATAGAAAAGGAACATTCTGATGGGTGAGCATCTCTATACATATGCCGATCCCCCATCGGAACGGGACTTGGACAAGGCCTGTCAGATATTGGAGCGTGGGGGAATCATTGCCTATCCTGTGGATCAAAACTGGGCCTTTGGTTGTGACGCCAGTCAGCCAAAGGCTTTGGATAAGATTCGCTTGTTGAAGCCTACGCATCCTAAAGAACGGCCTTTCAGTTTAATCTGTCATGATATGGCGATGGCTTCCCAGGTGGGAACCATTGATCATCAATTGTATCGGTATTTGAAAAAAGCCTGGCCCGGGCCCTATACTGTCATCTTGAAAAGAAATCGCAGTTTGCCGAGGCAAATTAAAGATAAGCGTCAGGTTGTGGGCATTCGTATACCGGAAAATCCGATGATCCTCCGCCTTGTGGAAAAGCTGGGGAAACCGCTGGCAACGACTTCGATTCCGCCTATGCCCAATGATGAACCCTTGCGTATGGGTTATCAGATTCAAGAGGTTTACGGTCATGCCATTGACTTATTATTGGATTTAGGTGAAGAACTGCCCTGCCTGGAATCGACCGTGATCGATTTTAGTGAAGGTTATCCTGAAGTCGTGCGACTGGGAGTCGGTGATCCCAGTATTTTTGGAGGGTGAAGTCTTTGAATTTGCGCAAGCGATTGAAGCCTAGGATGCAGTCTAACGCACCGTTTCCTGTACCTTCACCTCTCACCGCTGCCAGACTGAAAATAATAGTAGACTTGGCGCGTATGACGTTTGAGCGGGGATGGAACCCCGGTACGGGTGGCAATTTTTCTGTGCGTCAAGATGATTTGTGTGTTTGGCAAAGTCCCAGTGGTTTGATGAAAGGCAAGTTGCAGGCAGCGCAGTTTATACCTATTGATATCACGACGGAACAGCCTATCAATCCACAGTCGGCAAAGGCCTCAGATGAAACGCCACTGCATCTGGCCATATATCGAGCCGATCCTACGGCACGGGCAGTGATGCATGTGCACAGCCCTGCTGTGATTCGCGCCTCGCGGCAAAAAAAACTAGAAATATCTGGCCAGGAAATGCAAAAAGCTTTAGGTCTTAAAACACATGAGGCCAAAGTTGACGTAACAGTCATTCCTAATACGCAAGATATGTCAGGACTTGCGAAGAAACTTGCCGGCAGCCTGGATCTGACAAGCAAGGTCTTAGTTTTAAGAGACCATGGTGTCTATGCCTGGGGGAAGGAGCCGGAAGAAGCATTTCATCGGATAGAAGCCCTGGAATTTCTATGTCAGACCTTAGTACAAACATCGTAAGCCAGAACTGGGGCAGGCTTGACTACCAGTTGGCCTATGAAAAGCAGTTGGCTTGTCATCAGGAGGTTTTGTCTGGCCAAAGGCTTGGCTTCATTAACCTCTTGGAGCATCCACCGACGGTAACATTTGGTAAACATGGCAAAGCGGAAAATCTTCTGGTTCAGCCTGAGGAATTGGAGCGCTTAGGTGTTTGCTGTGTGCGCTCAGATAGAGGTGGAGAAGTGACGGCTCATATGCCGGGTCAGCTCGTGATTTATCCGGTATTACACTTAACGCGATTAGGTTTAGGTGCGCGCGCCTATGTTGACCTTCTACTGCAGGCGACCATAGGCACGCTGGCCGCTTGGGGTGTGGACGCCCGCGTTGATGCGGAGAATCCCGGAGTGTGGGTTGGGCAGAATAAAATTTGCGCCATTGGCGTGCGAATCAAAGAGCGGGTGTCGCTCCACGGAATTGCTATCAATGTCAGTAACAAGCTTGAATTATTTAACATGATGATCCCGTGCGGTATTCAGCAGCGCGGCGTCATCTCCCTGCAACAATTGACCGGTAATGCTCCAGATCTGGCTTTGCTGGGCCAGCAATGGCTGGAAAACTTTGCCCGTCTGCTTGGTCGCTCGATTGATCCGCAAATTTAACACGCGCTTGCAAAGACCAATCGAAGTCCGTATGATCGTGTCGATAGTTGTGGGGACCAGATTTTGACTAGGAGCCCAGAATGGACGTTTTTGAGTCCAATGAAGTGAGTTCTTTGAAATCAAACTTGCCTGGCGGAATCGGCTTTCCAGAAGAAGAGACCGTTCCAAAAGTTGACGATAGAATTGAACTACTGGATTGCTGTAAAAAAACCATCAAGCAGCATGCTGCGAATAATCCAATGATGGTTTGCTCTGATTGCAAGCAGATCATCAAATGCTTTGATGACGAGAAAGCGTTTCGCAATTATCAGAGGTTTTGTGCATCCCGACATCGACGTATCCTCGCAACCAGTTTCGAGGATCGGCTGGTCGTTGTCTTTCGCTCTTACGACACGTATTCAACTTAAAGATAAGACAGACTCTGAAGATGCGGAGAGCGGGCGTTTGCCCGCTTAGCGCGGCTCAAATTTCGGTTTGCGATCTTGCTTAAACCGTCCCCACCCTCGCAGATAGGAATAGGCGGTAACCAGTTGTCGGTCGCGTTGATATGTTTCAACCCATTTATGGACTTCAGTTTGAATACCACTGTTTTTTGCTAGATCACTTAAATCATCGCTATCGATGTGGCCTTGCAAGTCAGCTTCTTTGCGATCTTTAGCGTTCTTGGGAGTATCGTAGACTGCAGACACGGTCACATCCGGCTCAATCCCTTTGGCTTGAATCGAGCGATCCTTGGGTGTGTAGTAACGGGCAACGGTGATTTTTAAGCCGGAACGATCTGGTAGAGAAACAAGAGTTTGCACTGAGCCTTTACCAAAGGAAGTCGTGCCAATGATAAGGCCGCGTTCATGGTCTTGGATGGCGCCGGCAACAATTTCCGAAGCACTGGCGCTGCCGCCGTTAATCATGACGATGATCGGAAAATTGCTATATGTTCCACGCTTTGTAGCAAATTCCCGTTCCACATCCTCTTTGCCACGGCCAACTGTGGAGACGATCAAGCCGCTTTCGATAAACATATCGGAGATGCGGACGGCTTGGTCGAGTAAGCCGCCGGGATTATCACGTAAATCAAGAATAAGACCTTTGATGTTTGCAAGGTTTTTGTCGATCGCCTCTTTTAGTTCGTCGGCAGTGTTGTCCTGAAAGCTGCTGATTCGGGTATAAAGGATGCCTTGACCAAAGTCGTGTTTTTTAACTGACTTAACTTTGATGATTTCCCGCATAAGCGTGAAGTGGAGAATTTTCTCTTCACCTTCCCGCTTGATGCTGAGTTTGAGCTTGGTATCGGGCAAGCCACGCATGCGATCGGTGGCAGCTCCGCTTTTGATGTCTTTGATGGCAATGTCATCAATCGCAACGATTTCATCACCTGATTTAATGCCGGCACGGTGGGCTGGAGTATCTTCTATCGGCGATACCACAATCAAGCGTCCGCGCTCATTGGAGACGATAATGCCGACGCCACCAAACTTGCCCTGGGTGTCGATGGTTAATTGCTGAAACGCTTTGCTCGGCATAATCATGGTGTGCGGATCAAGTTCGGAGACGATGCCTTTCAAAGCGTGAAAGGCCATGTCATCTCTTTTGACTTTATCTGGATCGACGTAAAGGTTTTCCAGATAAAAAAGACCACGAGCTAAAGTTTCAAGAGCGCGATAGCGTTCGGCTGATGATTCGCTATTGGTGTTTTCCTGTGCTATCGCCAGGCTAGTCCAGCAGCTTACTGAAGATAACAGAGCAATCGTGAATTTTTGCAACATTCTTTTGCCAAATCAAGTGTTTGAAGCTTATATAATATAACGGTTATAGTTTTTTTTGGGAAGTCTTATTCCTTTGTCGTTGCGAGATGTCAGAACCGGCTACCGGAACTTTTTCTGTATTTTTACGCCGCGTACGGGCATTGTTAGAACTTGGTAGATTTGCAGCGATGCCTTCTGTCATACTTAGTAGTTTGATGGCGCGTTCTCGATCCGTCTCAGACAGTGCTTTCTGTTGCAGGAATACGCGAATGGTATCGACAGCTCGGCTTGGTGCCTTCATTGCTAGATAATTCATGACCAACCCGTTCACCGGGTCGAAGCAAAGATTGCATGCGGCTCTGGCTGTTAAAAATCTTTGAATCGCCATTTTTGGTCGCTCTGTCTTTTCATAGAGTTGGCCAAGGCGCATCAAAGAGAGGTAGTACTGTGGATTGTCAGCGAGCGCTTTTACATAGTACTTTTCTGCCGTACGCCAATCATTCTTGCGTTCCGCAGCTAGGGCTATGTTATGGGCGATGCGTTCCGGGTAGCGATACTCTTTCATGCTTGGACTTTTGCTCATATTTTGCAACAGTCGGATGGCGCGATCATATTCCTTTGCTTCAATATAGGCTGAGCTTAAATTCAAGGCAACGGAAGCGCGAGCTTGGATTTTTAGAGACTGTTGAAAAAAAGGAACGGCATGTTTTGGGTTTTCCAGGGCCAATAACGTTAAACCCATCAAGTTTTTAAAGTCAGCATCCTGCGGGTATTGATGCAGCAAAGGCCGGAGCTCCTTGTGAGCCATTTGTGGAAGGCCCTTGTTTAAAAAACTGACGACCAGTGTTTTTTGGTCATTGAGAATATCCGCTTCTTTGTTGGACTGATCTTCAGAATTTCGCAGAGTTTGACAAGCTGACATGGATATAATAAAAAATATATTGACATAGAATAAACCGATAGACTTGATCCAAGTATTCATGACTGTGCCTCTCTTAGGTCTCAACGCGTCGAACAAAGATAGAATTTTTAAATTTATATATATCTCTAGTTTAATACGCTTAGGTGACTTATGGAAGGGAAGAGCAAGTTGACGAGCATCTTAAAAAAAGGATCGTGACGAATGACAGAAGCCTCAGGAAAGCAAAAAGATCGGAAGGGTCAATCTTCGTGCGAGACTACAGTCGATAGAAGAATCGAACTCGGCGAAATGATGCGAATGAGCCGGGAGAATTCGGGCTATTCCATTGAGCGTGTGGCTACGGCTACCCGGATTTCCTACCCTTTCATCGAGGCATTGGAAAGTGGGCAATTGCAAAAGCTGCCAGCCGAAGCCTTTAGTCGTGGATTTATCCGCAATTTGTGTAAGGTTTATAACGAAGATCCAAAACCAATGTTGCAGGCATTTGAAATCGCTCTGCGTGGTGATCAGCGATTAAAAGCCAATTATCAGGCTGATTCCTTACAACCTAAAGTACGGCAGGAAAGTCGCTTATTTCCAAGCATCGGCTTGACAAGGCGCTTGCTTTTTAGCAAACCGATCCAGCGTTTGAAGTCTGCTCCCTATCCAATATATTTAGCGGGAATCGCAGTTTTGGTCGTTTCCATGTTAGTCGGCTGGTTTGCCTGGCGTAACGATGGGTTTGACCATCTGATGACACAATCGGGAAAACTCTGGCAAGATGTGAAAACTAGTTCGATTGAATCGAGCATGCCAGCAAGTACGACCCCTTCGGTGGAAGCCGTTGACCATCATGAGCAAGAAGTCCATGCGGTAGCCGTCAATGATGATACGGAAGATCAGGCAATAGCCAAGGAAATGGAAAAAAAAGCTTTGGCAGCTGAAGGCAATTGGATTGAACTGCAGGTGAAAAAACGGGTGCAAGTTATGATTGAGCGGGATGGCCAAGGCTGGAGTAATGAGACCTTGGAACCCGAGTCCTATCAGTATCGATTTCAAGATGTTTTGCAAGTGGTCCTTGGTAATCCTGAATCGGTAGACATTACATTTAACGGAAAGCCTCTTGCCCAGTCAGGACAAGGCGGACCGGTTCGACGCATAACTTTCCGTAATGGCAAATCTGAAGAAGTTTCGCGCCAATAAATATTGTCCTAAACAAGCTTTTATCTGGTGCTCTAAAGTAATTCCCAGCAGATCCGAAATACTCTATGAAGATACCATCTTCACATGAAAGTAGGATCGGATCTGATGGGATCCGCAGGAGTTGAATGAGGCCTCATTGATGAGGTCTGTGTGCTGGCTCAGGATGAGCCCGATCGCCATGAGGGTGGTTGTGAATCTCCCGGCCTATTTTTACAGTGTTTTTGGTCTCTTTGTCTTTTTGCCAGTTCAATTTAGCGGCTTTGCCGCGCCTCCCCTATTTTCCCTAATTAAAATAATTATTTACATCGATTGCTTGGCCCTGATTTTGAGTGTATTACTACTAGAACGGTTTGACTGAGAAATTGGGGGGGGGGAAGTTGGCGATTCCAACGCTTATTACGGCAAATCAGTTGCACCAATTTCGCAAGAGCTTGCAAGGACAAACTTTGGCATTTGTTCCAACGATGGGGGCACTGCACGAAGGCCATCTGAGCCTCATTCGGGAAGCGAAGAGCCTTTCTGACAGGGTTTTGGTCAGCATTTTTGTGAATCCAACTCAATTTGCACCGAACGAAGATTTTGCGACTTATCCTCGCATGCTGAAAGAAGATATTAGCAAATTAGAAACGCTTGGCGTCGATGCAGTGTTTGTTCCAAACGCGGCGAATATGTATCCAGAAGGTTTCCAAACCTATGTGAATAACGAACAGCTCGCTCCCGTTCTATGTGGCGCATATAGGCCAGGACATTTCCAAGGTGTGCTGACCGTGGTATGTAAACTTTTGAATATGGTTCAAGCTGATGTCGCCATTTTTGGTAAGAAAGATTTTCAGCAGTACCTGATGATCCGCAACATGGTGCGGGATTTAAACATTCCTGTAAAAATTGTCGGTGGAGAAACGGTGCGGGAAGCAGATGGCCTCGCCATGAGCAGTCGTAATTTGAAGCTAAGTGAGCAGGAGCGAAATCAAGCACCACAGCTCTATGCAGGTTTAAATAATGCCCGGGAAAAATTTGCCCAGGGCGTGAGAAGCGTGAGCACTCTGATCGCTAGTTTTCGTGAGCAAATCGATCCTGGAGTGTTCCGTATTCAGTATGCAGAAATTCGCGATGCCGAAAATTTGCAAATGTTTGCTAATGAAGAAATTGACAAGCCGGCAGTATTCGCAGTGGCAGCATATCTTGGGGCAGTAAGATTGATTGACAATGTGGAATTAGGATGAAGATTATGAGTTTCGTGAAACAACAACTGACGGCACTTTGGGTGATGCTATTAAAGCCAATTATGCTATGGATTGTGACTCGCCCGACTCCTGAGAATCCTAGGCAGAAATTGGAACTGACCGATGATCCCATCATCTACATCCTGCCGCGAAAATCTTACATCGATCGTTTAGTCCTGGTTTATAATTGCCGTCGCAATAACCTTCCTGTGCCGGAATATTACCCCGACTTTAGAAAACGAGGCTCGGCAGCCTGCCTATTTTTAAAGGGGTCGCGGCGAGAAGTACATAGCCATCAAACACCGCATCTTGCGTTGAAACAAGCCTTGCAAGATGCACAAAAGAGAAATGTCGAGCGTTTGCAGGTCGTTCCGGTCTCACCCTTTTGGGGAAAGAATCCGGGGCGGGAAGAAAGCTCGATTGGAAAGTTGCTTTTTAACCACGATGAAGGTGCCGGCCGCTTTCAAAAGTTTTTGATTGTTCTTTTTCAAGGGCGTAATAACACCGTTTACTTTTCAAAGCCTGTGGTGGTGGAAAATCTTGGCGATAGAACGCTTGATATTGATCGGCAAACAATTAAGTTGCAGCGGGTTTTTAAGCTTCATTTCCGGCATTTGCGTAACACCGTATTGGGACAGCGATTGTATGATCGGGAGCAGGTCATCAATCGCGTGGCTCTTGGTCGTGGCGTGCGCCCGGAAATTGATCGTGAGCTGGCAAGTAAAAAAACGTCGGTGCGCAACTTGGAAACGAGGGCGCGACGCTATGCGCGTGAATTGGCCGCGGATCAGACTTATTCCATGGTGCGTTTTTTCGAAATCGTGCTTGGCCGCTTGTGGAATAAGATCTTTGATGGTGTTGAAATCATCAACGTCGAAAATGTGACCCGTTATGCCAGGCAGAATTATGAAATTGTCTATGTGCCGACACATCGGAGCCACCTCGACTATCTCCTGACAAGCTATACCGTCTATCAAAGTGGATTGCCGGTTCCTCATATCGCCGCCGGCATTAACTTGAACTTTTGGCCCATAGGGTGGTTTCTGCGCCGTGCGGGTGCCTTTTTTATCAGGCGATCTTTTCGAGGAAACCGGCTTTATTCGGCAGTTGTCAATGAGTATATCCATTTTCTATTGACGGAAGGTTATCCCATCACCTTCTTTCCGGAAGGTGGGCGTAGCCGCACCGGGCGTTTATTGTCGTTAAAGACAGGTATGCTGTCGATGATGGTGCAAAGCTTTGTGCGCAACTCCGAAAAACCGATCGCATTGGTTCCGGTTTATATCGGTTATGATAAAGTTATGGAAGTTGGTAGCTATCTTACGGAATTAAGCGGTTCGAGTAAGAAGAAAGAATCGATTTTTCAGCTCTTCCAGGCGCGTAAATTACTGCGAGCATATTATGGAAAAGCCTATGTGTCTTATGGGGAGCCGATTCTTCTCAACAAGTTTTTAAATGAGCACTATCCCAAGTGGCAAAATGATATTCAAAATAATCAGAAGCCAGACTGGTTGGCTCATTGTGTGCAGGACCTGTCGAAAATGCTCGCCACACGCATGAATCAAACGGCTGTTCTAAGCCCAGTGGCACTGGTTGGTGTGGGACTACTTTCTTCCTGGCAAAAAGCTTTACCGAAGGACGAGCTGGCAAGTTTTATTGACTTACTTATCGAAATGCATAAACGATCACCTTATCACTTGAATGTAAAGCTTGCCCTTCATTCAAGTGAAGAGGTCTTACAACTCACAGATAAGATGGCAGCCTATTCAAACTTTGAGTTCGCCGGTGGGGATGTGGTTCATGTCAATGAATTGCAGGGTATCCTAATTTCATATTATCGGAACAATATCATTCATCTGATCGCCATTCCGTCTCTGATTGCGCGCTTTTTTAAGCACCAGGATATTGTTTCGGAAACGGAACTTTGCCAGGGTGTTCATGAAATTTATCCAATTCTAAAGGAAGACTTTTGTCTTAGTTGGCAGGAAGATGACATTGTTAATGTCGTGAAATCCTATGCAGCAGTTATGGTTGAACTGGGCTTGATGGTGCGGGAAGGCGTGGATCAATACAAGCGTCCATCCTCTAGTTTCGATCAGTTTGAAAACCTGAGCCTATTAGGTAATGCTATGGGTTTAACATTTGAGCGTTATACTTTGACTGCTGCACTTCTCGCGAAACATCATGAAGTCGGATATGTGGAAGAAGAGGAATTTGAACATCAGTGTCAAAAAATGACGCAAAGACTAGCAATACTCAATGGCATTAATAATCCCGAATTTGTGGAAAAGTCCTTCATACAAAAACAAATTCAGCTCATGAAACGCCGAGGTTTGCTCAAACAACAAGAAGATGGTCGTTTGTTGATCGACGATCGTGTAGCAACGCTTGCAAAATCTTCGCGTAAACTCTTAAGCTACGATGCTAGATTCAGTATCGATCGGATTTTTGCAAGCAAATCATAAAGAGCTTATCAAAAATGGCAAAATGGAAATTTCGCGGTATCCAGGATACTGACGAACTCGCAAAATATGACAAAATTCGTCGTGGGCGAGATAAAAGGAAAAAATCGAAAAGTGATGATGCGAAATTCGAATTACCAGAATCGAGCTGGGATTTAAGTCAGGAAGGATGGTTTCGCGCTCGCGTCGTCGAGGTGCAAAAGCGCTATGCATTTATTGCTCCCGAGCCAGTTGCCGGCGAACTTGATAGCCGGGATGTGTGGCTGGCAACTGTGGCGCGAAAGTATTTACAAAGCAAAAGGCTGGAAAGAAACACCATCTGTGTTGGTGATGTCGTTTTGTGTCGCCCTACAGATGAAAAAGAAGCCGATATTGAAACAGATATCCCATGTTGTGTGATAAACAATATGGCACCAAGAACTTCAAAAATTTCGCGCAAAGATCCCTTGCGAGATGACAGGGAACATGTCTTGGCCAGCAATGTCGATCAATTGCTGATCGTCGCCAGTTACCAGAGTCCGCTAGTAAAATGGGGCTTGATTGATCGTTATCTTGTCTTGGCCGAAGAGCAGGAAATCCCAGCTGTCATTATCTTAAATAAGTCAGATTTGTTAGCGGCAGAATCAGTCGAGTTCCAGGAGCGTTGCCAGCAGGAAATCGAAACTTACCGCAACTTAGGTTATCCGGTCTTTAGCATTGCCGCAGAATTCATGAAAAAAAATGATCCTGATTTAAAAGAGATAAAGAAGCTTTTAGAGGGGAAAGTGACCATTTTAAGTGGGCACTCAGGTGTGGGGAAATCTTCACTGGTCAATCGCTTTCGACCAGAAATTATCCAGGAAGTTGAGCCCAATTCAGAAATTTTTTACAAGGGAAGACATACCACCACTTACGCCAGTTTTATCAAGCTGGGTACTGGTGGTTCCGTCATCGATACTCCGGGCATTCGTAGTTTTCTCCTTGGAGATCGCAGCGCGATCGACTTAACGCATGGTTTTCGTGAGCTGCGTCCTTTTATGGGAAAGTGCAAGTTCCGTGAGTGCCGGCATATCGATGAGCCCGGTTGTGCGGTATTGCAAGCCCTGGCCGACGGCTTGATCAGCGAGCGACGCTATCGCTCTTATGTGGGTTTGCTTTTGGGGGATACGGGGCGCGAAGGGCGAACTCGTGATGATAATCTCAATGAAACATAGCAGAGGGGATACAATGAGCTATCAATTTCAAGAATCAGAAGAGTTGACTCTTCTTCGCCAAACCATACGTGATTTTTCGCAAAAAGAAATCGCTCCAGTCGCCAAAGACTTGGATGAGAGAGAAGAATTTTCCTATGATCTGACTAAAAAAATGGGGGAGCTGGGCTTATTTGGTACCATTGTTGACCCGAAATATGGTGGCCAGGGAATGGACTATATCAGCTATGTTGTAGCTGTTGAGGAGCTGGCTCGCGTTGATGGCTCACAAGCTGCTACCATTGCTGCACATAACAGTCTGGGAGCAGGGCCGCTCTTCTATTACGGCTCGGAAGAGCAAAAGAAACAATACTTGCCAGATTTAGCTACCGGTCAAGGACTCTGGGCTTTTGGTTTAACCGAGCCTGAAGCAGGTAGCGATGCAAAAGCAAGCAAAACAAGAGCCGTATTTGACGAAAAAACGAAAGAATGGGTAATCAATGGTGCGAAAATCTGGATTACAAACAGCGCCTGTGAGTTGACCAAGGGTATCACTGTGCAAGCGGTAACTGGCAAACGCGCTGATGGGCAAACTGAGCTGAGCTGCTTTATTATGCCAGCAGATGCGAAAGGTCTGACTCGTCGGGCTATGCATGGTAAAATGATGTGGCGTTCGTCGAATACTGGAGAGCTGTATTTTGATGATGTTCGTGTGCCGGAATCAGCTATGCTAGGCAAGCGTGGTGAAGGTTTCAAAATCATGATGGAAACCTTGGATAACGGTCGTCTTTCCATTGCTGCCATGGGATTAGGCCTGGCAAAAGGTGCGTTGGAATTGACTTTGAACTATGCCAAAGAACGGCAAACTTTTGGCAAGCCGATCGCAAAACATCAGGCCGTCGCCTTTAAACTGGCAGAAATGGCGACCAGAATTGAAGCAGCGGAAGGCTTGCTTTATAAGGCTGCCTGGCTCAAGCAAGAAGGCAAGGCCTTTCAAAAGCAAGCGGCGATGGCGAAATTGTACTGCTCTGAAGTTGCCGAATATTGCGCCAGAGAAGGCCAGCAAACCTTTGGTGGATATGGTTTAATGAAAGAGTACGATATCGAAAGGCACTATCGTGATGCCGCCCTACTACGAATCGGCGAGGGCACAAGTGAAATTCAGCGCTTGGTGATCTCCCGTTATTTAGGTTGTTAATCAGTGAAAAAATTCGCGCTGCTTTTGACGAGCTGTTGCCTGGGAGCCTGTGCACTCCTAGGCTTTAAAAATTATCAGCGCTATGATAATCGCAGCATTGCCATCTTAACGGCGAATCTTTTTGATCAGCGACTCAGTCCAGAAGAGTCGGAACGCACTTGGCGTGGAGACTGGCTTTTTCGGCGGGAAAGATTGGAATTGATTGATCAGTCGTTGCGTCGATCAAGGCCAGATCTATTGATCTTTCAAGATATGCTTGCCAAGCGGGGTTCCATTTCAGATTCAGATCGCAATATTTTGTCGCAAGGAGCCTTACAAGGCTATGACTGGAGCGGTTTTAAGGCGAGAGAATATGATGATACTCAGGAAATTTCCCAGCATGGTGTTGCTGCCAGTCTGCCACTGCGAATTGATCGTGCCTATCAAAGCTCCACAGCTCCCCTAGGTCGGAATGGATTTGTTAGCTATACTTTGCTCGACCTAGAAGGCGAGCCCATTTTAGTCGCAAATGTCCAAATGCCGAGTGATTCGGTACAAATTGACTCTTGGTATGAAGTCTTGCTGACACTTACTAGTAGTCAGTTAGAAGAGGTCGCTGCCTGCAGCCAGAGATTGATTATCGCTGGTTATCTGCCCGGTAATGCCTCCTGGCCCGCTTATCAGGACTTATTAAACAGCTTGGAGTTAAAAGACAGTTCACTCGGTTTTTGTGAGCTAGCAGGCGAGTGTGTTACAGCTGATACAAATAACGAGCTTTATTTGTTAACAGCTGATGCGGATGCCGGGAGCCGGGTCGACCGCATTTTGGTTCATCGCAGTTCATTGGTATTGTCCAGTCAACGAAGTATGATGGAAACCCTGGATGCGTCGCGTTACGCAAATCGTTACCAGCTCTTGAAGTTATGGCCGACAAGAAGATTTGCTTGGATGACAACCCTTAGAATGGCAAGGTGTAACGATTAATCCTTGCTCCATGCTTCACTCCGGTACTTTTTTTCTTGTATAGCCCAACAAATCAGGTCTGCGAACGGCGCAGCTCGTCTCTCTTGCGCCTTGTCACAAACCTGATATGTTTGGCTATATCTACCGTGATTCAGAACTTTCTCAGCAGAATTTTGCTAAGAAATATCGGGATTGATGTCAAGCTGTAGTCGCGTTAAAGGAATCTGCTGATGTTCATCAGATAAAATTTTGACAAGCTCCTTCGTTTCTGTAAAAGGCTTGAAAATGATGCCGGAAATACCCACTTCTTGCGCTTTTAAAACGAGTGGATGATCTTTGGTGTGTCCGGTACTGACAAATAACTTTAAATGCGGCTGTAAAGATTTGACTTGAGTGATCAGGGACAAACCCGGGAGATCTGGCATTTCCAAATCTGTTATTAGTGCATCATAAGAGAAAAGGAGGATTTTTTCTAACGCCTCCTCACCGGATTCGCAGATATCTACATCACAGTAGTCTTCTAACAAGACGGCCAAGACTTCCGCAACATCAAATTCATCGTCAACAATCAGGATTTTTTGTTTATTGTTCATATTTACTCGACAACCTGCGCAATCTCAATCGGAAACGGCACAGAATCCCGATGTGACA